>CABVRX010000001.1:0-272547 GCA_902500825.1 uncultured Nitrospira sp.
CTCCAACCTGCGGTTTACAAAACCGCTGCTCTGCCGATTGAGCTACGCCAGCCTGCCGATGAGATCACGTTCAAACGTTGTCTCGCACAGTACCAACAGGCCGAAGAACCTGTCAAGAAAGCTCTCTCGTTCCAGATCATTCGATAGCGATCGATTGCCGGATTTATCGATACGGCTTGCATTGCCTGCCACGGGCCATTATTCTAGGCTCGTTTTCTTCTTTCGTATTCCAAAGGACATTACGCATGAGTCAACTCCATGTCCTGGTTGTCGATGATGATCCTGCCGTGCGGGATGTGCTGCAGGAAGCCCTGATGCAGGAGGAGTATCGCGTCTTCACCGCAGAAGACGGCGCTGCGGCGATCCAGGCGGTGAAGGACGCGGTCGTCCATATCGTGATCACGGATTTTCAGTTGCCCGATATCAATGGCATCGAGATCATCGATCGCCTTGCGAAACTCGACGCGAAAATTATTCCCATCATGATGACCGGGTTCGGCACCATTGAAACGGCGGTTCGCGCCATGAAGTCCGGTGCGTTCGACTTCATTACCAAGCCGTTCGACCTTGAAGCCGTGGGCGTGGTGGTTCGGAAGGCGGCCGAGTTCCTCCGGCTTCGGCAAGAAAACCACCTTTTGCGGAAGGCCGTGCGCGATCAATATCGATTGGAACAGCTGGTGGGCGTCAGCGAGCCGATCCGGCAAGTGATGGAGTTCGTCCAAAAAGTCGCCGACAGCGACAGCACGGTCATGATGCAAGGCGAGAGCGGCACCGGTAAGGAGCTGGTGGCGCGCATGCTGCACTTCAATAGTCTCCGAAAGGACCGTCCGCTGGTCCCGGTCAATTGCGGCGCCATCCCTGAAAATTTGCTGGAGTCGGAGCTCTTCGGACATGAAAAGGGCTCGTTCACAGGGGCCACACATGCGCGGATGGGCCGGTTTGAACTGGCAAACGGAGGAACTATCTTTCTCGATGAAATCGGCGAGATGAGCCTGCCGTTGCAAGTGAAGTTGCTTCGGGTATTACAGGAGCGGGAATTCGAACGAGTAGGAGGAAACCGGACGATTCACGTGGATGTGCGCATCGTTGCCGCGACCAATCAGGATTTGGAAATGCTGGTTGAGGAAAAGCGATTTCGCAAAGACCTGTTCTATCGGCTCAATGTGATTCCCATCGTGATTCCTCCGCTACGAGACCGCCGAAGCGACATCCCGCTCCTGATCGATCACTTTTTGACTCGTTTCAATCACACCAAGCATACCGAGGTGTCGGGTCTTGCTCCAGACGCTCTCGATATGTTGACCGAGTATGACTGGCCAGGCAACATTCGAGAGTTGGAGAACATGATCGAGCGGTTGGTCGTGATCAAGAAGCACGGAGTTCTTTCCACCGAAGATCTACCTGAGAAAATCCGTCGGCGGTCGGCGGCCTCCGAATTGAAAGAGCAGTTCATCCGGTTCAGCGAAGACGGCATCAATCTTTCAAGAGAGGTTGAGCAGTACGAAAAGCATCTCATCATGGAAGCCTTGCGTAAAGCCAACGGTGTCACCTCACGGGCAGCGCAACTGCTCCATTTGAACCGGACGACATTGGTTGAAAAACTGAAGCGCAAGGGTGTGGATCCACGATCCAACCTGGAAACGCTCCCGCTCTGGCCACGGTCTTCCAGTCAAAAGATTGACGACCTGGCGACGTAGCCGACGCCAATCCTGACGCCATTCATCCAAACTATCCATTGCTCTGAAGAACTCTCCTGATTTCCCGCGAGTTTCCTAGGCATGTGCAGGGCATGAGCTTTGCTGATGCCCTATCGCCGTGCATCGATGCCGCTTACGATATCGTCCATTTCTGTTCTCGATTGCCGTCTGGATGTCGCTCTCCGGGCCGGCCATGGGGAAGGTTCCCCCGCCTCCTGCTCCCAACACCTCGAATGCCGCAGCACCCGAACGCGCGGCCCCAACATGGAATCCAGTATCGGTTGAAGGATTCACGCAGCCTCTGCCGGACGATGGGCCTCGTCAGGAAGGCCAATCTTCGGGGATCGACGGACTGGCTTGGCAAGAAGGCCTGTCCGCGTACAGGAGGAATGCATGGTCTGACGCGCAACGCTTCTTTACGAAGATCGTAAAGGACCATCCCGAAAGCCTACTCGTCCCATCGGCGAAAGCCTTCTTGGTCGAACTTTTGTTGCGTGATGAGACCTCGGAGCAACCACGATCCGAAGCAATGGTCGAGTACAAAAAACTCCTTCGGGACCATCCGCAATCGTTAAACGCCCGAAGAGCAGAATGGCGGATCGCGGATTTGTATGTCGAGCAAAGCGCGTTCCAAGAGGCGCAGGCGTTCTATCAGCAAGCCATGGCTCATTCAATCGATATTCCCTTTGATAGGAATCGGGCGTTCCTGGGTCTTGGGTATACATTCATGGCCATGGGGAAATGGAGCGATGCCGAGCATGCGTTTGCCGACGTGCGAAAGCGAAGTGAAGACGAGCGGTTGCTCCAAGGGGCGACGGTGGGGTTGGCCCATGCATTGTTCAGGGCGCAACGATTTTCTGACGCGCAGCCGATCTTCGAGAGCGGTTACAGACGATGGCCGCATCTCTTCAAAGGCGATCCCTTGTCGCTGCAACGGTATGCCGTCACGCAGGTCAAACTGCATCATGAAGCTTCTGCTCGAGAGCTCATGCTGCTCTTTTACAATCTCTATCCGCGCCATGGATATGCGCCGACGGCTCTGCTGCACGTTGCCGAGGGGTTGCGGGCGAATGCCAAACAGCCGTTGGCTGAGTTCGTGTATGCGCTGATCCCCTCGCTCTATCCGGACAGCGAATCGGATGCGACAGCCAAGCTTCGGCTCGCTGCGCTTCGCGCGGAGAACATGTCGCCGGCCGGCAGTAATTCGCTCGGGCTTACGATCAGCGCCATGATCCACAACGTGCCGGTTCCGGACCAGACCGCCGCCGCCTACCGATCGCTGCTTGAAGAGATCGCGACTCGAGAAGTCGGGAATCCGATGGGCAGCGAGGCTCTGTATTACCTCGGCAGAGAATATGAGTACGCCGGGGACATGAATCGCACGCTTCACACCTACAAGGAGATCACGCTTCGAGCCACGGTTCAGAACGATCCGTGGGTCATGAAAGCATCGGAGCGCCTGGCCGTCCTTCTGACACCGTGGCTTGAGGCGGCGATCGCGTCGCGAGACGACCTGACGGTCGTCAGTCTGTTTCACAGACATGGCGCCATGGCAGAACAACGTTATGCGCGGTCTCCTCGCTTGCTGGACATCGCGGAATCCCACCGACGCCTGGGATTCACGCCGGAAGCCATGCGGCTGCATCAGCAGATCATTAAGTCGTACAGCGATTCGACGTTGCTCGAATCCGCTTTGATCGGCCTTGGGAAAATCTATCTGGACCAGCGGGACCCTCAGGCCGCCAGAAAAGTGCTGGAACGATACCGGTTTCAGTTCCCTCTCGGAAAGTATGAAGGAGAGGTAGTGCGCCTTCTGATCGATGCCATGCGGCAGCAACGGGACCTGCAAGGGCTTCTGCATCTGTGCCGTATGTGGCTTTTGCGTCATTCCGTTCATCCCGAACGACCGGCCATGTACGTCGAGTTGGCTAAGACGCTGGGAGAACTGGAAAAACTGGAGGAATCCGCGTTGGCCTACGAAGAGGCATTCAAAGCCGGGGCGGTGCAATCGTCCGACACGCTTCTGCCCTATGCGGATACCTTGTCGCGATTGAATCGACATGAGCGGGCGATCGCCGCTTATCACGTCGTGTTGGAAAAGAAACCGAACGCGGCTCAAGCCGATTGGGCGCGTCTGCAAACCGCCCAGCATTGGACGGCGTTGAAACAATACGATCGCGCCACCGTCGCGCTGGCCGAACTCGATGTCACGGATGATCCGATACTGAATCGACTGTCGTCTTCCCTGAAAGCGAGTTTACGGACGGCGGATCGTTCGGGGAGATCAGAGGGGTTATGACGAATGCCGTGATCAAGCATCCGGAGGAACGGGAGCTGCTGCACGCCGCGTTCAAAAGTTTTGATGAGGCCGCTCAAACGTTGCAGCAATCATACAGCGCGCTGACGACACGTGTGGAGCAGATGGATCTGGAGTTGGCGCAGAGCAACGAGGCGCTTCGCCGGCAGCTTGGCGACAATGAGGCCATGCGCGTCCATCTGGACGGAATTCTGGAGTCCATGTCAACGGGAGTGTTGGTGACGGACGATTGCGAGACGATCAGTCGCAGCAATCGCGCCGCCGAGGCGTTGCTGGGCGCCAGGGATACCGAACTGCGGAACCGCCGTGCGTCGGACGTCTTGGCGGGTGTCGGTCTCGGCGTGTGCGACCGGCCGCAACACATCGGACAGACCGTCGTCTCCATCAGCCGTGTTCCGCTTCGCAATGATTCCGGGATGCGTTCCGGCCATCTTATTCTCTTGCAGGACATTACGCGCATCTATCAGCTTGAAGAACGGTTGCAGCGCAAGGAAAGACTTGCGGCCATGGGAGAACTGATCGGGCGGATCGCTCACGAGATCAGAAATCCGTTGGGCAGCGTGGAGCTCTTCGCGTCCATGCTGCAGCGTGATCTTGCCGAGCACTCGTCCGGCAAACGCTATGCCCAACAGATTTCGCAGGCCGTTCAGTTGATGGATCGCGTGTTGTCCAATCTCCTGTTGTACATGCGGCCGATTCGCATGGCCCGCGATTGGCACGTGGCCGAGCCATTGATTGGTGAATCGATCAAATTGGCTGCCCATGCGCTCACCAAGGTATCGGTTGAAACCCGAGTGGAGATCGATCGGGAGGTTCAATCAATTTGGTGTCACGACGGGCAGCTGAAACAGGTCCTCCTGAACTTGATCGTCAACGCGGTTCAGGCGATGCCGAATGGAGGTATCTTGGCGATCAGTCTCTCTCAAGAACCGCCGCAGACACTTGGCGGATCCGCTGTTCGGCTGTGCGTACGCGACTCCGGAGTCGGCATCGATCCGGCCCATCGCTCGCGCATATTTGACCCATTCTTTTCGACGAAGGAAGCGGGAACCGGTCTTGGCCTGGCGATTGTGCATTCGATCGTCGATGCGCACCAAGGACGGATCGATGTCGAGAGCGTGGTCGGGCAAGGCACCTCATGCTCGATTATTCTGCCTCATCCTTCGACGGATGGCGATCCGAATGAAGCGCAAGTCCAAACCAGGAACGAGTCTCAACCCAGTGCCGCTCATCCCGTCGAGCGTGAGGTGGCGGTAGCGGAGGAATGGTCTCATGAGTGACCGCGAGAAGAGCAATCCTATTTCTGAAATCGGCGACGAGCGCGAGCGCATTCTCATCGTCGATGACGACCCATCGATGCGGACTGCATTGATGGAGACGGTCAAGCGACTCGGCTATTCCGTGCAAGGGGCGGTCGATGGAATGGACGCGATCGAACGGATCGCCCGGTTCCGTCCTTGGATGGTGCTGACCGACCTCAAGATGCCGCGCCTGAACGGCCTCGAATTGATCAAGGAAGTCCGGACGCGCGCTCCTCAAGCCACGATTGTGCTGATGACGGCCTATGGAGACATAGAAACCGCCGTGGAGGCCATGAAGTTGGGTGCGAGCGAGTATCTCTTGAAACCGTTTTCCATGGATGTGCTGGAGCGAGTCATCTCGAATCTCAAATCGGGACGAGAGGACGGGGTTCCGCTTGATCATCCGCCCCATCCAACGGAAAACCGGGCTTTCTTAACTCAAGACCCAGGAATGATCCGGCTCCTCAGCACCATCGAAGGAGTGGCGGCCAGCCAAGCCACGGTGTTGATTCAGGGGGAGAGCGGCACCGGAAAGGAGCTGTTAGCCCGGTTTATTCATCATCGGAGCCCACGGGCGCATCGGCCGTTTATCGCGGTCAATTGTGCGGCGTTGCCGGATGGATTACTTGAGAGCGAGCTTTTCGGCCACGAGCGCGGTGCGTTCACCGGCGCATTGATCAGAAAAATCGGCAAATTTGAGATGGCCCATACCGGCACACTGTTGCTGGACGAAATCAGTGAAATGAACTTGAGTCTCCAGGCCAAGTTGTTGCGCGTGCTGCAAGAACGTGAGGTTGATCGGATCGGGGGGCGCGATCCGGTTTCAGTCAATATTCGCGTGATCGCGACGACCAATCGGGCGCTCTATCGGGAAGTCGAACAAGGACGTTTTCGGGAAGATCTATACTATCGTATCAACGTCTTTCCGGTCACAGTTCCCCCGCTGCGGGAGCGCGCGATGGATATTCCACTGCTCGCGCGGCATTTTGTGAGCCAGTCGGCCTCGAGGAACGGTGTGGCGCAGCCGACGCTGTTGGACAGTGCGAGTGCTCACTTGCAGCGGTTGGTATGGAAAGGAAACGTCCGCGAGTTGGAGAACGTCATGGAGCGGGCGGTGTTGCTGGCAGGGCCTGGCCCGATCCTTCCCGAACACTGTCCCCCCGAACGGAGCGGAGAAACGCCGGTTCTGTCTGCCCCTCTGCAACAGCCGGCCAACGGATCGCTGTGGGAGATGGAACGCGAGCTGATTTTCAAGACGCTGGCACGAGTGAAGGATAATCGCACGCATGCGGCGAAGGAGCTGGGCATCAGCATTCGGACGTTGCGAAATAAACTGCGAGAGTATCGGGAGACTGGAAGACCATTGTCCATCATCGCGCCGTAATCGAGGCAAGAATTGCCGGTCGGCACATTCGTACCGGACGCCCTCGCTGGTCGAGTAAAGGATCGAGCGCATGCGGGTTGCAGAACGCCGGGGCAGTCGTTCGAGGCGGTGGTTTTGTCCAAGACCTGAGCATCGGCATAGGCATTAGGGTTGCAAGAGCCGCGATGGTGTATGCCGAAAGGAGTAGGAAGGTATGACGATTTTCGATCGAACGATGCGATTGTTGGAGAGAACGCTTGATCTTCGCAGTGCGAGACAACGCGTAATCGCCTCGAACTTGGCCAACGAAGAAACGCCGGGCTATCGCGCATCGGAGTTGACCTTTATGGATCAATTACAGTCGGCCCGCAAGGGGCGCCTGCCGATCGTCATGGCTGCGACTCGGCCGGGACATTTCGGCGTTCAAGGGCCGCAGGGGGTGCAGGCAGTGACGGGGAAGCTCGGCGAAGTGCCGGCGGGCGATCTCCCGCTCGACGCCAACTCTGTGAACCTCGAATTGGAGATGGCGAAGTTATCCGAAAACGCCATGCAGTACAACGCCGCTGCCACGATACTGGCCAAGAAGTTTAACGGATTGCTGAACGTGATACGGGAAGGGAGATAACACCTAGCCCGCTCGGCTGGCTGAAATTGGCAAGCGGTTGACGGTTGATAGAGGAGGTCCATCATGGAAATGTCCGACAGTTTGGCTGTTTCGGTTTCAGGGTTGGATGCTCAACGGCGACGACTCAATGTGATCGCCAGCAATCTGGCGAATGCCCAATCGACGAAGACGCCGACGGGTGGTCCGTATAAACGCCGGGATGTTGTCTTTCGTTCGACAGCGGTCCCAGGCGCATTTCAGCAGGCGTTCCGAAAAGTCGCCGTCGGGCCGTCGGCTCATGCGCTTGAAGGGGTCTCCGTCGCACGAGTGGTGGAAGATTCAAAACCCGGGCAACTGATCTATGAGCCGCATCATCCGGATGCCGATCCCAAAGGGTTCGTGCGTCTTCCCAACGTGAATGTCATGGAAGAGATGGTGAACATGATCGGCGCCTCGCGCGCATACGAAGCCAATGTCCAGGCGATCAATGCGACACGCGCGATGTGGAACAAAGCGCTGGAGATCGGGAGGTGATCATGAGTCAGATTTACGGTCCGACATCCGGTATCGCTCCCATTCTCGATGTGGCCCCGGCGGGGTCTGCGGGAACGGCCGGGGCCTCCGGATTCTTGGATTCTCTCAAGTCCGCGATCGGAAAGGTCAACGATACGCAACTGGAGGCCGGCCGAACAGTGGATGCCCTCATGACGGGCGAAACGCAGGATATTCACCGCACGATGGTGGCTCTCCAACAGGCCGATGTGTCTTTTCAATTGATGATGCAAATCAGGAACAAACTGGTCACGGCGTATGAAGAGATTCAACGGATGCAGATCTAACAGGATGCTGAAAAAGCCCGCCAGCGGCGTTCTCGCATTGCTCAGAGGCTCAACGTACCGAAACGTACGCCTCGCCGCTTCGCTCGCTGCGGCCTTGCTGAACGGCTTTTTTGAGCATCATGGAATTATTATGGCGTTAGCACTGTAGCCTGTGAGTCGGTCAGGCGCGATGAAGGAGTGTGGCTAGAATGTTCTCCAAGTTCTCGATCAATCAGCGGATGATCATCCTCATCGCTCTGGCCGGGTCGGTGGCGGGCCTTATCGCGCTTGCGCTCTGGACGCAGCAACCGGATATGCAGGTGTTGTTCACGAATCTCGGCAGCGAGGACGCCGCCGCCATCATCGACAAGCTGAAAGAGACGAAAGTGCCGTACGAAACGACCGGCGGTGGATCGACGGTGCTGGTACCGAGCGCCCAAGTGCACGACCTACGACTGCAATTGGCGACCCAAGGGCTTCCCCACGGAGGAGGGGTCGGGTTCGAGATTTTTGACCGGACGTCGATCGGCATGTCCGAATTCGTCCAGAAGCTCAACTATCGTCGTGCCTTACAGGGTGAGTTGGCGAGAACCGTTGCGCAGCTGCCGGAAGTCGAACGGGCGCGGGTGCATCTGGCGATTCCCGAACGTCGGCTCTTCGCCAGCGAACAAGAGAAAGCGCGGGCATCCGTGATCGTGTCGCTTCGCAGCGGGCAACAGCTGACTCAGGCGCAGGTGCAAGGGGTCATCCACCTGGTATCGAGCAGCGTCGAAGGTTTGCAGGCCCGCGATGTGACTGTGGTGGATGGGCACGGGCGTATGTTGTCCGCCACGATGACGGATGAAACCTCCGGTTTGACCAATGCACAGCTCGACTATCAGCGCAGCATCGAAAAGGACGTGGAATCGCGTATTCAGACGATGTTGGAACGGATCGTCGGCGCCAATAAAGCTGTCGTACGTGTATCCAGCGTGGTGAATTTCAGGAAGGTTGAAACGACGGAAGAGCGATACGATCCGAACAGCCAGGTTGTAAGGAGCGAACAGCGAGGGCAGGAAAAGGCCAATGGCTCCAACGGCGTCGGCGGCGGTGTGCCGGGCGTGCAGTCGAATGTCCCACCGGGCACGGATCAAGAACCTGCACAAACCAGCTCGAACAATAGTCAGATGAAAAATGAAACGGTCAACTACGAGATCAGTCGAACCGTTTCAAAAATCGTCGAGCCGGTAGGCGTCATTAAACAATTGTCCGTGGCCGTGCTGGTCGATGGCATCTATGAAACACCCAAAACCGGTGATGGACAGTCGGCGGAGACACCGGCTGCCGCACGCAAATACACCCCCCGTTCGGAAGAAGATCTCAAGCGGATTGAAGATATCGTCAAGAAAGCGATGGGCTATTCGGACGAGCGACAGGATCAAGTTCAAGTCGTCAACGTTCAATTCGGGACGGAATCGGACGAGCCTCAGGGTATGACCGCAGAAGCCGCGACGGAGGGTCCCAAGCCATGGTTGCCGTATCTCCGCTATGCGGTCGGAATCCTTCTGTTTACAGTAATCCTCTTGTTCGTCGTTCGTCCATTATTGGCCATGTTGGGTTCGACCACGGCGCAGACGCAGACTGAAGTGTCGCACTCTGCGCTACCCGGCGCCGTCGGAGCGGCAGAGGCCTCATTGGCCGGCTCGCCGGATCGTGCGCAGATCATCGACATGGCGAGAAAGAACCCCGACACGACTGCCGTGGTCGTGAAGCAGTGGCTCAAAACTCCCACATAGCGCATCGCAATGGCGAAAAACCTGACGGGTGAACAGAAAGCGGCGATTCTTCTTCGTGCCATCGGAGAAGAAGCGGCCGCTCAGGTCATGAAGCAACTCGATCCCAAAGAAATCAAACGGCTGGGAGGTTTCATGAACGGCACCGCCCAAATTTCACGAGATGAAGAAGAGGCGGTCATCTCAGATTTTCGGACTGCCAGCGCGTCCGGCGACGTTCAGTTTCAAGGAAAAGAGTTCATCAAGACCGTACTCGTTAAGGCGTTGGGGCCAGAAAAGGCGGCGCGGATCATTGAATCCATGACCCGCAAGAGCTATCCCGGGCTGGAGGCGTTGAAATGGGCGGATGTGAAAACTCTTGTCCAAATGTTGAAGGTCGAGCATGCGCAAACGGTGGCCGTCATTCTTGCCCATCTTGAAAGCGAGCAAGCCGGGCAAGTGCTTGCAGGGCTTCCGGAAGCGATGCGCGGAGACGTGGCGCTTCGCCTTGCCACCATGGAGGAGGTGCAGCCGGACATCTTGGAAGAGCTCAGCCAAAGCATGCAGGAGACGTTGCTGGCGAGTAAAGGCATGGGTTCACAGAGCATCGGAGGGCCCGAGGTGATGGCCGACATTCTGACACGAATGGATAAGGCCAACGAGGGCGGCATCATGGTCAAGATTGCGGAGAAGAGCCAGCCGTTGGCGGATGCAATCCGGGCGCTCATGTTCGTCTTCGACGACCTGATAAAGGTCGATGATCGCGGCATACAGGAATTGATGAAAGAAATCAGCAAGGACGATCTTCCGCTGGCCCTCCGCGGAGCCAATCCTGAGGTCAAGGAAAAATTCTTCAAAAATATGTCGAGTCGTGCCGCTGAAATGTTGAAAGAGGATATGGAGGCGAGAGGACCTGTCAAGGTGTCCGATATCGAGAGAGCCCAGCAGAATATCTTAAAAGTCTGCAGAAAACTTGAGGAAGAAGGACGTATCGTCATTGCGGGCGCAGGAGAGGAGATGCGGTAGTGACGGAGATGACCATCCCGACATCAGCTGTTCCTACGAGAAACGCTCCGCGACTGCAGGGAACGGTCTTGGTCGTTGATGACGATGAGGGCGTTCGAAGTTTGCTCTTTGAATTGTTGCGGCGGGAAGGCGTGCCCATTCGGGTTTCTGATTCCGGACAATCGGCACTCTCAATGGTGAAGCAGATAGCTCCCGCGCTGCTGATCATCGATGTCGTATTACCGGATCGAGATGGAATTGCACTGCTGGAGGAGGCACAGCGGATCGACAGTCGTATGATGGGAATCGTGATGACCGGAGCGGCCTCGATCGAACTGGCCGTTCGTGCGATGCAGGCCGGCGCCGTCGATTTCTTGATGAAACCCTTTCACAATGACGCGGTGCTCGCAACCGTGCGCCGTGCACTGGAACTCTATCGGTTGCGCAACGATCATACGGTCCTGAAGCATGCCGCTGTACGGTCCGGCGCCGTACGGCTGCAAAATGTCCCCTTTCAGACATTCGGGGATGACGGCACGCTCCGAGGGGAGAATGATCTGACGGAATACGAACGTGGTCTGGCGGACGGCCGGCGACAGTCCCAAGCGCAACGTCAACAAGATCTCGCTGTGCTGATGGAGACCGTCGGGAAGTTTGATGCCGCTCGGTCCGCGCTTCAACGGACGATCGACGACGACATCATCGCGCTTTCGCTTCAGATCGCATCCAAAATACTTCATGAGTCGGCCGAGTCCCGTCGCGAACAGATCGTGACGCAGGTCAAGGCGGCACTCGGCGCCGTTCAAGAGTCGGACAGCGTGGTGATACAAGTGCATCCGGCAGATGCGGCCGTACTGGAAGAGGTTCGGGCGGAGCTTGCAGGACGACAGAACATCGCACTGAAGCTGATCATCGAGCCGGTAGCCTCTCTCCCACGAGGAGGCTGTCTTCTGCATACCGCAACACGATTGGTCGATGCCTCTCTCGATACGCAATTAGTTCGCTTGGGCGAGACCTTGAGGAATAGGGCGCATCATGAGTCTTAGTCATCTGATCGAGCGCATCGACTCTATTGAAGTTTCCGGAAGAGTGGCGCAAGCGGTCGGGATCGTCGTGGAAGGATATGGGCCGATGACGACCGTCGGAGAACTTTGCCGAATTACCAGAGAGGTGGAGGGAGGGCCGATTGCCGCGGAAGTTGTGGGATTCCGAGGAGACCGTGTCCTCCTCATGCCCCTGGGAGACATGCAGGGGATCGGGCCGGGAAGTCGAATTACCATGTCAGGCCAAGTGGCCAATCTCGCCGTCGGACCGGGCTTACTGGGAAGGGTTCTCGACGGCTGCGGAAATCCGCTGGACGGCAAAGGGCCGCTGACGGCCACGGAGCGCTACCCACTGTATGCCAGCGCGCCGAACCCGTTACAACGAGCTCGTCTACGCGTACCGCTTGATCTCGGCGTGCGTGCGATCAACGGGTTTCTTACGTGCGGACGTGGTCAGAAGATGGGCATCTTTTCCGGTTCCGGGGTTGGGAAGAGCGTGCTCCTAGGCATGATCAGCCGGTACACAAAAGCGGATGTCAACGTCATCGCCCTCATCGGAGAGCGAGGTCGCGAGGTCAACGAATTTCTGGAACGCGATCTGGGTGCAGAGGCACTCAGACGATCGGTGGTGGTGGTGGCGACCTCGGATCAAGCCCCGCTTATACGGCTACGTGCGGCGTTGGTGGCGACGACCATTGCGGAATACTTTCGTGATGGGGGGAAGCAGGTCTTGTTGTTGATGGATTCCCTCACACGATTGGCCTATAGCCAGAGAGAAGTGGGTTTGGCGATCGGAGAACCTCCGACGACCAAGGGGTATACCCCCTCGGTGTTTACCCTCTTGCCGAAACTGCTGGAACGTGTCGGGACCGGGCCAGGTCCGGGAACCATTACCGGATTGTATACGGTCCTCGTCGATGGCGACGATCTCACCGATCCAATCGCCGATGCCGCTCGCTCGATCTTGGACGGCCATATTGTCTTGTCACGCGCATTGGCCGCCCGCAATCACTTTCCTGCGATCGATCTCCTCCAAAGCACCAGCCGAGTCATGCGGGATATCGTTGAACGGGGACACTACGATGCCGCCAAAAAGCTCCTCGAATTGGTGGCCCGGTATCGCCAATCTGAAGACCTGGTTGTGCTGGGAGCGTATAAGCCCGGGATGAACGCCGCGCTCGACCGTGCGGTTCACGCGCAGGAGGCGATCAATAGTTATTTGAGGCAAGATATTGATCAACCGGCCGGCCTGCCCGCGTCGGTGCAGCAACTTGAGGCACTGGCTCAGCAGGCGGCATGAGCCTCGAGTCGTTACGGAAGCTCCGTGCCCAGACTGTAGAGACCCTGATGATGGAATTGGCGCAGATCACCCGCACCATGGCTCAGAGCGAGGAACAGTATCGGGACATGGAAATCCAGATTCAGAAGGATGCCGACGCGTATCACCGCCAATCAGCGCAAGGGATGACGATAGAAGCGTGGATGGAATGGCAGGGGCGCATGGATTCCCAACAGGCCGCGCTCTGTCGAACGCGTCGCAAGATTGATCAAGCCGTTGAGGCATGGCAACACATCAAGGCACGTCTGGTCGAAGCCGGTAGGGAGCGCAAACTTCTGGATCGTGTCGCCGACAGACGGCTCGAAGCCCAACGTGCCGAGGCGGGGCGACAGGAGCAACGGATGACAGATGAAGCGGCGAGCCGACGGTATTCCACCGGAAAAGCACACAACTCATGAAGGCACGAACCGTCAGAAGATGGGTTGATCATTTCGGTCTGGGAGGCCGTGGGCGTCTGGCCGGAACGGTACCAAGGATGAACCGGTCTTCCCAGTTTTGGACGATGGTCGGTGGGATCATCGGCTCGACTATTCTCTTCTGGGTCATGGTGCAATTGGGGCAGGCGTCCTCCGAACCAAAATACAAAACACCGCCGGCGACGACGAGCGGGCCGAAGCAGGAGGTGACGCCACAAGCGCAGGATGCGGAGAGTTCAGGAGCGGAGTCCGATGACGATGCGAAATTGTTCGCCCCACCCGTGACGCAAGGACCGGCGATCGATTTGCCGCGTGAAGTGCTTGCGATGCTGGACCAGCGAAAGCGCGATCTTGACCGACGCGAGCAAACGATTCGCCAGAATGAAGAACGGCTCATGATTGTGAGGGGTCAGGTTGAAGAGCTCTTGGACCAGAACGAAGCCTTGGAAAAGAAGATCCAGAGCGCGCAGGCCAAAGTTCCCAGTCAACAAGTGAAGCTCCAAGCGGAAAAGGAGCGTGTGGCGCAGGACCAACGGACGCAGCTCGCCAAAATCTACGAATCCATGCCGTCTGAAGATGCTGCCTCGCGCCTGGAACGTATGCCGGATCGGAAGGCGATCGAAATCCTCAAAATGGTGAAAGCCAAGACTGCCGGGGCGATCCTTGCGCAGGTCAAAGTCGACCGGGCCGCGAAACTCACGGAGCAGTTGCTGGCGCAAACGCCGTAAAAGTCAGATGCTCACCAGATGCACGATACAAGATCTGACTCTCAATTTTCGTGAAGCAGGCGCACTTCGATGACAGAAACTGAGATTAGAGAAGCCTTCGCACGACACAGGCGGCTGGCTGGTCCTCGTGGCACCCGCCGGGCACTCACGCCACGGCAGAGGGCCTATGTCTTGGCTAAGACTGGGGGTACTTGTCACGTCTGCGGTGGCGCGGCGGGTCAATGCTGGCAAGCTGACCACGTGATCCCGCATCTGCACGGCGGTGCACACTCCTTGGACAACTATCTGCCGATCTGCAAGGAGTGCAACCGACTTCGGTGGAGCTACCGGCCTGAGGTACTACGACTGATGCTCCGCTTCGGTGTCTATATTAAGCGTGAGATTCGGCACGACACGAAACTTGGTCGTCGGCTTATCAAGCTTGCGACTCGACGATTGCGCCAGAGTGGCAAACGGAGAGCGTGAGAGAAAAGGGGACAGGCAGGGATGCGGGGCTGGGTGACGCCGCAATGGGCTGTGGCGTCGGCCTGCTTCCAGTTCTTGGCCTTGATGATAGCCGCGATCTGCCGCATCAGTTCGGCCCGCGCCTGGAGATTGGCTGCCTGCTCAGGAGTGTCGGCAATCGCATCCCACACGCTGCTGAAAGTTTTGGTTTTGGTCATTGGGTACCTCTCATCAGTTCGGTGAATCGCTTTTTGGCAAGCTCGATGTCACGCTTGGCCGTCGCCTGCGTTTTCTTCTGGAATGCGTGCAGCACATAGACCGCATCGGCCAGCCTGGCCGTGTAGACCACGCGGTATGTGCCGGTGTCGTCCCACATCCGGATTTCTTCGACGCCGCGCTTCACGCTTCATAGGTTGGATATACATAGACAACCAATTCCGTGCGTCATGTCAAAAGCCCCTGCTTTGCCGAGAGGCTTTCCCGTAAACCAGCCTTCATTGTGACCAACGTGGCTGTCTTGACGCTGTCGGACAGATTTGTTAATCTGTATGACGGGAGGTGGTGCATGGCGCTCATTCAAGTGTCCGCTAGATTAAACCCCATACAGCTTAGGCGAGCCCAAAAAGCGCTCGGCGCGAAGACAACCAGCGAAACGTTGCAGCGCGCCTTGGATTTGGTCACGGAAAAGGCCGTGCATGATCGTATCCTCCAGCGCTATAGCGGTGTGGGCAAGCCCGATGCCTTTGGCGAAGACCACTAAGTTCGCGCTTCTTGATACCGCGATCTACATTGAGAATTTCCGATCCGGCCGCTTTGCCTTTCGCCTGCTGCAATCTCCTTATATCATTCGCTGTTCTTCTGTCGTGCTCCACGAATTGCTGCGCGGGGCTCGAACAGCCACTGAACGGAAGTTTGTCCTTGAATTGAGTCAGCGGTGCCAAGTGGTGACGCCCACGGATCAACAGTGGTTGAATGCCGCCGAGATCCTCCATCGGCTCAGACGGCGGGAGCACTATGAGACTGTCAAGTTGCGCGAGCTGGCCTTTGACGTGTTGATCGCCCTGTCGGCAAGAAGTATCGGCGCCAGTGTGATCACGACCAATCACGCAGACTTTCGCGCGATTCAGCGCGAACTGCTTTTTCATCTCCTGTGTTGGGAATAGAGGCAAAGTCGCGAGACAGCTGATCGAGAGACCTTTCTGCTGGGGGTGGCACTTGACCGTGGAATGCCCAGTGATTACAGTGCTTCTATGGTACGAGCTTGCGCGATCGTGCTCTTTGTGATGTGCCTGGCCGCTCCGGTCTGGGCGACTGAGGCGGAATCGTTCGACCCCGATCAGCCGTTCAAGCAGGCGTTGACCACGAATCTCCTCCGTTCGCTGCTCAATCAGGCGCTCGATAAGCTGGAAGACCATGTTGAAATCACCGGCAATCTTAACTCGGATGCGTCAAGAGACCATAAGGACAGGCATTTTCGCTTCAAGTTCTATCCCGATGGCAAGTCACAATCTGATCAGCATCTCACCGCAGAGGGCTGGTTCCGTTTCTCCCCGGAAGCTGGGCAGCACGATTGGCATTTTAAGTTCGAGTTGCCTAAGGACCACCCAAAGAAACTTTCACCGCAGCTTGAATCACCGCTGTGATAGGCAACAAAAACCGTTTATCGGTTCGCCGGTCGTTTTTGCCTACTACCCAGTAAAGTTTTCCTCTCTCGCCATACAGTTGTAGAGATCCTCATCACAATAGCCCCGTAAATTGAGAGCTTAGTGAGCCTCTCATGTGGCATGGGGCTTGTATTCTTTCGGCGCGGATCATACGAGGCTCGCGTATATGGATTTCATCGCTCCTGACATCCTTTCACCTTTTTCCGGATCCCCTGTGGATGGGGGAGTAAAGCCGATCCGGGCAACGACTTCTTCCAACTCCGGCAGTGTTCGGAAGAGTTTTTCCGCTGTGCTCCAAGGCGTTCGTGGTGAAGAAAGGAGAGGGGAGGCGCGTGAGACAGATACTGTTCGATCAACGAACAAGTCTGATCGTGAACCTTCCTCGAAGGAAGCGAGGGGTCTCGATGCTTCTTCTGCTCAAACGGAGCAGGCTGAGGCATCACCCTCTCGCGCTGAAAACGAAAGTCGATCGAGCGACAAGGAGAGCACCCGTGCTGAAGTTCCAACGACAGCCCCCGAAGCTGCCGGACAAGAGAGCAATGCCGGTTCCGATGTTCAGGGACAAAAACCTGAGTCTATTGTGACCGTCGTTCCCTTTCAGCCGGCACCCGAAGCGATCGGTGAGCCGGAGGTTCGCACGGAAGGAGAGATTCAGACAGAAGAAGAGGTTGATGGAGGTGGAGAGGTTCAGTCAGTCGTGAATGATGCCGCAGCTTCTGATGGTTCTTCAAAGTCTCCGCTGATATCGCTTGCGACCATGGATGGTCCTGCAACGGTTTCTGATTCTGCAGAAGACCGTTCTACTCCAAACAAGACAAGCGCTCCGTTGCTTAATCTGCCGGAACAGAATTCGGATGCCGCGGTGATTCAGCCGAAACATGATTCACAAGCCGCGCAAGTCATAAGACAGAGCTCCAATGCGGTTGTCGATGACAGCGCTTCAGAGACGGTGAATCTTGCGGAACATTCCCAAACGCCTGTGGAGTCGCAGCCTGGTTCGGCTCCTCCAAATCAGGGCTCGGCTGCCCGGCGGGCTTTTCACGCATACCTTGGAGCGATATCGTCAAATAGTAAAGCAGAACCTTCCAGTCCAGATTCAGGTAAGCATGACGGAGTATTGCGCGATCAACCTGTTTCCTCACAGGATAACTGGTATGCACAATCCGTTAACGAGGGTCAGGGTGCCGAAGGAAAGACGCGATGGGTCGTATCGCATGGGCAGCAATCGAGCAATGAAGGGACCGAACATTTCAGCGAGTTCTGGAATGATCAACAGAGCCGACAGCATGGTCAGACCGAGACCAAGCTGCCGCAGGCAGCGGTTGCCGAGCTCCAAGTTTCGAACGGCCAGTCCACAGAGTCGATCATGGCCGGAGCTCATGGGCGTGTAGTCGCTAGTCCGCAACCTCCCTCTCCCGCGGTCACGTTCGCGAGCCAGGCGCAACCGGCTGTGTCGGCCCATAACACTGCGGAAACATCCGCACATGTGATGGCACGATCAGTCGTGTTGAATGTGGCCCAGCCTGACCTCGGACATGTGAATATTCGTGTGGCGATGGCGAATGATGTGGTGCATGCCCATTTGTCGGCCGACAGGCCTGAAGTGGGGCAATTCCTTATCAATGGACAAGACCGTCTTCAGGCGGCGTTTCAGGCGAACGGACTGGACATGGGACAATTCCGCGTGGACATCGATCGTCAGGGTGGCGGTCGTTCCTTCCAGCACGGCCCTTCTCAGGAACAAGGACAAAGCTGGAATCAAGATTCGCAGGGGATGAAATGGGGGCAGAGTCAGGACCGACAGGATGAACAACGCTCGTCGCTCCACGGCCTCTTGAATGTCGTGGCCTAGATCCGAAGGGAGATGCCGGAAATGATCGATGTATCACAGGTCAACTCGACGGGAACCCCATCGACACCCGAAAAAACCGGACCGCGACAGTTGGGTCAGGACGATTTCCTCAAATTGCTCATCACGCAATTAAAGAACCAGGATCCGTTGAAGCCCACTGATAACGCCGAATTTGTCTCGCAGCTCGCTCAATTCAGTCAGTTGGAACAGACCGCGAAGCAGGCGCAGTTGCTTCAGAAGAGTCTTGACGCGCAGACCGCCTCGCTGCAGTTCACGTTGCTGCCCATGGTCGGCCGCCGGGTCACCATCGATCGTCCCTTGACCCAATTGGAAAATGGTCAGGCCTCGCTGACCTATGCACTCGAAAAGAATGCGGCCCGCGTGCAAATGACGATTCTTGATCAGAATCGTCATGTTGTGCGGACGTTGGAGTACACCGGACTCCAGGCCGGGCTCAACCAAGCGCAATGGGACGGGAAGGACAGTCAGGGGGACGTCATGGCACCCGGTGTGTACGAGTATGCTCTCTCAGCTGTCGATCATCAGGGCGCGTCGGTTGTCGCAAAAGGCCGCGCACAACTCACCGTGACGGGCGTGCGCATGGAGGACGGGGAGCCGAAGTTGGCTGTCGGAACGATCACGGTGGATCCGTCGGAGATCGTGGAAGTGCAATAGCAGGGACTTATCCGAACAGATTGAAGAAGGAGGCATGCACCCATGGGAATACTGTCGTCATTGTTCGCCGGAGTCAGCGGGCTCAACGCCAATGGTACGGCGCTCTCCGTCATCGGCAACAACATCGCCAACCTCAGCACGGTCGGCTTCAAGGGGAGCAAGGCGACGTTCGCGGACTTGATCAGTTCGTCGATTTCAGGCGGGTCCGGCGCGATTCAGACCGGTATCGGTGTGGCCCTTACGTCGGTGCAGGGGAACTTCTCTCAAGGATCACTGGCGACCTCGTCCAATGTGTTGGATCTTGCCATCGACGGCAACGGATTTTTCATCGTTGAAGACGCGCAGGGCGGCACCTTCTATTCCCGCGCCGGTCTGTTCCGTCTCGATAGAAACAACAATGTCGTAGATCCTACGGGATTCAAACTGCAAGGATTTCTTGCCGACACGACCGGCACCATTACCGGTACGATCGGCGACATCGCGCTGCCCTCGACTACGGCGTCGCCGAGGGCCACGACCACTGCGCTCGTTGCTGCCAATTTGAATTCGGCAACCGTTCCGACTGGTGTTCGCGGCAATGTCGTGGCTTCCTCAGCGTCGACGACGACAAGCGCAGCTGGTAACAATTCTTTTACCATCAATTTAAACGGTGATGGGGCTCGAACAATCACCGTGGCGAACGGGTTGACAGGCTCGGCACTTGCCTCCGCAATTCAAAATGCCGTGCGCGCGCTGGTTCCCAACGATCCCTTCAAGGGCGCTGCGTACGCAGGATTCACCGCGTCGGTCAATGCCTCCAACATTTTCACCTTTGCGTCGGGCATGACCGGGACAACGAACAATTCCACGACCGGCACCGGGACGGTTGTGGTCGCGGCAAACGGCGGCGATACATTGGCGGCCGGCCTCAACATGCTGGCGCCGACGTCGACGACCGGCACGGACTTTCAGTTATCCGACCCGCCCGCCACGTCGAATTTTTCTACGTCGATGACGGTTTTCGATTCACTCGGCAACAGCCATCTGCTGACCACCTACTTCACAAAGATCGGTGCCAACAGTTGGAACTACAACACCGTAGCGGGGGTGGCCGACGTGGTGACAGCGAATTATGATTCCAGCAACATCGACACCAGTCTGGGTATCGTTCGCGTTGCGTCCGGTACCTTGACGTTCGGGACGGATGGGACGTTGGATCGAGAGAGCACGGTGATCCGGTATGACACCGCCTCGGCGGCCGGAGCGTCGGGTACGGTACCAGGAGCGCTACAGATCGACTTTGTCGGCGCCACGCCAGACCAGATGATCGCCATGAATTTCGGTTCCAGTGTGACGACTGACGGCGGGAGCGGACTTGACGGTACGACCCAGTTCGGGTCGACGTCGGCGATCGTCCAGCAAACGCAGGACGGCTTTGCCGCCGGCTCGCTCCAAGCCTTTTCGGTGGATGCGAACGGCGTCATCAACGGTCGTTTCTCGAACGGCCAACTGCGCGCGTTGGCGCAGGTAGTGCTCGCCCGCTTCCCGGATCCCATCGGGCTGACGAGGACCGGTAAAAATACATTCGCGCAGTCTGGGAATTCCGGCCAGCCGGTGACGGGAACGCCGGATAGTGCCGGGCTAGGGCAAGTCAAATCTAACTCGCTGGAGTTGTCGAACGTTGACCTCGGCGAAAGTTTTATCGATATGATCGCCGCGCAGCGTGGTTTTCAGGCGAACTCGCGCGTGATCACCACATCCGACGAAATACTACAGGAATTGGTCAATCTGAAACGGTAATCCTTTCTCGCGGTAGGCTGGGAGCCATAGCGCGCTCCCAGCCAACCCTTCTCCACTCGCTCTTCCTGTCCAGAGGCCGTTCCTACTCACCATTCCCCCGTCCTGTCAGCTTATTGACGGTGTCAAGAGGCTTGCTTGACAGAATACTCATGCCGTGTGCTTTCAGCCGACGTTTTGAATTGGATTGTGCGCCAAATGTAGTGATTCACGCCTATTTAAGCCTGCGAGCAGCAGGGCGTAGTGGCATATGCATTGCAGTCTCCGCACCGGGCCAATGAGCCAATCGAGGAGGAGTTATGGCAGATGTAGCCGCAGCCGATGAAAAAAATCCCGTCGCGGTCCCCGCTCGGGCGTTCCCCATCAAACTGTTCATTATTGTATCGGTTGCTGCCTTGATGTTCGGTGTCGGCGGAGCGTTTGTGACGGTCAAGTTTCTGGGAGATGCAGGCAAAGGTAGTGAAAGTTCAGAAGAACACAAGGCGTCCGCCGAGGTCAAGGCCGAATCCAAGAGTGAAGCCGTGGGAAAGCAAGGTCAGGCCGCTTCGCCGGGCGCCATGTTCGACTTGGATCCCTTCATCGTCAACCTAGCGGACACCCCCGATGTTCGGTATTTGAAGCTGACCCTTAAACTTGAGGCGGATAGTGAAGCCGTCGTTGCCGAACTGTCCGCCCGCATTCCTCAGATACGAGATGCCATCCTCGTCCTGCTCAGCAGCAAGGACGTCAATGCGGTGAGAACGACGCAGGGAAAGTTCCAGCTGCGTGATGAAATTACGCAGCGCGTCAACGGTCTCCTGAAGAAACCAGGAATCCGGTCGGCCTATTTCACGGAATTTGTCGTTCAGTAAGAGCGGACCATGGAAAAGATTCTCTCGCAGGACGAAATCGACGCGCTCTTGAAGGGTGTCGTTTCGGGTGAAGTGGACACGGCTCCGAAAGAAGCCGCCCAGGAAGCCAAAGGTGTCTCGCGTTACGATCTGTTCAACCAGGAACGGATCATCCGCGGGCGGATGCCGACCATGGAGATGATCAACGATCGATTCATCCGCCGACAATCCGTCGTCTGGACCGGTATGTTTCGGGAGGCCGTTGATTTTGCCGTCGTCGGGACGCAAGTGATCAAGTTCGGCGAGTTTCTGAAAACAGTTCCGATGCCCTCCTCGTTGAACGTGTTTCATATGTCCCCGTTACGAGGCAGCGCGCTCTTCGTGATGGACGCGTTCCTGGTGTACTTGGTCGTGGACTATTTTTGTGGGGGAAAAGGCCAGACCCACGTGAAGCCCGAGGGGCGGGACTTTACGCCCGTCCAATCGAGGATCATCAAGAAGCTGCTGCTGCTCTCGCTTGCCGACTTGGAAAAAGCGTGGCATGCGGTGGCGCCGATCAAAGTGGAGTATGTGCGTTCCGAGAGCAATCCGCAGTTCGCGATGGTGGTGACCGCATCAGAAATCGTGGTCGTCGTCACGTTGCAGGTCATCTTGGGAGAAACGGCCAGAGAACTGTACATCGTGTATCCCTACAGCATGCTCGAGCCGATCAAAGAGAAACTCTATTCCGGCCTCGTGTCCGATCAAGTCGAGCAAAACGGCGAATGGAATCTTCGATTCCGAGATCGATTACAAGACTGTCCGCTTCCGATTGCAGTCCGGCTGGGAACCGCGACCGTCACGGTGAAGGATGTCATGAATTTTTCCCAGGGTGACGTGATCGTGCTCGACCAGCATCCCGGAGATCCTCTCGATTGCTATATCGAGGGGTATCACAAATTTCAGGGCAGTCCTGGAATTTATAAAGGCAATCACGCGTGTCGTGTGACCAAGGTATTGAACTAGTCTCGACATCACAGAGAGAGTAACCATGGCTGAGTCAGACTCCGCAACTCGCACCGAATCGCAGACCGCCGGTAGTCAATCCCCACAACCCGCTTCATTTCCGCCCGTCCAACAGGCGGAAACGGGAGGAGCCCCGAAGAATATCGACTTTATTCTGGACATTCCCATGAGCGTCACCGTGTATGTCGGGTCCACGAAGATGGCCATTCGGGATCTGTTGCAACTGGCGCAAGGTTCCGTCATCGAGCTGGATAAACTGGCGGGCGAGCCGATGGAAGTGATGGTGAACAACAAACTGGTCGCGCGCGGTGAAGTGGTGGTCGTTAATGAAAAATTCGGTATTCGCTTGACCGATGTGGTCAGCGCGGCGGAACGCGTGCAGCAACTTCGCTGAACGATTCACTGATCCGAGGGTGAGACTGTGAGCGATTTGTGGGAAAGCCTGTTCCGCACCGTTTCGGCCTTGGCCATTGTGCTGGTATTGATGGGGATCGTCGCGGTGGCCGTTCGGCGATTGATGGGGCAGCGCTTGGGGATCGCCGGCGGGCGTCCTCTCGTTCAAGTCTTGGCCAGCAGCTACATCGCCCCGCGCAAGACGATCACCCTCGTGTCGGTCGCGGGAGAATATCTGATTGTCGGGGCGACCGCGACCGATCTTGTCCCGTTGGGGCGCATCAACGATTCCCCGGAATTACGGCAATTGCTCGCTCTCACCGGTGAGAAGACGTCCACTGAGGCGGCGTCGGTCCCACAGGGGCTCTGTGCCTCCTGGCTTCGGCGCCTCCCACTCGGCATCTTTCATCACGACAAAGGACTCCATGGTTGATAGGCACGAGCCGCGCTCTCGTATGTTGCCGGTGATCATCGTCGGAGCGATGGCGCTGCTCGTCATGCCCTCTTCGGAAGCGGCGGCGGTCGGCCCATCGGTCAACATCGATTTTGGAGCAGACGGCCCGAAACAAACCGCCGTCGTGATTCAGATTTTGATTCTCCTGACGGTGCTGTCCTTGGCGCCGGCCATGTTCATCATGGTGACCTCTTTTACCAGAATCGTGATCGTGTTGGCGTTCCTCCGGCAAGCGCTGGGAACGCCGACCGTTCCTCCGAACCAAGTGCTGTTGTCCTTGGCGCTGTTCTTAACGATGTTCATCATGGCGCCTGTGGGTCAGGCCGTCTACAACAACGCGCTACAACCCTTAATGGCCGAGCAGATCTCCTATGAGGAGGCGTGGAAGAAGGGCATCGAGCCGGTGCGAGGCTTCATGCTGCGTCAGGTACGGGAGAAGGACCTTGAGCTCTTCATCACCCTGAGCCGCATGCCGAAACCGGACCGAGTCGAGGATGTGCCGACTCAGGCGATCATCCCGGCGTTTATTCTGAGCGAACTGCGGATTGCGTTCCAGATCGGATTTTTAATCTACATTCCCTTTCTCATCATCGACATGGTCGTGGCGAGCATTCTGATGTCGATGGGCATGATGCTCCTTCCGCCTGTCGTGATCTCACTGCCGTTCAAGTTGATCTTGTTCGTGTTGGCCGACGGGTGGTACCTCGTCGTGGGGTCGATGATGCGGAGTTTTCAGTAGGGCTGAGCCTGCTCCAAACAGTCGACAGCTGACGACTGGGCGCTGATCGGGAGGGTGATCGAGTGACGCCGGAAATTGTGACGGAACTGGGAAGACAAGCGCTGGAAACGACGCTGTTGGTGGCGTCACCGATTCTGGGACTGAGTTTGTTCATCGGTCTGGCTGTCAGTGCGCTCCAAGCGATGACCCAACTGAACGAAGCCACACTCACATTTGTCCCGAAAGTGGTGGCCCTTTTTGTGGCGTTGTTGTTCTTTCTGCCTTGGATGCTGAACGTCATGACCACATACATGGCGAATCTACTGATGAATATTCCCAACTACATCCACTAGTACGAGACGATGGCGTTGACACAGACTCTCCAAATCGCCCTTCCGGAATTTCAAGGGTTCTTGGTCCTCGTTTCCCGCATCGGGGGTCTGTTGGCCGCATTGCCGGTCTTGAGCGGCCGAGCGGTTCCGTTGAAAGTCAAAGTGGCTCTCGTCCTGGCGTTGGGAGTTCTATTGGCTCCTTTGGTTCCGCTTCCCGTCGTTCCCTATGATCCTTTCGTCTTGGCAGCCGGGCTCGTCAATGAAATGGCCATCGGTTTGACGATCGGCTTGGCCGTCCGATTATTTTTCAGCGCATTGGAAGTTGCCGGAGAGATGATCGGCGTGCAGATGGGGTTTGGTGTGGTCCAACTGTTTGATCCGGCGACGGCTGATCACACACCCATCATCGGCCAATACTTCACCCTCCTGGCAACCCTCGTCTTCCTCTCTTTAAACGGGCATTTGCTTCTGGTGGCCACGATTCTCTCCAGCTACGAATCTATTCCGGCATTCGGCGCCTCCCTCCCAGGGGGATTGGGAGACGAGATCCTTCGCCTCTTTCAGCACATGTTCATGGTGGGATTGAAATTGGCGACGCCCGTGCTCGTCGTCATTCTCCTGATCAATATTCTTCTCGCGCTTCTTGGACGCGCGGTCAGCCAGATCAACGTGTTTGTGCTGAGTTTTCCCGTCACCATCGCCGGTGGTTTGGCGGTGATGGGATTGTCCGCACCCTTTGTGGTGGAGCTTCTTGTTCAGGAAATTGAACGGCTGCAGTTCACGATCCATGGGCTCATGAAAGCGCTGGGGCATGGCTGAGGACCGGAGTAATAAGACAGAACCCGCGACCCCGAAACGCAAAGAGGAGGCGCGCAAGAAAGGACAGATCGCTGTTAGTCGAGATCTGTCGACCGCAGCAATTCTCCTGAGCGGCATCGGACTGCTGGCGGCCATGTTGCCGGTCGGCGTTCAGAACATGACGGAGATGATCCGCCAAGGGCTCACGCTTTCGTTTCCTCTGGATTTCCACGAAGGAATGTCGATCGAGCAGGTGTATTCAATCGTCATGCACGCCGGCATCACCGTGGTGACGCTGAGTCTTCCGGTCGTGGCTGGCATTCTGGTGATGGGGAGCGGCGCGGCGCTGCTACAAACCGGGTTGCTGTGGCGCACAGAGGCCATTCAACCGGATGGCGCGCGCATCAGCCCAATCAAAGGGCTTTCCCGATTGTTCTCGCTGCGGTCTGTGATGGAGCTCGTGAAGGGGCTGCTCAAGATCGCAATCGTAACGGGCATCGGCTTTTGGGTGGCACGGTATGACGTGCTCCAGATTCCGGGTTTGATTGGGTTCGATATCGGTACCATCCTCCAAGTCACCGGACGGCTCTCGTTGAAAGTGAGTTTGGCCGTTGCCGGGGCGATCGCGGTACTGGCCGGATTCGACTACTTCTACCAACGCTATGAGTGGGAACGAAGTCTGCGGATGTCGAAGGAAGAGGTCAAAGAGGAACACAAGGCCACGGAAGGCGATCCGCTCATCAAGAGTCGTGTACGGACCATTCAGCGGGAGATGACGAAGAAACGCATGATGGCTGCCGTCAAAACGGCGGACGTGGTGATTACCAATCCGACACACTTGGCCGTTGCCCTGAAATATGACACCGCCACGATGGGAGCGCCGGTCGTGGTCGCCAAAGGAGCCGGCTTGGTCGCTGAACGCATCCGTGAGCTGGCGCGACATCATGGAGTGCCGGTCGTCGAGCATAAATTCGTGGCCAGAACACTGTTCAAGCTCGTCGACCTCGGCAAAGAGATTCCGAATGAGCTGTATCGTGCGGTCGCGGAGATCCTGGCGT
Source organism: uncultured Nitrospira sp. (assembly GCA_902500825.1). Taxonomy (GTDB): domain Bacteria; phylum Nitrospirota; class Nitrospiria; order Nitrospirales; family Nitrospiraceae; genus Nitrospira_D. Next base: position 26,382 of record CABVRX010000001.1, read on the forward strand.
TTGTGTATCGCGCCAGAGGGATGACTCCATGAACAGGATGTTGAAAAAGGCCGCCAGCGGCGTTCTCGCATCGCTCAGAGGCTCAACGTACCGAGGCGTACGCCTCAGTACTTCGCTCGCTGCGGCCTTACCTGCGGAGAGGCGCGTCTCGGCGCGCCAGGGCTGGGCGGGTGAGAACAGCCGCCTTTTGGGGCATCCTGAAGTTAGTCCGCAGCCTGCTGGGGGATTATGGCAACGGCAATAGAACCGGTGGAACGAAACCAGCTGATCAAGCACCCGGACGTCGTCATCTCCGTCGGGGTGGTCGCCATTCTCATGGTGATGCTGTTGCCGTTGCCTCGATTTGTACTCGATTTGTTGTTGAGCTTCGATATCACCTTGTCGGTCGTGATTTTGCTTGTCGGACTTCAAGTGCGGCGTCCGATCGAGTTCTCGGTGTTTCCGTCGGTCCTTCTCATAATCACCTTGTTCAGGCTGTCCCTCAACATTGCGTCCACGCGTCTCATTTTGCTGCATGGCAACGAGGGCGCAGGGGCGGCCGGCGAAGTCATTCGGGCCTTCGGGAACTTTATCGTCGGGGGCAATTACACAGTCGGCTTGGTCGTGTTCTCCATCCTCGTCATCATTAACTTCGTCGTAGTGACGAAAGGCGCCGGACGCGTGGCGGAGGTCGCTGCCCGGTTCACATTGGATGCTATGCCGGGAAAACAGATGAGCATTGATGCGGATCTGAATGCCGGTCTGATCAATGAGGCGGACGCGCGCCGCCGGAGGCGGGAAATCGCCGAAGAATCTGATTTTTACGGGGCAATGGACGGCGCCAGCAAGTTCGTTCGAGGAGATGCCATTGCAGCCGTCATCATCATATTCGTCAACATCATCGGTGGATTGGCGATCGGTATCCTGCAACAGGGTATGAGTCCGGCGCTCGCGGCTCAAACCTACACGATTCTGACGGTCGGTGAAGGGTTGGTGGCGCAGATTCCCGCCCTGATCGTGTCGACGGCCGCCGGTATCGTGGTGACCCGCGCCGCCTCGGAAACGGATTTGGGAGAGGCGATGACTCGGCAGCTGTTGATGTCCTCCAAACCGGTGGGCATTGCTGCGGGTATTCTGCTCGCACTTGGATTGGTGCCGGGGCTTCCGCACGTAGCGTTCTTGGCGTTAGGGAGCGCCATCGCATGGATCGCCTATCACCTCCATCAGCAGGAACAGGTTCAAGCAACCCCGACTCCCACTCCTGTCGCTCCGAAGGCCGAGGAAAGCCTGACCCGAGTAACGCCGCTCGATCTCATGGAAGTCCAGGTCGGGTACGGGTTGATAGGACTCGTTGAGGGAACGCAAGGCACCGCGCTGCTCGATCGGATTAAAGCGCTCCGTCGTCAATTTGCTGAATCGATGGGTTTTGTCGTTCCCCCCATTCATATACGGGACAATCTTCAGCTGCGCCCCAACGAATACGCCCTCATTCTGAAGGGGGTAGAGGTGGCGAAGGCCGATGTCTTGCCGGGGCATTTGTTGGCGATCGATCCAGGTACCGGCCAGCGTGGTTTGGTGCAAGGGATTTCGACAAAGGAACCCGCCTTCGGATTGCCGGCGCTCTGGGTTCCTGAAGACGCCAGGGAACAGGCTCAAGTGGCCGGGTATACCGTGGTTGATGCCAGTTCGGCGATCGCCACACATTTGTCCGAGTTGATTAAGCGTCATGGCCATGAATTGTTGGGACGGCAGGAAGTTCAAGCGCTGTTGGACGAAGTCGGAAAATCGCATCCGAAGCTGGTGGAAGAGCTCATTCCCACGATGTTGCCGCTTGGAACAGTCGTCAGGGTTCTCGGGAACTTGCTCAAGGAGGGCATCCCTGTTCGCGACCTCCGGTCAATCCTTGAAGCCATTTCTGATCAGGCCTCAACCACGAAGGATGCTGAGGTTCTCACGGAATATGCAAGGCAGGCGTTGGCCCGGACCATTACCAAGCAGTATCAATCGCCAGACGGCAGTCTGCAGGTCATCACTTTGGACCCCCGACTGGATCGGTCGCTATCGGAACAAGCGGCGGCATTGCCGCCAGGGGCCACGTTGAACCTTGATCCAACGGTCTCGCACAAACTGTTGACTGGACTCAAACAAGCGGCCGAACGGGTCGCAGCACGAGGACAGCAGCCGATTGTACTCTGTTCACAGGTTGTTCGTCGCCATCTCCGTCGACACAGCGACCGCATGCTGCATGCCGTTCCTGTGATGGGGCTCAATGAAGTGGATTCATTCGTCCGGCTACAGTCTTTGGATACGGTGCGGATTGATTTGGAGTTGGCGTAGCCAACATAGAGACACCATGAAGGTTAAGACATTTCATGCGCTCACCATGCAGGATGCCATGCGTGACATCAAGGAAGAGCTAGGGCCGGACGCCATCATCTTGTCGGCGAAAGAAGTGCGTGAGGGAGGGCGCATCTTACAGGCATTCAATCGACCGGTCCTGGAAGTGATGGCCGCCTCCGATCAAGACGGACAACACTTCCCTCAGCGTAGAGAAAAAGTGCACCCAGCTTCTCCTGTGAAACCGTCTGATGCAGGGGCCGATGCCGCGCTGTCTGCGCAGACCTTTCAACAGACCCTGCAAGGGATGCTGAAGCCGAATAGTGAGACGACGACACGGACCGTCGGCAAGCGGGCTGCCTCCTTGAAGAGGTCTGTTGTACAGGTGAAGCCGAAACGCCTTCCACATCTGCAGACTGTGATGAATGAATTGGGATGCCTCTTGGAAAATCTGTCGCGGGAGGACAGCCGGATGATCGAAGGCCGACTGTCGCCCATGCCGATGTCGCTGTGCCGCCTCCTCATTGAGCAGGGGATGAATCGTTCCACTGTAGACGTCCTCTTGAAAGAGGCATGCAAGACCGAGCAAGCCGCCGGCCCATATGACGATGAATCGCTTCGGCGCGCGCTACAGCGTGAAATCGCGAAGCGCGTACGAACGAGTGGGCCGCTTCAGAAAGCGGAGGGATATCCCTCCATCGGTCTCTTGATCGGACCCAGCGGAGCCGGGAAGACCTCTGCGGTGGCCAAGCTGGCGTCACATTATCGTCTCGAACAACGCAGATCCGTCGCCCTCATCACCTTTGACATGTATCGAGAAACCGCGGTCGAACAGGTGCGTCGGTATGCCAAGGTCGTGGGGGTGCCGTTTGCGTGTGCCGTATCGGCTCGACAGGTTCATGAAGGGCTTCGTCGCCATACACGGGTAGACCTCGTGCTGATCGACATGCCGGGTATCGGTCCGCGTGACTTGGCGTTGGCCCACGAATTGCGTCTGCTCCTACCAAAGGAGGCCGTCACGACACATCTGGTCCTTCAAGCTTCCACCCGGGAGCAGGAGCTCTGTCGGATCACGAGGCGTCTCAGCGACCTTCCGCAGCTGCGTCTTCTGTTTACCAAGCTGGACGAAACGGAATCGTTCGGCACCATCTTTGAAGTAGCGCATCAAACCGGTGTGCCTCTTTCCTATTGGAGTATTGGTCGGCGGGTCCCCGGAGATATCGAGGTCGCCTCGTCGGAACGTTTGGCGGCGCTTCTGACCGCGGAACGCTCCGCCCAGTCTCAGCTGCTTGTCAATCGGTCGGTTCAATCATCGGAAACCGCTCCGGCATTAATGGGAGCAGGAACTCATCACGGATAATCTGGTTGGAGGTCGTGATATGTCGATCGGAACAAGAAGGTCTGTCCTTGTATCTGAGGATCTGAGTCGGGAAGGTGGCTCGTCCACTCACGTCATAGCGGTCTCCAGCGGCAAGGGAGGGGTGGGGAAGTCCAATGTGGTCGCGAATCTTGCCGTTGCACTCACGAGGATTGGAAAGCGGGTGCTGATTCTGGATGCCGATCTCGGGTTAGGTAATCTGGATGTCCTCCTGGGACTGGTTCCACGGCATACGATCGAAGACGTCTTGGTGGGCACACATACGCTCGACGAGATCGTGCTCAAAGGTCCGGGGGGCATTCATGTGCTCCCCGCCAGCTCGGGTGTCCCGCGTCTTACGGCACTGACGGAAGCCCAGCAGTTGATGATCCAGGAGCAACTGGCGCAACTCACCTCAGAGATGGATGTGTTGTTGATCGATACGGGCGCCGGCATCTCGCCGAACGTCACCTTCTTCGCTGCTGCGGCGGATGAGACGATGATCGTCGTCTCGCCGGAACCGACCTCGCTCACGGATGCGTATGCACTGATCAAAGTCTTGTCCCGCCAGTATCGAGAACGTCGCTTCAAAGTGTTGGTGAATCAGGCCAAGAGTCCCCGTGAAGCCGCCGAGGTGTTCGGTAAGCTGGATGTGGCGGTGGATCATTTTCTTCATGTGACCGTGGAATTGGTCGGGGCGATTCCCTATGACGACTATGTGCATTTGGCGGTCATGCAGCAGAGGGCGCTCTCTGAGTTGTTCCCGGTTGCACCGGCCGCCCAAGCGTTCATGAGGCTGGCTCATCAAGTCGTCCAGTGGCCGAGGCCTGGTCTCCCCAAAAGTTCCGTGCAGCTGGTCTGGCAGCGAGCGGCAACTCCGGCCGGCAACTAAAACGCGATCGTATATGGGAAGATCATGAGCAAGACAGCCTTACCACGCGAGCAAAAATCCTTTTCGGCCCAGGGAGTCAGACGCGAACAACTTATCAAGGAGTTTGCCCATGTCATTCGCGCAATGGCCCATCGACTGGCCTTTCGTCTCCCGGCATACCTGGACGCCGAGGACCTGATCTCGGTCGGTACCATCGGACTCATGGATGCCATGGACAAGTACGATCCGACCAGAGAAGCGAAGTTCAAGACGTATGCGGAGTTCAGAATCCGTGGAGCCATGCTCGATGAGATTCGTTCGATGGATTGGATTCCACGATCGGTTCATGAACGAATCGGCCTGCTCCAAAAGACTCACACGGCGCTCATGAGCCGACTGGGAAGGCCGCCGCAGGATGAAGAAGTGGCGGCAGAACTGAAGATGTCCCTGGAAGAGCTCGATGATTTCATTACGCGGGCCAGAGGGGCGGTGATGATCAGTGTGGACGATCTCAGTCTTCATGAACCGGACGGGCACAAAGTGGTCAAGATGTTGGCCGACACGCACACGCCGGATCCTCTTTCTTCATTGGTCAACGAACGTGAACGTGCAGCGCTCGCCGGGGCCATTCAATCGTTGCCGGAAAAAGAACGGCTCGTCCTGACGTTATATTACTATGAGGAGCTCACGATGAAGGAAATCGGCGAGTTGCTGAAAGTCACTGAGTCACGGGTCTGCCAAATTCATACCAAGGCCATCATCCGGCTGAAGGCGCACTTGCAAAGCCCGAATTGATCGAAGCGGTTCTCCGACTGGTTCGGCTTGTTCCGTTGTATTCGTTGTGATGCGATTTGCAATGTCCTGTTATCGCCTGCCTTCAGTTCTGTGTCAGAAAAACCGATACCTCACAGGACGAGATCCCGACAAATGCCTGATGTATTGAGTGGGAATTCTTTACATCAGGTCGGAAGGTTGATCGGGCTTCCGGTCTATTCAGAATTCCAGTCCAATTCTCATTCAGCAGTCACGACAATGCATTTGAAGGTATCGCACCATGAGGTCTCACGATCGCGACACCGATCGTTTGCATGGTGGTGTGCCTCAGCAACGATGTGCGGTGTCAGCCTGGTGTGGATGCAGGCGACGCCGGCCGGTTCTGTGGACGTAGCTGAAGTCCTCTCCGTACAGCGTGTCGTCGCTTGGATTGGTCTTGTTATCGCTGCCGGATTCGGTATGGCCGGCCTCTTGTGTTGGCCGTATAGTCAAGACGTCACGCAACGCAAGCAGGGGAATTCGATCTCGGCGTATGACAGCGTCACCGGCCTCCCTACGCGGCGACTCTATCTTGCCTTGCTTGGCCAGGCGTTGAATAGAGCCGACGCCATAAGGCGGAACGTTGCCGTTTTGGTATGCACCTTGGAACAGTTCCGTCCGCTGTCCACCGCTTCAACCACACCAAATATGACGCTGGTCGTGCGAGTGCAAGCCGCTCGCATCAAGAGTGCCCTGCAGCCTCATGATGTTGTGGCGCGTCTGGACGAATACACCTTTGCCGTGATTGCCGACAATCTCGAATCATCGAATGAGGCTCGATTGATCGCCGAGAAAATCCAGAAAGCGATCGCCCTTCCCCTATTGATCGAAGGCCAGGAATTGCTGATTTCCTGCCGGATCGGGGGAATCGTGGGGCCGCAACATGGAACTCATGCCGAGTCACTGCTTGATGCCGCATCACAAGCCCTCTCGGAGAGTCAAACAGCCGACGTGTCTATTGCATTTGTGTCGGATCCCGCAACACCTTCCTTCTCGCCATCAAGCCATGCCTCTACAAGCCGAATGCGTCGCTACGCAGGTGCGCGGCATTAGCCTCGTTAACACTGATAAGCCAATAGTACTGCCTAGCCTCCCCATTGCAGGGTTAGACACCTCAGCGTGTTCGGATGAGGATAGGCATATGGTTCCCTTCATTCATATCGGTCAGTTCGTGTCGGCACCGATCGCACAGAACGACTTGAGATAAACAAAAACAACAGGTGGCATATGAACAACGGGACAACCGACGGAGCTGAATCCACGGAGGCGTCGGTCGCCGTCCAGATCCTTGCCGATCCGACAGTTAGCTACGCTTCTTACCAGAATAGCGTTCCTCTCCTCCGCAGCCTCATCGTCACCAATACCTCTGACAATGCACTACGCGACCTCGAAATCTCTGTGCGTTGCGAGCCTGAATTCGCAGAGGCAATGCGGTTTCAGTTTGAGCGGCTGGATCCCAAGGAAACTCGGCGTATTGACGCCCTGGACCTGAAATTTCGACATCAATACCTCGCGGAGCTTAACGAGGCGGAGCGTGGCCGTGTGATCGTTGACATTAGTTCGTTAGAAACGAAGCTCTCCCGCACTGATCATGCGGTGGACGTGTTGGCATATGATCAATGGGGGGGCGTCCGTGCGTTGCCGGAATTGCTGGCCGCCTTTTCCCTCCCGAACAATCCTGCCGTCGATCGCATGATCTCTCAGGCCAGTGAACTTTTGTCTAAGACCGGTGGCGGTTGTTCGATGAACGGTTACCAGTCGAAGAACCGCGAGGACGTATGGGCGCAGGTTTCAGCGCTCTATAGCACGATTGGAGACTCTAACCTGCATTACAGCGAGCCGCCAGCCTCATTCACCAACGATGGCCAGAAGATTCGTACGCCGGGCCGGGTGCTCTCGGGTGGGATCGCGACCTGCATGGACCTCGCCATGCTGTTCGCTTCTTGCCTCGAGCAGGCTGGCCTCAACCCGGTCGTGTTACTCAAGAAGGGGCATGCGTGGGTCGGCTGCTGGCTCATCAATACGACATTCTCGACACCGGCATTCGACGATGGTCAGGCGGTGCGCAAGCGGATTGCCAGCGGCGAGTTGATTGCATTCGAAACTACCATGCTGACTCATCGGCCAAGGCCCTCGCTGCGAGTATCCTGTGAGCATGGATTGGGGCACCTACAGCAGGAAGGCGAATTTCTGTTTGCTGTCGACGTCAAGCGCGCACGCATCGAACAAGTGAGGCCGTTGCCAAGCAAGACCGAAGCCGCGATTGCCGAAGAAGACCGGTTGCCAGGGCGAGTCGCCGATACGGGTGTCGAGCTGTCTCCAGCGCTGCCGCCCCTAGACGGTGAGACATTCCTGCTCGACGAGAACGTGCGTCCAGAAACACCGGAAGGGCGGCTCGCTCGCTGGAAGTCAAAACTCCTAGATCTCACATTGCGCAACCGCCTGATCAATTTCAAACCGACGAAGGTTATGCTGCCGTTGCGAGTGCCGGACCCGGCTCATCTGGAGGATGCATTGGCTGACGGGCAAGAATGGAAGTTTAGACCGTTACCGCAGATCATGCAGGGTTCGGATCCGCGAGTTGCCTCTGTTGCTGCAAAACGTACCGGCGAGGATCCGGTCGAGACGGCTGCGAAGCAGGCGATGGAGCAGAAGGAACTGCTCGCCGCCGTTGAGCCGAAGATCCTTGATGCTCGACTTTATGAAATTTACAGCACCGCACGCCTTGGACTAGAGGAAGGCGGCGCCAATACACTCTATCTGGCGCTCGGCTTTCTGAGCTGGGCCGAAGATGAACGAGCGGAAAAGACTCATCTTGCCCCGATTCTGCTGGTGCCGGTCACCCTCACGCGTCAGTCGGTGAGGACCGGCTATGCCATCAAACGACACGATGACGAAACCATCGTCAATCCGACACTGGTTCAATTGCTGCGCGAGAATTTCCAGTTGACGTTGAGAGGGCTCGATCCTCTGCCGACCGACGGAAACGGCGTGGACGTGAAGAAAATCTGGCAGATCTTCCGCATCGCAGTGAAGGAAATTCCACGCTGGGAAGTAAGAGAGGACGTCTACCTCGGCATCTTCTCCTTCACCAAGTATTTGATGTGGAAGGATTTGCAGGATCGCACGCAGCAGCTCCAGCAAAACCGTGTGGTGGATCACTTGATCGAGCGTCCTCGGGAGCCTATCGGCGCTGGTGAGGATCTTTCTCCGCGCGAAGACCTCGACGAACGCCATGCGCCCGAGGACCTACTTGCGCCGCTACTGGCCGACTCTTCGCAATTGAATGCCCTGAGCCGTGCAGGTGAGGGTCATGACTTCGCGCTGGAGGGGCCACCAGGCACGGGGAAGTCCCAGACCATCACTAATCTGATCGCGCATTTTTTGGGACACGGTAAGACGGTATTGTTTGTCTCGGAAAAAATGGCGGCACTCGACGTGGTCGAGCGTCGCCTTAAAGCGATCGGGCTAGGGCCGTTTTGTCTGGAGCTACATTCGGCCAAGGCGCGCAAGACGGAGGTTCTTGCCCAGTTGCGCGAGGCCATGGACGCTGCTCGCGGCATGGCGGGAAATTGGAAACACGAGGCGGAGCGCCTCGGCAGGCTGCGCGGCGATCTGAACGATTTCGTGAGAGCGCTGCACAGACGGCATCGCAACGGATTAACGGTGCGTGGAGCCACCGACACTGTAATTCGACATCAGGAGTGGACGCCCGCTCCCATGCCATGGCCGGACCCCGACATCCATGATGAAGAGACGTTGGACCGACTGCAGGAGACGATGCGCATTGCTCAGTCGGTCGCCGGCGAGCTTGGCAAGATCAAGAACAATCCGTTGTCCCTTGTACAGCACACCGAGTGGACGAACGCCTGGGAAGAGCGCCTGCTCAAAGAGGCGGCGGCCCTGGAAGCAGTGGTCTCTCGGTTTCAAGAGGTCGCCATCGCTATTACTCCGATGCTGGGCATTCGATTAGACACGCCTTCGGCTGTCTTGCTGGACGCCGTCGATGGGTTGATTGACATCTTGCTGCAGGCGCCGCATGTGCCTAAAGAATTTGCCGCTCACGGTGGAAACCCGACTGTTCGAGCCAGCATGCAGACCGTTCGACAGCATGGAGAACGTCGGCAGGCTCATTGGCGGCGGTTATCTGAAAGATTCAAGTCCGAGGTTGCAGAAGTAAACGGTGCACAGCTAGCTCAGGATTGGAATCTCGCATCCAAAGCTTGGTGGCCCAAGCGCTGGTTTTTGCAGCGAGCGGTGATGAGTCGTCTGGTGCCTTACACCTCCAATCAAAGACGACCCACTGTCGAAGAAATGCCGCCCCTGCTTGACACCTTGCGTCACCTGAATGTTGAAGATCATGAGCTGAAAGCTTTAGAGGCGCATTGTGTCGAATTGCTGGGATGCGAATACAAGGGTCCGGATACAGATTGGGCGGCAGTGCATCGCTACGAACAGTGGGGAGCGCGTTTCGAGGAAGCGATCGGGAGAGTTGCGAACGGTAGTGATGAATCTACGATCGTGACCGTGAACGAACAGTTGTACAAGCTTGTAGGTGAGCAACGCAGCCTGCTTCTTCCCACAGGGAATGGCAGCGGTAGACTGTCCGCGTTCCGCGATGCCTGGCATGGGCTTCGGAACCAGATTACAGTGGTAGCCGACCTTTCAGGTGCCGGGAAGGCCTTGTCTGGAGAACCCGTCGTCGCAGGGCTGCCCAGCCGGGTGAGAACGATTGTCGGCGGGTGGGTTTCGTCTCGGCGCTACTTGAAGTTGTGGTGTCGATGGCGGAAGTTGCGCGGGCAGGTCTTATCTGCGGGACAGGAGGCTGTCATTCGTGCAGTGGAAGAGGAACAGATACCTGTCCAGAATCTCCATACCTATGCCGACTATTCCTACCAAAACTGGTGGTTGAAAGCCGTGATTGACCGTGAACCGGCTCTCCGGAATTTCGCGAGCGCCGACCATGACCGGAAAATCCTGGAGTTCCGGCAGACCGACGAGCGCTTCCAGAAGCTCACCGAGCGATATATCGTGGCCGTACTGGCAGGAAAGGTGCCACGGCAGCAGTCGAGAGAAAAACCAGACAAGGAAATAGCGCTGGTCTTGCACGAGCTTGCGAAGCAGCGAGCGCACTTGCCGGTGCGGCAACTGGTTCACCGTATCCCCAATCTGCTTCCCAAGCTTAAACCCTGTCTGCTCATGTCGCCGTTGTCGGTTGCACAATACCTGGACGCCGCGCATTCGAACTTCGATGTGGTGGTGTTCGACGAAGCGTCCCAGATTCCGGTCTGGGACGCGGTCGGCGCCATCGCCCGAGGCAAGCAACTCATCGTGGTGGGTGATCCCAAACAGCTTCCGCCCACCAACTTTTTCAATCGGGCAGATGGTGCCGAAGATGATGCTTCGGGTAACGAGGAAGATGCATTGGTCCCGGACCTGGAAAGCATACTGGATGAATGTCTGGGCGCCGGATTGCCCACGCTGCGTCTGGAATGGCACTACCGCAGTCGGCACGAAAGCCTGATCACTTTTTCGAACCACCGCTACTATGATTCCAGATTGATTACCTTTCCGTCACCTGTGACAAATGATCTAGCTGTGAGACTGAACCTGGTAGACGGTATATACGATCGAGGTGCCACCCGTACAAACCGGGCCGAAGCCGACGCCATTGTCAAAGAGATCGTCACGCACTTTTCGGACGAATCGCGGCAAAAACTGACGATGGGCGTGGTGACGTTCAATCAGACGCAGCAGCGACTCATCGAAACGTTGTTGGACGAGGAATTACGCAAACATCCCGAGATTGAACAGCACATCGCCGAGCATGGGCCGGAACGGCTGTTCATCAAAAACCTTGAGAATGTGCAGGGTGACGAACGAGATCTCATCCTGTTCTCGATCACATATGGCAAGGACGTGGCGGGGAAGATGGCCATGAATTTCGGCCCGATCAACCAGGAAGGCGGACAGCGACGGCTGAACGTAGCAATCACCAGAGCACGGACTGGGGTGACGATCTTCAGTTCCATCCGCCCCGACGACATCGATCTATCTAAAACCCGCTCAGCTGGCATCGCCGATCTGAAAAATTACCTCGAGTTTGTTATCAAAGGTCCACGCGCCATCATAGAGCAGGCCATCCCGACCGGTCTGGAACCTGAGAGTCCGCTGGAAATCGAAATTATCCGTGCCTTGCGCAACAAAGGTTGGACCGTGCACCCCCAGGTCGGCTGTTCCGGCTACCGGATCGACATGGCCGTCGTTCATCCGCAAAAGCAGGGAAGATATCTTCTGGGGATCGAGTGCGACGGGGCGACATATCACTCCTTGCCCACGGCACGTGATCGAGATCGGCTGCGTCAATTCGTGCTAGAAGACCTGGGCTGGACGCTGCATCGGGTATGGTCAACTGACTGGTGGAACGATCCGGAGCGGGAAATAGAGAAGCTGGAATGGTCAATCAATAAACGATTAGCCACTGAATCGTCTCAACGATCAGGCTGCATAGAGTAACTCTCCTTGGCGCAAGATGTCGGCAGGGAACGAGGCCATGACGTGGGCGATTGTTGACCTGCAGGCGACCGATCATCCAACTAGGCATATTTTTCACTGAGCCTGGTAAGAATAGCCTAATAATATCCTGTCAGTGATGACGACTTCCCTCATTCCTTCTTCCATCGGTATTCAGTCTTCTTAATCTCCTAAGGAATTGACTCATTTCCGATCATCCGTTGGTACTTATCCCAACAATATTTCGTCGGTGAGCCTGGCATGAGGGTTGCTGTTCTCTCTCGAAGACAAAAGGAGTCGGCAACATGAATCGAGGTATTTATCCTATCTTGTCCGGAGCACTGGCCCACGAGCGGCGGATGCAGGTGTTCGCGAACAACATGGCCAATGTGAATACCGCGGGTTTTAAGCAGGACGAACAGGCGTTCAAAGCCATATTCCCACGATATCACGCGGTCGTTCCGACTGGAGGCCGAACCATGGGATTGGCCCAACAGATCATGGCCAGGCCGTTTGGACCGACTGAGCGCGCGTTTGTCGCGCCGCACCAGATCAAGACCACATTTGAGCCGGGCCGCATTCGACTGACCGGTAATCCGCTGGACATCGCTGTTCAAGGACGAGGGTTTTTGGAAGTACAGACGCCTCAAGGGCTTCGATATACCCGCAACGGCATGCTCTCGCTGGACAATCAACATCGGTTGGTGAACGGACTTGGCTATCCCGTGATGGGGACGAAAGGTGAGATCAAGATTCCTCCCGGCAAATTGGAAATCACGACACAGGGAGCCATCAAAGTCGATGATAAACCTGTGGCGACCATCAAAGTCATGGAGTTTGCGGATAACGACATGCCACAGAAGTCGTCGGAAGGGCTTTTCTTTTCGGAGAAAGGCACAGTGGCCAAGAATCCGCAGATTCAGGTCGGGCATATCGAAGAATCCAACGTCAATTCCATCGGTGAGATGGTAAAGATGATTCAGGGCATGCGTAACTACGAATCGACGCAAAAGCTGATTCAGACGCTTGATCGAATGGCCGAAGTCGCGATTCAAGACGTAGGGCGGGTGCTATGAGACGGAATGCGCATGACCGATGGCCGATAGCTGTTGGCAAGGCTTGGAAATCAGCTGATGGGGAATCTCTTGCGGTCAGCTATCTGCTATCAGTTCTTCTTTGGAGGGTTCTATGATTCGAGCGATGTGGACAGCGGCGACCGGCATGACGGCTCAACAGATCAACGTCGACACCGTCGCCCATAACCTTGCCAACGTTAATACCAATTCCTTCAAACGCAGCCGCGCGGAGTTTGCAGACCTGCTCTATCAAATTCAACGACTTCCCGGCACGAATGCGTCCAACGTCGGAGTCTTTCCAGTCGGCATCCAGGTAGGTGCCGGAGTTCGACCGACAACGGTGGCAAAAGAATGGATGCAAGGCAATATGCGCCAAACGAACAACGAACTGGACCTAGCGATCGACGGCAACGGATTTTTTCAAGTGTCTCGTCCCGACGGAACGATCATGTACACCAGAAATGGTTCATTTAAACGCGACAACGTGGGGAACCTTGTGACCGGCGACGGCGATCTTCTGAATCCCGTGATTACGATTCCTTCCGGTGCGCTGAAGGTGGATATCGGTCAGGACGGTACCGTCTCCGTATTGCTTCCAGGAGTCACTCAGGCTTCGCAAGTGGGGCAAATCCAACTCACGCGGTTCGACAATCCTTCCGGCTTGGTCGCCATGGGGAACAATCTCTTCATTGACAGCTTTGCATCAGGACCTCCGACGCAAGGGACAGGCGGCTTCACAACCGGTTTCGGCACGATCCAGCAGGGATTTTTGGAGAGCTCGAATGTCAATCTCGCTGAAGAGATGGTCAATATGATCATTGCCCAGCGAAGTTACGAGATCAACTCGAAGACAATCCAGGCTTCCGATGAAATGATGGCCATTGCCAATAATCTTCGACGATAAGGAACACTTCATGCCTAGCCTCTTGCCGATCCTGATCATGCTCCTGTTACCAGGAGTCTCTGATGTCGCGACAGCAATCGCGGGGCCTAACGGCGATTCTCGCGCGACCTCATCGGCATCAAGAAGTCAGATCCATCGGGCGGCCGACACCGTTGTGGATCGAGGGGTTGTCAGCGAGGTCAATGCCGAGCTGATTCGGAAGGCCATTCAGAAACATCTGGAGAGCGAGTGGGGACGCAAGGTCAAGACGGTGCATGTGACTATTTTGGAACCGGCTGACCCGGTGATGATCCCCGGAGGGACGGTGGAACTATCTATTATTCCTACTCCTTTGGAAGAAGGCCTAGGGCGACGCATGTTTCATGTGGAAGCGGTGGCGAACGGAAAATCCCGGAAGACAATTCAAGTTGTGGCCGATATTGCGGCGATGGTTGATGCTGTCGTTGTGACTCGCTTCCTAAAGGCCGACGAATTAATCGATATGGGAGATCTCAAGACCGTCGGAATGAGGATTCATCAGGTGAACCATCCGTTCATCACAGATCAAGGTGAGGTCATAGGAAAGAGCGCTTCGCGGCCTCTTCCGCCCGACACCCCTCTGCGTCCAGCGTTCGTGAAGCTTCCGTTGGTGATTAAAAAAGGAGATCGAGTCCTTATCGAAGCGCGGCGAGGGGGGCTGTCGATTCGGGCCTATGGCGTGACGAAATCGAGCGGACAGGTCGGGCAGACCGTCATGGTCGCCAATCTGGATTCCGGCAGGGAGCTGAGAGCCAAAGTGGTGGCACCCAGTCTCGTTGAGGTGGACTTTTAGAACGAGTTGAAAGAGGTTAAGGCTGTGCGCACTTGTCGCATGCATTTAATAACCGTGCATTGTTTATGGATGGTGCCCTTGGTTTTTCTTGAAGGATGTTCGAGTCCGCCGAGTGTCTCGAACAAGGTCGTCGTGTCCCCATTACCACTCCCTAAGACCGTAGGGTCTCTGTGGCAGGAGGAAAATGGGCGGGCCTATCTCTATGAGGATCTCCGCGCGATGCGCATCGGCGACATCCTTACCGTAAGGATCGTCGAAAAACACAAAGGATCGAAATCGGCGGATACGGAAGCCCAACGAGATTCGACCATTAAAAATAGTCTGATCGGCAGCGCGATGGGTTATATCGGAATACCAGGCCTACGGTTCAGCGATGAAACGAGGCGGGGGATGGGAATTGATGCGAGCGCCAGCAACAAGTTCGGAGGAAAAGGCGCGACCAGCCGTGAAGGAACTCTGACAGGGACCATCTCCACCATCGTGACCGAAGTGCTTCCCAACGGCGATCTGCGTATCGAAGGGCGTCGCGAAGTGACGGTGAACAGTGAAAAGCAGCTGATGAGCATCGGCGGCATCGTGCGTCGAGTCGATGTCGATACCAAGAATACGGTTCTGTCATCCGCCATCGCCGATGCCAGAATCGAATATTCAGGTCTCGGTGTTCTCGACGATGTGCAGCGACCCGGGTGGTTCATCCGCATTCTTGATTGGGTCTATCCGTTCTGAGAAGGGATTGTTTGATGACGGCTCCGCCGAGGCGTAGGACAACAAGGAGGGGCATTCCAAAGCGACGGCCCTTGAATCTCCTCACCCTGCAGATGATGGTCCAGAGTGGAGTCGTACGACGGGCTGATTTTGATCCTCCCTCCTTCGGAAGCAGGACGCGATTCCATGTGCTGGATGATGTTGATGGTGACTCGGTGAAAGAAATGGTCTGTAAGCAGGGATGGTTGGCGCGCCTCTTACTGGGTCGTCGGTCACAGTTCTCCGTTTCGAAACGTTTGTAGCGAGAATAGGTATTCCACCTATGTTCATACGACTTGTCCCGATCCTCAGCGCGTTGATACTGACAGGTAGTCTGTTGACTCCTTCCGGAGCCGATGCGGTGAGGATCAAGGATATCGGCGTGATTGAAGGGGTGCGCGAAAACCAGTTGATCGGCTACGGGTTGGTGGTTGGTCTGGACAGCACCGGAGACCGCGTGATCGGTGGACAGTTCACGATTCAGGCGATGATGTCCATGTTGAACAAAATGGGCGTGAATTTGGTGATTGATCCCATTCAGTTACTGACCAGAAATATCGCTTCGGTAATGGTCACGGCCAAGCTTCCTCCATTCTCAAGACCGGGGATGACGCTGGATGCAGTCGTGTCGTCGATGGCGAACGCAAAAAGCCTGCAAGGCGGTACGCTCCTGCTCACGCCCTTAAAAGCGGCAAACCAACAAGTGTTTGCAGTCGCGCAGGGGCCGGTCTCAATCGGAGGTTTTCTCGGCGGAACAGGAGGGGCTGGAGGAGCAACGGTGGCCAAGAATCATCAAGCCGCCGGTGTGGTTCCCGGGGGAGCAATCATCGAGAAGGAGCTGCCGGTCAATATCGAATCGTGGGAAACGGTTTCCGTACTCTTACGACAACCTGATTTCACGACTGCCATCAGGGCCACCGAAGCTATCGAAAGTGCCTTCGGGAAAGGCAGCGCGATAGCCGTGAATGCCGGATCCGTCAAGGCCACGATTCCTCAAACTTTCCATGGCCGGGTCGTCGAATATATCGCCTCGATCGAGGGTCTGGATGTGGCCGTCGATTCTGTGGCCAAAGTCGTCGTCAATGAGCGGACCGGAACGGTAGTGTTGGGCGAACATGTACGAATTTCCACATGTGCGATCTCCCATGGGAATCTCACGATCTCGGTCAAAAACACGCTGAATGTGTCGCAGCCGCCTGCGCCGCTTATCGGCTCTTCCGCGGGACAGACTACCGTCACACCGGATGTGCAGACGGAGATCAAGGAGCAGGAATCGCGACTTATAGTAGTAGATGAAACGGTGACATTGGGGGAAGTTGTGCGGGCTCTCAATGCAGTGGGAGTGACGCCGCGAGACCTCGTGGCAATACTTTCAGCTCTCAGGTCGGCCGGAGCACTTCAGGCTAATCTTGAAATAATTTAAGTATATTATTGATTTATATGGAATATATAGCACGAGACATGAGCCGAATTGCGCCGCTTACACAATCATACGTGGATCTTGGATTGGCCACACGCTCTGGTCGTCCTGACCCTCTCGTAAATCTCTCACAATCGAAGGACGCTGCCGAGGCACGTCAACAACTGGTCCGAGCTGGGGGGCAATTCGAGGCCTATTTTATCTCGTATCTACTGAAGGTGATGAGGGAAACGGTGCACGAAGGTGCCCTCGCCAATAAGCAAGGGGCGTATTTTTACTCATTTTATGATGAAGAGATCGGCAAACGGGCGGCCGAATCCGGAGGAATAGGCATTGCCAAGATGGTCCAGGAGTATTCGCAACAATATTTTCAGTCCTCTCCTCCAGGACACTTAAGTTCTTCAGAGTAGAAACCGATAAGAGGTTCGATCGGGGTAAAGTTTATAACCCTCTCAGAACGCTGGGAGAAAAAACGCCGGAGAAGGAGCGGCAATATGCAGATTTCAGGTCATGGGAAGGTCGATCACCTTGCAAAGCTGTTGCTTGGAGTTCAGGAAATCGATGGCTCTGGGGGACGGCAAGCGGCTGCCCGTACCCAGGTTGGTAAGGATGAGGTCCAGATTTCTGCCCAAGCGAAGGAGTTTCAACGGATTCGAGAGCTGGCCAACCAGCCTGATCCCGGGCGGACGGAACATGTGGAGCGCATCAGACGCGCTCTTGACAGCGGCACATACGATGTCAGTGGCCGTGCGGTTGGAGATGCTCTCATGAAGCAGGTTCTGACCGACGCCATACTCTAGGATCCGTCTTTCCAGGCTCCTAAACACTCACTCGCCGTAGCTCTTTCTATCTTTTCCTCCGATGGAAGAGGGCGGAGGAGATGGACGGCGGAATGCAGCGTACGCCTATGATGACAAGGAGTCTGTATGCCCACGTCCACGTTCTTGCCGGCGATGACCCAGCTTTGCCGCTTGTTGCTCCAGGAAGAGGCCACCTGTCATCAGTTGCTTGAGACGGTCCACGCAGAGCGAGCGGCCATCCGGACGCTCGCTATCACCGAGTTCCATTCCATCAACTGTCGTCGGCTGTCGATCCTAGAATCGTTGCAGTCTCTTGCCGATGAACGACAACGTCTTGTTCAAGAACTAGTGACGCACTATGGCCTTCGTCCGGAAGCGATGTCGATTCAGAACCTTATTGATAACGTCCAAGACCCTGCGTCAGAGGACTTACGGACCGTCTACCGAAGCTATATGACGGTAGCCAAGACCGTCCGCGATGAGATCAAGCAGAACGTCGTGCTCATCGAAGGTATTCGCGGTGTGGTTGATCAAGCGTTGTCGACCGGCACACCCGTCGCTCCAGGAAGGGAACTGTATACAGCCGATGGGCAATCGTTCGTCGCCGGCCGTGTCAACGTCCTCATTCATCAGCAGGGCTAATTATGATCGGACTCACATCTCTGTTTGATATCGCGAGAAGCGCGCTGACGACTTCGCAGCAAGCGCTTGCCGTCATAGGACATAACGTCGCCAATGTGAATACGCCTGGATATTCCAGGCAGGAAACGGTGCTTACAGAACGTCCACCGCTGAACGGACAGCCCGGCATGGTGGGGACTGGTGTACAGGCCACGTCCATCAGGCGGTATACGGACCAATTCATCAACCGGCAGCTTACGACCGTACAGCAGAATCTCGGACGCCTGTCGGTATCGCGAGAGGAGTTATTTCGGCTGCAAAACCTGTTTGGAGACAGCAACAATCAAGGCATCGCCGCACGGATGAACGATTTTTTCCGTGGTTTGCAAGATGTGTCTACCAATCCGGATGGGCTGGCGGCTCGTTCTGTTCTGTTGGCAAACGCCAGGCAGTTGGCGTCGAGTGTGAATCAGGTTTCCTCGGATCTCATAGCGGCGCGACAATCATTAAACTTTCAGGTCGAGCAGACGGTGACGGAGATCAACAGCCTGTCAAAACAAATCGCCGAGCTGAATAACCAGATTGTTGCGGCTGAGGTGACGGGCCAGAGCGCCAATGGCCTCCGAGATCAACGTGAGCTCGTACTGAATGAGTTGGCAACACGCATTGATATCACAACCGTGGAGTCCGGAACCGGTGCGTTGACGGTCTTTGCGGCACGGGGACAGATTCTGGTGGAAGGCACCTCCGTCCGGCAGCTGAATGCCGTCGAAGATCCGGACAACGACGGACTTTTTACGGTCGGCTATTCTACCGGGGGCACGCGTCCATTAAGCATCGCCCCATTGATCTCGAACGGTCGCTTACGCAGCCTGTTGGATGTCCGTGACACCACAGTTCGAGATCTGGAAGTCTCATTCGACCGCCTGTCGGCGACGCTGGCAAATGCGGTGAATAGTATTCATCGACAAGGGTACGGACTCGACGGATCGACCGGGCTCGATTTTTTTGGTCCTCCGACGGTGTCCACGCGTGCCATGACCGCCAATCAGGGAGCCGTCACGATCAATAGCAGCGTGATTACCGCGAACAGTCTGCTCACGTTTCACGATTATGAGATCCGGTTCTCTTCGGGATCCGCCTACTCCATCGTGGATGCGACGACCGGCGCCACCATTAGAGGCAACTACACCGGCACGTCGATCACGCCACCATCATCGGACAATCCGTTGTCTATCGTGACTGGGACAAACGATACGCTGACGGTCACCGTCGATGGTGTGGCATCCGGCACGATCACACTGGCAGGCGCCGCAAGTCCTGGTTTGTCCTATACCTCCGGTACGGCCCTCGCGCAAGAAGTGCAGAACAAGATCAATGCAGACGCCACGCTACAGGCGGCCGGGAAAACCGTGGCGGTGACTTATGACACTACGACCAACCGCCTGGTCATTGCATCGAATGATACGACAGCCTCGTCGGCCGTCAGCGTGACAGGGGGCACGGCCCGAACGTCGTTCGGATTGATCGCCGGCACCAGTACCCAGGCATCCGGCACCTATACAAGCCCGGCGACCCTGACATTCGACGGCCTCAGTGTGACGTTGACCGGCGCGGCGGCGGCAGGAGACGTTTTCGAGGTCGATTCATACAACCACACGGCTCGTGATCTAGCGGTCGCTCTGACGAATCCGTCGTCCGTTGCGGCTGCTTCCACACGAGCTGGTGTTCCGGGGAACAATACCAATCTCCTCTCGCTGGTTGCGCTTCAGCAGCGACGATTCGCGAGTCTGGATAATGGCACCTTGAACGACGGGTATCGGGCTATTGCGGCGGAGCTGGGCGTTGCTGCACAGACGGCCGACCGTGAAAAGGAAGCGAAGGAGATTTTGAAGGACCAGATCGAGACATTGCGGGCGCAGGTATCCGGCGTTTCTATGGACGAAGAGCTGGTGAATCTTCTTAAGTTCCAACGAGGGTTCGAAGCCGCTTCACGGCTGGTACGTATTACCGACGAAATGTTCCAGACGCTGTTGTCGATCAAACCGTAGTGTCGAGGTTGCTATGCGCGTGACAGAGCTGCAGACCTTCGGCGTGCTCGCAAATAACCTGGCCAGGGCGCGCGCCAGAGCCCTGGAAATCCAACAGCAAGTGTCGACCGGTAAGTTGGTGCGCCAGCCGTCCGATGATCCCAGTGCGTTCAATCACATCGCATTAGACAAGGCCTCGCTTGCCGCAATTGAGCAACGGAAACGTAATATTTCGTTTGGGCAGACGAGACTGGATCTCTCAGATAACGCGTTAAGTCAAGCGATGACCTCGCTGTCCCGTGTGCAGCAGCTCGCCGTACAGTTTCGTAGCGATACGAACGGCGCAGCGGAACGAGTGATCGGGGCCAAGGAAGTACGACAATTGTTCGCGCAGCTTCAACAAACGGCAAATACGGAGCTGAACAATCAGCCGATCTTTACCGGCACGAGTACGCACGGACGGGCCACTGGACTGGCGATTACAACGCCCATGACCCTGACAAACGGCAGCAATGACACGCTCATCGTGACTGTCGATGGGACCACATCCGGCGCGATTGATCTGACAACCGGGACGGAATCGTTGACCGGCGCTCAACTGGCGGCACGCGTGCAGAGCCGCATCAACGCCGATACAACACTGATCAATGCCGGAAAGAGTGTAACGGTCACATTTGAGGGAGATCGTTTGAACATCGCCTCCGATTTGAGTGGCACGCAGTCAACCGTGCGTATAACCGGAGGCCTGGCCCGTACGGCGCTCGGATTCGCGGGTGGCAGTGAGACGACCGGCGGTTCGCCGTTTGCGCTTACCGCGACCGTTGCTTCGGCTGTCGGCAACACGGGAGGAACTGTCGCGGGACAGGGGCGGGTCGTTGACGACAATGCCGCCACCTTGGACGACTATGTCATCCGGTTTACTTCGTCTACCACCTACGATGTGTTGAACGTGACGGCTCCGGTGACGACGTCGCGAGGGACGTCCAACGCCGGTGGCGCTGCCGTACTGGACGCAGGAGTGGTGAATGCGGCACAGCTCACGTTGCACAACTATCAAATCCAGTTCACGTCTCCGACACAGTATTCGGTGGTGGACCAGACGACCAGCACGACGCTGTCGTCCGGCAACACCTACGTGTCGGGTGAGGCGATTTCATTCGCCGGCTTGCGTGTTGTATTGAGTAACGGCCAACAGGGAGGGCCGCAAACCGGGGATACTTTTTCCGTCAGTCTGTCGCCCCGAAATGTCCTCACCAACCAGACCTATGTGTCTGGGGGCGAGATCAGTTTCGACGGTATTCGAATGGCATTGACAAATGCGACCGGCGCGCCGGCGACCGGCGATCTGTTTTCCGTCGTCTCGGGTCTACAGTACCAGGGGGATGCGGGGGTTCATGCCATCGAAGTGGGAACAGGTCAGACTGTGCCGACCAATGTTGCCGGGAATCGGGCCTTTATCGCAGGCGGGACCGATATCTTTTCAGAGGTCAAACAACTGATCGGCGCGCTGCGTGGAAATTATCGACTGGGCATCAGCGATGCTCTGGGAGGGCTGAACCAGGGGGTGTCGCAGATTGCAGCGATTCAGGGAGAAGTAGGCGCGACATCGAATCGTCTGACCACGAGTGCGGCGCAGCTTGAAGAGGCTAAAGGCTTCTTTACACAGACGCTCTCAGAAACCGAAGACGTCGATCTGGCTAAAGCCATCTCCGACCTGACTCTCCAGCAATATGCGATCGAAGCGGCAAGCAGGACGTTGAGCAAGGTATTTGAGAACTCGCTGCTGAATTATTTATGAGGAAGGGCGGGGCATCGGTCGCGCGTCGCATTCTTCTGATCATTCCGACTGATGGTGTCGCCCCCGTAGCAGCTTAAAGTTTCCGCCCGAGTAGGCCGAAGAGAGTTGAGACTCATACCTCTTGCCAAGGAAGGCCGGTATGCTGGTGCTCAGCCGTCGATGTGGAGAAAGTGTCACGATCGGTCCGGACATCCGCGTGGTCGTGCTTGGGGTAAAAAGCGGCCAAGTCCGCCTGGGAATCGAAGCGCCGTCGGCGGTTGCGGTTCATCGGGAAGAAGTCTACGTGAGGATTCAAGAGGAAAACCGGTTGGCCGCAAAGACTCATGTGGTACCCATCGATGCATTGCGTCGCTTGATCCCTGCAAAAACCAAGATTGCTTCGTGAGGACACAATCGTGAAGTGCACAGCGACTCGTTTTGGGTCATTTGAAGTTCGCGACGAAAGCATCTTGACGTTCCCTTCAGGACTGCTCGGTTTCCCGGAGCAGCAGCGATATGTCATTCTGGATCATGACACCGAGGCACCCTTCAAATGGCTTCAATCGGTTGAAAAACCGGCGCTGGCATTTGTGATTCTGGATCCAGCCCTGTTTCACCCAGGCTATCAGATCGACATTCCCGCCGATGCTTTGAGTGAAATCGGAGCGAAGGAGGGTGAAGATCTAGCGCTGGTTGTGATTTTGACCATTCCCTCGGATGATCCTGGTCGCATTACCGCCAATTTACGAGGACCGCTGGTCATCAGCCACAAGACCAAACTCGGAAAGCAGTTGGTGCTCTCGGAAGATTTTCCCACTCGGCACCCCTTGTTTCCCGTCTCCGGACCTCCGTCGTCCGAGCTGGCGCAGGCTTCTCACCCTGTAGAATGTCGAGTCTAGCCGACACGTAGCCTACCTGTTCTATTCCTCGCCCCGTCTCCTCAGTATCTACGCCATCGATCTTGATGATCTGGAGAAGTCCTACCACGTCATGCGCCACCCCATGACCATGACTGCCTCCGCAGCTGACGTGTTTTCAAAGAAAACCTATCTGGTTTAACAGCATCAGTGAGCCGTTCAAATACTTATTTCTCATATCGTCATAGCGGAGAACTTGGTGTCGGGAAGATTGAATGACTTAGGCGGCTGCCTGGGTCGCGGGTTGGTATCCCTGCCGGTAGGATTCAAGTATTCGGACCAGTCGTGCGACTTCGAGTTCAAGTTGCGCGTAGACAGGAGGGGCGTCGTGGAGCGCGTTAAGGCGGCCGACTGCTTCGAGACGACCGGCCGTGAGTGCGACCTCGGAGGCGCAAAGATTTCCGGCGGTGCCTTTGAAGGTGTGAGCCATCCGTTCGACGGCAATCGGGTCGGCATCGGCCAGTGCCGTTCTGATGTCGGCCAGCATAGTCTGGTGCCGATCGAGAAACAGGCGGACGAGTTGAGCGAACAGCTCACTGTCGCTGCCGATGTTCCGATACATTTTTGCAGGGTCAAAGGTTCTTCGGGTTGGGTCGGCTGTCGTGCAAATTGGTTCCTGCTTCCCATGGACCACCGCATCGGGCGGTGAGGGTGTCCAACGTGCCAGGGTGCTCCTTAGCTCATCCAGTTTAATCGGTTTGGCGAGATAGTCGTCCATCCCGGTTGCCAAGCAGCGCTCGCGATCGCCCTGCATCGCATTGGCAGTGACCGCAATGATTGGAATATGTCCGGGGCTCAGGCTCAAGGTCCTTCCGGGACTCGAAACTGTTCCGGAGGCTTCAGCTTCCCGAATGCGCCGGGTTGCCTCAAGCCCATCCATGACGGGCATGTGACAGTCCATCAGGATGGCGGCATAATCACCTTTGGTGAGCGCTGTCAGGGCCTCTTGACCGTTTTCCACGACGTCCGGTTTGTAGCCAAGTTTTTCGACCATCCGCACGACGAGTTTCTGGTTGACGATGTTGTCTTCCACGATCAAAATGCGCTGATGTTGCACATGCTCCGCGACCATATGCCTGGTGACGAGTTGAGGCACGACGGAGTGTGTCTGGGAATCCTTCGGCACGTGGCCCACGGGCAAGCCGAGCACAGTTCGTAGGCAATCGCGTAATTCGTCGTGACGGATGGGTTTCGGAAGGTAGCCCATCGCGCCGGCCTGGCGAGCTTGTTCCGCATGGCCCCGTTGCAGCATCGACGTCATCACGACGAGGCGAATCCCGGATCCCGCCGGGTGGCTTTGCAGCTCTCGTGCAAGCTGTAACCCGTCCTTCCCCGGCATGATGACGTCCAAGATCGCCAGATCGTACGGCTTTCCTCGCCGTGTTGCCTTCGCGACATGGTGTAGCGCCGATTCGGCATCCTCTGCAAGATCGTCAACCATCCCCCATCCTGATACCAGATGGTGGAGGATCAATCGATTCGATTCGTTATCATCGACGATCAAAACACGCTTTCCGGTGAGATCTCCGGTCGGAAGGATCGCGCGAAGGGAATCCGCCTGTTTCTGGAAGCGTGCGGTGCACCAGAAGGTGCTGCCCTGTCCTTCCGTACTGCGCGCTCCGATCTGGCCACCCATCAATTCGACGAGTTGCTTGGAAATGGAAAGGCCAAGGCCGGTCCCGCCGTATTTTCTCGTTGTGGAGCTGTCAGCCTGCACAAACGGACGGAACAATTTGGCTTGCGTATTCGGATTGATACCGATGCCGCTGTCCGTCACTTCAAAACGGATGACTGCGGCGTCGGGCAGGTCTTCTTCGAGATAGGCCTGCAGGGTCACCTCGCCCTTGTCGGTAAACTTCACCGCGTTGGCGACCAGATTGGTGAGAATTTGACGCAAGCGCCCTGGGTCGCCTTTGAGTCCCGTCGGAACCGACGCATGGACGAGTCCGGTCAGTTCCAGTCCTTTTGTCTCCGCCCGCTCAGCGAATTGTGCCAACACCTGTTCCACGGTGGTTCGTAGATTGAAGTCGAGGCGTTCCAGCTCCAGCTTTCCCGCCTCAATCTTGCTGCATTCGAGCACGTCGTTGATCAGCTGTAGCAGCGCTTCGCCGCATTGCCGAATGGTTTCGGCGTAGGATTGTTGCTCCGGCGTCAAGGAAGTCTCCATCAACAGGCTCGTCATGCCGATCACCCCGTTCATGGGGGTACGTAGCTCATGACTGACGGTTGCGAGAAACGCCGTCTTGACGCGCGCCGATTCCTTGGCCTCGTCCAGAGCCTGATCGAGGCAGCAGTTGCTTTGGCGAAGTCGGTCGGCGGAGAGGAGGAGCGCCTGTTGCGTCTCACGAACGCTCGTCATGTCGGTGGCATAGCCTCGCACGATCTCGTGAGGGAGAACCGGGCAAAAGATCCATGAAAAAGCGGCTTCCGGGAGCGTGACTGCCTCATCATGACACACCTGGCCCGTGAGGAGACAGCGTCGCACGATGTCCGGAAGGTCTCGCGGGGCGACGTTCGGAACGCCTTCAAGGTTGTATCCGAATCGCGTGAGCAGGGCCACCATGGCTGGATTGGCATACAGAAGACTCATGTGCCGATCCAGTTCGATCATCGGCAACGGACTTTCTTCAGCGATCGAGGCCAACCGATCGCGAGCCTGCCTCAATTCCTGTTCATGGGACAAGTCTCGAATGCTGAGAATCAGTACGGTTTTTCCATCAAATGTGCCGGGTGCGCACGTCCATTCCACCGGAACGGGGTGAGTTGCCTTCTGCATGAGAAGATGTTGCGTCACCGTCGGACGGCGGCTTGTCAGCACTTCGTTCAGTTGCGCTGTCATGGCGGTTGTGTCGGACTGCGTGAGCATCGACCACAGGAATGGAAAGGATCGGACAGTGGACGGAGGAAACAGTTGTCCCAACAATCGATGGCTCTCCCGATTCGCAGCCACTATGCAAAGATCAGTATCGAGAATGACGGTGGCCAGCGGAAGCCCTTCGAGAAGGTCGAGGCTCGTGGAGGGCGTAGGAAGCGAGGTTGCACGCTGTCGTCGGTCGCGTTCTCGTTTTCGTCCAGAGGACTTCATTATGCGGCCCGTGGGAGAGTTTGATCCAGGTGAATGCCGATGTTGACACGTTCTTTGACCGGGTCTAGGACACGCAGCACGGTTCGGACTGTGTGGGTGGGGGATGGTACAGCGAGGTCCACTTCGATGGGCGTGGCATAAGAGCCTCCATGTGGGTCGGTCATAATTTTGACCAGAGGTTTGAGTCGTTGTTGAGGGTTGACTCCGACGACGACCGCCTGTTCGCCGGTATTGAGCTGGATGAGGCTCCCGACCGGGTAGACGCCGATACTCCGAATCATGATCTCCACGAGAGATTTTGCGAACTGTCCTTGTTCCGCGGCCAAGAAGAGTTGCCGAACGGCGTCGTGTGGAATCATAGCCGGACGCGTCCCGCGCCGGCTGACCATGCTGTCATACACATCGACGATGCCGATGATCTGGGCGAGGTGTGAAATCTGATCGGTGCCTAGACCGGCGGGAAACCCGCTTCCATCGGCCCGCTCATGATGCTCTCGGACGATGCGTAGGACATCCTCGTGCATGTCGGGATGCTCGGAGAGGAGTGCGACGCCGAGTTTGCAATGCTGTTCGAGGAGGGTCTTATCTTGTCCGCTGCATTCCTCCCGCTTACGAACGAGGTTGCGCGGGAGGCGGACATACCCCGCGTCATGGAGCAACGCGCCCATGCCGACCTGTTCCTGCGTCGATTGATCCAACCCGCTCTCAATGGCCACGATGAGCGACAAGATGCAGGTATCCAGGGCATGGGCCGTCAGGGAGCGGTCGAACTGCTTTATCTTGTGAATCGCGACCTGAGTGGCCATTGCGGCGCGGTCGCTGAGAATTTGCCGCAACACGTCGGACACGATGGCTTTGGTCGCTTCAGGAGACGGGGGAATTCCCTGTTCCAGATCGCCGAAGATGCGCTCAACCGCTTCCTGAGCCTGTGCGTAGATCATGGTGGCCGAATGATCGTCAGATTTCGCCGCAGACGCGTGTGGGGTCTTGTGCTCAGGAGGAGCAAGGACATCCGGGTTGGTCGAGTGCCGGCTTGCGGCAGGTTGGGTATTCGTCGAGGATTCTGACGGGAGATCGGACCCTTTGCTGGTATCGATGGTCACCATCCTGATCCCATGCTGTTTCATGAGTTGGATGGTCTGCTGGTCCTTGATCAGTCGTTTATGGGAGAGGAAGGGGGTTCGGTACCACGGGACATCCATCTCTATGATGAACATGCCGGGAATGAGTTGCTCGATCGCGATACGTCTTGTCGCCATAAGTCATTGAACTCCAGGACAGAAAGGGGCTCCGATCGGACTTGCCGACAGAATAGAGAGCTGCGGATGGTATCGGACAAGGATGGGTCAAACTTGATCATTGTCGGTGGAGTTTCGTGTCTGTTTACCCTCAAGATCTATCCGTGGCATTCCGATAGGATTCATCAGAGTCGGTTCATATCGGCTATATCCTGGAGCGATGGGTATGAATGAGATCGTCGTGTCTGTTCCGCCCGCGGCATCATTTTTATCGGTCGGTCTTCCTCTGAAAATATCCCTTATTCTTGATCAGCAGAAGGTGATGCACGGTACGACGCTTCTCGGGTGGAAGGACCACGCATGGCTTGTCTGTGAATGGCCGATTCAGCTCGGTCATGATCAGCTGATTGCCGGAGGCACCCCGTGCACGGTCAGTTATTTTCATGACGGCAAGCTGGTCGGTTATCGCAGTGAAATACGCGATCTCCTCACCTCGCCGGTGCCGCTGCTGTTCCTTGCTTATCCAAAATCGGTGGAAGAAATGCATCTGCGTAAACATCTCCGTGTGCCGGCCAATGAACCGATTCTATTGATGAAGGCCGATCAAACCGGCGTCTCCGAGTCCGCGCTACCTACCAGCAACTATTTCGGTGGTTTGTTAAAGGACCTCAGCGAGGGAGGGTGCAGTGTAGTCTTGGTGCGAAGGCCTGCTTGGCTGCGTTCGGGAGCAACGGTCCGCCTGGAGTTCGAACTCCCTGGGCTGGGACATGTCACGAACCTGACGGGGATCGTGAAGAATGTCGACACGCGGGATGGCAACGAGATGCTCGGCATCGAGTTTCGATTCAACGAACTCGAGTATATGGAATATCGCGGGTGGGGCGGATCCGTCCGACAGGCAATCGAACAATGTGTTTTTCAGCGATATCAGGGTAACGATCTGCTTGGAGCCAGGTAAGAACATCACAACTCACATACCAACAGGTAGCCGGTCAAGGTTTTCCTCGTCCCGCCCGATCCTGACCGGCAGAATTTTCCCGGTCAGGGCCCACACCGCGTAGTCAGCAATCATTCTCTCGGGAATGCACCCCTCTCAGGTCGACCGTGAATGGCACGGATCTTGATGTTTCCAGTGGAAACACTTCATCGGAAGCTGGCGGCGTAGTCGGGACGCGAGACGTTCATCGTGAAGCCCAAAATCCTTTTGGTGCAATTGGAATTCGGGACGTGGGACCGGGCAAGAGCCTGGTCCTACTTGGGAAACTTTGCGGTAGAGGACGGCCTCCGTGCCAACGGGTGTGAGTGCGTGACGATTCCGGCACTCTGCGACATTCCGGATACCTCGCCGTTATCTTGGCTGCATCATGCGAAAGACCTATTGGCCGGCCAACGTTTCGATCAGGCCTGGGTGTGGCTGGTGCACAATCGCTATTCGGATGTGTTTCTTGGATGGCTTGCCGAACTCGCGCCGGTGCGGGTCGGGCTCATCATGGAGTCGTTGCGGTATAGCGAGGAAGATTGCCGACGTTGGCCGCACTTGCGAGAACGAGCGGGAATTGTCGAACGGCAGGCGAGCTATATGACGCATGTGCTGGCTGCGGATGAGCACGATGCTGAAATGCTCAATCAAGCCGGTTCGCTTCGGGCCCTATTTTGGCCATCAGCAGTGCCGGCTCATTTCATTACCGCAATGATCGAACGACCATCGCGCCGTGAAGCCGCGTTTTACGGGGAACTCTATGGAGAGCGAAAGGCGTGGTTGGGGATATCCGGTCTCAAGGACTTGCTGATCCATCCGCCATCCGCAGAAGCCGCGACAGAATTGCCCCAGCTCTTCAATGCATTGCATCAGCAGATGTCTGAGCGGCTCCGGTCAGGGTGGCAGCCTAATCCGACCGCTCTTACGGAGTATGTGCGCCTATGGCACCGGCTGCGCGAAACCATTTTCGCCAATTGGCTGACAAGCCTCAAGACCTGGAGTGCCATCGTCAATCTCCCGAGTTTGTTTCAATCCTATGCTGGCCGTGTCGTGGAAGCCATGGCCGCAGGTCGCCCTGTCATCTCGTGGGAAATTCCTGATCGACCGCGCACGCATGACTTGTTTAAAGATGGGCGAGAAATTCTCCTCTATCCCAAGGATCGTCCCGCAGTCTTGAAGGATCATGTGGAGCAGATAGCACGTGATGCTGACTACGCCGGGGACATTGCGGCCGCTGCCCGCACGGAATTGCTCCGATCGCATACGGCTGAAGCTCGTGCCAGGCAGTGGTTGGACTGGATTGAGACCGGGCAACCTCTCGTGGCTCGTCATGTACGAGAGAAGGCAGCTATTCTGGATGTATGTCCGCCCCTGACGCAATCCTATGCCGTCGAGCGCAAGGCGTCGCCGGCCCACGGGCCAATCCCATTCGAACAGGTGCGGTGGAAGGGGGAGAGAGATCGAAATTCACTGCCCAAAGTTGCAGACTGTGTTGCGCAACGGCGGACTTTCTCGACACACTTGGAGCAAGTGGAGTCGAAATTCGTCGGTGTGGTAAGCCCCGGAAGTGGGCCGTCGACAAACGACGTGACGAGACAAGCTAACGGAGGCGCCATGAACTCGGACGCGTTCTATGTAAACTTGTTCGTCAATGCTCCGGCTTGGTCGGCGCCGCAGCCGAACGCCGATGAGGCGGCACGGTGGAGCAAAATCGCGGCTTTTCTGGAATACATTCTTCGCGACGTTCGACAGAAGGAGCCCGGCAGGCGGCTCCGTATCCTGGATGTCGGATGTGGACGAGGATGGTTGACGAATCTGGCGACCATGTACGGGACTTGCGAAGGGGTCGAGCCGGTTGCCGGGGTTGTCGATCATGCACGCAAGCTGTTTCCCCACCTTCGGTTTGAAGCGGGGACGGCCGAAATCGTATCAGGTCGCGCCGATTTTGAACCCTACGATGTGATCCTGACCTCAGAAGTCATCGAGCATGTGCCTCATGGCCAGAAAGAAAACTTTCTCGCGCAACTATTCAGGCTGTTGAAGCCGGACGGCTACGTTGTGCTCACGACCCCGCGCGGGGAAATGTGGGAACAGTGGAAGACCATTGCGCCGCCCAACCAACCTGTGGAGGACTGGGTGACCGAAGAGCAACTGCGGGACCTATTCACATCCCAGGGTTTTGTGGAAATGGGACTGGATCGTATCCACGTGGAGGTTCCAGGCTTGCGCTATGTGCCGGCGCCCACGCCAGCCGACCTCCGATCCATGAGTCTGCTCCCGATCTATCAAGTATGGTGCTGCCGCAGATCTGTCGACCAGCGTCCCATTGCCTTTACGTGCGCACCAAAAGTGTCCGTCATCGTCCCGACATACAATCGTCCCGATCGTCTCCGGACGGCGCTCGCGAGCCTGGCCGCGCAGACGTACCAAGACTTCGAGGTCATCGTCGTCAACGATGCGGGTCGCGACGTGGAGTTCGTCGTGGCGGCCTGTGCCGATCGGCACCGCATCACGACCGTCATCCACGATCGAAATCGTGGCTTGGCGGCAGCCCGCAATAGCGGACTCCGTGAGGCGAAGGGCGCCTATATCGCCTATCTAGATGACGATGATCGCTATCTTCCGAACCATCTGGAAACACTTGTCGGTTATTTAGATCGCCGTGAATGCCGCGTCGCGTACACCGACGCCTGGCGAGTGCAAGAACGACAGAGCGACGGCGGTTATGTCGAAACCGGGCGTGATGTCCCGTACTCCTATGATTTCAGACCGGCGGAGTTGCTGGTATCCAATTACTTTCCGGTTCTCTGTGTGATGCATGACCGGGCTTGTCTCGATGACGTAGGCCTATTCGATGAATCGCTCTTTGCCCATGAGGATTGGGATCTCTGGATCCGCATGGCGACTCGCTTTCCGTTCAAACACCTGCCGGTCAGGACGGCCGAGTTCACTTGGCGAACCGACGGAAGTTCCATGACCAGCGGGACGCGTGAAACCTATTGGCGTACGACCGAGATCATTTACCGGAAATACCGCCCCTATGCCGACCTCATCGGCGGCGTGCGCGAAGCGCAGGACAAGCGTCTCGCCGAAATGCGGGTGATCGGAAGCGCCAAGAATTATGTCTGTTCCCTCGTCATGCCCATTTGCAACCGCGTGGAGCTGACGAAAGATTGTCTGACGGCATTGGCCGGGTTGAAAGACCAGCCGGAGTACGAATTGATCATCGTGGACAATGGATCCACCGACGGCACGACGGATTTTCTTCGCCAACTGAGCGGTGATGTTCGAATCATCGTCAATGACGAGAATCTTGGATTCGCCAAGGCTTGCAATCAAGGAGCCGCCGCAGCTCGAGGAAAATATCTCGTCTTCTTGAACAACGACACGATTCCCCAGCCCGGATGGCTGGCGGCGCTGGTGGCGGAAGTGGACAGTCATGCGGAGGTGGGGATTGTCGGCAGCAAGCTCTTATATCCTGATGGAACCGTTCAACATGCCGGCGTCGTTCGGGACTGTGCGCGCCGATTGCCTTACCATATCTATAAGGGCTTTGCCGGCAGCCATCCGGCCGTGAACCAACGCCGAGAGTTCCAAATCGTCACGGCCGCCTGTTTGTTGATCAGGCGAGCCTTGTTCGATGAGGTGGGGAGATTTGACGAAGAGTACGTGAACGGATTCGAAGATGCGGATTTGTGCCTGAGAGTGCGGGAGCGTGGTTACGTCGTCGTGTATCAACCTCGAAGCGTCGTTATTCATCTCGAAAGTCAAACTCCCGGAAGGAAGTCGCACGACGATGCGAACGTGACTCGTTTCTTGGACCGGTGGAAGGCGCAATGGTGGGCGGCCGACGAAGACCGGCATTTCCATATGGATGGTTTCAAATTGAAACGAGTGTTTCGCAACGGCCTTGAGGGGGGTGACATCTTGATGTTTAGCGACATCAAGGATCACGCAGCCTGGGCGCACGTCGCCGCTACCCAGGCCGCCGCGTTGAAACAAGACAGGCAAACCGTGAAGCGTGAACTGAGTCTGGCTTCGGATTGGCCGAACGATCCTGAGATATTGGCCTGGGCGTCATCCATCTGCGAACATCTACAGGAACCGAAACTGCAACAAACCTTCCTCTCCCGGTATCTAGTCCTGAAAGAAGCTCCAAAGGAACGATTGTCGCTCATCCGTTCCTTACTGGAGCAAAACGATCTGCGGGGTGCCGACAGCCATCTGCAATCGCTGCTTGCGGCTTCGCCCAGTCATGCGGAAGGGCTTTTGCTCAAAGGGGTTCTCTGCATGCAACGGGAACAATATGAACAAGCCGAGCGTGCTTTTGCTTCGGCAAGGCAAGCGGGCGCCGATCGCAAGAAATGCCTGATGGGAATGGGAATGGCGGCAATGGGAAGAGCGTACACACAAGGAGCCTGGGAGCGGTTTCTTGAGGTGTTGGCAGACAACCCCGACGATGGCGAGGCGATCCATTGGCTGCTCCGTGCCGGCACGGCGCAGAACCGATGGCAAGAGCTGGGTGAGCAGTTGCATCGGTTTGTGACGAGAAATCCCGGCGATGTAGCCGTGCGATTCGCCTTCGCCGGCGTGTTGCTAAGAGGTGAGCAGATCGAAGCGGCTCGCCGAGAATATGAAACGCTCCAGACGCTTGCGTCAGGGTACGATGGCCTCGACCAACTCGGCCAGATGATTGCAGGAAAACAAGCCGTGTTTCTGACGGGAGCCGCGCGGTCGTGAACTGATTCGCTATTTCGTTCCGGTTGAGGCTGTCAAAGCCAAGACCAGAAAGAGCTCCCCTAGTCAGTTCAGGTTACGCAGGGTGATATAGGAAGAATGCCACGCGCGCTACTCATACAATTGGCGAGACTCGGAGATCTTCTGCAATCGCTGCCCGCGATCACGCAGCTCAACGCGCGTTATCCCGAGATGCAATTCGATCTACTCTGTCCGTCTCATCTTTCCGAGGTGGGACGTATGCTGCCGGGCGTCGAAAAGGTCATCGAGTGGGATGGAGCGGCCTGGCATCGGCGTGCGAGGGTCGCTCAGCAGGACTTGCGAGAGGAGCATCTCGTGGAGGTCGATGCAACGCTGATGGCATTGGCGCCGGACCGGTACGATTGTGCCTATGTTCTCAATCAACATTATCGCGCGCTCATAGCCGGTTCCTTACTGGCTCGAAGGGTCAAAGGACCATTTCTGCAAGGGCCGCTTGGTGAGACGTTGACGCCCTGGGCGGCCTACGTGCGCGATGTGGCACAGCGGCGTTCAGGACGGCGCGTACACCTGGCCGATGCCTTCTGTGGGCTTTGCGGAGTCTCTCCGCCAGGGTGTGTCGTCATGCTCGATCCTCCGGCAGTCCGATTGCCTGACGATTTAGAACCCATCGGTAAACAGGGGGCCCCGTGGATTGCGCTCATTGTAGGAGCCGGGGAGGCCGAGAGATTTGTGCCTACGGAGGTGTGGCGGCGGTGGATTACCTCATTTCTTACATCTATGCCGCAGGGTCGTGTCGTCCTTGTCGGAACAGAACGCGAACGAGCTGCAGAGATTCAATCGCCGCTGCCTCCATCGGTTCTTGGCCGGATATGGGATACGACCGGTCGCACGTCGCTGTTGCAACTTGCTGCCATTCTCGCGCGCTGCCGTCGGGTCGTTGGTTCGGACACAGGCCCTCTGCATTTCGCTGCGGCGCTCGGCAGGCCGGTGATCGGTTGGTATTTTTCGCGGGCACGGGTCCATGAAACGGGACCGTACGGTTTCCATCATGTCGTATGGCAGGCTGAGGAAATGAGGGGTGGGACTTGGCCGATTGACGAAACCACCGCCGCAATACATAAGCAGGATCATCATGCACCGGTCGGCTGGAGTGTATGGACAAGCCACTGTGATACATGGGGGGCCTACTATTCGCCGGCTGGCCAATCAGCCTGTCCACCACGTGAACGTGAAGGACTTTGGCATGAATTGGAGCCGGCCCTCTCATGAGTTATCTCGCGCAGAATCTTGAAGGCCTTCGTAAGCGATACCCAGCGCTTGCTCAGATTACGCAGGAGAATTCTGGTGGTCTATTGACAGTCGTGCCTTCTCGAGAGGGGAGTCCATCGGCGACGCATGAGGGACGATGGGTGCACAGCGGATACGATCCGCGCAAAGAAGCCCACGCGTGGGCCGAAGCCCAATTGCTCGAATGGAAAGTCGGCGAGCTCGGAGTCGTGCTTGGTGTCGGCTTGCTGTATCACGTCGAAGCCTTGGTCGCCTTGAAGTCGCAAGGGGCGATGCTGGCGGTCGTCGTACCTAACGTGGCTGAGCTCAAGGACGCTGCGTCGGCCAGACTTATGGAGACCTGGACCAACAAGGTCGAATGGGTGTGGGGAACGTCGGCGGCTATGGCGGAACAGCTAGTCGAAAAATCGGCAGCGCTCCGGTTCATGACGTATGGGCCGGCTGCTTGTCTGCACGCCGACGCTCATCGTGATTTGGAAACGGGACTCCGACGGATCGTTGCCGCCAAGCAGACCGGCCGTCTTCATGTCGCCGTTGTCGGGCCGATCTACGGCGGCTCGCTTGGGATCGCACGCCACACTGTTGCAGCGCTGGAAGCGCTCGGCCATCGGGTCACCTGGCTGGATCAGAGCCCGCATCAGGAGAGTTATGAGGCGTTCGGGGTTTATCGTGAGCCTCGTCATCGCCTCACCATGCAAAGCCGGTTTGCCGACATGCTGAGTGTCGGCATTGTCACGCATCTTGCCGAAGACCCGCCGGATCTTGTGTTGGCGCTTGCTCAGGCGCCGATGAATCTCGCCGTGCTCGAGCATCTGCGCAAGAAGAAATTTCTCACTGCGATGTGGTTCGTGGAAAACTACCGACATCTGACCTATTGGCGGCAATTGGCGGGCGGATACGACTATTGGTTCGTCATCCAGCAAGCCTCATGCGTTGAAGCGTTGAAACGGGCGGGGGCGCGCCATGTCGACTATCTGCCGATGGCGGCCGATCCCGCTCTGCATCGGCCGCTGAATCTCACTGCAGCTGAACAGCGCGAGTATGGTGCAGACGTCTCATTCGTTGGAGCCGGTTATACCAACCGGCGCACCCTGCTTCCCCGATGGTTATCGAACGACCGGTCGTTCAAGCTCTGGGGTAATGAATGGGAAGGCGCGGACGGGCTTGCTTCAGTGCTCCAGCGCGCCGGCACCCGCATCGATACGGAGACCTGCATCAAAGTCTTCAACGCCACGTCCGTCAACCTGAATCTCCATTCCTGTGCCGGAGACGGGCTCGATCCGGAGGCTGACTTCGTCAATCCTCGGACGTTCGAATTAGCCGCTTGCGGTGCGTTTCAGCTGGTCGACGAGCGCTCACTCTTGCCCGATCTCTTTACCTCTAACGAGATGATCAGGTTCACAGCGGCGGCCGAAGTCCCTGCGCTTATCCGTACCTGGCTCGACGATGCGCCAGGACGGCGCGCGATCGCCGAGGCCGCGCGCCGGCGTGTTCTTGCGCAGCACACGTATGAACATCGCGTGAAAGAACTCTTGGCGACGATCGGTGTACATCAACCTGATCGAATAGGAGCCATTGTGCGCGGCGATCGTAACGCCGGCGTGTTAGCGCAACAGGTGGATACGCCACCCGAGCTTGCGGCGATGCTTCGCCGATTTCCGCCGGATCAACGAGTGGAGCTTAAAGACGTGGCCGCCCAGATCAAGGCGAAAGGCGCGGGACAGGAACTGACTCGGAAGGAATTGCTGGTCTTGATGCTGGATAGTTATCGAGCGGAAATGAGAGATCTCGTATGACGCAGCAGGTCCTGGTCATCAATATCACTCGGATGGGCGATCTCGTACAGATGGGCACTCTCTTGGCACGTCTCCGTGACGAATGGCCAGGCGTGGCGGTGGACCTTGTGGTGGATCGACAATTTGCACCGGTCGCATCCATGTTGAATGGCTTACGTGACATTATCGCCTATGACTTTCATACGTTGATTGAGGAGAGTCGGGCCTGCGTCAAAGATACCGTTAGGCTCTATCAAGAGGTCGCATCGTGGGCAAATGAGTTGCACGAGCGTCGCTATGATCGCATCATCAATCTTACGTTTAATCGGCCCAGCGCACTGATGGCCGATTATGTCGGAGCGACGGATATCCGTGGTGCGCGGAGCGCTTGGGACGGGGGTACGGTCGTCGACAATCCATGGATGGCGTACTTTACCGATATTCATCAGGTCCGCCGCATCAATCGCTTCAACCTCGTCGACGTCTATGCAATGGGTGGGAGCGGGCCGGGCTCGTTTGCGCCACTGTCTGTAGCGGCGCCTACAGAGAGTACGGACTGGGCGATGCGTTTTCTGTCGAGTCCGAACGGGCAGGAGGGCGAATGGATCGCAGTGCAGGCAGGGGCGAGCGACGTGATGAAAGCCTGGCGGCCACAGCATTTCGGCGTGACGCTGGCTCGCTTCAGCAAGCATTGGGATGGAGGCATTCTGTTCATCGGGTCGCCATCGGAACAGGACACGATCGCCCATGTGATCCGGACGTATCGAGAGGCGGGTGGGCGCAGCGCGATCAAGAATGTAGCCGGGCAAACGACGCTGGCGCAGCTCGTCGCGCTCCTGGCGCGGTGCCGATTGCTGCTCACGAACGACACGGGGCCGATGCATTTGGCCGTGGGAGTGCAGACGCCGGTCATTGATCTCTCGGTCGGCCATGTGGATTTTCAGGAGACCGGCCCGTACGGACCGGGACATTGGGTTCTGCAGCCGGATCTAGAGTGTGCGCCCTGCGGATTTGACCAGGTCTGTTCGCACCAGGCCTGTAAGGAGCGTCTGCCGATCGATGCGGTCGCTGACGTCATGATTCATATGGTAGGAAAAGGCCCGCTGCCGTTGGCCGGGTTGGGCTACAGTTTATATCGATCGGGCGTCGACGCGGACCACTTGGGAAACTTTGAATTGGTCTCCGGCCGAGAAGATGCGGTAGTGGCTTGGTATGCGGCTTTCTGGCGCCGACGCTGGTATGAGTCCTTTACCGGCCAGCCCAGCCGACTCGGGGAGTTGAACAGTCTTGCTCCGGACACCAGCGAAGGATTGGCCTGTATTCGGACGATGATGCCGCTGCTCGACAGTCTCTGTCGCCGGGCCGACCACATTGTCCAGCTTACCGGGCAAACGCCGCTTTCTGTACAAGCCATTCAAACGCTGCAGCGGGCACAAGCGGAAGAGCGTCAAAAGGCCGCTCACGCCGGTATGGCGACGTGGGCGACAAAACCACTGACCATGGCCGCGCTCCGTCTGTTGTGTCAGGACAATGTGCAAGGGCTGGAGCCAATGGCGAGATATCACGCGGCGGCGTATCAACGCTGGCGTCGTGAGATCAAACTCATGGCGTCCCACTTCGCATCGGCGCGAGAGGCGGCTGCTCCGAGTGCAATCGCGTCTGTGTCGTATGCCGGTATCGAATGAGAGGAGACCGACGCATGCAGATCACGCTCGATCAAGACCACTGGGAAGTCGACGCGCCATTGACGATGGAACATGTGCTGACGGAAGTTAGCGAACGCGCTCATGCCAGGGCTCGTATTGTGACCAAGCTACAGCTCGACCAACGTACGATTACGGATCGTGACTTAGACCCTGCGCTTCTCGCCGAATCGGTCGTGGGCTTCCGGCAGCTGACGGCAGTGTCACAACCGATGCCGGAGCTCATACAGGCCGCCGAGGAGTCGGTGAGAAGATATGCAGAAACCCTGCGCTCCGAAGGGGCTGCCTTGCTCACGCCATTGCGATTCGGACCGTTGCCGTTTTCCATACTCGACGCCTGGCTGGGGCAGTTGGCAGACTATCTTGAGTTCGTAGATCAAGCTTCCATTGCTATGCAGACAGGGACCGGGGCTTCTACTGTGGCACCTTGGATTCAGCAGCTTTTGGAGGCGCGAGCGGCTCGGGACCTGGTTCGTCTTGCGGATCTCTTGGAGTACGAGATTTTGCCTCGGTTGGATGCCCGGTGGTGACAGCAGATTGGTGTCCGTTGTCATCGACTCAGCCTCTTCGTGTTCGATTGTTGAACGGCTCAAGTCCCTCTTGAGTCAGCCGATAAGGCACCAGACCCGCTCACAGAGATGAGTCGGGCACGCGCTTCTGCACGGATGCCGGAGGCGAAGAGGCTGATCAAGTTTTGGACTCAAGGAGGAAGAGGCATGTCACTTATCGTCAATAACAATCCTGCATCCATCTCAGCCCAGCGCAATCTGGGTGTGAGTACGGCGAGCTTGGGCCGCTCGGTTGAGCGCCTGTCGTCCGGTCTCCGGATTACCCGCGCCGCCGACGACGCTGCCGGTCTCGGATTGTCCGAAACCTTGCGGGCGCACATTCGCAGCATCAACCAGGCCGTTCGGAACTCCTCGGACGGCATCAGTTTGACGCAGATAGCCGACGGGGCAGCGGCCACGATCGGTAATCTCATGGCTCGGCTGCGGGAGTTAGCCTCGCAATCATCCAGCGGTACGGTGGGTGCGACCGAACGGTCGTACATCGATCAGGAGTTTGTGGCGCTGCGTTCGGAAATCGACCGCATTGCGCAGGTGACGGAGTTCAATGGACAAGCGTTGACCAGCGGCAGCACGATCAGTTTCACGATGCAGGTGGGTTTCAAGAGCGGTACCGGCAATACCTTAACGATGGACCTGAACCAGCTGACGATCTCCGCGCTGGGTATCAGCAGTGTGAACGTGTCCACGGCGGCCAATGCGCAGAGCGCATTGAGCAACATCGACAGTGCCATCAGCGCCGTGGCAACCGCCCGAGCCGAGTATGGATCGCTCCAAAATCGGTTCGAAGCGACAATCGCGAACTTAGAGATTTCGAGTGAGAACCTCACGGCGGCCGAATCACGGATCCGCGATGCGGACATCGCGTACGAGACCTCACAATTCACTAAGAACCAGGTGCTGGTGCAGACAGGTATTGCCGTGCTCGCGCAGGCGAATACGTTGCCGCAACAGGCACTGGCGTTACTCCGAGGATAAGTGACTTTTGGGGCCGCGCCTTCTCTTCTATGGGGGCGCGGCACCCATAGATTCGCGCGGAGGCTGCCATGATACACAGCGTTACACCAAAGGCAGATCTTCGGGTCGAACGCATTCGTGGAGAAGAACCATCGGGTGTGGCGAGGCCGAAGTCAGAGATAAGAAAAAGTGACTCGGAAGGGCAGTCGACTTTCCAGGCGTCTGCTGACCGTGCCAAGATCGATAGGGCTGCAACGAAGGTCAACGAGGTCCTGAGTCTGGCGGATCCGCGGCTCAAGATCGAGGTGGACAATGAAACCAAACGGGTAGTTGTGAAAGTGATCGAACAGAAATCAGGTGAGGTGATTCGCCAGATTCCAGCTGAAGAGTTGCTGGCGTTGGAAAAATACCTGGCCAGCCCGAAGGGGATTCTCCTGAGCGAACAGGCGTAGGGCAACCGCGAGGATCGCGCATGGCGACGATAAGTTTTGGCGGTCTGGGAAACGGACTTGACTTTGGCCAGGTTGTCGATCAACTGGTCAAGGCGTCGCGCATTCCTGTCGATCGGCTCAATGCCAAGAAGGCCGACCTTAACTCAAAATCGACCGACTATGCCACGCTGAGCACGAAGTTGGTCACCCTGCAGAGCGCAGCCGACAAAATGCGTCTGCCCTCAAACTTTGACCGTACCAGCCTGTCGGTTGGCGACTCGACCGTGCTCACAGCGACAGGGTCGTCATCGGCCGTTCAAGGGAGTTACACCGTCAAGGTTACGCAACTGGCTCAATCTCACCAGATAACGAATAAGGCGGTGAAGGCGGTCGTGGCCACGACGACCGACATCGTGAGCGGCGGCTCCGGGACGTTCACCTTTCGTGTCGGCAGCGGCGCGAGTCAGACCATCAGTCTGAGCGCTACCGCGACGATCGAAGATCTCAAAACCGCCATCAATGATCTCGGTGGCGGCGTCACCGCCTCGGTCGTAAACGCGGGGAGTGAGGGGTCTCCCGCGTACCGGCTGGTACTGACTGCCACCAGTACCGGCGGCAGTAACGGAGTCACAATTGTCGCGGACGACACAGATCTGGACTTTCTGAACGGCAGCGGAACCGGAGGGACCGATACTCTACAGGCAGCTCAAGATGCCGTCATCGTCGTGGGCGATCCCGGCCTGAATCCACTGACATTCCAGCGAAGCAGCAATACTATTACTGATGCCATTACCGGGGTGACGTTGACGCTGAGCAAGACGACCGGTTCAAGTACGACCTCGGTGAATGTCTCACGGGATATGTCGGCTGTCCAAACAAACATCAAAGATCTGGCGACAGCCTATAATGAGGTGGTCAAGTTCATCCATGAGCGGAATACCTACGACATCACGACCAAGAAGGGCGGGATCTTTTTCAACGAGCCAACGGTGCGGACGGTGCTTAGCCAAGTGAGGACGGCACTCGCCTCTGTCGTGCCAGGGTTGACCACGTATGCTTCGGTGGGTGACATCGGGTTCAAAACGGAGCGCGATGGCACGGTGACCGTCGAGGACGCCAAGCTGAGTGCGGCGCTCAGTTCGAATTACGCCGCGGTCAAGAATTTATTTGTGAATCAGGCCGGCAGCATCGGGGTAGCGCAGCTCCTCAATGCAGCGGTGGATACGCTCGATGACATTGAAGCAGGGGCACTGACGCTTCGGAAAGGTGGTCTTACCGATCAGATCTCGGACCTGACCGATGAGATCACCAGAAAAGAGGATTCTATCGCACAGTATGAAGAGCGGCTCCGCCGCCAGTACGCCGCGCTCGATGGACTCCTTCGACAAATGCAAAGCCAGATCGGATTCCTTCAGTCTAATTCCTCGCTGACGGGAAGAAATTAGAATCGTCCACGGAAGGACCTATGATCACTCAATATACGAACCAGTATCAGCAGACACAGGTCATGACATCGTCCAGAGTCCAGATCGTCGTGCTGCTCTATGACGCGGCTATTCAATCGATTGAACTGGCCCGATCCGGCATCGAGTCGAACAATCCCAAAGAAAAAGGCCGATTCCTCGGACGAGCCATTTCCATCATCGGAGAACTCAACAGCGTGCTCGATTTCGAACAAGGCGGTGAGATCGCGCGTTCGTTGCATCGGCTCTACGAATACATGCTCAGCGAACTGGTCACGGCCAATGCCCGAAACGATGCAGGCCGTCTCAATGGCCCGCTGCGTTGCCTGACGACGCTTCGCGAAGCGTGGCGCGAAATCGCGGCTCAGCAGACTTCTCTGGCAAGTGTACGATGAGCTCCACGAGAGAGAATTGTCAGGCCGACATCGTTCGGCTTACGAAGGCTGCTGCAGAGGCGGCCGAGCTTGGGAGATGGGACACTGTTGCTCAATGTTATCACGAGCGCGGTACTCTCTTGGCGGCCATACAGGCGCCGGTTCGAGAGGCGAGTGACCTGATGAAACTCGATGAACAAATCCGCGATCGTGTGCGTGCCGTGCAAGCAGTGGTGATATCTCTGCTGGATGAGGCGATGGCGACCAGGAAGCGACTTCAAGGCCTATATCAGCGACTCGGAGTTCAGCGTTCGACTCCTGTGGCCGTATCCAGAAAGGTATAGCAGAGGCAGAAGTAGGCGATGACCGAGCAGATATCCCATGACGCATCTCAGGTTGCACAGGAGTTGGCGCATGTTCAATCTGACTTGCAACACTCCCGGCAAAGACTGAGCGCATTGCATGATCTCACCGATGCGCTCGCATGCTCACCTGACGAGGAAGGGATCATCCAGGCCCTAATGAAAGGATTGCCGACGCTTATTGATACCGTTATGGTTGGGATTGCGAGATCAAAGCGTGATCGAATATGGATCTGGTCGGATCTTCAGAACCGGGAGCGAGAGGCGCGTGCGCGCCGATATCTGCTCCGCAAACTGGGCCACTTCCCTTCTCACCGTACTGGATCGTGTTCCCCTCCGCGGCATCTTCGCCTTGTTCCGTCTTCGGCTTCGCAACAGTTCCCGCATGAACAGGATTTCACCCTTGGGCAAGAAGTGCCTCTATCTCTCGGACAGGAAGAGATAGGCCTTCTCTTGGTTGAGCCGAAAGACCCGGATCGTTTTACGCGATGTGAGCGAGAAGTGCTTGAGACCGTCGGGGCTTTTTTGTCTCTCGCCCTACGCCACATCGAGACGCATCAGAGAGCGCAGGAGCTTGCTCTTCGTGATCAACTCACGGAGATGCTCAACACACATGCATTTGACGGAGCGTTGGCGCGTGAATTGAGCGTTGGGCTTCGCTACGGTGTGTCGACCTGCCTGTTACTGTTGGACTTGGATTTCTTCAAGACCGTAAACGATCGTCTCGGCCACAAGACCGGGGATCAGGTGCTCAAGACGGCAGCCGATCTGATACGGACGACGGTGCGCGATAGCGATATCGTCGGACGCTACAGAGGTAACACATTCGCGGTCGTGTTGCCCCATACAGATCGACAGCAGGCGCGCGCCCTTGCGGAGAGATTGCGGGATCGCATCGAACGACATCCCTTTGCGGTGGAGGCCGGACAGGTCCGTACTACGGCAAGCATCGGTTTAGC
This sequence comes from uncultured Nitrospira sp., assembly GCA_902500825.1. GTDB lineage: Bacteria > Nitrospirota > Nitrospiria > Nitrospirales > Nitrospiraceae > Nitrospira_D. Next base: position 69,250 of record CABVRX010000001.1, read on the forward strand.
CGCGATTCCAGATGCTGATGTGGTTTCCATTGCGGGGTGGATGACGATCGGCGATGCTGCCGTGAATGATGCGAAGGTCCAAGGACGCAACCGCGTGGTCCTTCATGCTCCGAAACCACCGGCATTAGCATGTGCTGCAGCCCTGAGTTGTGCCGCATAACGTTGAAAGCAGCCTGACCATGGCGTCTCCAGTCACGACACCCTCCGTATCATCCCAAAATTCCGCAGATGAACGGCGAGAATGGATCAGAATCGACGACCGCGTGCTGATGGAATATCGCGTGCTGACCGAGACAGGAGCTGGGACTCCCGTTGAAGCAACTAGCACCACTCCGGAGATGATCTCCGCAGCAGTGACGAAACCGACCGCCGATCTGCTTGCCCGCACAGGAGAATCATTGATCGGTTCACCGGTGCTTCCATGGATCATGAAGGTCGACTATTTGCTTGAAGTCATCCTCAATTCCTTAGCAACCTGCCAACCGTCAAGCGTCACCCTGGCACGGCCGACGGATGTCAATCTGAGCGGGGGAGGAGTGGGGTTCGTCTCTCCCCAGGATTTTACCGCCGGTGATCAGCTGGCGATCAAGTTGATTCTTCCACCGTTTGTTCTCATCCAGGTCCTGGCCAAAGTGATTCGCTCTGTTCCCGAGGAGAGCGGAAAGGGGTTTGCCATTGCCACTGAATTTGTCGACCTCAAGGCCGACGATCAGGAGCACCTGATCCGCCACATTCTTCATACACAAGCCGAACGCTTGAGAGCTCGCCGGGCGTCCCCCCTGTAAGAAATAGTCGTCGCTGAAGACTGCGGTTATGCGGCCTGTGAAGGAGCAACTGTGAGGAGCTGTAGCAGCATCTCTCCGGTCTTCGTCAGCGCAACGGCGGCAGGGGACGAAGGAGCGTGCTGAATCACCGGGATATAGGCACGCACCGCCTGTTCCATTGCGGAGTCTTCTGGAATTTCACCCAATAAGGTTAAGTCACCCCCGACATACTCCTTGAGTAACTTCTTGAGCTGCAGCACATTGACGCGCGCCCGCCCAGAAACGCGATTGAGAATGAGGGCCGGTTGAAAGGCTTTGAGCGTAGATGCTGCAATAGATCGACCGGATTCATCCGTCTTGCCGGCAACGTCCAACACTTCTTCTACGCTGCTGTAGTCTCGATTCGCAAGCCCTTCCGTCATGACATCCCGCATCATGAACATCGACAAGACACGACGAATCGCCGCCAACTTGATGAAGCGGTAGAGATCTAGGACGGAGGTCGGATCTGGAGTTGCCACCGCAACGTGATGGTCGGCCATGAGAAAAAAATCGAGCGCATGATAACTCGCTCCTGCTCCGATATCGACGACGATTACGTCTGCGCGGATATCCTGAAAATTTCGGATCAGGCGCTTTTTTTGTGTATAGGCCATATTGGCTGTGGCCAATGTGTCGCCGGTGCCGGGAATAATCCGCAAGTTCTGGTGAATGGAGAGTCGTTGGGGCAGATCATCCAGGCTCTCAATTCGATGATTGAGGAAGTCGGTCAGGGTGAGAGCCGGATTGAGGAGGCCGACCAGAACATGGGCATCGGCGCCGCCGACATCGAGGTCTGCGAGCACCACCTGCTTGCCCTTCTGTGCCAAGGCGAGGGCTAGATTGACCGAAACCACACTTTTCCCGACCCCGCCTTTTCCCGACGCAACCGAGATCACATGCGCCATTGCGTTCAGTTCCTATTGGTTTGCGCACAGTAACACACCCTTTGTCGGTCAGCAGGGGAGAAACATGAATGGACATCATCCATCCGGGTGAAATGGGCAAGAAATATGATTGCAGTCACAGATCCTCTTTTATTGGACGCTCAAGTTTTGAAACCGCCACGCCGATACCTCAGTCGTCATGAATAATGAACTATCTTCAGCAACAGCGATTCAGACCGACGAGGCCACCGCACGGGAGGAGGATATTCTCACCGTGATGGAGGTGGCTCGGTTTCTGCGCGTACCGAAGTCCACCGTCTATAAGCTCGCCCGAGTGGGTGAATTGCCGGCGTCAAAAATTGGAAAGCACTGGCGCTTCATGCGCCGTGATATCCATGAATGGATGCATGGTCGTTCTCGGCAAGGCTAGAGATCTTCGGGTCGCTGTTTGGTTCATCGGTAGAATGACGCGACTATCCCTCTCTCAGCCGATAAGTCGCTCAGGTCATGAGTGGAGTCATGATTCTACCGGCGACGGGCCTTCCAGGGCCAAGCTTTCTCCACGCACGTCGATCATTTCTTATCAAACCGGCGAGTTCTGCAACGCATGGATGCTTTCCGGCTCAGGTCGGTCTGCGAATGTGCCGATATCCGAGGAAACGCCGAGAGACTGTGAAAAGGTCCGGCCACCCATCACGGGCCAGACCGTCGGTCGTCGTTGCTGTGAAGACAGGAAGACAAAGGAGGCGTTATGGCGGTAGATCCAAACATGAGAATCCTCGTGGTCGATGATATGGTGACGATGAGAAGAATCGTTAAAAATATCCTGAAACAGTTGGGATTCGCCAATACAGACGAAGCGGAAAACGGACAGGAGGCGCTGCAGAAGTTGCGGGCAGACACGTATGGGTTCGTCGTGTCTGACTGGAATATGCCGGTCATGACGGGGATCGACATGCTCCGCGCGATTCGAGCGGACGAGAAGCTCAAAGCAACACCGGTCTTGATGGTCACGGCGGAGGCGCAACAGAGCAATTTGATCGAGGCGGTGCAAGCAGGCGTCAGCAACTATATCGTCAAGCCGTTTACAGCCGAGACCTTACAGGAAAAGATCGCGAAGATTTTTAAGTAACCGTGATCAAGCAAATCCGTCTCCACACCGAAATAGAGAGGGGCTGTGCATAAACTAGAGCATAAATTATACGAAGAACTCGGGACCTTGACCCGTTTTGTCGACAGCGCGATGAAAGCCATCTCTGCGGCCAGCCCGCAGATCATGTCCGGCAGCACTCAGCTTCCTGCCGCTGTCTCCCATTTGAGCGACTTGAGCAAGATGACGGAGGACGGCACGCTTGAAGTCATGCGTTTGACGGAGATGATTCAGGACAATCACGGGAGGATCGCCAAGGATCTCTCCGCGATCACGGAGGTACTGCAGACGATGGATTGCCCGACCCTTGCCGGACGTCTTGGGAACGTGACCTCCGTTCTCGCACAGGACGGAAAATGTTTGACGGAGATCATGACCGCCCTATCCTTTCAAGATCTCGTGGCTCAGCGAGTGAAGAAACTCGTCTCGATTCTTGACGAAGTGCAAGGAAGGCTGATGGAACTCGTTGTCGTGTTCGGATTACAGGAAAGCTGCGAGGCGGCACGTGATGCGGGCACAGCCGGGGATTTGCTCAAACAACTTGAGAAATCGAACACGACGGCCATGAAGCAGAAGGTCGCCGACGACATCCTGGCTCAATTCGGGTTCAAATGAGGTGTCCGCACAATGGATATTGCAACAATACTCGGGATGGTGATCGCATTGGGTTCCATCCTCGGGGGGCAGGTGCTGGAAGGCGGCCATGTGGGTTCGATTCTGCAGTTGACCGCCTTTATCATCGTGATCGGCGGAACCGCTGGAGCGGTCTGCATCCAGAATCCGTTGCCGGTCGTCGTCAAGGCGGTCGGCGCCCTCTCTCTGGCGTTTTCCGGTCCCCAAAGCGACAACAAGGGAACGATTAAACTGATCTTGGATCTCGCAAATCTTTCACGAAAGCAAGGGCTGTTGGCGCTCGAGGGCAAACTGAAAGACATCAAAGATCCCTTCATGCAGAAAGGGATTCAGTTGATCGTCGATGGTACTGAGCCGAAAGTCGTGCACGAAATTCTCGAGATTGAAGTGGAACACCATGAAGAGCAAGGGGTGATAGCGGCCAAGGTCTGGGAAGCGGCCGGAGGGTATGCGCCGACCGTCGGCATCCTGGGCGCGGTACTTGGATTGATTCACGTGATGGAAAATCTCGCCGATCCTTCCAAGCTCGGCAGCGGAATCGCCGTCGCGTTCGTCGCTACGATCTACGGTGTGGGGGCGGCAAACCTCTTCTTTCTCCCCATTGCGAATAAGATCAAGCTGAAGCTGAAAGAGGAAACGGGGAGCCGCAACCTGATCATCATGGGGCTCGTCGGACTCGCGCATGGCGAAAATCCTCGATTACTGCAGGAAAAGTTGGAGAGTGTTCTCCCACACAGCGAACGGATCAAAGATGCAAAGAAGTGAAGCGTGAAATCTGACATGTCATGCTGCGAACAAGAGGCCGACTGCCCCGCTGTTCATGTTTAACGGCTTGCGTGCCCTATGGCCAAGCATAAACACGAAGAACACGAAAATCACGAGCGATGGCTGGTTTCGTATGCCGATTTCATTACCTTGCTGTTTGCCTTTTTCGTTGTGATGTACTCGATCTCGTCGATCAACATCGGGAAGTATCGAACCGTCAGCGACTCGATCAAGGCGGCGTTGAATCCACTCGCCAACCAGTCGGGTGCCAACCAGATGATCAGCGTCGGCGAAGCAAAAATGGCGCTGCAGGGGAGAAATCCAACCGACGCCAAGGAAATCACAATTCGCCGTATCCGCCAAGTGACCCAAGTCATTAAAGATAAGCAACTGAAAGACATGGTGGCGTTCGTCACCGTCGTGCAAACGATCAGTGGAGATATCGTCATTACGATCCCCGATCGACTACTGTTTAACAGTGGAGAAGCGACAGTCAGGACGGAAGCGCTTCCTTTTCTCGAAGGATTAGGCGGAGCTATTCTGGAAATGAACCGGCATGCCCGCGTCGAAGGGCATACGGATAATGTTCCCATCCGGACGGCACAATTTCCTTCCAATTGGGAGTTGTCGGCGGCTCGATCGGTGATGGTTGTGCGGGTGTTGTCTGAACTCTACGGCGTCCCGGCCGAGCACTTGGCGGCCGTGGGGCATGCCGATACCAGGCCTGTGACGGCCAATTCGGATGCGGAACAGAGGGCCAAGAATCGTCGAGTCGAAGTCGTCATTCTCGCGCAAACTCCGGCCGCCCCGATTCTTCAGTCCGGCGATCAATCAGAGCCATCCGCGCAATCGGTGGAAGATATGCCGCAAAATCCATCTCCGAATCCGGAGTTGTCGGGCGAAGGGCGAGTCCAAACGCCGTAGGCGGGCCACGTGTTATGTGCCGGTCCTCAAGTCTCAACCAAAAGCAGCCGACAATATGATCCAGTGATGTCAGCGAATGAGGCTAACGACCGATGGCAGACGGGCAATCGTCGTCTCCGACACCTCGAGTTGAAGGGCAGGACGCAAGGCATTTGGCGCCCACGGGCGAACTCACCATTTTTGAGGCGGCTGAATTTAGGGAATCATTAGTGAAATTGTTCGCCAACGAAGGGATGGTCTCGCTGGATCTCAGCGGCGTCGCCAGAGCCGACACGGCGGCAATTCAACTGATGCTGGCCGCGCGCAAGCAAGGGCGCATGTTCGTAACGGGTATCTCCGATGACCTTCAGACGAAATTGAATCAGCTGGGATTTACAGACTCTCTGAGCGAGTGAGAGGCATGCCGGGAGGGTCGTGGCGGCGTTGGACGGCAAGTGTGACGCGCCGCCGAGAGTGGCAAGAGGAGCCGCGTAAGCGGGGCTATGAACTCATCGGGACACCACAATAGAAGGCCCGATCATTCTCTTGCCGGCGATGAAACGACACTCAGCGCGCTTCTCGATCATCAACGGGCATGGGAGATTTTTGCGACCGAATCCATGCATATGATCCCGGTATTGAAGGCTCAGATGACCGCTGTGACGCAAGAGACCGAGAGAGCGGCCATGGAGTTAGTGCTTCATCTCCGAATGCTGGCATCTCCGGAAAGAGCGGCGTCGTCAAAAGACGACTCGGCCAGCCTGTCCAAGGTCGTGATGGCGATGCAGTTCCAAGACATCACACGTCAAAAGCTGGAGCATGTCGGTCTGGCGTTGGATCGACTACAGGCGCATCTGCAGGCTCTATTGAAAGGACCAGGTGACGAAGCGGCAAAGAAAGAGATTGCCGAGTTGGAGCTGGTTGAGCAGCACTATACCATGGAGGAGGAACGTCGCCTGCATGCGGCGGTGTTAGGGCCGGATTACGGAGAACCGGTGCCCATGGACATGTCGAGCAAAGAGTCTGATTCCGTCACACTCTTTTAGAGAGAAAGTTCGATGCCATCTCAATCCGACTCTGTCACCGATGCCGGAGGGGCGCTATGGGCAAGACCGCACTGATCGTCGATGATTCACCCACCATGCGGCAGATGGTGGCTTTTACGCTGACAAATGCCGGTTTTACCGTGGTCGAAGCGCAAGACGGAAAGGATGCGGTCAACAAGGTCTCCGGCGGCGCGAAAATGGATATCGTCGTCACTGACCTCAATATGCCGGAGATGGATGGGATCGCTCTCATCAAAGAATTGCGACGATTGAGCGCCTTCAAATTCACTCCTATTCTCATGCTTACGACCGAATCGGCTGCGGAAAAGAAGCAGGCCGGTAAAGAGGCTGGAGCGACCGGATGGATCGTGAAGCCTTTCAATCCTGAAGTTCTTTTAAAGACGATCGCCAAAGTATTGCCGGCATGACGCGTTGCACGTATCTCGTGAAGCCTGAATCGTCCGAAGCGGATCAAGCACGCGCTTCACGGTCGACGCTCACTCAACTTGCGGCGAAGTCGAAGTCCGCGCTGAGTCGAAACGGGCTTCACGCACGACAGGGTTCACGATGAGCAACGATTTTGCACAGTTTCAAGACGCCTTTTTCGATGAAGCGGCTGAACATCTTGCGGTCGTCGAGGAAGGGCTTCTGGAACTGGAACAACATCCTGAGGATCTGGACCTCCTCAACAAGATTTTCCGCTCCGCTCACTCGATCAAGGGTACGGCCGGCATGTTCGGTTTCAATGCCGTCGCGCAATTTACTCATAAGATGGAGACGCTGCTCGATCTGCTGCGGAACGGGCAGAAGGCCGTGTCCCCATCGATTGCCGACCTCCTCCTGAAATCGACGGATTGTTTGAAGACGTTGATCGAGTCGGTCAAGACGGGTGCAGCCGTCGACGAAGAAACGGCGAGACGACTCACGACAGAGCTTGCGGCGGCGAGCGCATCGGATTCGCAGCCAGCGGTGGCAGGGTCGACTAACAAAGTAGCGCCCGCTGGTTCAGCCGCGAACTGCAGCGGAGATCGGACGTATGTGATCGCGTGGACGCCGCCCGAATGGCTGTTTCAACGAGGCCTCGATCCGCTGCAGACGTTTAAGGAATTAAAAAACCTCGGCAGCCTGACCGAAGTGACGCTCGATATGTCTCGGTTGCCGGAGCTTGCCGACATCGATTCGGAGAAATGTTATCTGTCCTGGGGAATGCAGCTGACCACCGATAAAGATCAGACGGTAATCGAGTCCGCCTTTGAGTTTGTCAGAGAAGACAGCGCGTTATCGATCCAGTTGGTTGAGAACAAGGGCGCGCAAGCGCAGAGCCTTATAACAGAGACGAGCGCCTCTGCCGAAACGGAGAGTCCTAAACCGCTTGGAGAAATTTTGGTGGAGAGTGGCGTCGTTTCACGTGAGACGCTGGATCAGGCACTGGCCCAGCAAAAGCGCGTCGGCCAGATTCTTGTAGAGCAGAAAGCCGCCACGCCGCAGCAGGTTGAACAGGCGCTGCAGAAACAGCGGCAGCAGGAATCCGCTGCGCAGGCAAAAAAAACAGACACCACCTCCATCCGAGTCGATACGGCCAAGATCGACAAGCTCATCAATTTGGTCGGTGAGCTGGTGATCACCCAGTCGATGTTGAGCGATTTAGGGTCTCGATTCGAGATGCGGCAACTGCCGGTATTGCTGGAGCGCATGGTGGAGTTGGAACGAAACACACGAGAGATTCAAGAACGTGTCATGAGTATTCGCATGTTGCCCATCGGCACCGCATTTGCCAGATTTCCTCGGCTCGTACGCGATCTCTCGGCCAAAGCCGGGAAAAAAATCCAACTTGTTCTGTCCGGAGAAGAAACAGAGTTGGATAAGACGGTCATTGAGTCGATCGGCGACCCGCTTACGCATCTGGTTCGGAATTCCGCGGACCATGGATTGGAGCCGCCGGAAGAGCGCCTTGACAACAATAAACCGGAGGTCGGGACCATCCGGCTTAACGCGTTCCATGAAGGCGGCACTATCTGCATTACCGTGGAGGATGATGGACGTGGATTGAATCGCGATAAGATATTGGCGAAGGCGATCAAGCAAGGCTTGATCAGTGAGAGCGAGAAACTGACCGATGATCAAATTTGGCCGTTGGTCTTCAAGCCGGGATTTTCAACGGCCGAGAAAATCACGGACATATCGGGCCGGGGCGTGGGCATGGATGTCGTGAAGCGGAACATTGAAAATTTGGGAGGGACGGTTAGTATCAAGACAAGGAAAGGATATGGGACCACCTTTACGCTCAAGCTTCCGCTAACGCTGGCGATCATTGACGGCATGACGGTGCGGGTCGGCAAGGAAACCTACATCATACCGCTGCTGTCTATTTTGGAGTCGATTCAGCCCAAAGCCGAATTGATCAAAACCGTGGTCGGCAAGGGCGAACTCATCAATGTCCGGGGCACGTACATTCCAATGGTGCGGTTGTATGAGGTCTTTGCAAGCGAGCCGGAATATACGGATCCCAAGGAGGCCATTCTTCTCATCTTGGAGACGGAAGGGGAGCGAGTGGCAGTCATGGTGGACGAAATCCTCGGACAACAGCAAGTTGTCATCAAGAGTATGGAGCAGAATTTTCGCAAGGTCGAAGGCGTCGCTGGGGCCACGATCCTTGGCGACGGCAGGGTAGGGTTCATCGTCGACGTACGTGGCGTGCTTGAAATCGCGCGCCACGGTCATCCGGTTGCAGCTTGAGCAGCCATCACGCTGAAACGGCGAAGCGGCGAGAAGGGAGCCTTCTACGGAGGAGCAGGTATGGACAAGGAAACCAAAGACCTCAATCAGCAAGCGGGGTTGAGCACGGACGGGAGTCAGTTTTTGACCTTCAGTCTTGGAGACGAGTTGTACGGGGTCGATATTCTCCGTGTGCAGGAGATCAAGGGGTATACCGCCGTGACCAAGATCCCCAATACACCATCTCACATTAAGGGGGTTCTGAATCTGCGGGGAACCATTGTGCCCATCGTCGAGCTGCGGACCAAGTTCGGTATGCCGACCATCGACTACACGACGTTCACCGTCATTATTGTCGTGGTAGTGCAGGACAAAGTGATGGGGTTGGTGGTCGATGCCGTATCAGATGTGCTCGACATCGAAAAAAAGGATATTCAGTCGGCGCCGGATTTTGGAAATCAGGTGGATGTGACCTTCTTAAATGGGGTCGGAAAGTCCGGCGACAAATTGATATCGCTCTTGGACATCGACAGGTTGCTCCTGGATTCAGCCGGGAAAGATTTATCAAAAGATGTACCGGTTGCGGCTGCAGCGTAAGGAGTCTGACCGAGCGACACGGCCGATCACGAAGCCGTCGGCCAGGTCATAGCGGAAAGGGATCATCTATGGCGAAACATGAACGAAGATCCGGCCAGTCGTCGATCTCCAAACAAGTTCATTCATTGTCGGAACGTCGTCAACAGATCGCGAAGCGAGCGTACGAGTTGTATGCGGCCCGTGGTTATCGACCAGGCTATGATCTCGACGACTGGCTTGAGGCCGAGCGAGAAATCGACCGCGCGGCATAGTCTATTCTTGCCTTCTTTTGTATGCCGGGTTATCCATTACTTGATTGAAATAGGGGCTAGAGTAGAGCCATATGGATTTGACGGATACTGTGTCGCGCTTTATCCTGTCGCTCCGTGACCAGCCATGATTGTCAGAGATCCTCTGAAGCCGACATCCGCTCACGCCCACTCCATAGCCTCCCATCTTTAGGTATTTTCGTTCTTCCGACCACAAGTATTGTCACACTTCTCGGCTTTATTGGTTTCTGGCTCGCTCCCTCGGAATCGGATTCTATGATAATTCCGTACCTGTCGTCCTTTGCCGCTTTGTGTTTCATATGGGCGGGAGTTTGCCGATGGATGAACAGGAGGCCAATTGATCTCAAGCGGGCAGAACAGGCCCTGCGGCAAAGTGAAACGCGATTGATCGAATCCATTCCTCAGCAGGTCTGGACTGCTCGTCCGGACGGCACATTGGATTATGTGAATCGGCGTGTGCTGGAGTACTTCGATGTTCCGGCAGAGCGACTGCTCGATTGGGAATGGCAGTCTGTGCTCCATCCTGACGATTTGCCTGCCTGTATGACGGCATGGACCGCTTCTTTGCAAACCGGGGAGCCGTATGAGATTGAGTTTCGTCTCAGACAAGCGGGTGCCGGCACCTATCGCTGGTATCTGACCCGCGCTCTGCCGATCAGAAACGAAGCGGGTCGGATCGTGAAGTGGATCGGGACGAACACTGACATCACTATGCGCCGACAAATGGAAGGGGCATTGTGCGAGAGCGAACAACGGCATCGGAGTGTTGTAAGGGCCATGGCCGAGGGAATCGTTATTCAGGACAGAATGGGGTGTATTGTCTCATGCAACGCCAGCGCCTGCAGGATTTTTGGGCTCACCGAAGACCAGGTACTGGGCTGCACTTCACTTGATCCGCATCCGCAGTGGCAAGCGATCCATGAAGACGGCTCGCCGTTTCCCAGCGAAACTCATCCGACGATGGAAACCCTCCGAAGCGGCCGCGCCAGCGAGAACGTCGTCATGGGCGTGCACCGACCCGACGGGTCGCTTGTGTGGATTTCGGTCAATACACAACCCATGATGGCGGACGAGAATGCGCTGCCTTCCGGCGTGGTCGCGTCGTTTCGTGACATCACGGCGCAAAAGCTGGTGGAGGCGGAGCTGCGGCGAGTGCATGATGAATTAGAGCAGCGGGTCAGTGAACGGACCGCGCAGCTGGCGCTGGCCAATCGATCTCTTCAGGACGAGATCGCCGAGCGGAAACACGTGGAGGAAGCAGTGCGCGACAGCGAATTACGGTACAAGCTGTTGACGGAAGCGACGTTTGACGGCATCGCCATCCATGATCAGGGGATCCTGATCGAGGTGAATGCGGGTTTGGAGCGGATATTCGGGTACGGACCAGGCGAGCTCATCGGCCGATCCCTATGGGATCTCGTTGCCGACGAATCCCGAGATCTGGTTCTGGCCAATATGCAGAACGGTGTGAACGGGCCCTACGAAGCCACGGGGCGCCGCAAAGACGGTACAATCTTTCCTGGTGAAGTCGTGGTCAGACCTTGTCGTTATCGCGGAAAGGAAGTCCGATTGGTAGCGGGCCGTGATATTACCGAGCGCAAATACTTGGAGGCGGAGCGGTCCCGCCATACTGAAGAGTTGGAACATCAGATCGCCGAACGGACCGCCGAGATCGCCAAGCTGGAATCGCAGCGGGCGCAGACGGAAAAGCTGGCGGCGATGGGCCGTTTAGCGGCCGGCGTCGCGCATGAAATCAATAACCCGATCGCCGGGATTAAGAACGCCTTTACGCTCGTGAAACAAGCAGTGGATCCAGGCCATCCTCACGCTGAATTCGTCGGCATGATCGATCGCGAGATCGGTCGTGTCGCATCCATCGTCCAGAATATGTATCAGCTCTATCGACCGGAGTCCGGCAAGGGGGAAGCGGTTGAATTCCAGACCATGATGAACGACATCGATGCACTGTTTGCCAAACGGCTGCAACAACATCGGCTCGCGCTGTCGATCGATGTGGATCCTGGCCTCGACCGGCTCAGCGTCCCACGAGGGGATTTGCTGCAAGTCTTGCTGAACCTGCTGAATAATGCCATCGATTGTTCCAGCGAGGGAGGGATGATCAGACTGACGCTTCGTGTAGAGCCGGATGCGATACGAATTGCCGTGTCCGACCAAGGGCCGGGCATTTCCCCGGAGCATCTCCCGCACATTTTCGACCCGTTCTTTACGACAAAGACGGAAGGAGATCAGAAAGGTATGGGACTGGGGCTTTCCATCTCTCAGAGTCTGGTGATGGCGATGGGAGGCAAGATTGAAGTCCAGACTCAGTCGGTCGGAGGATCGACGTTCTCGGTTCTTCTGCCGCGTCTCACGGCTGGTGCTTGTGTGCAGGATCAATCTGACATCATAAAGGAGGTTGTGACCCTATGATCACTGAGATGCCCAGGGTTCTGCTCGCCGACGATGAAGACACGTTCCGTCTCGCGACGGCGAGGCTTTTGGAGCAAGAGGGCTATCGCTGCGATTGCGCGCAGGACTCGCAAGAAGCCGGTAGACTCCTGACGAGTCAGCATGATGCCCTCATTACCGATATCCGTATGCCGGGCAACATGCAATTCGAATTTCTCCGGGATATCCGCGCCCAATTCCCTTCGCTTCCAATCGTGCTCGTGACCGGCTATCCCTCTGTTCAAACTGCCGTGGAAGCACTCCGCCTGTCGTTCACAGACTACCTGCTCAAGCCGGTCGATTGGCCGGATTTGCTTCGTGCGGTGGGCGAAGCGGTGAAAAGGACCAGCCTTTTGCGTATGACCACGGCGGTTCGAGAAGAAGCGAGTCGACTGGTTGCTTCCTTGGAGCAGGTGCAAGATCACTTGCCTCGGCCCGGAAGCGGGGCGAGCGAACGAGAGTTGGCATGGTCTCTCGACGCGTTCCTTTCCCAGAGTTTTTCCCAGATGGCCGTCTTGTCTTCCAGGATTCGGTCCGTTCTGACGAGTCAGTTACAAGGCGGCGCCGAAGCGCCCACTGATGTCTGTCGCATGATGCAATGTCCGAGACTCGATGGGTATCGAGAAGCGCTTGAGAGTACCGTTGAGGTTCTGGCGAACACCAGGCACGCATTTCCATCCAAGGACCTTGGATTGTTACAGGGTAAAATTGAACAGTTACTCCGCGAAGATGCAATGAATTCATAGTCATCGGCCATTCCGTCGAACGCCAGTTCGACCGTCTTGACGGTTCGGCATTGTCCGTTGGCGCCGTTGATCCTCACGAATGTGGAGATCGTGTCGGTGGTGTTCTTTGCAGAACCGATGGATTTTTCAACTGATCCGCTCTAGGGCTCTCCGTCTTTCTGACTACGGGTGTGTCTTTCATCGCCGCTTAAGGTTTCCCATCTCGAACCGATAGAGTGTCAGTCACGGCATAGAATGCCGGTTGAGCGGACGGCTCAACCCGTTTGAGCGGGCAGGGGGAAGACCTGTCGTTTCAAGACCACTTCGGTGGCGCTCGAAACAGAGTTTGCGTAGGGACTCCACGAAGAAATGGATGGAGTTCGATTTATGGAGGGCGCATGCTGAACGCGTTCAAGAACCTCAGCATCAGGTTCAAACTGTTGTGCGGGTTCGGGGTTATCGGATTCCTGCTTCTCGTCATCGGCGGCTTGTCCATTGTGGGCATGAATCGGCTGAATGGGAACGCGGAGTTTATCTATAAAACGAACTTGCTTGGGGTCACGGTCTTGAGCGATCTGCGCGCGCAGATGTTGCGCAGGAGCAACTTCGTGGTCTGGCACATTCTGGCGAATGACGCGGCTACGATGGCGGCGCGGGAAAAGAGCATCACGGATCTTGATAAAGAAATCGAGGGTCTTGTGGCAAAGTATGTCCCGCTCATCGTCGCGGAAGAGGAAAAAAAGGTCTTTGAGAAATTACAAGCCGGGATACCCGGGTATATGGAAGTCCGGAAGAAAGTGTTGCAGCTCAGTAAGAATTACAGCAAGGACGCCGCGACGGAGGTCCAGAAGACCGAACTGGCCGAGAAAATCACCGTGCTCTATGACGCGGTCGACTGGTTGGTTAAAGAAAATAATAGGCAGGCGGAGGAAAGCTATCAATCCGGCCACGATCTCAGCACGAGCCTGAATTGGGGCATGAGCATCCTGAACATCAGCGTGCTCCTCATCGGCGGGTTCACCGTGTGGTTTGTGTCCAAACTGATCAGTCAGAACTTGCTGAATGTGCTGGACGCGGCGCATAAGCTCCAAGGCGGGCAGCTGACTCATCGTTCGACGGTCACGGCACAGGACGAAATCGGGCAGCTGGCCAAGGCGTTCAACCAGATGGCCGAGTCGCTGGAGAGCGCGGCAGCCAAACAGGAACAGGCGCTGAAAGCGCAGGCAGCGGAGCTGAGCGGTGTTACGAACGCTATTGGACGAGTGCAGGCTTGCATTGAATTCAATGTCGACGGGACGATCGTAACGGCCAATGACAATTTCCTCGGGTGCGTCGGGTATGGCATGCACGAGATCAAGGGCCAGCATCACCGGATGTTCTGCGATCCGGCGCATGCCAGCAGCGGCGAATATGCGGCGTTCTGGCAGAAGCTCAACCGGGGAGAGTCTGATTCTGGCCAATATCGATGGGTCGGTAAGGGTGGGAAGGAGATCTGGCTTCAGGCCTGCTACAGTCCGCTCCTCGACGTCAACGACAAGGTGTGCAAGGTAGTGCAATTTGCGACGGACATTACCGCCCAAAAACAAAATCAAGCGGAGACGGAGAAGTTGGTGTCGGATGCGCAGGTGGTGTTGGGGCGACTGGCTGCCAACGATTTGACCGAAGAAATGACCGGCGCATATCAAGGGGAATTGGACAAGATCAAGCTCAGCATCAACGGCGTGGTGCACAACTTGGTGGACACAATCGCCGCCGTGCGCGAGTCGGTGGAGGCAGTGGCGACGGGAGCCGAGGAGATTACGAAGGGCAACGAGGACCTGTCTCAACGAACCAGCGAACAGGCCTCGGCACTGGAAGAGACCAGCGCCTCGATGGAAGAGATGACGTCCACCGTGAAACAGAACGCCGATAACGCCAAGCAGGCCAATCAACTGGCGGTGGCCGCGCGGGACACGGCGGACAAGGGAGGGGCTGTCACGAAACGAGCCGTGGACGCAATGGGGGAGATCAACAAGAGCAGCAAGAAGATCGCCGACATTATCACGGTGATCGACGAGATCGCGTTCCAGACGAATCTTCTGGCCTTGAACGCGGCGGTAGAAGCGGCGCGGGCGGGAGAACATGGGCGCGGCTTCGCCGTGGTGGCGGCGGAGGTGCGGAATTTGGCGCAGCGCTCGGCGACGGCGGCAAAAGAAATCAAAGGACTGATCAACGAGTCGATTCAGCGGGTGAACGACGGCAGCGAGCTTGTCAATCAGTCAGGAAAGACGCTGGAAGAAATCGTAAGCGCGGTAAAGCGGGTTGGTGACATTATCGCTGAGATCACGGCCGCCTCCCAAGAACAGGCGAGCGGGATCGATCAGGTAAACAAGGCGATCATGGCTATGGATGAAACGACACAACAGAATGCGGCCTTGGTGGAGGAGACCACGAGCGCCAGTCAGTCGATGCGGAGTCAAGCGACGGAACTCCTGCGCCGAATGGCGTTGTTCAAGATCCAGAAGATGTCCGAGGCAGAGAAAGCGGGAAGCGTGGCGATCGCCAGCGTGAGGGAAAATACCGCACGCTCGATCGACCGTGCGTATAATGCTCGAGAACGGAAACCGGAAATACCGCGCCCGCCTCGCACGAGTGCGCCGAAGAAAGCTATGGTCGTTGCCGGAGGGAATGTCTCACGAGGGTCGGAGGAGTTCGAAGAGTTTTAACGACGGCTCGCCCGGTCACAACCGATCTTGATAGGAGGTTTACCTTTGTAGCATCTCGTCGTTTTGTTCTGACCTCGATCTCACCATCCGCCAGGTTTGCACAAAGCCGAGCACCGAATCGTTTTTTCCGGGGGCGCTCCATTAGTCCGTTTCTATCCATTCGCTTAAGATTTGTTCTCGACGGACCGATAAAACCTATGCATAGGCGCGTCGGGTCCACCGATGGTGCGCCTGGTTCGTCGCAGGCTTTGACCGACCATGGTATACGCCATCTCGACAGAGGAGTATCAACAATTCCGTAGGCTCATCTATGACGAGAGCGGGATTGAGCTCGGTGATCAGAAGCAGACGTTGGTTGCCTCACGGCTCTCGAATCGTCTACGCGAGCTTGGGCTGAAGACATTCTCCGACTACTATGGACAGGTGGTGGAAGATCCCAGCCGAGAAGAATTTACCCGTCTGCTGGATCTGATCTCAACCAATAAGACCGATTTCTTTCGTGAGCCGAAACATTTCGAGTTTCTCCGTGACAGGATTCTTCCAGAACTGGCGCAAGAAAAACGCGTCCGCATCTGGTCGTCCGCATGCTCGACCGGTGAAGAACCCTATACGATTGCCATGACTCTCTTCGAACATGCGCGGAATCCGGACCAGTGGGATTTCAAGATACTCGCTTCGGACCTGTCAACCCGAGTGCTGGCCAAAGCGGCCGCCGGCACCTACGGCGAAGACCGCTTCCGCGATGTGCCGCCGGAGGTGCTGCGGCGGCATTTCTTACGCGGGCGGGGGAACAGCGCGGGCTTCTTCAAGGTGAAGCCGCATCTTGCCGCGGTGATTCAGTTTCGTCGGCTCAACTTGATGGACAGTGAGTTTCCCATTAAGAGTCCTCTGGACCTGATTTTCTGCCGGAATGTCATGATCTACTTTGACAGGCCAACCCAGGAAACACTGGTCAATAAATTCCACCGCTATCTGAAGCCTGGTAAATATCTCTTTATCGGGCATTCCGAGAGTCTCCAATGGGTGAATCACACGTTCAAATCGTTGGCTCCGACGATCTATCAGAAGGAGTGTTGACCGCATGCCTCCGATGGATCTGGAGCAATTTGCGCATATTCGACGCATGCGTGACAGCCGATTTCCCCATGAGATTGCGTGCATCCTACCGGGTGAATTTTTTGTGAGTGCCGATCCCATGGTTGTGTACACCGTGCTCGGTTCATGCATCTCGGCCTGTGTCCGTGATCCAATCGCCGGCGTGGGGGGGATGAATCATTTTATGTTACCGAAGCCGAAAGATGGAAACTGCGACGCATGGGGGGAATCAACTCGATATGGGTCCTATGCCATGGAGTCGTTGATCAACGGTATTCTCAAACGAGGAGGAATCAAGAGCCGGTTAGAGATTAAGCTGTTCGGCGCCGGGAAAATTTATGACGGGAACATCGATGTCGGCGCTCGAAATACCGAATGGGTCTTGGAGTATCTCAAGACCGAAGGATTATCCGCCGGTAAGACTGATTTGGGCGATGTGTATCCGCGCAAAGTGTACTACTTCACCGAGTCGGGGAGAGTGTTGCTGAAAAAACTTGAGCGGCTGAAGAACCGAACGATCGAGGTTCGTGAACAAGAGTACGCCGCCACGATTCAAACGCGCAAACAGGCCGCGGAGGAAGAAGTCACGCTGTTTTGAAGATGCCATCAGTACGGTCTGAGGCGTATCCATGCTTCGGTTGTGTTGAGAGTAATGTGAGGGATGTATGCAAAAGATTCGAGTCTTGACCGTCGATGACTCGGCGCTTATGCGGCAGGTGCTCGCCACCTTGCTCGCAAAGGACCCGGATATCGAAGTTGTCGGCGCAGCGCCGGATCCCTACATTGCGCGAGAGAGGATTAAGGCGCTGAACCCGGATGTGCTCACTCTTGATGTCGAGATGCCCAAGATGGATGGGTTGACCTTCTTGGAAAAGCTGATGCGAGGGCATCCGATGCCGGTGGTGATGGTGAGTTCGCTGACGGAAATCGGCTGCCAGACCACATTGCGCGCGTTGGAACTCGGAGCGGTCGATTTCATCGCCAAGCCGAAGATCGATCTTCGGGAAGGCATGAATGAGATCGCTCAGGATCTCATCGCCAAGATCAAAGCCGCCGCCGTGGCTCGGGTAAGAGGTAAGGGAATAGGGGGGAATGGTCATCAGAATCCCCTCGCTTCTCACCCATCACCTCTCGCTTCCGGAAGCGCCATGATCAAGACCACTGATACGATCATTGCCATCGGGTCTTCGACCGGTGGGACAGAAGCGGTGAAGGAAGTCTTGGAAAAGCTCCCATCGAATACCCCGCCCATCCTGATTACGCAACATATGCCGGAACGATTCACGAAGACGTGGGCGGACCGGATGAACAAGATCTGCAGGATTGCCGTGAAAGAAGCGCAGGATGGAGACAGTGTGTTGCCGGGGCATGCCTTGATTGCGCCGGGCAATTACCACATGACACTAGTCAGAAGCGGGGCTCGATACACGGTGCAGATCAACCAAGACCCACCGGTCAATCGTCACCGGCCGTCGGTGGATGTCATGTTTGCTTCAGTGGCCCGCTATGCCGGCGCGAACGCCGTCGGGGTCATCCTGACCGGGATGGGAGGCGACGGCGCCAAAGAAATGTTGACGATGAAACAGGCCGGAGCATTCACGATCGCACAAGATGAAGCAAGTTGTGTCGTGTTCGGCATGCCGAAAGAAGCGATCAAGGCGGGAGCGGTGGACAAAATTCTTCCGTTGGATGATATCGCCGGATCCATACTGGCCCACGTGAGCCGCTGATCGGAGGATGTATGCCCATGACACGACGGGGTTTGAACGATGCGACTGTGGTACATATCGCCGATGTCTTCACGCACCGGAACCGCAAGGACTTTTCTTCTGCGGTGTCGGCTTTTCGGGAATCGCAAGACAAGCATCTCATCGTCAATCTGCGCGACGTGACCTACATGGACAGTGCCGCCTTGGGTCTCCTGGCGTTGACTTCTCAACAGCTCGCAGCTGACGAACGAACGCTCAGTCTTGTGGATCCCCAAGGGACTGTGAAGCAGATTTTGGAAATGGCCAATATCGATAAGATGATCGCAGTGTTTCCGACGGAGGAAGCGGCGGTAGCTCGGGCCGCGTGAGCGAGAAGCGAGACGATTTCGACGAGTCTGAATAAAGGAGGTACTCATGTCGATGCATACGAAAGAACGCCCCGTCCCGAACGGTGTGATTCTTGATATGGCGGGGGATCTCACATACGCGAATCGTGAACAGTTCAAAACGGCCGTGGAGACGATACGCCAGAAGGGCTGTCGGCATTTGATCTTGAATATGGCCGAAGTCCGTTTTGTGGACAGTTCAGGGCTCGGTTTGCTGGCGCTCGTCTCTCAGAACTTCAAGTTGAGCCAAGGCAAAGTGAGCATGTTGAAACCACAAAGTTACGTGCGAGAAATCATGAGTCTAGCAAGCATTCAAAAATTGATTCCTATATATGACAATGAACAAGATGCATTGGGTGGACAGCAACGTGCTGCCTAGGTCGATCATCACCTGATCGGACAGACGGCGTGTTCGTCGATCAATTTGCTCACAGGTGCTCACAGCGAATCTCATACGATGCCGATTCCAACCGCAGTGACAACGTCCGGTAATGCCGCAGATGGTTTGGTGCAAACCGTCTTGGTCGTGGATGACGAGCCTACGGCGCGCATTGCGTTGGCGGCTCGACTCAAGCGGCTCGGCTACCGTGTGATCGAGGCCGGTGACGGGATGGCTGGGTTGGACGCACTGAGGCGGGAGCGGCCTGACCTGACGATTGTGGATTGGATGATGCCGGAAATGGATGGTCCCTCGTTTTGCGAATCGGTTCGCCAAGATCCGGCGCTCGTCTCGAGTCAAATTTTGATGATGACCGGAAATGACCAACCCGAGCAGATCGCTGAAGGACTGGCTCGCGGTGCCGACGACTTTCTCAGCAAAGCCGCCAGCAAGCATGAAATCACGGCACGAGTGCAGGCCGGGCTTCGCTCGGCGACGTTGATCAGAAGGCTTGAGGATGCGACGGAAGAAATCACGAGGAAACAGGAGGCGCTCGAACGGGAACTTCAGTCTGCCGCTCGCTATGTCGAAACGTTGCTCCCGGTCTCAGGGAGAGTCGTGCCCGGTGTGCAGATGGCCCGCATCTATCGACCGTCACTCGCGTTGGGCGGCGATCTCTTCAACATCGTTCCGTGGAGCGACGACTTCTTGGGGCTGTATCTGCTGGATGCGTCCGGTCATGGTGTCTCGCCGGCGTTGCGATCCTCCTCATTTGCCACCTTTCTTCGCAGGGACAGTTTGCTACGTCACGTTGGCTCGAATGACCCGGGCGCTATCCTAACGGAAGCGAATAAGCAATTCCCGCTCACGGAAAGCGGACATTACTTCACGATCGTGTTCGCGAGTCTTGATCTCCGATGCCACATCCTGTCTTACGCGGCGGCCGGGCACAGTGGAGCTCTGCTTCATCGTCGATCCGGTGAGGTTTGTTGGCTGACCCAACCGAATTTACCGCTTGGGTTCGATTCTTCAACGACCTATGTGACGGCGACGCTTCCGATCGCTCCGGGTGACCGGCTGTATTTGCTCAGCGATGGCCTCTACGAATGCCCCACCGCGGACGGGGAGTTGTGGGGACAGGACCGGTTAGAAACGACGATTCGAGCATTGGGTCAGCAGTCATTGGAGACCGTCATTGCCGAGACGATCGCGGAGGCGGTACGCTGGCAGGGCCATGAGCAATTTCCCGATGATGTGGCCTTGATGGGTGTCGAGATTGCCGTCTGAGAGTCGAGAGGGTTTGGGAGGAGTGATCTCATGAGCCATGACCCCGTCTTCAGTCTCGATGAGGCTCTCGCCCGTGTCGATGGCGACCGAGAGACGTTCCAGATGATGATCGAATTGTTTATGGAGCATGGCCCGAAGGACTTGGCGGAGGCTCAGGCTGCATTGGGTGCCGGGAATGCCATAGGGGTGGCGCGATCGAGCCATCGCTTGAAGGGCGCTATCTTGCAGTTCTGCGCTCCGGCAGCTCTTCAAGCCTGCAAAGAATTGGAAGAGTCGGCGAAAGCAGGAAATCTGGCGCATGGCGGGGAACTCCATACCGCATTGGAACGGGAATTCCAACGTCTTTTGGACGCACTCTGTCAGGCGCGCGACAAGGGGATGGCCGCATGAATACACTCATGACGTCCGATCATCTTTTGGTCATCGATCCATGTCCCGACACTCAGGCGCGTATCGCTGAACAATTGCAGGGGAGAGGGTTTTCGGTCGTTGCCGCGTCCGACCCTACTGCGGCCTTGACCATGATCGACATGGCGACGCCGGACATTGTGATCACCGAGCTATTTCTTCCGGCAGCGGCGGGCCTGACGTTCCTCAAGCAGCTGAAGAGCCGGCATGAACTCTGTCCGGTGATCGTTATGGCGAAGGATGCGCCGGAATCGACGATTGTTCAGGCGCTTCGGATCGGAGCCGCAGACTACCTGCACAAGCCCGTGATGGAAGAGGAGCTGGCCCATGCGTTGCAGCGCGCTCGGAATCTCGTGCCCGGAGACCTCGCTGATGTCCCGGGATTCTGCAGATCGGAATATCAGCTGACCGTCGATTCCGATCCGACCCATATTCCAATGGTGATTTCCTGGCTCATCAAGACGACAGCCGCGCCTCTCCCTTCGATCCGGCGATTGCATCTTCGCGGAGCACTACAAGAATTGCTCTTCAATGCCGTTGAACACGGGAACCTCGAGATTCAATACCAGGAAAAACAGAAGGCCCTGATGGATGGTTGCTATGAGCAGCTGCTCGCACATCGACTCGCTCAAGCTCGGCTGAGGAATCGCCGGGTGACTATGCATGTGCTTCACGACAAGGATGCAAACAGTCTGACGTACAGGATCGCGGATGAGGGGAAGGGTTTCAAGTGGCGGAGTCTGCTGACGCGAGCCGACGAGGCCTGCGGAGTGGAAGACGCGAACGGCCGAGGAATGTTTTTGGCGCGATCATTCTTTCCTTGCTTAGCGTACAACGAGCGGGGCAACGAAGTGACGATCACCGTGCCGCTGGACTAAGTGATGTGAACGACAACCGAACCCGCAGGCGGACTTTCTGAGCATCCTGTTAGAGAATCCGCAGGTATTCGACGGAGCTCTCGCCCTTGCTGGCGTCCCGCTTTAGGATCGCCAGAGAAGTCTTGGTGGTTTCATTAATCGTAATGGCGAGGCGCGCGGAGAAATAGTCCGATTTGATATCGTAGTCGCTTCTCAGTGTCCGGCCGATCTCTTGAAAGCTCCCGACTCGATCGAGCTCCACTTTCGTCTTGTAAGGGCGTCCTTGGACGATCTCCAACGCGACGGATTGGGTAACGGCAGGGTCCAAGGTCTGAAGGACGATGGGATCGGCGGTATTGATATTCATTGGCGTTCCTCCATCTTGCGGGAAGACCGTCACGTAGGGGGTGATCCGCTCGATGATTTCCGGTGTGAACCCCTTGATGAGCCGGAGATCTCCAAGCCCGGCCAACCGCTCGTTCGCGCAGCGATAAGGCGGCCTCAGCGACTGGTAGTAGAGGCTCTCGGCGCCGGACGGTTGGGGCACTTCGTCCTGATCCATCCAGTCGATGAGGGCATCGACCAGGGTTGGGTTGACTCTGAGCAGTTCGAATAGTCGTTTAACTCGGTTCACCTTTTTTTGTTGGACGTCTGAGCTTCCCGTAGCTGATGCGAGATCGTTCAGGTTCAATTTCCCTGTTTCGTCCTGGATCTGCGCGGTCAGAAACCCGTCTCCGATCGCATAATTCTTGATCGGCATGGCCCAGATATCGGTCGGCCCGTCGTATTTCTGCCCCGTCATCTTTTCGCGCAAGAGATCCTGCAGGAGCACGGCGCGTGCGGCTTGGACTGCGGATCGGGTCAACATCCCTGCCTTGTAGTCGTCGCGAAAGGCGGCGGCGGCTCGGTATTCGCGTCGCGCTTCCGCATCGAACTCAAGAATAAGGGCTGTAAGGATCGTCAACACTAACAATGCCAAGAGCAGCGCGACGCCTCGTTCGTCAGCTCTTGGCATAACTCAAGACTCGAACGGTTGCGTCGATATTGACGGGATTATCGAATTTCGGGCGGATCTGCAGGTGGCGAACGCGAAGGTCGTAAGGGGCTTGATCGAGAGCCACGAGTAACGCCAACAAGTCCGGCAATTGGATGCCTTCCAACCGGAGATCGACGGTTGTTTCCTCGTAGCCTTGCACCGACGACTGTACTTGAGGCTGCATGCCGGTGATGCGCTCGCGCACATGGGCGGTGGTGGCCGCTTCCTCCATGAATGTCAGCAAGGAGAAATGGCTGTCGGCTCCCGGCATGCGGCTTTCCGCTTTGGCTAAGCGGTCCCGTTTGGTGAGATACGCTTGGCCGAGCGCCGCCAGTTCGGTCAGATCTTTCTGTTTGCGCACCTCCTGGCGATCGAGCCGATCCAAGGTGTCCCACAGGGGATCGACGATCAGGACGAAGAGAAGGCTGAGTCCCAGCACAATCCCGCCCGTCAGTACGAGGGTACGCTCACGCTGAGACATGTGGCGCCAGCGTTCATGAAAGCTCTGCATCATGGTTTCTCCACCGTGACGGTGATTCGAAATACGACTTGATTGGGACCTGCGCCCACCCGCGTTTCCGTCACCGCGATGTCCTTCAATTGTGGGCTCGATGCGAAGGTTTGCTTGAGTCGTTCCACGGCGTCGAAGGATGTGGTCTCACCCTCCATGAGAATGGCCTCTCCGTCTACGGTCAACTCGCGCACCTTGACCATTGTTCCAAGAGGGAGTTGTTTCACGAAGGTTGAGAGTGTGCGCAACACCTTGCCGTCCGCGATATCGACGACCGCGAGCGCCTTGTCCAGAACTCCGATGCGGTATTGGGCTTGATCGAGTTCTTCTCCTGGAGCGGCGCCAGATCCAAAGAATTGTTCGTACTGGCTGTGCAGCGCGGTTTTGAGCCGAGCAACCCGCTGGTCGTGCAGCATAAAGTGAACCGAGAAATCTACGATCGCCAAGACCGCAATGACCAGCATGGCCGCGATGGTCAGGCGGCGGTCCTGTTTGGTCGTGCCGGCGTCCGGCGAAGTTGCGTCGGCGACGTCTTTGAGATCAAGCGCAAGTTCCATGGAAGCCGGCTTGAATCGCCATCGTGGACGGATGATCTTTGGGTGAATTGCCAAGCCGAACGCGATGGAAAAGGCCCGTGGAGTTTCAGCTCCGAATCCCTGTCGCGGTCCGACCGGATAGAGCCCCAATTGTCGAGCGATATAGCCGCCGATTTCCTGTAGCTTGGCCCCTCCTCCGCATATCCAACAGTGTGTCAAGCGGCTTCGCTCGTTTCCCATATGAGCCTGCAAGGTGATGCGGAGCTCTCTTAGAATCGGCTCCAAGAGACCATCCACCTGATCTACGGCCATCGTCCGTTTCCGACGTTCCGCGTCGGCGAAACTACAGGCGTGTCGGACGGCCAGGGCGTGCGTCAGGTGGTTGCCGCCCCACAGAATCGTCCGGAGGATCAGGGGACGTCCTCCCTGTACAAGGCAGAGCGTCGTCTTCGACGCCCCGACGTCGATGATGGCCAGGTCTTGCGGGACGGCCGCTCCTTCTTCTTGTAGGTATTGGGTCACGGAAAAGAGGGCCATCGCGTCGACATTGATCGCCGAGGGCTCCACATCGGCTTGGGCCAAAAACCGGAGATGCTCCGCAATCTTGTCTCTCGGCGCTGCCGTGACCAGGACTTCCGAACCTTTGCTCTCACGGGACGTGCCTTCCGCCGTATATCCCGGCGGCAACACCAGGCTTCCGACCGCAAGGTCTTCGAGCGGCATCGGGACGAGATTCTCGACCTCAAAGGGGACGACTTGTGCGAGCTTGGTCGCATCCTTGAAGGGAAATGAGAGGGTTCTGACGAAAAGATCCTGGCAAGGAATCGCGGTCACCAACCGGTCTGTGCCATAGAGCCCATTTTGCCAGAGGAACCCACGCAGCGACTTGACACGTCGAGCCGGTTCGAGATCCTCGGGGCGTGAAAACGGCATGGGGTGTTGGAAATAATCGATCGTTTCGCGGCCGCTCAGGCGGCGACGAAAACGCACGGCCTTCAAGCCCGTTTGTCCGATATCCAGCCCGACACATTCGTTTACAATGGCCATGAATCCAGCTTCTTCATTCGTTTCAGGTGTCTCGTTTCGAGTTTCACGTGTGAGTGAATCGTATCAGACAACCTGAAGCCTGACACTTCAGCCTCGTACTTTACAATGCAATCCTCGCCTGTGCCAAGGTTCCGATGATCTTGACGGTCATGGGCGTTCCCAGAGGTGGCAAGGGGATGCCCAGGGTTCCGGCTTTCGAAGCGAATCCAGGGCCGGGGATGACCGTCACCGTGAGGTTCAATTGGCTCTGTTGCATCGGTTGCTGGATGGTAATGTATCCTTCGCCTGTAAAAGAGCCGTCGATGCCCTCGCCTTTCATCTGTGTCACGTCGCAGCGAAGGTCTCGGCATGCGAGTCCTGCCGAGACCTTGCTGAATGTGAGCGATAGGGTTCGTCCGTTTCCGAGCGGAATCTGATCGACCACCAGATCCGTCGCCTCGGCCGTCCACATACCTTCTCCCTTTATGGTGGTGGAGGTCGCCTGACCGGAGTCGACTCGATGGGAGAAATCTCCGTTGAGCGTGCCGTGCGTGACATAGCGGCGGAGGACTTTTGAAAGGTCCACTTGTTGAACCTGTCCCTTGATCGTGACGGGACCTGCCAAAGAAAAGGATGGAGCGGTGACTGTTCCTTTGGCAAGACCTGTCGAAGACGCAGTCTCGTTCAGCTTTGCGACGATGTCGAGTCCAAGCGTGCCGCCCAAGGCTTTCATGACGCCGAGTTTGGCCTGCAGCATGGCCAATTGAATCGGAGTCCAGTTCTGTTGCGATAAGGTGATGTTCTGCCATTCGAGGCCTAATGGCAGCTCCAGGGTCCAATCGGCAACTCGGATCTCCATGCCGGAGGCTCGCTTGAGTTCCGCAACGATCCGCGCCTGCAGCATGCCGTACGGGAAGGTGGCCATCAGGCACAACACCAAGATGGTGATTCCCGCTGCCGTCCAAGCCAAGATCTCTCGCCAAGCCTCAGGCCATTTGATGGTCATGATGCCCCGATCGTCACCCATTCCCGCACCGTCCATGGGGCGGCGTCGGGGTATTGAAACGTCACTTCAATCAACAAGGCCTTGGGGATTTTGAGGACCGCCGGCCATTCGTCGATCCAGATCCGATTCTGGTCGTCGTAATATCGGATATTGAAGGCCTGGACACGATCGGCTAGTTCCATCTGATCCAACGACTCATTGGTATCGGTCAGCGTATAGAGATTTCTGCGGACGAATCGAATCAGTCGATCGCGTTCTCGCGTGTAGACCACGCGAACGGTCTCGCTTTCCTTGGCGGCTGACGTGCTCAACTCTCGGCTCATCGCAAGGACGGCCAGGATGTCGGCCGGTTGCCCGTCTTGTGTCGCGTTTGTTCCAACCCAAGGATACATGGTCGTGCGTTTGCTGAGTGAAATTTCCTCGGCCATGAGGCGCAAAATTCTTCTGATCGTTTGTTCCTTCGCCGCATGTTCTCGTCCGGCCTGCACGGCATTCGCCGTCATGACGAGCGACCCAAAGACCATGGCGCCGACCATGCCCAGCAAAGCCACGGCGACCAAGATCTCGACGAGCGTAAAGCCCGTTTGGGATCTAAAATGTGAGACGTCCGGCGAAGACATACGTGCTCACCTCTACCGCTTCTTCCAGTTGGCCCCGCAGCCACGAGACCTTGATCCGAATTTCCCGAATCAGCTCCAGCGGGGTGGGGGCGATCGTGCGCTTCCATTTGTACCCGACCGCTCTCGGGACTGCTTGCAGGGTCAGTTGTGCTCCAAGCGGGATATTTGTAAACTCTCCGGTGCTTTCCCCGATGGCATATTGTCCGACGAGTTCGGTTTCCAGGAGTTTTTCTTGGGCCAACAGCGTGGCAGCTGTCAGTTCAGACGCTCTCTCTTGGAGTTCCAGGTCGAAATTTCTGAGGCCAAGGAGAATCGGGAGTGCGATGGCCAGCAAGGCGATGGCCAGTAACACTTCGAGCAGCGTGAAACCTCCTTGATCGGACTCGGTTCTGTGTTCAATTTGAGTCATTGCGGCCTACTGTTGAACCGGAAACAACCCTCTCGGCAGCGCTCCTGCTCCTGCTTGCTGGTTCGGCTTCAATAGAAGCCGGACTCGGTCGGGGATGATCCGGTTTAGGGGAGGGTCGAGCCGTTCGTCGCTGACCCGAATCCCTCCTGTTAATGAATCGATCGCCAGTGCTAAGAGATTATTCTTCGTATCCATCAGGTACATCGTGACCGGCTCGATCCGTCCGTTGGCGAAGAAGGAGACATCGACCCGTCCGGAAAAACGTTTGTCTTGTCCGACGGATACTTCTGTCAATCGAATCGATTCAGGCAACGAACGAGGCAGCTTCCATGCGGGATCGAGCGGAATCCGTTCTTCTTTGCCCTCCACCATTATCATCCAGTAGGTTCCCCGATCCAAATCAAGGTAAAGCTTCAGGGTCTGTTGGCGTGTGGCCGCCAGTTCTTGAAAGGTCCGAAGAACACCGATGAGTTTTCGCCCGGTAGAGCTCAGATCCTCGTCGAGACTAATCCGAGGGAAGACAACCACTACGACCACGGTCAGGAGAAACAGGACGATCAGCATTTCCAGGATGGTGAAGCCTGCTTTCTCCAATGACCTATGCCCGGTGACCATTGCTTCCTATTCTTTATCGAGATTCCAATTCGTGATATCGGCGTTCACGCCTTCACCACCGACCTCGCCGTCCGTTCCGAGGGAGGTGATCTCATACTCCACTTTGTAATCTCCTTTTTGGACCGGGCTGAGATACTTATACGGATTGCCCCATGGATCTTCCGGAAGCTTCGGCAGGTATCCTCCGATTTTCCATTTCTTCGGGACTACACCGACGGAGGGCTTTTCAATGAGCGCCTTGAGGCTCTGTTCCGTGGTGGGATAGACGCCGTTATCCAATTTATAGAGTTGCAGCGCTCCCTCGATATTTCTGATCTGGACTTTGGCCGCCGTGCGTTTGGCATCATCCGTCCTGCCCATGATGCGCGGGACGACCAAGGCCGCGAGAATGGCCAAGATAGCCACGACGACCATGATCTCGATGAATGTAAAGCCCGCGGAGTTTGCCGATGTCCGCTGTCTCAGGCAGGCGACGACGCGAAGCAGCCGATTGCTTTCACCGATGGTAGGCTGACACTGCTTTTCCGGATCAGTCATCGTGAGTCCCCCTTTATCTCGTTTCACGCTTATCCTCTATCGTATTTCGGATCGTCTCCCTTAGTGGACCATCTGTCCCATCTCAAAGATGGGCAGCAAGATCGCGACGACGATGAAGAGGACGACGGCGCCCATGGCCAGGATCATGATCGGCTCCATGAGCGAGGTCAAGCGGGCGATGACCCGCTCCACTTCACCGTCGTAGATCTGACTCACCCGGCGCAACATCTCCTCCATTTCACCGCTTTTTTCACCGACGGCGATCATATGGGTGACCAGGGCCGGAAATTCGCCGCTCCGCTTTAACGGATCTGCGATCGTCTCGCCCTCGCGGATGTTCTGTCGTGCCGTTTCGACCGTTTCTTCAAGGACTCTATTGTTCATGACGCGCTTGGAGACATCCATCGCGTCGAGCAATTGCACTCCGCTGGCCAACATTGTGGATAGAGTGCTGGTGAGCCTGGAAATCGACACCATCCGCGCGACGTCTCCGATCAACGGAAACTTGAGTATGAACCGGTCCGCCGTCATGCGACCGGCTCCGGTCCTGATGAAGCGCCGCGCCGCATAGAGGCTTCCGAGCACGAGCCCGACCAACACCATCCAGTAGTCGGCAAAGAACTGGCTCACCGACATCAACGCCACCGTCGGCCATGGCAATGCTTGTTTCTGTTGGGCAAACACGAGGGTAATCTTTGGGACGACGAACGTAATGAGGAAAAAGAGGATGATCGACCCGATCACGAGCATGATGATGGGGTAGAGCATCGCATTGGTGACCTTGTTCCTCAGGGCAAGTTGTTTCTCCAAGAACTCCGCGAGGCGGAACAAGATCTGATCCAACGCTCCACTGGCCTCGCCGGCTCGTACCATGTGAACATAGATGGGAGAAAAGTCCTTTTCGTACGTCTCCAAGACGGCACTCAATGCTTTTCCCCCACGGATTTGTTCTCGGATATCGGCGAGGAGAGCCTTGATGGGTTTCTTTTCGGCTTGGTCTACCAAGACGCCGAGAGCTTCGACCAACGGGAGCCCGGCCACGAGCAGTGTCGCAAACTGCCTGGTCAACAGGGCGAGGTCGGATGAGGTAAGGGTGACCGATCGGCCGATGGATCGCTCGGTACGGCTGGGAGCTTTTTCTCGCGATCGACTCGGCGATTGACCTTGCTCGACGACATCGGTCGGATAGACGCCCTCTTTTCTCAGTTTGAGCCGGGCGACTTTGACGTTCTCCGCGTCGATGATCCCGGTCGCGGCTCCGCCGTCGTTCCGGTAGCCTTGGTATTGATAGACCGGCATGATCAGCAGACTCCGGACGCATCGGGCTTGGCCGATCGGTGCCGAACCGTCCCAGATGGAATCGACTGGGGGCGGTGACCGGCGCGTCGGTGCCGCATTATTCGACCTCGATTTCCTGTTGAGTAATCCGCATCACTTCTTCCAGCGTGGTATGACCGTGAATGACTCGCTCAGCCCCTTCCTGTTTTAACGTCACCATGCCTTTGGCGATGGCTGCTTGTCTGATCGCGGTGGAGTCGGCTTTGCTTCCAATGAGCCTTCGGATCTCGTCGTCCAGCACCATGAGCTCAAAAATGCCGGTACGACCTCGATAGCCGGTTTGGGAACAGGCCGCACAGCCGGTTCCTCGATAGAGGGTGACGTCGGAACCAGGAGGGACGTCCAAGCGACTGAGTTCTTCTTCGCTCGGACGATAGGAGTACTTGCAGTCCGGGCAAATCCTTCTGAGCAGTCGTTGGGCCAGGACGGCGACGACCGATGAGGCCACCAGGAAAGGCTCGATTCCCATATCGATCAGGCGCGTGGGTGCGCTGGCGGCATCGTTGGTATGCAGAGTGGAAAACACCAGATGTCCGGTGAGGGAGGCGTGAATGGCGATCTCCGCCGTTTCACGGTCTCGGATCTCGCCGATCATGATGACGTCGGGGTCTTGCCGCAGAATCGAACGCAGCCCGGCGGCAAACGAGAGATTGATCTTCGGGTTCACTTGCATTTGCCCGATGCCGACCAGTTGATATTCCACCGGATCTTCGACCGTGATGATGTTCTTATCCGGTGCATTGATATGGCTCAAGGCAGCATAGAGGGTCGTGGTTTTTCCGCTTCCCGTCGGACCGGTGACGAGAATAATCCCGTGTGCGAGTTGGATCAGCTGATGGATCACGGCAAGCCGCTCTTTCGAAAAACCCATTTCCGAAAGATTCAGAAGGCGATTCTCTTTCTCCAGCAATCGCAACACGACCCGTTCGCCGTGGGAAGTGGGCAGTACCGAGACACGAAGGTCGACGTCCTTCCCGGAGGTCCTGATGCCGAACCGGCCGTCTTGCGGCAAGCGCTTCTCAGCAATATTGAGACCGGACATGATCTTCAAGCGCGCGATAATGCTGGCTTGCAAGTGTTTTGGCGGGGTAAGGACCGGATAGAGCACGCCGTCGATGCGATACCGGACCACCAGCCCACGCTCGAACGATTCGAAATGGATATCGCTTGCTCGTTGTCGAACCGCCTGAAACAGCACCGAATTGACCAATCGAATGATCGGAGCTTCGTCGGTAGCATCCAGCAAGTCTTGCGGCTCGTCGAGTTCGTGCGCGAGCTGGTCGAGACTCTGGTTTGCCGCGATGTCTTCCATGACCTGTTCCGCGCCGGCCGGGTTAGCAATTTCGTCGTAGGCTCTGTTCAAGCAAGCCAGCAGCACGACACTGGTGGTGAGGACAGGCTTGATCGGCTTTCCCAAGAGCAGGCGAAGATCGTCAAGTGCGACCGTTTCCAGAGGGTCGGTGGATGCGGTCAGAATGGCCCCTTCCTCATATCGAATCGGCAAGACACGGTATCGTCGACAAAATGTGATGGGAACTTTCTTGATCAGCTCGTGGTCCACATGGGTGGTGTCGAGATGAGGCATCCAGGACATCTCAAATTGCTGGGCGAGCGCCTCCAGCAATTGTTCTTCCCGCAGCAGGCGCAAATGCAGCAGGACCTCTCCCAGCAGGC
This sequence comes from uncultured Nitrospira sp., assembly GCA_902500825.1. Taxonomy (GTDB): domain Bacteria; phylum Nitrospirota; class Nitrospiria; order Nitrospirales; family Nitrospiraceae; genus Nitrospira_D. Next base: position 100,325 of record CABVRX010000001.1, read on the forward strand.
CCCCTTTTTCCTGCTGGTAGGCTAAGGCCTCCTCGATCTTGGTACCCAGAAGGTTGAACTTTTCCCCGAGAATTTGTCCTAACAGTGGGCGACGAACGCTGGAATCGGATTGGTCGTTGTCGAGTCGTTCTGACAACTTGCCCTGGCCTCTCATGAATTGAGACGAACGCCTTCATAGGTCGTCTCTCAGGTACGTGGTTCGATCTCCCTTGTAAAGATACTCTCCCTTCGGACGGCCTGGCAAGGACGCCGCGAATTCTTCACCCAACGAGGACCCGTGCGTGTCTTAGACCATGAGTGTTCCTCGCCATTGCCTGCTATTACGGGGGTCGATTCATCGTTTATCGAGAGGTAACGACGCAAATACTCGCCAAAAATTGTGGAGGAAGCCCGCGGGCTGTTCAGCGGAGCTCGTACGTGATTGTGGATCGTTGATTGTTCCGCAGCACGTCGAGCTTGACGATCTGCTCGTTCTTGAGTTGTTGCAGTAAATTCAACATGGTACTAGGGTCACGGATGTCGACTCCGTTGACGCGCTGCAACACATCTCCCGTCTGAACGCCTATTTTTTCGTAAAAACTGGCCGGGGCGATGTAATCAAGACGAAATCCATTGATGGCTCCATTCACCATATGAGGTCCGGCTCTGGCCTGAGATAAGAGTTTTGGCAGATCGCTCATGGCCAGCTCCACTTCACGGCGATCGATGACTTTCCGCAACGGAACACCGGCTGTCTGTGTCTGGACGGCTGAAGGCACAGTACCAGCAGAACCGCCTGAAATCGCCGGGTTTTCCAACAGCGCCAGCTCCAATAATTCTTCCAGGTTGCCTTGACGGACGAGGATTCCGTTCCGCCGAATCTCGCTCACTTCTCCCAGATCGAGCACCTGGTCATGGACGTGGTACAACATCTGCTGTTTAGAGGCCAGCTCCTCGACGATCGCAAAGCGCTGGTCGCCGAATACGACGCCGAGCAGGCGAATTCTGGCCGCCAAGCCGAGAGAAGCGCGAACCGGGGCGCCGGGGGATCCTCGCCTATCAGAGTTCATGAGTCCTTCCGGAGGCGCAGGAGGAAGAAGGAAGAGGCCGCTGGAACGCACATCCTCCGCTGCCTGAGCCGGCGAATACGAAGCAAGCAATGAAGCGCCCGTTGATCGATCGATGCCGGCGCCGATCGATTGTGCAGGGATCATATACAACGCATCGGCGACAAATGCATTGATGGAGTGGGCGATCAGGAGCCCGCACACGATCATGCAGAAGAGTATGCCGATACGGCGCATGTGTTGACGAGGGATGGCGGCCATTGTATTGTCTCAAGCTCTGCTCACCTTGATAGTACCCGGTCAACGCCGTTCGTCGCAAGAATCTTCAGTCAATGATCGATTAGCATCGATGAGTAGACAAACGGATCGAAGCACGCAATAATCCCCCCCCTCGTTCAAGGAGGCTTCACGCGTGAAGAAAGCACTGATTACCGGGATTACCGGACAGGATGGGTCCTATCTGTCGGAATTTTTGCTCGGCAGAGGCTACGAAGTCTATGGCATTGTGCGTCGTTCCAGTTCGTTTAATACCGGTCGTATCGACCCGATCTACGAAGATCCGCATGTGCCCCATCGTCGGCTTCATCTGGTCTACGGCGATCTGAACGACGCGAGTTCCTTGAATCGGATTTTGCGCACCATCCAACCGGATGAAATCTATAATCTCGGCGCGCAGAGTCATGTCCGGGTCAGCTTCGATATTCCCGAGTATACCGGGGAGATCACAGGGCTCGGCACTATTCGGCTGCTTGAGGCCATTCGAGAATCGGGACTCAAGCCCAAGTTTTATCAGGCCTCGTCCAGCGAGATGTTCGGCAAAGTGCTGGAAGTGCCACAGAGGGAAACGACTCCTTTCTATCCGAGGAGTCCGTACGGGGCGGCAAAGGTCTATTCCTATTGGATTACTGTCAACTATCGCGAGGCGTATGGTTTGTTTGCCTGTAACGGGATCCTATTCAACCATGAATCGCCGCGGCGGGGGGAAACCTTCGTGACGCGGAAAATCACCAAGGCCGCCGCACGCATCAAGCTCGGCACCCAACAAGATTTGTTTCTAGGCAACCTCGATGCTAAGCGCGACTGGGGGTTTGCAGGCGACTATGTTGAGGCCATGTGGATGATGCTGCAAACATCGACGCCGGACGATTATGTCATCGCAACGGGTGAGACCCATACGGTCAAGGAAATGCTGGAGTTAGCCTTTGACCGGTTGCAACTGGACTGGAAGAAACATGTGAAGATCGATGCCAAATATTATCGTCCGACCGAGGTTGATCTGCTCATCGGCGATGCCGGCAAGGCTAAGCAACAACTCGGTTGGCAACCCAAGGTCCGGTTTGAAGAACTGATTGCCATGATGGTCGATGCGGATTTGGCGGCGGAACGGGAAAGATTGGACGGGGTTGGGAAGAGAGGCTGAGATATTCTTATGTCTTTCTGGTCTGAGAAATGTGTCGTCGTGACCGGAGGAGCCGGATTTCTCGGTTCCTTCGTCGTAGACCAGTTGCGCGCGAAAGGATGCCGACGGATCGTCGTGCCGCGAAGCCAGGACTATGACCTGGTGCAGATGGATGCGGTGAAGCAATTGTATAGTGATGCGAAGCCGGACCTGGTGATTCATCTCGCGGCGCGTGTTGGAGGCATCGGGGCCAACCAGGCCAACCCAGGCCGGTTTTTTTACGACAATCTGATGATGGGCACGCAGCTGATCGAGGTCGGCCGTCAACGAGGTTTGAAGAAGTTCGTCGCAACCGGAACCATTTGCGCCTATCCCAAATTCGCGCCTATTCCATTCAAGGAAGACGATATCTGGAACGGATACCCCGAGGAAACCAATGCCCCATATGGGCTGGCAAAGAAAATGATGTTGGCGCAATCGCAGGCGTATCGGCAACAATATGACTTTCACTCAATTGTCTTGTTCCCCGTGAATCTCTATGGGCCACGCGACAACTTTGATTTGGAAACGTCTCATGTCATTCCGGCGCTCATTAGGAAGTGTGCGGCAGCGAAGGAAGCCGGACAAGCATCGATTACGCTATGGGGGGATGGATCGCCGACCCGGGAATTCCTTTATGTCGAGGATGCAGCGGAAGGCATTCTCCTCGCTGCCGAGCAGTATGATGGGGATCTACCTGTCAATTTGGGAACAGGTGAAGAGGTCACGATTCGTGATCTTGCCGGAATGATCTCGACTGAAATGGGATTTTCCGGTCAGATCCAATGGAATACCACCAAGCCGAACGGCCAGCCGCGGCGGTGCCTCGATGTCAGTCGCGCCAAGCAGCTCTTCGGATTTCAGGCCCGCCATGGGTTACGTGAGGGGATAACCAAGACCGTGCAGTGGTTTCAGACCAATCGTCAAACGCTACGGGAAGTGCGCTTCTAGTACAGAAGACTATTTCATAACTTGCACAAGTATTGCTTTCCTGTTGGGGCCTGCTTCTCTGAGACATGACACTAGGGAAGGAGAAACTTCCCAACAGCGAGGTGGAACTCCATCGTGCATGCGGCGCTACTCAGTGCGGTGCAGCCGATGCTGTGGGCATGGAGGCCGAAATACATCCTTCAATGATCTCAACCTTGCATTGCCATGAGGAGGCTGCATCGTTGACACGATTGATTATATCCGCTGACTTCACGATGTTGGGAGTAATATCGACGAGCACATGGTTGGGGACACGGTTGAAGTATATGCCCGTGACACCGGGAATGGCTTGCAGGACGGTCTTTATCTCAGATTCCTTGCTGTCGCAACCGGACCCGTTGAGCGTCAGAGGAAGTCGTTCTTTGGTGGGGGGGGTTGCCGAAACCGGCACGGAAAGGGAAAAGCTTGCGATCAGGAGTACGGCCGGGACGGCTCGTTGGATCCAGAATGTTTGCATGCAATGAACCCCCAGGCAAGATGGTATCTGTGCATTCATAAAATACACGATGCGGGATAATCTTGTCGAGTTGCTACTTGGCCTGCACCAAAAAGGCTTTTGAACGGGCATTGCCTCCGCTGGCGACGACATCAATGAATGACATGCCTGGTTGAACATCGGGAACTGTTACCTCGATCGTCGTCTCGTTCACGAACTTGTAGGCAATCTTGGTAGGGCCGGTTGCGCTGAATGCCACGCCACGGAAACAATCATTCGTCCCGAAGTTCTCGCCTTTGACCATAATCGTTTGCCCCGGCTTGGCTTCGTCCGGCTCCACGCGCAAGATCTTTGGCTTTTTGCTACTATCGCAGACGGGGTCTTTCGCGACCGTTTGCTCGTCATGACCCTTGATCGATTCTGTATCATGCAGTGTGTAGCCCGCGCCGTCGACGATCACTCCCTCTTCGGCAATCGAGTGTAGAGGGAAGCAGGTGAGTCCAAACAATGAGACCATCAGGAAGGGCTGCAGGAATCGGGAATGCATCGTGACCTCCTTCGATGGGAATTACTTGTTCGGCATCGGAACATAGATCTCTCCGATAATCGTTTGTCCGAGAGGGGAGAGCGAAAATTTTGCAAAGGCCTCAACCAGGGTGTTCGGGTCTTTCTTCGAGAGCAGCAACAGGGGACGACGGAGGCTATAGCGGCCGTCCTTCACGGTCGGCACTTCCGGTTCAACCTTATCCACCGGCAGCAAGCGAACAGCGACGCCACCCGAGACAGCTGAGAGGCCGGTACTCAATGAAATATAGGAAGCTGCAGAGAGAGGCGGCAGAGTGCCGACGACGGTTTTCACGACGGCGTCATCGGCATCGATCACTTTGGCGGAATCTGGAATTTTGTCCGCGATCCCGAGTTGAGTTTCGAAAACTTCCCGAACGTTCTGATTGCGTGGCCTGTCGATCAGGAGAATTTGGGTCTCCGGTCCGCCCAGTTCCGACCACTCCTTGATCTTTCCCGAAAAAATGTCGGCCACTTGCTGCTTGGTCACCTCTTTGGTGAAGTTTGATAAATGGACCAAAATACCGATACCATCCCAGCCTATTTGAGTCGCCGCCAAAGCAGGATCTTCAGCCCCTGTGACGGCGATCTGGGCCTCGCCGGTTTTGACTAATTGCAGGGGGGTGGAATTCTGGTCCCATAAGATGTCGACATAGGCGCGAGGATTGGCTTTTTCAAAAGCTCGAGCCAAAGTCTCAATGGTTGTTTGCTCCGGCCCATTGCCTGCGATGATCAGGTTTCCGGCTATTTGAGCGAAAATGTCGGCAGGGGATACACTGAGGGCCAGTCCGACGAGCAGCCCGGTTACGAATCGTCCCACGGTCATCGAACGGTCTGTTCCCACAGGAGGTCACGATCGAGCTGGTGCTGGTACTGGGTGCTCAAGAAGGCGATCCTTCTGTTGATGGTGGCTCTGGTTCTGACGCGACGTTCGGCAACTGCATATTGGGTCTGATGTTCAGCGGCGGCAACTTGGCGAAGCGCTGCATTCGCTCCTCGTTCATGGCCTTGGCTTTCAGCTCAGTAAAGCCGGGTTTGCGATCACCGACGACATTGGATGAAAACGAAGACATGAGTCTGGTTGCCTGGCGAGCTCGACAAAATGGACATTCCGTGTCTTCGACCCTGGCATACACGGACTGACTGATTTCGAATTGCTTCTCGCACTGTCCACAACGGTACTCGTAGAGGGGCACGGAATTGGATCCTTTCTCTGCCTCTATTATAAAAACATCATACGGAACTCGGTTTGGGACTTGACAAGGCGACCTTTCCCAAGCGATCTTGACCGGCTCACAACGATACGTTTATTCTAACAACATACGCAACTAAACTGCCAGCTTCATAGGAGGGTTTCAATGTCAGTGCTGATTCGACGGTACAAAGGCAATAACGGCATGATGCAGGAAGAACGAATCGACGACGACGATCGAATCGAGCGCTACATGAGGCTCTTCGAAAAAGATGACGTCAAGAAGTTGCAAACTGGCGTGAAGGTCTTCATTGAGAAGGATGAGTGGCAACTCCTCCCATGAAGTCGGTAAGGGGTAATAGGCGAAGGGTAACCTGGTGACCTGCAGTTATTCCCATCGCCCTTCGCCACTGTCAGTTCAACTCTGACCGATCTGCCATGATTTACTGGGTTCACATTGCACGTGGAATTGATCGTGCGACCCTCCACCGCGACCGGTGTTCAGAGGTTCCCTCCACCGCAACCTCCAGCGATTTCTGGGAGGGGGGATGGTTTGACTATCCGGACAAGGAGCGGGCGCTCCTTGCCATGGAACAGGCCGGAACCAATCAGCAGCGGCGATGTCCACTCTGTAAGCCATAGAAGTATAAAAGTGCTGAGTTCTGGGTGCTGAGTTCGAAGTCAAAAGAATGGGCGGCTATGCTCAGCACTAAGCACTCAAGACTCAGCACTCTTTAATTCATGCCGCGACTTGCCCTTCTACTGACCACTATCATCTGGGGCGCCACATTTCCCGCAACCAAAGCGGCGCTTGAACAGATCCCTCCGCTCTCTTTCTTGTTGCTCCGATTTTTTTTAGGCACTCTGCTTGTGCTTCTGTGGTTTGTGATCAGTCGCCGCCGACTGCACCGTGATCGTGCCGTATTGGGAGCGAGTGCGCTCACGACCGTCTTCCTTTTTTTGGGGTATCTGTTGCAAACAGTCGGGCTTCGCCATACGAGTGCATCCAATTCAGCCTTTCTGACGGCGTTGTACGTGATCTTTGTGCCGATGATTCTCATGCGGATCGACAGGCGGGTCGTGTCGGCTACGGCGATTGCGGTGGTCGGGCTTTGGTTATTGGTGAAGCCCGACACCGCTATGAATCTGGGAGATCTCATGACGCTCGGGTGCGCCGTCGCGTTTGCCGGGCATATCATTTGTCTTGAGCGGTTCACCCGGCAGGTCGATGCTCCATCGCTATTTGTATGGCAGATGGTGGCGATGACGGTGTTGTTTCTTCCCGCACCGTGGTGGGAAGGGACGACCCAGAGCGCCTTTTCACCAACGGACGTCTTGCTGATCGGCCTTGGCGTCACGGGCGTTTTGGCCACGCTGGCGTTCGCCGTCCAGATGTGGGCGCAGCGACTGATCCCCGCTCAACAGGTGGCACTATTGTTTGCGTCCGAACCGGCCTACGCGGCCTGGTTGTCCTGGTACTTTCTTGGCGAGACGTTGGATGTGCAAGGATGGATCGGGAGCGCGCTGATCTTATTGGCGGTGGTGATCGGAGCGTTCGGCAGCTGATCGTTCTCATGAAGGAGAAGTTGTATGGCTCAGAAGTTCGGTAATGGACGGTGGGTTCACGAAGGATTTTTAGATAACCGCGTCGAGGGAACGGTTGTGGGCCAGGTTGTCTTTGCCGTGATCGGGCCGGTGGATTTTTATTTACGCGGCAATTTTAAGCCGGATATCGCGGGAGAGGTGATTCGATTCCGCAACAGCCGGTTTGAAGATGACGATATGGCCGGACAAGTCATCGGCGACATGGCGAATCCGCAGGTCGGAACGGTGAATCTCATTTCGCTGGATCCACACCCGAATCTGGAGCCGCACCCCTACGTCGAGTGGTTTACGCTCAGAAAGGATCACTATCGCTTCGAGTTGAGTTCAGGCGATGCCTGGGTATTGTCCGATGAGGAGCGGAAAGTGATCGATGGAGAAAGCCGACGAATTCGAGAGACCATGGCCGATCGAGGTGCGGACCGGCCAAGGTCTGACGGTGATTCAGAGTGGATTTAGCAGGATGTCAAAACTATTTCGAGCAGGACGCCTCAGGATGTTCAAAAAGACCGTCCAGCAAGGCCACAGCGAGTGAAATGGCGAGGCATACGTTCGGTATGTTGAGCCGTTGAGCGATGCGAGAACGCCGCTGGCGGACTTTTTCAACATCCTGTTAGGGAGGGGTCAGCTCAAGTTGAGGTTGAGGCGATGGAAGTTCCGCTGCTTTCACGGCTGCTTCGATTTTCTTCTTGAGTACGTTGCGGTCTGAATCCTGTTTCGTTTTTCCCTCGCGCACATACTCTGGGACACCACGAATATCCCAGACGAGTCCCAACCACTCGAGTCCCTTCAGGCAATAGTAGCTCATATCGATTTCCCACCAATAGAAGCCTTGTCTTGTCGCGGCCGGATAATAATGGTGGTTATTGTGCCAACCTTCTCCCATGGTAATGAGGGCCAGGAAGAAGTTGTTTCGGCTGTCGTCGCCGGTCTCATACCGCTGTGAGCCATAGACGTGGGACAAGGAATTGATGGTGCAGGTTCCATGAAACAGCGCCACGGTCGAAATGAAAAATCCCCAGATCAGCATCTGAGGGCCGTTGGTGCCGAGCTCGGGTGCATAGGCCTCAAGCAGCTTGCCGAATCCGAACATTCCGAAGCCGGTAATAGTGGGAACGAGGACATCAAATCGGTCGAGAAACCGCAATTCAGGAAACTTCGCAAAATCGGCAATCCCTTTTAGGCGTGGAGCATAATGCGTTTGCGACATAACCCAGCCCATGTGCGACCAGAGGAACCCTCCTTGACGCGGAGAGTGCACATCGTCCGGCGTATCGGATGCAATGTGGTGATGACGATGATGGCCAGCCCACCATAAGGGGCCACGTTGCGCGCAGGAGCTGCCCAATAATGCAAAGAGAAATTGGACGGTGCGCGAAGTCTTGAACGTGCGATGTGAGAAGTAGCGGTGGTACCATCCGGTGATCGCAAACATGCGGATGTAATAGAAGGCGACCGCGACGGCGACGGCGGTCCAGCTCCATCCTACCCACAACACTCCCAAACACATCAGATGCACGGCGATAAATGGGACACTCCGAACCCAGTCTACCTTGGGAGGCCCTTCTGTTTTCGTGTGTTCAAGACCAGCCCAGGAGTCAAACCAGCGAAGAAATGAATACAAAAAGTCCCGGGCTTTGGTCGGGTTAATCGTTTGCACGTCGGACATACAATTCTCCTCTAGGTCGGGGGATCGGCAACGTCACTGCGGTGGGAGACAGGGAGCCGGGGTCCCAATTAAGCTGATTGACCGTGCAGGATAGGCTAGGTCGTCATTATACATAAGAACGTGAGGAAAGTGAAACCTGATTTTTGCGTGGCTCCTGCGGGTTTGGATTATACCGGATAGGCGTCCGCTGTCCATTCATTTAGACAAGTCTCCGGACAGAGTGGAGATTCGCTTGGCTGTTTGACAGGGCTCTGGTGCGTCTCTAGAATGCCGCTACAATGAACGACCGATTTCTCCGAGCCTGTCGCCGAGAACCGGTAGACTGCACTCCGGTGTGGTTTATGCGTCAGGCCGGGCGCTACATGTCCGAGTACCGGACGTTGCGTGCAAAACATTCGATCCTCGAAATGTGTAAGACACCTGAGCTTGCAGCTCAGGTTACCCTCCAACCGATTGACCGATTTTCGTTGGATGCCGCCATTATTTTTGCCGACATCCTGCTGCCGTTGGAGCCAATGGGGCTCAGTCTCGAGTTTGCCGCGGGAGAGGGACCCGTCATTCACAACCCGGTTCGTGACCGAGCGGCGGTGGATCGGCTTAACGTGATTGACGGGGACGAACTGGACTATGTGGCAGAAGCCATCCGCCAAGCCCGACGCGCCCTCGACGGACGAGTCCCGTTGATCGGGTTTGCCGGTGCACCGTTCACGCTTGCGAGCTACGCCATCGAGGGCGGAGGGTCACGAAATTATTTACACACCAAGCAGATGATGTATGGCGATCCCACCGCCTGGCATCGCCTCATGGATAAGTTTGCTCGTGTGCTCACCGGATATCTCCGGCGACAGATCAAAGCGGGAGCTCAGGCGATTCAGCTCTTCGATAGTTGGGTCGGCTGTCTCTCGGCCGGTGACTATGCCGAATATGTCATGCCGCACGTCCAGCGGATTTTTGATGGGCTCAAGCGGGAAGGTGTGCCGATGATTCATTTCGGCACCGGCACGACGGCCATTCTGCGGCAGATGCGCGAAGCAGGTGGGGATGTCATCGGGATCGACTGGCGGGTTCATCTGGATGAGGCCTGGACCATGGTCGGACATGACCGCGCTGTGCAGGGCAATCTCGATCCGCTCGTGTTATTTGCGCCGCTCCATGAAATCGAACGCCGTGTCGAGGATATCTTGCGACGAGCCGGGGGGCGTCCCGGGCATATCTTCAACCTCGGTCACGGCATCCTGCCTACGACGCCGATCGAACATGTGGCCGCGACGATCGACATGGTACACAAGCTCAGTCAACGCTAGATTACCTCTCATGCCTGCTCCGCAACGTCATACCGCTGTCCTGCTGATGGCCATGGGCGGGCCTGATTGCCTGGAGAACGTCGAACCATTTTTACGGGATGTTCGAGGGGGGCGACCGACACCTCCGGAGCTCGTGGAAGAGATTCGTGAACGATACCGAGTCACCGGGGGCAAATCGCCGGCGGTCGCCATTACACAGGAAGTCGCGAAGAAATTCGAGCGGCGACTGAATGAATCGGATGATCGCCGATACCGGGTGTACGTCGGTTTGCGGCATTGGCATCCTTTCATCAGAGAAACGTATGCCGAGCTGCTGAACGAATCGCCGGAACAAGTCATCGGGGTTTGTATGGCCCCGCAACAGTCCTCCTTGAGTACCGGAGCCTATCGAAAGAAAGTGGAAGAGGCCCGCGCCGAGTTGCGGGACCGGACCGAGATGACGTATGTCGGCAGTTGGAACCGGCACCCTCGATTGATTGCAGCGATTGTCGACAACATTCGGGAAGGGCTACTTGCGTTTCCTGCCGATGTGCAAGCATCGGTGCCCGTGCTGTTTACTGCTCATAGTCTGCCGGAACGGATCGTGGCCATGAAGGATCCCTATCCGGACGAAGTGAGGGGTACGGTCGAAGGGGTGACTCAGTTTCTGGGTAACCAACCGACCTACTTTGCCTATCAAAGTCAGGGGCGATCACACGAACCATGGTTGGGACCTACCGTGGAATCGATGTTGGAGACCATTCGGCTGGCGGGACACCGGTATGTGCTTGTGGCGCCCATCGGGTTTATCTGTGACCATGTGGAGACGCTGTTCGATATCGACATCGAGCTCAAGCAGTTGGCAGTGAACAAAGGGATTCACCTTGAACGCATGGTCATGTTGAACGACTCGCTCCCACTTATCGAAACGTTGCGCGACATATTGGCTGCACACGAATCGTCCCTCTGCATTCAGCCGTGACTCGACCACGAACAGTCGTGATCGTGGGCGGGGGCATTTCCGGACTGGCCACCGCGTTTTCGCTGCACGAGAAGGCCACCAAAGCAGGCCTTCCCATCCACTGCACCATTCTCGAATCTGACACATTCTGGGGAGGAAAGATCGTCACGCACCGGGTCGGCGAGATTGTGACTGAAGCCGGACCGGACTCCTTCCTTTCCCAAAAACAGGCAGGTCTCGATCTCTGCGTGAAGCTTGGCCTTGCGGATCAACTCGTCAATACGAATGAGACGGGTAAGAAGGCCTCGGTGCTTTATGGCGGACGATTGCATGATTTGCCGGAGGGACTGCTCTCTTTCGTTCCGAAACAACTGGGATCTTTCTTTCGGAGTGGTCTGTTCACCTGGACAGGATTAGCGCGTATGGGGCTGGAGATCGCCGTTCCAGCAGGCCCCTCAACGGGCGATGAGTCGTTGGCGGCTTTTCTGCGCCGTCGGTTTGGGGTCCAAGCGTTTGAGCGGGTCTTGGAACCGCTGATGGCCGGGATTTATGCAGGTGATGCCGAGCAGATGAGTCTGCGCGCCACGTTCCCGCGTTTTTTTGAGCTGGAGCAACAGCATGGCAGCATTGTTCGAGGCATGATGGCCGCCAAGAAAGCGGCGTCATCAGTTTCGACAGATCAGCCCAGACGGACGATGTTCGTCAGTTTAAAGAACGGTCTCGGCGATTTGGTGACCGCTTTGACAAATCGGTTGACGCAGCAGGGGGTTGATCTCCGTGTCGGTGCTCGAGTCGAGGCCCTCCGAGTGAGGTCGCATGAGCTCGGCCGCTGGATGTACGACCTGATATTGCAAGATGGATCGGCGCTTTCCGCTGACGGCGTCGTTCTTGCCACCCCGGCGTATGTTTCAGCAGACCTGTTGCGCCCGTTGACGCCGATAGCGGGTGGTTTGCTGGACATGATTTCGTATGCGTCGACTGCCACCATTGCGATGGCGTTTCCACGAACTCTGACAAGCGCGATAGAAGGATTCGGATTTATCGTGCCGCGAAGGGAGCAGCGCCATTTAATTGCCGCAACGTGGACCTCGCTCAAGTGGCCGTATCGCGCTCCGGCGGATCAGCTGTTGGTGCGCTGCTATGTCGGCGGAGTGGGGCGGGAAGATATTCTTCAACTGGATGATGATGCGCTGACGGCAACAGTCAGAGAGGAACTCGCCGCTGTATGCGGCATTCGAGTGGAACCACGTTATGTGGAAGTGAATCGATGGTGGAAGGCGATGCCGCAATACACGCTTGGCCATCTGGACCGATTAACACAGCTGGATGCGGCAATAAGCCGTTATCCTGGACTCGTCCTTACAGGAGCCAGCTATCGTGGCGTCGGCATCCCCGACTGCATTCGTGACGGAGCGGTAGCCAGCGAGCGGGTCGTGCAGGATCTTTTAGGGGAAACCAAGGTGGTCAGACGATCAACCACGAAAATAGGGTGAGCCTTAGGCTAAGTCGAGACCGGGCGATTGTCGATGTCTTAGGGAAGAATAATGGCCTGCTCTGGGTAGCCGAGTTCCTTGAGCGTGGTTTCCAGATTGTCGACCATCGGCGGAGGGCCGCAGAGAAAAAGGCAGGTGTCCGGGGTCGGAGCGGGAAGATGCTGTCGGAGAATTTCAGGGGTGACGCGACCTATGCCACCTTCCCATCTGGGAGGCGGCTGTTCCAACACGTGATGGCAATGGAAGTTCGGATATTCCCGGATATTTCGTTCCCACTCCTGTCGGAAGATAATGTCCGACTCTGTCTTGTTGGCGAAGACAAGGAATAACTCCGCCTCGAGCTTCTTGGTGAGAATCCAGCGAATAATGGAAATCATCGGGGTGATGCCGGTGCCTCCGGCTATGAATCCCACCCGCTTCGCCATTCCCTCGACCCAATGCCCGCCGGCGTTCGGGCCGCTCATCAACACCGTATCTCCGATCCGCTGATCATGCAGGTACTTCGAGACGGAACCAGCCTCATAGCGCTTGACCGTGAGATCGAAGAAACCCGTCGTGCCAGGCAGCGACGACGGAGTGTAAGGCCGTTTCATGGATTTTCCGTTGATCGTCGCATAAACGTAGAGAAAATCGCCGGGGAACATGTCCAGGGCTGCATCGACAGGAAGCTCGAAACGGAACGTCTTCGTGTCATGGGTGTCCGTCTCAATGTGGGTCAGCTTGTACGGAGCGGGCGTTTTGGTCTTGATGCGGGTGATGTTGTCCATAGCAGGGAGTGCATATTATGGGATTGTATCGACTGGTGCAATACCGGAGGGGAGGGCGGATTGCTCAGTGATGCTGCGTGAGAGCGTTCACCTGTTCGGTCGCTTTCGAAGTGGGGGCGGCATGAGACTGCATTGCCAGGCCGGCGAGAACCGGCTGGGCCGCTGTGATTTTCCGTTCAACTGCTTGGGTCAGCCAGCGGCGAGCTTCCTCCGTATTTCTCGCCACTCCGCGCCCATAGGCGTACATGACTCCCAGGACGTACATCGCTTGTCCATTGCCCGTCTCAGCCAAGCGGTGCATACCGGGAGAAGCTTTCTTGTACCAGCGTGACGACTCCGGCGTCTGTCGCCCGTCTCGCTTTGCGTAATAGCGTCCGAGGCGATACTGGGCAAATGCATCGCCCTGTTCGGCGAGGCGAACGTCGACATCCGGACTTTTGGCAGGTTTTGTGGCCGACGGACTTGGTGCTGATTTCTCGTTGCCTGAAGGTGCCACGTTCTGAATCGAGGAGAAGTTGATCGGATCCGATTTTGGCTGTGAGTCTTGGTCTCGATTGTCCTGGATCGCAAGTTGATCGGGGTCAGGGGTAGGTGAAGGCGGGAGATTTTGGGACTTGCTGAGGCTTTCGGCCTGTGAGATCGGCGTAAGGCTGAACTCGCTCTGGTTTGCTGGCGGCTGTGTGACCGATTGCGGTCGGCCACAGTTTTCAGCGGAACTGTTCGAGCCTTCTTGTCCGACGCTGGGTTGACAGGTTGCGCTGTTATCGGAGGCGGGTGGCCACAAGTTTACTGTCGATGCACCCCAGATCAGCGCGATGAGGAACAGAGCCAGATACAGCAGGCGGCGTCTCAAGATCGTTCGATCGCTGGGCGGCACCAAGACGAGTCCAGGATAGCCTTTTTTGGCCATGCCTTCCCCCGAAGGAATCCTTGGTCGGAGTATATCAGTACGTCAAAAAGCTGTCTTGTGTTTTGGAACCCCCGCTGCCCGTAACGGCGGGGGAACCGCGTAGTTCTCAAGGCGCAGCCTAACAGCATCGCTCTTGCCGTGCACTGTCGCTCTATATAGATAGCCTCTTGTCCTCCTCAACTTCAAGCTCCTATAGTAGTAAGGGTCGATACAGAGTGCTATTTTACCGAGGAAAGCGAGCGAACTATGCCTTCAACAGAAAACATCTTGGCCATCGTGGACATCAACGGTCCATTTCGTGAACCACGAGAACCGGTCTTTTCGTATGATTATTCGATTCAACGGTCCATCTGGGCGACGCCGCATGGCGTGCGGGTGAAGGTTTCAATACCGGATGAGCTGGAGGTGTTTAAACGTCGTCTTTTCGGGATGGTTGTCGGCTCGCCGGGCCAGCAATTGATGATAAGTAACATACTCTGCAAAACGATTGCCGACAGGAAGATGCGTGTGGCCGAAGACGAAGGGATGCTGACGGAACGACGTGATATGATGCTGGGGCCATTTATCGGGCCGCTGGCCCACCTGTTCCCGAAGTTGGAGGCGTTATTTGAAGCGGATCAATCAGCTATCCGAGAAGAAGTGAAGAGACGTGCGGGCATCTGACGCTCAACGGAAAACACGCGAGCCGGATCCGTCAAAAGATTCTTCGGTAGTGCTTCGAGTGGACACCTGATTCGTCCGCGAAACCAAGCGAGCCCTTGTCCGGGCTGCCGGTATCGTTCAAGTCGATACGATAGTGGCCCCGAACGTGCTCCATGGCCACCTCAAATGGAACGGCATTCGGGTAAAGTGTCCCAGGCACATGGGCTCCTTGCGCCAGCGTACGGATTGTATCCGCGTCCGCGTAGGGGCTGTCTGAAAAGATGAAAATGTCGGCGATAGCGTGATCGCCGAGTTTGTGGCCTGGTGTGGTCGTTGGGAGTTGTTCACCGAGTGTGCCGTCCATGCGCGCTTGTTTGAGGCGTTTCAAGAGGGCGACGACCTGACTATCCGTCGCTTGAGAGGGAACGACCAACCCCAGGGTGTTCATATCCAGAATGGTCGTCTGGACCTTGAACATGACAGGCGCAGCTTCCGGATCCTCGATAACCGAAACATTGGGGCCTTCAGTACCGGTTGCCTGTTTGTTCCTCGAACTGGGGACAATCAGGGCGACGAACAGCCACAATCCGACGAGGATGCCTAATACCACCAACAGCGGATGGGCCCCGGCACGTTTTCCCTCTTCGTAGGGTTCTTGGTTTTTCGTCATGGAGCGCGGTCTCCAACGTTCGGTGTAGTATCCGGCTGTGGTTTCTGTAACCGTCGCTTGGCTTCGTCCCACAGCTCATCCATTTCGACCAGCGTCATGTCTGTCAACGACCGGCCTTTCTCTGTAGCTTGTGCCTCCACCAGATGAAATCGATCGATGAAACGGTTCGTGGCTCGGCGCAGCGCATCTTCAGGATTGGCTTTCAGAAAGCGAGCGAGATTCACGAGGGAAAACAGAATGTCTCCCAGTTCTCCTTCGATTGCTTCCCGCTCGCTGGGCTGATGAGACACCGGTTCGGTCTCGGTTGGAATCTGGGCCAACGCCTCCCGCAGTTCGCCGATTTCTTCAGCCACCTTTTCTAGGATCTGTTCAAGACCGGCCTTGCTCTGCGGCCAATCGAAACCGACGCGGGCCGCTCTTGCCTGAATCTGATAGGCCCGCAACAATGCCGGCAAGGTCTTCGGCACCCCGTCAAGAGCCGATTGTGTGTTCCCAGCCGCTTCTCGCTCGGCGCGTTTGATGTCCTCCCATTGCGCCAAGACCTGCTCACTATTCGACACCTGTCCTGTCGGGTCGCCGATACGGAACACATGAGGATGTCTGCGGATTAGTTTTGCCGTGAGCGTCTCGATCACATCCTCCACCGTAAAGGAGCCGGCTTCAGCGGCAATCTGGCTGTGAAAAATGACTTGTAAGAGAACATCGCCGAGTTCTTCACGCAGCTTCTGCTTGTCACGCTGATCGATAGTCTCGATGACTTCGTACGCCTCTTCGAGAAGGTAAGGTTTAAGTGATTCGTGAGTCTGCTTCCGATCCCACGGACATCCGTTTTGCGCGCGGAGTACAGCCATCAGTTCAACGACTTTAGTAAAATGTGTCGACATTGATGGTGCTGCCGATAGTTCGAGGTCTATTGATGAAACCGGAATAGGCTGCACTCTATACTGAGAACGGCTGCCGCTTCAATGGCCGCTATCTACAGTAGGACTTGACGGTAGGCAAGAATAGACTAAAAATGTGCGCGTGTTGTTTTTGTGCCGTATGCGCGTGTGTGCGACGGATACACTGCCATGCCTTCTGGTATTCCTTCGCCACGCATCTGCGTAAAAGTGGCTCTGATATTCGAGCCGCCCAGAAGTTGTTAGGCATCGCGATGTCAATAGACGATGATCTACACGCATGTCCTTCATCGAAGGCCAGCGGGTGGTCGCAGTCCTTTGGACAGCATGTGAACCCATTCACGGGGCGGGTGTTATGCCGATCCGCATAAGAACGCGTGCTAAATGGTCACACAGTCGTCATCCATTGAAACGGCGGTGGTTATGACGTATTGTTCGCGAACAGTTGTGGCGTGTTATGCGGGCAGAAATTGGCAGATCCGGATCTTATGCGGATCGGCCTAAGCATTGTTAGCTAGGCGTAAATGGATCGCACGACCAATCCGCTCACAAAGGAACAGGAAGCACTGCGGGGGCGAGCGATCAAGGACATGTCCGACGATCAACTCCGCCTCTGGATCGACGCGTGCGAACGCATGGAGCGCTGGGTTGCCTTCGCCAAAGCGCGCCGCATGTGGAAGCGCAGCCACCAAGCCGCCGTGGAAGAAATGGCGTTGCGGGAAGATCGGCGCGCGAAGCGTACTGCCGCCGCTAGCTAACGAGGAGTTGTAGCTGACGGCGCGCCTTCCTAAAGGACTGCGCAAAAGCTCAAGTGCGAAATCTGTGAAGAATTCGGAGAGCATTTTGATGGGTCGCATTGGATTGCCGACAAGGATGGCGGCAGCACGCAAAGTTACAACATCTTGCAGGATGCCGAATTGCCACCGGAAGCTCGACAGAGATGATCCAATCATCACGCAACGAGCGAAAGAAGCTTTGCTGTTCCGGGAGGTGAAGCGAATTCTCGAAGCTCCCGAAGATTCCAAAAACACCAAGAGAGACCTTGTTGAGATATGCAATGCGATCCTCACGAGAAAGATCACATGAGCTACAAAGGGCAACGGGCTAACCAATCGCTCCAGCAAACCGCTGGTAGCCCGATGGTCACTGAGCTTTTCCGTTAGGCGTGTGATTTTGTCTACCGCGGGTGCGAATACCCAAAGAGGAGGCAAACATGAGCAAGGATCTGATTCCAAAGATGACGTTGGCCACATCACGGCGGACGTTCTTGTACCGGAGCGCAGTGATGCTTGGGGGCGCGCTTCTGGGGGGCCCCGCTTTTGCCGCCAACCAAGTCTGTCGCCTCACCGAGCCCGAGATAGTTGGTCCGTTCTATCGGTTCGGCGCGCCGTTTCGGAGTCAGCTGGCAGGACCTGACGAGCCCGGTGACAGGCTTATTCTGACCGGCACTGTATTCAGTTCAGACTGCCGTACACCCTTACCTGGGGCGCTGATCGAGGTGTGGCAAGCGAACAACGCTGGCCTATACGACACGAGCAAGCCTGGCAACTTCACCGAGGCCGCCACGTTCCACTTGCGGGGGATGCTGTATACCAATGAAAAAGGCCAGTACCAGATTGAGACGATTGTACCGGGCCGTTATCCGGTCCCGCCGAATCTGCCGGGGCTTGAGAAATACGCGGGATTGACGCGACCCGCTCACATTCACTTCCGGGTGATCGAATCGCTGCACGTCCCGCTCACGGCGCAGCTCTATTTCAAGGGTGACCCCTTCATCGCCAAGGACCCCTGGGCCGGCCACAAGCAATCCTTGGCTATCGATCTAAAGCAGGACGGTAAGCTTCGACGCGGAGTTTTTGACATTGTGCTCGGTAGGGGTTTTTGAGAGGGGCGCCTAACGAAGGCACTGCAGCAGACGCGCCCGTTTCCGCGGGCGCGCGGCTGAGCTTCGGCGTTCAGCAAAGAAGGATGAAAATATCTCTCGTGCCAATTTACACTAGCAGGCGGCGGAAAAACTCGATTTTTATGCTTCGACAGGACTCAGCACGAACGGAAAACCCCAGTATATTCAATGACCGTTCCGTTCGTCCTGAGGCTCTCGAAGGATGAACGGAAAGGGTTTTCCCAGCCTGCTAGAGCATCTTGTGACGCATTCCATCGCTGATCGCCGTCGCATGTCTTCGTGCGATCGCCTATGAGGTACTAAAGGCGGCGGTGCACCGAAGATCTCGTCCAGCGGCATGCTTGTCAAGAGCACAAAGTTTAAGCTGGCGCGGAGGCTCAGAAAACTCGCCACCTTAAAGAGCGATAGTATAGACTAACATTATGATTCTCATACGCTTTCCAAATCCGGAATCAAAACGCGCCGCACTCGGTCGACTTGCTGATCGTTTCCGTTTCAGGATTTGGGCGAGTGGCGAAATGTTGGTGCCGGTGGAGGGAATCGTATTCACCGCCGAGGGACCGCGCACTTATGAGCAGAATGGTTCGGCGTTTCGAGGTTCTCCTGCCGCTGCGCTTTTTTAATGACGGGACTATAGTTCCCGATAACGCGATCGCCGACACATTGCTTGAATTAAAACCACAATTCGGGGCCGTGTCGTGCGACACTCAAACCATTCGCGGGCAGTGGCGACGTGCGGTAACAAATCCGCGCGGTACAAGCTTGCGACCGAATAGACCCTATGGTAGGGTACCGGCAATATTTGGGAATGTGAGGGGAGAGAGGAAAAATGGCAGAGGAAGAGCACGGATTTGTGATTCGCGATCGGCGGGCAAGCGGAGCAACCGAGGCCGCTCCAACGGCGTCTTCGCCCTCAAAAGAGGCGACGTCTGCAACGTCCTCGACCGAACCCTCTCAAACGCCTCCGACACCTCCGGTCACATTTTCATCATTCATCATTTCGTTGGGCTCGTCCTCCCTTATGCTCATGGGTGAGCAACTGGATCCCCAACAGCCTTCGATACCGGTCAATCTGCCGCAAGCCAAAGAAATTATCGATCTATTGTCGGTCTTAGAAGACAAGACAAAAGGCAATCTGACCGCTGATGAACAGACGGTCCTGCGGGATATGCTCTATGCGCTTCGCATGAAGTATGTCACGTTGGCCCCGCCAAAGTAGAATCCTATCGTTTGATTCTCCGTCCCGCGAGCTCTTTGACGACTGCGAATTGTGCTGCAGGCTTTGAGACTGCTTCGTAAGTCGGTTATAGTGCTACAAACCTCCGTTTTCTTGTGCCGATGGTGCTCAGAGGACGAGTGAATGCCTGAGTTGAAACACCCCATACCTGTGGCAGGACCTGCTTCCGAAGGGAGTACCGACGGTTACTTCCTCCCAGTCGGCAGTCAGCGGCGTCGTGCTTCGGACAGCCAACTCAAGCAGCCTGATCGAAAGCCACCCCATCTTCGCCCTGTCTGGATTGTGTTGATCCTCCTGGTTCCCTGCGTGGCTCTCACGCTGTATTACTCACAAGTCGCTACCCCTGGTTCTGAAGAAAGCAGCTCTTTTCTGCCGACGACCAGCTACGCGCTGGTTCTCCTCCTGGTTAATTTGGATCTGATCGGCTTCGTGGTGCTGCTGCTGCTATTGTCCAGAAATTTGATCAAAGCGTATTTCGAACGCCGGCATCGTCTTGTGGGGGCAGGATTTCGTACCAAGCTCATTGCTGCGTTTATCGGGTTCTCATTGATCCCGACGCTGCTCCTGGCGTTCGTTGCGAGCGGGCTGGTCAATAAGGCCGTCGATGTGTGGTTCAGCGAGCACATCGAGAAGGTTATGAGGGATTCGTACGAAGTGGCTCGTATGCAGCACGCGGGGCATGTCGCACTCGCGGTCAACAGCGCGCGGGCCATTTCTCAGGAACTGTTCCGTGAAGACATGCTGACTCCGGTACAGCGTGATCTATTGATTGCCGCGATGGCTCGGAAACGGATGGAATACGGCGTTGCCGGGATCGAGGTGTTTTCGAGCAAGATGGAGACTCTCACCAAGTCACTTGATAGTGACATTCCGCCTGGGGTGTTGGATTTGCCGATCAGTCAGCTGGTCTTACAAGTCATTAACGGCAAGCAAGAGTTCACCTCCGTCCAGGAGGCCCAGACGGGCAGATTGGTGCGCGCCGCTATCCCGGTGGCGTCCGGAAGCCGACGAGGCGAGTTGGAGGGTGTCGTGGTCGTGGAAACCTACGTCCCTGAATCCCTGTTGACCAAAATGGAGGGGATCGGTCGTCAATACACGGCATACAAGCAGATCAAGGCGATGAAAAACCCGATTAAAGCCGGAGCGTACCTGTTTGTTGCCGTCGTCGCGGTGTTGATTCTCTTCAGCGCGACGTGGTTCGGATTTTATGTGGCGCGCGGGATCACCGTTCCGATTCAACGGTTGGCGGAAGCGACCGAAGCAGTCGCCCAGGGTGATCTGTCGGTGCAGATCGATGCCAAGGCCACCGATGAAATCGGGACGCTGATCGAATCGTTCAATCGGATGACGCAAGATCTGCAGGGGAGTAAATCGAAACTTGAGGAGGCCAACCTGACTCTGCGGAACACCAATGTCGAGCTGGATCGCCGTCGCGCCTATATCGAATCGGTTGTTGAGACGATTGCCGCCGGTCTTTTGTCGATCGATCGGAGCGGAACGATCACCACCTTCAACCCATCGGCCGAGCGCATTCTTGGGTTGGCTGCCGACCGGTTCAGAGGACGGTCGGCCAATGAGGCATTCAAGGAGTTCGGTCTCGATCCGTTCCAGACCGCCTATGACAGTATGCTGGCCGATGAGCGTGACGATTTGGACCTGGAAGCGCAGTTGGATATCCAAGGGAAGCTCATTACGATCGGTCTGAAAGGGTCTCGCATGCGGGATGAGGCCAATAAAGATTTGGGGTTTGTCTTGGTGTTTGAAGATCTGACGGAGTTGATCAAGGCGCAGAAAGTTGCGGCTTGGCAGGAGGTCGCGAAGCGCGTCGCCCATGAAATCAAGAATCCACTGACCCCCATTCAACTGTCGGCTCAGCGGTTGCGCAAAAAGTTCTTCGAAAAATCCCCCGACCTTGACCGCGTGTTCGATGATGCGACCAATGTGATCATCAATGAGGTCGGAAGCCTGAAAGAGATGCTGGACGAGTTCTCGAAGTTCGCCCGTTTGCCTGCTCCACAAATGACGAGACAGTCCTTGCACGATGTGGTACGGGAAGTGGCAACGCTCTATCGCGAGGCGCAGAAAGATATTGTGCTGATCGTGGACCTGGACGAGGATCTGCCGCCCATCAATTTCGACCGTGAACAACTGAGACGGGTGTTCGTCAATCTCTTCGACAACGCGGTTCAGGCGATGAATCAGAAAGGGCGGCTGTGGGTCGGTACGAAGTATGATACGAAACGCCGTCGCGTGGTCGCCACGGTGGCGGATGAGGGGCCTGGTATCGCTCCCGAGGATCAGGAACGGTTGTTTGTGCCGTATTTTACCCGCAAGAAGACCGGAACCGGGCTGGGATTGGCGATCGTCCGCCGGATTATCACCGATCATGAAGGCCAGATCCATGTGGGGAACAATCACCCGAAGGGAGCCGTCTTTACGTTCGATTTGCCGGTGTAAGGCAGTTCGGTGACGGGTACGTCGTAAGGAGAAAGGGGTTATGTCGGCATCGATCCTAGTAGTGGACGACGAAGAAGCGATTCGTACGTCACTGCGAAGCATTCTTGAAGATGAAGGGTATGACGTGTCGGTCGCCGCCAATGGGGTGGAGGCGCTGAAAATATATGGAACCGACCCTCCGGATCTCATGATTCTGGACATCTGGATGCCGGAGCTGGACGGGCTGGAGACCTTACGGCGGGTGAAAGAATTTGTGCCCACGACGCAGGTCATGATGATCTCCGGACATGGATCCATCGAAACGGCCGTGAAAGCCATTAAGCTGGGAGCGTACGATTACATCGAGAAGCCGTTGTCGCTGGAGAATGTCACGCTCCGTGTCAAGCATGCGTTGGAGCAGTTCCGCTTGGCGCAAGAGAACCGGTCGCTGCGGACCAAAGTCCAGCAAAAGTTCGAGTTGGTCGGGCAGTCGCCGGCCATGCAGCGGCTACGTGAGCTTATCCAAACGGCAGGTCCCACGAACAGTCGGGTCTTGATCGGGGGCGAAAATGGAACGGGGAAGGAGCTGGTGGCTCGAGCCATCCATCTGCACAGCACCAGATCGGACCATCCGTTCGTGGCCGTCAATTGTGCGGCCATCCCCGAGACATTGATTGAGAGCGAATTGTTCGGTCACGAAAAAGGCTCTTTCACCGGAGCCACCTCCCTGAAGCGTGGTCAGTTCGAACAGGCTGATGGAGGCACGCTGTTTCTGGATGAAATCGGCGACATGAGCCTCAATACGCAGGCGAAAGTCTTGCGGGCGTTGCAGGAGCAGCAATTCACACGAGTCGGTGGGACCAAATTGATGAAGGTTGATGTGCGGGTACTGGCGGCTTCCAACAAGGACTTGGAAAAAGAAATCGGCAAGGGACAATTTCGAGAGGATCTGTACTACCGTCTCAATGTCGTTCCGATTGTTGTGCCGCCGTTGCGGGAGCGGCGAGAAGATATCCCGGCGCTTGTGCGGCATTTCATGAAGGTGCATGTCGAGGAGCAAGGGTTGCGGATGAAGGACGTTTCGCCGGAGGCGATGGTCGTGTTTCAGCACTATGAATGGCCGGGAAATATTCGGGAATTGAGGAATTTGGTCGAGCGACTCATGATCATGGTGCCGGGGTTTGTGATCGAAGCCTCCCAGGCCGCCGTGTCGTTGCAAGGACGAACCACCGGCGTGGTGCCGGCCGGCAATCACGCAGCCAATCCACTTTTCACAAAATCTTATGATTCTCTTCGAGATGCACGGAATGCGTTCGAAAGAGAATACATCAGCCGCAAACTTCGGGAACACCACTGGAACATTTCACGCACCGCCGAGGATCTGAAGATCGAGCGAAGTCATCTTCACCGCAAGATCAAGTTGCTCGATGTGGAGATGCGACCGGAGAGCTAAGGAAGATGGCGATAGGATCAGCGCTCTTTGCACGTTGAGCAGACGTGGTCCTGGAACTTCGTCGCAGGGTGAGCCTGCACGTACTCGTTCAGGGCGGTTTCCGACATGTGCGCAGGATGAGCTTTTCTACAGGATGGGCAGACGGGTATCAGTTGTTGCAACGTGGCGATGTCGCGTAGGGTGCGATCAAGGTCGGTGATGGTTTTCGTGACCTCTTGTTCCCAATTCTTTCTCGCGTCCGTTTCTTGTTTGAGCTTGAATGCGGATTTCACTCGCGCAAGGAGCTCTACCTGTTCCACCGGTTTTCTGATGTAGTCCGTCGCTCCGGCGTCGAATGCCGCTTGGAGCCAGTCCTTTTGGTTTCGCGCCGTCACGATGATGATCGGAATCCCTGAAAACGCATCGATCGCTTTGATGCGGCGACAGGCTTCGACCCCGTCCATGCCCGGCATCTTGATATCCAGCAAAATGACATCGGCCTTGACTCCGTTGACACCAGCGTGATCCAGGTCCAGCCTTGTGAAGGCGTCGTTTGCGGAAGAGACCGTGATCAGGTCTCGATATCCGGCATTCTTGAGTATGTGATGTAGTAGTAGACGCTCATCGGGAGAGTCGTCGACTATTAAAATCGCCACTGGGCCCTCCTTGCGCGGTTCGCCGGCCGAAGACCATCTAACGATGTAACAAGGCTAGTATAGGGCCTATTCGTTGAGCGGCAAGGAAAAAACAGAAGCCTGGGAGAAAGGGAGTCTTCGAGACGATTCCGATGAGCGCGTTGACCTCTATCGGACCCTCCGTTAAGATGCGCCTTCCTCAATCGTAACCTATCAGGGACATTCGCCGATGACGACCTATCGTGATGCAGGTGTGGATATCGATGCAGGCGATGAGCTTGTCGATCGCATCAAGCCGCTTGTTCGATCGACGTTTCGTCCCGAGGTCCTGACCGACTTGGGAGGCTTTGGCGGTCTCTTCGGCCTCCAAGCCGGCAAATACAAAGAACCAGTGCTCGTCTCCGGGACCGACGGGGTTGGAACCAAACTGAAGATCGCCTTCATGGTGGATAAACACGACACCGTCGGAATCGATTTAGTGGCGATGTGTGTCAATGATATTGCGGTGAGCGGAGCAGAGCCGCTGTTTTTTCTAGACTATTTTGCGACCGGGAAGTTATCCGTCTCGAAGGCTCAGGACGTGATCGCCGGTATTGCCGAAGGCTGCCGTCAAGCCGGGTGTGCGCTGATCGGGGGTGAAACCGCCGAGATGCCGTCATTCTACCCTGATGGAGAATATGATCTGGCCGGTTTTGCCGTCGGCGCGGTCGATCGCCAGAAGATCATCGATGGTCGGCACATTGTATCCGGGGATGCGGTCATAGGCTTGGCTTCGACGGGTCTCCATAGTAACGGCTACTCACTGGCCCGGCGAGTGTTGTTCGAACAAGCCAAGCTGACGGTGGCCAGCCGTCTTTCTGAACTTGATGGGCCCATCGGTGAGGTACTCCTGACACCCACCAGGATTTATGCGAAGCAAATTTTGGCGCTCGTCGAACAATTTCCGATCAAGGGCATCGCACACATCACCGGAGGAGGCATTACGGATAATTTGCCACGCGTGTTCCCTAAGGCTGTACGGGCGAGGATCGCCCGCACAGCCTGGCCAGTGCCGCCGATCTTCGGCGTGATGAGTCGTTTAGGTCGGGTCGATCGTGAAGAAATGTACCGAGTGTTCAACATGGGCATTGGGTTGATTCTTGTGGTACCGCCTGATTTCGTGTCCGGAGTGCTGGCTCGCGCCACAGCGATGGGCGACCAAGGCTGGCAGATCGGTGAAATCGTTTCCTCCACCGGGAAGGAGCCGGAGGTTGAGTATGTCGATTAGCCGGGCGACTCCATTGCGGGTGGCGGTACTGGCATCCGGCCGAGGCTCCAATCTGCAAGCCGTCATCGATGCGATCGAAGCAGGGCAGGCGCAAGCTCAGATTGTCGCTGTCATCAGCAATAAGAAGGATGCGGTCGCGCTGGAGCGGGCTCGGAAGCACGGACTGACTGATAGTTTTGTCGATCCCAAACCCTTTGCTGGACGACCGGACAGTCGTGAAGCGTACGATCGGTCGTTATTAGAAATACTTCAACAGCATGATGTCGAACTCGTCTTGCTTGCCGGGTACATGAAAATCGTCACGGCGGTGCTGGTCAATGCCTATGCCGATCGTATGATGAACATTCATCCCTCGCTGCTGCCGTCATTTCCTGGATTGGATGTGCAGAAGAAGGCCATTGATTGGGGCTGCAAGTTGGCCGGATGTACCGTGCATTTCGTCACCGAAGGCGTGGACGAAGGGCCGATCATCATCCAAGCCGCAGTTCCGGTTTTCGACGATGACACATCCGAAACACTTGCCGCCAGAATCCTCGTGCAAGAACACAAAATCTATCCGCTGGCTGTGCAACTCTTCGCCGAAGGCCGATTACGGGTGGATGGACGGCGAGTATTGATTGAGGATGCGAAGCCGGGCAGCCAGGCGATCATTAGTCCGGTATAGTGGATCTCACATTACCGTTCTTCTTCATGGTGTAGGGAACTTACGAGTGCTTGCACGGTCAGAGGTGCATTCCCCTCCGAACGATTGTTCACCAGCACATAAGCTCGCCGGTTTTCGCCCACAGCCTGCTGGATAAGGCTGACGGTCTCCTTCCTCATTTGAGGCAGCTCTCCCACGATCTTGTTATAAGGCGCGGCTCGCTTTTTCGCGACTTCGTACAGCATGTTGAGCGGCGTGAGCAGGCGGATGACGGTGAATGGCGCCGTGAAACATTTTTCCATCCGGTTGTGCTGGTGCAGCAATGGGGGCATGTAGGACCAGTGATTGTAGACGTGAGCGACACCATGGCTCTCTAAGACCTTTCGATAGTCCGGTCCGAGCAACCCTGGATTGCGGATCTCGACCGCATACCGGAAATCCTTTGGTAGTTGGCCGAAGAACCGATCGAGCCGTGAACAAAACTCTCCCGTGGACATTCCGTGCTGTTGGAATTCAAAGAGCAGAGGGCCCATGTGTGGCTCAAACTTGGCCTCTCGGTATGGCGTCAGGACCAGTTCGCTGAACAGCTTCGCATTGAGAAAGCGAAGATTTGGTTGCCCGGCCTTGAGGCCATAGCGGGCTTGTCTGGAGAAGGTGGGAATGGTGAGTTCCTCCCAGACTTTGAAACACATCTGGAAGTCTTCTGGTATTTGATTTAGGTAATGCCGAAGCTGATTTGCGGTCGGTGGGCGATAGAAGGTGGAATCATTCCCAACTGTGCGAAAAAGCGGTTCGCCGCTGTAGAGATATTGACAATACTCTCCTAGACATTCCCTCGCAAAAGTCGTCTTGGCATACTGTCGCCGATAAATCTGGCCTTGCCAGCCTTCGTAGGTCCAGGTTGAAGTACCGAATCGAATCAAGGAAGCGAGCGGCATGAAGGCGCGATTGTACTGAAGAAGAGTGGAAGAAACTAGAATTAACGTGGGGTCTTGAAACGCAGCAGGTCTTTGATGGGAGATCCAACTTGATCTCAGGGTCTCAGCGACTGTGAAACAGAAACGGGCAGGGTTATTCTTCCCTGCCCGTCGTACAGCTCATGAGCTGGAGGTATTCGATGTCTTATTTAACTTCAGTCAGGTGGGTGAGGGCAGTTTCGGTATGCTGCGTGGCGACATCGGCGTGGCCCGCTTTCCCATGCTCAATGGCTTCGTTCAGATGTGTGATCGCTTCGTTCAAATGGGGGTTTTTGCCTCCCCTCTCAGCATGGTTCCGCGCCTTTTCCGCATGTGTCACCAGCGCATCAGCATGGCCCTGTTTACCATGGTCCACCGCTTCCTTCGCGTGCGCGACGGCGTCCTTGACGTTACCTGCTGGCGAGGGCTGAGCGTTCAGCGCAGGAACGCTAGCGAACGTTGCCAGCGCAACAATAACGAGACCACGGTAGAATGTGTTGGTCATCTTTGCCTCCTTTTTGGTTAGATGCACGGCTTGATAGTATTGCACTAAAATTCAACAATCTCGACAATGTGACCGTAAGACTATTTGTCAGCTTTTTAGACCACCTTGTCTCGGTTTACCTCTTTGGGGGATCACTGGCGTGAGACTGGGGGAAGGGGGAATATTTGGTGGAGGGCAGGGGAGTTGAACCCCCGACCCCTACGTTGCGAACGTAGTGCTCTCCCAACTGAGCTAGCCCCCCACTTTTGAAAATCGGTAACGCGACCCGTAAAGCTCGCATGGTTTGCTGCATATGAACATGCAGTCCGTTGCTGCGATCGAAGAACGGGGAGGATATCGGATCATGTTTCCCAGGTGCATTATACACAACCTGGTACTGAGACTCTACCAGTACCTTGATCACACTCGAACGCAAGGTCGTGATCTTCTGGTGTGATAGCCGTCTCCAAAGCGTCGAGAACGGAGTGGTCACGAAATCGCTCTGGGCTGCACGCCGTGATACCTACCAAGATCTTTTTCCCTGTCTCCGGGCCGCGTATCGCGTTTGCTCTACGAGCATATTGGGAATGATCGGAGAATGTCGCTCATTATCATCATACTTGTGAGGTATTCCTTTGTCTGATCGATACTGTGCTAGGCTGTCGAGCTTGTCTTACTGGTGGTACTGGTTGGGAGTAAGGAAAGCGCTCGAGCATATGCATGAATGACCCTACAGTACTTCTATTAACGTAGACATTTGATCCTATCGGTGTGGGGTCGTATAGTCCAATGCTGTGATAGCCTTCAGCCTGTTTTCGATCAATGTTTTCATGATGTTGAGAGCAAAGAACAATGGATGTCAGTTTCGGGATGAGCTGCGTAGGCAAGCGGCATACTTCCTGCCTTAATTTCATTCTGTGGTGATCGTGCCAGGTGGGTTGTGAATCAAGAATTTCTGAGCGGACGGTTTTTCTACCCAGACGCGTTCCATGAAAGGGCAAACGTGTTGCCGCAAATTCCTCAGCTGTATCATCAGATCCGGATCCTTGTGCACAAGAAACGGTGGGTGCTGCGCGCGACGCAAGTCCTCCGGGGGTGGGTGATCTTAGGTCCATTGCGACCGTATGCCATCCGCTACTATCAACGGCGTAATCGGGCTCGCCCGCTGCGGGTGGAGACCCATGATCTCTTCCCCAAGGGTCGCGTCGAGCCCGTGGTCCATGCGTTGAACGCGCGCGGGTATGCCGACGGATGGAAGATTCCGGACACGTCCGTAGCGCAGATCGTCCAGTATGTGCAGGACACGAAGTTCGTGAAGTACTGGAACCCGCATCGAGAATGCGCGGCGATCGACCAGATTGCCAGGAATGAAAAGCTGGTGGAGATTGCCCGGCGGTACTTGGGCGCGGAACCGATCTTATGGCTGACCCAAATCAAGTGGTCGTTTGGTGAGCAGGCCGCCCATGAACGACACGGGTTGTTGTCGGACGGGAACGTGCCCATTCAATATGACGGCGATGCGTTTCACTATGACACGTTGGATTTCAAGTCGTTAACCGTGTTTATCTATCTCACCGATGTGGACGCGTCGTGTGGGCCGCATGTGCTCATTGAGAATACGCATACGGCCAAGCGCTGGGGCGACATTTGTCAGATTATTCTGGGGGACGCGGCCGCGCAGCGGCGGTTCGGCGATCGCATTAAGACGATTCTCGGCGAGAAGGGGACCATGCTGTTCGAGGAGACCAGCGCGTTTCATAAGGCCAGCCGCTGTCAGACCAAGCGGCTGATGCTGTCGATCGACTATGTATTGCAGCGCGCCCCCCCGCCGGAACGGCCGGTGTTGGCGTGACGCGGAGGAACCGGTCGACCCCGTGCCGGGCTGGCATCGGCTGTCGGCAGGCGAGGTCGCGTGCTTTATTCTTTACCGATAGACAATGGTCACACGTTTGAGGAAGTCTTCCAGCTGCACGATGTGCTGTTCGATTGTTATGCGGTCTTCCAGTTTTGCCGCGCGTTCCATCGTAGCCCCGATTTCAGTAATTCGATCGAACCCGAAGCCGCCTCCATCGCCTTTCATACGATGGCCGAGGGTCTGAACGGTCCTGAAGTCTCGTTTGACCAGTGCATCCCGAAGCGTCAGGACATCCTTCTTCCGGTTACCTAAGAAAATCGGCACAATCCCTTCAAGGTCGCGACTAATCTCCACGGTAAGTTGGTCTATTGGCTCAGGATATGAGGTGTGCATCGTCAGACTATATGCTCCTTGTACGCCCGAAGAACTTCCAATAGCGTGGATTTCTTGACGGGCTTCGTAAGGTGTGCGTTGCAGCCGGCTTCAAAGACGCGAGCCCCTTCCTCCTTGAGGGCCAATGCAGTGAGGGCGATGATCGGTGTGGCTGGCAGATCATGATCCCGTTCCCATGCGCGGATTGCCTTCGTTGCAGCATAGCCGTCCATCACCGGCATTTGCACGTCCATCAGGATGACGTCGTAATGCGCGGACTTGAATTTCTCCAACGCGACGGCACCGTGCTCTGCCATGTCGAGGAAATAGTCGGCCTGCTTCAGGTATGCCCGCACCAGCAGTTGGTTGTCCGGGGAATCTTCGACCAACAGTACACGCAACGGCCTGGTCGAAACGGTCGACGGTGGCGCTGAGGTTTCCACACCGGCCGGCGGCGTTCCTTTTGTCCGGCCGAGAGCGATTCCGATTGTTTGCAAGAGGTCGGATCGCCGGATGGGCTTGATCAGATACCCACCGAGGCCGAGGTCATACGTCCGTGCGATATCATCTGCCCAATGATCTGAGGTCAGCATAACGATGGTCGGACAACTTCCAGTGGGCGAGGATTTCAAATGTTCCACAACATGAAAACCGTTCATCCCAGGCATGCGGCAGTCGAGGAGCAGGAGTTTATACGCCTGTCCTCTTTCGGATGCCTGGAGAAGTTCATCCAACGCGGTCCTCCCGTCGCTTGCGTCCGTAACCTGAGCCCCCCAGCCACTCAGCAGTTCACTGAGAATGATCCGGTTGATAGGATGGTCGTCCACGACCAGGACGCTGATTCCTGAAAGATTGATCGGGATTGCAGATTTCTGGTGGGACGGTTTTGCTTGAAGCTCAAGTAGGGCTGAACAGTAGAAGGTGCTTCCCCTTCCCACTGTACTCTCGGCCCAGATCAGTCCGTTCATGCCTTCAACGAGGCGTTTGGTGATCGCAAGGCCGAGTCCTGTCCCTCCGTATTGCCTAGTCGTTGAGGCATGTGCTTGCGTAAAACTGTCAAAAATTGAGACGAGCTGGTCGGAGGGAATGCCGATTCCCGTATCGCTGACGGAAAATCGAACGGCACCGGCGATATTCCGGTCGGGATCGTTCATGACGCGAACGACAATGGAACCTTCCTCGGTAAATTTGAGAGCATTGCCCATTAAATTGATCAATATCTGTGTCAGTCGCGTCGGGTCACCGACCAAGTGACACGGCACATTCCGATCCACATGACAAGCAAGCTCCAGACCTTTCTCGTTGGCGCGCATCGCCATCATATCGGTGGCCTTGTCGATGACGTCGTTCAGGTCGAATCCGATGGATTCGAGCTCCAAGCGACCGGCTTCGACTTTGGAAAGATCCAAAATATCGTTGATCAGATTCAAAAGTGTTCCGCCCGCGCGTCGAAAAATTCGCAGGTACTTTCTTTGGTCTGGTGTGAGGGGAGTATCCCAGAGAAGATCGGCCATGCCGATGATGGCATTCATCGGGGTACGGATTTCATGACTCATGTTGGCGAGGAACTCACTCTTTGCGCGGTTGGCCACTTCGGCGGCTTCCTTGGCAAGACGGAGGGCTTGTTCCACGCCACGTCGTTCAGCCGCTTCTAACGCAAGGGTCGCCATGGATGCCAGTAGGCTGAGGAGGTGTTCTTCATGCCGACTCCACCGTCGAGACGCGCCGACTGACTCGGCACAGAGTGCGCCCACGAACCTTCCATTCCGCTTGATCGGCGCGCTCAACATGGCCTTGACATGAAAGCGCGACATGTACGACGGGGCTAGCTTCTCGAATCGCGAATCTTTGAAAACATGGTGAACTGCAATGGAGCGATGCTTGTGGGGCAGCGATCGAAGATATGCGCGCAAGTGTGAGGGTGGGAATGTGAAGAGTGGGTTGGAGTGTTGCCGGCGGGATGTGCACACATCGGTCAGTTCGATGGCAGTTCCCTCCTGAGTAAGCAGCCAGATGCTGGCGCGTTTGACTTGCAACAAGCTACAGCACGCCTCTGAAATAGCGGGAAAGACACGGGAAATGTTGCCGCCGCTCAAGACCTCGCTTTGCGCCAATTTGCGGAGGGTGTCTTGATATTGCCTGAGCAGCGTGGTCGCATTTTTCTGCTCGACTGAGCGGAGTGTGCGTTCCGAGAGTTTCGGCTTGAGGGAGGAGGTTCGCCTGGTTGCCGTCCGAACAGGTCGGGAGGAGTTCCTGGTTACCGCGATTCGGTCGTGAGGTCCTCCACGTGGATGGCGTGACCGTGGCATGGGGAATCGACACTCGGCGAATAGTTCTGAGAATCTCTAGTCGTTGTGTGAATCTTGGACCAGCGACAGGATACTCGCTGATTTGGTCCGATTGCGTCCCTCTTGTTTCGCTTGATAGAGAGCTTGATCTGCAGTTTTGATGAGGTCGGTAGGAGAAGCGTTTCTGTTGGGAATGATGCAGGCATATCCGACGCTGATCGTCACGAGTTCGCCATCGGCGTGTTTCATGCCTAAGGATTCGACTCGGCGACGAAGGCTCTCCGCTACCTGTGCCGCCCCGTCGATACCTGTGCCGGGCAGCACCGTGACAAACTCATCTCCGCCATATCGGGCGACCAAATCGCCTGGTCGATTCACAGAGCTGGAAATTGCCGCAGCGACCTGTTTGAGACATTCATCGCCGGCTGTATGACCCTTGGCGTCGTTATAGGTCTTAAATCGATCGATATCGAACATAATGAGAGACAAGGGAGTCGACTCACGCGCCGCTCTTCGCCATTCCTGATCCAGAAAGTCATCGAACTGGCGTCGATTGGTGATACCCGTCAATCCGTCCAAACAGGAGAGGCGCAGCAGCATCTGATTGGCCTCTTGGAGTTGGCGCATGACCTCAAGGAGTTCCTGCTCACGTGCACGACGGCGGTCGATTTCATGGACAAGCCGGAGCACCGACCGCACTCTGGTCAGGAGCTCCACCTTGTTCACCGGTTTGGCGACGTAATCCATGGCTCCGGCCGCAAACGCGAGTTGAAGATCGACCGGATCCGTCTTGACGGTGACCATGATAATAGGAGTATCTCGGAACCGGTCGGCGGCTTTGATCTGGCGACAAGCTTCGATGCCGTTCATCTGCGGCATGAGAATATCCATGAGGATCAGATCCACCCGCGCAGCGCCGTGCTTGCCTCCGTCCAGGCCAAGATGTCTGAACGCGGCGGCGGCTGAATCCGCTGCCAGAATGTTTTCATAGCCGGCAGCCGACAGAATGGCCTGCAACAATAGTCGATCGTCTATGGAGTCGTCGACGATGAGAATGCTCATAAAGTCACACAACCTTGCAAAGGAAAGCTTGCGGAAGCGTAACAGCTAGTCTTGATAAACGCCAGGATAAAGCTTTTTAAGGCAAGGTTGGCAGAGTCCGTGGCTAAACTCGGCTTCGGTATGTTCGCCGATATACTCTTCGAGTTGTTGCCAGAATCCACCGTCATTACGGATTTTCTTGCATGAGGCGCAGATTGGAATCAGTCCGCGAAGTACTTTGACTTCGCGGAGCGCGCGCTGAAGTTCCTCATTGCTACGGCGAAGCTCCGTTTCCCGTTCTTTGCGGCAATCCATCTCGTTTTTCAACGTGAGCGCCGAAGACACGCGGGCGAGTAACTCCACTCCGTTCACGGGTTTGTTGATGTAATCCATCGCGCCGGCTGAGAACGCTTCTCTCAGGTTGTTGAGATCATTCTGGGCCGTCACCATGATGATCGGAATGTCGCGGAGGTGGGCATGCTGCTTGATTCGTCGGCAGGCCGCCACGCCGTCGATGTCGGGCATGAGTACGTCCATCAGAATCAGATCAACATTGATAGACGCCTGCATGCCGTCGAGGTTCAAGGCCGTAAAAGCCGCTCGAGCCGAATCGGCCACGACAATCTCATCATGACCGGCCTTACTCAAGATAGACCGAAGTAAGAGATGCTGGTCTGGAGAGTCATCGACGATGAGGATTGCCATACCGCTTTAACGGCTGAGAGCGAACAAAACTGAAGTCACCGAGAGATAGGATTCAGTCTAACAAACGGCTTCAGGCACAGATCAAGTCAGCTTGCTTTTTACCAAGTCGCTGACTTGCTTGCCGTCGATGGACTGTCCGGCGAGGCGTGCCATAACCGTCTTCATGACTGTTCCCATATCTTTGAGTGAACGAGACCCGGTTT
Organism: uncultured Nitrospira sp.; assembly: GCA_902500825.1. GTDB lineage: Bacteria > Nitrospirota > Nitrospiria > Nitrospirales > Nitrospiraceae > Nitrospira_D. The sequence continues at coordinate 134,344 of CABVRX010000001.1, forward strand.
CCGTGACAGCTGATGCGACAATAGCTTCGAGCTCTTGAGGGGAAAGCGGTTTGGGGAGGTAGGCCTCAATAATTTCGATTTCCTTTCGTTCTTTGGCGGCTAGTTCTGTCCGTTGAGCTTTTTCAAATTGGTCGATGGATTCCCGGCGCTGCTTTACGAGGGTCGTCATCACGCGGCTCATTTCAGCATCATCAAGATCCCGCTTCAGTTCGACTTCTTTATTCAGGACGGCGGCTTTGATCATACGGATGACGTCCATACGGAGTTGATCGCGTGATTTCATCGCAAGTTTGAGGTCTTCGGTCAGGCGATCGGACAGCGACATGGAAAGTCTCACGAATTTGAGTTAAGAACTGTGCCTGGGTGTGGAGCATACCCTCTTGGTTTCGTCGAGTCAACGAGATGAGTTCTGAATGGTATTCGGACGAAGGGTGGTATGATAGAGCTTGAATCGAATGATGATGACGAAGGGAGGATGATTATGTTGAAGAAGGCGATAAGGCGGACGGGACGGAGGTCTGGGTTGATCGCAACTGGAATGGGGGCGTTGCTGTTGGGTATGGGAGGCTGCGCCGGGGAAGCGCCGAAGCCTGCGTCGACAGTGACGGCAGACCAGGTTCGAAGCAATGCCGATAAAGCGTTCGAAAAGCTAAAACAGGAGGAGAAGAATCGTGCAGTAGATTCCGGAGTCGTTCCTTACTGATTCGTGTTGATCGCCCGAAGCGAGATTTGTCGCAAAGGTTTCAACAGCGGCAGTTCCCACAACAATCGATGGTGCGCACAGTGTTCCACTTCACGAGGCTCGTGAAAGGTCCGAAGGAGCGTCACGGAGACGATCAAGCGAAGCAGACCGGAAAGAAAGAAGATAAATGGGAGATTGGAGGGAGGATCCAAAGCCAAATCCCCAACCTGCAGGTTGGGTGGGACGGTGCCGATTAGCCAGCTTCCGATGATTGTTCCCACGGTCCACCCCATGGCATTGACGATGCTCGAAATGGCAACGGCCTTGGCCCGATCCGTGGGCTCTACCGCATCAAAAACGTAATTGTTCAGCCCAAGCCCGAGTCCCGCCCAGACCACACCTCCGAAGAAGTTTACAGCGACAAGAAACGACCATGAAGTGCCGAACAGGTATAGCATCGGCAGGAACGCGACGAGGAATCCAGTGAACGAGAGCAACGCCTTATTCCCAAAACGATCACCGAATTGTCCCCAAGCCGGCAAGGTCAGGAATTGTCCGATGATGCCGGCGGCCAGCCAGGTTCCATATTGCCAATGAGCAAGGTGAAGATCCTGGAGCAGGTAGATGACGAAGAACGGACCGGCAACCAGGACGGCAGAATGCATAAGTCCAGAGAACAGGAGGAAATGGCGAAAGTTTTCAGACATGCCGGTGCGAAGAAAGACTAGAAAGCCCGTTGGGTTGCTGTTTGGCCCATGCGATGATAAGCCGCTTACGTTCCGGAGTAAGAGGGCGGATGCGCTACGGCAGAGTCCGGCTATGAGGAACGTCACGGCAAAACCGACCCACAGGAGTTGCTGCTGCTCGAAGAAGCTCAGTAGGGCTCCGGCCAGGCACAGTGCGAGAAAACTGGTCATGGCAATGGTCCGCGATCGTTTGGCGAAGTACATGCCTCGTTCGTTGGGATGGAGCAAGTCAGTGATGAGACTATTCCATGCAGGAGAGGTGAAATGCGTGAAGGTGAAATACACGGCGACGGCTGCGATAAGCAGCCATGGTCCTTGGTTCGGCCAGAGCAACGGCAGGGCAAGAATGGGAATCCAGGCCACTGATTGTCCGAGGATTCCCCAGGAAACCTGAGAGGCTTGACTGGGGAACCAGTGGGAGACTTTGACGGAAACTAACTGAGCCCATGTGCCCAAAAGTTGAGGAATGGCGGAGAGGATGCTCAATTGGAATGGTGTCGCATGGAGGAGCAGGGCAAAGGCCGAGAGATACTGCTCACCTCCGCCTTGAGTGACGGCTTGGAACAACCCATCACGAATGCCGAATCGCCGACCGGATTCATGTGGATTTATGGAACCAGATTGGTTGCCGGGGCCCTGTTCTGCCGTATGTGACGAAGGTGGTTGGGAAGGCATAATCCGAAAGCCAAGAACACTCTACCATAGAATCGGCAGGGTACAAGCATTCATCGGATGATAGTGGTAGCAATTGACCCCTACGATGCCTCTCAGTACGATACTTGCCATGTCTGATGATATTCAGGCGGGGGTATGCGAAAAGGCTGGGTCGTTGTCGGTGTTCTACAAGTCGCCCTCTTCGCTGGGCGAGTAGGGATTGCCAAGGGCGTTGAAATAGAATGGGATACGTTTGGGCGAAAGGATGGTACACCCAGGATCCACCGCTGAAGCCCATTGAGGTGGGTTCGACATTTACGCCGGATGTTCCAGTGGTCTATCTCGTCTTTGAGAGCGCACCTTTGGAAGATCCGGCACAGTTTGCAGTGCAATGGTATCTGGAACAGCCAAGCGCCCTCCTGAACGAGCATCCGTTGGGGAAGGACGTACTCCAACTACCGGGTCATGACGATACGGCTACCTTGTGTTGAGAAGTTCAACCGAACGATGGCCGGTAGGTGATTATCTGGCAAAGATTTATATTGCGCTATTTGGACAACAACCGTTTCATGCTGTGAATCAAGTCGGCACGATGCGTTATATGATCAAAGATGTCGCGCCTTCGTTGTCTCAGGATGAGAACTCAACAAGATAGGTTTCTGGAGGAAGGGCACTCATGGGAGAGCGTGTGAGGATTACCGACGCTGAAAAGTTGAGCTTACTGTATGAGCGATTTCGGGATGTCTGTTTGGTTGAAAAAGAAGTGTGGAAGGAAATCTTCTTGCCTCGCGACATCGTACAAGGTCCGGTTCGGACGAATATCCAAGATCGGTATGAGGTTGAGATTGACGATCCTGCAATCGAGGCTTCTCTGGATGCGAATATTGCTCTGGGAGCGGCCGCCCTATGGGCGGCCGTCCAAGAATACCGTCTGCACATCCAGTTCTACCGAATGCGTTGATGCTCGTTAGACCGGTAGTCGCTGCAAGGCTGCGATCCGCTCCTCAATAGGCGGATGCGTGGCGAAGAGGTGCATGAATCCGGAGGTCTTGCCCGAGATCTTAAAGGTCGCCAGGGCATCTTGTGTGCCGTATTCAGGCTGGGCTCTGGTGACCCACCGATTGATCCCTTCCAAGGCTGAGATCATGGCGCCCTTGCCGTACACCTTCGCGGCAAAAGCGTCCGCGCCGAATTCCCGGCGACGGGAATGCCAACTGATCACCAGCATGGCAAGGAAGGACAAGACGACTTGCAAGAAGATATACACGACAAAGGCAAGGATCGGATTTCCCGCGTTACCCCCCTCTCGGTCGCCTTGAGGTTGCCCAACCAACTGCGCTAAGAAGTTGCTGATGTAGTACACGAACGTGTTCATTAATCCGGCAAGCACGGTCGTCGTAAACATGTCTCCGTTATAGACGTGTCCCATCTCGTGGGCGAGCACCGCCTTCACCTCATCTTCTTTGAGATTCTGCAGCAGGCCGGTAGAAACAGCCACCATCGAATTATTCTTACTTGGGCCGGTGGCAAATGCATTGGGGTCCGGTGATTCATACACCCAGACTTCCGGCATGGTGATATGAAGCCGTTGAGCGATCTCTTGGACCGATCCGTAAATGACGTGTTCTGCGTGCGATCGGGGCTGAGTGATTTGCTGGCAGCTCAGCATCGCGCGGGCCATCTGCTTGGAGAATGCCAAGCTGATGAATGCGCCGCCGAATCCGATCACCAACGACCAGACTAAGAGCTGCTGATTAAAGACTCCCCGCACATCGATTCCGAACGCCGGTAAGACGACGTTGATCAACAGATTGGCCGTGAACGAGAGTGTGATATAGATGAGGAAGTTCGCAATTAGAAATAGGCCAATACCTTTAAGCCACTTCATTGAAGTCCTCCTTCGCGATAAGCTTTCGCCTACGCATTGAACCAAACGAAACAGACCCTAATTATACACAAACTGTTCTTGAGAGTCGCAGGCATTCAGTGATCATTGATTCCAACAAATAAGAACGTACTGTCGAAAGTCAAGACGTTCGAAGTCACTGAAAGTACGGAACAAAGTTGACCCCTTTCCGTTATTCCTGTTAGAAAGTTCTCATGGAGGTAGGAAGAAGACCTTTATGGAAGCTTGGCATAGCGGGCTGGCTGATTCTCACACTCGTCACGGCAAAGGGATATGCCGCCGATGTGTCTACGTTGAGTCCCGCGATTCCTGTCCCCATTTCCCAAGATGGAGTTCAACGAGTCACGGTTATTTTAGACAGTTATTTCTATTCGCCGAACCATCTGGTTGTGGAAAGCGGGAGGGAGGTCGAGTTGACGCTGATCAGCATCACCATGATTACGCCGCATAACTTTATCATGAAAGATTCGGCCGGCAGCTTGTCGGTCGAGCAAGATGTCGGAGCTGGGAAGACCGTCGTGGCCAGATTCGTCCCCACTCAGACTGGCCTCTTTCCGTTCTTTTGCGACAAACGATTGTGGCCCATGCCCAGTCATCGAGACAAGGGCATGGAAGGACTCTTGGAAGTCAAGTAATGGCTTTCTCCGCGACGACCGTATCTTCCAAGCATGAGCTGCTTCGTGACCTTCTCAAGCAAGTCTCACGTCTGTTTTATACAACATTGGTTGTTGTACCGGCGAATGTGCGAGATCAAGTGGGATTGGCGTATCTCTTCGCCAGGGCTGCCGATACGATTGCCGATACGGAGCTGATCGACCGATCACGCCGTCTGGGTTTTCTCAACCGCCTCAGAGAGCAGTTTGTCGGTGATCAGATCGATTGGGCGCAGATCCGTGCCATCCAACAGGCTATGGGCCCGCTCCAACAAGATTCGGCTGAGCGAACCCTGCTTGAGCGGTTGGACGAGTGCTTCCAAATTTTTCTCACCTATTCGCTCGCCGACCGACGTCGGATTCAGCGGCTGATGACGACCCTGACTCAAGGGATGGAAATAGATCTGAGTACGTTCCCTGGAGCTTCTGTGGCGGATCTCACTGCGCTCAAGACGCTCGACGACTTAGATCGCTATACCTATCATGTAGCTGGATGTGTGGGTGAGTTCTGGACTGCCTTGATGTGTGCCCATCGGAAAGCGTTGGCGGACTGGGACATCCAACGGATGTCGGAAGTCGGGGTGCGATTTGGAAAGGGGCTGCAATTGACGAACATCGTCAAAGATATTGCCCCTGATCTACAAAAGGGGCGTTGTTACATTCCTGAAATGATGCTCACCGAAGCCGGGCTCAGACCTTCTGATTTATTGGATCAGAATAATCTCCTTCGCTTCAGGCCTGTGCTCAGCAAGCTCATTCGTCTGGCGGTCGAGCACCTTGATCAAGGTTGGCTTTACACAATGGCGATTCCGCGCTATGAGACGCGGTTACGACTTTCCTGTATGTGGCCGATCCTGTCCGCTGGGGAATCTCTGAAGCTGGTCATGAATTCCCCCGACCTTTTAAATCCTACCGTGAAAGTTAAAATCTCTCGCAGCAAGGTTTATCAGCTCATGGCTATGACGACAGGCACTGTTGCGTGCGGATATGCCGGGACCGCCTACTGGGGACATTTGCGCAAACAGATTGTGTGAATGCCCTCCTGCCTCTTTAGATCGACGCTGGAACGGATGCGCTGCTGGTTTTCCTTTTTCCTCCTTGCGCGGTGGTGTGGTCAATCGCCAAACTGTGCGCATTGACCGAGCATCGCCCTCCATCAATTCTTGTGTGCGTGGTCAGCGAGCACAGGTGATTGACCGCACCGCCTCACTCTCTATTTCTTTTGCGGTTCCAACAGCTTGTCACCCTTCCTGAAGACAGCATAGATCGCCTGTGATGGACAGGCATCGAGACAGAGGCGACAGCTTTCCAGGCAGCGGGAAGGATCGAATTTGTAGGGCGGTGTGGAGAGCCACGCGCTGGTCGGACAAATCGGCACGCAGACGGCTTGGTGCATACAGCGGTCGGGATGGCGGACGAGGTGATCACGGATGACCAACATGGGTTTGACTCCTTCAAAGAGACCCTGTGAGAAGATCTCAAACATATTTTTATTTGGCAGGCTGCTCACTTCCATTCCTTCACGAGTTCTTTGAGCCGTTCTTTGAGCTCGGGAATCTGTTCCAGGTTATTGTGAATCGCACCCAGAATCTTTTCCAGCCTGGCGGTTCTCAACGCTTCCTTGTCTTTCTTTGCTAATCGATCGTACTCCTCGTACGCTGCTTGGTGTGCTGGTTCCAGTTGCGCTCGAGCATCGAGGAGGGCTTGTCCCAGTGCCCAGGGTTCAGGCGCGAGCGGAGGAACGATCGTGAAGGATGCGTCGGTAAAGACGAGCACCGAGGCGCCGGGTTTTCCGGTCAATGGAATCACGGCCTGGATCGTTTTGCCTTCGAACGATTTCCAGTCCAGTAGTAGTCCGGGAAAGCGTTGGGTGAAGGCCACTTTTTCCATGTTGGCTTTCCATTTGTCTTCAGTGGGCATGGAGATGAGCAAGATAACGCTAAGGCTGCTTGAGTGGAACAAGCCCTTCTGGAGCTGGATGGTCCGGCATGAGCAATCGAGTGACGATCTCTCCTTTCAGGACATGCCGCTCCATGATCTCTGTGACATCGGCTTCTGTTCCGACCCAATACCACACTCCTTCAGGATAGACCACGACGCTGGGACCGAGTTCACAATGGTCCAGGCAACCGGCTTTATTCGCGCGAACGAGGCCTTTGAGATTCAACCGCTTCGTTTCACTCTTGAAATACGCGTGAAGTTTTTCCGATCCTAAGTTTGCACAACAACCCCGCGGGTCGTCTTTAGGACGCTGGTTCGTGCACACGAAGATGTGGCGTTGAAATGGTGGCATACAGTCGGGCAGCTAGACCGGCATGGTGAGTGTATTGAGCCGTTCCATCAGCAGCGTCACATCGTTGCCGCTTAAGAATGGAGATGGCTGTTTGGTTCCCCTCAAAATAGCTATCATTTCCTGTAACCGCAATGATGCGCGTCGGAACTCGTCACCTTTTGAGAGTTCCGATCCTTGGCCGGCACGTAGTTTGTCGAACTCAATTCGGATATCGCGAAAATCGCGCTGCAAATTCTTGTGTATCGAACAAGGAGCACAGTACCATTTCGGGCTCTGGTCCGATGACGGCGACAGCCGATCGTAGGGGCGCCCAAAAAAATCTTTCCCCAGGGAGAATTTCGTGAGTGGGCCACCAGCGGTTTCGCAAGCCTGACACGATTCGTTCCAGGAGTCCATCTTCACCTCCATAACACTGAAAGTTTATATCTTACAATAAGCATTTTCAGACTGTCCATGGGCAGATGGTGTGGCGGTCAGCCCGACCGCTCCGCGTATCGCGGTATAATGGCATATATGAAGGTGGCGGCGCTCTTCGCCGGAAAGGGGGAACCTTTATGGTCATCGGTGTCCCAAAAGAAATCAAAGATCATGAGTATCGTGTCAGTCTGACGCCGGAGGGTGCAGCGACCCTTCATCAGAGCGGACATGAGGTCTGGCTCGAATCGTCAGCCGGGCAGGGGAGCGGATTTAGCGATGACGAGTATCGTCAGGTTGGGGCCTCGGTTGTCGATTCAAAGGACGAGGTATTCAAGAAAGCAGATTTGATTCTGAAGGTTAAAGAGCCGTTGCTTTCCGAGTGTCATCTGTTTCGTCCCGGCCAAATCCTGTTCACCTATTTGCATCTCGCCTCACTGCCGGATGTGACGAAGGCGCTCCTGAGCAGCAAGATCACGGCTATTGCCTATGAAACGACGGAGGCGAAAGACGGTAGTCTTCCGCTGCTCAAGCCGATGAGTGAAATCGCGGGGCGGATGTCTGTGCAGATCGGTGCTCAATATCTGGAAAAAATTCATGGTGGACGGGGTGTCCTGTTGGGAGGAGTTCCGGGGGCGGAGCCGGGCAGGGTTGTCGTGCTTGGCGCAGGGATAGTGGGAAGCTCGGCAACCCGCATCGCGGTCGGTATGGGAGCCCAGGTTACCGTGATTAATTTGGATGTTGAACGGCTGCGGTATCTGGATGAGCAATACCAAGGCCGGATTGTCACGCTCGCTGTGAGCCCCTCTATCATTGAGAAGGCTGTCTGTTCAGCCGACCTTGTCATCGGCGCCGTGCTGGTTCCCGGCGGTAAGGCGCCCAAGCTGGTGTCCCGCTCATTGGTCTCACGGATGAAGCCTGGATCGGTGATTGTGGATGTTGCCGTCGATCAGGGCGGTTGCGTTGAGACAACGAGACCGACGACTCATTCGGAGCCTGTTTATGTCGTCGATGGAGTTGTGCACTATTGCGTGGCCAATATGCCTGGAATTGTCCCTCACACATCCACCTATGCCCTCACCAATGTGACATTGCCGTATCTGTTACAACTTGCCGGTGACGGTGTGGATCGAGCGGTCCGGTCTGATCCTGGACTGGCCAAAGGAGTCAATCTCAAAGATGGGAAGGTTACCTACCGGGGTGTGGCGGAAGCTCATGGGTTGCCTTTTACCCCTGTCTTGTAGGACAATCACGCGCCCATTTTCTCCACTCGGTCTTGTCGGGGCGTAGCGCAGCCCGGTAGCGCACTGCGTTCGGGACGCAGGGGTCGGAGGTTCAAATCCTCTCGCCCCGACCAAACCGCACTTCGTGGGAACTGGCGCCTATTTATCGCAGTATCGAATTGGGCACTGGATAGACACCTCCTGTGGTCCTCAGTCCTCGCTTTCATCCACACTGTATGTCCTGTAGGCCATAAGGTTAATTATCGTTTTACCGTAATTAGCGCCTGCGGATAAGTTCCTCAAGCGTCATCTTTTCCAGTTCTCAAATCGAGCTTGCGGATAAACCCTCCATTCCCGACTGACGTTTGTGTACAGTGCAGGCCCATTCAGTATGTTTGTGATTCCTGGGGCGAGTGTTCATAAGATCTATGCCACGGATCCAAGTTTCCAGCGCAGAATTGTAAAACGCGTGACGCAGTGAAAGAGGTGTGAGAATATCCGCTGAGTAGACCCGTAAGTGGCCGTTTGTACTCACGTAATCTTATGTAAGGCCAGATGACTCAATCGGTTAATGACCCTCCGGTTCGAATACGTATGCTCGTGGGCGGTCGAGTGCAGGGAGTAGGATTTCGCGCGTTTGCGGCACGAACTGCCGCACAATTTGATTTAGTGGGGGGCGTGCGTAATCTCGACGATGGACGAGTTGAGCTGGACGTGGAGGGGAAAAGGACGGTGATCGAAGCATTTGTACATGCATTGAAGACCGGTCCTCCTACTGCCCGTGTCACAAAGATGGAAACGGAGTGGAGTGCCGCGACCGGGCGGTATTCAAACTTCAGTATTTGGTATTAGAAAAACGAGGAATCATGAGTCGATCGCATGACGAGGAGTTCGAGTTGAGTGAAGCTCGAAGGCACACCGTCGACGATATGGACGCTCCAGAACCTGCGGGCGCATCGAATCAAGGGGAACGGGAAACTGGTCGAGCGGAAGGTCTTGATACTCTGAAGAGCTACTTGCGAGAGGTCCGCCGATCGACCTTGCTGACGTTCAAACAAGAGCAGCAACTCGGGAAGCGCGTCATGGCCGGCGATGAGCAAGCGCGGCAGCAGATGATCGAATCGAATCTACGGCTTGTCATTAGCATCGGGAAGCGGTACATGCACCGGGGATTTCCGTTTTCCGACATTGTGGAAGAAGGCAATCTAGGCTTGATCAAAGCCGTCGAAAAATTCAACTACAAGCGGGGGTTCCGGTTCAGCACCTATGCGTCTTGGTGGATCCGCCAGTACATCGAGCGGGCAATTATTAATCAAGGCAAGCTGGTGCGTTTGCCGGTGCATGTGGTCGAGCGTCTCAATCGGTATCTGAATCGTGTCGAGCAGTTGGTACAGGAGCTTGGGCGAGAGCCAAGGGCGGCAGAAGTGGCCGCCAAGATGAAGACATCGGAAGAAGAAGTCTTAGACCTGAAGCAGTTGGTGCGAACAACCTGTTCACTCGATAGTCCGCTCAACGACCGCACTGATACCTTCCTGCGCGATGTGATCGAGGATCCGGCCGGGCTCTTACCCGATGAGACCGCAGACGGGGTTCGACGGAGGACGGAACTGATGGCCTGGGTGAGGGAGTTGCCTGAGAAAGAACAAACTGTTATTGTATCACGGTTTGGGCTCGACGGAGATGAGGCGAAGACGCTCGAGGAAATCGGCCGTACCATGGGGCTGACTCGTGAGCGTGTCCGGCAGATCGAGATGGCCGCGTTGGTTCGGCTTCGCAATACCATCGAGCGAAAAACCATGACCCAGGCGGACTTGCTCTAATTCGCGTGACGACTGTCAACTATCAAGCACTCATTCGAGAAGTGCCGGACTTTCCGAAGCCCGGCATTTTATTTTATGACATTACGACGCTCCTGAAGAATCCTGCCGCGGTTCGGAGTCTTGCCGACCAATTGACGATTCGGTATCAGGATCGAGGGATCACCAAAGTTGTAGGGATTGAGTCCCGGGGATTTATTTTCGGCGGGATTCTGGCGGCGCGTCTGGGGGCCGGATTTGTACCGGTTCGCAAGCCTGGAAAACTTCCGGCTGATTGTTATGAAGTGAAGTATAGCCTTGAGTACGGACAGAATAGCCTTGCCGTGCACCGAGATGCGATCGAAATTGGAGAGCATGTGCTGATTGTAGACGACCTGTTGGCGACAGGAGGAACGGCAGAAGCAACCGTCCATCTCGTTCGTCAGCTTGGCGGCGCTATTGTCGGGCTCGATTTTCTAGTTGAGCTGAAGAGTTTGAAGGGACGCGACAAACTCGCCGGCTACGATGTCCACTCGACCATCACCTATCCGTAGGTTTCACGCATTTCTTCACCACCTCTTGTTCAAGGGGCATTGGGCGTGATATAGAAACCGAGATTTTAAACTCGCCAACCACTTATTTAATTTCTGGAGTGGACTCTCTATGGCAACGAAAATACAGGCGAAAAAAAAAGGCGAGGCAAAGACAAAATCCGCGGCCTCTACGGTCAAGAAACCCCAGCCGGTGACTGTCACTGCGGCGCTCAAAGCGACGCCGAATGTCGAAGTAGAGGCGCCTGTGCGGCCTAAGGAGACGGCAAAAGAACGGGAGGCACGGGAACAGCGGCAGGAAGTGCTTCACAAGATGCTCATCGGTAAACGCCAAGAGATTATTAAGGAGATTGAAGAGAGTCTGGGGCAGTCCTTGACTGAAGATCAGCAACGGCGTCTGGAGTCAGCTCGTGATGTCGGCGATCAAGCTTTAATGGATCTTGAGCGCGAACTCGGTATTTCCTTGATGGAGATGCGTAATCGCCGTCGGCAGTCGATCGACGAAGCCCTTACTCGGTTACACGAAGGGACGTACGGGATTTGTGCCGAATGTGGGGTCGAGATCAGCGAGAAGCGTCTCCAGGCGGTCCCCTTCGCCAAGTTGTGTGTGGAGTGCCAATCGCGCGCGGAATTGCTGGAGAAAATCGAACGCGAAGAAGATCGCGATTAACTCCCAAGAATTTCTTCCCCACGCCATCCTGCATTGTCCGTTTCCCATCATGACTGGGCTGACTTCAGAACGAGCCGTCGTTCTTGCCAGCGGCGGGCTGGACTCCACTGTTACGGCGGCTGTCGCTCGTCGTGACGGATACGCGCTGTATCTCCTCACCATTGCATACCGACAACGTCACGCTGTAGAGGTTGAGCGGTCGAGACAGGTAGCGACGGCTCTAGAAGCTCATCAGCATGTGGTGATAGATGTTGATTTGAGGACGATCGGAGGGTCGGCCCTGACCGACGATATATCGGTGCCGAAGCATCGGACTGAATCCGAAGGGAACCGGGAAGTGCCCGTTACCTATGTGCCGAGCCGAAACATGATTTTTCTCGCTCTGGCTGCGGCTCACGCGGAAGTGCTGGGGGCCTCGGTCATCTATTTTGGTGCCAACGTCATCGACTACTCCGGTTATCCAGACTGCCGACCTGAATTCATTAAAGCCGTGGAAGCAGCTCTTCAGGCGGGAACAAAAGCAGGCATGCAGGGCAAGGGCATTGAGGTTCGAGCGCCGCTGCTCCGGATGACCAAGGCAGAGATTATAAAGCTTGGCCTGACTCTGAACGTTCCCTTTCATCTCACGCATAGTTGTTACGACCCGATTGGGCAGATTGCCTGCGGGCAGTGCGACAGTTGTCTAATTCGAAGGCGGGGATTTACGGAGGCAGGAGTTGTGGATCCGATTCAGTATGCGGTATGTTGAGCCAACGGTTCGACTCGGATAAGCGGTCACGCTCTATGAAGTCATCACGAATGTTGTGGGTGAGCCTCGTTGTGCTGGTCTTTGCTGCCTCACCAGCGTGCAGTCAAAACGGGGGGGAACCACAGGGGACGGGATCCGTGGCTTCTGCGCCGGCGGAATTACGGGAAGGAGAGCAGAAATTCAACGCCAATTGTTCAACCTGCCACGGGATCGGTGGAGTCGGAACCACTCAAGGCCCACCGTTTCTTCACAAAGTCTATGAGCCGAATCATCACGGCGACGTAGCGTTTCAGCGAGCGGCATCCAATGGAGTCAAAGCTCATCATTGGCAATTTGGCGACATGCCGAAGATCGATGCGGTGAAATCGGAGGATGTGGATCAAATCGTGAAATACGTCCGTTGGCTCCAGAAACAAGCCGGCATTTTTTGATCCCAATCTCATCGCGCGCCTTCTCCCCCCGCACCAGTCAGTACTTCAGTTCTATCGAAAGTTGTGCAAGAAGAGAGTGGGCTCTATAACCAAGGAGGGACCAATGACTAATGCACGTTCCGTATCTATGTTTGCGATTCCTGCATTCCTGTTGGGATTCGTCCTAGGAGGGGTATCATTGCATGTGGCATCTGCCGAGGGGCTCTTTGGGATCAAGGACTCTGTGACCCAGATGGGGAGTTCGCTGATCGAAATGCAGAAAAACGTGGATGAGCTCCAAAAGAATATGAACAAGATCAAGCAGGTTAAAGAGCAATTGTCTTCATTGTCCTCCTCGGGCGGCGGAGTGGGTGGAGCAATGGATTCTCTGATGAAGAAGGGCGGCCAATAAAAAGATTGTGGCCAAATTCGACCACAATCTCAGCTCCCTTGCTTTTCATTTGCCTCATTCTGAATGAGCATCCAAATCCGGTTGGCCCGGTGAAGCGTCCGGGCCAACCAGGTTTCTCTATCTTCTGCAAGTGATAGCCGCTCCATCGTGTCCCCCGTCACCGCCCGCAATAACTGGCGCTGAATCGTTGTAACATCCTTACTCGGTGAAGTATGGATCGATCAGAGAGGTTTCCCGCGTAACAGTTAGGATCGACCGTAAGGATACTGTCGTCAAAAAGATCAGGAATCAGCGTCGGGTGGGTGCCCATTTCTTGGCCCGTTCTTCGGCTTCGGCAATCTGGCTGCGAGTCATCCGTGTAGCAATTATGTCACGTGATTCAGCGGCCCGTTTCTCACCATAGGCAACCGAAAGATTGTACCACATATGGGCTTCAATAAGGCTCTGGGGCACGGCGCGTCCTCGCTCATACATCATTCCCAGCTTCGCGAAAGCCAATGCATTTCGTTGCTCTGCGGCCTTTTGAAACCAGAACAGCGCCATGTGGTCGCTATACGGAGCGCCTCGTCCAAGAGAATAAAGAGTGCCAAGGTTGACCTGTGCGTTGGCATGCCCTTGATCGGCGGCCTTTTTAAACCAATCCTTTGCCTCACCATAGTTTTGTGGAAGACTTCGCCCTTCGCTATACAGTAATCCCAGTTCATTTTGAGCATTAGGATCGCCAGCCTGAGCGCGTTTGAGAACTTCGCCAATCGCTGGTCCCCCTATGAGTGGCTGAGGAGGACTAGGGGGTGGCGCGGTACAACTCAATGTGACAGAGAACACCACGAGCAGTCCTACGAGGGCAACATACGGGTAAGGCGACCGGTGAGTCATTCTGAACGATTGTTAACGTGATGGATATCTGCTGGTCCGTTAGCGAGCCATAGGCAAAGATCCTACGCAGCGAGAGGGCGCGACTTCAAGCACGAATTGTGGTAACGGGTAGATCGACGGGAGCGCTGGAGGATGTCATGAAGGCCTTTGCATGGCCTAATTCGGGGTTGCCGACAGGGTGAGAAGGCTTTACTGAGTACAATCTTGGTTGGGTGGTTCCCGATACTGAGTGTACGCTGGAGAAGCCCATGGACTACTGTTCTTGAACTGAATTTTGGATCTTAGGCTTCCAATTCCGTGCGAGAAATTGTGCCTGTGCGATTTGAGTCGGCGTCATATTCGTGGCCAGACGATCTCGCCATTTTGCTCCGCCTTCATGACCGTTAGCTGCCGCCAAGTTGTACCACTGATAGGCGTGGACGACATCCTTAGGAACTCCCCGTGCTTTTTCATAATATGTGGCAATCACGAACATTGCAGGCCCATGCCCCTGGTCCGCGGCAAGGCGGCACCACCGTAGAGCTTCCTGATAGTCCTGAGGCATTCCCCGACCGATGTCGGACAGCACGCAGAGCCGATAGAAGGCACCGACATGTCGCTGGGTAGCCGCTATGCGGTACCACCGAACAGCTTCCCTGTGGTCTCTCGGCAAGGCGTTCTCATAGCGCATCCCCAGGTTGTACTGGTCCTCAGCCGTCCCTTGCTCCGCCACCGATTGCGATTCGTCGATCTTTGTCACCGTGTCATGCACGTCCACGTAGGGTGACTTTGGCGGATCCATGCATCCTGACAGGGCACCGAAGACGATCATCACAATGAAGTAGCGGATGTCGGTTTTCATGATCCTTCTCCTTCGAGGCTATTCAATTTATCAAATATGTGGTTCAGATCTCATAAGCAACGGGCACTGACGCCTACTGTAGCATAGATAGCCCACAAGATGAGGGAGCAAGCGAGAGCGTATCACTAAAATCTGCGAATTCTAGCTATTTCTTGCGATCTATCAAAAATGCAGTAACCTACCTAGGTAGATATGCTGTTCTTTATTCTATCTAGGAGGCGATAATGAAGGCTCTTGTTTCCGCGGCTCTTCTTCTGCTCTGCATTGTTGGGTATTCCGAGTCAACTCGAGCGCAAGGTGAGGTTCAGGTTAAGCCAGTTGACGCGTACATTTCTGGATTCGGCGGCTACTCGTTTCCCTTCAAAACAGATGTTACGGTCGGTGGATTCACCGCAGCACAGGATGTCGAATTTGAGAATTCTCCGTCCTTCGGTGGGAAGGTTGGGCTATGGGTCACTGCACCCAGAAAGACACTGGGAATTGATATAGGGACGGAGGTCGATGTCACTCATTTTGATCCTGACCCGACACTGAATGCCACGTACTTTGGCGTCAATCTCATGGCCCGTCTACCGATGGGCGTTGAACCAGAGCTTCCCAACGGAAGATGGTTTCCATATATCGGAGTCGGTGGAGGAGCGCAGTGGCTTAACTTTAAAGGATCGGGACTCAAGGATAGCAATACAGTGCCGGCCTTCCAGGGACTCGGAGGGGTCAAAGTATTTCTGACCAATCACCTTGCGGCTTTCGCAGAAGGAAAATTCACGCATGCGTCGCACTCTCTGAGGTTCCAGGGCTTTTTTACTACGGTTGATTTTACGGTGAATGCTATCCATGGGGTTGGTGGACTGTCGCTTCACTTCTAAGGTTTTCATGGGGTGAGAGCATCGGGATTCATGATCGATGCTCTCGCCGCGGTGATCTTCCCTTTTATCCGCACCATCCGCTTCTATCGCATTGACTCCTTTTGTGGGGAGTCGTAGCCTGTTGCGGCTTGAGACTTCTATGTTTCAATTGACGCGGCCCGAGCGGCCTGAACCTATGTATCCAAGCGTCTCACATCTTATGAGAAGATGGAGAACCTCAGTGAAAGTCCTCCTTGCCGGACTGTTGATTATCCTGCTCGCTATTCCGGCTCCGGCTCAGCAAGAGTTCTCGCCTATGTCAGTCGAGAAGGGAGTGCTCCTGGTAGCCAGCCCCTCGCTGAGTGATCCCAACTTCCACCAAACTGTCTTGCTCATTATCAAACACGGACGAGGCGGGACAATCGGCCTCATTCTGAACCGCCCCACGAACGTGCTTTTATCCGAAGCCTTGCCAGATTTTACTGTGCTGAGGCGATCCAATCACCGGTTGTTTGCCGGTGGGCCGGTCGGGCAAACGCAGCTAGTCCTGTTGTTCCGCCTCACGCAGCTCTTGCCTGATACGCGTCAGATTATCGCTGGAGTCTATGTGGGAACACCTCGTGTCCTGGAACGTATGATGACTCAACCTAAACCGACCGAGACGTTTCGAGCTTTTGCCGGATTTGCCGGATGGGCGCCTGGACAGCTCGAACATGAAATGCTCGAAGGGGCATGGGGTGTCTTGCCGTCAGATGCGTTCAATATCTTCGATAAAGACCCTGCCACACTCTGGCCGGACAGCATCAGCCGTCTTCAGGCTCTCAGGACCATTTCCCAATGAGTGATTGATGGAAGCTTCTCTCGATCAGCCTAGCCGTATGTTGGCAAACAGGAGGGCTAGGCCGATGATGGGCACATCCACTCCGTAACCGTCGATGTTCTACCACCTGAATCTTGAGCAGTTCGTGACCGCCAATCACCTGATATGGACGCTTCGGTCATTGATCGATACCGAGCGCATCCGGCAGCTGTGTGAGCCGCTCTATGCGGACACGGGTGCCCGTTGATTTCGCCAAGGCAACTGTTGTTGGCCCTGCTAGGCGGGTATTTGCACGGGGTGATATAGGACGGGCCTTGGTGCGGAAGCTGAGGAAGAATCTGATGCTCTGCTGGTTTGTCGGATCGGATTTAGATACGGCGCCGTGGATCAACAAGGTGTGTAGGTAGACATCCGCGTTTGATGATCCGGTCCAATCGCCGAGTGTCTCAGCTGGAATGTTGCCGAGGCATCAGCCTCACCCAGGCCGCAACCTGGCGCCCATTCGCGAACGGGCAGGCGTTGCCGACAGCGGCTATCAGCGCCGTTGCGGTGACCGGTACCACGCCCAGGACTGCTGCAGTCGTTGCGTCACGGTCTTGATCAGCACGCAGCGCATGTGCGGCTGTCCGACCGCCTCACAGATCGCTTTGGCCTCGTTGCCGTTGTCTTCCGATAGGGCCCCTCGCGAACTGCTGGTCGATCAGGCGCACAGCATAGCCCAGTGTCCGCAACTCCCGCGCCCAATAATAGTGGGCGCTCTCACAAGCTCCCCCCTAAAGCAGGATTCACCCCGGCTGTTTTTCAGCATAATCTGCTGTCAGCACTGGGTGTTCCCCTCCTTGTATAACTAGGTTAGATCAGTGGGTAGATGCTGCCCTCAGACAGGATAAATATGCAACCGAGATGAATTCAGGGTCTTCTTATGAATTCAGTCTCCAGTCTACGTATGCTGAATGCTGAGAGATTCCCTTATCGATAAGATATCAAGCAATCTGCTATGCTTATGCATATTTATATCGGTTGGAGATCTTGCCACAGACAGCACTCTCATAGATCGCAAGAATTCATGACCTCGGTATACTTGGAAATCTCATATTCTCAATGAGTGAAGGAGTGTTTGTCAGTCGAGGTTCACGATCCATTTTGCAGAAAAGTTATCTTAGAGGGACTGTTTCAAACAAATAAGACTCACTGGCCCGGAGTGAGACGTTTGCGAGGAGGTAGGCGCGATGAAACATGCCGTTCACGAGCTAGGCACAGCAGCCTTTCGCGCCAAGTTACGAGACACATGGCTGTATGACCTCGTTGTACAATACCGTGGCATCAAGCGCCGGGTAATGCGGCGGTCCGAAGGCGAGGCATTTTTGTTGCGCAGATATGCTCGGATCCACGGCAAACCGCTCAATCTGACGAATCCTCAGACCTTTACGGAGAAACTATTCTGGCGCATGATTACCTGGAATCGAGGAGATATGTCCCCGCGGTTTCGGCAGCTTTCCGATAAGTATGCGGTGCGCGAGCATGTGGCGAGGGTGGTGGGCGAGGAGTATCTGGTCAAGCTCCTCTGGCAGGGAGACGACCCTCGTGCAATTCCGTTTGACCAGTTACCGGCAGAGTATGTAATCAAGCCAAGCCATGCAAGCGGACAAGTGATCATCGTCAGAGGCGAGGCGGATCGCAAAGACATTATCCGTCGAACATCGGGCTGGTTGGCCGACGATTATTATTGGCAGGCACGTGAGTATCAATATTATCGAATTAAACCCAGGATTGTGATTGAGGAATATCTGACCAATGAGGACGGTAGTCCGCCGTTTGACTATAAAGTCTACTGCTTTAACGGAATGCCGGAGCAGATTCTGGTTCGCAATCACACACACGACATCACTCCGTTTTTTGACACAACATGGAATTTCCTCGACTTCACCGATGAGCCAGGTGGAGTACGACCGTGGGTACCGAAGCCGGAGAATCTTGACCAGATGCTGGCTCTTGCAGCGAAACTGTCGGCCGGGATCGGGTACGTCCGTTTAGATTTCTACAACGTCAAGGGGCGAGTCTACTTCGGCGAGTTCACTTTTACACCCTCGGGAGGGATCATAAAATATGACCCTGAGTTTTGGGATCTGAAGCTCGGAGAAAAATGGGATCTGTCACTGGAACGCTGAACACTGCATCTCTTTTGGAGCGCGTCTCATTCGTTGAGCCAAAGGTCTTATTACTAACACTCCAGCGCATCTAACTGGTGCCAATTACTCTCTGATCATCCTGGATATCGCCACATCTTTTCCCGTAGATGTTTCACTCAAGATGTTCGCCCGTGTGACACGCATGGGTGCTTTCCCGTCCTGAAAGCCCATCAGATATCGTTCGGGTACGATGGAGGATTTACCTCGATATGTATCGACATGATCTCGGCGGAAGAAGAACAGTCTGACCTGTCGTATGGTATAAGAAATCGGAATCACTTTTTTCTTTGTGAGTAGGAAGCTGAATGCATGCGATGGTTTAGGCTAGGCAACTTATCCGATGGTGAGGGCTTGTAACGTGTCCGACGTGACAAAGACTGTTCGGCACTTCCGACAAATCTTGTTGTGGCCTATGCAGCTCACGCCTATCCGTGAGGATGCGCCGATTCAAAAGCACTGGGAGCTCTTGCAGGCGACCAATTCAAGTAATCCCTGGCGGGAACTGGTGGATGAGTTTACCGGCGATCCTCGTCAGTTTCAGGAACGACATTACAGCGAGTTCGTGACGTTTCTGCCTTATGTTCAGCGTTTTCTGTATGGCGAAGGGAAAAGGACCAGCACGGAGGTCCGTGAGGAATCTGCGATCCGTGTCTTTCGTCGTGACGATATCGCCAAAGTGCGGATGGTATTTCCTGGTCCACATGCAGCGCCCGCGACCTTTACCGTGGCGCACGTGGACCTGTATTTCTTCTACGACATCGATGTGGCGATTCTCGTCGTCGAGATCTACGCCGATGATGTATCGCTATTGGAGGTGCAGAACTCGCTCTTTCGTTTTGGCCGATGCTATCCAACCTATTGGGAACCCGATGGGCATGGCGGCCATTGCCCCAAGCATGTGGAGTGGCTTTCCTCGGAAGGCAAGATACTCACCGTGTCGGACTATGATCATCGCGAGAAATACCTCTCGTTCGTCTGCCAACATCGGTCGCTCAGTCTCGCGTCTCACTGGGAATTTCTGCTCGAACCGCTGGTGCTGCACCATTCAGAAAAGGCAGGTCCGATTCGGTACCGGCAGATTGAGTATCATCTGATGCCGGTGATGGCGTATCTCACTCTAGATGATCCGGGGGCGCTGACTCGGGGAGAGTTTGCACGAGTGGGATTGGCTGCGGCACCTGGCAGATCCGACTCGTTACCCTTTTCGGAGCGCTACCTCAGTGACTTTGAAGAACGCTATTGTTACGACCGGTATTGGAACGGGCAAGAGAAGAATCCTGCAGGAACTCGTTTTATGTGTACAGGACGAGTGTTTACGATGGTAGGGGAGGCCGGAGAACCGGCGTTTGAGGATCGCAAAACCAATCTGGAACAGTTCCGCCACGAATATTTTCTGCTGTTTCTGATTCCGCATTTCCACAAAGCCGCTCTGTTGATGCTGACCAATCGACTGGTGGAGGCGATGAACCAGCTCGATCTTACGAAGCCGGATTCGGTCCGGCAGTTCCGCCGCGTGATTCGCCAGACGCTCGGCATCTTTCTACGCTTCACCCATCGCTACTGGTCGCATCAGGTTTCGGACCATGGCCAAGTCAAAGAACTTTATAGAATGATCAGCGAGTATCTCGGGACCGGTCGGCTCTACGACGAACTTCGGTCGGAGCTGGAGGATATGAGCCAATACCTCGACAGCGATGCATTGCGTCGGCAAGGCGAAACGATGGTGCGTCTCACCGTCGTGGCCACAGTCGGTTTGATCGGCGTGGCGACCACCGGCGTGCTCGGCATGAATCTGTTCGATCTTGGGGAAGAGCCGACGATGATGCGGGTCGTTTATTTCCTGCTGGTCTTGATTCCCGTCGTCACCGTGACGCTCTATACCGTGTTGAAATCCAGACGTCTGTCGGATTTTCTGGAGACGCTTGCGGAGGAGCATCGGTCGTCCAGGGAGAAGTTTGCGGCACTGCTGGCTGTGTGGAAGACCAAACACGGACGGGATTCCTGACCGCGATCTAACCGATTTCAGTCGTAAGCTCATCCGACTCATGCTTTATCGAGGATCAATCTTGCTCGATATGGTCACCTCGCGGCATGAATCAAAAAACTTTGTGATGTCATCCACGACAGGAACGTTCTGTCGGTTCCACCATGATAGTGCTCTGATAAGATCGATGTGATCGACACCGAGATAGATGCGTGGACGTACACAGCCACCCTGTTGGACGATGCGTTGTTCGAGTTTTTGAAGATTGGCGGGTTTCACAGCCGTATCCCTGTCGCCGTATAAAAGCAGCATCGGCGGTTGTGTGCCGTCAATGAAGGTGGTGACCTGCATGTTCGGATAATTTTCCGGCGGACCGAACATGTCTTCCAGATCCGGTTCGTCGGGAGTAAAGGCGTAGGGACCGGCAAGACCGGCGAAGTCATAAATGGTCTGCGAGCGATCCTTGCCCTCGTCGGCAAGGTAGCGAGGATCCGCCGCAAGCAATGCACCGATATGAGCTCCGGCGGAATGTCCGACGAGATGGAGCCGCGCTGGATCACCGTGAAATTCGGCGATGTGATCAGAGATCCAGGCGAGCGCTTTGGCGCCGTCTTGAACGAACCGTGGAAATCGCACCGAGGGATACTTTCTGTAGTCGGGAATGACGACGAGAAATCCCCGCCCCGCAAATGTCGCCCCGACGAATCGATAATCCTCTTTTGTCCCAAAGGTCCAGCGCCCGCCATAAAAAAAGACGATGACATCTATCGGCCTATTCTTAGGATCGGCAGGAACATAGATGTCGAGTTTCTGAGAAGGCTCAGGTCCGTATGATCGATCGCGCACAACAGCTATGTGATCGAAATAGGTCGGCAGATTGGCTGCCATGAAGGCGGCTCGCGTACAGCCTGACATCGTCACAAATAGAACAAGAAGTGCGATCCGGCTGTTCAAACCCATCGGATATGGTCCATGGTTGTTCTCGCTAAGGCACAGTTAGCCGCCTATAGCATGCGTGGTACGAGCGGACTCTTGAACGTCATGACTTGCTATGACATCTTGCAAAACTACCCCGTTTCATTTTCGAGCGCTTGACAGGTTTTGGATCATTCAGTAGGATAGCGCAACCTTTAATGCTCATCCAGTGAGGTGAGCAAGGAGCCGATCATGAACTTCGATCCGGCCACGGCCGGTGATAGGAGACCTTCTCACAATCGCACTGTGAGGAGGTTTTTTTATGCCCACATTCGACAATCACGCGATCGCATCGTAACCTGACTATGACAACTCCCATGAACCAGCCGGTGGAACGGAAAGATGAAAAGCTGATTATGGATGCCGGGGACATTTCACGCGCCACGATGCGCATCGCGCATGAAATTTTAGAGCGGAATAAAGGAGTGAATGATCTGGCGCTGGTGGGAATACGGACTGGTGGCGTGCATCTCGCCCATCGACTCGTCAAGCGTATCCACAGCATCGAAGGGGTACTAGTTCCCATCGGTGAATTGGATATTACACTGTATCGCGATGATCTGGCGTTGCGAAAAAATCAACCGATCCTGAGAAAGACTTCCGTACCGTTCGATATGACCAATAAAGTCGTCGTACTGGTCGACGACGTCTTATTCACGGGAAGAACGATACGGGCGGCGATGGATGGGCTCATGGATTTGGGACGTCCGGAGGAGATCCAGCTGGCAGTGTTGGTCGATCGTGGTCATCGGCAGCTGCCGATCAAAGCGAATTATATCGGGAAAAACCTACCAACCTCTCGAGATGAGCAGGTCCAGGTGTTGTTGGACGAAGATGGGGAAGATGACCGGGTCGTCATCTTGAAATCCTGAAGCGGAGGATCCCATGAGCCTCAAGCGCAAAGATCTGCTGAGCCTCGCCCCGTTGTCCGTGGATGAGATCATGTTAGTCCTGGACACGGCAGATTCTTTCAAGGAAGTGACCGGGCGCGAAATCAAAAAAGTACCGGCGCTTCGAGGCAAGACTGTTGTGAATCTCTTCTTTGAGCCGAGCACCAGAACCCGCACCTCCTTTGAGCTGGCGGC
The DNA here is from genome assembly GCA_902500825.1 of uncultured Nitrospira sp. Classification (GTDB taxonomy): domain Bacteria; phylum Nitrospirota; class Nitrospiria; order Nitrospirales; family Nitrospiraceae; genus Nitrospira_D. The sequence goes on from CABVRX010000001.1 coordinate 157,117, forward strand.
CAAGCGTCTGAGCGCGGATGTGATCAACTTTTCTCCCTCTTCCAGCAGCGTGGTAAAGGGGGAAACGCTGCTGGACACGGCACGGAATATTGAAGCGATGCAGGCGGATATCATCGTTCTGCGTCATTCTTCGGCAGGAGCGGCTGACACGCTGGCGAACGGCGTCAAGTCATCCGTCATCAATGCCGGCGACGGATGGCATGAGCATCCCACACAAGCATTGCTCGATCTCTACACGATCCGGCAACGGGGGATGAATTTCCATGGATTGCGCGTGGCGATCGTCGGTGATGTGTCGCACAGCCGTGTGGCGCGGTCGAATATCTATGCGCTGCTCAAGCTTGGCGCAGAGGTGCGTCTGTTGGGCCCGCCGACGATGATGCCGCACGGCGTGGAGAAGCTGGGGGCAAAGGTGTATTACAACATGGATGAAGGGCTGCGTGACGTCCATGTCATTATGATGCTTCGGTTGCAGCTAGAGAGGCAGGGACGCGCACAGTTTCCCACGATTCGGGAATATTCGCGGCTCTATGGCCTGACTGCCGAGCGAGTGAGGCTGGCGGACGCCGGTGCCATCGTCATGCACCCGGGACCGATCAATCGAGGCGTGGAAATCGCCCCGGACGTTGCCGATAGTTTGTCCTCGGTCATCCTCGATCAGGTGGCGAACGGCGTCGCGGTGCGCATGGGTATTTTGTACTTGATGTCGGGGGCGAACTAGCGAATGCCGGCAATCTGTTTGGAGAGGAGCCGTTCGTGTCTATCGTAATCAAGGGTGGTCGCGTTATTGATCCGGGCAGGTTTGTCGGCTTCGCCGATGTGCTGATCGACCACGGCAAGATAGCCGCAGTGGGTTTGAACCTTTCCACACCCGCCGACGGCCAAACTATTCAAGCCAATGGGAAGGTCGTGCTGCCGGGGTTCGTTGATTTGCACGTGCATTTCCGCGAACCGGGGTTTGAGTATAAGGAAACGATTCAGAGCGGCAGTGCGGCGGCTGTTGCGGGAGGATTTACCACCGTCTGTTGCATGCCCAATACAAACCCAGTGAACGACAATCAAGCCGTGACGGAATTCATGCTGGAACGAGCGCGCCTGGCTGGCCTGGCAAACGTGCTGCCGGTCGGCGCGATCACGAAAGGATCGGAAGGGAAGGAACTGGCGGAGATCGGTGACCTACGACGGTCCGGCTGTGTGGCCATCTCCGACGACGGTAGGCCCGTGATGAACAGCCTCGTCATGCGGCGAGCAATGGAATATGCCCTCGCATTCGATCTGACGGTCGTCGACCATTGCGAAGACCTGCATCTGGCGGAAGGCGGCTGCATGAATGAGGGGTTGGTCTCGACGGAGCTGGGATTGCCTGGTATCCCCGCTGCGGCGGAGGACGTGATGGTCGCACGCAATCTCTCGCTCTCGGAACTGACCGGAGCTCGTCTTCATCTGGCACACATCAGCACAGTTGGGTCGGTTCGCATGGTGCGGGAAGCGAAAGCCCGCGGTCTCCACGTGACGGCGGAAGCATGTCCTCACCATTTTCTCCTCACGGAAGAACTGGTGCGCGGCTACAACACTCACGCGAAAATGAATCCTCCGTTGCGCACCTGGGGCGATGTTCTGGCGATCAGAGAGGGTTTGCGAGACGGCACGATTGATGTGATTGCGACCGACCACGCCCCCCATGCGACGCAGGAGAAGCAACAGGATTTCACTGAAGCCCCATTTGGGATCGTCGGACTTGAGACGGCGCTCCCGCTGACGTTGGGGTTGGTAGACGAAGGGGTGCTGTCGCTGGAACAAGCGGTCCAGAAGCTGACCTCGGCGCCGGCTGCGGTGTTCGGACTCAAGAAGGGGACGCTGGCGGTCGGTGCCGATGCCGATGTCGTCATTGTCGACCTGCAAGAACCGTGGGAAGTTGATCCATCCAAATTCCGGTCCAAGAGCCGCAATACGCCGTTTGCCGGATGGAAGGTGAAAGGGCGAGTGAATACAACCATTGTAGGCGGCAGGGTGGTGTTCGAGGCCGGCTCGGTTGAGCGGTAGGACTGTGCGACGTCTGCCCCGTTGGGGGATGGTCGGATGTCTTTCGCTTGAGTGGGTTGCGTTGGCCGTCTGGGTTGGAGGCATGGTGGTACTGAGCGGAGCCGTGATTCCGGCAGTGTTCAATACATTCGGAGGACAAGATTCCGGAGGCATGTTTTTGACCCGGGCGTTCGAAGGCTATCATCGTTTTATTATCGGAGCCGGTGCCATTCTCTGTACTACGCTCTGGTATCGTCGGTGGAGCGGGGATCCGATCGTAGATGTCGGTCGGAGCGAGATGATCGTCCTAGTCATCATGCTGATGATTGCCGGGTTCATTATCGCGGTTCTGCACCCGAATGCCGTAGCGATTCAAGCACAGGCATTTACGACGAAGGACGAGACGGTCAGGAAAGCGGCATTGGAAGGGCTCTTTCGTGTTCTCCTGCCGATCCGAGCCCTGTATATGCTCAATCTTCTATTGGGTATCGTGCTTATTGGAATCAAGGCAAAACGATCGCTCGACCGGTGTGGAAGATGACAGTGAGAAAAGCGTTGTTGGCACTGGCTGATGGAACAGTATTTGAAGGCCGCGCTCTCGGCTATGAGGGGGAGGCTGTCGGGGAAGTCGTCTTTAACACGGCCATGACCGGCTATCAGGAGATTCTGACCGATCCCTCCTATAAAGGGCAGATCATCACGATGACCTGTCCTCATATCGGCAACTATGGGATCACGCCTGAAGATGTGGAATCCCGTCGAGCTTGGGCAGAAGGGTTCGTCGTCATGGAAGCCAGCCGCCTTGTCAGCAACTGGCGGAGCAAGCAGACCCTTCAGGAATCATTGACGGAAGCCAAGGTTGTCGCGATCGAAGGAATCGATACGAGAGCCTTGACAAGGCATTTGCGCGAGCATGGGTCACAGCAGGGATTCATCACTCACCTCAATCTGGATCCAGATCGGGCTGTGAGGCAAGCCAAGCAGGCCTCCGGCATCATCGGTCGAGATTTAGCTGCCGAGGTTTCCTGTAGCCGTCCCTATGACTGGATGGTGGGAACCGGCGATTGGGCGCCGTCGGCAAACGGCAGTACACGCAGAACGGCCAAAGCCTGGCGAGTCGTGGCCTATGATTTCGGCATCAAACACAATATCCTGAGACGATTGGTGGATGCCGGCTGTCAGGTAACGGTGGTGCCTGCTGGGACATCAGCCGTTGAAGTCGAGGCGCTCAAACCCGACGGTATTTTCCTCTCAAACGGTCCAGGCGATCCGGAAGGCCTTCCCTATGCTGCGAAGGCAATGGAGAACTTGATCGGACGCTATCCGATCTTCGGTATTTGTTTGGGGCATCAGATTCTTGGTCTGGCCTTCGGCCTCAAGACCTATAAGCTGAAGTTCGGTCACCATGGGGCGAATCATCCCGTGATGGACCTTCGGACGAGAAAAGTGGAAATTACATCGCAGAACCATAATTTCGCCGTGCAGGGTCCCTCGGCATTCCTTGAAGTACCGAAGCGCCCACCTGTGATCGACACTCGCTATGGGAAACTGTCGCTCACCCATGTCAGCTTGAACGACTACTCGATTGAAGGGATGGTCTGTCTGGATCATCCGGTCTTCTCAGTCCAATACCACCCGGAGGCCGCGCCGGGTCCTCATGATGCCGCTTACTTGTTCGATGAATTCGTGCGTCTTATGGAGATCCATCATGCATAATCGTTTTGTCATTGGGGTGATCGGATTGGTGCTGTCAGGATGCACCTTTAATTTTCCACTGTTCCCAGGCCCGGGACCGCTGCAAGAAACTCAGGTCGACGGGACCGGCAAAGCAAAGGTGCTGCTGGTCGAAATTTCAGGGGTGATCAGCTCTCAGGAAAAAGAAGGATTGCGATCGTCGCCCAGCATGATTGCGAGCGTGAAAGAACAGCTGACCCGTGCAGCAAAGGATGAGAATGTCAAAGCCGTGGTGCTTCGCATCAATACGCCTGGGGGAACGGTGACGGCGTCGGATATTATTTATCATGAACTGAAAACGTTCAAATTCAGCCGCAAGATCCCCATCATTGCGTCCATCATGGATATCGGAACGTCGGGGGGGTACTATATCGCTGCGGCGGCGGACACGGTCGTGGCGCATCCTTCGTCGGTTACCGGGAGTATCGGCGTGATCATGCTCACCGTCAATGCCCGAGGGCTTTTAGAGAAAATAGGAGTGGAGGCTACGGCGGTGACATCGGGTCCTCGCAAGGATATGGGCTCGCCCTTTCGAACGATGACAACGGAAGAACGCGCGATCTTTCAAGGACTGATTGATTCGTTTTATCAGCGCTTCCTGAACATCGTGCAGGAGGGCCGCACCAATTTACAGATGGAGCAGATCAGACGGCTGGCTGATGGACGAATCTATACCGGTGAGCAAGCCAAAGCAGCTGGTTTGGTCGATGAGATCGGCTATCTCGAAGACGCGATCGCATTGGCCAAGAAAAAAGCTGGCCTAACCGAAGCTCGAGTCGTGACGTACCAACGTCCAGGTGAATACTCCAACAACGTGTATTCAAAATTATTGACGCCGAACGGGCTTGCCGGTCTTGCCGATCTCGACCTCATGTCGTTTGTCCGTGGCGGAACTCCTCAGTTCATGTATTTGTGGATGCCATAGCAAGGGAAGTGCCGATCTCATGAATGCTCCGATGAAATGATACTAGAGATGATCGGCTTCGATCTAAGGATCTCAGATGGCACAACCGGAAAATCGGGAGATCAACACATTTTTCTCGAAACCCGTTGGCCGTCGCACATTCCTTTTACGTGGCGCTCAAGGGATGTTGGGGCTGTCTTGCGTTCTGAGTATGGCCACGGCGAGCGGTGTGATTTCGGCTCTGGGGGGATGCGTTCGCGCGCCGGGAACGGCGCGTGATCAATTCATCTATATCTCCGAGGAAAAAGAAATTGCGATGGGTATCGGCGCCTATCGTGAGTTGCTCCGTAAGGCTCCGATCAGTGACGATCCAGAGTTAACTGAGTTGGTTAACCGGGTCGGTAAGCGGATTGCGGCGGTGGCCAATAAACCGGAGTACGAGTGGGAGTTCGCGATTATTAGAGATGACCGTATGATCAACGCGTTCGCGCTGCCCGGCGGCAAGGTGGCCGTCTTTACTGGGATACTGAAGCTCACGAAAAACGAAGACGGTTTGGCGACCGTCATCGGACATGAGGTGGCGCATGCGCTCCAACGCCATGGAGCGGAGCGATACAGCCGAAGCATTCTTGAAACAATCGGTCAAGTCGGTGCGCTGGCGGCCGGAGCCGCTGTCGGACGCCCGGATGCAGCGATGGCTGCGATGAGCGCGTATGGAGTCGGAGTCTCCTTGCCGTTCGGGAGAAAACAGGAATCCGAGGCCGACTACATTGGACTTAGGCTAATGGCACAGGCCGGCTATGATCCTCGGGAAGCAGTGCCGTTTTGGGAGCGGATGAGCGGGTGTCCTAGGCAGATGATCGACAAGGTGTGTTTCCGATCACAACATAATATTCCTGAGTTTCTCTCCACCCATCCTTCCGATCTGTCGCGCATCAACCAGATTGAAGCCTGGCTACCTGAGGCCATGAAGTATTACCACGAAGCGCAGGGGGGTGAGCCGCCTGCGCCGGCTCCGTATCACCCGTTGATTGGGCCGCCAGATCTCCCATCCAGCTGACCCGACTATCACGACACGATGCCAAAACGTACGGACATTCAATCAATCCTCATGATCGGTTCGGGGCCGATTGTCATCGGCCAAGCCTGTGAGTTCGATTATTCCGGCACGCAGGCCTGCAAAGCGTTGAAGGCGGAGGGGTATAAAGTCATCCTCATCAACAGCAATCCGGCGACGATCATGACGGATCCTGAGATGGCTGATCGGACCTATGTCGAACCGATCACCTTGGACGTGGTGGAAAAGGTGATCGATCGTGAGCGCCCGGATGCCTTGCTTCCGACCATGGGAGGGCAAACGGCCCTCAATACCACCATGGGATTGGTGAAGCGAGGAGTCCTTGAAAAATATGGGGTTGCTCTCATCGGTGCGTCGGCCGAGGCGATTCATAAGGCAGAGGACCGGCAAGCGTTCAAGCAGGCGATGCATCGAATCGGCTTGCGTGTGCCGAAGAGCGGTACGGCGCATACGCGACAGGAGGCTCTGACGGTTCTCGATACGGTCGGCTTCCCCGCGATCATTCGTCCGTCCTTTACGATGGGGGGAACCGGCGGAAATATCGCCTATAATCGGGAGGAATTCGAAAGACTGATCGATTGGGCGCTGGCCATGAGTCCGGTCAGTCAGGTGTTGATCGAAGAGTCGCTCATCGGGTGGAAAGAATATGAATTGGAGGTCATGCGGGATCTGAAGGACAACGTCGTCATCGTCTGTCCGATTGAGAATTTCGATCCGATGGGTGTGCACACAGGAGACAGTATCACGGTTGCGCCGGCTATGACGTTGACCGATAAAGAATACCAACGGATGAGGAATGCTGCGCGTCGTATCATCCGAGAGATCGGGGTCGATACGGGAGGATCGAATATTCAATTCGGCATCAACCCCGCCAACGGGGAGATGGTCGTCATTGAAATGAATCCTCGAGTCTCTCGCAGTTCGGCTCTCGCGTCGAAGGCGACCGGGTTTCCGATCGCGAAGATCGCCGCCAAGCTGGCTGTCGGATACACGTTGGATGAGATCCCCAATGACATCACCGGTGTGACGAAGGCATCATTCGAACCGGCGATCGACTATGTCGTGGTCAAGATCCCAAGATTTGCCTTTCAGAAGTTCAAAGGGGCGGATCCGACCTTGACCACCCAGATGAAGTCGGTCGGCGAAGTCATGGCGATCGGACGCACCTTCAAGGAGTCTCTGCAAAAGGCCATTCGGTCCCTGGAGTTGGAATTGAATGGGTTGGTGTCACGGTTCGGGCTTGATCGAGGCATTCCAGTCGAGTTTAACCGGACGGAAGCGATCGAGCAACTCAACCAAGTGTTGCAGACACCATTACCAGAACGACTCTGGTATGTAGCCGATGCCATGCGCCTGGGATTTACGGACGCGGAACTGTTTGCCACGACAAAGGTAGATCCCTGGTTTTTAGATCAAGTCCGACAGCTGGTTGACTTTGAGCGAATATTTGCCGGTCATACCGCAGATCCAAAGGCCGTCTTGAACGGTAAGTTGCTCTGGGATGCGAAAGAGCTCGGATTTTCCGATGATCGGATCGCGCAATTGCTCGGATGCGAGGCGGCGGCGGTCCAGAACGCGCGTACACAACCAGGGGCACGAGGGGTCACCTATAAACGGGTTGATACGTGTGCTGCGGAGTTCGAAGCGCAGACGCCGTATCTCTATTCCACGTACGGCATGGAGTGCGAAGCGAGGCCGTCGGATCGACAAAAGGTCGTGATTCTTGGAGGAGGTCCCAATCGGATCGGACAAGGCATCGAGTTCGACTATTGTTGCGTCCATGCGGCGATGGCTCTTCGAGATGAAACGATCGACACGATCATGGTGAACTGCAATCCGGAAACGGTGAGTACGGATTACGATACGTCGGATCGGCTGTACTTCGAGCCGCTGACGCATGAAGACGTCCTCAATATCGTCCATCGGGAGCAGCCGATCGGAGTGGTCTTGCAGTTCGGCGGACAGACGCCCTTGAAACTTGCGCTTCCGCTCTCGAAAGCCGGCGTAAGGATTCTTGGCACCAGTCCCGATGCCATCGATTTGGCGGAAGACCGGGAACGGTTTCGAGACCTCCTCAATAGATTGGGTTTAAGGCAGGCGGACAGTGGAATCGCCCGATCCATCGGGGAAGCGGTGCAGATCGCCGGACGGATCAGCTATCCGGTCATGGTTCGTCCATCCTATGTATTGGGTGGACGGTCCATGCAAATCGTGTATGACGAAGCAGGCTTGCTGGAGTACATGCGCTCCGCGGTCAAGGCGTCACCCAATCATCCGGTCTTGATCGATAAGTATCTTGCCGACGCCATTGAAGTCGATGCCGATGCGATTTCGGACGGCGAAACGGTGGTGGTTGCGGGAATCATGGAGCATATTGAAGAAGCCGGAGTTCATTCCGGCGATTCAGCCTGTTCGTTGCCTCCGTATACGTTGGACGAACCCATTGTGCGCGACATTGAACGGCAAATGCGCTTACTGGCGTTGGAACTCGGCGTCGTCGGGCTGATGAACGCACAGTTTGCAGTCAAAGATCGAACCATCTATGTGCTTGAAGTCAACCCTCGCGGGTCTCGAACCGTACCCTTCGTGAGCAAAGCGATCGGCGTCCCTCTCGCCAAGTTGGCGATGAAGGTGATGATGGGAAAAACACTTAAGGAACTTGGGTTTACGGATGTTCCGTTGCCGGCGCATTTCTCGGTCAAAGAAGCGGTCTTTCCGTTCAATAAATTCCCCGGCGTCGATGTGCTGCTGGGGCCTGAAATGAAATCGACCGGAGAAGTGATGGGCATCGACGGAGATTTCGGATGGGCGTTCGCGAAATCCCAAGCCGGAGCCGGAGCAGTCCTCCCGACATCGGGGACTGTCTTCATGAGTGTGAAGCAATCCGATCGTCCCGTCGCGTTGGACCTCTCGAAGCGGTTATGTGCACTCGGATTTCGGATTCAAGCGACCAGCGGGACAGCCGGTTATCTGAGAGAGCACGGGGTTGCCGTGAGTACGGTCAATAAAGTGAAAGAAGGACGTCCGCATATTGTCGACCATATCAAGAATGGAGCGGTGGCGCTCGTCATCAATACAGTGCGGACGGCCGCTGCTCATGTGGATTCGTTGTCCATCAGGCGGGAGGCCCTCCACCGAGGCGTTCCGTATTTCACGACCATGAGAGGCGCTCATGCGGCCGTGATGGGTATCGAAGCGACCTTGAAAAAGGACTTAGCGATTCGCACGCTGCAAGAGTATCATCGGACCTAAATTAGAGGGTGCTGAAAAAAATCTTCCAGCAAGGCCGCAGCGAGTGAAAGGCTGAGGCGTACGTAGTTGGTACGTTGAGGCCTTGAGCGATGCGAGAACGAAGCTGGAGGGCTTTTGCAGCATCCTCTCAGGAGCGACCAGAGCATGCCGACCCCGATTACCAGGAAAGGCTATGATGCGTTAAAGGCGGAATTGGATCGTTTACGCAAGGTCGAGCGGCCGAAAGTGATCGAGGCGATCGCGGAGGCCAGGGCACACGGCGATCTCAGCGAGAATGCCGAGTATGACGCCGCCAAAGAGCGCCAAGGGTTTATTGAGTCTCGCCTCTCCGAACTTGAGACGAAGCTCGCAGATGCTCGTATAGTGGAAACCGCTGGACGCACCACCGAGACGGTCGTCTTCGGCGCGACCGTATTGGTCGTTGAGCAGGAGTCCCAATCGAGAAAACAATACACCTTAGTCGGACAAGATGAAGCCGACATGAAATTCAACAAGATCTCGGTCCAATCCCCCGTCGGCCGTGCGCTCATCGGGAAGCGTGTCGGAGATTTCGTGGAAGTGAAGACCCCCGTCAAGATGGTTGAATACGAGGTTGTGGAGATTAAATTCGAGGAATGCTGACGTGCCGGATGCACGCCCCCTCATCACGCTGCTGACGGATTTCGGCGAGCGCGATTGTTTCGTGGCAAGCATGAAAGGGGTGATTCTGTCGATCAATTCTTCCGCAGCCATCGTCGATCTCTCACACCAAATCGCCTCTCATGAAATCCAAGAAGCCGGGTACTTCCTGAAGTCCTGCTATCGCTATTTCCCGGAAAAGACCATCCATGTGGCCGTGGTCGATCCAGGGGTCGGGACGGAGCGCCGGGCGTTGCTCGTGTCGGCGGCCGGCTCGTTTTTTGTCGGTCCTGACAATGGGTTGTTCACCGAAGTGCTGGAGCAGGAAGTCGGGGCGAAGGTGTGGCAGATCAGCAGCCCTCAGTATCGGTTGGAAACGGTCGGTTCGACCTTTGACGGTCGAGATGTATTCGCGCCGGCTGCTGCCTGGTTGAGCAAAGGCGTCCCTCCGGAATTTTTTGGACCGGCGGTCCATGATCCGATCCGGCGTTCCGTGGCGATCCCGGTGTGGCATGAGGACGTACTGATTGGAAAGATCGTCTCGGTCGATCGCTTCGGGAATCTCATCTCCAACGTCACGGAGAGGCAGATCCGAGAATTTCGAGGAGCGATGGGACAATCCGTGGAGATCCATATCGGCACATACATCATTCACGAATTGGTCGGAAACTACAGCCAAGGGAGTCGAGAGACTCCATCGGCATTGATCAACAGCAGCGGGAACTTGGAAATCTTTCTCCAGGAAGAAAACGCAGCCAAAAGCCTACAAGTCGACGTCGGCGAAGAGGTGCGACTTTGTTGACCGGATCGAATTAGGACGGCCCGCAGGAGGTTCAAAAAGGCTGCTGATTTCACCCGCCCAACCCCGGCGCGCCAAGACGCGCCGTTCCGCAGGCAAGACCGCAGCGACCGAAGGGGCGAAGCATACGTTTTGTCCTACGTTGAGCAGCTGAAGGATACGAGAATAAAGCTGGGGGACTTTTTCAACATCCTGCTGCGTCAGCCTATCGCGTTGTCGATATGGTCACAGACATAGCTTGCGAAGGGGAGCGAGCAAGTAAAGGCAGGGGACACCGCGTTGAGCACGTGCATGGAGCGGTTGTCTCCTTCCAAGACAAAATCCATTTCGAGCTTTTTCTTCGTGATGTCGAGCAACTGGGCTCGAATTCCGGGACGTCCCCATGTTTGGTAGTGACGCTCGACCACGCCCTCGGCGAGTACCGAGGCAAGCGATACCATCTTGCTTCGCGAGTATTTGGCGATCTCCTCCATCGCCAAGCGCCGGAAATCGAACCCAGCCCCTGTCAACAATCCGAGTCCTCGGCTCGCAACTTCGACGAGTTCACGGAAGTTGACGTTACCGAGACCTTCATAGTTCTCGCGCCACAACGCCGGAATGGCGGTAGGACCGATCTTGGCCTTTCCGTCGGCCGTAATCGTAAAGTGGACTCCCAGAAACGGATTTCTGAGATCCGGAACAGGGTAAATATTGGTGCGGATCGCACCCGGTGGTTCATCGGAATAGAGATAAAGGCCCTTAAACGGCAGGATGCGATACTTTTCCGAGAATCCATAGTCCATGGCGATTTTGTCGGCATAAAGCCCCGCGGCATTGACGACGTATCCGGCTTCGATGTTGTCCTGATTCGTCAGAACTTTCCCGTTGTTTCGTCTCCGATAGGCCGTACCGCACTGAATCTGAATGCCCTCTTGAAGCGCATCTTGCTGCATCGCGTTGACGACTTGGAGAGGGTTGACCGTCGAGGTGCGAGGTGAAAAGAGAGCTCGTTGGTATGTTTTCACCCGCGGTTCTATGGATTTGGCTTCCGCTTCCGTGAGTGCCTGGAGCTCAATGCCGTTGAGTTGTCCGCGACGGAATAATTCATCGAGCGACGGCAAATCCGCTGCATCCTTCGCGACGACGAGCTTGCCGCATTTATTGAGGGGAATTCGCTTTTCCTCACAATAGGCGGTGAGTCGCTCGTTCCCGAGGCGGGTAAACTTTGCTTTGAGGCTGTCCGGGGAGTAATAGAAACCCGCATGGAGCACTCCGCTATTACGCCCGCTGGCATGGGCTCCACACGAGGGTTCCTTTTCGATGAGCAGTACACGGGCATTCGTCCGACGTCGACGGAGTTCACGGGCGATGCAGAGGCCGATCACTCCGCCTCCAATGATAAGAAAATCACAGGTCTTCATGTGGTGTAGTATTTCCCCTCGTGGATTCGCGGAACATCAAGGCGATGTTCAGTCATTGTGTAGAGTCTCCACGGACTCTTTGAGGATTTCCACCATTTTCTTTAATTCCTCGATGGATGTCGATAACGGCGGCATGAGGACAAGCACATTGCCGATCGGCCGTAAGATTAACCTCTTTCTCCGTGCGATCAAGGCCATGCGGTGGCCGGTCTTGGCGCTGAGTGGGTACGGCTCTTTGGTTTTCTTTTCTTTGACCAGTTCGATTCCCGCCATGAACCCACGTTGACGGATGTCGCCGACATTAGGCAGTTCAGCCATTGGACTCAGCCATTGGGTCAACATCTTGATCTTTGAGGACAGTCGGGACAACGTTTTTTCTCGGCGAAAAACTTGGAGATTGGCGAGGGCTACGGAACAACCCAATGGATTGCCCGTAAAACTGTGCCCATGGAAAAAAGTTTTGAACTCGTCGTAGGTTCCAAGAAAACCTCTGTAGAGTTCATCCGTTGTTAACGTTGCTGCCAGGGGCATATAGCCGCCGGTGAGCCCTTTGCTGATTGCCATCAGATCCGGCGTCACTCCTTCGTGCTCGCACGCGAACATTCTGCCCGTTCGTCCGAATCCCGTCGCCACTTCATCGACGATCAAGAGGACATCGTACTTCGTGCAGAGCTCTCGGATTCGTTTCAGGTAGCCGGCCGGCTGGGGAATCATGCCGGCGGCCGCCTGCATCAGCGGTTCAATGATGAATCCAGCCAATTCGCGATGATGGTTCTTCAAAATCTGTTCGATTGGGTCGATACATGCCATGCGGCAAGAGGGGTAGGTCAGGCTCAGTGGACATCGGTAACAATAGGGCGGTTCCGCTTCCAGGGTCGAAAACAGCAGCGGCTTGAACCTCGAATGGAATAAGTCGATATTGCCGACGCTCACAGCGCCGATCGTATCTCCGTGATAGGCCAGCTTGAGGTGGAGGAAGGTATTTTTTGGGCCGGCCTCAGGACGCCGCTGCTGCCAGTATTGAACAGCCATCTTCAGCGCAATCTCCACGGCCGTTGAGCCGTTATCCGAATAGAAGACCCGTGAGAGCCCATGCGGCGCGATTCGGATCAGCTCGCGAGCCAGCTCGATGGCCGGTGGGTTGGAAAGGCCAAGGAACGTTGCGTGGGCAATTTTGTCGAGTTGTTTTTTGAGCGCACGGTCCAGGACCGGATGTCGATGTCCGTGGAGATTGACCCAGATGGAGGACGTGCCATCCAGATATTTTTTTCCCTCCGTATCGATGAGGTAGGAACCTTTGCCGCGCTCGATAATCAGCGGTTCCTCCTGCTCCCATTCCTGCATCTGGGTAAACGGATGCCAGAGGTAGCGACGGTCCCAATCGATCAATTGTCTAGTGGAAGGCTTTCGCGTCACGGTGGTAAGAGAAGCGGAGCTAATGGCGTATAGCGTATTGCAAAGCCGAAGAGTGTAATGTCCTTGGAGGAGTCTTATCCGACCTGGCCATACGCTATCGGCTCTTCACATTGTTTTTGGTGCGGCAGCTGATTATAGGTGGGAGCGATCTCTTTGACAACCTGGGAGGCAGTTACTATAATGAATTGATTTTCACGGACGAGCTAGGATTTGCAAAGCCTTATACGCAATTTTTCCATAATCGCTCATATCGATCACGGCAAATCAACCCTCGCTGACCGGTTCCTAGAAGCTACTGGCGCAGTCACTGCTCGAGAGGCGAAAGACCAGATCCTCGATGCCATGGACCTCGAGCGGGAACGTGGCATTACGATCAAAGCCCACGCAGTGGCCATCCGGTACAAGGCTCAGGATGGGAAGACGTATGCTCTGCATTTGATCGATACGCCGGGGCATGTCGATTTTACCTATGAAGTCTCCCGGAGCTTGGCGGCTTGTGAGGGGGCACTCTTGCTGGTCGACGCTACTCAGGGCGTGCAGGCGCAGACGATTGCCAACGTGAATTTGGCGATGGCCAATAATCTTACGATTATCCCGGTCATCAACAAGATTGATCTGGCAAGTTCGGACGTCGAGGGTACAAAACAGTCGATCTCGGAGGTGTTGCAGCTCGATGCCGCCGATGCCCTGCCCATCAGCGCTAAGGAAGGCAAAGGCGTGCCGGAGGTGCTGGAGGCGATTATTGCGAGGATTCCACCTCCGTCCGGTAATTCGCAGGCGCCATTCAAGGCGCTGATCTTCGATTCTTGGTTCGACAATTATCAAGGGGTGATCGTCTTGGCACGATTGGTGGATGGGTCGATTCGGCCGGGCATGAAGATCAAAGTCATGTCGAATGACCGCACGTTTGAAGTCATGGAAGTCGGCCAGTTCACGCCCAAACGGACCAAGAAGGCCGAGCTGTTGACCGGCGAGGTGGGGTATCTCTGCGCCAACATGCGGGAAGTCGCCGACGTCAAGATCGGCGATACCTTGACGGATGCCGTGACACCCACCGCCGCGCCGTTTCCAGGGTATAAAGAAGTCAAGCCATTGGTGTTCTGTGGGCTCTATCCCACCGACACGGGCCGATACGAAGATTTACGCGATGCGTTGATCAAGCTGCGGTTGAACGACTCCTCGTTCGTCTATGAGCCTGAGACATCGCTTGCATTGGGATTTGGCTTTCGCTGCGGATTTTTGGGCCTGCTGCACATGGAAATCATTCAGGAGCGGCTCGAACGCGAATATAATCTGACCCTCCTCACGACCGCCCCGACCGTCGTCTATCGCGTACTGACCACGAAGGGCGACGTGTTAGAAGTCAATAATCCAACGCAACTTCCACCTCCCAGTAGCATCGACTCATTCGAGGAGCCGTTTATTTTGGCGTCGATCATTACGCCTGAGCGGTACATGGGGGCCATCCTCCAGCTCTGCCAAGAACGCCGTGGAATCCAGCAGGGCATGCATTTTCTCGATCCGACCAGGGTGGTGATCAGTTATGAATTGCCGCTCAATGAGGTCATTCTCGATTTTTACGATAAGCTCAAGTCGCGCACGCAGGGCTATGCCTCGCTCGACTATGAGTTGCTCGGCTACCGCGACTCAGATCTTGTACGGCTCGATATTCTCTTGAACGGCGAGGCGGTCGATGCCTTGTCGTTTATCACGCATAAAGATCGTTCCGTCCAGCGGGGGCGTCAGCTTGCCGAGAAAATGAAAGAGTTGATTCCACGACAGATGTACGAGATTGCCATTCAGGCGGCGATCGGAAGTAAGATCGTGGCGCGTGAGACGATCGGTGCGATGAAAAAGAACGTACTGGCGAAATGCTACGGCGGCGACATCACGCGGAAACGGAAGTTGCTGGAAAAACAAAAAGAGGGGAAGAAACGGATGAAGGCGGTCGGCAGTGTCGAAGTTCCACAAGAAGCCTTCCTGGCAATTTTGAAAGTTGGAGAAGAATGAGTCCTGATCCGAACCAAAGAAATTTGGATAATAAGATGTCTGGTTCTTCGCAGACGGGGGAGCAGGTCTCACTCTCCGGAGCCAAACTCGCAGACAACTCGGACCGAATAGAGCGCAAGTCGCTCGTTCGGGAATATGCGGAAGCGATCATCGTGGCGATGATTCTGGCATTCGCCATTCGTGTGTTTGTCGTGCAGGCATTTAAGATTCCATCGGGGTCGATGATTCCCACCTTGCTGATCGGCGATCACATTTTGGTCAGCAAGATGTCCTATGGCCTTCAGTGGCCGACGGACTGCAAGTTGCAATGGAATTTTCCACCGGTCAATTGCTACACATCCGAAACGGTCGTGACGTTCGGCAAGCCGCAGCGGGGCGATATCATCGTGTTTCGGTTCCCCGAAGATGAAGAGAAAGATTTCATCAAGCGCATTGTCGGGCTGCCGGGAGATACCGTCCAGCTTCGAAATAAGATGGTCCTTGTGAACGGCCAACCGCTCGACGACAAAGCCTTTACGCAACGAATCGATCCTGGGGTCATCGACGGCACCGTTAACCCACGAGATAATTTCGGGCCTGTGACCATCCCCGAGGGATCTTACTTCGTGATGGGCGACAATCGCGACCAAAGCCTGGACAGCCGGTTCTGGGGATACGTGCGCGAAGAAAAGATCCGCGGAAAGGCGTTTCGTATCTATTGGTCTTGGAATGGGCAGGGAAATTGGACGGAGTGGGTTCGGTGGGAACGATTCGCCAAGGCGATTCAGTAAAGAAAATCCGCCGCGATTCTTTTCCCAATGAAGACGTGAATGGGAAGAGTGAAATTCCGTCGCCCAAAGCACTCCGGCAATACCTCCAACGATTTCCACAGGCGTCGGTCCTCGTCGTCGGCGACCTCATTCTCGATCACTATGTGATGGGCCGGGTCAGCCGGATCTCTCCGGAAGCGCCCGTTCCGGTGGTCCATGTCGAGTCGGAATCGCTCAGACTTGGCGGGGCGGCGAACGTGTTCAACAATATCTTGGCGATGGGGGGAAAGGCCGATCTCTGCGGTGTGATCGGATCGGATGAAAGCGGACGTCTTCTGATGAAGGAGCTGGGCGACAAACGATCAAGCCGTGGGGGGGTGGTGATCGATCATGATCGCCCGACGACCAGAAAAAGTCGGGTGATCGCGCATAACCAGCAGATTGTGCGGTATGACATCGAGGGGCGAAGCGAACTGAAAACCGCGCTGCGACAAAAGATCCTCCGGTATGTGGAGTCAAGGATCGGAGAGCTATCCTGCGTGGTGGTCTCGGACTATGCCAAGGGAGTCGTGTCGCCTGCACTCATGTCGGAAATCACACGTCTCGCTGCCTTGCGCAAAGTTCCGGTCATCGTCGATCCCAAGGTTGAACATTTCAGCTATTACAAAGGTGTCACCGTACTCACACCGAATCATCTTGAGGCGGCTCAAGCCTCCGGATTGCACGGCGACGGCGACCAGACGATCGACGAAGCCGGAGCGATGATTCGACAGCGTCTTGGGTGCCGGTCCGTCCTGATTACGCGCGGTGAAAAAGGGATGAGTTTGTACGAAAACGACGGCGCATCGTGGCATTTGCCCACGAAGGCTCGGCAGGTCTATGACGTCACCGGCGCAGGGGATACGGTCATCGGAACCCTGGCACTGGCCCTCTCGGCCGGGGCAAGCATCAAGACGGGCGCGGTCATGGCGAATTATGCGGCCGGGATCGTGGTGGGAATGGTCGGCACGGCGACGGTCTCGCCCAAGCAGTTGTCCGAGGCGTTTGGAGATGCCTAAAGCCTCACGATCAGTCACCGTTGTGATTCCAGCCAGATATGGCTCGTCACGGTTCCCGGGCAAGCCGCTCGTCGAGCTGAACGGCAAGCCGATGATTCAGCATGTGTATGAGCGGGCAGTGGCCTGCCGTGCTGTTTCCGATGTTTTGGTCGCAACCGACGATGAGCGGATCAAGCAAGCTGTCGAGCGGTTCGGTGGGCGCGTGATCATGGCCACCGGTGATTATCGGACCGGGACGGACCGGGTCGCTGCCGTGGCCCGTATGTTTGCGGGGGATTACTTTTTAGACTTGCAGGGCGACGAAATTCCGCTGAATCCTGAGTTGCTGACCGACCTGATTGAGCCGTTTCTTGAAAGCGGGGACGGCATGGGGACGCTCAAGCGCGTGATGGACTTTACGGAGGATCTTCTCAATGCAGCCGTAGTCAAGGTGGTGACCGACGCCAGAGGACATGCCCTGTACTTTTCACGATCTCCGATTCCATTCGTCCGTGATGATCCGGGAATGAAGGTGGTCGGAGGCCTCCATTACATTCATTTGGGGTTGTACATCTATACGAAGGAAACCTTGCTTCGATTCGCGGCTCTGCCGACAAGCCGATTGGAAGAAGCTGAAAAGCTTGAACAGCTGCGCGCATTGGAACACGGCATTCGCATTCGTGTGTGGGAGACGAAACATGCCTCCCTGCGGGTCGATCGTCCGGAAGATGTGCCCGATGTCGCGGAGCGATTGCAACAGTTTGAGGCGGTCAGGCGTGAGTTGCAGAACAGCGGAGTATTTTTCAAGCCATGAGATTCATATCAGGATTGGAGCAGTCTGACGTCCACGAAAGAGGGCACCTATGAACAAGTTCATCTTCGTGACCGGTGGAGTGGTCTCATCGCTTGGGAAAGGACTGGCCTCGGCCGCCATTGGAAACCTGCTTGAAAGCCGGGGGCTGAAGATCACGTTTCTCAAGTTGGATCCGTACATCAACGTCGACCCCGGCACCATGAACCCCTATCAACACGGAGAGGTCTTTGTCACGGACGACGGAGCTGAGACCGATCTTGACCTCGGACATTATGAGCGGTTTACGACCTTGTCGTTGACCAAGGAGAGTAATTACACGACCGGTCGAATCTATCACTCGGTTATCACGAAAGAACGTCGTGGAGATTACCTCGGTGGGACGGTCCAAGTCGTGCCTCATGTGACGGATGAGATCAAACAGGCGATCATGCGGATCTCCAAGGGAATCGATGTTACGATCGTTGAGATCGGCGGGACGGTCGGTGACATTGAGAGCTTGCCGTTTCTCGAAGCCATTCGGCAGATGCCGTACGACGTCGGGCGTGACAATGTGTTGTACGTCCACCTGACCTTAGTGCCCTACATCGGAACGGCCGGTGAACTGAAGACCAAACCGACGCAACATTCGGTGAATAAACTTCGAGAAATCGGTATCCAGCCCAACATTCTGTTGTGCCGAACCGACCGTTATATTCCCCCGGAGCTCAAGGGCAAGATTGCGATGTTCTGCAATGTCGATAAAGATGCCGTGATCACGGCCAAAGACGTCGAGACGATCTACGAAGTGCCGATCGTATTCCGGAAAGAAGGATTGGACGAGTTGATCGTTCGTCAGCTCCATGTGGAAACCGGTCAGCCCAATCTGCGTGAGTGGGATGCGATGGTGCAGAAGATCAAGCGTCCGAAGCATGAGATTTCTGTCGCGCTGGTGGGCAAATATGTCGGTTTAAAAGAATGCTACAAGAGCTTGGGAGAAGCGCTGATTCACGGTGGGATCGATCATGAAACCAAGGTCAATGTCAATTGGATCGAATCCGAAGATATCGAGCGGCAAGGGACGGAACGCATCTTACGCGAGGCCGACGGCATCTTGATCCCCGGTGGATTCGGGACAAGAGGGATCGAGGGAAAAGTGACGACCATTCGGTATGCGCGGGAACGTCAAGTCCCTTTTCTCGGTCTGTGTTTAGGTATGCAATGCGCCGCAATCGAATTTGCTCGGAATGTGGCCGGACTGGCCGGCGCCAACAGCGCCGAGTTCGACGAACGGTCGCCTCATCCCGTGATCCATCTTATGCCCGATCAGCATGGCGTGAACGACAAGGGTGGGACCATGCGACTCGGATCGTATCTCTGCAAGTTGGGGGAGGGGACGCTTGCGCAGAAGATGTATGGTGTGAGCGAGGTTCGTGAACGCCATCGCCATCGCTATGAATTCAATAATTCGTATCGTGAGCAACTGACTGCGAAGGGACTGGTCCTGAGCGGGGTCTCTCCTGACGGGCGATTGGTTGAAATCCTCGAACTGAAGGACCATCCGTGGTTCTTAGGGACGCAATTTCATCCCGAATACAGTTCCCGTCCGCACCGTCCGCATCCGCTTTTTAGTGGATTCGTAGGAGCAGCGTTGCGCAAGAAATTAGGACATTAGTTGTAGACCATGGCACAGCTCGTCGATATTGGAACGTTCAAGGTCGGCCAAGGGCAACGCCCGTTTCTGATTGCCGGGCCTTGTGTGATCGAGAGCGAGCAACTCGTGATGGACACGGCGGGGCAAGTCGCCGAGCTGACGAAGACGCTGGGGATCCCATACATCTTCAAGTCGTCATTCGACAAAGCGAACCGTACCTCCATCAAGTCGTTTCGTGGTCCTGGGATCAAAGAGGGTCTGGCCATTCTGAAAAAGGTGAAGGACCACTTTGTCCTACCTATTTTGACCGATGTGCACACGGAAGAGCAGGCGACGGAAGCCGGAAAGGTCGTGGATGTCCTCCAGATTCCCGCTTTTCTCTGTCGACAGACGGATCTCCTGATTGCCGCCGCACAAACCGGAAAAGTCGTGAATGTGAAGAAGGGCCAGTTTCTCTCACCGATAGAAATAGGCAATGCGGTGAAGAAAGTCGAAGAATGTGGCAACCGTCGCATTCTGCTCACCGAGCGGGGATCCTCATTTGGTTACAACAATCTTGTCGTGGATATGCGATCCTTTCCTATTTTGAGAAACTTCGGGTATCCTGTCGTGTTCGATGCGACGCACAGCGTTCAACTGCCGGGAGGTGGCGGGACGAAATCCAGCGGGCAGCGTGAATTTGTCGAACCATTGGCCTGCGCCGCCGCCGGAGCAGGGGTCGACGGGTTTTTCATGGAGGTCCATCCGAATCCCGACGAGGCACTGTCCGATGGGCCGAATATGGTCCCGTTGCATCAATTGAAGTCCTTGCTGGAACGGATCATGCGCATATGCGACGCAGCAAAACCAAGAACGTGAAGGCGGTCAGTCCGGTTTCGAAGACGAAAAAGAGCCGCAGCAATCCTATGACGGTGAAGCCATCCGGTCGAGGGTCAAAAGCCGAAAAAATGGAGGAAAGTCTTGCCGATGGCCGGCGCGTCCTCGAAATCGAAGCTCGAGCCGTTCAATCGCTTGTGGACCGGCTGGATGCCAAGTTCGCGAAGGCCGTGGATCTGCTCGTTCAATGTAAGGGAAAGGTCGTCGTCTCCGGCATGGGGAAGTCGGGCTTGATCGGCCAAAAAATTGCCGCGACGCTCGCCAGTACCGGCACCTCGTCGTTCTTCCTGCATCCCGCCGAAGGCGTGCACGGAGATCTGGGCATGTTGGCCCGTCGGGATGCGCTGGTCGCGATTTCCAACAGCGGCGAGACGCAGGAGTTGCTCCAATTACTCCCGTTTGTGAAGCGCTTAGGCATTCCGGTGATCGCATTCACCGGGCGGACGAATTCGACCCTGGCGAAAAATTCCGACGTTGCGCTTGATGTGTCGGTGCAGGAAGAAGCCTGTCCCATGGGATTGGCCCCGACCGCCAGCACGACGGCCACGCTGGCTCTGGGTGACGCGCTTGCCGTTGCCCTTCTGCAAAAACGAGAATTCAAGGAAGAGGATTTTGCCCGATTCCACCCAGGCGGCACCTTGGGACGCCGGTTGTTGATCAAAGTGAAAGATCTCATGCATGCCGATTCGGAGATCCCGATGGTCCAAGCCACCGTCGGAGGCATGGCGGCCATGCTTGAAATGACGGCAAAAAAGCTCGGCATGACGACGGTGGTGGATCAGGAGGGTGGGTTGGTCGGAGTGATTACCGACGGCGACTTGCGACGGTTTATCCAGCGGGGCATGGATTTGGTGAACACGACGGCAAGCGAGTTGGCTTCACGCAATCCAAAAACGATCGGACCGCATGAACTGGCGGCTACGGCGGTGGAGATGATGGAACGGTATTCGATCACGACACTGGTGGTGACGGAAGACGGTCGGGCTATCCGAGGAGTCATCCATCTACACGATCTACTCAAGAACGGGATTGTTTAGGAGACAGGTGTAACTATGAACCGCGTTCTGGAAGTGTGGCGAGAGATCGGGCAAGAGTCCCTCAATCTGCCCAATCTCCTGACGCTCATCCGCATACTCCTGATTCCCGTCTTCATTATTCTCTTCGTCAATCCAACGCCCGATCAATCGCTGGCGGCGGCTATTATCTTTACCGTCGCGGCAGTGACGGATATGTTGGACGGCTACATCGCACGGCGAACCGGCCAGGTGACGAAGCTCGGCAAACTGCTCGATCCGATCGCCGACAAACTCTTGGTCTTATCGGCGCTGATTCTCTTGATGAATGTAGATCGGGTCAGCGCGTTGGTAGCATTACTCATCATTGCGCGCGAAGTCGCAGTGACCGGCATCCGCGCCATTGCTGCGGGAGAAGGGATGATCATTCCGGCGGAGACGACCGGGAAATACAAGATGGCGCTCCAAGTCATCGCCATCATTCTGCTGATCCTGGAGGGGACGGGGCTTGCGGAACTCGGCAATATGCACCTAGCCGGCACCGTTACATTGTATTTGTCGCTGGTGCTGGGTTATCTCTCCGGCAGTCAGTATGTGTGGACCTTTTGGAAGCAGGTCGTCGCGAAGGGACTCTGACGGAATTTCAATACAGAGCAGCGATCGAGTATGATGCCTCTCTCACGTAATCTTGAATCGGCAACAACCTAAGTCTACCGCGTGCCGAGGAACCCAAGACTTCTCTCCTGTGCCTGCGCCGTTCTCTTTGTCCACATCACATTAACGGCCTGTCGCGAAAACACAACGCCTCCGCAACTTGAAACCTTTGCCTATCCGAGTGCGAATAGACAGTGCCCAGCGGGATCTCGACCTGGGCTAGCCGGTGCAACCGATGGGAAAGTTTCAGCTGACGGCATTCGGTATATGGTGCGGACACCCTCCAACTATGATGCGACCTTTGCGCATCCTCTCCTTATGGTTTACGCTCCGGCCGGACAGAGTCGCTGGGCATCGGAGCGACTCACAGGTCTCACGACTGCAGCGACGGGTGCCGGGTTTGTTGTGGCATACGTTGATCACCGATCGTTAAGCGTCTCTACCATCGAACAGCTTGGGACAATCCCCGACCTGGTTGCGAAGGAGTGGTGCATCGATGAGCACAGAGTGTATGTCACCGGCCATTCAGATGGGGGCACCGCGTCCTTGATGCTATCTGTACTCGAAAAGACGAAGAAGGTACCAGCCGCAATCGTACCGAGTGCCGCTGGGGTGACCGGCAAGGATCTCGATGCGTTTCGATGTCCGGCTCCCATACCAGTCATGATTATGCATAGTAAGAACGACAGCCTGTTTCCCGGTTGGGGAGCCCAAACATCAGCCTGGTGGGCGGGCTGCAATCGTTGTGATGCCACAAAGACCAAAACAGTGGAAGGCGGGTGCCGCGCCTATCAGCAATGTGCGTCGAATGGTGCAACGCTCTACTGCGAAGGAACCGGCGGTCATCGGGATTGGCCGAATCTGAATCGAGTCATGCTGGAGTTTTTTGCGCATCCAGAGAAGTTTCAGTAATCGTCAGCAGCAGCGCTCCTTTCTAAATGCTGATAGCACCGAGAGATTGAATGGATCAGACAGGATTGATCATAGCGCTTGCTTTGTGCGGATATCTGCTGGGAGCTGTTCCATTTGGAGTGGCCATCTCAAAAGCGATGGGATTGCCCGACCCCCGCACGGTCGGGAGCAAGAACGTCGGCTTTACAAATGTCTTGCGTGTGTCTGGCAAGAAGGCGGGCATCCTGACCCTGATCGGAGACATGGGCAAGGGTTGGGTGATGGGCTTTGTCGCGACGCAATTGCTACAGGACGAATGGGCCATTTTAGTCGTCGCCCTTGCACCATTTCTTGGTCATCTCTTCTCGCCGTTTCTCAGATTCAAAGGTGGCAAAGGTGTCGCGACGGCGCTTGGGTCCGTCCTCGGTGTCGCGCCGTTAATCGGTCTGTTGTTGCTTCTGGCATGGACTGGAGCTGTTGCGCTGTGGCGCTACTCTTCCGGCGGAGCGCTGACGGCGTTCGGACTCTTTCCAATCATCGCGGCGTTGGCTCGTCCAACTTCGGCATTCATCCTCTTTTCGGCCGTGGTGAGCGGATTGATTGTGATTAAGCACAAGGGAAACATCGAACGGTTGTGGAAGGGGACGGAAAGTAAGATGGGGGAGAGGAAATCGGAATAGGGAGCAGTCAGACTGGTCTTGTGCTCGCCGAGGCCCCACGATGAAACGGTGGTCCCTCAATGCGCGCAGTAAAGACCAATCTGACTACTCCCTATCTTTGTGGGGTGGGGGAAGAGAGGAATCCATTGCGGGTTCCGGCACGGTGCACAGCTCCTGCTGTACCACGCACTGGTGGAATGAGCGCCCTCAGAAGGGCCTCGTTCGATGCGTGCAGTGAATGACAACCTAGCCGCTCCTCTCTTGTTTTTCGGAGGAAAGAGGAGCCGAGCGCGCAGTTCTGGATTCAACCGGAGTCAGAGTGTAATTTCGAAAGAACCACCCATGTAACTTAAGTGTCAGCGAACGCCATGACACTCTGATCTCAACTTTCAATCCATTTCCCGTTTTATTCACATGCAACAATCGTTGATCTGTTCACGCGTCATCACTTTGTGCGTGCACGCAAATCTGCGAGACCACCAGACACGAATGAACGTATCGTCTCCCGCTCGCTTCGGGTCAACTGAATACTGACAGGCTGTTCCGACCGAATTCCGAGCCGTGCGGCATCATCCGTCGACAGGGTATCGAGATCGAGGAGACGATGGATTTGTTCAAGTTCCGCGATTGCCTCTTGAGGAAGCAATGGTTCCAGCACGAGCGGTTCGAATGCTCTTTCAGCCCACGGATGTTCGACGGAGTTCTGACGATAGCCTGGCGCGACAACGAGAACTGAGCCTAGATTGGAGTATCGTCCTGTGACTGCCATGAACGCCCACCAGATTCCAATCACTGAGCCGCCATCCAGTGAGAGGACTTCACCTGAGCGTTGCACACGGGCGTCCTCCAGACGCACCGACTCGAACATGCCTCCACTAGAGCCATGGCCTGTAGCGATACCCGTATACACGGTGAAACTTGGCACAAGTAGCACTTCTGAAATTGTTGCACCCGAGCTACCATCCATAAACCTTGCTGCATTTATGCGAACGGGGTCCTTCTGCTCAGCAAGAGGGACACAGCCAGAAAACCAGATGACCACGAAGACACCTGAGACCACGACCATACGTTGAATGATCAGCATATCAGCCTAGCTATCGAGTAGTTTGGTCAGTCTATTCGACAATCGGTTTCTTGAGCTAGAGCAATCCGAATAAACCTTATTGTCTTTTCGTATACTTAGCAAGAATTTCTCAACCTCCAGAGGGTGGCAAAAACTGTAGGGCTGGTCAGCCTATAATCTAATCCTGGGCAGAAAACCGGGATGCTCACTTTCTCTACTAGGGAGTGAGAAGTACGAGTGAGGATGCTCAGGAAGTAGGTCACTGCTGGCTATTGCTGGAGGGGGAAAGAACTATCCAGTCGGAGCATTCACCAGGCGACGATGCTGACTTGTGCGGAATAGCCGAGCTGGAAAAGGAGCTGCTCGCAATCTTCCCAGGTGAGGCCGAATGCGCGCAGGCAATGATCCAGCCGTGCTGGTCTCAGGAGGGTACTATCCTTAACGGGAGAGTCAACGCAGCGCTAAGCGGTGCGTGCCGCTTTTCTGCGCGTCCTGGTTAAGCGCCGGGTTATGCGTGTTGTCTTCTCCGTCAATACGAGTAAGCCGGCAAGTGCTTCATTGACTGCTTTTGAGGTAGGAAAGGCTTTTGCAATAGCCGGCTCCAACAGGGCAACCGAAGTTCCTGCGGCCACTGCCGAATAAAATTTTCCTCTTTCCAGTTTTGTAAAGTCAGACCGTTTGTACTCTGAACGCATGTTGTCTTTATCCCTCTTCATATAATTACCGAGCGACGATGCTGATTTGTGCAGAATAGCCGAGTTGCGCGAGGAGTTGTTCGCAGTCGTCCTAGATGAGGCCGAATGCGCGAACGTCGACAACGCCGATCTTGTCCACAACGTCGCGAATAGCCGAGAGATGAGCTGGCTCGAATTCGCCGTCCATCAATGCCGTTTCAGCCCAGGCTACGAGGCTGTCCAGCGACAATTCATGATGTAAGTGCGTGGCAAGCTTTTCAGCAACGGTCTCGCGCATGATGAGTTTGATGGTCGTCATGTCGTCTGAGGACTAAGCCTACCGAATATTTGTGATGAATCTCAACCAATCCCAATCCGAAAACATTTCGAAGTTAGAAGAAAAAGTACGGTATGTGGCGTGGTGGACGGGGCGCCCCACCGCGCGCAACGTAAGGGACCCACTGGGGGATGGGTGGAGTGAGCACGGTGGGGATGTCTGCTGCGACACGATTCGAGAGATACATCATTGAGACCGAAGTTATTTCAAGCGAAATCCCAAGCCCTCCGATTAGCCTCGTTGAATTGACTCTCCTGCACCCCCTTCATATAATGCGATCCGTTCGAGGTTTGCCTTGTCCGGCCTACACTTATGCGATCGCTCTTCAAGGGAAATGCGGCAGAAAAACTGGCGAAAGTGCGAGCCGGACTGCGCCATGCGTTTGCCGTTCGATCTGAGACTCAATCCCTTGCCAGTGAAGATGCCCAATTGCTGGAGCGGATTGCCGAGACGATCGTCAAACGTAGGATGGCGGCTCCGGCGACGATGTTTTTAGAATCCATGGGGCCCATGAATTTTCTGGGAAGTCAGGCGCTGCACTTCATCACACCGATCATCGAATGCACGTTCAACGTCAAGGAAGTCGAGCAGGTTGCCCGCTTGCTTGAGCGCCGGGACACTGTCACGCGCTTGATTGCCATCATTGAAGCCAAGTCTGCTCCACAGGGAGCATCGGCTCAATGACAGCTTCCGCTTCTACCCCTCCCAAAATCGATCGCCCTCTCAACGTGATTGTCGCCACCGATTGTGGCAGCACGACCACCAAAGCCATTCTCATCGAAAAAGTCGGCGACGAGTACCGGCAGACCTATCGGGGTGAAGCGCCGACGACGGTGGAAGCACCGTTCGAAGATGTCACGCGCGGCGTGCTGAATGCCATCGCAGAAATCGAAGAGCTCTCCGGCCGCAAGATCCTGGATGACGACCAGATCATTACACCATGCCGTGACGAGAAGACAGGTGTCGATATCTATATCTCGACCAGCAGCGCCGGTGGGGGGTTACAGATGATGGTGACCGGCGTCGTTCAGAACATGACTGGTGAAAGCGCGCAACGTGCGGCGCTCGGCGCGGGCGCCATCGTCATCGACGTGTTGTCGGCCAACGACGGCCGGTTGCCGCACGAAAAGATCGAACGTATTCGCTCCATGAGGCCGGACATGATTCTCATGTCAGGCGGCACCGATGGAGGGGCCGTGACCCACGTGGTGGAGATGGCCGAGTACGTGGCGGCGGCGGAACCACGGCCACGGTTCGGGGTGACGTACAAGTTGCCGCTGATCTACGCGGGCAACAAGGAAGCCCAACCGCAAGTCAAAAAGATCCTGGAAGACAAATCAGCGCTGGTTGTGACGGAGAATATCCGGCCTGTGCTGGAACGAGAAAATCTCGCACCGGCGCGCAACAAGATTCATGACCTGTTTCTCGAACACGTCATGCAGCAGGCGCCCGGTTACAAGAAGCTCATCGACATGGCCGGAGCGCCCATTATGCCGACTCCTGCAGCGGTCGGCCTGATCATGGAGGCGATCGCCAAACGGGAACATTTGAACTTGATCGGTGTGGATATCGGTGGAGCGACGACGGACGTCTTTTCTGTTTTCGGTGGCGTATTCAATCGGACTGTCAGCGCCAATCTCGGCATGTCGTACAGCGTGTCGAACGTCCTTGCGGAAGCGGGACTGGCCAATATCATGCGCTGGGTGCCGTTCACGATCGATGAGCAGACCTTGCGTAACCGCATCAAGAACAAGATGATCCGTCCCACGACCATTCCGCAGACGCTCGACGAACTGCAAATCGAACAGGCGATCGCGCGTGAAGCCTTGCGGCTGGCTTTGATCCATCATAAATCGCTGGCGACAGGGTTGAAAGGTGTGCAGCAGGAGCGGACGATTTCGGATGTTTTCGAGCAGCAAACCTCCGGCAAGACGCTGATCGACATGTTGAAACTGGATCTGATCGTTGGAAGCGGCGGCATCCTGTCTCATGCGCCACGCCGAATCCAATCGATGCTGCTGATGATCGATGCCTATGAACCGATGGGCTGCACGCGATTGTCGGTCGACAGCATCTTCATGATGCCGCATCTCGGAGTGCTTTCCACGATCAACGAAAAGGCGGCCACCGATGTGTTCGTTCGAGATTGCATGGTCTATCTGGGGACCTGCGTGGCGCCGATAGGACAAGGAAAAGACGGCGATGTATGTGCCGACTATGAAATTGCCTGGCCCGACGGGAAGACCACAAAGGAGCGATTGAAGTTTGGTGAGCTGCGGCTGTTTCCATTGGAATCAGGTAAACAGGCGACGATCAAGATTCAGCCTGCCAAACAGGTCAACATGGGTGGAGGTGCAGGCATGGCGATCACCAAGGAAGTTCATGGCGGCGTTGTCGGGCTCTTGCTCGATGGCCGTGGCCGACCGCTTCGGCTTCCCGTCGAGCAACAAGCTCGTGTCGAGGCCCTCACAAAATGGTTTGATGCCGTCGGGTTGTACCCGACGGCTAACTAAGTAGTGAGGATTGAGGTGCTAAGAGAAGGCGCATTCACTCAGTCCGCAGTCCTCGTGGCGTAGTCCTGCTGAACAAGATGGCTCATTCCTATACTCCAGGCCTTACAGTCACCGATCATACGGTTGTTCATCGTCGGCGCATGTTGCCTCTGCCGGGTAGGATCTTGGTCAATGTCGGTGACACGGTCCGTTCCGATCAAGCGGTGGCCCGAGCTGAGTTGCCGGGGAAAGTGTTCCCCATCAACCTCGCCAATCAGCTCAGCGTGGCGCCCGGTGAAATCAAGGATTATCTGATTACGAAGGAAGGAAACGTCGTTGAGAAGGACGAGATCCTTGCGGAAAACAAACCATTGATCAAATGGTTCAAGACGGAGATCCGATCGCCGGTGACGGGCACGATCGAATCGGTGTCGTCCGTCACTGGGCAAGTCCTCTTGCGCGAACCTCCAAGGGTGCTCCAGCTGCTTGCGTATGTGGACGGAGCCATCATCGAAACGATTCCCCAACAAGGTGTCGTGGTCGAGACGACCTGTAGTTTGGTGCAAGGCATCTTCGGTATCGGAGGGGAGACTTCCGGTGAAATCGTGACGGCGGTGAAGGCTCCGGACGAACCCCTTACTCCGGCTCATTTCAATTCGACCATGAAGGGAAAAGTCGTGGTCGGAGGATCGTTCCTTTCAGCCGATGCGATGAAGCAGGCCAAGACGGTCGGTGTGGCCGGCTTGGTCGTCGGAGGAATTCATGATGAAGATTTGCGGGCATTATTGGGGTACGACCTGGGCGTGGCTATTACCGGGACTGAACAGGTGGGGTTTACGCTGATCCTGACCGAGGGCTTTGGGACGATTCCGATGGCGGCCAAGACGTTCAAATTACTCTCCGCCCATGTCGGTCGAAAAGCCTCGATTTCCGGCGCCACTCAGATCAGGGCCGGAGTCATTCGTCCGGAAATCATCATTCCACAAGCAGAGACAGCCGTTGGAAAGACTGTTGAGTTGCAACGAGAGGGAATTCGCGTTGGCGATCCGGTCCGCATCATCCGTGATCCGATGTTTGGACGGATCGGCGAAGTGTCGGCGCTCCCGTCTGAACTCATTACGATTCCCACAGAGAGCGACGTGCGGGTGTTGGAAGTGAAGTTTTCCGATGGGAAACGAGTTGTGGTCCCCCGGACCAATATTGAAGTGATCGAAGGGGCATGAAAACGTGAAGCGTAGAAGCGTTTGTTTGGCTTCGTTCGTGCGCGCGGCGATATTGTGTTGGTTGAGCTTGTGGCCAGCGTATGCCTCAGCTCAAGCACCGATCACCGCTCCACAACAGGTCCAGGTTTTCGATACGCCGAACGATGGGGGCGGAAGTCTCACGGTACAGTGGGCTCCCGCGCCGTGGGATGGACCCGATATCCGGTATCAGGTCTTGGTCGGAGAAGCCTCTGCGACTGATCCGACGACATTCACGATCAACGCCGAGTTTCCAGCCAATACCAAGTACGTCAAAGACACGAAAACCGCCTGGTGGACACGAAGATCGGATAAGACCTGGCACCAGGCGATCATCAAGAGCACCAAGGGCGTCGAAATGAAGGATGATACGACCTATGCCGTCGCCGTTGCGACAGTGCAAGGGGATCGGCGTGCATTCAGCGCTGTATATGTCGCGACACCAGCTGTCGACTGGTTTAACTGGAACCAGCTCAACAACCTGATCATCGCCGTCTCGTTCGGCGGGCTGGTCTTCTACGCGATCAGTCACGCGAAGCGGAATAACATTTTTCTTCGTCGTATCCCTGGTCTCGATGCGGTGGATGAAGCCATCGGCCGCGCGACAGAACTGGGCAAACCGATTCTCTATCTCACCGGCGCACACGACCTGCATGATCCTTCAACCATCGCCGCTGCGGTCATCTTAGGCAAGGTTGCGAAACGGGCGGCTCTGTACGAAACGGAACTGATCGTGCCTCACCGGGAACCGATTACGATGGCGGTCTGCCAGGAGATCACGAAGCAGGCCTATTTAGAAGCGGGGAAGCCGGACCTCTTCAAGGAAGACGCCAACTTTTTTATCACTGCCGATCAGTTCAGCTACACGGCGGCAGTGGATGGGATCATGCTCCGCAAGAAACCGGCCGCGAATTTCTTCATGGGACATTACTTTGCCGAGTCGCTGCTGCTCACCGAAACCGGCGCAAGTACCGGCGCCATACAAATCGCCGGAACGGACGCAGACCACCAACTCCCGTTTTTCGTGACCACCTGCGACTACACCTTGATCGGTGAAGAACTCTATGCGGCCAGCGCGTATCTTTCCAAGGAGCCGGTCCAGATCGGAACGCTCCGCGGGCAGGACATGGGGAAGGCCATCATCTTGAGCGTGCTCGCCGTCGGAACGGCGTTGGCGACGGTCGGAGTCGTCACCGGCGCGCCATGGCCGCAGATTGTTCTCGATCTCTTCAGGGACCTCAAATGATCTTTCTGCGACGACAACTTCCCCTCTTGATCACTCTTATCACTGGTTTGCTGTTTGCAGGCCAGTACTATGTGCCGCATCCGGCATCGGAACAGATGCTCACCTCTGCGACGAAGTGGCTGCAGATCATCGGGGGATTCGCATTGATCTTGGGCGTGACCAGCCTGTTTCATCAACATGCGGTCAAGATCAAACGGCAGGAAGCGGGATGGGGCTATAGCCTGGTCTTGTATGTCGGCATGCTCGGGACGATTGCTGTCGGACTGTGGGCCGATGGAAAAGAAGCCGTCGATGGGGCCATGACGGCATTCGGCTGGGTGTACAACTTTATGATGGTGCCGCTGCAAGGCACGATGTTCGCCATCCTGGCTTTCTTCATCGCATCGGCTGCCTACCGTTCCTTCAGGGCCAGAAGCCGTGAAGCAGCGGTGCTGTTGGTGGCGGCCGTAATCGTGATGACGGGACGGGTGCCGCTGGGTGAGTATTTGATTCCTTTGAGCGGCGATGTGTCTTCGTGGATTTTGAATGTGCTCAACTCCTCCGTGCGCCGGGCCATTTTGATCGGGGTCAGTCTCGGAGCCATAGCCTTGTCGTTTAAGATTATCTTCGGCGTGGAACGGTCATATCTTGGCGGAGGGAAGGAGTAGGAATTGCGGCAGTTCACGGGTGAGGGGAAACTGGAACAGGCATGAGTCTTTCAGAACGCATGCTCCAGATCGATCGGCGGATTATTTTCCTGGTGATCGGTCTCTGCACCCTCCTGCCGTTGCTCTATCCCGTCGGTTTGCCGATCAAGATTTCCTCGGAGGTGCGCGGGGTCTACGACCACATCGAATCGTTGCCGGAACGCTCGGTCTTTCTCCTGTCGATCGATTTTGACCCTGCCTCGAAACCTGAGCTCCATCCCCAGGCGATCGCGTTGTTGCGGCATGCCTTCAGGAAAAATCTTCGCGTGATTACAATGACCCTATGGGTATCGGGCACTGGTATGGCCGATCAATTAGTCACACAAGTTGCGAAAGAGATGGGGAAAGAATACGGACAAGACTATGCCTTCCTCGGCTGGAGTCCAGGAGGGCAAGCAGTGATCATCAATATGGGGCAAAGCCTCTCTTCGGCCTTTCCCAGCGACTATGGGGGCAAGACTACGAAAGACTTGCCCATTTTGGACGGCGTGCGAAATTTAAAAGATGTCACCTACATGGTCAGCCTGGGAGCAGGGAGGCCGGGTGTCGAAGAGTGGTACGTCTTCGGCAAAGACAAATACAAGTTTGAGATGGGCGGCGGATGCACGGGGGTCATGGCCCCAGGACTGTATCCGTTGCTACGGAGCGGGCAGATCAACGGCCTCATCGGCGGTCTTCGCGGAGCGGCGGAATATGAAAGCCTGATCGGCCAGAAAGGCAAGGCCGTGGCCGGAATGGATGCGCAATCGGCGACGCATGTTGCGATTATTGTGCTGGTGATCATGTGCAATCTGTTCTATTTTTCCCTCCGACGAGCTTCTCAAGCACAGGGACAGGTCGGGTAACGGATAGGGGAGATCTGGATGGACGCAACGGTGCTCGGGGCCTGGGTCGCGACAGGGTTAACCCTGCTGATCTTCTCGTTTCTGTATAAGGATAACCCGCTGTTCAAACTAGCGGAACACCTCTACGTCGGAGTCTCCGTCGGGTACATCATCGTCAAGACATACGATACCGTGATTGTCCACTTGGTCGTCAAGCCGATCGTGGAACATGGAGAGATCGCTCTGCTGATCCCGGTCGCCATCGGGATGCTCATGTTGACTCGGTATGTGCCGAAGGCAGCCTGGATGTCACGATACGCCTTCGCCTTCATCGTCGGGATGGGGGCGGGGTTGGCGATTCCACGGACGATCTCCTCCTTCATCTTGAAGCAGATCGAGGATACCGTTCGTCCGTTGTTGTCGATTGCCGGATCGGATGGCGTCACCTTCTCGATGAATCTGCTCAACCCAGCCAGCAACCTGAACGCGCTCATCATCTTGATCGGGGTCGGTTCAGTATTGTTCTACTTCTTCTTCTCGATCGAACACAGCGGGGCGGGAAGGGTTGTTGCTCGGACGGGCGTCATCTTCCTGATGATCTCCTTCGGCGCAGCCTTCGGCTATACCGTCATGGCCCGCATGTCGCTCTTGATCGGTCGATTGACCGATTTGATCGAATTCTCCGACGCATCGTATGGCCGGCCCACTATTTGGCTGTCGCTTCTCACGATCGGCGCCCTCATTCTGTTGGCTCGGCGAGGCCAGGCTCAGCCTCCGGAATCGCAATGAGAGCCAAGCCAAGACGAGTAGGAACGCGGCTTGCTTCCTAAATCGAAGCCGCGTTCTTCTGTTGCAGCCGCTTCTGTCCATCTCCTACAATGACCATCGCCATGTCTTCCACTATCGTCAAAGATTCAACTCAGTATCCGGTTTTACGGAATCTGCAATTTTCGCCCATTAAGCAGGGAGAAGATCAACTGATCGTGCTCTGGGACCCCAGCGGCCTGAGCAAAGAGAAACTCGTCCTGCCGCTCAATTTCTTCTTCATCGTGCAGCATTTCGATGGCGAACATTCTCTACAAGAGATCGGCGTGTTGTATCTGAAACGGTTCGGCGAGTTTCTCTTGCCGAGCAAAGTGGAGCAGTTGGTAGTGGATCTGGATCAGAGGCTCTTCCTGGAAGGCCCGCGAGCTGAGACGGCACGTCAACAGGCTCGGATCGATTATCGGCAACGGCTGTCCCGCCCGGCGGTCTTTGCCGGACGGAGCTACGAAGCGGATGGGGCTAAACTGAGAAAGCAGATCGACGGGTTCTTCACATCGGGTGAGGGGCCTGATTTCAAACCGTCGGAACATCGTGGCAAGCTGGTCAAAGGCTTAGTGACCCCGACCTACGATCTGAAGCAAGCTGGACCGGTCTATGCCTGGGCCTACAAAGAACTACAAGAATGCCGACAGCCTGATGTCTATATCCTTATCGGGACCGCCCATGCGGGCCTTGAGAATCTCTTTGCCGTCACGGACAAGGATTTTGAGACCGCGCTCGGTGTGGTGCCGGTGAACCGGCCGATTGTGAATCGCCTCAAGGCGGTTGCGCCGGAATTCTTCGAGGAGGACATCGCTCACCAGTCAGAGCATGCGATCGAATTTCAACTGCCGTTCCTCCAGACCGTCATCACGAAGCCTTTCACGATTGTTCCGATTCTGTCGTCGTTTTCCGCGTTGAGCCTGAATGATCCGACCGTTCGGAGTTCAGTCGATCGATTTCTCTGTGCCCTGCGAGACACAATCGATGCCTCGGAACAGTCGGTGTGTGTCATCGCGGCAGGAGAGTTGGCTCATCTCGGCATGCGCTATGGCGATAGCGCTCCGCCGACCGATTTTTCATTCCACCGCTCGATGCAACGAGACTTAGAGATGTTGAAACCGGTTGAAGAGCTCAAGCCGGAAGAATTTGTCGGATTTATCCAAAAAGAGAACGATCAACGGCGCATCTCTGGTTTCTCCCCCATCTATAGCTTGCTGCGACTGATCCAAGCGGACAAGGGCCACGTCCTTCGCTACGATCGAGGCATCACCGATCAATACAACTCCACCGTCACCTACGCCAGCATGGCGTTCTTCTAAGATTTGAACTAATCGAACAATTACCGTGATCGGTAACTAATAATCACAGCTTCACCGTGAGCCAACCCATTACGCGGGTGCCAAGGAGGTCACCCAACGGATGTTCGCGGTGGGTATCATGTAAGGCGTTGAACACGGAAACAGCCAGCTCGGCTTCCCGTATATAATCCGCAGTCTGCTGTCGCCACAGGAGATATCCCAGCCGGAGATTCAACAAGTTGTAATTCGAGACCTGTTCGTGTGGAAGTACGGTCCCGGCTGGAAAGAAGCGCGCCAAGTTTGTGAATGCGTCAGCCAACGGATATGACGCATCTCCCACATGGTGATACAGCACTTCGCCTGTGAAGGGGCTCCAATTCATGCGGAGTCCCACATTCACCTTGTGGTGTGGGAACCCTCGGCGGCTGAATCCGCTAGAGGTTTGTCCGACCTCCTGGTACGCGTAGTTCGCAAACCCTGAGAGCCAGGAAGTCAACAGGACTTCCGCGCCCACTTCCCCTCCATACACATCGGCCACGCCGCCATTCACCGGACGCACCGGATTCAAAGGATTGCCTGTCGGATTTCGAAAGGCGATCAGATCCGAAATGTGGTTGTAAAAGCCCGTCACTCTGGTCCGCAATCGGTGCTCCCACCACCAGCCTTGATAACCGAGTTCATAGGAAGCGATTTGTTCAGGGCTTACATTGCTTGATCCGAGAATGATAGTAGCCACGGGAGGTGATCCGGGAAGCGTTACCGGATTCAGGGCGCTCAGGCCGACCTCACTAGTTGTCGGTGGACGGTATGCAAGTGAACTGGACAGCCGAAGTGCATGGTTCGAATTCAGGTGGTAGACGATGGCTCCACGTGGCGACAAGGTTGGGGCGATAAAAGTATCCAGGTCATAACGGAGGCCGGCGCTTACCTCTAGTGAGGGTAGTAGCAACCAGTCTCCTTGAACGTAAAGGCCAAGACGATTATCAGCCGTCCGGTTGTCGAGCATATTCGATGAACTGATGATGCGTCGATAGTTGGCACCAATATTCAGGTTGAGTGTTTCAGATGGCCTGAATCGATACCGTGTTTCCAAGTCATAAGTGTTAAGGGAAAATTCTTGATTTGTTTGTCCAAAACGGTCGGTGAGCCCGAGCAGTGGAACCAGCAGAGGGTGTATGAGAGGATTGGTTTCGGAAAACACCCCATTCCACCAGCCGCGGACCAGTAGACCGCCCTGCTCATAACTGACAAGCCCATAGGTCTGAGAAAGATGGCTATCCGCGATGTCAATTTGACTCAGGAAGCCGTTGTAGGGGTTAGAACGTGCGAGTCCTGCCTCGGCCCGGACCTTTCCATCGCCGGACAAGTGATATTCGGCGATCCCACCGATCCGTTGACCATTGAGTGCCGGCGCGCTTCGATCCGACCAGCGTTGTGTCTGCTCATGTCCGCCTGAGATGCGGTAACCCCACTTCCCCATGGTTCCTGCGTGGACTGCACTGGTGAGTAGGGTGCCGACTTCACCGCCTGCGACCTGCAGGGTGGTTCCTTTCATCTCCTCCGGAGATTTCGTGATGATGTTGACCACTCCATCGAAGGCATTGAACCCGTACACCGCTGATGCCGGTCCCTTGAGGACCTCGATTCTCTTGATCTCCGTCAAAGTGACTGGGAGCTGTTTCCAGAAGACAATCCCGGCCTGATCAATATAGATGGAACGGCCATCAACCAGGACCAAGAGCTTATTGGCCGCCAACTGATTATTCCCGCGCACACTGACATTAAAGTCCACGGCGTTCGTTTGCATGACCTCCATGCCTGGGATTTGTCGGAGCAACGTTGGAACATCCGTGGCCCCAGAGTTACGGATATCCTCATCGGTAATCACATATACATCGGACGGGGCACGAGAGATCGGTTGCTCGTAGCGGCTGGCGATGCTCACTGTTTCTTCCTTCAAGTACAGCGTCTCCTCCTGGATCTGCTTTTCTATCGTTGAAGAGGAACGAGGAATGGGAAGAGACGTTTCAGCGTGCAATAGATTGCACCACTCACAGAGGCTCATGATGATAATCGTCGCCCATCGAAGGCGTGTACGGTTTGACGTTCGCATGTCTTAGTGTTTATGAGATGGGGGAGCAGAAATTTACAGTAAGGTGAATAGCGGTGTCTAGGATGAAGAATGAGCCTCTTTCAGCGACAAGTCATGACCGAATGACTCTGTTTTTAGATGCGATGAATCTACTCTTTCCTGTTTACTTTTCCCCAATCAGCTCCCTAGAATCACCTGATCCAGCAATGAGGAACGTTGCTTCTCCCACCCATATCCTTTGACCATGAGCCGTATCCTGCTTGGTTCACCTCCTCTTGGGGTTGTGTTGTTCACGTTGGTGTTCTTGTGTCTGCTCTCGAAACCTCTCCTGGCCGCGCCGGGAGGAATGACGGAGGTCTTCCCAGCTCAGAAAGCCGCACCAGTCGCGGTCGTGATAGACACGACCGGGAGCGAAGCCGAACTGCGGCGCCACATGCGTGCCAAGAACGGCGTGGCTGAACTCTCCACCGGAACCATGCGGTTTTCCGAGGCGCCGATAGGGAGCGTTGGCTTCATTTCGCCACCGTCTCTCGGAATAGCGTTGGTCACGCAAAGTCCTGATTTTGAGTTGGAGCAGGTGGCGTCAACTTCCAATGCCTATGAAATCCATAAAGTTGCGGATGGCAATGGATTGTTGGTTGGATTCATGAATAGGGAGGCGGCATCTCAGATTTCCCCCAGTGAACGGCCAAAGAATCTGCGCATTGCGCTCTACTCGAACTCCGTGGATCAAGCGCCCACCATCGTCGCGGTCCCTTTAAGTAAGTTGATGGTAGACCGGATGCCCATCAGGCTTGATCCTAAAAAACCGGAGAGTCCCGTGATGCTGAACATGGATTTGCTCACTACGGCCAACCGGAAGTCACCAGGTCGTGGACAATAGCCATGTGAAACATGACGAAGGTCGCCGACTGAGAACATATTGACAGTCCATGCGGAGTTGAGTATCTTTCGGCTCTTATTGTCTATTACATAGCGAACGTGAACATCACATCTT
Organism: uncultured Nitrospira sp.; assembly: GCA_902500825.1. Lineage (GTDB taxonomy): Bacteria > Nitrospirota > Nitrospiria > Nitrospirales > Nitrospiraceae > Nitrospira_D. Next base: position 194,430 of record CABVRX010000001.1, read on the forward strand.
TCGGGCAGGTCGAGTTGGTTGTTGCCGAAGCGAATTTGTCTTTCCGCTTTATCAGAATTGTTTAGGAGGCCGGCTGAGTAGCCTGCGCTGCTCACTTATATTTTTCATGTTATGAAGGAGGGTCGGTTCATGTCTCACCGTCATTACACATTCACCCGAGTCTTGAGCGGACTCGCAGCCATCGCGCTGTGTATCGCGCCGTCGGCTGTGCTCGCTGAGGCTCCATCGCATGTGGCGATGAACCATCAGACGCCCGGTTGGGCTGAACAGCTGAAGGGGCAGACGATCATCGAAAATACGATGGAGGGCCAACCGGAGCGTACCACCATGGTCGACCGGCAGCACCAGCGGGTCATGCAACAGATGCAGCATGACGCGACCGTGCAACGCGCCGGCGGGTACTACAACGACCTGAACATGATGCACCAGTACGGCGCCGGGAATCAGGACGTACTGCTCATGTCGAATCCCGGCACGGAACCGGTGTCGATGTCGGGCGGGCGCTGTCCCGTATCCGCACCGGTCCGGAAGTACGACATCTCGGCGATCAACGTCGAGATTTCGCTCAACATGTGGCTCGACTTCTACCCTGGGTACATGTACGTCCTGACCGACAATCTGGCAAACGTTCGGGAAGAAGAAGCGACTAATCGGGCGGCCCGTGAGAAGGAAGGCTATGACCCTGGAGCCGTCAAGAACGGATTGCAGAGCCAGTGGATCCAGCCGCTGGTGATTCGGGGTAATCAGGGCGATTGCGTCAAGATGACGCTTCGCAATGAACTGGAGGGCGGCGAAGACGTCAGCCTCAATATTCACGGTTCCAGTATGATCGTCGCCTCCACGGGCAAACCGGCGACGACGACAAATCCGGACAGCATCGCGGCTAAAGGAAAGGCCGTGGATCTGGAGTGGTATATTCCGCCGACTCAACAAGAGGGCGGTCGGCAGTTCCATTCGTACAGCAACGATCGCGAGCTGACGGTCATGGGTTTGTTCGGCACGTTCGTCGTTGAGCCCAAGGGGTCTCAATATCTCGACCCGCTGGGAACCGGCGAGCCGACATCAATGGCCAGCGGATGGCAGGCCATCATCAAGAATGGGGCCGGACCTGACTTCCGGGAATTCGTGTTGATCTATCATGAGGTCGGGGACGAGGCGTTCCGACCGCTGAACAAGAAGGGCGATTTCATTCCTCAGCGGGATCCATTGACCGACGTGTACCGTCCAGTGGCTCGTGCGTTGAATTACCGGAGCGAGCCTTTCGGCGTCGACAACATGCAGACGCAGCACGAGTACTTCGGCTTTGAAGACGAATCCATGGCTTACAGCGCCTATACCTTCGGCGATCCGGCCACGACCGTGCCCCGTAGCTATTTGGGCGACCCGGCAAAGTTTCGGCTTGTGCACGGCGGGTCTGAAGTGTTCCATTCCCATCATCCGCACGGAGGATCGATTCGTTGGCCGAGGAGTCCGCGCGCCATCGACGAAATGCCCTTGTGGCATGCGGCCAAGAACGGGCCGGTCAAGTATCCCGTGATTCGAATAAAGTCCGACCGAGTTGATGTGGAAGTCATCGGACCGTCCGAGACGATGGACCTGGAAACCGAATGCGGATCCGGTCTCTGCCAACAGTTGGCCGGGGACTTCCTGTTCCACTGCCACGTCGCTCACCATTACATTGCGGGGATGTGGGGTTATTGGCGGGTGTACAACACGCTGCAGCAGGGCGAGCATCACAACGACGTGATGCCGGATCTGCGCGAATTGCCGGACCGGGCCGGCCGTATTCAAACGGGTATTACATCGGATCAGCTCATCGGCCGTACCGTGGACTGGTTCGGAAAGATGTTCACGATCGTGAAGGACCGGAAGACGGACTGGAAGGCGTCGCCTGCCATCGTCAACATAAAGGATTGGGTCAACATGATGCTGCCGCCGCAGGGACAGCCTGGGCATCAGAAAGATGAGCGCGCCCAGACTCGTTCCTACGATGCGAGCGTGCTGGATTGGGCTTGGCAGGGTGATCGTGCGGTGACCGAACCAGAAAACAGCGTGGACAATCCGAGGTACAAGTCAACGACTCCCGGCAAGCGGGTGCCGATCCTCTTTGAAAGCGCCACCGGCAAGATCGCGTGGCCGCATTTGAAGCCGCATTTCGGCCGTCGCGTGCCCTTCTCCCAGAATCACAATCCTGCTCCTTGGCTGGATATGATTCACCTCGACGACGACGGGTTGCCCAGTTCCTATCCGGCCAAGCCGGGAGAAAATGGACGCTGGAGCATCTGCCCCGAGAACGCGGGCTCGAAGAAATACAACGTGCATTTCATTCAGACGCCGATGACGCTGGCCGACAAGCAGGGGGATACGCCGGCCATCGTAGACAAGGACGGCTTGATCTATGTGCTGCACGAGGAAGAAGCGCAGACCAGGAAGAGCGACATCAAGTATCCGCTGGTCGTCCGCGCCAACATTTATGATTGTATCGACTGGATGTTGACCAGCGAGTGGTTGGACGATGACCATATCAACTTCCAGGCATCGAAAATCAATACGCACTGGCACTTTCTGCAGTTCGACAATCAATCGTCCGACGGCGTGATCACCGGCTTTTCCTATGAGCAATCGGTGCGTCCGTTCACGATGCTGGAGAAGAAGGTGAAAAAGGGCCTGCCTGTGCCGATGAATACCGTGTTCACCAAGGCGGCGAAGAAGGGTGACCGGGTCATTACCGTCAAAAACGCCGCTCAATACCATCCGAATGTGGAGATCCTGATCGGAGCGGATAACGTCGAAGGCAACGAGATCGGTCGAGTCAAGTCGATCCAAGGCAATCAGATCACGCTCTATCGTCCGCTGAAAAATGCCCATCCGGCCAACGATATCGTGACGGTGGAGTTCGTCAGACAGCGATTCTGGGCGGATTCTGACGTGGGGACGGTCTTTTGGCACGACCATGCGCTGGGGCGTGTCACATGGCCTCACGGGGGCTTCGGCACCCTTATCACCGAGCCGGTCGGTTCGACCTACCATGATCCCAAGACCGGGAAGCAGATCCGGAGCGGGCCGATTGCCGATATCAGAACGGCGGAGCCGGTTGGGTATGGAGTGAACGGCAGCTTCCGGGAGCTGATGGTGCAGCTCAATGACACCGTGCCGCATACGGTGAACATCGTCACGGCGGGTAATCCGCCGGGACAACCGATCGAAGTGGCGTTGGAGGCCGGGAAAACGGTGTCCTTCCCGATGCCGGAAAAAATTCCTATGACGCCGATGCCCTTCCTGAACGGCGGAACGCATACGACCGGCGGCGGGTTAAATTTCAAGGCCGAGCCGATTTCGAGTCGCTTGGCCGCGAATCCTGATTCGTCGAAGTTGTTCAGCAGTGCAGTGCACGGCGACCCCTATACGCCGATGGTACGAGCGTATCTTGGCGATACGGTGGTGTTCCGGCTGCTTCAGACCATGGCGAACGAGACGATGGTCTGGACGGTCTCAGGCCATACCTATCTGACTGAACGCTATGCGGGCGATGCGAACCGGAAGAACTCGATTCATATCGGCATTGCCGAACGGTACGATCTGGTGGTGCCGCAAGCGGGCGGACCACGTCTCCAGACGGGAGACTACATCCACTTCAACGGCCGTGGGTCCAAGTTCTCGGAGGGTGCCTGGGGCATCATGCGGGTGTTGGACAAGGAGGTGCCGGATCTTCAAAAGCTGCCGGCCGGGTACAGTCGTCGAAATGAGATTCCCAAACCGTTGGCAGTCTGTCCGGCTGACGCTCCGGTGAAGAGCTTCAACGTCGTGGCGTTGGATTATCCGTCGATGAAGTTGAACCCCAAGGCGCCTGACACCATCGAGGTCGATTTCGAACGGACGATCCAGATGGTCAATCCGAACGCCAAGATTTACGCGTTGGAAGAGGACATGACAAAGGTCGCTGGGGGTGTTCAGCCCATGCCGCTGACCCTGAGGGCCAATGTCGGCGATTGCCTTAAAGTGAAACTGACCAACCGGATGAAGGAGAGCCGAGCGTCGTTCTCCGCCATCGGGTTGGCGTTCGATCCCAAGGATTCGCTCGGAGCCAACGTCGGGAATAATCCGGGCGATCAGACCGTCGCGCCGGGGGAGAACCGCACCTACACGTACTACGCGGACCCGTTCCTGGGAGAGACCGCCTCGTTGGTGTGGGACTGGGGCAATGTGATGATCAATCCACGGAGCGGGCTTTACGGAGGGGTGGTGATTGGCCCGAAGGGTGCCCAGTACCGTGACCCGAAAACCGGCGCGGATATTTCGACGAAAAACAGCTGGGTGGCCGATGTCATCGTTGATCGGACGATTCAGGGTTACGAGCATCGCGTCAACTACCGCGACGTGGCCCTGTTCTTCCAGGACGAGGACAACATCATCGGAACAAGTTTCATGCCCTATGTGCAGAACACGGCGGGCTTGACGGCGGTCAACTACCGAGCGGAGCCATATAAGTTCCGCGAAGAGAAGGGTTGCACCCTCGGCAAGGTGTTCCAGCCTTGCGTCGTGGACAAGCCGGAAGATCCGGCGACGCCGATCATTGAGGCACATGCAGGGGATCCGGTTCGGATCCATGTGTTCGGCGCGAGCAACGAGCAGAACGGCATGTTCAGTGTCGAACGCCATGAGTGGCCGATTGAGCCGTTCATGCGCGGCGCCGATATGATCAGTGTGGTCGAGTTCTCCGGATCGGAAACACTGGACGCGTTTATTCCGAACGCGGGGGGACCGTTCCGGATGCCCGGCGATTATGTCTGGAGCAATCAGCGGTTACCGTACTCGCAGTCCGGACAGTGGGGGTATCTGCGGGTATTGCCGGCCGGAGATCAACGGCTACTGCCGCTCTCCGGAGCCGGAACTGGAGCGAAGAGTGCTTCAGCTGATGAGGGGGTGCATGTCGTTCCTGTAGCAAGACAGTAACTCAATCGCCTCCTCAGAGGCAGTGAGTTCAGAGAAAAGGGGGAGGCCTGCGCTCCCCCTTTTTCTTTATGACGATCATTTGATACGATGAGGAGAACCGACCTCAATTGAAGGTGAGACTGCAATGAAAACAACTATACCTGCTATCTTCGTTCCAGCCCTGCTCATCTTGATGTGTGCTTCAACGGCCTGGTCCTATCAAGAAATTGAAGTGAAAGATGGCGGGACCATTACGGGACAAGTAAGAATGACGGAAGGGAAGCCGATCCCCAAAGGGTTCAATCTCATCACTTTTCCAGATCCCGTCTATTGTGGAAGAATTTCCACCGGGACCGGGTGGAGGATTTTGGAAGAATTTAACCTTTCGGCGGATCGAGGTCTCAAAGACACAGTTGTTGTGCTGATTGATGTGGCGAAGGGGAAGCCGTTCAAATTCGTGCCCCCCACCATCGAGGCGCGCGATTGCCGGTTCTTGCCGTTCGTGAGTGTGGTGAAGGACCGAGCCGAGGTTCGCGTCGTCAATATGGATCCGGTATTTCATGACATTCAGGCGTATGAAACGTCGGAATTGGGTCCACGTGTGTTATTCAACACACCGCTTCCGATGAATCCCCTGCATGTGCGTGATGCCGGGTCCGAGAGTCATGAGCATCTGGCCGGACAACCGATGACTGAAATCGTCAAGCTGACGAAAAACCGTCGGTTCTTCGTCATGCAGTGTGGCTTCCATGCCTACATGGAAAGCTGGGGGCTTGCCGTGGACAATCCGTATTACATGGTGACCGATTCGGATGGACAGTTTTCGCTGTCCGATGTGCCGGCCGGCGAGTATACCTTGATAGCGTGGCATCCCGGCGTAGGGACTGTGCTCGAAAAGAAAATATCGGTATCGGCGAAGCAGACGCATCAAGTAGATTTCACGTTCGAGTCTCCCAAAGGGCGTCGAAGCGTCCACCAAATCGCGGAAAATACGCATTACGGGTTGGAGGCGCTGGGAAAACCCATTGAGATTCGTCCGACACTCCAACTGCAGACGCCATAATTTGTTCGTTTGAATTGGAACATTGCGCGATGAAGAGAGTTGTTTGGATGTTCAGCGTTAGTGCCGCCCTTGTCTCAGCGGTAGTCTTGTCATCGGTCACGCCGGCAAGCGCCTATGAGGTGATCGATGTCCGCCACGGTGGAACCATCGAAGGGACGGTGACTCTCGATGGGTCGGTGCCGGAGCCGAAGGGGTTCAATCTGATCACCTTTCCGGATCCTGCCTATTGCGGTCGTATCTCCAACGGCCGAGGGTGGCGATTGCTGCATGACTTTGTCGTCGGTCGTCAGGGAGGATTGAGGAGCGCCATTGTGCTCCTGGAAGGGATCGAAGCAGGGAAACCGTTTGAGGTGTCTGTTCCCTTGATCGAAGCCCGCGACTGCATGTTTCAGCCGTTCATGACCATTGTCCGCAATGGGCATGCCGTCGAAGTCATTAACATGGATCCCGTGATGCACGACATCCAAGGCTATGAGACATCGCCGGAAGCCGGTGCGCGAGTCTTGTTCAATACCCCTTTGGTCATGAATCATCAGCATCGGCGAGGGGATATCCATGCGACACACGACCATGCGCCGGGAGCATCGTTGGTCGGGCCGATTTATTTGAATAAGGGGCGACGTACATTTTATATGCAATGTGGCTTCCATGCCTACATGGAAAGCTGGGCCATGGCCGTGAACAATCCTTACTATGCCCTGACGGATGCTGAAGGGAAGTTCTCGATCGAGGGCATTCCCCCCGGCACGTATCAGTTGGTGGTATGGCACCCGCAGACCGGGCCCGGAACGACAAGGACGGTCGTGGTGCAACCGGACGGCAAACTGCGTGAGCAACTTTCGTTACCCGCTCCCAAGGGGAATCGAACCGCGTACAAGGTCGTGGATAACCCTCGGTTCGGCCCAGAATCTTTAGGATACGCTGTTGATATCCAGCCGGTGGTCGAACATCAACAGTGAATCGGGCGACGCTCTCCCTCTTGAGCTGAAATTCTCCGGCGCGCTCGTCAAACAGGTCACAGACCAACACGATAAGAAGCGCATGAGTGAACCTGCCAGCGCTGTGAAGGATAGAGGATGAATCCGTTGAACCCACGACGAGGTGTGATCGTCTTGTTTGTCTTGGCCTGGTGTTTGTCTATGGCCGGGTCTGCTCTTGCAGGGACGGCATCCAGCGTTCAGCAGAGTCAGGCACTCTATGACAAGAAGGAGTATCAAAAGGCTCTTGAGGAACTGGACAAACTCGATCCTCAGGCGGCAAGCGCGTCGGATGTTCGTCGACTCAGAATTCGCACCTTGCTGAAATTGGGCAACCCGAAGGACGCCCTTGCCGGCTATGAGGAACTTGTGCAGGCGCTGAAGCAGGAGGATCAGTCGATCCTTCGTGAGGTCTCGCTTGGATTTGTCCTCGTCTTGACGAAAGACATGCGTGAGCAGATGCGCGGTGTGGCCTATACCGCCCTTAAGGAATGGCAGAGTCCCGAGTCGATTCCATTTTTGGAAGATGGGCTCGCTGACGGATCCGGCCTTGTCCGAGCCTTGGCGGCTGAAGGACTTGCAAAATTGGACCAGGGCCGCCGCTCGGCTCGATTCAGGAAGGCCTTGGACGATCAGGCGGCGTTGGTGAAGGAAGCGGTACTGAAGGGGTTTGCAAAGTCCGCTGATATATCGGCCATTCCGATCGTCGAGCCGTTGCTGAAAGATCCTGAGGCACGGGTACGAGTCGCAGCCGCCCAGGTGCTTTGTCATCTGAAACGAGTCAATGGCTGTGAACTGCTCTTGCAGTACGCGAAAAACGCGCTGAATCCAGATGAGCGAGCCTCGGCGATTCGCGCCTTGGCCGATCAGCCGACGGCAGAGGTATTGTCGATTCTTCTTGAATCGAGCGAACACAAACAGCCGTCGGTGCGCGGGGCTGTCGCCACAGGGTTGGCCCATGTGCCGGCTGCCGAAGGAGTCGCTGCACTGACCAGGCTGCTGAAAGACCCCCTCCCACCCGTGCGGACCGCCGCGGCCGTCAGCCTAGGGCAGCTGCAGGGATTCGAGACACGTGCGCCGTTGAATAAGGCTCTTGATGATCGTGATCCTGCAGTCAGAGCGTTCGTCATCGGTGCGTTGCTGGGACAGGGGGAACGGTATGAAATCGTGGCCGGCCCGGTGCAGGTTCTCAGCCATCTGAATGAGCCGGCCGCCCGCGCTGCCGTGGCACGAGCGTTGGGCCATGCCGTAGAATCGAATCGCGAATCGGCGCAATCGGCCGTGATGCTGATGGTGCAGGATACGGTGCCCCGAGTGAGGATTGCGGCGGTCAAGTCGATGGCAAAAGTCGAAGGTGCGCGTGCGATTCCACTCCTCAAGCACAGCCTGCACGATGAAGATGATGCCGTTCGGGCAACGGCCGGAGGGGCCCTGTTGAAAGTTCTCTCAGCAAAAGAATAGGTTCGAGATGTGCCCTTGTGTTGCCCCGTTCCTTGATATTCTTGAATCAGGCATGCTTTCCAAGGCTCTGGTTCAGTGAACCAAATTCTGATCGTGTGGAAGGAATGATGTCCATGGTTCTTCGCGCTCTCGTTATGTCGGCGCTGTTGGGCGTTTGGCTCAACGCGTCCTTTCTGTTTGCGAATGAGCAAACAGCCCACCATCCGATCGAGCCGCCGGCGAGCAAAGACGGCGCACCAATGATCGTGGTCCCCGCCGGCTCGTTCCCAATGGGTGTACCGGCTGGAGCCCGTGACGGGGGACGTGATGAATATCCACGGCATGAGGTGTTTATAGACACGTTTATGATCGACACCTATGAGGTGACAAACGGCCGTTATCTGGAATTCGTGAAGTCCACAGGACATCGTGTTCCCCAGAATCCAAGAAATCCGACAAGAAACCTCTGGCAAGGAGAGAGCATCGCCGATTCGTTGACCGAGCGACCCGTGATCAATGTGGATTGGTTTGATGCCGAAGCCTACTGCAGATGGGCAGGCAAACGACTCCCCACTGAAGCCGAATGGGAAAAGGCGGCCAAGGGGACGACCGATAGGCGATTCCCTTGGGGGAACGTCGAACCGACCGCTAAACATCTCAATTACAATCAACGGTGGATCGGGGAGAAGACGCTCATGCCCGTCGGAAGTTATGAGGCGGGCAAAAGCCCGTATGGCCTGTATGACATGGCCGGCAATGTGTGGGAATGGGTCAACGACTGGTATGATGCCGGATACTATGAGAAGAGCCCGAGCAAGAATCCAAAGGGTCCGGCCACAGGCACAAAGAAAGTGATTCGTGGCGCGGGCTGGCAAAATGAGTCGCCCACGGTTCGCATCTTTACTCGCGTGGAGAGCGACCCAACCGTCCGAAACGAGTCCACAGGATTTCGTTGCGCGTCCGATGCACCGATGAAGCAGTCAACAGGGAATCCGACAACTCCCTAACCAGGGTTCTTCAATGATCGCGCGCACCGGAAGCCGATCGTCGTGGCACGTTGGTCCGGCAAGGCGCCGCCTCGGGTGGCCGTTCGAAGCATGACGCGTTTACTTTTCCAGGAACCACCGCGGACGCTCTTGTAGCGGCCGGTGCTTGGGCCCGGAGGATTACGTTCCGGCATGTACGCATAGTAGTCGAATCCGAACCAGTCCTGCACCCATTCGGCAATGTTGCCCGCCATATGGTGGAGACCATAGGGACTTCTGCCTTCCTCATGGGAATCGACTGCTGCGAGAATGGGGATTTCATGGACATGGTGCTGGCCGAATATCGCGAGGGTGGAGCTGGGAGTCGCTTCACCCCAGGGGTAAGGAATGCCGTCAAACCCTCGCGCCGCTTTCTCCCATTCGGCCTCGGTCGGTAGTCTGGCCTGCTTTGCCGCGCATAGACTGTTCGCCTCCTCCCACGTAACATAGAGGGCAGGCCAGCGGGATATGGTTTGGTCCGAGACAGAGTGGACGGTGATGACATGCCAGAGGAGTTTCTGCAGCTCATCGGAAGGATGAAGCTTCTGTTTGTACAGGAAGGCCAGATATTCTCCGAGACTCACTTCATCTCGATCCATCTCATAGGCATCCAACCAAACTCGATGTTGAGGCAGTTCCGTATCGTCAAATTGGGTCGAGTTTCCATAAGGGTCGTTATCGACTCTATTGCTTCCGAGCAAAAACGTTCCGGCTGGGACGCTCATCATCGGCGCCGGTCTGGCCAGCGTGACGATCTCTGTCAAATGGCGGGCCAGTTCCGATGAGGGTTTGGAGCCGGCCTCCACGACAGAGGGGCTTCCCATGAGGACCAGGAGAGCGAGCGTGATCACCGACCATGCACAGCAGGGCGGCATAGCCTTGTCCGGGAGATGCATGGCGTTGCACTATAAATCGGACGGCTGTTGCTTACAATAGTTTGAATCGCAAGCAGGTTGTCCCTGAGTCCTTCGGCACGCTTTCAGTAACAGCAGGATCTGAGTATAGTTGCACCCCTAACGTATGCACCGCGTTTGAAAGGAACATTGCATGAGCACGGATCACCTATTCGCAGCGTACTCCCTGCGTCTTTCCGCATTCGGCGTGTGGATCCTCATGATGATGTGTACCCTCCCGCTCAACGCTGAAACAACGCTGCTCAACCAGGATGCGTTTCTTCGGGCGAGACAGGCGACCGTGGGAATCCTAGCGGATACGCAAGATCAACGAATGCCGGAGAAACCCGGGAGGGTCGTTGTCCGAGGAACAGGGTTTCATTTGCGAGACGGTTATGTGATTACGGCGAGACATGCTGCGGAGAAACACGAGCTTTCGACAGGCGTCGCCCTTCCAAAACAAATTCGTGTGCTCACGAATGATCTTCATGAACTTCCCGCCGATCTCGTGGGCGACAGCGCGTTCATGGATGTCGTCGTGTACCGAGTGGCCGGACAACATCGCTCCAAGTTGCAAACGGGGACGTCATTTTCCACGGATGAGGCGTTGCCTGGTATGGGAGTCTTCACCGTCGGCTATCCGCTCGGGTGGGGGCCGACCATGGCTTTTGGGAAGATCGGAAATACGAATGTGTTTTTGCAAACCGTCGATACTCGTCTCATCCAGACCGACCTTTCGACCTGCAACGGAAGTTCAGGAGGCGGGTTGTTCAACGAGCAAGGAGAAATCGTCGGCATCGTACATGCCGTGATTCAAACCGATAAAGAGGAGACCCAGGCTCATTGCAGTCGCATGACCTTTGTTATCCCGGGAACTCTCTCGGAGCGCATCATCAGCGCGGCGCTTTCAGGAAAGCCGCTTGCCTTCTCAAGACTTGGGGTCCACATGACTTCGGTAAGAGACGGCACGAAGTTGCGCGTTGCGGCCAAGGAAGTCGCGGAACCCGCAAAATCTGCGGGCATTCAGAAACACGACATTTTGCTGGCTATTGAGGGCACGGAGATTCTTGATGGAGCTCAGCTGAAGAATTTCCTCATCGAGCGTACAAGCCCAGGCCAAGAAGTGTCGGTCAAAGTGCGCCGCGTTGATGTCGATTTGACGGTCCATGTCGTACTGGGCGGCGGGTGAGGGAGCGAGGGCCGGTAATACCTGAACCAATTTTCAGGTGGTACGGATCATCAAAAGCACGTAGAAATTGTAGGCGTATGGTATAGGGCCCTTGTCACGGCGCTGCGCAGCGGCGCAGGCGATCCATGATTGCGACTCCAAGTCCCTCTTCCTTACAAGGTTCCGCATAGATTCTATCCAGACCAAGAGAGTCCAGCCTTCGCAGCGCTGCAAACAAGCCGCGTGCGGTTTCTCTGAGATCTCCTGTTGAAGATAGAACTTCAACGGCGATAAAGCGATCATCGGGATCTCTTGCTTGCGACTGGCTCAGTAAACACGCGCGCTCGCCATCCTTCAGGATAGGCCTTGCTCCAATTGAGGCCAAGATTGTCAGTTGCGTCCGTGTGGCGTAGTGGCGTGATAATTGACCGGGTGCGATCGGTTTTTCGTTCACAGGAGACGACCTTCGAATAGAGCCGATGACGGCGCTGAGTTGTTCGATGGTAATGCTGCCTGGGCGCAACAGTTCTGGCTGTGACCCTGCCAGCGAAACAATCGTTGATTCGACCCCGACCTGGCATGGTCCTCCGTCGAGTATGAGATCCACGTTGCTCCCAAGCCCGTCAGCAACATGTTGGGCGGTCGTCGGGCTCACATAACCAAAGGGATTGGCGCTAGGACCGGCGATCGGAGTCCCTGCTTCTCGAATCAGCGCTTGTGCCACCGAATGGTTGGGCATGCGAACCGCGACCGTTGAAAGCCCGGCCGTGACGAGATCCGGGATTGCCGGCTGTTTTGGTAATACCAAAGTCAGCGGACCTGGCCAAAAAGCATCCATGAGCCGCTGACCCAGAACGGGCAGGGATCCAATCACATCATCCAACTGCTTTGTATCGACGATATGAACGATGAGGGGGTCGAACTGAGGACGTTGCTTGGATTCGAACACCTTTGCTGCCGCATCGGCATTCATCGCGTCGCAACCGAGGCCATAGACCGTTTCGGTTGGAAACGCGACGAGGCCACCTGTTTTGATGATCCGTCCGGCTATCCGGATGGATTCAGGATCTTCTGCTGAGACAATGCCGCTTTTCAAATGCTTGGCCTCTCCACCCATCGGAATGCCGTGAGAACCCCTGATCGCTTATTCTTTCACGGTCATCGTCATCCTGATCGGATCGAGCGGGTTGTCTCGCTCGTCGCGAGGGACGCCGACAATCTTGTCGACAACCTCGATCCCGCGAAAGACTTCTCCGAACACGGTGTAGCGACGATCTAAACCGCTGTTCTCTCCGACGCAGATGAAAAATTGTGAGCCATTGTCGTTGAAGTCGCGCGTGCTGTTGCTTTCGCGAGGCATTTTCGCCATGGATACTGCGCCGCGCTTGTGCGGACGGTCATTCGGCTCGGGAGAAAGAAAGTATCCTGGTCCGCCGGTGCCGTGGAATGCGCGATCGGGAGTTTTGCTCAATGGATCGCCGCCTTGAATAATGAATCCCGGCACCACACGATGGAATGTCGTGCCGTCATAGAACCCCATCTTGACGAGATTGATGAGGTTTTCCACATGGCGAGGTGCCGCATCAGAGTAGAAGCGAATCTTAATTTCACCGAATCTCGTGGCGATCGTGACGCGGGGATCTTTCTTTCGAAACTCAAGTTCCATAATTATAAATGTAGCAAGGCGATCATCATAGTGACAAGGTCTTGCTGACAGTGTTGAGTTCTGCGTTCTGATTCTTGAGAGACATTACTCAGTGTTCGTGTTTCAGCACTCAGCACTGTCTCTTGCCAGCCCATCTCCAGGTCGAATGCGGAACCACATCATTCCACCGAGAAGGGAAATAAAAGCAGCAAGGCCGAGAGAAGCGCCCCAACCCCACTGTTGGGCGATCCATGGCGTCAGTGTCGGAGAAATGGCTCCGCCGAGATTGGCCCCCATATTCATGAGACCTGAGAGGCTACCGGCGTGGGTTGGTGATAGATCGCTCGCTGAAGACCAATATGCGCCGACTGTGAAATAGAGCCAGCCGGCACCCAACGACAAGCTGACGATGGCGAGATAAGGAGATTCTACGGCGGCCCCCAAGGCGATAGAGCTTGCTGCCAGCCCCATACCGAGCATGCCCACAATCTGACGGCCTTTCGTCACTCCTTGTCGAATCGCCAGTCGATCAGTAACCCATCCGCCAACAGGGCAGGATACAAGAATCGTAAGGAACGGGGCGGCAGCAAACAATCCACCGCGTAAGACATTGAAGCCGCGCTCATTCACGAGATAGAGATAGAACCAGGACATGTAGACATAGGCAACATAGCCCAAGCATCCGTAACTCAGCATCAGCCACCACACGCTCGGTGTCCTTCGTAGGATAGCCCATGGGATCGAATGGCGTGTTGGAACAACTGAAGCTGTGGAGGGGGTTGCTTCGTCATGACGGTACCATGGGTGATGCGATGGACGATCGGCGGCCAAGAACCACCAAATGATTGCAAGTGCGAATCCTATCCCACTGGACAAATAAAATGCAGATTGCCAGCCATGGTTGACCATGATCCAAGCCGTGACCGGCGGAGTGATCGCTGCACCGATCCCGATCCCGCCGATGGCAATACCGATGCCAAGACCGCGCTCGTGAGCCGGAAGCCAGTCGGTGACGGCGCGGTTGAATGTCGGTAATGCCGCTGCCTCTCCGACACCAAGAAGAAATCTGACAACGACCAGCGCACCGACGATTCCGAGCGGCGCAGCCAGGAAAGACGTGGCGGCAAAGGCAGTCCAAGCGGTAAAGCAGGACCACCAGATCAGTGCGATCAGAAGGACGACGCGAACCCCCCAGCGATCACTCAGCCATCCACCGGGAATCTGAAACAACGCATACCCGATGACGAATGCGGAAAAAACGAATCCCATTTCCTGTTCGGTCAGTCCCAACGCCGGCATCATCTGGCGCGCAGTGACTGAAATATTGACGCGATCGATGTAGGTGACGACGCTGATGGCAAAAAGGAGTCCAAGAATCAGCCAACGTAGGGGCGATGGAGGTGTGCTGCCGCCGCGATTCGAGGAAGTCGTTTCGCTCACAATAGTTCCGCTATACGATTCATTGGGGAGAGCAGCCACGCTGGGGTTCGGCAGGCGTCCGGGGATTGAATAGCTTGCCGCCTCCTTGCAGAGGCGGCAAAGCGTAGCGGTCAGTTGGTGACGATATCGAGTAACTCAACTTCGAAGACCAAGGTGGCTCCCGGCTTAATGGTCGGCGGTGACCCCCCGTCGCCATAGGCCAGATTGGATGGGCACACCAGCCGGCTCTTTCCTCCGACCTTGATCTGTTGAACTCCCTCGGTCCAACACTTAATGACCTTGTTCAACGGAAATGTCGCGGGCTCTCCTCGTTTGATGGAACTATCGAATACCGTTCCATCGGTCAAGGTGCCATGATAATGGACCTTGACGGTATCCGTTGCCTTTGGCGTGGCTCCGGTGCCAGGCTTGATGGTGGTGATGATGATCCCTGACTCCGTCTTCGTCGCGCCTTTTTCGGACGCCGCTTTTGTCGTAAACGCAGCCCCTGCCTTCTTCTCACTTTCAGCAGCGACGGCCAATCGAGATTGTTGCAGTTGTTGAATCTTAGGCCCAAATGTTTGGAGGTCGACTTTTTGAGGGCGCTTCAGCACGCCGTCGGTGATGCCATGTTTGACCATATCGAGCTCGGTCTCGCTCAAGGAGAATGTTCCCAATGATTGGCTGATGGCCAACCCAAGAGCATACAAGGTTTTCTGATCATCATTTGCCGGATCCGGCGAGGCAGCCAGTAGCGGGGTCGTGAGAAGGAGAAATCCTATGGCAAAACATAATAGACGAATTCTCATAGAGTAGAGGTCCTTTCTTGTGATGGGCCATGGGCCAATATGGCACGTAAGAATACGATAGGCTTTTCGATCTCACAACAGAAATTTTACCGAATAGGTATGGTCAGCGAGGCGAGGTTCTGTGCTTCATGTAAATACGAGCTTGTGGAGATGGCGGAACAGGGCGCTCCACTTTAAAATCCATGTAATGGCATTGATTGCCTAAACCACAATCAATACACCTTACACGGATCGTTCTAGAGAGCGCAATACTGGAAACTTGCAAGGCTAGCTAGGGTGAGTGTCTTCAAGTCGTATTGGCTCGTCGGTCAAACTTCAACACCAATAGAAGTAGTCGCCGTTTGCTTCGATCATCCTTCGGACTACATCATAGCTGTCTAACTCAGCTTGGGTCTTGGCTGGGGTATTACTCTGGTCTGAAAGGCGAGGCCCGCTCACCTTAAGTTTGTAGCTCTCGTACAGCTCAACGTTCGTCACGATGAACATGTGATACTCATTTAGACCTGAGACTTCCTTGAGGGTATAGTTAAGAAATTTATTCTTGAGATAAGTCCGGATGATGTCCAAATTCGCTTCAATTCGTTCTTGTTCCCCAGGATTAGACATGCTCTTCTCAACGATTACCATCACCAGGAATAAATCGTGTCGCCTGCACGGACCATCGCACTCGCGATAAAGCCGCTATTCAATGACAATCGAGTGCGTTCCGTAGTATTCCTCCGGTCGGAGAGCCGTGACCAGTCCACTCTGAGTCCATAGCTCTTGTGCAGCTTCACGTTCGTTACTATGAACTTGTGGTACAGACTGTGAACTGAGTCTTCCGTGATGGTGTAGCCGGGGAACTTGCTCTTGATATAGTGCCGAATAGTGGCCAGATTGCCTGCAATCCGCCTGTGTTCTTCTACCTCAACAATCATAGGAAGGTCACTCACAAGTGAGCCGCCACTGTAGTGCCGATCTTTATGTGAATCAAGATACGTACGGGTTCTTAGGGAGTGCGAAGATGAGGGAAGCGAAGGCACTCCTCATTAATGTGTGAGGAGTCCGCTAAGACAAACCGCAGAGATCTATGGATACTCCGATTTTTAACACCTTGAATTGAGAATGCAACTCGTGTACAAACCCGCCTCCGTTAAGGCGCCAATACGGGAAAAGCAAATTACAACAAAGGAGTCGAGATGGGAGATCAGTGGTCCCTTAGTCAAGAAGAAGAAGACAAGAATCGACAGAGTCTGTTTCGGAAGGCGAGAAAGGGCGACGAAAAAGCCAAGCAGGAGTTGCAAGAAGTCTATGGCGTGCGACTCTGGTCAGAGCATGAACGTGCAGAGTTGGTGTATGAGAATCCCCGACACGCTGCCAGACGCGGTAACCAGAGGTCTTAAAATTCACCAGGCATGGATCACAGCCAATACCTCAGATCGACCTAGAACCCTGCCGTCATCAAAATCAATAGCACGAAGACGTTCCAGCAGCAGGCTGAGCGGCTGCCGGTTTCAAAGACACCGAGTTAGGTGTATGAAGGAAACCGGAGGTAGGTCATGGAGCGACGCAAGTTTACGCGAGAGTTCAAAGTGGAGGCGGTGAAGTTCATCCAAGAGCGCGGGGTCTCCGTGGCGCAAGCCGCACGGGATTTGGGCGTACACGGCACGGTGTTGCGCCGATGGGTGCGGGAGAGGACAGCGGACCCGCAGCAAGCCTTCCCTGGCCCGGGGCAGATGAAACCGGATCAGCTGGCTGATTGAGCGCCTCCGACGCGAGGTGACGAAGCTTAAAGCGGAGCGGGACATTCTAAAAAAGCCGCGGCCTACTTTGCGAAGGAGTCGCTGTGAAGTGCGGCTTCATCGTGAAGCACCGGGGGCTCTGGCCGACGGCGTGGCTCTGTGAGGCGCTCGGTGTCTCGCGGGGTGGCTTCTATGCGTGGCTGACGCGTCCACAAAGCTCGCGCGCTCGTCGCGACGAGGTGTTGGGGGCCAAGATCCGGACGAGTTTCCTGCAGAGTGACCGGACCTCTGGGGCGCGCCGCGTCTGGCACGATCTTCTGGCCGAGGGGGAGGTCTGTGGCCTGCATCGGATCGAGCGGCTGATGCAGCGACAGGCCTTACGCGCACGGCCAAGCCGACGTCGGATGCCCGCCGAGACCGGCCCACAGGGGCCCAGCGCAGTCTCGCCGTATGTGCTCAACCGCCAGTGTCACGCCCCTGCCCTCAACCGCAAATGGGTGGCCGACTTCACCTATCTCTGGACCGCCGAAGGGTGGCTGTACGGCGCGGCGGTGGTGGATCTCTTCTCGCGCCGAGTCGTCGGGTGGTCGATGCAGGCGACGATGACCGCGCAACTCGTGACGGCGATCTGGCGTCGGGGCAAGCCCGAGGCCGGGTTACATCACTCCGATCGAGGCAGTCAGTACACCAGTGAGCCGTTCCAACGCTTGCTGGCGGACCAGGGCCTCTCATGTAGCATGAGCCGCTCTGGCAACTGTTGGGACAACGCGGCGATGGAAAGCTGCTTCTCCTCGCTGAAGACCGAGCGCACGGCGCGGACCATGTACCGATCTCGAGATCAGGCGAAAGCCGACGTGTTCGATTACATCGAGCGCTTCTATAATCCCCGACGGCGGCATTCCACATTGGGGTATCTCAGTCCGATGGAGTTCGAACGGCAAGCGAAAAAAGCGTAGGGGGGGGTGTCAATTAAACCGGCAGCAGCTCAGTGCCGTCCTAAACCCCTGTAGCTTTTTGATGCGCTTTCCATCCGGGATCGGATCGTCAGCAAGCCGAGCGCAGTCGGCAAGAATCTGTTTGGCTATCTTGTCGGAGAATTGATCGAGATCGCGTTGAGCGCGGGACGACAGGAATACGTGGTAGGTCACGCCGTACGAGTTTTCTTCTTGAACCGTGCAGTCCGATAGTCGGACAATGCCAGGGTTCTGCCGGCACGAATATCTCTTAAACCTTCCTCGATTTTCTTTCGCAGCTTAGGGCTATAGGCCAATAGGGCGTCTTCGATGTCGTCTTCCGTGACAGGGACCAGCATGGCGGTCGGGCGCCCATGTGTCGTCACCAGAACGGTATTTCCACGCTCCACGGTTCGAAGCATCTCGGATGTTTTGCTCTTCAGTTCACGCACATTGGTAAATTTCACGCGATCTCCTGTGGTTGCAACTGTGACCACAGTCTAGAGAGTGCTCGTGGTGGAGTCAAGAAAGAACCAAGAGGTTATGATGGGCTGAGCTTATCGCCGGAGGAACGCGATCCAGCGCCACAAGTTCAGCAGGCTGGCGAGTGAGGCCGCGACGTAGGTCAGCGCGGCGGCGGTGAGAATGCTGCGAGCCCCTTGCTCATCTTCAGGCGATAGATAATTGCCCTGCCGAAGGACGGGGAGGGCACGCCGGAAGCTGGCGTCCCACTCGACGGGAAGCGTAAGGAGATGGACCAGCGTGGAGATTCCCATCGTCGCCATTCCGGCCATCATAACGACGACACTCGCGACCGGCGTTCGAGCCACCGCCGCCGCGATTGGAATCCCCATCATCAAGACCGCTCCGACCTTCTCGGCCTTCTGCGCGACCAGCACAAGCTTGGTGCGCTCTGCGAGCGGCTGGTAACCCAGATGATCTTGAATGGCATGCCCGACCTCGTGAGCGGCGATCGTAATTGCCGTGAGAGATTTTCCATCGAAGATAGCAGGCGTCAGGCGAACCGCTTTGCTGACTGGATCGTAGTGGTCGCCGGTTTCGGTCGGTTCGACTTTGATGTGCGGCATGTCGAACCGATTGAGCAGGTGCCTGGCCAATTCTCCCCCGGTGCCCGGATAGTCGGCGCGGGGCGCACTATGCTTGGCAAACACCCGCCTGGTCCAGAGTTGCGGCCCGACAAGAACCAGGACAACCACGATCAAAAGAAGGACGAGACGCACCATGTATCTCGATCTCCGCACCACGCTTGTTGGCCGAAGCACCCGGCCAAGACTATGGGCACACTCACAGGCTAACACAATTAAAGACAGGAACCGAAAACTTGGCTACAATTCCCTGCTGTCGAGAGAGGAACGAGCTCCTTGCACGACAGAGCTGACTCTCAATGATCTTGGCACTCCTCAGAGCATGGCGCATGTTGCCGCCCCATTGTCTCGGAGACTTACATGACGATCACTGACATCGAATCGACTGATCTTCCGACCCCGACTGGGCCGATGCGGACGTATGTCTTTCGCCCTGTGGTGAAGGGACGTTATCCTGGGCTCGTCCTGCACTCGGAGATTTTCCAGGTCACGGCGCCTATCCGACGCATGGCGGCGATACTGGCGAGCCATGGCTTCGTAGTGGCAGTGCCGGAGATTTTCCACGAGCTGGAGCCGGCAGGCACCGTCCTCGCCTACGACGAGGCGGGCGCGGCACGCGGCAATCGGCACAAGATCACCAAGGCCTTGTCGAGCTACGACGACGATGCGCGCGCGACGCTGGACTATCTTACGTCTTCACCGTACTGCACGAGCAAGGTGGGCGTGGTGGGGATTTGTATCGGGGGGCACCTGGCGTTTCGCGCGGCGATGCAGCCCGATGTGTTGGCCGCCGCCTGTTTCTACGCGACCGACATCCACAAGCGCGGCCTGGGGCAAGGCATGCAAGACGACAGCCTGGACCGGATCGGCCAGATTACGGGCGAGCTGCTGATGATCTGGGGCCGGCAGGACCCGCACATTCCCCGCGAAGGGCGGGCGCTCATTTACAACGCGCTGAGCGATGCCGGCGTGCATTTCCAGTGGCATGAGTTCAATGCCGCGCACGCGTTCATGCGCGACGAAGGTCCCCGCTACGATCCCGCTGCGGCAAGGATGTGCTACGACATGGCGTTGGAGTTATTTCACCGTCGGTTGGGTGAATGCGGAACATAGTCTCCATGCCTGATTGATCCGACTTTAGCTTTCATGTTCGATCTCCAATAGCCACATCGCGTCAGATGGGTTCCGACGGTGGAAAAGCAGGTGGAATCTTCCTTGAAATGGCCATAGGCATAACGCATGAACTCCACCTATGACGTCATTGTGGTCGGCAGTGGACCGGCCGGGGCTTGCGCAGCGTGGCGTCTGGCGAAGACGGGCGTTTCGGTCGCCGTACTCGAAAAGGCCGCGCTACCACGGTACAAGACCTGTGGCGGCGGAATCGTTGGACGGGCCGTGCAAGCGCTGCCTATAGATGTGCGCCATGTTGTCGAACAGGGCTGTCACACCGCTCAATTAAATTTTCTCCCTGGAAGATTGTCCTTCACGACGCATCGACCAACTTCCATCGTTTCCATGACGATGCGTTCTCAGTTTGATTTTGCCATTCTGTCAGCCGCGCAGGAAACCGGGGCTATCGTTCATCAACGCTGCGCTGTAGAAAATGTTTCGTTCCATGACGACTTCGTCACGCTTAGCACAAGCTCAGGCTCGATGCGTGCCAAGTTCGTTGTGGCAGCAGACGGGGCGCTCAGCACGGTCGCGCGAACAATGGGTCCGGCCGGTGGACCTGTTCTCATTCCGGCGATTGAGTACGAAGTGACGGTGCCCCATGACCGGTTGGACAAGTTTCACGGCATAGCGCGATTTGATTTTGGACTGCTCCCCCAGGGGTATGCCTGGGCCTTTCCCAAGCAACACCATCTGTCGATCGGTGTCCTATCGATGACGCAGCGAGAAAGCGACCTCAAACGCGCGATGGCGCAGTATCTCGACCTCCTCGGCTGTGGCTTCTTCACACAGGTCGAGCGCCACGGCTTTGTTATTCCCATCCGACCACGACGGGGGCCGTTCATCAACAAGCGCATCCTGTTGGTCGGTGATGCCGCAGGATTCGCCGATCCCGTCACCGGAGAAGGGATTTCGTTTGCCATTCAAAGCGGTCTGATGGCGGCTGAATCTTTGATCGACATGCAGCTTGACGAGGAGTCCGTACGGAACGCGTACAGCCGCTCAGTGACTGGAACAATCATTCCTGAACTACGAAGAGGACGAGTGCTGGCCCGACTGCTGTACGACTTTCCTCGGATACGATCATGGGCGTTTGCACAACATGGGCAGCGCCTCTGTGAAGCGGTGACGGACGTGATGGCCGGGAAGAGACGGTATCGAGACCTACGGTTCACGCTCAGAACTCTGCTCCGGCTGCTATCGCCAAACGGATGGCGGACCTCGGAAGAGACCTAGGTATGCGTACCCGGATGGTCTTTCCTATCGAGACCCAGTGAGGTATCCTTCCTGAGCTCACGAACGAGAGGAGTGTTGACTGAACATCAAGATTCTCTCCCGCTTGTTCCGCATCCTTGGTCGATCTTCACATCGCGTCGCTTTCTGTCTGCTTATTGCCGGCAGTGGGCTCTGGGCCGGGTGCAGCACTGCTCCGCTGGCTCAGCCTGATCATGATAGAGAGTCGGAGGCCGTTTTTCATCGACTGGCCGACCTGGAGATCGCGTCAAATCGGTTATACGAGTCGATCGCGGATCAAGCCGATGTGATGGGATTCAGTCATCAGTTGGAGATCGAATCTGATCTTGCCAGTCCGTTCACCGCATCGGATAAGGAGCACATCGCACAATCGTTTGTGCTTTCGCTCAGGGTGATGCTGTTCGACCTGGCGCCGGAGAATTTCTGGGAATACCATCTGACGCAATACTATGCCTCACTGTTATCGCCTACCGAGGCCCGGCGGTTGGTCGAGGGATATGACAGCGAGATTCTCATTCCGACATCCAGGGTTCAGGAACTTCGCTGGAATTTTGTGAGGGACCGCCTGCCGGACCTGCTGCCTGCGCTGCGAGCGCGGTCGCATTTGCTCAAGATTTCGAATAAGGCGATGGCGCCGGCGCTCTTAGCGGGAGACCATGTGATTGCGCACAGGGCTGCATATCACGTGGCCGACCCTCAGCGCGGCGATGTCGTCGTCTATCGCTATCCGGATGAGAATGGAACACTCTTTCTTCACCGCGTGGTCGGGGTTCCCGGCGATCGGGTTGAAATCCGTGAGCAGGTGGTCGCCCTGAACGGAGAGGCATTGACGGACGGTTACGCCCAACATACTGACCTATCCAGTATGGCCGGAAACGTCCGTGATAACCTTGGACCTGTGACCGTGCCTCCCGACGCCTATTTCGTCTTGGGCGACAATCGGGAAGAGAGCCTGGATAGCCGTTTCTTGGGACCGATCAGCAAAGAACACATCCTAGGGCAGGCGGTGTTCATCTACTGGTCGGTTGATCCCGACACGAGGATGCCTCGCTGGGATCGCCTCAATCAACCTGTGCGGTGACTGTGGCATGGAAGCCGATCCCAAGTCCTGTAGAGCATGTCTGCCTTGCCATAAATCGGGAGACGTTTCCGTGATATCGACAACGCCCATTGACGCCGCCTGAGTGGAGTTCTGCCGTGCTCGGAATATGCGATCCCTTGCTGGCCGTTTCTTCGATGCTGCTGGGTGGCGCGGCTGCCTATGTCATCGTCAGCATTGCCGAACGGATGCGCGCCTCCGACCCAGGCCCCGTCAAGTTTCGGTGGCTGACGATCGGCGCCGTCGCAGCCGGCCTTGAAATATGGGCGATTCACTACATCGGCAATCTGGCGCTCTGTCCGCCGAGCTCAGCGGCACAGGACTCAGCGCTCGCCGTGCTTTCCCTTTTGTCCGCCGGGGCGACGGGAGCCTTGGCCGTGTACCTGATCAGCAGCCATACCGACAGTCGAATGCGGCTCGTCTCCGGGGGAATGCTGATGGGTGCGTGCATGAGTCTGACCCACTTTTCCAGCGTGCTGGCGGTCCACCGGCAAATTGATCTCCAGAATGACGCGCTGCTCTTTGTGCTGTCGGTGGTGGGAATCGTCGCGCTCAGCATCCTTGTCCTCGCGCTCGGAACGTGGAATATCGCGCACGTAAACTGGCGGGTGACGGAAAAGGCCAGCGCCATGGGGTTTGCACTTGCCGGATCCCACCTGGTCGGGATGATTCCGACGCACAGTGTGTCCGGCATGACGACCGGTGCTCCGCCGGGAATCGAAGTGGATCTCCTCGCAGTCGTCGCGGTATCGCTTTCGACGCTCCTGGCCATCATCGATCGGCACGTGACGTCGGCCGCAAAGTTGGCGCGTGACAGCCATGCCCGGATGACCGAGGCGATCGAGAGCGTTCCTCAATGGTTTGCACTGTTCGATCCGGATGATCGCCTGGTGATCTGTAACCGCAAGTATCGCGAGGTGGTGTCCGGAGCAGGTACCGAAGTACAGCTTGGCGACTCCTTCGAATCAATCATACGCCGTACCGCGGAACGGGGTGAGATCCCGGCGGCGATCGGTGATGTCGAATCCTGGATGCAGAAGCGCCTCGACATACACCACAATCCTCAAGGCCCCTATATTCAATACCGTTCCAGCGGAGACTGGATCCAGATTAATGAACGGAGGACGCACGACGGCGGCATTGTCTTCATCGCCACCGACATTACGGCTCTGAAACGCGCGGAACAGGCTGCCGAGGATGCCACGGCGCGGTTAGCGGATTCCTTGACGCTGGTCAAGGCCGCAAAGGCCCGCATGCAGGAAGAATTGAACGTCGGTCGGGATATTCAACGGAGCATGCTCCCTCGCGTGTTTCCGGCTTTTCCCGACCGGAAGGAGCTGGAACTCTATGCGATCCTCGAACCGGCTCTGGAGATCGGAGGGGACCTCTATGATTTCTTTCTGGTCGACGACCATCGGCTCTGTTTCGTCATCGGCGATGTGTCGGGCAACGGGGTTCCTGCTGCGTTGTTTATGGCCATGACAAAAATTATGGTAAAGACTCGAGCGTCATCGGATCCTTCACCAGCCAGTATCGTCACCCATGTGAACGACGCGCTCAGCGCAGAGAACGACAGCTGTATGTTCGTCACTCTGTATCTGGGCATCTTGAATCTCCGCGACGGCACGCTTCTCACGACCAATGCCGGTCATAATCCTCCGCTGCTGAAACGACGGGATGGGCGGTTTGAGTGGCTGACGGCCCAAGATGGGCCTCTCGTCGGTCCGATGCCGGGCATCGCCTTCAAGGAAAGTCTCATCCAACTGGGACCGGGGGATGAGCTCTTTTTGTACACCGACGGAGTCACCGAGGCCGACAATAGGCGGCGCGAATTATTCGGCAAGGACCGGTTGAAATCGGTACTGGACCAATCCAAAGCTACTTCGGTGGTCGATCGTATCGGTGACGTCATGAAGGCGGTGAAGACCTTCGCCGGCGACGCCCCGCAGGCGGACGATATCACCATATTGGGGATCCGGTATCTCGGCGTCGCCCCGTCCGATGTCGCCGTCAGCGTGTTTCGTCAGTCCATGCTCAACCAATTGGCGGCCATTCCCATGATGCAGACGGCGCTCGAGCGGTATGTGGCGCAATGGGAACGGGCCAAGCCGTTGATCCCCACTCTCAACATGGCGCTGGATGATTTGCTCAATAATGTCGTGCAGTACGCCTTCCCCAATGATCCGACAGAACATGCCATTGTGGTGGAAGGCGAAGTGCGCGATGAATGCGTGGTCCTGACCATCACGGACGACGGGATTCCGTTCAACCCTTTAACGGTCGCCACACCGGATCTGTCGCTGCTCCTGCATGAGCGCGAGATCGGCGGTTTGGGAATTCACTTGGTGCGCTCCATGTTCGATGAGGTGACGTACCATCGCAACGTGGGACGCAACGTCTTGACGATGAAGAAGAAGTTCGTCCGTGAACCGGCTGCCTCTCTGAACCCTCCCGATCGGACCGGAATCGAGGCCTTTGAAGGCACAGGGAAGCCGCCGCAACCAGGTCCTGACTCAGCGAGCATGGCCATGAGTGTCACATCACATCGAAGCGGTGGCGTCATGATCGTCACCCCGCAGAACCGCTTCGACACGAACAGCGCGCCGGAGGTCGAGCGTGTCCTGACGGAGCATATCGAGCGTGGTGAACGACAGATCGTACTGGATCTCTCGCGAATTTCGTACATTTCATCTATTGGATTGCGAGTGATCCTGAAGGCCGTGATGACGATGACTCGAACAGGCGGAAGAGTTGTACTCAGCGGAGGGAACGACCACGTCGGAACGGTGCTTCAATTGAGCGGAGCGCTGATGATGAGCCTGTATGCCCCCACACTTCAAGACGCCATCTCAAAGGTACGGGAGCCGCACTAATGTCTCCTTGTCGATCGACCAAGACACAGGAAATCATTGACGCACCCAATGGAGGATAGCGTTCGGATGGAATTGGGAACGTATCGATGGTATCATGGGCACGCTGTAGCGGCAGCTGGTCCAGTTTGAAGACGACAGCCGATTTGAACGAGGCAAAGAAAAAAGGAGTGCGCCCATGAACCAAGAGACCAGACACACGTTGGCAGTCACTTCTCGCGAGAGCGCCGGCGTCACGTTCGTCAAGATGCAGGGCAGCCTCTCAGGCACCACCGCCGAACAGGGGAACCAGGAGATGAAAAAGATCGTGGACTCGGGCGCGAAAAAGGTCGTCATCAACCTGGCCGATGTGGACTATATCAGCAGCGGCGGCATCCGGGTCCTGATCCTCGCGTGCAAGCAGCTCAACACCGTTCACGGCGAGATGAAGATCGCCGCGGCGAAGGGAATGGTCAAAGAGGCTCTTGAAGCCAGTGGGTTCAATCTGCTAAGCCGCGTATACGGTGAAAATATTCAGTTATGCAACACGGAAGAGGAGGCTGTGGCCACCTTTAAAGGCTAGGCTCTCATTCCTCTGAATATCGCGCGTATCCAGACCCGACAAGAGGCCCTCCTCCCGCCACTGACCAATCGCGTGACGAACTCACGTTAGGATGGCTTCCAGTCTTTTCCATCGCAACCCATGCCCTCGGACGATCCCGACAGAAGCAAATCTTCCCGAGCCGGGGCTCGCCGACTCATCGAGCAGACGCCGAAGGCATTAGCCGGATTGGCCGCCATGAGCGGCGTGGCGTATCTCGCCGGATCGATTTACACGAAAGCTTATTTTTCAGAATTTGGAGCCTTATGGATCTTAGAGGAGGTTCCTGCAGCGACCTATTTTAGTCAAAGCTGGGTGCCGCTGTTACTGATGCTCTACTTCGGATATCTGGCGACGACGAATCTTGCGGTGATCGGGAATCAAGGCGACGTAACGGGGAGCTTTCAGTTCAGGCTCTCCGTGATCTTGGTTCGGTATGGTTCATGGTTCTTGCTCGCGCTTTTCGTCATGATCCCGATCCTGAGCGCATTCGACTATGTCATGTCGGCGATCGTGTTGTCGATGATCGGTGTCGCCGCGATTCTGCTCTTGTTCAGCTCGGCGATTGAACTGGTCGTCGTGAGGCTCACGACAGCGGGCAGGCTCCTTGATCTGTCGCCGGTATATATCGCATTCGCCGTGATTGCCGCCGGTCTGTATGTGGTCCCTGCGCAACTCGGCCTGAATTGGGCACGGGTCGATAAACAACCGACATCCTCGCTGCACACTGTGTATCTGCACAGTGATGCCGAAAGGGAATATCGGCTGTTGTTTTCAGTCGGGGAGCGATTGTACGTGTTTCCGGCGAAATTCGAGGGAGCCTATCCCCCGGTCCATGCCACTGCCATCGCCAACGTCGACTTCGTCCCCCCTGAGCGATAAGAACAATCATGTTGTGCGATCAGACGGGCAGAGGCTACACTTCCGCTCCATGACCTGTCTGCATTACATGGCGCGGTCGGCATACCCCATCTACCGGTCCTGGACTGTCTCCCTGGCAATCGTCCTTACAATAGGGGGCTGCGCCTCGATGGCTAAGGTAACGAATCTCGCAGAGGAATCCTGCCGCACATCGTTTACTCAACACCTATCGGCGATTCTCGCTCACGAGGGTGAACAGCCCGAGGCTGCCGATGCTCTTGCGGGCAAGACCGTCTCCACTCTCACGACCTACGATCTTGGGCCACGCCCCTTTGCCATTGCAGCCCCATCCGGCACCGATTATCGGTTTTTTATCGACCGTAAGGGGGCAGACTGTGTGTTGACCCTCTTCGGACGCCGGAAAGGGTTTGTCTCCTACACGAACAACCTGACCTACATTGCCACCGAGATCCTCCCTGACTGCACCTGCGCCGACTAGCAAGCTGTTGAAAAAGGTCCGCCAGCGGTGTTCTCGCGGCGCTTAGAGGTCAACGTACGACCCAGAGTACGCTTCGCCTCTTCGCTTGCTGCGGCCTTGCTGGACGGCCTTTTTGAGCAGCTTGCCAAGCGTTTGCTATCGTCTATTCCCTCCATACAGCCGCGACGAGGCGCGACTTCCAATCATTTATGAAGAAGTTTTCATCTTCTCCTAATGATCTCTTCATGTTCCGGGATTATAAAGTGATACCAGAATGAGATGAAACTGTTGAGATCAAGGCGCTCGAGTCACGAAGATCAAGACGACGGTGCTGGAACATTGCACAAGGAGGCTGCGCTATGAAGGAAGCGACAAAGGGACTGACTGTATCCACCTCTTTGATCCCCGCTCCGGTGAAGCAAGGACCCAAGCGGTTATCACCGAACCACCTTTTGGAATTGGTCACCCGGTTGTGCATCTTCAAGGCTGAGCGTTGGGGACGCCGGGCGCTCTTTTACGAACGGCACCGTGACTATTTTCCACGGCTATCCGCCGGTCGATTTGTGAATCGGTGCCGTGAGTTGGAAGCGAGGTATCGAGCACTCGCACAGGTCATGTTCCTTATCCCGGCGGAGGATCGGCTAGTTCCGATACGCGCATTGGCTCTGCCCAAGCTATAGAAGCAACGGGTCTCTCTGTCCGGCGGTGTCGCTGCACGGAGGATGACTCGTATCCAATGGTCACTATGTCCTGGCGGGCAGGCGTCGAACATCCTGTCCGCCCGGTCGTGACAGCAATCCTCGCCCTGTACAACGGACCCAAAATCGATCTCACCTCCACTTACCTGCTGGTGTTCATCCATCAGTCTTAGGATGATCGCTGAGGACCGGGCCGAACCCGATCTTGTACTACCGCCGCATTCAACGTAACATGACGTTTTTCGTGAGTCGTCGTTCCATACTCTTCACCATTCCACGACTCTCAATGGCAGAAAGGCGCTGAATACTATATGAAACATGGCCCGTCCTCAGAGTCCGCTACTCCGACCGTCACTGGATTTTCACCGGGCTTCGCCGCCTTAGGGCTTGAGGCGCCGCTGCTCACGACATTGGAAACGCTGGGCTACGAAGAACCGACCCCAATCCAACGCGAAGCGATTCCTCCGCTTCTCGCCGGTCGGGATCTGCTTGGACAGGCGGCGACTGGCACCGGTAAGACCGCGGCCTTCGCGTTGCCGATGCTGCAGCGAATCAGTCATGCGGCAAAGGGACGCCCATCTGCGCTTGTGCTCGTACCGACCCGCGAATTGGCGATTCAAGTCGGGGAAGCGATGCAGCGATACGGAAAGGAATTACGGACGAGCGTGTTACCTGTGTACGGTGGACAAGCGATCGGCCCGCAGTTGCACGCGCTGAAGCGGGGAGTCGACGTGATTGTCGCCACACCTGGCCGCGCACTGGATCATATTCGCCGTGGAACACTGAAACTGCAAGAGGTGAAGATCGCCGTCTTGGACGAAGCAGACGAAATGCTCGACATGGGGTTTGCGGATGATCTGGAAGCGATCCTGGCCGGAACGCCCAAGACCAAACAGACGGCACTGTTCTCAGCGACCATGCCTCCAAGAATCCGCGCGATCGCCCATCGGCACCTTCAGAACCCGATCGAAATCACCATTGCAAAAGAACCGGTCAAGGCCGGCACGGCCCCGCGCGTTCAGCAGACGGCGTACATCGCCGCGAGGCCGTATCGGGCGGCGGCACTCGCCCGTGTGCTCGACGTGGCAGGCGCAAACGCCGTGCTGATCTTCTGCAGAACCAGACTGGAGGTCGATGACGTGACGGCGATGCTAGCGGGCCGTGGTCATCGAGCCGAGGCCATTCATGGCGGCATGAGCCAGAGCCAGCGCGACCGTGTCATGCAGGCCTTCAAGGCCGGGCAAACCGAATTACTGGTGGCGACCGATGTCGCGGCGCGCGGTCTGGATATTCCACAGGTGTCTCATGTGATCAACTACGACCTTCCATCTTCCGCTGAAGTCTATGTCCATCGGATCGGGCGGACCGGCCGGGCCGGCCGGGAGGGTACAGCGATCACGATCCTCGACCCCCGTGAACAACGCCTCCTACGAACCATTGAACAGCACACAAAAGCTCGGGTCGCCGTTCTGCCGATCCCGAGCGTGGCCGATCTCCGTGCCAAGCAGTTGGGTCGCATACAAGGTGCAGTTGAACAGGTATTACGCGATGGCCAGTTGGAGACCTTCATGCCTCTCGTGGATCGGCTCTCCGCCCATCCACCGGCAGCGGTGGCGGCAGCGGCGTTGAAGCTACTCATTCGTGCGCAAGGCGGCGAACGTGAGGAGCAAGAGATTCCTGCCATGCCTGTCAGGCAACCGGAACTTGGGCGGCCGATTCGGGATACACGACATTCGGGCGGTCGGCTTCACGGTGGATCGGCGCGAGCGGAACGTCCGCCGACAGGACGAACGCGACACGGCGGGCGGGAGGCCGGTATGGCACGGGTGTATGTGGGAGCGGGACGCGAGGTAGGAATCAGACCGAGTGATCTCGTGGGCGCCATTGCCAACGAGGCCAAGGTCCATTCGAACGTGATCGGCGCCATCGAAATCGAAGAGCGGTTTTCCATCGTGGATGTACCGGCCTCCATGGTCTCGGGCATCATCGAAGTACTCAGCCGCGCACGTATCAAAGGTCGGAAAGTCTCGGTGCGAATCTTTCGAGAGTAGCTTGTGTGCCCACACCTACCGCGAGCCGGTGTCAGCTGCCCATTCGTACAAACCGTGTAATTAGGTTTTCAGCTCGATCGTAGCTTCCAGGTTTGCATCACAGGTTGTATCGAGGTTGACATCCCCAGAGTGTCGGAGTAGGTTTTTCGACCATTCACCGCAACAAAGGGAGACTCCTATGCGTTCAGTACTCCTGACTTTGTTATCGTTCGGCGCCTTTCTTTTTTTCGCTCCGTCGGTCACGCTGGCCGGCGAGGCAGCCGCCACCATGGAAGCCATGAAGGGGGAAACAAAAGCCACCGTGGAGGAAGCAAAAGGCGAAGCCAAGGCAAAGATTGAAGAAGCGCAGGGCAACAAGATGAAAGCCATGGGTGAGCGCGCCAAAGGGAAGGTGAAGGCCGCCGGTGAGCGTGCCACAGGTAAAGTGAAGGAAATGAAGGCCAAGACAGAGTAGTATTCTCTTGCGCTTCAGCGAACGCACCTAAGACGGCAGGTCTGAGTGATTCAGTTTGCCTGCCATCGTTGTGTCCTCAAGTCATGACTTGTGTGATCGTCAAAGGCCGACTATCATGATCGGCCATGAAAGATTCCCAACCTCTCGTTCCTGCCACGGTCCGACTTCCTGAGATTACCGTCAAAGCGGTCGTGTTGTCGGTCATCCTGGCCGCGATTTTGGCGGCCGCCAATGCCTATCTAGGCTTGTTTGCCGGGATGACCGTATCTGCGTCTATTCCTGCGGCCGTCGCTTCCATGGCGATTCTGCGGTTGTTCCGCGAGTCGAACATTCTCGAAAACAATCTTGTTCAAACCGCTGCTTCATCGGGGGAAGCGTTGGCGGCCGGCGTCATCTTTACGATTCCTGCGCTCCTGCTGGTCGGGTATTGGTCCGACTTCGACTACTGGCAGACGGTTCTCATCGCTGCGGTCGGTGGATTGCTCGGTGTGCTCTTTACAATTCCACTGCGGCGGGCGTTGATCGTGACGGCGGGTTTGCGGTTCCCAGAGGGATTAGCCACGGCGGAAGTCCTCAAGGTCGGCGCAGCGGAACGGAGTGAAACCGGTTCACGCGAATCAACAAAGGGTTTTCAGTCCCTGTTGTCGGCTGCTCTGCTCGGTGGCTTGGTGAAGTTCGGTGAGAGCGGTCTGCGCCTGTGGACCGAATCGCTGGAAGGGGCTATCCAAGTTGGGCGCACCGTGTTCTACGCAGGTCTCAATCTTTCGCCGGCGCTTCTTGCAGTTGGATTTATCATCGGTCTCCAGACCGCCGCGGTGGTCTTTCTTGGAGGGGTCATTGGATGGGTGATCCTGATGCCTGCTTATGGACTCGTCCATGGGCTGCCACCTGATCGGACCGGACTCGAGGCGGCGATGTCGATCTGGAGCGGGCAGATTCGATATGTCGGTATCGGGGCGATGCTGACCGGCGGGCTGTGGACGCTCACGAAATTGCGTGAGCCGGTCTGGAAGAGTCTCATGACGCTCCGAGCAAGTTATCGTGCATCCAGGACACCGGAAAAAACGTCGGGCCTGTTACGGACGGAACAGGATGCTTCATTTCTGTGGATCGTCGTTCCATTTGGCCTGTCGCTCCTGCCGATGGCCTGGATCTATTCCACGGTCGTAGACAATTTCCTTCTCGGTCTGCTGATGACCATCCTAATGGCACTGGCAGCCTTCCTCTTCTCGTCGGTCGCCGCCTATATGGCTGGAATGGTCGGCAGCTCCAGCAACCCTGTCTCAGGCGTGACGATTGCCACCATTATGGTCGCCGCCCTACTGCTCGTGTTCTTCATGGGAGCCGGGCATCCGGCGGGACCGGCGGCCGCATTGGTCATCGGCGCGGTCGTCTGCTGCGCCGCCGCGATGGGCGGAGACAATCTCCAAGACCTTAAGACAGGTCATCTGGTCGGGGCGACGCCATGGAAACAACAAGTCATGCAAGTCGTCGGAGTGGTGACGGGCGCTCTGGTCCTCGTGCCGGTTCTGTCTCTCCTCCAAGCCAAGTATGGAATCGGCGAACCGACAAACAGCCATCCACATCCGCTCAGTGCGCCACAAGCCACGTTGATGGCGAACTTGACACGAAGCGTGTTCGTGGCTGGATTACCCTGGCCCCTCGTAGGACTGGGCGCTGTGATCGGGTGTCTGATCATTCTGGCGGATCGACGGCAAGAACAATGTGGCAGTGAGTGGAGGTTACCCGTGCTTGCCGTGGCGCTTGGGATCTACTTGCCGTTGAAACTTTCGGCGACCATTTTTGTAGGTGGGCTCATTGCAGCTTTGGCAAATAGGGACATGGGCGGATGGCATGAACCGTCGCAACGGGGATTGCTCTTTGCCGCCGGGGTGATCACCGGCGAAGCCTTGATGGGTATCATGCTCGCGATGCCGATCGCACTCGCCGCCCTATGGCCAAACTTCAGTACCGATCCGTTTACTCTCTTTACGTCGCCGCCGCTGGACGGGTGGCCAGGTCTTGCTATGGTGGCCATCGTGGGATTCGCACTCTATCGGATCGCGGTGGGGCGTGGCCGGATCACTTCAACATCCTCGATTGAAGCGGCGTCGCAGGATAAATCATAAAGCCATGAGTCTCACCGCCCACGATGCTTCGGAATTTCTCACGGCGATTTACGAGGTCGATGGACCTGAGTCGCTGGCTCGACGCACGGCGGAGCGTATCTGTTCTGACCAGACTATTGAAGCCGAGAGCAATCTCCTTCCGCCGTCGCTTCAATCCATGATTCTCGGCCGAGTAGAGGATCTGCAAGCAACCGACGAGGGTCGATATCGCGCCACCATCCGCTTTCACGGCGACCTGCTCAGCGGCGAATGCAGTGATCTGCTCAATGTCTTGTTTGGGGCAAGCAGTCTTCGTGGAGACGTCACGTTGCTGTCGTTCACGATGACGAACGGACTGCTCTCGTCGTGGCCTGGACCACGATTTGGGATCGACGGACTCAGGCAGGCGGTCAGCGTTCCCAATCGTCCGCTCCTCTGCGCGGTACTAAAACCGCTAGGCCGCACTCCTCAGGAACTCGCCGAGCTGGCCGTTCGATTTGTCGAGGGCGGCGTCGATGTGATCAAGGACGATCAAAGCTTGGTCGATCAACCATGGTGTCGCTTTGAGGAACGAGTCGCTCGCTGTGCCGAAGCTATTGTGAGGACAAGCGCCAGGAGAGGAAGACCCTGCCTGTATCTTGCACACGTCAGTGGATCAATGGATACGATGCGCCGGCGAGCGGCACAGGCCCGAAGTCTGGGCGCATCAGGCCTCTTGGTCGCGCCCGGTTTGACCGGCTTCGACGCCTTGAGAACACTTCGATCAGACGGGGAGATTGCTCTGCCGCTTGCGAGCCATCCATCCATGCTTGGCACCTTGGTCGATCGGGGAGGGAGTGGGCTCGCCTCTCCTGTCGTCTATGGGCTCCTGCCTCGATTGGCCGGCTCAGACCTGAGCATCTATCCGGCGTTCGGTTCCGATTACCCGATGTCGCAAGAAGACTGTGTCTCGGTGGCGGAGCACTGTCGGCGATCTTGGGGTTGTCTCAGATCGATGATGCCTGCGGTCGGTGGACGCATCGGCCCTGAGCGTTTGGGCGAGTTGGGCTCGGCCTTAGGCAAGGAGCTGATTGTTATCTTGGGCAGCCGCATCCAGCAATTTCCCGGAGGTATTGAGGCGGCGATGAAGGAGTTTCATCGTATCCTGGAAGCATGATTCCAACATCCTGACCAAACAAGACTTCCTAAAATCGCTGTCCCTTGGTATCCTACATCGCACCGGGTGTTTGTGGCACAGGCCGGTTGTCTGGGAGGTGAGTATGAAGATATCAACGAAGCTCTTTGAAGTATTGCGGATGATCGGTCGCCTCTGGACGGATCTTCCCCTCTTGTTTCGACTGCTGAAGGCGTGGAAAAACGGCAGCTATCGAGGTCTATCCGTCCGCACGCTTGCCTCAATGGTGGCCGCATTGCTCTATGTATTGAGCCCAGTCGATCTCATACCGGACTTTATTCCCGGTATCGGCTTGATCGATGACGCAGCGGTACTCGCGTTCTTGCTGCACAATATGGCGCAGGATTTAGCGGCATTTCGAGCCTGGGAACAGAGCCGCGTCAAGATGTGACCGTCGCTGTGGAAATCGACGAGGAGGCGACCGGGCTGTGCTTATCCTACCAAGTCGGAGTTGAGCTGATTGAGCGGCCGTATGGTGAGTGCCTGTACTTCGCTGTACACAGTGAGGCGGCCACTTTGTCGACGCCGGGTAAACGTACCTTCGACGATGACTTGATCCCCATTCTGAACCTGGATTCGGCTGGTCACTTTGAGCGTACCGTCGCTGTCGGCCAGGAGAAACTTGAACGTCGGTTCACCTTTCTGATCGATGACCAGTTGAACATCCTTCACCAAGCCGATGACGACCACAGTTTTATGATCATACACTTCGGGGTGGGCCATGAGGTCAGCCATCTCAAGCAAGTCGGCATTAGCAAGGGGAACAAACAGAAGACTCACGAAGACAGCCAGTGGCGCACAGAGTCTACACCGCATATGAAATCGGGTTTTACCTGCCATGACCGAGATGTATT
Source organism: uncultured Nitrospira sp. (assembly GCA_902500825.1). Classification (GTDB taxonomy): domain Bacteria; phylum Nitrospirota; class Nitrospiria; order Nitrospirales; family Nitrospiraceae; genus Nitrospira_D. The sequence continues at coordinate 229,232 of CABVRX010000001.1, forward strand.
CTACCGAAGATCACGACAAGTACAAGTGGGCAATTACCTTACTCAAAGGTCTCTCAGTTCTGTTACGGGGTAAGTGAGCAAGCACGAGGAAGAGCCCTAGCGGTTTCTCTGCTTTGCCTTGGCCGTTGGCGCGGCACCGATGGGATCTTCGGGCCAATGGTGCTTGGGATATCGGCCGCGTAATTCCTTCCTGACGTCATGATAGCCTCTCTTCCAAAAGCCATCGAGGTCTTGGGTCACTTGCACAGGCCGTTTGGCGGGGGACAGGAGATGCAGAATCAGAGGAATCTTTCCGTCCGCTAGGCGCGGCGTATCCTTGCAACCAAACATTTCTTGCAATCGTACAGCCAACACCGGAGACTCGGGTTGCTCGTAATCGATGGGGAGGCGGGAGCCACTTGGAACAGTGATGTGAGTCGGGGCTAAGCGGTCAAGACGACGTTGTTGTTCGTGCGTCAGTAAGGCATGAAGCGGAGTCGTCAGATCCAGCCGCTTCACTCGATCGAGGGTGGTCATACCGGTCAAGTAAGGACCAAGCCACTGATCCGCAGTCTGAAGCAATGTCTCATCGGAAAGATCAGGCCATTCTGATCGAGGACCATCAATCCGTCTGAGCCACATCACGCGAGCACGCCATTGTCGGAGTACATGACCGAACGATAGAACCTCAAGTCCAGATTTATGAATGCCTTGCAAGAGCGCGTTCCTTACCGTACTTGCATCAGGCGATGAGACTGCTTCCTCGACAATGATCATCGCTCCAAGCCGTTGACGGTGCACGGCTCGAACTGCGCTGATGGTCTCATCCCAGATCACCTCTTCTTCCTCAAGTAACCTGTCCAGATAAAGGGCTTCAATATCTTTTGGTGTGATCGGAACAGCGAGATTGATCTCGGACCACTGATCGCCCCCATCCAAGTCGGCAATCACGAGAAAGGGTTCCGTGGCCAAAGGATCGGCCATCCGAAACCGAGCGCCTCGGCCATTCACAAGGCGGTACCGGCCTTCACAATCCGACTGACGCCGAGCAATTCGATCGGGATAGGCAAGTGCAACTAACCGCCCGACTTGGCTTGAACAATCATGTTTATTATCTCCCCTCGCACGAGATTGTTCCCTGATGAGCCGTCTCCGCCAGAGACTGGCTGTTCGTCTTACTCGGTCAACTGTGGCTGGATTCACCTCCAGACCGATTGAATCGTACTGTCCCCGCAGAACGTCCAGCCTAACCCGTAAGTCAGCGTTCTGCCGTTCGCGTGGTCCATGAAGAATATCTCGTTCGCTCAACAGTGCCGCCACCTCGCAAGCAAGATCGACAAGACCTACTGGGACTGCCCGAAGCATCATGTGCGCGAGGCGTGGATGCAGGGGAAGCTCGGCCATTCTTCGGGCATGATCAGTCGGCCGACCATCAGCGGAGAAGGCTCCCAGTTGGACCAATAAATCTCTAGCTTGAGCAACCGCGCCGGCAGGCGGCGGAGTGAGCCACGACAATTCCGACGGGTCATGAGCGCCCCACTGTGCGAGATCAAGCATGAGAGGAGCGAGATCTGCCTCCAGAATTTCCGGTGGACGACGGGGAGCGAGCAGAGCCTGCTCTTTTTCGGTCCACAGCCTGTAACAAGTCCCCGCTACAAGCCGTCCGGCCCTGCCCCGGCGTTGTTCTGCAGAATCTTTTGTGACGCGAATGGTCTCCAGTCGAGTCAGACCAGAGCGTGGATCGTACCGTGGAATCCGTACCAGGCCCGCATCGATCACGACGCGAATGCCGTCGATCGTCAGGCTGGTTTCGGCAATGGAGGTGGCAAGCACAACCTTTCTTACCCCAGGAGCTGTCGGTCGAATTGCGACATCCTGCATGTCCTGAGGAAGATCGCCGTGCAGCGGCGCAATCTGTATGGAATGGTCTAAGTTGGAATCCAGCAGTATGCGTTCGACTCGACGAATTTCAGCCATCCCCGGCAAGAAGACCAACAGACTACCGTGGTCTTTTGCGAGCGATCGCCGGATGAGCTGCGAGACGGCCACATCGAGCCATCCGGTGAGCGGCTGGTCAAGGTACCGGGTCTCGACCGGAAATATCCGGCCTTCGCATGTGATGACGGGAGCTCCACCCAACAGTTCGGCCACCGGAGCGCAGTCCAGCGTGGCAGACATGATGAACAGACGAAGGTCTGGACGGAAGAGGCGTTGAGCTTCGAGGCACAGAGCAAGCCCCACGTCCGCTTGCAGGTTTCGCTCATGGAACTCGTCGAACAGCACGATTCCATAGGACTCCAGCGACGGGTCTTGTTGGAGCAGCCTGGTCAAAACCCCTTCAGTGATCACCTCGATCTTCGTCGTCGGTCCGATCTTCGTTTCGAGACGCATCCGATACCCGACGGTCTCCCCGACATACTCTTGTAATACTTCGGCCATGCGATAAGCGGCGGCTCGTGCAGCGAGCCGCCGGGGTTCGAGCAGCAAGAGTTTTTTACCCGACACCCAGGGCTCGTTCAGGAGCGCTAAGGGGACACGAGTGGTTTTGCCGGCCCCCGGAGGGGCGGTCAGCAATGCATTCGAGCCTGCTCCCAATGCTCGGCAGACCGATGACAGTACGTCTTCTATTGGAAGTCTGGACATGACGTGGTAGGGTCACAAATAGGAATTGCATACTGTACCAGAATAAGAAGATGAGGAGGAATGAAGAACCGTTCAGAACATAAGGAAGACCCCATGTCGACCTATCGTTGGAACCACAACAAACCAACAAGGCCGGGATGGTATTGGTTCCGCGGGCAGGCCCACGAAGCCGACCCATTTATCGTACTTGTCGATCATGCGGGCGAGTTCCAATGGCCGGACGGCGGATTTCAAGAGGTATCGCTCGCCAACGGCGAATGGGCTGGTCCGATTGAGGAACCGAAAGAGTAGATCGGGCCTGTGCATGAAAGAAGACTGATGAAAGAAACGGTCGAGCCACATCTGTTTATTATTCTGGGGGCGACAGGAGATTTAACGCGACGCAAGCTGCTGCCCGCACTGTTTCAGTTGCGAACCTCTGGCGAGCTGGAGAAGCAGAATACGCTCATCGTCGGAGCCGCATTGCCTGAAATGAGCGCGGATGCGTTCCGCTTGTGGGCGTATGAGGGGCTGCGCAATTCAGGTGCTCGTAACGTGTCTGATCTCCGGCGATGGTGTGAAGACCATCTGTACTATCAGGCCCTGCGGGAAGGCGGATCCTCGGACTACCAAGCCCTCGCCGCGTGTATCGCCCGCCTTGAAGTGACCAGGAACCTGCCTCAAAATCGCATTTTCTATCTGGCGCTTCCCCCGACGATTGTGCCTGAAACCTTGGAGTTACTCGACCAAGCCGGCTTGCTGAAAAGCCGTGGGTGGGTGCGCGCCGTCTTGGAAAAACCCTTTGGTCACGATTTTCATTCTGCCCGTGCGCTCAATACCCTCTTGCACCGCTATCTGGACGAATCGCAGATTTATCGCATCGATCACTATCTCGGCAAAGAGACCGTCCAGAACTTACTGGCCTTTCGCTTCGCAAACCCCATTTTTGAGTCGCTGTGGAATCGCAATACGGTGGAGAGCGTGGAAATCACCGTCGCTGAAGACCTCGGCGTCGAACATCGTGGAGCCTACTATCAAAAAGCCGGTGCCTTCCGTGACATGGTGCAGAACCATTTAACGCAACTGTTGACCGTTGTCGGTATGGAAGTGCCGACCTCCTTCGAAGCCTCCGAAATTCGGGCTGAAAAACTGAAAGTGCTTCGCTCTATTTCACCGATTCGCCCCGAAGACGTGATCTTCGGCCAATATACGGCGTGGGATGTCGCCGGTCAAAGGATTGCCGGCTACCTGGAAGAACCAGGTGTCCCTCCGGACTCGACCACCGAGACCTACGTGGCGCTGAAGTTGGAGATTCACAATTGGCGCTGGAGGGGAGTGCCGTTTTATTTACGAACCGGGAAGCGGCTTCCGCGCAAGATCACGCAAGTGGCCGTCACCTTCCGAGCGGCGCCCACTCAAGTCTTTCGATCTTTGGAGCCGGATAGTCTGAATTCCAACAAGCTGTTGATCACCTTGCAGCCGGGTGAAGGCTTCTCGCTCTGCTTTTCCGTGAAAACTCCTGGGCGGCCCTTCAAGTTTACCGATCGGTCTCTGGGATTCGACTATGGTCAAGGATTCGGCGGTGAGTTGCCGGAAGCCTACGAGACGCTATTGCGTGACGTCATGATCGGCGACCAGACATTGTTCGTCACCGCCGATTTTACGGAAACGGCCTGGCGACTCTATGACCCGCTGTTGCTCGCTCCCCGGCCTGTGCATGTCTACACAGCCGGATCGTGGGGCCCAAAGGAAGCGGATGCGCTCGTGGAACGGGATGGTCTGAACTGGCAATTGGGTTGGTAGGCGCTCCAGACATTGGACAGACGGCAATCCGTTGCCGTATTACTAGTAAGCATGCCTTCCGGAATGCCGATCACTACCAATATTCCGCAGCGGATGGACCGGTTGCCCTGGGCACGCTGGCACTGGTTGGTCGTCAGTGCGTTGGGCGTGACCTGGTTGCTCGACGGGCTTGAAGTATCCATCGTGGCCTCACTCGGCCCGATGCTGACCCACCCAGACACATTACATCTCACACAGTCGGAAGTAGGCCTCACGGCGTCCGCCTACCTGGCTGGTTCAGTCCTCGGCGCGTTTGTTTTTTCTTATCTCACTGATCGGCAGGGACGAAAGAAATGGTTCATGATCACCCTGGCGCTGTATCTCACGGCGACGGTGCTTACGGCTTTCTCATGGGACCTCATGAGCTTCTTATTCTTCCGATTTCTGACCGGAGCCGGCATCGGAGGCGAGTACGCAGCCATCAACTCCGCAATCGATGAATTAATTCCCGCGCGAACTCGTGGTCATGCCGATTTGGCGATCAACGGAACCTGGTGGCTTGGATCGGCAGCCGGCGCCTTGATGACCCTACTCTTGTTGAATCCGACGATCTTTCCTGAATCCATCGGCTGGCGGCTCTGCTTTGTCCTCGGCGCCGTACTTGGAGTCGCCATCATCATGGTTCGGCGCATCGTTCCGGAAAGTCCACGCTGGCTCATGACCCACGGTCGAGTTTCAGATGCGGAAGCCATTGTGTCACAGATTGAACAAGAGGTGGCGCAGAGTCGAGGCCTATCCCTGGAGGATCCCCAAGGCACGATCACGGTACGTGCCCGTCCTCATGCGACGATTGCAACCGTAGCGCGAGAGCTTTTTCAGTCTTACCCGCGGCGGACAGTCTTGGGGATAGGTCTGATGGTCACACAATCGTTCATGTACAACGCCGTGTCGTTCACGTATCCGCTGTTGCTGACGAAGTACTATACCGTACCTCCTGCCGACATCGGTCTCTACATCCTCCCGTTCGCACTGGGGAATTTTTTGGGACCACTCTTATTAGGTCGATTGTTTGATACAGTCGGCCGCAAACCAATGATCACTCTTACGTACGGGATCTCCGGTCTCCTCTTAGGGCTAACAGGATATCTATTCTGGACGGGTTCCTTGATGCTCACCACACACATGCTGTTGTGGTCCTCAATTTTCTTTTTTGCATCAGCCGGGGCCAGCGCCGCCTATCTGACGGTGAGCGAGGTGTTCCCGATGGAGATCCGCGCGATGGCGATCGCCTTTTTCTTTATCGTGGCACAAGGAGCCGGCGTGGCGGCGCCGTGGCTCTATGGGATGCTCATCGAGACATCTGCGACGAGCGTCTTCTACGGATATCTCGTGGGCGGAGGCATGATGCTCCTTGGTGCGGCGATCGAGCTGTGGCTGGGAGTCAAAGCGGAAGGGCAGTCGCTCGAGGAGTTGGCACCGCCGTTGTCGACACACAGCTCTCCCGAAGGTCCGGTTCAATCAGCCTAACCGATTCTCTGTTACCGACTTCCACCATGAGCCGATATCCGGTGATCGGTATGAACTTCGTGTCAGTTTCCTTGGGCTGCGGAATCCGCTTTGCCGCGAGAATACCGGTTGTGCAGCTTGATGGGCGGTCTTGTGCGCGATCGAATGCGTAGGTTGATCATCTCGACAGCGACGGAAAATGCCATCGCAAAATAGATATAGCCCTTGGGCACATGAACATCGAATCCCTCAACCATCAAGGTCACGCCGACAAGGATGAGGAACGACAATGCCAAGATTTTGATCGTTGGATGGGCATCGACGAAATCGCCGATGGGCCGAGCGGCGAACATCATGACGAGCACGGCCGCAATGATCGCTGTCGCCATAACGGACACTTCCTCGACCAACCCGACCGCCGTGATGACGGAATCCAACGAAAAGACGATATCCAGCAGAGCGATCTGAAACAGCATCATGCCAAGGCCGACCGGAACGGCCGAGAGGTTCTGTTCGTCCGTCCCTTCCAGGCTGTTATGGATTTCGTGGGTCGCTTTAATGAGGAGAAATAGTCCGCCGATGATGAGAATCAGATCCCGCCCTGAAATGGCTTGATGCAGCAGCGTGAATAGAGGAGCCGTCAGTTCCATCATGAGTGAAATGGAAAATAACAAGCCCAGCCGTGCCACCATCGCAAGACCGAGCCCAAGGCGCCGAGCCAAATTCCGCTGATGCTGAGGAAGGCGCCCCACGAGGACCGAAATGAAAATAATATTGTCGACCCCCAGCACGACTTCAAGAGCAGTCAGCGTGCCGAGCGCGATCCACATCTCTGAATGAGTCATCCAATCAAACATGCGATTCTCCATCTAAACAGAGGGCAATAGAGTCTGGCATCTGATAGTCCCGGTCCGAGCAGTCATGGAACGGCACGCGCCCAACGCCCATGCGTAAATCAAGATAGGTCTAACAGGCCTTAGTTTGCACGCACAGACTAGGGCTATTAATCACTATCCGTCTATTACGCTCAATGCTATTTATCTGGAAATACATTTAATCTGGTTAGAAACTGGCGATTTCTCATGAAATGCGAAGTATGTGTAGAACTGTGCAGGTAGTTCTACTAGATCCATCGGGTCGATCCATGGTATACGCTGGTGTCTCAACGATATCTCACGTTGTTGTATGAATTCCCATTCATCCTCGGTGTCCTCTTCGTGAGTGGGAATTTCAAACCTTTGAATGCAGGACGAAATCTGATCGTATAGTGGACATATACTTGATGAAAGGCAAGACCTCGGGGAAACCATTGTAGGAATCCGCTCCAGGGAGGTGCTTGTGGGAATCGTGGATGAAATGGTGGGAGCAAGCCCCGCCATCTGTGCAGTCTTCGACTTAGTTCGCAAAATGGCGACTACCGAGATGCCGGTGCTTATTACCGGAGAGACAGGCACGGGTAAGGAATTGACCGCACAAGCGATCCATGAGCGAAGCCTTCGGAAGCACGGGCCGTTCGTGCCGATCAATTGTGGAGCCATCCCCGAAACCCTGTTGGAATCGGAACTGTTCGGTCATGAACGTGGCGCCTTCACAGGGGCCGTCCAACAAAAGAAGGGGAAATTGGAAGCGGCCGGCGGCGGCACCGTATTTCTTGATGAGGTAGGCGATCTGTTGCCCACTCTGCAAGTCAAACTGCTTCGGTTTTTACAAGAGGGCACATTCGAACGGGTCGGGGGACAAGAGACACTTCATGTCGACGCGCGTGTCCTTGCCGCGACTAATGTCGATCTGAAAACGGCGATCAGCAAGAACCTCTTTCGGGAAGATCTCTATTATCGGCTCGGCGTGTTACATATTCATCTGCCGCCGCTACGGAACAGAGGCGAGGACCCCTTGCTCATGGCCACGATCTTTCTCAAGCAGGCCGCCGTGACCTATCGCAAGCAGATCCGAGGCTATACCCCCCAAGCCATCGATGCGTTGCGTACCTATTCTTGGCCGGGAAATGTGCGAGAGTTAAGCAATCGAGTTCGACGCGCTGTCGTCATGGCGGAGGGAATGGAGATTACTCCGCAGGATCTCGATCTGGCCGTGGAAGACCTCCAAACAGTGGATTCATTGAATTCCCTACGGGCGGCTCATCGCCGGATCGAAATGGAATTGCTGGTGAAGGCAATTAGTTTGCACCGAGGGAATTTGACCCGGATGGCCCGAGATTTGGAAGTGAGCCGTTCGACGTTATACCGCAAACTGCGGGCTTATGGGCTTGAAAAGTTTATGCCCGCCGCAACTCCGCTTTCTTTTCGCTCAAAAACCAAGTTCAATAAATCGAAACAATCCTTACCTCAAGAGCATGGGCGGGGGATCTCACCTGAACCTATACCGGACCTTCCCTTGAAGCCTGCGCATGAAATTCCTCAATCGGTCTAACGGAGCTGTTTCGTCATGGAACGGCGCTTTTGTACATCTATCCGTTACGACTCGATTTTGATACCTCCCACGAAAACGACTGCAGTTAAAAAATAGCGTGTGCCGCCGGCTTCAGTTGGTATTCGACGACGGAATGAAATCGTCGACGCGATTAAAAGTTCACTCGACATAAATGAATCGGCAAGCAGAACCTCGAAGAGGTGTTTCACCGTGAAACGCTTTGTAAGAGAAATGTTCCTCAACATCTAGGTAGGTCTTGGAACTGATCTGTATTCCATGTGGTGAGATTGTCAAATCAAGGGAGTGGAGGGGCAATCTCTTCTGTAAAAATCGATATCCAGTGTCCAATAATAGAACACCTTGCGATGACCTTTGATTCATCTTCACGGTAGAAAATAAAATCAAATTTCAAAAATGCCAGGCGATTCACTTTATTTTTCGATGAAGAGCCTGGGCGACCAGGGAAAGAGGAGTTTCTACTTGAATGAGACCCGTGTTCCAGAATAATACAAATGGATACAATTTCATACAAAGTGCGCCCCTCACCGTTCACACAATGATTCACAACACGTTATCAAATATAAATATTACGCCTTGGGCACCTGAATTGCTTAAAGTCTAAAATAATTCGGGTTTGCCTTGAGAATGAAAAATGGTGGATAGCCCAACAACACAGCTTCGATCCTTGCCGATGCCTTGCGTGAGGATCTCGGAAGGAGAGACAGCACCAGGCTGGTGGTTTCAGAGTTTCGAACCGGTCTGGAGACCATTTATTCACCGGCTCTGCCGTCAGAAGCACATGACGTTGTTTGAGTTTGAACGAGCCGCCTCTCAAATTCCCGGGCTGACACATATTGAGAAAGCAATCGCCATGTCCGCGTTCCGTCAACAGCAAAATCAAGGATTGGTACTTTCCCGCGACACCACTGCATTTCGGAGTGAACCCCGCTTGTCCGCCGTTTGACCAGTTCCCTAAATCCTAAAACATATGCGGATTGCGCGTGGTCTGGAGCCGGCTACGGGGCGAGATCGACGGAGTGTCGATCTATTGCGGAGTTTTGTTCTCGGCCAGATTGTAGTACTGGATCTGGCGTTCATGCACGATAGAAACGGCTGAAGCCGGAGCTTTCCGTGAAGGAGGAAATTGTTCTGCGGTCAGTTCTTTGATCCAGTTGCCCATATCATCATACTCATAGGTTGTGATCCATTTTCGTCGCTGATCCTCGCCGAATGTTTCGGTGGTCATCCGCACACACCTTCCCATATCATCGTACTCGTTCGCCACACGACCGGCCACAACCCCTTGCGCATCGTAAATGACGAGCTCATGTAAGCGTCCCTGTACGTCATACTGATGTCTCAGCTCACTGAACAACACACCCTTCCTGTACCGGGCGGAATAAATCCGCCGTCCGAGTATGTCGAACAGACTCTTGTATGCAATCGAATGGGTGACCCACAGGTGTTCCCACAGGTAGCCCCGTTGATCATACGAAGAAAACTCCGCAGACTGAAAACCACCGTTGTCGGAGGTCGCCACAGACGCGGTATCGCGGCCTTCTGCGTCTCGTGCATGGACAACCTGCTTCCGAAATATCAGTCTCCCTTCCGAATCGAGTGCGAGTTCTTCTTGGAGGTGTCCGTTCTGGTCGTACCGGAACTGGGAATAGGTGGCAGTGTTCGCATAGGGGAGGTCGATGACGGCCTCTATGAGGCGGCCGACACGATCATAGGTTTCAGTCGAGGAATAGGCAAGTTTCTTGATCGTCACGCTCCGAACGGGCCCAGTGAGCTCGTTCGTCATTTTGGTTGTCTCGGCAAAACCGGCCGTATCACAAAGACTTCCCGTAACAACGGCGAGAAGAATCCAGACGAATCGAACATTCATGCAGACCTCCGACGGTCATTCTACGACCGGGCTCAAAAAATATGAACAAGAGAAGACATTTTTGCGAGAGCTGCCCACAAGGCAATGAAAATCCCCGATGTTTTGCGAACCACATACATCCTGGCCGCCGATTCTTCAGTTTCTCTTCGGCGGCTCGGTCGATGGTGCTAGGCTCTATTTCAACCTATGCCTCTTTCATCTCCTCAACTTCCAATTTCTGAAGCCCCCATAGCCTCTCCACTAGACCCAGCTCTCTCGCAAGCGGCTGTACGTGCACTTGTGAAAGGCCAGGTTCTCGAAGCCATCAAGCTGGTTCGGTTTGAACGGAACGTCGGTTTACATGAAGCCAAGGACTTGGTCGAGACATTTCTCCGGTCACAGCCGGCTCTCAAGAATCGAATCGATGAAGCCGAAGCTAATGCGCGAGAAGGAGTGCTCCGCTGGCTGATCTTTCTGCTGATCGGTGGTGCAGGGCTAGGGTATTTTCTGATGTAAGGAATGGGAGCGAGCCGGAATGACGGATGCTGATCAAGTTCTGCTGGCATTGATCGGATCCGGCTCGTCATTCGTGACATTTTGTCTCATGCGGTTCCCGCAGACTCGACGACCGCAGTTTCAACAGTACGGTCAGTTCTCACTGATAGCCTCCTTTTTCGGCGCCTTGACGATCCTCCTTATCTCCGCCTTGACCGTCTACGCACAAGCTGTTTGGCACTGAGACACTCTTCCCGCTTCACATGGTGTAGAATGTGAGGGGTCACTTGGTCCCTTGAAAGACCGACGATGTTCCCCATATCCGAAAACTGTCTCGCCATAGGCTCACTTCTATTCATCGGAATGTGGGTTGTGGGACTTGCCATATGTATTAGAAGGTTGATCATCCGGCTTTTCGGAACAGGGCGAGAGACGAGAGAACCATCCTGGGATAAGGCGTCGGTAAAGTCTGAGATCCATGAAGCCGCATAGTCAACAGTGATGCAACCACGAGGATATAAATCTGGGTCCGTCACGCGCTTTCTCGCAGAGGATCATCGACGATTAGAACAACTTCTTCAGACAGCCGTTGTTTCCGCAGACCAGATGGTGCAAGGAGCCTACGACCATTTTCGAGCCGGACTGCTTCGGCACATCGGGATGGAAGAAAAGATTCTCCTGCCTGCGGCCCAACGATGGAACGGAGGAAAGCCAATTTTGATTGCGACAAAGCTTCGGCTTGATCATGGAGCCCTAGCAGCCTTACTTATGCCGACACCCACGACCGACATCATCGCCATATTGCGCAGGATTTTGGAACAGCATAACCTTATTGAGGAAGGACCTGATGGTTTATACGAAATCTGTGATAGATTAGCAGGGGTCGAGGTCGAGCAACTGATGACCAAGCTTCGAGCCACCTCGGAGCCGGCGGTGCTCCCACATTCCGATACGCCAGTTGTTCTTGGCGCAGTCCACCGAGCAGTGGAACGGGCCGGTTATATGTGGACAAGAATTCCCGCTGAGTAACGGAGTCAAGAGAAGGCTTACGAAAACTCCACGCATTGTTCGAACTGGAATCGAACAGACTGACTCGACGGATCGACCTCACCGCGTGAGAATCATCCCTCTTCACACACGATATGCTATGTTGCTTCTCGCACCATGATGACTGAGACGACTCCGCTAAGCGAACTTGCCTCCGCCACCGCGCGGAGACGCACCTTTGCCATCATCAGCCATCCGGATGCCGGTAAGACGACGCTGACCGAGAAGCTTCTCTTGTACTCCGGCCTGATCCGAACCGCTGGTATGGTGCGCGGACGAAAAGGCGGCAAGAGCACCGCCTCGGATTGGATGGGGATGGAGCAGGAGCGCGGCATTTCCATCACGGCTTCGGCCATGCAGTTTCCCTATAAAGACGCCGTGGTGAACTTGCTGGATACGCCAGGCCATCAAGACTTCTCCGAAGATACCTATCGCACCTTGACGGCCGCCGACAGCGCCATCATGGTCATCGATGCAGCCAAGGGTGTGGAAACCCAGACGCGCAAACTGTTCGCCGTGTGCCGCATGCGTCGGATCCCGGTCCTGACGTTGATCAACAAGATGGACCTGCCGGGGCGTCCACCACTCGACTTGATGACAGAAGTGGAGCAAGCGTTGAACATTCATGCGAGCGCGATCAATTGGCCGATCGGATCGGGCAGTGATTTCGTCGGCATTGTCAACCGGGCCGACAGTCTGGTGCAATTGTTCAGCAAAACCGTGCATGGCGGGGCGACGAAAGTGGAGACAGATACCTTGCCGCTGGACGGACTCCGCTCAACCGGCCGGGTCTCGCAGGAGACCATGGCCGAGGTGCGGCATGATTTGGAGCTCTTGGAGATCGCCGGAAATTCCTTCACGCGTGAACAGTTCCTTCAGGGGGAAGTCACCCCGGTCTTCTTCGCGTCCGCGCTGACGAATTTTGGGATTGAAAGCTTTCTCGACGCGTTTGTGGATTTGGCGCCAAGTCCCGGCATGCGGCCGGCCGACCGCGATGATGGGTCCGAACTCTTCGTGAACCCAATGGACATCCCGTTCAGCGCCTATGTCTTCAAACTGCAAGCCAATATGAACCCCAAGCATCGCGACAGCACGGCATTTCTTCGCGTCTGCTCAGGACGTTTTGAGCGAGATATGGTGGTCAAGCATCACCGATTGGGTCGGGACATTCGACTGGCGAGACCGCACAGTTTGGTGGCGCAGGAACGCAGTACGGTCGAAGAAGCCTATCCCGGCGATATCATCGGCATCATCAATCCCGGAGTCTTCGCCATCGGTGACACGGTGTCTTTGACAGGGGGCTTCAATTTCAAACCGCTCCCGCAATTCCAACCGGAAATTTTTGCGCGTCTCAGACCAACGGATGTCGGCAAACGCAAAGCGTTCGACAAAGGCCTGTCCCAGATGGCGCAAGAGGGTACGGTGCAGATCATGCGAAGTCTCAATGATCAGGAGGCATTGGTCGCCGCGGTCGGCCGTCTCCAGTTTGATGTGCTGCAATACCGACTCCGGCAGGAGTACCGAGTGGAAACCATCTTGGATGCACTGCCCTTTACCTGTAGTGCGTGGCTGGACGGAGACCCTTCCACCTTCAAGTCACCGTCGGCATCCATGATGGTGAAGGACCATCGGGATCGAGTCGTCGTTCTCTTCGGCGATCAGCTCATGAAGACCATCGCCCGTGATCGGAATCCCGATCACCAGCTACGGGATATGGGGTAGACTGCTTCGTTTCTAGAAACTTGCCTGTTCGAGGAAGACTTCCGACCGGCCCGTTCTTCTTCAGACAAAGATCAATCTCCATCCCATCTCGAATGCCGTCGAGACCGTGTGATGAGAGAGCGCGTGGCGAAGAGGGACGGGCGTTCCTTGATCAAAGAGAATGTTCACTCGAAAGAATCGTTTTAGATTTCGGCGAGGCTTGCTCCGGCATGTTCCAAGACCGCTTCGATCTGAGCGCGAGTGACACCCGGAAACCATTGCAGGATGTCGTCGACTCTGGCCCCGTCTTCAAGATTCTCAAACAGCGCTTTCACAGGGACACGGATCCCCCGGAATACCCATGTGCCGCTGACCTTTCCTGGCACTCGCTCTACCGCCGGGCATTGACTCCAATCCAGCATCATGAGAGAGAGCCTACGCTCTGCAATCGTTTCAGTCAAGAAAGCGAAGAACCTTCAGGTTCACTTGAGCCACTAACTCAGCACTTTGCACTCAGAACCCAGGACTTCCTTTTCCTCTTTGGGTGCGTGATTTCTTAGAAGGAAACGGGTAAGCTTCAGCCCAATTTATCCAGAGTCCTGTTGTACGCTTTCCTTCCAATCAATTGGAGAGCCGGGCATGCCGAAATCGAAAAAGGAACCAGAGAAGGCTAAAAACGGTGAGTCCTCAGGACTCGAAGCGAAACTCTGGGCTGCGGCAGATGCGCTGCGCAACAACATGGACGCAGCAGAGTACAAGCACGTTGTCCTTGGGTTGATTTTTCTCAAGTACATTTCCGACGCTTTCGAAGCGAAGCATGCTGAGCTTGACGCGCAGAGGAAACAGGGGGCTGATCCGGAAGATCCAGACGAATACAAGGCCGTGAGGATCTTCTGGGTGCCAAAAGAAGCGCGGTGGTCACATCTGAAAGCCAAGGCACCGCAGCCGACCATCGGCACGATCGTCGATGATGCGATGAGCGCCATCGAGCGGGATAACCCATCGCTGAAGGGAGTGCTACCCAAAGACTATGCCCGCCCGGGGCTCGACAAGCAGCGGCTTGGTCAGCTCATCAATCTCGTCTCTGACATCGCGCTTGGTAGCCCGGCAGATCGTGCGAAGGACACACTTGGTCGCGTCTACGAGTACTTCCTCTCACAGTTCGCGAGTGCCGAGGGCAAGAAGGGTGGGCAGTTCTATACGCCGTCCCGCGTCGTGCGCGTGCTTGTCGAGATGCTGGCGCCCTATAAGGGACGAGTCTACGACCCCTGCTGCGGATCGGGTGGCATGTTTGTGAGCAGCGAGAAGTTCATTGAAGCCCACAGCGGCAAGCTAGGGGATATCTCCATCTACGGACAGGAGTCCAACTACACGACCTGGCGACTCGCCAAGATGAACCTCGCCATCCGCGGCATTGACGCGCAGATCGCGCACGGCGACACATTCCACAACGATAAGCACCCGGACCTCAAGGCCGACTATGTGCTGGCCAACCCACCGTTCAACGACAGCGATTGGCGCGGCGAGCTGCTTAAGGACGACAAGCGCTGGGTCTACGGGACTCCGCCCACGGGCAATGCCAACTACGCCTGGATGCAACACTTTATCCATCACCTGGCGCCGACCGGGCTTGCGGGGTTTGTGCTGGCCAACGGCTCAATGTCGTCAAACCAGTCAGGCGAAGGCGAGATCCGCAAGGCCATCATTGAAGCCGATCTCGTGGACTGCATGGTGGCGTTGCCGGGCCAGCTGTTTTACTCGACCCAGATTCCGGTGTGCCTGTGGTTTATCGCGCGCAACAAAAAGAACGGCCGCTTCCGAGATCGGCGTGGTGAAACCCTGTTCATCGATGCGCGCAAAATGGGGGCACTGATTGACCGGGTCCATCGAGAGCTCAGTGAAGAGGAGATCGGGAAGATTGCCGGGACCTATCATCTCTGGCGCGGCGACAAAGAAGCGGTTCGCCCTTCGACAGGCTCAGGACGAACCGCTTACGAGGACATCCCCGGCTTCTGCAAAGCCGCGAAGCTGGAAGAGATCCGCAAGCACGGTCACGTGCTCACCCCTGGCCGTTACGTCGGCGCAGAGGCCGTCCAAGACGACGGAGAGCCGTTCGATGAAAAGATGAAGCGACTCACCGCAACGCTGCGCGAGCAACAGAAGGAATCCGCGAAGCTCGATGCCGCCATCGCCGCAAATTTGAAGGAGTTGGGGTATGGAGGGTAGGCGGATGGAGTCGGCGGTACTGGTGGGACTCGGATCACGAGGGCAAGCGGCATGATTGATTACGACAAGCTTCAGAAAGCGCTCAAGCATCTGGAATTGCAATACGCCAACCACAAGCAGGCGCAGACCCGTCCCGAACTCACCGAGATCGATCGTGAAGCGATCGCGGAATCTGTGATCCGGCGATTTGAAACTTGCTACGACACCCTGTGGAAAGACCTCAAACGGTACCTCATCGAAGAAATCGGTTTGCCGGATGTTCCCAACAGTCCCAAGCCACTGTGGAAGCTGGCCGGACAGAATGATCTCTTTGCGTCTTCTGTGGAGCAGTGGCTCAAGTACGCCGATGCCCGCACCAGCACGGCTCATGACTACAGCGGGAAAAAGGCAAAAGAAACCCTCTCCCTCATGGGTGACTTCATCGACGATGCCATCGGCCTCTACCAGACGATGTCGGGAGCCACGTGGGAATGACCGATGCGATAGATCTCACGACAAAGCAGCGCAGCCAGTTGAGCGCGCTCTTGCGCCGGTTTCTTCCCGGTGTCGCCGTGTGGGCCTATGGTTCTCGTGTGAAATGGACCGCCCGTCCTAATTCTGACCTCGACCTCGTTGCCTTTGCCGTTCCCGCCCAACGCCATCAGGTGGGTGATCTCAAAGATGCCCTTGCCGAAAGCAATCTGCTCTTTCCGGTGGATCTCCACGTCTGGGATGATGTACCAGAACGTTTCCGCGAGATCATTCGCAAGGACTATGTGGTGGTGCAGGAGGCCAAACAGCCGGATAGTAGACCAAGTATGCCGGGTGAGTCTTCTGTAGTCCATATTCCTTCAATAGCCGTCCCGCTGCCGTCTGATTGGCGATGGGAACGACTCGATGAAGTCTGTGATGGCGTCTTTGATTGTCCTCACTCGACCCCTGTGTTGACGGCGGATGGCCCTTTTGTTGTTCGCTCTCAAGACATGAGGACCGGTGTGTTCCGCATGGAGGAGGCTGGGCATGTATCTGAGGACACATATCAAAAGCGAATCGTTCGGGCAGAGCCAAAATATGGCGATCTTTTTTACAGCCGTGAAGGTACTTATTTTGGAATTGCAGCGGAGGTGCCTACTGGTATTCGTGTTTGCCTTGGGCAACGCATGGTTCTTCTCCGTCCAAAGCTCTCTAAGTGCAATCACCGTTTTCTTCGATACTGGCTGAACTCTCCTGTTATGGCTTCCCATACGCATGGGCATAGAGACGGCACAGTAGCCGAACGGCTAAATCTTCCGACCATCCGCCAACTACCTGTAGCTGTTCCACCGCTCTATGAGCAACGCGCCATCGCCCACATCCTCGGTACGCTGGACGACAAGATCGAGCTGAACCGGCGAATGAACGAAACGCTGGAGGCGATGGCGCGGGCGCTCTTTAAGTCATGGTTCGTGGACTTTGACCCAGTCCGCGCCAAGGCCGAAGGCCGCGACCCTGGCCTGCCTCAGCCCCTTGCTGACCTCTTCCCGAATTCCTTCGAAGACTCAGAGCTAGGAGAGATTCCGAAGGGGTGGGATGTGGGAACGGTTGCAGACATGTCAGCGCTAAATCCTGAAGTGTGGTCGAAGATGACCCGACCGAATCAGATCCGATACGTCGATCTTTCCAATACAAAGTGGGGTCGTATTGAAGCAGTCAGCATGTACCGGGAAACCGACGCACCAAGCCGAGCACAGCGAGTGCTGAGGCACCGCGACACAATCGTCGGGACGGTGCGTCCAGGAAATGGCTCCTACGCTCTCGTCACAGAGGATGGACTCACTGGTAGTACGGGTTTCGCTGTTCTACGACCGATACGTCCGGAATACGCTGAATTCGTGTATCTCGCCGCAACGGCATCCGAGAACATCGAGGCATTATCTCATCTATCAGATGGCGGCGCTTATCCAGCGGTGCGCCCTGAAGTCGTCGCTGCGACGCAGATTGTGCGACCCACCGATCAGGTGATCGACATGTTTTCCCAAGTGACTGCACCCCTTTTTTTAAGGATGTCCCAGAATGAGTGCGAATCCCGCAATCTCTTTGCTCTCCGCGACACGCTGCTGCCCAAACTCATCTCCGGCGAGCTGCGACTAAAGGACGCGGAGCTGTTGCTACAGAAGCGCGTCTCTTGCGAGGTGAGATCGAGTAATGCGGTCGCAGAGCTTGGAGACTGATAGTGAGAGACGAACGAAACTATCTATTCTGCGAACACGACCTTGGCGCAGTTTTAAGCAACCAAGCTAACAAGATGGTCGGTGAGATCGACTCCATGGACCCCAATGCCTTACTGAATGCCAGTGTTCAGAGCCTAACTGAGGCTCTTGCAGACAAATACAAGGTCGGGATGATTCAGCTCAAAGAAGACCAGATCACTGTGGAGCAGATAGAGGCATCGATTGATGTCAGCGGAGACCCATTCAGGGTGATCTTCGATAGGAATGAGCCATTCTATGTGAAGGGAACTGGTATCTCGTTCTATATCCCATTCGATGGCGATAAAGAATTGTTCAAGTGCAAGCCAGCTACATATACCTTGAACCCTCCTCACGGTTCTGTACGAGGTAATGAGCTCATTCTCTATTACCAAAGGACCGACCACAACGCTGAAGCCATCAAGTCGACATTTGAAAATGAGATCGGGCGTATTCGGCAATATTTGCAATGGATATCAGGTGACGTTTCACAATTCAATCAATCACTGACCAGCAGCGCCAAAAGTCATATCGAGGAGCGCCGCAGCAAACTTTTAAGGGACCGAGGGCTTGTGAGCGCTCTCGGGTTTCCGCTTCGGCGTAGAGAAGGCGTACCTCAGACCTATACAGCACCAGCAGTGCGACGCAAGACCCCTGTTTCAAGACCGGTCGAACGTAGTGCTCCGTTCAAGCCAGAACCCGCCTTGGAGATGCAAGAGTATGAGCACATCCTTTCGGTGGTCTCTAACATGGTAGCTGTGATGGAGAGAAGCCCAAAGGCTTTCTCTGGCATGGGAGAAGAAGACTTGAGACAACATTTTTTGGTTCAACTAAATGGGCACTATGAAGGACAGGCAACTGGAGAAACTTTCAATTTCGAAGGAAAGACCGACATTCTTATTCGTGTAGAAAGCAAGAACATCTTCATCGCCGAATGTAAGTTCTGGAGAGGCCCTGAGACATTTTCACAAGCATTGGATCAATTGCTGGGCTATGCGACCTGGCGGGACAGCAAGCTGGCCTTGTTGATCTTCAATAGAGAACGGCAACTTTCCACAGTGCTTTCCAAGATACCCGAACTCGTGAAAGCCCATGGGTGCTTCAAGCGACACGTCACCTATGGAACAGAAACGGGTTTCCGTTTTGTCATGCGACATAAGGATGATTCGGAGAGAGAAATGACATTGACAGTCTTAATTTTCGAAGTGCCGGCATAGCAAGCTACAAGATGGGCCATACTTTCACCGAATCTGTTGTCGAAGACGCCGCCCTCGGCTGGCTCGAAGCGCAGGGCTACCAGGTGCTTCACGGGCCAGACATCGCGGCAGGCGAACCCCACGCCGAACGCGGTGACCAGAACTACCGTGATGTGGTTCTCGATCGGCGGCTGCGCCAAGCGCTGGTGCGGCTGAATCCGGAGCTTCCTTTTGAAGCCATCGAGGACGCATTTCGCAAACTCACTCGGTCTGAGGCTCCTTCTTTGATTGAGCGGAACCGCGCTGTTTATCGGATGCTTGTGGACGGAGTGAACGTTGAGTATCGGCGAAAAGACGGCTCGATTGCCGGAGCGCAAGCACGGGTGATCGACTTCGACAAGCCCGAGAACAACGACTGGCTCGCCGTGAATCAGTTCACGGTTTCGGAGGGGCAGCACACTCGGAGACCGGACGTCGTCCTCTTCGTGAATGGGTTGCCACTTGCAGTCATTGAGCTGAAGAACCCGGCGGATGAAGACGCCACGATTTGGAGTGCCTACCAACAGCTCCAGACTTACCAGGCACAGATTCCCTCCTTTTTCTCTATCAATGTGGCGCTGATCATTTCTGACGGTGTCCAAGCTCGCATTGGGGCTCTTGGGGCTGGGAAGGAATGGTTTAAACCTTGGCGTACGATTACGGGCACTCAGGACGCGGCGCCCACGATTTCCGAGCTGCAAGTGGTCCTGGAAGGAATCTTTGAAAAACGCCGGTTCCTCGACTTGGTGCGGCATTTCGTTGTGTTCGAAGACGAGGGCCAAGGAAAGCTCATTAAGAAGATGGCGGGCTATCATCAGTTCCATGCGGTGAATGTGGCTGTCGAGGAAACCTTGCGGGCAGCCCGCCGTGCGGCAGAGCATCGAGCCGCCGATCCCTTGGGTCAATACAAGTCTGGGTATCAGCCGGGTGGTGAACCAGGCGATCGACGGGTGGGAGTGGTGTGGCATACGCAGGGATCGGGAAAGAGTCTCACGATGGCCTTCTATGCGGGGCGGGTCATCCTGCATCCGACGATGGCGAACCCAACCATCGTCGTGCTCACTGATCGCAATGATCTTGACGATCAACTCTTCGGGACATTTGCTCGGTGCCGTGAGCTGCTCCGACAGGACCCAGTTCAGGCAACCGACCGGGCTGACTTACGCACAAAGTTGAGCGTAGCTTCCGGTGGCGTGGTGTTTACCACCATTCAGAAGTTTTTCCCTGAAGAAAGAGGCGATCGGCACCCCGTGCTGTCCGATCGCAGGAACATCGTCGTGATCGCGGACGAAGCCCATCGGAGCCAGTATGACTTCATCGATGGCTTTGCTCGCCACATGCGTGACGCGTTGCCTCACGCCTCGTTCATCGGATTTACCGGAACGCCGATCGAAAAGACCGATGCCAATACCAGAGCGGTCTTTGGCGACTACATCAGCATCTATGACATTCAGCGGGCGGTCATCGATAAGGCGACCGTTCCTATCTACTACGAGAGCCGGCTCGCGAAGCTCGAACTCAAGGCGTCGGAGCGGCCAAAGATCGACCCCAAGTTTGAAGAGGCGACTGAGGGGGAAGAAGTCGAGCGGAAGGAGAAGCTCAAAACCAAGTGGGCGCAGCTGGAAGCCGTGGTGGGATCGGAAAATCGGATCAAATTGATCGCGCGAGACCTCGTCGATCACTTCGAAGATCGCCTTGCGGCAATGGATGGCAAGGCGATGGTGGTATGCATGAGCCGACGGATCTGTGTGGAGCTGTATCGAGAGATTGCCGCCCTGCGCCCACACTGGCATGCCGATGCGGATGACCAAGGCTCGATGAAGGTGATTATGACCGGCTCGGCCTCCGACCCGATCGAGTGGCAGGGCCATATCCGGAATAAGAAACGCCGCGAGGACATGGCGCTCCGGTTCCGTGCCCCCAAGGACCCCTTTCGGCTCGTCATTGTTCGCGACATGTGGCTGACTGGGTTTGACGCGCCGAGTCTCCATACGATGTACCTCGATAAGCCGATGCGAGGTCATGGGCTGATGCAGACCATTGCGCGTGTAAACCGAGTGTTCAAAGATAAGCCTGGCGGATTGGTCGTGGACTACCTCGGCCTCGCCGACGAACTGAAGCAAGCTCTTGCAACCTACACAGAAAGCGGTGGGACGGGTAAGACAGCGATTGACCAAGCCGAAGCCGTCGCGGTGATGCTGGAGAAGTATGAAATCTGCCGAGGTCTCTTCGGTTCATACAGCACGTCTGCCGGCATGGTGAGAGGCTTTGACTGGTCGCCATGGATGACTGGAAAGCCTCAAGAGCGACTCTCAGTCTTGCCTGCTGCACAAGAGCATATCTTGAAGCAGCAAGATGGGAAGGCGCGCCTCCTTCACGCCGTCACGGATCTTTCGCAGGCGTTTGCGCTGGCTGTGCCGCATGAGGAGACCTTCCGGATTCGAGATGATGTGGGCTTTTTTCAAGCCGTTCGTGCGGTGCTGGCGAAGAGCGCCTCAGGCGAGCAGAAGACGGATGAAGAACTCGACCATGCCATTCGCCAGATCATTTCAAAGGCGGTGATGTCCGACAAGATCGTGGACATCTTCGCTGCCGCTGGGCTCAAGAAGCCGGATCTCTCGATCCTCTCCGATGAGTTCCTCGCCGAAGTGCGAGAAATGCCCCAGAAGAACTTGGCTGTCGAACTGTTGCGGAAGCTGCTGAGCGGCGAGGTCAAGGTGCGGTCTCGCAAGAATGTGGTGCAGGCGAAGTCCTTTGCCGAAATGTTGGAGCAGGCGGTGCGGAAGTACCAGAACCGGGCGATTGAAGCCGCACAAGTCATCGAGGAGATGATAGGCTTGGCCAAAGATATGCGCCTTGCTCACGAGCGAGGGGAGCGGCTTGGTCTCACCGAGGAAGAAATGGCCTTCTATGACGCGCTCGAAACCAACGACAGCGCGGTGAAGGTGCTTGGGGATGAGACGCTACGGATCATCGCGCGCGAAGTGGCGGAAGCTGTCCGTAATAATGTGACGATTGACTGGACGGTTCGGGAGAACGTCCGCGCTCAGTTACGAGTCATAGTGAAGCGCATCCTCAGGAAGTATGGCTACCCTCCTGACAAACAGGAAAAAGCGACGCAAACTGTATTGGAGCAGGCGGAGGTACTGTGCAGTGAAGTCCTGTGAGGAGGATAGGTCGGGAACGATTTTTTGCTCATCTTATCCTGACCACCTTCATTGAGGTTATGGAATTGGTGAACGAGAAGCAGACGCAAAGAGGACTGACGCTCTATCGATTGAATTTGGAGTTTCACCGCGAGTGAGACTGTTCGCTCTCGCCCATAAAGCTCGTCACGCATAAAGGTGCCTGACATTTTGTTCATCACTCACAGTCTTGTCATGCTGGTTCTCAATCTCGGCTCACATCTGCCTCTTGCGATGCATCGGAGCACCATAGGAAACAATCGTGTGTTATAAGAAAAGAGAACCACTATGGACATGCAGATTCGAGATCAGCTGGCGCGGCAGAGGACTGAGTTGGCCAATGAACGAACGTTGTTAGCCTATATCAGAACTTCGCTGGGTTTCGTGATTGTAGGCGTACCGGCTCTCTGGTGGGTCACCCACCCCTATGTGCAAGGCCTGGGAGCGTTGTCCTGGCAGCAGGACTAGCTTGTCTCGTCTTGGGGATACATCGGTTTGTTGAAGTCAAACAGATGATCGCACGAGAATTCGCCTCACAGGAAGGAAGTACGCAGGTCGACCGCAGTAGCGCTGCTTAACGGCCGGTAGAAGATTTCATCAGACTGTCGGCCTGTGGGGGGAGGAATCCCTGGTAACCTCTGTGCCGCTCAGCCAACTCTAAGACGGAAAATGGCTGCCCGTCGACGGTTTCCGGTGCGGAAAAGATTTGTCTGAGCGGTCCGCCCGAAGCGCCGACGATGTTTCCTGCAAAGACCACACCTTTTTGCTGAAGTCGAGCGACGGCCTGTTCAATGTCTTCTACGCGAACTGCAACATGGTGAAACACCATGTCACCGAATTTGTTGACCCAACCGGGAATGATACTGGTTTTGCCCCGTTCATCGGGGTAGGCCTGGTCTACGAAGAGGGCAGGGTAGCCGACCTTGCGGTAGACTTTCGCATACCAATCGTCGTACTGCAGGGTTTCATCATAGTTGTAGCCTAACTTCACAAATGGTTCAGCCCCACGATCGATGTCGAGCGTTCGAATCGTGACATGATCGATGACGGGCCAGAAACCCACCCCGGTCTCGTCAAGCATGGCCTTCAGGACTCCTGCCGCTCGGTTACGCGCGACATAGGTCCCGACCATTTTTCCCAGCAGATCATCGAGGTCACGAGCCTGATCCATCGTCGTACCTTGTTTCAAGATCCAAACTTAATGCCTTGAGCCAGGGGTAATTCCGTGCCCCAGTTGACCGTGTTGGTCTGACGACGCATATAGGCTTTCCAGGAGTCCGACCCCGCTTCGCGTCCTCCTCCTGTGTCTTTCTCACCGCCGAACGCGCCGCCGATCTCTGCTCCGGAGGTGCCGATATTGATGTTAGCGATCCCGCAATCGCTTCCGGCTGCCGATAGAAACCGCTCGCTGTGGCGCACATCGTTCGAAAACATCGCCGACGAGAGACCCTGCGGGACGTCATTGTGCATCTGAATAGCCACGTCGATTGTTTGGAAGGTCATGACGTACAAAATCGGCGCGAAGGTCTCACGTTGCACGATGGACCATTGGTGTTGTGCTCGGACGATCGTCGGCTCAACAAAATACCCGGGCCGATTCAACACATGTCCGCCGCAAAGAATCTCGCCGCCTTCTTTCTTGATTTCATCGAGCGCGGCACGATAGCCCTCCACCGCCACATGGTCGATGAGCGGCCCCATGAGCACGTCTTTTTCCAGCGGATTGCCGATCTGCACTTGGGCGTAGGCCTTCACGAGCCTGCCGACCAATTCCTCATAGCGCGATTCATGAACGATCAGTCGTCTCGTCGTCGTACATCGCTGCCCGGCGGTTCCGACGGCTCCGAATAAGATGGCGCGCACCGCCATGTTGATATCCGCCGTCTCGTCGACGATCACGGCGTTGTTGCCGCTGAGTTCGAGGAGGGTGCGACCCAATCGCTGTCCAACCAGAGCGGCGACCCTTCGACCGACCGGCACTGATCCGGTAAACGAGATAAGCGGCAACCGCTCATCTTGCACCATCTGCTCGGCAAGAGCGGGCTGGTCGGCGATGAACAGCGAGAAAATCCCCGAATAGCCCTGTTGCTGCATCACACGATTGCAAATCTGTTGCACCGCGACGGCGCAGAGCGGCGCTTTCGGCGACGGTTTCCAGATGACCGTATCGCCGGCAATGGCAGCCACGAACGCATTCCAGGCCCACACGGCAACGGGAAAATTGAACGCGGTGATGACGCCGACCGGCCCTAACGGGTGCCATTGTTCGCTCATTCGATGTGCTGGTCGCTCGGACTGCATCGTGACGCCGTAGAGCATCCGGGATTGACCGACGGCGAAATCCGCCATGTCGATCATCTCTTGCACTTCACCATCGCCCTCGGCTTTGATCTTGCCGACTTCAAGTGAGACCAGCGTGCCCAATTGATCCTTCTTCTCACGGAGGGCTTGGCCGATGAGCCGGACCATCTCGCCACGCTTCGGCGCCGGGACCATCCGCCAGGTGCGGAACGCTTCAACTGATTCTTTCACGATCCGCTGATAATCGTCGGATGAGCAGGGATAGACGCCGGCGATTTGTTCGCCCGTTGAAGGATTGATCGAGGGAAGGAGGGACCCGTCATTACGTCCGGACCACCAGCCATTGCCGGTACTTCCGCCGGAGTTCACGGCTTGAATACCAAGGTCTCTCAGCGCAGTGTGTATCGTGCTCATCGGAAGCAAGCTCCAAAATCATTGTCCAAAAACTCTTTCAACAACACGGACTCCTGAGTGATAAATCCATGGTACGCTGATGGATTTTTCAACACAAGATCCATGACGCAACAAGCACTGGACGCGGTCGTTACTTGGATCGCCGACCAGAGTTTTCCCTTAATGCATTGCGGATAAATCTTCTTCACGTAGTTCTCCTCGAAGAATCCGTCCTCGTTTCGTCCGGTGACCGAGGCATAGATCAAAACAACGTCCTGGAGAGTCTGTGGTACGGCATGTTCGAGGACACGCTTGAGAGTCTCGCGGTCTTCGTTGAGCTTAAGATCCTTCATCAATAGATGAATTTTTTCACAGTGACCGGGATAACGGAGGGTTTTATAGTTCATGGTTCGAACGTTTCCCGCATAACTGTCGGCCAAAGTCCCCAACCCACCCGAGGTGTTAAAGGCTTCGTACAGCAGCCCGTCCAGTTCGATCGTTTCGTATCCCTCGAGCGGTTGCAGCAGGACTTTCTCGCCTGCTTCAATCCCATAACACACATTGCCGTACTCATTAATGAGCCCATCGGTCGACCAGGTGAGCGAATACTTGAGGGCGTTACTGGGGTGGACCGGCAGTGCGCCCACCCTCATCTTGACCGTATCCAGCGTTTCAAAATGAGTCATCAGCTCATGCGCCACGATACTGATGAAACCGGGCGCGAGACCGCATTGCGGCATAAAGGCATGCATGGCGCCTGCGCTCAAGACCTTGATCCGGTTCGTCACTTCGACGTCTTCCGTCAGGTCGAAGTAGTGCAAACGATGAGTCAAGGCCAGCCCGGCGACGGTCGGATTACAGAAGTACGGCAGGCTCGAGAGAACGGCGTCGAGTCGATGTGCTGAGAGATAGGTGCCGACGGCATCCGGATGCCGTACATCCAACAGACATGGCGTGACCCGTTCCAACCCAAGATCTTCGACCAGACGCTTCGGCGCATCCAAGGTCATGTCGCCCAGATGAACCTCGTACCGGCCGTTTTGATTGAGCAGGCAGGCAATCAGAGACCCGATCTTGCCGGCGCCGAGGACGAGCACGCGATTCATCATGGTGCATTATACTCCACCACGGAATTCTGACCACTCGCTTTGAGAAATGGAGCGCCCGGCAGATCGAGTCGTCAGTGTTGATCGAGAGCATCGACGACATACTGCGGACAGTTGCTTGACACGACGGAAGTCTGACTGTACCGGCAGGGGGGAATATCGGCTTGCAGTCTTCGTAAGAGCGTCGTCATCTTCATCGTGCTGGGTACTTCGCAGATCCAGACATGCATGCCGGATTCCAGCTCATCAAAATGACGCAGGACGCGAAATCCTGGCTGCTCCATGAAGTAGGCTGAAAGAAAGCCGTTCACGGCCGTCACGACCCAAGGATGTTCCTTGATGTAGCGATAACTCAATCGCAGTTCCGTCGCAGCCTGTTCTTCGGATTCCATCGCCGCAATCTATCAATTCCACTATGAGACTGCCACTACCCAAATGAAATGTCTTTGTATTATCGAGCTGGAGCTACAGGTTCAGCTGGTGATGTTCTGACTGGATTGCGATTAACCGCTGAGGACGGCGACGTGAGAGACCCACCGAGTTGCGCGGATCGGAAGGATTCGTGCCATGACAACAATTGCCAGTTGCCGTTGCGACGTTCGAGTACCCCGGTTTCCCGCATCGGAAGCACGGTCCGTTTCAATTCAGATCCCTCGGCAACATAGCGGATATAGTCAAGTTCCATCGCATACCAAGCCAGGTCTCCCTTCGTCCACACCGTGAGCTCATGAATCGGAATCTCGAGCTTCTGGGAATTGACGAATTCTTCCTGCATTCCCTTTTCAAGTTCCGTCCACCCGATGTACTTACGGCCGGCGACCGCGTAACTGACGATATCGGCATCGTGCGCCATCAATCGTGAAAGGGTCGGCAGGTCTTTTTCGGCGTTGGCGCGCACCATTCGGCGGATGGCCGACTCCGGATCGGAAGGTTCCGACGCGATGGCGGCGGTCGGGACACCGATGAAGAATGTTAAGACACAGCACACAAACCGCTTACGGCAGATCATGGATCATTCTTCCTCAATACGTTCAATCGTTATGTCCGGCTGGATCCTCACTCCTACCGATAACAAATAACATCAGCCTTCCCATCGATACCCGACGAGAAAGGGCATGACCGTCAGCACACCAAGCGCGCCGATAGGAATCGTTCCAACGGCAGCGTCTTGAGTGGTGACGTACCCCTCGACCGACAAGCTCTGAAGGGCTTGTATGACTGTCCACTCCGAGATCAGCATGAGGCAGAGGGCCACAAGCCCAACACCGAGTCGGATGCCGGGCAGGGGAGGCAAGGTAAATAGGTCCACGACCCATCGCGATCCGATCATGGTGGCGAGCAGCACGTTCGGAATCTCCAGCATCTCGGCAAGCCGTTCACCGACATGCAACGCCACCACCTGGAGGCGAATGACCTCCAAGACAAACTCCGCTCCGACCGCGACGAGGAAGTACATGATGCCGGCCTTCAACACCTGCATCAGGCCATGCGGTCTCTCGTCACCCGCCGTGTTATCCGGGTCGTCTCTACTCTTCAATTCCCTCACAGCCGGCGCCAAGCCACCGCCCCTTGATGTCCATACGAATCTTGCCGGATCCCTGCTGTTCTCGATCACCGGTTGCCACAACACTCTCGGTTGTCTTCGCTTCGATCGTGAAATGAGTCGTTGAGGGCGACGGGCCGGGACACAGCTTATCGGCGACCAATTTTGACGAAGATTTTGAGATCACTTTGACCTTGCATTGCACCGCACTATCATCATCTTCATCCTCCATTTCTTTAATGATCCGATCCTGAGTGACATCTTCTCTCGTCAGGCAGGATTGTAACGTCGTCGTGTGGGGCTTGCCTTCGCGAGCTTTCATCGTCTGTTCCATGTGGGCGCGTTGCTGGGGAGTCATCTTTGCCGTCATTTCCGAAGAGAGTTTCATCCCCGATGCAACCGTCGTGACCGTCATTTCCCATGCTCCGGGTTTCACGTTCAAGGACTCGGCTTGTGCAGCCGGCACGATGTCAGACATAACGGGACCAAGAATGAACCCCGGTGCTACGAGAACTCCCAAAGCCCTGAGCAACACAGTCGCGTTGCGCATGTGCGACCCTCCCTCTGGGTAAAAGACGCCGTGGCATTGTACTTGTTTCAGCCAGACTGGTCTATGCATCAAGAAGTGTGCGGGCTTCTCGTCATCGCATTCCGCAATTCAGCCTCTTGACCTGTTATTGTCCGAGGCGTAGGCTACTCATACGACTTCACGACCGCCTCATCTTGGAGGTGGTGATCATGGTCCTCCGTGGAGCACAGTTCCAACGGTCTAGACCTGCCGGGTGTACGTTCCTCACCAGACGGGCCCTCTCCTCGTATGCTGCCACGTTCCTGCAAGAACGGCCGGATGCCATCTATCTACAGCCCGGAAGCCGGATGACGCAGAGACGTCTGGTGCGATTCCACGGACGAGATCAGTATCGGCAACCTCACGAAGGACTCGCGTCGCATGGCGCGAGAGGGTGACTTATGTCCTGGGGATATTGGGGGATTGTGCTTAGCATCGGCGCATTAATCATAATGCTGATTGCATGCATACGCATGCTCTCTTCCAATAGCAACGAGAACAGACAAGCATCAAGGCAAGATACCGGAGGATCGGTCGACATACAGCCACAACCGCCGACCATCAGGAGGCGAGCCGCTTAATGGTTTGGCGTCGCTTGATCCTTGTGGGCACAAGCCTGTGGGTGGGTTCCTGGTGAGATGGTGGAATTCGGAAGATGGGTGTGC
Source organism: uncultured Nitrospira sp. (assembly GCA_902500825.1). Taxonomy (GTDB): domain Bacteria; phylum Nitrospirota; class Nitrospiria; order Nitrospirales; family Nitrospiraceae; genus Nitrospira_D. The sequence continues at coordinate 258,090 of CABVRX010000001.1, forward strand.
GTACGGCGATCACTGGGTTGATCTGAACCTTAACGAGGGGAGGGAGATATGGGGCCGACGAAGGCAATCGTGAAAGACCATGCTCTCTACGAGGCATTGGGGGGCAAGTTGATCAAGGACGGTTTCACGAACCGGCAGGACCTTGAAACATACGTGAATCATCATTACATCGTCCTGCCGGTCGTCGATAAAGCAGGGAAGCCATGGTTACTTGATGGGAAGCCAATCTATTGTCTTCGTGGAACTCAATATGAAACGGTGAACGATGAGCGGATCCATCTAGCTCGCTGTCCGGATTGCGGAGGCATGGGGGTCCGCGACGACGAATTCGTCGTCGAATCGGACTGCATCCGCTGCACGGCCTGCGGACATGAATTTGATGCCAGGCTGGAAATGATGGAGACGTAGAACGGGGCACTGTGAGGCATTCTGTTTGTGAAGTCATACGTAACTGCGTCGTTTTTTCTATGCTCTTGGCGGTCAGTACAGGATAGAAGGGAGGAAGGAACCGGCAGGTTTCTGATACAGCCCGATGCCCATGAGGTGTTATAGAGTCAAGTCTTGTGTCTTGTATCACGGTCTGTGTGCGATTCGGCTGACGGTCGCGTAGTGCAGCCCCAGCATCTCCGCAACCTCCCTCTGGCTGTATCCGTAACGATGGACCGCCTGAACAATTGCCATGTCTCGCTTGGTCTTGGCGCGCTTCCCCTCAAACAACTTCGTGAGCTGAGGTCTGCTCACATACCGGTGGCTCCGAGGGATCTCCACGATTGCCTCGTACCCCTTCACATGCTCTCTCAGCTTCTCGACAAAGTCTTCTGTCCCCAACAACACCTGAGCTTGTACACCCTCCCAAATCGAAGAACTGTTGATCCCTTCTCTGACAAATCGCCGGTAGTGCCTGGCGGCGTGCTGTCTCTCCTGACCAAACTGACGTAACACCCACTCCACGGTCAGCCAAGGGAGACCTGTGGCGAGGCCAGCAGTCCCCCGATAACTGCTCCATTTCCATTGGTCCACTGTCTCGACGATCTTGGCCCTGACCGGGTTGAGCACCACATACCGACAGACTTCCATCAGGTGGCTCTCCTTCTGGATCAGGATGGCCTTGTACCGGCCTTGGAACACATGGCCCACCGTTCGGTGACGCCGGTTATAGCGTTGGGTGTAGATGCCGTTGAGTTGGCGCATCCCTTGGGAGAGATTTGCCTCGGGGGTTTCGATGACCAGGTGATAATGGTTGCCCATTAGACAGTACGCGTGGCAGAGCCAGTGAAAGCGGTGGACAACCTTCCCCAGGCACTCCAAGAAGGCGTGGCGATCCGTATCGTCCTCGACAATATCGTTCCGGGCGTTGCCTCGGGACGTCACATGGGAGATCGCTCCGTCAAATTGCAGTCTCAGGGGGCGCGCCATGATCGACGCCTGTCCCATACACAGGTGCATATGGCAAGAAACAAGACCTGACCCTATCATTGGTTATGTCGGTATATCGGTATAAAGGTGAAGATTGAAGATGCGTATGGCGCCAGCAATTCTCACGTTGAGACCGCTGCCGCGAACTGTGTATGGTACAGGAATTCATGGGAGACACTCAGATGCCATTGACCACCTATAATAACGTCCCGATTCCCTCATTTATGTACGGCACGGCCTGGAAGAAAGAAGCCACCACCAGCCTTGTGCTGCAAGCGGTGGAAGCTGGCTTCATAGCGATCGATACGGCCAATCAACTCGTTCACTATGATGAAGCGCGGGTCGGGGAGGCGCTTTTACAACTAGCCAAGCAGGGCATCACCCGCGACAAACTGTTCTTGCAAACGAAGTTCACACCGCTCAACGGTCAGGATCATCGTCTGCCGTACGATGCTCGGGCGAGCATCACCACTCAGGTGCAGCAATCGTTTGCCAGTTCGTTGGAGCATCTCCATACGGATCATCTTGATTCGTATGTGCTGCATGGACCTTATTCACGGCGTGGTTTAGGAGCCGAGGACTGGGAGGTCTGGGCCGCGATCGAGTCCCTCTACGATGCCGGGAAGACCAAGATGATCGGAATCAGCAACGTCACAGCCGATCAACTGACGTTGCTCTGCACGAAGGCGAGACAGAAGCCGATGGTGGTGCAGAACCGCTGCTATGCAGCCTTCGGGTGGGATACAGAAGTGCGGGAGATTTGCCGGACGCATCATATTATCTATCAAGGCTTCTCGCTCTTGACCGCGAACCGCGACGTGTTCATCGATCCTGAGATCCGAGCCATGGCGGCTCGGTACGGTGCCAGCCTCGCCCAGCTTATTTTTCGATTTGCAATGCAAGTCGGCATGCTCCCTCTCACCGGCACGACCAATCCTCAGCATATGAAAGACGACCTGCAATCGGATCGATTCACCTTGCTCTCGGAGGAGATTCGACAGATCGAAACCATCGGCCTCTAACTATGGGCAAGATTCAGGTCAAACGCGTCTATGAGCCGGCGACCAAGTCCGACGGCTTCCGAGTACTGGTCGATCGGGTATGGCCTCGTGGAATGTCCAAAACGGATGCGAAGCTTGATCTCTGGATACCCGATCTCTGACCATCGACCGCCCTCCGAAAATGGTTCAGCCACGATCCCGCACGGTGGACCGAGTTCCAGCGGCGCTACCACGCCGAACTGAAACAGAAGACGGCCCTTCTCATAACGATTGGAGAACAGGCCAAGGCCCGCCCTGTCACGCTCCTCTATTCCGCCAAGGATGAACGGTACAATCAGGCCATCGCGCTGCGAAGCTTTTTAGTGAAAACGCAGGCATCTAGGCAAGACTCCTCCGTTCTCCCTGCACTGGTTCCGACGACCAGAAGTCGAATCACCTCGTAACCGACGGACTGATCGACGAATATGCGTCTCGAGATCTTCCACCCTTCACATGGGTGCGTCCTTTTCGGGGTTCCTCCGTCTATAGAGATGAGTGCGGAATTTGCCGCAGTTCTCTAACAGGAGGTGTTCCTATGCGTCCTCATATTTCGCTCGATGTTCGCAATGTGGCCAAGTCGGTGGCATTCTATGAAAAGGTGTTTGGAGTATCGCCGCAGAAACAGGTGGCGGACTATGCCAAGTTTGACCTGACGACCCCGGCCCTGAACTTTTCGCTGGTCTCCTCTACCGGTTCGGTGAGTGCCGTGGATCATTTGGGAATCGAGGTCGAAACGGTCAAAGAAATTGCGGAATGGAAGAGCCACTTGCAACATGAAGGCATACTTGAAAGAGTGGAGGATAACATCGCCTGTTGCTTTGCTCGACAGGATAAACTCTGGTTTACTGATCCGGACGGCAATGCCTGGGAGATCTTTATGGTCCATGAGCAACTAGAGGTGACAGGGCAACTGAGTCAAACCGGCTGCTGCGTGCCGAAGAAGGCCGGTGCTCATGAACCAGCCACTTGCGGCATCTAAGCGAGACCAGTACGGTATGGATACGATGGAGCGGCCATCTTGACGAAGACGACAGAAGAACTCTGGCAACTCCTGCATGATAGCCTTCATGCTTTTATTGCCAAACGGGTGAACGATCAGGGGCACGCCGACGATATTTTGCAGAACGTGTTTGCGCGGGTCCATCGGCATAGAGACTCTGTGAACGATCCGAGGCGATTGGTCTCATGGATCTATCAAGCCACGCGTCATGCGATCATTGATCATTACCGGAAGCCAGGAAGACAACGAGAGATCCAGGCTGGGTTGAGTTCAGAACTTGAAGCATTGAACGAAGTTTCTACGATCTCAGAGATGACTCGTCAAGACGATGCTGCGGAACTTCGTGCTGAACTCGCCGGTTGCCTTCGTCCGATGATCGAACGGCTGCCACCGGACTATCGAGATGCGATCACACTTGTTGAGTTTGAGGGACTGACACAACAAGTTGCAGCCAAGCAGATTGGCATTTCACTGTCCGGCATGAAGTCTCGAGTGCACCGCGGGCGCAAACAGCTCAAGCAGATGCTTGACGACTGTTGCCTGATTGAGCTGGATCGACGGGGAGGTGTGGTCGGCTATCGCACTCGCACGGCTGGTTGTGATTCCTGTGTCGAGCCGAAGAGATCGGACACGGTGGACAGGTCCTGAGTCTGTGTCATCATTCGGGGAGGAGCCTCTTTCAGAGGCTCCTCCCCATGTCCGGCGGTAGGACCTACTGAAGCGGAGGAACGACGCCGGCGAGCCGCAAGAGATCGGTGATCTTGAAGTTCCCCGGTGTGGCAGACGGCAAGGTGGATTTCCAGTTCCTGTTGGCAACGAGGTAGGAATCCCGATCGGCTTTCAAGAGACCGATGAAGACTTCGCCGACGATACGGCCGCCGACCGGCCCCAGACGCAGGCCATTCTCAAGCACTTCAGCTTCTTTCAGAATGTAGTACCAGAGCGGAGTGCTTCGGTCCATGCCGAAAGGAGCTAATTCAGCCAGCTGTTCTGGTGTCAGTACCTGAACGCCCATCACCCGTGCAATAGCTTGCCCGGATGGAATGCCGAAGTTCACATGGCGCATGAGATTGCGCGAGGCCAGCGACTGAACCCCGTCATTCGGCAACCCAGGCGCTGGGCCTCGCGAGCCTGGCAGGAGCATCAGCGGACTCGACAACTTGCTGTCGATCAGCTTGTTGGGTTTCACGTTACCGTCGTTGAAATTGAAGAAGGTCTGCCAGTCGATGAATCGACGCGCAGCTCGCTTGCCGCCACGCATGTCGTTGGGATCGGGATCATTGGGATCGACGGAATCATCGAAGATGAAGGCGAAGAACGGTTGTCCGCTATTCGCTCCGAAGTTCAGCCGATAGCTCGGGCGAACTTGCGAATGGCCGAATCGATACGCAGCCACTGCGAATTCCACCGGGATCAAGGGTTCCCGTCTGCTGTTGCGATGTATCGAGTCTTGAGTTCGGTCGTGGACCCTGTAGAACCGAGGCCCATTCTGCAAGATCTCACCTGTCAGATTTTGTCCGATGGTCATCGGCAGGAACTCGTTGACAATGATCCATTGGTAATGCCATTGCACCTGACGGCGCGCCTCTCTAAAAATGTCCCTGGCCGAACGATGCTGCTGCGCCGGATCAGCGCGTAACCGATCGACCACGGCATTGTGGAACTTCAGCATTGCCAGATGAAACTGGCTGATGACGAGATTTTCATCGTTTCGGCCGTCTGCGATGATCGCATTATTGTTCGGATCGCGCGGGAGATCGTATCGTACCGCTCCGTTGCGGGACACTCCCTCCGATCCGCGGATGACTTCGATGCGAAATTTGATGTCGCCGGAACTGGTGTCGTACAGTTCTGGGGAGCCATCGGGGCCGTCGCCATACACACTGTCGAGATCAAATTCGGCGGTGCGAAAATTTGTCGTCCGCCGGGGATGCGTTTGCTCCAGTAACGGCGCTTTCAACGCCAGGGTCAGATCGTGATCCAGAAATTGTCCGAAAAACGTCACGCCGGCCGTCATATTCGGATTATCGGGGTTGTTCGGGCCAGGATTCCTAATCAACTCGTCCGGCGGAACCGTGAGGGGATCCATGGCGTCGATGCTGCCCCCTTTGATGCCAAGCCTTTTCGCCTGCTCCCGTGCTTCATCGGTCGGCGGAGCATAGGACGGCAAACCTGGAAACATACGGCTAAAGGAATCATCTGAATGACGAGGGACATGAGGTCTCGGCATATGCAAGTTATTTCTTCTTGATATGTCGTCGGCTGCTCCAGCCTGCTCAGCAACACCGGCTAACAAGCCGGCAAGGCCAAGCACGGCAACACAGGTCGCTCGAACGCGCATTCGGATTCCTCCCACGTTTGATTGTGAATAAAAATACATCCAAACTGCGCCGGCCATCGCAGTTCGAGGGTGGTGCACTGGCAAGAAACGGGCCTAAGTAAAAATGTATGAACTACGTGAAATAGTGACAAGCCGCGGAGCCTATCTTCAATATAGTTTGTACAAACGCAGTGGGTTTCATACAAATATGGACGGCATCGAGATGTCTCCGGGCAAAAAATATGTGTGTTCAAGAGCATACATCTTGTAACGAATCGTCAGGATGTTGATGGGTACGGTTGCGATCATCGGCGGCGGACCGGCTGGACTCATGGCTGCGGAAGCAGCAGTTGCCGCCGGCGCCGACGTCGCGCTCTATGATGCGATGCCGTCGGTTGGGAGAAAATTTCTGCTCGCAGGAAAAGGAGGGCTGAATCTTACCCATTCGGAGCCGCTTGAGCCGCTTCTCTCGCGCTACGGCGCCCGCCGGACACTCATCGAACCGGCAATCAGATCATTTCCACCAACAGCCCTCCGGGTTTGGGCTCGTGAGCTTGGTGTGGAAACATTCGTCGGGACGTCCGGACGGATCTTTCCCACTGATCTGAAAGCTGCGCCGCTCCTGCGCGTGTGGCTGCGTCGATTGAGGCAGACCGGCGTGCGATTTCACGTTCGACATCGATGGCGTGGGTGGGATCAAGAGGGAAAACTTCTGTTCACCAGTCCAGTAGGGCCGCAGAGCGTTCAGGCCGATGCTGTCGTGTTGGCCCTAGGCGGGGGCAGTTGGCCACATCTCGGCTCCGATGCCGTATGGACTCAGATTCTGGCGAAACAAGGGGTGCCGATCATGCCGCTGAAACCGGCCAATTGCGGATTCGACGTTCGGTGGAGCGAGTATTTTCGAACAAAGTTTTCGGGACATCCGGTAAAAACAGTCGCAATCACTGCGAAGACCGTGGATAGGATCGTGATCCGTCACATGGGGGAGTTCGTCGTGACGGCGAATGGTGTGGAAGGCGGCATCATCTATATGATCTCAGCCACCGCACGTGATGTGATCACAACGGAGGGAGCCGCAACCATATGGCTTGACCTCGTTCCGGATCGATCATTGCGAAGGCTTGTGGAGAACCTTTCACAGACGCGCGGCAAACGTACGATGGCGACACATCTCAAACGACGAGCCGGTATCATGGGAATCAAAGCCGGTCTCCTCCGTGAAGTGGTCCCTCACGAAGCGTTTACGGATCCTGCTCGCTTGGCCGCAGTACTCAAAGCCCTGCCGCTGACACTCGTGGCGCCACGTCCATTGGAAGAAGCCATCAGCACAGCCGGCGGCGTCTCATTTGAGGCACTGGACGCGAGGTTGATGCTTCATTCATTCCCTGGGGTATTTTGTGCCGGAGAAATGCTGGACTGGGAGGCGCCGACCGGAGGATATCTGCTCACCGGTTGCCTAGCGACCGGGCATCTCGCCGGTGGCGCAGCCGCCGCGTGGGCACGAAGACATCCCGGCTGCTCGTGACGTCGCGCTTCAGTCGAAGATACTGCGTCCCCTAACTGATCAGCCATTTCCAGAACGCGGAGAGCCAGCTGATAATCACTCCAATCCACGAGTCATTCGTCGTAGGTGGGTCAACCTTCACGGCAGGTGCGGGTGTTGTCGGTTTGACAGGAGGCGGATTCGGAGGAGTCGGATTGGTTTGTGCGATTTGTGGTGGCGCCGCACTTAGGTCGTTCGGTACCATAGATGGAGATGGTTCTAGAACAGCGGCCTGGGTTCTGGATGGACTGTTCGAGCGTGCTGCCACCAACGCCGACGATTGGGCCTGCTCCATTTCATCTTTGTATTGAGCCACTTTGATTTGCAAGGACGCGCTCTCTTGCCGAATGTCCACTATCTTGCGGGCCAGATGCCAACTCTGATTCAGTAAGGTTGCCACCTGTATTTTCAGCGACGCGAGGGCGTCCTCCGCTCGCTGTTTCATGATCGGCAATTGCTCTTCTTCTCGCTGAATAGCGGCCCGCAGTTCTGACACGGCGGCATCTTCACGTCGATTCGAGGCCTGCAATTCGGCGATCTCCCGGTCCAGCTCTCTGACGTCCTCTCGGACCCCTTCCAGGGCTTGAGTCTGCTCCAGCGCCTCTGCTTTGACCCTTTCGTACGTGTGTCGACTGACACAACCGACCTCTAAGAGTAGGGTCGCGGCAAGCGCACCGAGAACAACCCGTTGAACGACCGGAGACATGGTACCGGTGGGACGTGTCATAGGTGTCGCCTCATGGGTTCACCAAACTGAAACCCTTTGGCCAGGGTCAGCAGTCGGTCCGGTGAGTCGTTAGGCGTAAGATGTACACAGATGATGCGTGTCAGTCAACCCTCTCCAACTTCTCGTGTCCAAGACAACTTGGATAACCGACCGGAGTGTGCGTACTATGAGGCCATCATGTCGTCAGACGCAGCACCATCCGTTCGGCTCCCACCGGAATGCGGGACCGCGCTATTGGAACGGTTTCTCAAAGCCGAGGCCATGGCGCTTTGGACGATACAGTCGGCGCGTTTACAAGGCGTTCCTCAGAATGTGTATGCTTTTCTTCGAAAACACGAGGAAGATGAACAGCAGCATTTGGCGCAATTCGAAACCATGATCGGCCGTCGGCCTCGCAACCGAGAACGGCTTCCGTCCGTGCCGAAACAATGGTCTGCGCTGGCCGTTCAGCTCTATGGATATGAGTCACTGGGACTTGAATTCGCGGCGTTACTCGTCACATTGCGACCGGACCTCGCCTCCATCCGCGACGACGAACTTGTCCATGTGGAATTCTTTGAGCAAGAGATTCTCCGCATCCTCAGGGGCGAGGCCACCGCGGCCGAACAGGCCCGAGTCTCCGCGCGTGCTTGGTGGCGGAAATTGCCGAGAACGATCGATCGCTATCTCGAAGCTGAGGTGCTTGATCCGTTCCGCCCTGTGCTGGCAGGCAGCATTCTTTCTGCAATCGAACAGCGTTTTTCCGCAACGGGTCTGTTGAACGACCGATGAAGAAAATCAGGCTTGGGCGGGAAGAAGGCCGGTAACAGCACCCATCTTGCGGTATTTCTGATCCCGCTGGGCAATGAGTTGCTCGACGGGCAGGTCAAGCAGATCGAACAGCTGGTTGGTCAGTGCCTTTCCCACCAGGTCGCAGATGGCCCGTGGCTCGCGATGAGCGCCGCCCAGCGGCTCGGAAACAATCGCGTCGATCACGCCGAGATCAAGAAGATCGTGTGCAGTCATTTTCAATGCAGAGGCGGCATCAGGAACCTTTTCCGGGCTGTCCCATAGAATAGCGGCACAGCCTTCAGGCGAAATGACGGAATAGACCGAATGTTCGAGCATGAGGACGCGGTCGGCGACACCAAGGGCTAACGCGCCTCCGCTCCCTCCTTCACCGATGACCACGGAAATAATCGGCACGGTCAAACGGGACATGACACACAGATTGCGGGCGATGGCTTCCGCTTGTCCGCGCTCCTCAGCACCGATACCGGGATAGGCACCGGGTGTATCAATAAAGGTGATGACCGGGCGGTTGAACTTTTCCGCCATCTTCATGAGGCGGAGCGCCTTCCGATACCCTTCCGGGTTGGGCATGCCGAAATTTCGTGTGCAGCGCTCTTTGAGGGTTTTGCCTTTTTGATGACCGATAATCATCACAGGGCGGTCGTTGAATCGGGCAAATCCCCCCACGATGGCCCGATCGTCTCCAAACACGCGGTCGCCATGGAGCTCAAGAAAGTCTCGCGTCAGCTCAGTGATATAGTCCAGTGTGCTGGGACGTTGCGGATGGCGCGCCAGCTGTGTCCGTTGCCAAGGGGTCAGATGTTTATAGAGTTCGTGTTCGGTTTGAGCGAGCTTCGTACGAAGTTTCCGAATGTCATTTTGGACGGAAGACTTTCCATTGGTCGCCGTCGCAGAAAGTTTCTCGATTTTCTCTTCGATCTCTCGGATTGGCTTTTCAAATTCAAGGTGTTCGCGCATAGCCCTGTTCAATTCCAACGATCAGCAAAGGCACAACGTGAGCCCCTAAGATAGCAAAGAAAGGACCCCTTTGCCTAGCACTTCCTCAACATCCGACACAAAATGGTCGCTGGCACAAACGGTGAGATGGGGGAGGGGAGCCGTCTCAGCTTCCAAAATGCCATCGGCTCGAAACGACATGGAGATCGAGGTACTGCCGGGATGCCGCCGAAAGATGTCCAATAACTGAGGCAATTGTTCACGGACCTCGGGGCGATCACTGAGGCAGATGCGGATACGTTTGATGGATTGTGCCTGAACCTCGGCCAATGGTTCGATCTTGCTCCCCCGAATTTTGGTGCCCTTGTCTCCACGATCGATAGTACCGGTGATGCGGACGATCCGCTCCGGAGCGAGCAGTTCGCCGGCAGTCCTGAATAAATCGGGAAACACGATCACTTCCGTGGTCCCTTGCAGATCCTCCACCGTGAGATAGGCCATTCGGTCGCCCTTCTTCGTCAGCATCGATTTGACCGTGGCGATGATGCCGCAAATCTTCACCTCGCCGCCGTCTGGGCACTCCTTCAATCCTACCGTCGTGGTGGTCGACAACGCATTCAGCGCCATTTCATAACGGGCGAGGGGATGGGCGGAGATATAAAACCCGGTCAGTTCCCGTTCGTACTTTAATCGTTGCGCTTGATCCCATTCCGCTAGCGACGGCAGCGAGGGTGTCGGCAAGGCTGTCGAGATAGTGTGCCCATTCAGCTCCTCACCGAAGATGCTGGTTTGCCCCAGCTCACGCTCCCGCTGAACAGCCGCACCCTCTTCCACGGCCTGATCGAGCACCGCCATCAGTTGCGCGCGCTTCGCGCCGGTCGAATCGAAGGCGCCGGTCTTAATCAAGCCCTCCAACATCCGCTTGTTTACTTTATGGAGATCGACCCGTCTGCAGAAGTCAAAGAAAGACCCGAAGAAACCATCTTGAGTCCGCACTTCCAGCACTGACTCCACGGCACCCTCGCCCACGTTCTTAATGGCCGCCAAGCCGAACCGGATCGCCCCGCCGGCCACTGCGAAGTGTTTTTGGCTGGCGTTCACATCGGGCCCAAGAACTTTGAGGCCCAGGTCCCGGCATTCCGTGAAATAGCCGACCAGCTTGTCCTGATTACCCATGTCGGTCGTCATGAGGGCTGCCATAAACTCGGTCGGGTAGTGCGCTTTGAGATAGGCCGTCTGATAACACACGACGGCATAGGCGGCGGCGTGAGATTTATTAAAACCGTATCCGGCAAATTTCTGGATCAATTCATACAGCTTCTCGGCTTTCTTCTCCGGAATCTTCTTCTGCTTCGCGCCATCGAGGAACTTGACACGCAACTTTTCCATCTCTTCCGGCTTCTTTTTGCCCATCGCACGACGAAGAATATCGGCTTGGCCCAGCGAGAAACCGGCCATCTTGTTGGCGATCGCCATCACCTGTTCCTGGTAGACGATCACGCCATAGGTCTCCTTGAGAAGCGGCTCCAATTCCGGAACCTCATAGGTAATCGGTACCTTGCCCTGCTTTCGCTTGATGAAATCAGGGATGAGATCCATCGGTCCTGGACGATAGAGCGCGATAATGGCGATGATGTCTTCGAACCGGTCGGGTTTCAGTCCGGTGAGCAGATCGCGCATGCCGGAGCTTTCAAGCTGGAACAGTCCGGTTGTTTTTCCGGAGCTCAAGAGGGCAAAGGTGGCCGGATCATCGAACGGCACCTGGTCGATCACAAGCGGCGGCTCATCGGGGTGCGTTTCGTTGATGAGGGTCTCGGCTCGTCGGATCATCGTCAGGGTCTTGAGGCCGAGAAAATCGAATTTCACCAATCCGATTTTTTCGACGTCGCCCATCGAGTACTGGGTCACAATTTCGTCGTTGGCGCCCTTGTAGAGCGGCACGTGATCGGTGAGCGGTCCTTCTGAGATCACGACGCCCGCCGCATGGGTCGAAGCATGCCGGGCCAAACCTTCGAGCGATTGCGCGTTGGTCATGAGTTCTTTAACTTTTGGGTCCGTCTCCACCAGCTCACGCAAGCGAGGCTCTGTCTCCAACGCCTGCTGGAGCGTGATGTTCAAGTGAGTGGGGACCAACTTTGCGACTTTATCTGCATCGGCATAGGACATTTCCAACACCCGCCCTACATCGCGGATCGCGGCCTTGGCTCCGAGCGTGCCGAACGTAATAATTTGAGCGACATGGTCGGTGCCGTACTTGTCCACCACGTAGTTGATGACTTCTCCACGGCGATCCATGCAGAAATCCATATCGATATCGGGAAGAGAGACACGTTCAGGGTTCAAGAACCGCTCGAACAAGAGCGTATAGATGAGTGGATCGAGGTCGGTAATGCGCAGCGCGTAAGCGACAAGGCTGCCTGCGGCAGAACCTCGACCAGGCCCGACCGGGATTCCTTGTGATCGAGCAAAGCGGATGATGTCCCAGACGATGAGAAAGTAGCCGGCAAATCCCATCGAACAGATGACCATCAGTTCTTCCCGAAGGCGCTGATCATAGACAGCGGAAGCAACCCGGCTGGGCCTTTCTTTTAATCGTTCCTTCAGTCCGGCGAGGGCGAGATGTTCCAAATAGGACTCACGATCCTTAAATCCGTCGGGGATGCGATACTGCGGAAGATAGGTCTTATTCAGCGGGAGGTCGAGGTCGCAATAGTCGGCGATGCGGCAGGTGTTCGCCACGGCGCCGGGAAATTCAGTGAAGGCTTGAGCGATTTCCTCCGTTGATTTGACGTACAGCTGATCCGTGTCGAACTTCATCCGGTGGGGATCGCTGACCGTCTTTCCCGTTTGCAAACACAGCATCAATTCATGCGGCCGTGCATCTTCCTTTTTCAAGTAATGACAATCATTCGTGCCCGCCAGCGGAATCCCGAGTTTTTTGTGGATTTCCATCAAGCCGGTATTGGCCACCCGCTGATGATCAAGTCCGTTCGCCTGCACCTCAAGATAGAAATGATCCCTGCCAAAGATCTCTTGAAATTCGCCGGCCACCGCCATGGCGCCGTCCATGTCTTTCTGACCGATGAGATAGGGAATCTCGCCGCTCAGGCAGCCTGAAAGAGCAATGATGCCCTCGTGGTGTAACTTTAACAGTTCCTTATCAATACGAGGCTTATAATAGAATCCTTCAAGATATCCTTTACTGACGAGTTTGATGAGATTCTGATAGCCAGTGAGGTTTCTCGCGAGGAGAATCAAGTGGTAGTAATCGTTATGTGCCAGCCCACTGTCCTTCTTGGCATGTCGACTGCCGAGCGCCATGTAGGCTTCACAGCCGATGATCGGCTTGACGCCCGCTTCTTTGGCTTTGCGGTAAAAATCGACCGCGCCGAACATGTTGCCATGGTCCGTCATTGCCACAGCCGGCTGATTGAATGACTTGATCTGCCGGACCAGCGGCTCAATCTGATTGGCGCCGTCGAGGAGACTGAATTGAGTGTGGAGATGAAGATGGACAAAAGAGGAAGTCACTGAAGATAAACCTCGTTACCGGATTGTAGTCAGGGCGGAAGAAGGAGTCAACGAGAGATCTAGGCGGGGAGTCACTTTACAGAGATGCCGTTGAGAAATCATCTATTGTGAGATTGTTAGAGCCGTTCACCGTACTTTCGGTAATGCTGTTTCTTGGCGTCGGCAATCCAATTGTCCCGTTTTATGCGGTCGGGATCGGTATCGAGCTTCTTTGCGATCTTCTGGATATCTTCCGGTTTCCAACGAGCAATTTGAATAAAGGTGCGGGTGCCCATCTTGTTCAGGGTGTGAGCAAAAACGGGCCCAATTCCGTTAATCTTTTTGAGATCGTCTTCCACCTTGGGCTGTCCCTCTTGGGCATTCGACTCAATTCCATTCTGGCGAGGCTGACGAAGCGTTGCGGTTGCCGGAGCTGCTTTCGCGCGAAGTTCCGCACGCATTTCTCGGAGGCGTGTTTGCAGGCGAGTAATCTGCTCATCTTTCCCTGGAATGCTCTGTGTTTCTTGGAATAGATTGTGACGCTCCGCTTGAAGATCCTGTAACTGACGGTGGAGACCCGCAATCTGTTCGTCTCGTTCATGAAGATATTGCTCATCGAGCAGATGCTGTGCGCGGAGTTGTTCCTGCGCCGTGCTTTGTTCTTGGAGCTTCACCACCACCGCCTCGTATTCATGAACGGTGCGCGCGTATGTTTTTTCCCATTCCTTGAGATCCGCCTCTTTCTCACGAAGGAGTCGGGTAATCGGCACAAGCTCGTCAATTCGATGGTCTCGTTCAGCGATGGACCGTTCGAGCTGCTGGATGATGCCGCGATGGGCGGCTTCCCGGTCGCTCAGCTCCACTTCCAGTTGATGGATGCGGGCTTGCGCCGACTCCAGCTTCTCAACCTGGGCGCGCAGCCGGTCCCGATCGGCCAGGCCTTCGTTGAGCTGAGTGATGTGCTCCCGCAGCACCCGAATTTCCTGCTCCATGACCTCGCGGGCTTGGTCGGCGGCTCGACCGGCCTGTTGGGCGCCTCGAAGTTCTTCGGCTTGGGCGATGGTGGCCGCATCGACCTCGCTGAATCGACGGTCTCGCTCGGCGAGGGACCGTTCGAGTTGCTGGATGATGCCGCGATGGGCGGCTTCCCGGTCGCTCAGCTCCACTTCCAGTT
>CABVRX010000001.1:272647-405751 GCA_902500825.1 uncultured Nitrospira sp.
CCTCGCGGGCTTGGTCGGCGGCTCGACCGGCCTGTTGGGCGCCTCGAAGTTCTTCAGCCTGGGCCACAGCAGCCGCATCGACCTCACTCACGCGTCGGCGTGCCGCAATTCCCTCTGTTTCCAAGTCCGTCAGTCGTTTCGATCGTACAGCCAATTCGCCTTCGAGCGCCTTCACCCGTTCGCCCCGTGCGGTGAGCTCTCGTTGGGCAGAGGAGTATAGGGTTTCGGACGACATGATCTTCTGTTCGAGAATCTGCATTGCCGACGTCTTCACCTTCAAATCGTGTGCCGTCGTCTCCAGCGCCTGCTCCTTGGTTCGCAACTGATGGGCGAGATCGTCATAGGATTGCTCACTCGAATTCTTTGGAAGCCTTCGCAACAACCAACCGATCGCGACACCAATTCCTGCCGCGATGAGAAGACATCCGACCATCTGACTAATCAGTGTGACCATACGTCATTCCGTCCTTACATCAGTATTTCGATCCGTTCATTCCGTTGGGGGCCTGATTGCTGTCTCCCATGGACGAGGGGGCGTGTCGAACCATAGCCGATTGTGGTAAACGAATTCGTGAGTCCGTTGGTGGTCAAGTACTGCTTGACCGCTTCGGCGCGACGCCGGCTCAGTTGCAGATTGTACTCTGCCTCACCAACGGTATCGGTATGGGCCGAGATTTCAATCGGCATGGCCGGAGCTCTTCTCAAGAGCGCGATAATTTGATCCAGCCCCGCCTGTCCTTTGGCGGTGATCACGGCACTCTTGGGTTCAAATTCGATCGAGGATTTCACCAGGACCTGATTCAGCAATAGCTGGAGTGCCGACAAGGGAACGGGTGTGGAAGAAGGTGAGGCAGCCGGCGTCACCACCACACGGTCTTCGATTCGCAAGCCCGCCCGTATCGCTGGGGAGACGGCTTGCAATACCTCGGCTTTCTCTCGGTGACCGACAACTTGGCCATTGACGACCAACGAACGGCCATCAATGATGATCGATCCCCGATCAACCATCAAGCCCAAGACCGGCAAGAGTTGCGGAACCGTGTCCACCCACACGGCCGCCTTGACCTGCTTATCGACGATAAACTGGTCGATCACACGCAGTCGGGTTTTCGCAGCGAGTGTATGAGCCTGCTCAAGAATAGTGGCCTTAGTGCGTTCATTAGGCAACGAACCGCGAAAGACCAAGCTGCCTTGCTCGACGCTGGCGTGAAAGCTGGCGGATGTCATGGCTAGCCGTGGCGAGGAGAGATGTCTCGGGATGCATACCCAGGCAAGAACAATCAGCGCAACGACACCGCCGGTAAGAATCCCCGCACGCCTCATGAAATCAACTCGTTGATGATGTACCTATTGGGGTGCGACGCGGCACGGTACCACATTTAATAATAAATCTACAGCCGGTTGGTTGAAGGATTTGATGAGGCGGGCCAAGCAGGGGAGTCATCGTATAGAGACACGCGGGAAAACCGCGTATCGTGAGGTTGCTATACCCGTTCCCCATATTTTCGGTAGTGTTGCTTCTTGGCGTCGGCGATCCAATCATCCCGCTTAATGCGCTCAGGATCGGTATCGAGCTTTTTGGCGATCTTCTGAATATCTTCCGGCTTCCAACGGGCAATTTGGATAAACGTGCGGGTGCCCATCTTATTGAGGGTATCTGCAAGGACAGGCCCGATCCCATGGATCTTTTTGAGATCATCCTCCTGCTTGTCCTTACTGATCTTGGGCGGTCCTCCTTGGGAACTCAGCGTGGCTCCATTCTGACGGGCCTGGCGAGGTCCCGCCTTTGCCGGAGCTACTTTTGCCGGCACTGCTGCTTTTTCACGAAGGGTCCCTCGCAGTTCTTTGAGACGTTGTTGCAGGCGATTGATCTGCTCGTCTTTCCCAGGAATACTCTGTACCTCTTGCGTGAGATTCCGACGTTCCGCTTGAAGATCGTGTAACTGACGGTTGAGGTTCGCAATCTGTTCGTCTCGTCCTTGCAGCTGTTGCGCATTGAGCAGAAGTTGCTCGCGGAGTTGCTCCTGCGCCGCGCATTGCTCTTGGAGCGTGACCACTTCAGACTGGTGTTCTTGAACCGTGCGTGCGTATTTCTTTTCCCATTCTTTGAGCTCTGTTCCCTTCTCACGGAGGAGGTTGGTGGTTGGCATGAGCTCGTCGATCCGACGGTCGCGTTCTGCCAGGGACTTTTCGAGCTGCTTGAGGACTCCCCGATGGGCCGCTTCCCGGTCACTCAATTCGACCTCCAGCTGATGCACGCGGGCTTGTGTCGATTCCAGCTTCTCGACCTGGGCACGGAGTCGGTCTCGGCCGGCAAGGTCTTTGTTGAGTTGGGCGATCTGTTCGCGGAGGACGCGAATCTCCTCCTTTTGAACCTCACGGGCCTGCTCGGCGGTCCGACAGGCCTCCAGGGCATCCTGGACTTCATCCGCCTGAGCGGCCGCAAGCGAATCGAACTCACTGACCCGCCGGTCTCGCTCCGCAATGGATTGTTCCAGCTGCTGGATCGTGCCGCGATGGACCGCTTCTCGATCACTCGATTCGACCTCGAGCTGATGCACACGATCTTGCACCAAGGCCAACCTCTCTACTTCAGCGCGCAGTCGGTCTCGATCGGCGAGCCCTTCATTGAGTTGGGCGATCTGGTCGCGCAGCACCCGGATTTCCTCCTTCAAGACGTCCTGGGCTTGCTCAGCCGTTCGACTGGCTTGTTGCGCTTCGTGGAGTTTGTCCGTCTGAGCTGCCGTGCTCGCATCGAACTTGTTGATCCGACGATCGCGTTCCGCCAGGGACTGTTCAAACTGCTTGAGGACTCCCCGATGGGCTGCTTCCCGGTCACTCAATTCGACCTCCAGCTGATGCACACGATCTTGGACCTTGGATAGCTTCTCCAAGTGGGCACGGAGGCGATCCCGATCGGTGAGATCTTTATTGAGTTGTGTGATCTGGTCTCGCAGTACCCGGTTTTCCTCTTTCAAGACCTCCTGAGTTTGTTCAGCGGTCTGACACGCCTGTTGGGCCCCACGCACTTCATCCAGCTGAGCAACCGCGCTCGCATTGAACTCACTGATCCGCCCATCGCGTTCCGCAAGCGACTGTTCGAACTGCTGGAGCGCTCCTCGATGCGCTGCCTCCCGATTACTCAATTCGACCTCGAGCTGATGCACACGATCTTGCACCGACGCCAGCTTCTCCAGATGGGCACGGAGGCGATCCCGATCGGCGAGATCTTTATTGAGTTGTGTGATCTGGTCTCGCAGCACCCGGATTTCCTCTTTCAAGACCTCCTGGGTTTGCTCGGCAGTGTGACAAGTCTGTTGAGCCCCGCGAAGCTCGTCCATATGGACGGCCATATTCTTATCGAACTCACTGATCCGCCCATCGCGCTCTGCAAGCGACTGTTCGAACTGCTGGAGCGCCCCTCGATGAGCTGCCTCTCGATCACTCAGCTCAACTTCTAATTGATGGACCCGGTCTTGCATCGACTCAAGCTTCTCGACTCGGGCACGGAAATGGTCCCGATCGACGAGGCCTTCGTTGAGTTGGGCGATATGCTCGCGCAGGACACGGATTTCCTCCTTCGAGACCTCGTGGGCCTGTTCGGCGACCTGATAGGCCTGTTGAGCTCCACGGAGCTCGTTGGCCAGGGCACTCACGGTTGCGCTGAGCTCACCCACGCGTTGGCGTGCTGCAACTCCTTCAGATTCCAAGTCTGTCAGTTGTTTCGATTGTGCAGCCACTTCTGCTTCAAGCGCCTTCACTCGCTCGCCACGCGCGGTGAGCTCTCGCTGGGTTGAGGTGAAGAGCGTCTCAGACGACATGATTTTCTGTTCAAGCATCTGCATTGCCGCATTCTTGACCTTCAACTCGTGCGACGTCGTTTCCAGCGCCTGTTCTTTCGTACGCAACAAATTAGCGAGCTGCTGGCATTGTTGCTCGAACGAACTCTTAGAATTTTGCTGCAACCATCTGTTCAGTGTGCTCATAGTGCATTCAGTCCTTACATCAACAATTCAATATGATGGTTCCGTTGAAGACTTGTTTGATGTCTCCCATAAACACCAAATTGCCTCGTTCGAAGCTTGTGTGGAAGGTGGCGGAAACCATGGTCGTAGACCGTGGCGAAGAGGAGAAGTGCCGCGGGATATACACGACGACAAGGAACATCAACGCAACGACACCGCTGGTGAGAATCTCCGCACACCTCATGAGATCAGCCCACTGTAGACGATGTACCTATTAGGGTGCGACGGGGCACCGTATCACATTTGATCATGAATGTACTAGGGCAAGATTTGCAGCTGAAGCAGGCGGCGGCACAGGCTCTCTCCTGGGAAGTACGCCGTGGTGTACCACAGCGTCATCGATCGGTTAGGCGCTGAGTGGTAAAGCGCATCCCACGAGACTGAGCCTATAACAATGAGGGGTTACAGGATGGCCGCACTACTGTATGAACGAGCTGGGCTGAAGTACGTGTGGGCTCACCGTATGAATGGTGAGCCCGTAGGTGTATGGGACACAGAAATTCCGCTTGTGTAGAAACCTACGCGTGCACTTTCTGATGATCGTCTCTCCGCCTACGGAGATTCGTTCCGATGCGAGTACGCTCCTTCTCATACCCCACCGCCGTGTAGTACAACGCGCGGTCAAAAAATTGACTTAAGACATGCATCAGCTCCAACTCGCCGTGTAGTTCGACTGCGCTATCCGATAACCCTTCACGCTGAACAAAGGCAGTCATGTGCTCTCTGGTGGCGGTGATGGCCCAGAGGAAATGGCTATAGGCGACGCCCTGGGTGGCTCGCCTCGCCCCGAGCTCTGTGTAACGGCGCTCGATCTCGGTCTCAGTCATGTCCATCAGCCAGTTATTCAGATTCTGGTAGATTTCGCGGGTGCGGGCTTGGAGCTCGTCTGGTGGGACTTTGCGGAGATCGCTACAGCGTGGAGAGTTCCACACTTTCTCGCTGAGCTCGTGCGCAAGTTTTTCGGAGTTTTTCTCGATCAGCCTCACCAATCGGCCAGCCAGCATAGCGCACCTCCATAAGTGAGTGGTTACGTAGGGGAATGCATGGGGACTCCTCACCACACTGCCAACGACATTACTTCAATGATAGCACCAACGTCAATGACACGTTTGTCGGGGCTGGCAGGTTCCGTGCGTTACTTGATGTCCTCGAATATACCCTGCAAGGGGAAGGTCGGCTTCGACTGTCGCCGCCGAACCTCGTCACAGCCCAAAGAGGCTTTCTCTCACATAAGACACTACCGGCCCACCTGTCGCCTTGAACTTACCCCACCCATTTGCTATCCTTTGTGGTCCTTCGTAGCCGACATATCTCTTCCACCGTACACACGATCTTAAGGAGTACTCACATGGCCAGCATCAAGCGGGCGTTGATCAGTGTTTCTGATAAGACCGGAGTCATCGAGATGGCCAAAGGTTTGGAAGCGCTTGGGGCGGAAATTTTGTCCACGGGAGGGACGGCCAAAGCGTTGCGCGACGCCGGGGTGAAGGTCACGGATGTCGCGGCCTATACGGGATCGCCGGAGATTCTCGATGGCCGAGTGAAAACGTTGCACCCCAAGATTCATGGCGGTTTGCTGGGACGTCGGTCGCTTCCGGCGCATGTCGAGCAGATGAATCAACATGGGATCGGTCCAATCGATGTGGTCGTGGTTAATCTCTATCCCTTTGAAGCCACGATCGCCAAACCCAACTGTCGTTTTGATGATGCTATTGAAAATATCGATATCGGCGGCCCGTCCATGTTGCGGTCGGCGGCCAAGAATCATGATGATGTGTTGGTCGTTGTCGATCCGGCCGATTATTCGCGCGTGCTGGAGGCCGTGAACGGCAATACGGTGACACCCGCGCTGCGCCGTGAGTTGGCGATGAAGGTCTTCCAGCATACGTCGCGCTATGATGGGTTGATCGCGGGTTATTTGGAGAAGCATGCGAAAGGCGGAGAGGTCAAATTCCCCAAAGTATTGTCGTTTCAATTTGAGTTGGCCGAGGCCCTCCGCTACGGAGAAAATCCCCACCAACAAGGCGCGTTTTATCGCGAATTGGACAGCAAGGAGCCATCGGTTTCTCGCGGGAAAATCTTGCATGGCAAGGCGATGTCTTACAATAACTTCCTCGATGCGAATTCCGCGCTCGAGCTGGTGAAGGAATATGAGGAGACGGCCGTCGCGATCATCAAACACAACAATCCCTGTGGTGCGGCGCTCGGTGAGACGCCGGTAGAGGCGTATGTCAAGGCGAGGGAGACAGATCCCGTGTCTGCCTTCGGCGGCGTGATTGCCTTCAACCGACCGGTGGATATGGCGGCTGCCAAAGAAATTACGTCCACGTTTGTTGAGGTCGTGATCGCTCCAGGATTTGCTGAAGATGCATTGACCGAATTGAAGCGGAAGAAGGATCTGCGTTTATTGGACGTGGGTCCCTTGACGAAGGTGAAACAGGAGGGGTTCGACCTGAAGAAACTTGTCGGCGGGCTCATCGTACAGGATCGCGATCTCGGAGCCTTATCGGATCTTCGGACACTTACCGTGCCGACCATCCGTAAGCCGACGGATGAAGAATATGCGGCGTGTGCCTTTGCCTGGAAAGTTTGCAAACATGTCAAGTCTAACGCCATCATCTATGCCAAGCCCGGCCAGACCGTCGGCATCGGGGCAGGACAAATGAGCCGTGTGGATTCCGTGAAGTTGGCGGCGATGAAAGCCCAAATGCCGGTCAAAGGCTGCATCATGGCTTCAGACGCGTTCTTTCCGTTCCGCGATGGTCTCGATGCCGCGGCTGAAGTCGGTATTACGGCCGTCATTCAACCAGGCGGATCGATCCGAGACGCAGAAATCGTCAAAGCCGCGGATGAACATGGGATGACGATGATTCTCACCGCCATGCGCCACTTCCGCCACTGATTGGATGTTGAAAACAGCCGCCAGCGGCGTTCTCGCATCGCTCAGCGCCTCAACGTACTCGCAAGCTGTACGCCTCGGCACTTTGCTCGCTGCGGCCTTGCCGGTGACTCGTTTTGAACATTCTCAACTTCACGCATTCTTTTTCTAAGAAGGCACCATGAAAATTCTTGTTGTCGGCAGTGGGGGACGCGAGCATGCGATGGTGTGGAAACTTGCGCAGAGCCCGCGCAAACCGATCCTGTACTGTGCCCCAGGAAATGCGGGCATTGCATCATTGGCGACGTGTATCCCGGTTAGGTCGGACGACGTTGCCGGCCTGAAAGACTTCGCACTTCAAGAAAAGATTGATGTGACGGTGATCGGACCTGAGGCACCTCTCGCGTTGGGGGTCGTTGACGAATTTCGCAAAGCGCGGCTCAGAGTGTTCGGACCGACTAGGAATGCCGCTCGTTTGGAAGCCAGCAAGATCTTCTCGAAGGAGGTCATGGCCCAAGCGAAAATCCGAACGGCTCAAGCCAAGAGTTTCGAAAAGATCGCAGACGCACTGGCCTATGTCGAGCGACAGAAGGTACCGGTCGTGATCAAAGCGGACGGGCTGGCTCAAGGGAAAGGCGTGATCATTGCGACCACCCACGACCAGGCAAGACAGGCCATCGTGGATTCAATGGAAAAGGCGGTGTTCGGCCAGGCCGGTAAACAGGTGTTGATCGAGGAGTTTCTTGACGGTGAGGAGCTGACGATCATGGCCTTTACCGATGGCAAAACCGTAGTGCCGATGCCTCCGGCGCAGGATCATAAGCGGGCCGGCGATGGCGACACAGGCTTGAATACAGGCGGGATGGGTGCCTATAGTCCAGCCCCCCTTGGGACACCGAACCTTCAAGGTCAAGTTTTACATGAGGTCTTGCAGCCGATGGTGGACGCCATGGCTCGGCTCGGTTCACCATTCCAAGGCGTGCTCTACGCAGGACTGATGGTGGTGAATGGAACGCCCTACGTGCTCGAATTCAACGCTCGTATGGGCGATCCCGAAACACAAGTTGTACTGCCTCTGCTCAAGACCGATTTGCTCGACATCATCGAATCGGTGGTCGAACATCGGCTTGACCAACTTTCCGTTGCATGGCATCCGGATGCGACGGTCTGCGTGGTAATGGCATCGGGAGGCTATCCTGGTTCCTATCAACAGGGCATACCACTCTCTGGACTTCCCTCGGTAATCATGTCGTCGGATTCCTCGATGGTCTTTCATGCAGGAACAGCACAGAAGGGAAATGAGACCGTGACGGCCGGAGGCCGCGTCCTCGGTGTTCTCGGTCGAGGACGGACGTTATTTGAGGCACAACGCGAAGCCTATCGAGTCGTGAACACGATCTCCTTTGAAGGTTGCCACTTCCGGACGGACATTGCGCGCCGGGCTCTCAAGGCTTAAATTCTAGCCGCTCCACTCTTCTCGAACGATTCAGCAATGCGATCGATCGCATCTCACTTGCGACTGTGATAGATCTACCTACCGAAGAAATCCTAGATCCAAACAGCCAGGGCCGTTGTACCTCTTAGCCGATTCAAGCGATCTGCTAGAATGCCTTCGCACGACAGTCATTGCGCAGCAGCAAGAATCACGGAAATGAAAGGGAGGGGGCCATGATATGCCATCCGATGCGGTTCATCGGTACAGTTGTCGGTTTCAGTTTCGCGCTTGGCCTTGCAGGATGTGATTATTGGCCTCCCGCCTTGCAGGCTGAGATCGAACAATTGCGGTCCGAGACCCAAACTTTGTCTATAGAGAAGATTCAGCTTCAAGCTCAGGTCACCGATTTGTCCAGGACCAAACAGGAACTGCAGGGGCAGATTGATGAACTAAGCCGCATCAACCGGGAAAAAAGCGGAATGATCACCAGTCTCCAACACCAGGTAGATGCGGCACGCGCGAGGGCATTAAAAGCGATGACTCCGAAGGCACCGTCTCATAAAACACCGACGAAACCGACGATGAAGACCAGGCCTGCTTCTAAAAACGCCCCCAAGGCATCAGCAAACAAAAGTCCAGCTACGAAGGCAGTGGGTGTCCGATAGTCGGCCACGAGCTATTGTGACGAGGAGGGCGTCGTCGTATTGGATGAAGACGTTGATGAGCTGGCGGGTGCCGCTGGTGTCGCGGCTGGAGCAGCAGGTGGTGAAGTTGCCGGAGCTGAAGGGGCTGCCCCCTTCTTCTCTTCCGTCTTGGCACTGGCTTCACCGCTCGCACTCGACGACGGTTTGAGTTTATCGGAGTAGTCGGTGACGTACCAGCCACTCCCCTTAAACATGATCCCAGGCGATGAAATCAGCCGTCTGACCGCTTTCCCGCACTGCGTACATGCCGAGAGCGGATCGTCTTTGATGCTCTGCTTCACTTCGAAACGATACGAACAGCTGTCACACTGATATTCGTAGATCGGCACCGCTTTCCTCCCTTTTACCTTTGCATAGACCCAGATGAGCCAATTCTTCCTTACTCCAACTTCGCGAACGCTTGCCCCAGTCGCTCAAGTCCTCTGGTAATGTTCGTCATACTGGTGGCATAGGACAGTCGGAGATGTTCCTGGCTCCCAAAGGGCTCACCGGGAACGACCGCGATTCGGGTGTCATGCAGGAGATACTGCGCTACGTCATTCGGAGTTTTTAGTACACCCGAGGGACCCCGTTTTCCCAACACGCTTTTGATGTTAGGGAAGGCATAAAAAGCCCCGGTCGGCATTCGACATGACACACCCGGAATCTTGTTCAATCCTTCCACAATGGTGATTCGGCGGCGGGAAAATTCTTCCACCATGTTGCGAGTAAAGGGTTCCCCAAGGCGCAACGCAGCGACTGCGGCTTTCTGCGAGATCGAACAAGGGTTTGAGGTGCTCTGGCTCTGAATATTGGCCATCGCTGTCATTAAATCTTTTGGACCGGCCGCGTATCCGATTCGCCACCCTGTCATGGCATACGACTTGGAGACGCCGTTGATAATGACCGTTCGTGCGGCAATCTCCGGTCCCAATGAGGCAATGCTGATGTGCGTAGCTCCATCATAGAGCACTTTTTCATAAATCTCGTCAGAAATGACAAGGAGATCGTGCCGGACCGCTGCTGAGGCAATCTGTTCCAGCGTCCTCCGATCATAGGTTGCACCGGTGGGGTTGCACGGGCTGTTGACCATGATGGCTTTGGTTCTCGGTGTAATCAGTCGTTCCAACTCCGGAGCATGGACTGCGTACCCGTCCTCCTCTTTAGTCGGTAATAGAACCGGCGTCGCATCGTTAAGAAGTGCCTGGTCCGAATAGGAAACCCAATAGGGGATCGGAATGATAATCTCATCTCCCGCTTCGAGTAAGGCTTCTGCCAAATTGTAGAGCGAATGCTTGGCTCCGCAAGAGACGAGGATTTGAGACTTTTCATATCGAAACCCTAGTTCAGCCTGGAACTTCTCTGCGATTGCTCCCCGTAACTCATCGATCCCTGAGGACGGTGTGTATTTGGTAAACCCCTCGCGTATGGCCGCTTCTGCGGCGGCCTTCACCGGCTCCGGCGTATCAAAATCCGGCTCCCCGGCTGAAAAGTCGATGACGTCCAAGCCTTGTGCCGCCATAGCCTTGGCAGTTGCAGCCATGGCCAGCGTTGGGGAAGGTGCGATACGACCGACACGTGCTGCCAATTTCATGATTTGAGACTCCGGATACGAGCTTGTAGACGCCGGGCTACTTCAGGATGAAGAAAATCGGTTAAGTTTCCCCCGTGCTGTGCCACGTCTTTGATGATTGTCGAAGACAAGTACGAATATTCTTCGCTGGGCATCAAGAACACGGTCTCCACCATCTTTGCAAGTTTTCGATTGACGAGCGCCATCTGAAACTCATGTTCAAAGTCGGAAATGGCACGCAAGCCACGGATGATCGCATGAGCCCCTGAACGCTCGACATAATCGACGAGCAATCCGTCGAACGGTGTGACCTCGACCTGTCCTACATCCTTCATGACCTGCTTGATCATGTCAAGGCGTTCCGCCAAATTGAAGAGTGGGTGTTTAGAGGGATTCGGAGCAACGGCCACCACCACCTTGTCGAACACACGAAGGCTGCGGGTAATGATATCGGCGTGGCCATGCGTAATCGGATCAAAGGTGCCTGGGTAGATGCCGATTTTCATGTCTGCACGGTGTAGGGACGGGAGTAGAGGGATAAGGCCGTATCACCATAGCGATACCGGCGCAAAAACTTGGTGCATCCCAGCAACATGGGTAAGACGGTCTTTGCAGCATGTTCGATGACCAGCCATGAATCTAGGGCAAATAAACCATCAGCCTTTGATTCCGCGAGAAATGCTGGAAGCTTCGACGCCTCGATATAGGGTGGGTCGGCAAAAACGATATCATAAGGACCGCTCCACCGATCGGAATGGTTCAGAAATTGTTGGATAGTCTGATCCCGCACGGCTACTTCCTCACCGATATGACAGAGCTCCAGGTTTTGCCGAAGCAGTTTCAATGCATCCCGGTTCGACTCTACGGAGGTCACATGCGCAGCACCGCGACTGATGGCTTCGATCCCCACGGCTCCTGTCCCAGCGTAGAGGTCCAAAAACCGGCTGTTCGTGAGCCGATTACCAAGAATTGAAAACAGGGCTTCTCGAACGCGATCAGATGTTGGACGAAGAGCGAGTTTTCGCGGCCCGTAGAGCCGACGACCTCGGTGGGTACCGGCGATCACACGCATACCAGACAACACCGTCCTGAATATCGAACTCTAACATAGCGTTTTTGCAGGGGTCAAGAAATGCTGAGAGGGCTGGTTGTATGGGCTGCAATTGAGCCTGAGAGAATTATCGGTACTCTTTTGACCGTCTTCTTGCGGAAGACTATAATGCGATCGTTGTTCTCTCAGTGTGCGAGAGAAGACACGATCGCATTACGATTCCCGGCAGACCCTCAGAAGGAGTCCTGGCTTTGAGCGCGAAGTATAAATCACCGAGCCGCGACCGTCTGAGATTCGCGGGCCGCTAAGCTTTTTCTACGGTTGTTGGAGATGGTGCGGTCGATAATGGCGCCGCAGTTAATACATTTCCATGCATAGAACACGAGAAAGAAATCAGAGAACCGCTCCAACATCATCATCCCTTTGCACTTCGGACATTCCATTGATCCCTCCCAAGGTGGCTACGTTCACAGCTGGTGGCAAAGTTAAGCAAGAGCTGCACCAAATTGTCATTTTTCAGTATTTCAATAGGTTATGAGTTACGTATTTGCCTTAGGCAGGTAATTTCTCCTGATTTGCCGGTACAAAAGAGTCCGAGCCGTCAATTTTTTGTCAGCTGAGGGTCTTCGTGGCAGGCAACGAACCGAGAAAAGGCATTTCGCACTGGCCAAAGACCGAACGTCCTCGTGAACGGCTTCTTGCCAAGGGACCTGAAGCCTTATCTGACGCCCATCTTCTCGCTATCCTTTTAAGGACCGGACGTCGCGATTCGTCAGCCGTACAAGTGGCCATTGAACTCCTCGATCGAGTAGGGGGAGTGGGAGGATTGGCGGCCTGCGGCATTGGAGAACTCTGCGCCATCCCTGGCGTCGGTCCCGCCAAAGCAGCCCACCTCAAGGCTGCGTTGGCATTAGGACGACGGTCGCTGGCTATTCCAATGTCTACCGGCACTCGAATTTCCTCCAGTGCGGATTTGTTCAAACATTTTCACCCAGTACTCCGAGATGTGAAACATGAGCTCTTCAAAGTCGTGCTGCTGGACGCAAAAAACATCGTGATCAAAGAGGCCACCGTCTCAGAGGGAAGTCTTACCCTCAGCATTGTGCATCCGCGCGAGGTCTTTGCACTTGCCGTACGCGAATCGGCTGCCGCTGTCATTTTTCTTCATAATCATCCCAGCGGAGACCCAACTCCAAGCCCGGAGGATCGGCGATTGACCGATCGGCTCGCAACGGCCGGCAAGCTGTTGGGAATCCGCGTCTTGGACCATGTGATTATTGGAGATGGCCGGTACGTGAGTTTTGCCGACGAAGGATGGATGACTAAGCAGATCGAAGAAGGGGAAGATCTCTGAAATGATGATCGACTGGAACAAGAACAGGAGGACTATGAAGAAACGAATGGCCTAACCCAATACGAAACAAGGAGGGTGG
The DNA here is from genome assembly GCA_902500825.1 of uncultured Nitrospira sp. GTDB lineage: Bacteria > Nitrospirota > Nitrospiria > Nitrospirales > Nitrospiraceae > Nitrospira_D. The sequence goes on from CABVRX010000001.1 coordinate 285,726, forward strand.
ATTATGGAAATAGCCCGTCTGGAGCCCATCAGAAACGTGGCGATCGTATCCAGTGCTGGCGCGGGTAAGACCTCTCTCAGTGAGGCCTTGCTGTATGTCGGTGGAGCGATCCCCATGCTTGGTTCTGTGACACAGGGTACCACCGTTTCTGATTTCGAACCGGAAGAGCTTCGGCATCGCAATTCGACAAGTACCAGTCTCCTTCAGTTCTCATGGAATCACACCAGCATCAATCTCATTGACCCTCCCGGCGCACTTGATCTTCTTGGTGAACCGCTCGCTGCCCTGCAGGCCATTGATGCGGTCATCCTCCTTCTGAGCGGGAACACGGGGGTGAGAACGGAACTGGTACGGTTGTGGGCGAGAATCAAAGAGTTGGATCTTCCTTGCCTGGTATTCGTGAACGGACTCGATAAGGAAGGCGCATCGTTCGAGAGCGCTCTGGAGACCTGCCGTCAGCAGTTCGGTCGTACTCCGATCCCTATGACGATACCAATCAGCCTTGGCATGAATTTAGACGGTGTCATTGATGTACGACATGAAAAGTTTGTACGGTCTGGGCTGAGCTCCGCACACGTCGAACCTGTGCAGATTTCAAACGACCAAGAGAGAGTTCTCAGCGGAGCGCACAAGCAGCTCGTGGAAGCAGTCGCGGAGAGCGGAGAAACCTTGTTGGAAACCTACCTGACTCAGGGAGATTTAAATCGGGAAGACCTTCTGCAAGGACTGCGGCGGGACATCCAGACGAATCAATTTCTTCCCGTGTATGCCGGATCCGCCGTGCAGAATGTAGGAGTCTGGTCCCTACTGGATGCGATTGTGACTCTACTGCCGGCACCTTTCGAACGTGGCGCGTTGCATCCATGGTACGGCATTCACCCAGAGACGCACCAAGGGTGTGAGCGGAAGGGGAGTCAACAGGAACCGTTTTCAGCCTATGTCTTTAAGACCATCATCGATCCGTTCATCGGCCGACTGTCCTATTGCCGCGTCTTGTCGGGAACCATTCATGCCGATGCGACAGTGCTGAATACTTCAAAGCATGTGAGGGAGAAGCTCGGTCATTTCTACACCGTCTTGGGTAAACGCCATGTGGCCGTCGACTCCGCAAAAGGGGGAGAGATCGTGGCGATCGGAAAACTCAAAGATACGCATACCGGTGATACGCTGTGTCAAGAAAATGCTCCCATCTGTTACCCCATGCTGAGCCTCCCAAAACCGATCTTGTCGTTCGCGATTGAAGCCAAGTCTAAGACGGACATCGATAAGGTCAGCCTTGGCCTCCATAAACTCATCGAAGAAGATCCCACGCTGGAATTCGCACGCAATGCCGAAACCAAAGAGATGGTGCTCAGCGGCATGGGGCAATTCCACATTGATTTGGCCCTTGAGAAACTCCATCGAAAGTTCGGAGCCGATGTCATGCTCCATACGCCGAAGGTCCCGTATCGAGAAACGCTCAAGACGAAATCACAGGCACAGGGCAAGTATAAGAAACAAACCGGCGGTCATGGACAATACGGCGATTGTTGGCTTGAAGTGGCGCCGCTCCCACGCGGCAACGGATATGTATTTGAGAGTCGTGTGGTCGGAGGAGTGATCCCTCGAAATTTCATTCCTGCCGTGGAAAAGGGAGTCATCGAGGCCATGCAAGAGGGACCCTTGAGTGGGTTTCCGGTCGTCGATGTGCAGGTGGCCGTCTATGACGGATCCTATCATGCGGTTGATTCCTCCGAGATGTCGTTCAAGATCGCGGGATCGATGGCATTCAAGAAAGCGATTGAGACCGCGCATCCTGTGTTACTCGAGCCGGTCATGACGATCGAGATCGACGCACCGACCGACGCAGTCGGAGCTGTCATGGGAGACTTGAGCGCCCGACGAGGTCGAATCGTGGCCGTCAACGCGCAGGACCATGCCGAGCAGATCAAAGCGTTGGTTCCGCTTGCCGAGCTGCTTCGATACGCGACGGCCCTCAACGCCATGACCGGAGGGCGGGGCAGCTACGTGATGGATTTTGCGCAGTATGATGAAGTACCGAGAGAGTTGGCTACAAAGGTCATCGAGCGACATAAGGCGGAAGGCCAAGCCGCCACGGCCCACTGAGATTGTCAGTCTGAGGATTTGAGCACGACATAAAACGCGCGGTTTTCCCGAAGCACGCGGAGCAACAGTGTATCACCACGCCTGGACCGAACAATAGTTGACGTAAATTCTCCTACGGAAGACACTTCCGTACGATTGACTTCTTTAATGAGGTCGCCTTCCCGGAGGCCTTCGGCTTGAGCAAGACTGTTGGGTTCAACCTTGGCGATCAACACGCCTTTCGACTCACGGAGCTTGAACCTCTCCGCCAAGGCGGCCGTCAAGTCTTGGAGGTCAAGACCAAGTCTGACCCCTAATTTCTCCTCTTGCTGAGGAAGCGATGCTGTGACAGCCGTATCACGGCGCTCGGTGAGGGGAACGTCCATCGTCAAGCGTTTCAGATCCCGAACGACTTCAATCTTTGAGGTCGCACCCGGAGTAAGCGTCGCGATAAGACGAGAAAGCTTATTCGGTGAATCAACGACGACACCGTCGATCCGGACGATGACATCGCCCGGCTTGATCCCAGCCAAGGCTGCGGGGTCTTTCTCGAAGACTTCGTTCACGAGTACTCCCTCGCCTTCGGCGACTCCGAATTTTTTCGCCAACTCAGCCGTCAACGGCTGAATCCCGACGCCGAGCCAGCCCCGTACGACCTTGCCCTTAGCAAGTAACTGTTCGATAACCTGCTTGGCCATGTTCGATGGAATGGCGAATCCGATGCCTTGGGCGAAATTAATGATCGCCGTATTGATGCCGATCACCTCACCTCGGAGGTTAAAGAGCGGGCCTCCAGAATTTCCAGGGTTGATGGACGCATCAGTCTGAATGAAGTTTTCGTACCGTGAGAGATTGACGTTTTCTCGACCGATGCCGCTGACCACGCCGAGCGTCACGGTCCGGTCCAGCCCGAACGGATTTCCGACGGCCAGCACCCATTGGCCGACCTTGACGCTGGCGGAATCACCGAATCGTGCGCTGGGCAACGGTCGATCGGTCGTCACTTTAAGCACAGCTAAATCGGTGTCCGGATCTTTGCCGATCACGTGAGCGATGTGCTTCCTCTTATCAGAGAACCGCACTTCAATTTCCGTCGCATCGCCGATCACATGGTTGTTCGTTACGATATGGCCATCACTGTCGACAATCAGACCTGAGCCGGAGCCTGTCGCATTCGGCGTACGCTCGCCGAGTCCTTCGCGAAGTTTACCCGCACTGGTGATGGGGAAAAGGTTGACGACGGAAGGCTTGGTCTGCTCAGCGAGTTCGGTAATGACGGTCTGGATCTCTTCCAGCATGCGCATGCCGGGTGAGTCGGCTGATAATACTTCGGCCCGGCCGCCTCCTATGACAGGTGACAATAGGACAGATATGAAACAAAGTAGAACACGGAGCGATGGGAATGCGCCAGTTAGCATCGAGCGTTATTGTATCTGATCTCTATCGATATGCCTACCACTCCTACATCGACCTCGTGAGTGAAGTTGTCAGGGAGCGCTGGCCGGTAAACCATGGAACGAGTTGATCGAGTTCCGTTTGAACACCGATCAAGACCACGATGTCGCCGGGTCGAAACAGGAGATCGTTGGTCGGAGCCAAGAGAAAAGGCCCTCGTAATACCGTGGCTACGTATGCGGAGGAATACGATGGAAACGCGCTGAGTGGCTGCCCGGCTGCGGCAGCACCTCGAACGACGGTCAGCCGTTCAATGCCTCCCGAGCGAATCGCCAAATCACGTTGGAGGGAGAGCAGATCCTGATGGACCGTCTCGACTTTGAGTTCGCGAATCTGAGCATCAACCCCGATCAACGATTGCTTTAACTCTTGAACGCGAGAAATGGCATCGGCAAGCATTTGTTCAATCACACCAACAACTGAGTCTGGGTAATTCTGGGACACGAGCCGATCAGAAACCTGCGCGACGATTTGCTGACCGACCTTGGCCGTCACATCATCGATTTGCTGCAGCAAAGTAGAAATCTGCCAATGAAGACGACTAATCTGCACCTTTCGATTAACCAGTTCAGAAATAGAGAGAATAGTTTCGTAGAACGCATGTCCAGTAATTGAAAGTTCTTTATGGACACGGCCAAGAAGCTCGAATATCATAGTCTGATAATCTATATTATGTTAACTTTTAATACTTTTGCCATCGGCCGATTCACCACGTCTCTTCTACCCTTCCTTCACACCACTATCGCTCATCTTCATAGCGGATCGTGACTCCGAGGTCAATTGTGCAGAAGATTTTTGAGGCCTGCAAATCTGCGATTGACCGATCAGCATTTCGTCTCTTGCCGTGATGGAGTCGGTTTGCAATCACCCTGTCATGCTCGTATGATCGGAAGAATGAACTGCACGAAATGTAAGACCAAAGCCACCCTCAAGTTACCACGCCACAACGCTGCATTCTGCAAGGATTGCTTTAATAGTTTTATATATGATCAGGTTCTTAAAGCGATTAAGACTCAGGATATGTTCTCGCGAAACGACCGTGTCCTTGTCGCCGTTTCAGGCGGCAAAGACAGTTTGGCACTTTGGAATATTCTTCTGAAGCTAGGCTATAAAACTGATGCGCTGTATGTAAACCTCGGGATCGGCGACTATTCCGAATCATCGCAACAAAAAGTCGTGCATTTTTCTGAGACCGTGGCCGCAGGATATGGTGCTGTGCTCCATGTCCATACGGTCGAGCGAGAAGAGGGAGCCGGCATTCGTGAGCTCGCGATGCTGGCCCACCGTCCGACTTGCTCGACATGCGGCACGATCAAACGTTACCAATTCAATCATGCGGCAATCCAGCATGGGTATGACGTCATGGCGACGGGACATAACTTGGATGATGAAGCGGCGCGACTGCTCGGGAACGTACTACACTGGCAGAACGAATACCTTGAGAAACAAGGTCCCAGCCTTCCCGCCTCCGTCGATGGATTCGCCAAGAAAGTAAAGCCCTTGTATCGCTTGACTGAGCGAGAATTGGCAGCCTATTGTGTTCTGAATAGGATCGACTATGTTGTAGAGGAATGCCCAATGGCGAAAGGAGCACGCACGCTCCTCTACAAGGAAGTTTTGAATCGCCTGGAAACTGAGTCGCCCGGAACCAAGCAAATGTTTTACTGGGGATTTCTTGAGAAGTCACGCACGGCTGAAACACCTTCGACCATCATGGAAAAGGATCGCTCGGCCTTGCACCCTTGTTCCCTCTGTGGCCAGCCCACCACGGCGGAAACCTGCTCCTACTGTAAACTTATGGCCCGTGCGAAAACTTCGCCTGCTCGTTGACCCATTCGGCCCTTGCAAACCGTTTCTACACTCCGTAAGCTGATCCATAAGCATCGCGTTTCTCAGCTCGTATCACGTATGGCAACTACCCCGCGCGATTACTATCAGATTCTGGGCATCCCCCGAACCGCCTCGGCCGACGACATCAAAAAAGCCTTTCGACGCCTGGCCCGCCAGTACCATCCCGATCTCCATGCAGGTGCGAAGAAGGCCGAGATGGAAAAGAAATTTAAGGAACTCAACGAGGCACAGGAGGTCCTGACCGACCCGGACAAGCGGAAAAAGTATGACCAGTACGGGGCAGATTGGGATCAAGCACAAGCCTTCGAGAAGGCTCGTCAGCAGGCCAGGACGCAAGGGTATGGCGGACCATGGGGGGCCGAAGGAGACTATACCGGTCAAGGAAGCAGCGGAGCCGGACGCGATCAATTTTCAGATTTTTTCGAGAACCTCTTTGGAAGCCGCGGACGAAGCGGAACCGGACGCAATAGCTCGGGAGTGCCTGGCGAGGACATCGAGACGGACGTCCAGCTTGGGTTGCGGGAAGTGTTAACCGGTGTCACCAAGCGCGTGAATTTGCGTGAACCTCGGACATGCTCGACCTGTCAAGGAAGCGGTACCGTGCGTGGCCGGTCTTGCGCGACCTGTCAGGGAACGGGAATGACGATGGAATACAAAACCATTGAAGTGCGAATTCCAGCGGGAGTTCAAGACGGAACACGGGTCAGGGTTGCCGGAAAGGGTCAGCCTGGAACATATGGTGAAAAACGCGGAGACCTGTATCTTCATGTGATCATCCCAGCCGATCCCATCTTTCGTCGTCAAGGCTCGGACTTGCATGTCACCCTACCCATCTATCCTTGGGAAGCCATTCTCGGAGCTGAGGTGACCGCTCCAACCTTAGCCGAGCCGGTGAAAGTCAAAGTACCGCCAGGCAGCAAGGCCGACGGAAAACTGCGACTCAAGGGGAAAGGGCTTCCCTCGGCCACGGGTGGGCATGGCGATCTGTTCCTAACGTTGCAAATTGTTCTACCCGCCGGTGTCAGCGAAGATGACCGGATGTTGTACGAACGTTTGAGCAAACAACGGCATCCGGATCCGCGAACGGACCTTCTTTATGGAGCCCAACGGCGTTAAGCCAACGTGTGAACGGTGGCGCTGATTTGAGTCGAGAGACTCGCTTGCGTTGCGTTGACTGCTATGGCAAGCTCTGACTCCCGGACCTCTCAACCAAGGAGGAATTCATGACGGCTATATCCAAGACGACCGCTGCGTTTGCCGTAACGTCGGCATGTCTGTTAGTGATGGGCATACCAAGCCTGTGGGCAAATGACCCGAGCTATAGCCATGGAGGAGGCATACACGGCGGAGGAGGACATGGCTATGGTAAAGGGCTGATGCACAGCGGGACCGGCCACCTAATCCGTCACTTATTAAAACACGAAAAGGATATTGGACTCAGCGCCGATCAGGTGGCCAAACTGAAAGACCTTCAGCTCAATCTTGATAAAGCACGCATTAAGACTGAAGCCGACATCCAAATCGCGGAGCGTGAACTGAAAGCACTGACCGATAACGAGCAGTCCGATCTCGCCGCGATTGAAACCCAGTTGAGACAAAGTGAAGATCTGCAAGTCGGACTGCGGATGACGTCCATCAAGACACGCCGCGATGTCATGGGGGTGCTGACTCCTGAACAACGTGCAAAGGAAAAATCCGAACATGACAAAGCGATGCCGCAGCACAAAGGGTATGGCACTCCCCATGGAGGTACAATGCCGTATGGCACGAATCCTCATGGAACCAATCCACACGGTGCCAATCCGCACGGCAAGAACCCCCATGAGGCCGTACCCCCTACACCACCCAGCAACATGTCTGTGCAGTAATGGGACCACAAAGACCGATGAAAAAAGAAGTGCGGCTCCAGAGTCATGATTTGCTGGTCGGAGCCGGACGTGCTCCGGCAAGGGCCATGTTAAAGGCCGTCGGCTTTACGGACGATGACCTGTCAAAACCGCTCGTTGGAGTGGCTAACACGTGGATTGAAGTCATGCCGTGCAATTTTCATTTGCGGCGTCTTTCCGAGCGGGTGAAAGCCGGGATCAGAGCAGCCGGCGGTACTCCGATTGAATACAACACCATCGCGGTGTCCGATGGGATCTCGATGGGTACGGAGGGGATGAAAGCTTCCCTGATCAGCCGCGAGGTCATTGCGGATTCGATCGAGCTCGTCGCGCGTGGACACTTGTTTGATGCCGTCGTCGCCCTATCCGGGTGCGATAAAACAATTCCCGGCACCGTCATGGCCCTCGCCCGATTGAATGTACCGTCGCTCATGCTGTATGGCGGTTCGATCATGCCGGGACAATTTCAAGGACATGATGTGACCATTCAGGATGTCTTTGAAGCGGTCGGCAAACATGCATCGGGAAAGATGACCGACGCCGAGCTGAAGGACTTGGAAGATCATGCTTGCCCAGGACCGGGAGCTTGTGGAGGCCAGTTCACGGCCAATACCATGGCCATTGCATTTGAATTCCTCGGCATTTCACCGATGGGTCGCAATGGGGTTCCCGCCATGGACGGTCGGAAAGACGATGTCGCCTTTGAGTGCGGCAAGATGGTGATGGAGCTCGTGAAGCAGGATCTTCGCCCGCGCCGGATCATCACCCGAAAATCATTGGAGAACGCCATCGCTGCCGTCGCCACGACAGGGGGTTCGACGAACGCCGTGCTGCATCTCCTCGCCATCGCTCGTGAGTCCGGAATCAAGTTGAGCATCGACGACTTCGATAAGATCAATCGCAAGGTCCCCTTACTGGCGGACCTCAAGCCGGGAGGCCGCTTTGCCGCAGCCGATCTCTATGCCGCAGGTGGCACAACCCTGGTGGCCAAACGACTGCTGGAGGCAAGACTGCTCCATAGCGATCAACCCACTGTCACTGGTCGAACGATCGGCGAAGAGGCATTACACGCTCATGAAACGCCCGGACAACAAGTCTTGCGTCCCCTCTCCTACCCCATCAAACCGACAGGCGGCCTTGTGATTCTGAAGGGCAATTTGGCCCCGGAAGGTTGCGTCGTGAAGGTGGCAGGTCATTCAATGACCAAGTTCCAGGGACCGGCAAAAGTCTTTGACCGAGAGGAGGATGCATTCGTGGCGGTCAAGGATGGCCAGATTAAGGCCGGTGATGTCGTCGTCATTCGGTACGAAGGTCCGGCAGGAGGACCTGGTATGCGCGAGATGTTGGGCGTGACGGCGGCAATCGTTGGTGCGGGTCTCGGAGACTCCGTGGCCCTACTTACTGATGGCCGGTTCTCAGGAGCGACACATGGATTGATGGCTGGACACGTAGCCCCTGAAGCCGTCAAAGGAGGGCCGATCGCGTCGGTCAAGAATGGAGACACGATCACTTTTGATATTCCCAAACGCCGATTGGACGTGGCCCTCTCGCAAAAGGAAATTGTCTCGCGGCTGAAAAAAGTTAAGCCACCGATGCCGCGTTACACGTCTGGGGTGATGGGGAAGTACGCCCGACACGTCTCGTCTGCATCAGAAGGCGCAATCACAAGCTAACGTGAAGCTCCACTTGAAGTAGGATCGTAGACCACTTCTCTTGGTCATATAACTGTCACCGTGATGAGAGGGTATGGGTTTAGCGAAAGTCACGCTGTTGAAAGATGACAGAGGCGAGCATGAGAAGAAAAGCGGCATAAGCCATTCCATAGGCGGCGATCATCAGCAGATCACCGGCTGGCACGTCTAGTTGGTGAGTCACGTTCCCCTTGAGATTGAATCGATCTAGGTTTGGCAGGATATAATACATGCCTTCCAACACAGCCCGTCCTACACCTTCCATTTTCTGACCGAACGCTCTCAAATCCGTCGTCAAATGGCCGATCACGTAAATGGCCAGGGTGAAAATTGCGCTGAGCGTCGCGCTTGAGAAAGTGGAAAACAGGAGCGCCACCGCTGTGATGACCATGAATTCCAGCACAATCATCCCGAGTGCTTTGAACAATACGGCATGAACAGGAACATCCTGGAAATAAAGCACCACTAACAAGCCCACCGCCATGATCGCCGTGTTGATCAACAGCGTAAGACTGAGTCCAAGATACTTCCCTAAAAGGAATTGATACCGCGCGACGGGCTTGGACATGATGGTGTAGATGGTTTTTTTTTCAATCTCCTTGCTGACCAATCCGATGCCGACAAAGATTGCGATCAACACCCCAAAGAAATTGATGCTCCCGAGGCCGATGTCCAAGATCAATCGATGAAACTCCCCCAGCGTCAATCGCATTAAGATGAGAGAACTGCCGATCATCAAGAGAGCGAAGATCAACAGATTGTAGAGCAGCTTATCTCGAAGATTCTCGCGAAACGTGTTGAATGCGATCGAAAACACCTTCATCAGACCCGAGCCTCCACAGACTGTTGCGCCCCTGTAGCCTTGCGAATAAACAGATCTTCGAGCGAAGCCTTGTGCGGGGTGAGCGCCACCAGCTTAGCCTTGGCCGACCGGACCACGTCGATCGCTTGATCCACACTTTGCTGGCTGGACAGCACCACCATGACCCGCTCCCCTTGTAGAACGACTTTATTGGTCAAAGGTCTGATCCGTTCGAGTGCTTCGGGGAGCAGACGGTCGATCACCATCTCGACTTCATGGGTGGTGTCCCCGGCAATCAATTCCGACACATGCCCGCAAGCGACCAACTTTCCCTTCATGATCATGGCCACCCGATCACACAGCAGTTCTGCATCGTGTAGGATGTGGGAACTGAACATCACAGTCTTGCCGGTTTCTTTGAGCCGCAGAATCAGATCGCGCACTTCCTTTCGCCCGATCGGATCCAGCCCCGACATCGGTTCATCCAAGATGACCAGCTCCGGATCATTGATCAAGGCCTGGGCGATCCCTACACGCTGCAACATGCCTTTCGAGAATTTCCGCAACTGGAGATCGCGAGCAGGCGTCATGCCGACAAGCTCCAACAATTCGTCAATGCGCTTATCGAGCGCGGTTCCGAAAAACCCAAAGAGATGACCATAGAATCGCAAAAACTCTCGACCAGTCAGGTAGTCGTAGAAGTAAGGTGATTCTGGAAGGAATCCGACTTTTGCTTTGGCAACCGGGTCGCCAATTTGCCGCCCAAATAGAGTTGCGGTCCCCCCACTCGGATAGATGAGTCCCATGAGCATCTTGATTGTTGTCGTTTTTCCAGCGCCGTTCGGTCCGAGGAATCCGAAAACTTCACCTCGCTGCACCTCGAAAGACACTCCGTCGACTGCGGTCACCCGCCGCCCCCAGAAGCCGACCTTGAACACCTTTCGGAGCTGATCGATTTGAACATCGTGTTCGAGAGCGAGGCTTGGAATGCGGCTCATAACTACACACCACCTTCTAAATCCAATCGGAATACCTTCAGCCTAGCTGGATGGGTGCTGCTGGTGACACGTCCTGTTCTAGCGTCGAACAGATAGGTGCCACCAAATGGCTCTTCAGGCACCCGTTCAAGATATTTTCTGGAAACGAGGTCGGTAAGACTCGATGGAAATGCACGGTGATCGTTGTAATAATGCGAAATCGCTCGCTCGAGTGCTCTCAGGTCGCGCTCAATGAGAACTTCCTTGGCGCGAGTCTCTAATTTTTCCCGCACAACGAGATCCGGATTCTCTTTCCACAAGGCCTCAAGAAATTGTAGAGCCACGTCCGGGTTTCCCGCCTCGGCATGCATGCGTGTGGCTAAACCAGGAAGAAAATCAGGAGCCCCAGGTGTGCGGGCGGCGCGGCCGATATACTCCGCTCCCTTTATCGCGTTCCCGAGAGCGAAGTAATGGTTGTAGCCCAACAAAAATGGAAGGTTCCATTCACCGGGATTTGCGCGGTGCCCTTTTTCAAGAAGACGATTGCTCAAATCGGGTCGGTCCGTATAGTTTATGAGGGCAACACCACCGACGTAGTACGCATATGCATATCGCGGGTCTAGGGTCGTGATCACCTCGAGCGCGTGATACATCCATTCGTATTCGTTGTCAGTATTCTTCTTCTTACCCCAGACTTGCAGTAACCGCAGCCACAGAAGGTCGGCACCGAGATGGTTGTAGCCCAACAGGGCTGGCTTGAGATACTCGCCACGAGGCAGTTGAGCCAGATCTTCGATCTTCGCTGCATGAACATCGATACGGAAATCCAAGTTCCGCTGCAGCAATACAATCAGTGCTAGGAGACCGAACGTCATCAGGGTGACAGCACTCCACACAATACAAGGAGATTGTTTTGAAGACTCGTGAATACGAATTGAAAGGTGTGGCAATCCCAACATGAGATTACTTCTCTACATGCACGAAGTCCTGCCGGCTGTGACCAGCCGGCAGGACATTCGTTCACGGACAGACTGTACCACTACTGATTAGAACACGCCTGTCACGCAATCTTGAGCGCCAGTTCCATCTGCTGACGCCCAGACAGATTGCCAGGGAGCTGCAGTGTCGCCATCGAGATTGGCCGTTGCTGTCGCTCGGAAACCAGCAGCCGTGGGGCCGGCATCCGTAGCTCCTGCTTCAGCAGTTATTAACGCAGCAGGAGTCAACGTCGGCCCTAAGCAGGAAGTATGTGAAGCGAGGTAAGTTCCTGACGCATATTGATAATACACGTTCCCAGTCGGCTGGAACCCTAAATCGGCAAATGATCCCAACGAACCACCCAAACCGGCTGCACTGCACCATCCACCAGCCACAGGCAGGTTGAGAACCGGACCAGCGCCGGCAGGAAACCAGTTACGAGGAACACTCTTGGTGCCAGCTGCTGGCAAGGAAAGGGCAGGCCAGGCACCAACCGTCAGGAAACAACCACGCTCACCTTGCCATGACACCTCGGAAGTCTTAATGGCCATCAGATTCGTCTTGGCCTCGGACTGCCGCGACTTCATCTGATACTGCAAGAAGTTGGGAATGGCGATGGCCGCCAGAATCCCGATGATCGCCACGACGATCATCAACTCAATGAGGGTGAACCCCTCTTGTTTACGTAGCGACTTCAACATCGTACTGCCTCCTTGTTGATGGTTCACTGACGGCCCGATTCATAACCTGCGGCGCCTCTGTTGCCGCCTACCGGTCTCTCTAGCAGGTTTGGTGCCGATCAGTGATAGAGGCTAGCCTAGCAGGGATCTCTGATGATGCAACAACTTATGAGAAATCAGTTCGTGACAGATCAGCAAACAACCCGCGAACCTTCCGTAATACGCTCCGGATAGCCAAGAATTGACACTTTTCGGAAAGGGCCAGATGGCCTTTGGAAACAAGAACCGGTAGCCCCCAAGTAAGCCAACCAGAGAAAGGTCGGCGGGTAGAGCTTTGTAGATGGATTTATGGCGTAGCGACCGGATTCGGTGTTTTCTCTAAGACGCGGCGCTTGGCTTGCTGAATTCGGTCTTCGTAGGCAGGATTGGCCAGGCCCTGCTCGCGGAAGCGTTGGAGCAGTTTTTCATTGGAAGGGTCAATCTCCAGTGAGTGGAGCCAGGCTTCACGAGCATCGGCAACTTTCTGTTGCTTCAAATAAATCTCCCCCAAATGCTCGTAGATCACCGGATCGTCACCCACCATCGCTACGGCTTTTTTGATCTCCGTGAGCGCCTCGGCCAGCATGCCGGATTTGTAAAAAGCCCATCCCAGACTATCGATGTAGTAGCCGTTCTCCGGCTTGAGTGCGACCGCTCGTTTCGTCAGGGACAAGGCTTGCTCGATCTTGATACCCCGCTCCGCATAGCTGTAGCCGAGATAATTCAAAGCATCGGCGTGTTGCGGGTCGAGGGAGAGCGCGGTTTCCATGGCACGCTCGACATCATCAAACCGATTCAACTTGTCGTAGGCAGTGCCAAGGTTGAAATGCAGATCGGCGCTCTTCGGATTGTGCCGAATTCCCTCCTCGAACACTTTTGACGCTTTTTCAAATTGTTCGTTCTGGAAATGTGCCAACCCAAGCACGATATGTGGTTCAGGTTGTTTCGGCGTAAGGCGGACGGCTTCATCCAGATGAGTCACCGCTTCCTGGAATTGCTTGAGTCGATAGAGAAGAACGCCCAAATGAACATGACTGTCGACAAATTTCGGATCCAGATGAATATTGTAACGATAGGTCTCCATTGCTTTTGGGAAATCTTTGGTTTCTTCGTACAAATACCCGAGGTAATCTCTCACTTTAAGTTCAGCCGGCTTGGCCTTCAAGATCTCGGTTAATTGGTTGATTGCCTTCGTAAACTCCTTCTTTTCTCCATAAATCAGTGCCATACGTAACTGGGCATCGAGGTCACCGGGGTTATCCTCCAGCAACTTTGCCAACTCACCAAGGCCGCCGGCGTAATCTTTGGTCGCGATATACAACTGGACGAGATGTTGTCGAATATCTTTGTTCCGAGGATTCACCTGCTGGAGATACCTTTGGAGAACAGCAATGGCTTTGCCCTTCTCTTGTCGCGATTCGTAGACTGACGCTTGTGCCAAATAGGCTGGCTCAAACGCTTGGTTCACGGCGATGGCCCGATCGAAATTGGCTACAGCCTGTTCGGTATTTCCCGCTTCCATCGAAATGCGACCCAAGTAATAGTAGCCGATCGGCGAATCCGAGGTGTACTGCAACCCTTTCTTGACAACCTGTTCCGCCTCGGCAATTCGCTTTTGGTTCAAGAGAATGAGCCCCTTCGGAAAGTAGGATTCACCTCTTTCAGGATCACGCTCGATGGCCTTGTCCAATAGCTCCAACGCACGCTCCGGCTTCCCCGCGCTGGCTAAAATGCCGGCCATATGGGTCAACATTTGCGGTTCTTGTCCTGTTCCTTCTCCAACTTCATCGGCGTACTGCACCGCTTGAGTCACATCGCCCAACGCGAAATACAGCGCTGCCAACCGAGATTTGACCTCGCGCGATTGAGGGTCAACTTTCAGAGCGGTGTGATATTCTTTCAACGCAGCATCCAGGTCCTGAGCAAGTTCCGCTTGATGCCCCATCATAAAGTGGTACGTGGCGTCCGACTCGGGAGTCGATGGTGGCGGCACCGTTGTGGCAGATGTGGCAGACGGAGGAAGCGTTACCTGCGGCTGCGGTGAGGCTGCGCAGGCGACCATGGCACTGGGAAGGAAGATGGAAAGCAACATTGCTCTCAACAAGGGCATACCATTCTGTCTGATCGACCGACCGTACAGGACCATTCGTGTGTTCCGCATAATCATATGTCAGGACAATGGGAGGCGAGTATTGAAACGATTATACCGAGTGTACGAGCGATGCGCAAACGGCCCTTCCGACTATGCTTCGCGAAGATCAAGGCTTTCAAATTTGGCGAATCGGTCCTGGAAAAACAACTCCTTTTTCCCAATGGGACCATTACGATGCTTACTGACGATGATGTCGGCGATTCCTTTGCGTTCCGAATTCGAGTCGTACACGTCTTCTCGATAAATAAAGATAACTACATCGGCATCCTGTTCGATCGCTCCGCTCTCCCGCAAATCAGCGAGCATGGGGATCGGCGGCTTACGTGCTTCCACCGCACGACTCAGCTGGGACAGGGCCACAACCGGCACATTCAGTTCTTTTGCCAATGCTTTTAATGAGCGGGAAATATCAGAAATCTCTTGCTGACGAGATTCCGAATCGCTTCGTCCTTGCATGAGCTGAAGATAGTCCACGATGAGAAGATCAAGCCCTTTCTCTGCCTTGAGCCGGCGAGCTTTTCCTCGCATCTGTTGGACGGTAATGCCACCCGTATCATCAATATAGATCGGTGCTTGTTCCAACCGTCCGGCCGCCTCGGCCAATCGCCACCAATCCTCCTTTTGAAGTTTCCCCGTCCTCAACGCATGGGAATCGACTCGCGCTTCAGAACTGAGCATACGAAGGACAATCTGTGGCTTGGACATTTCCAAGCTGAAGACTCCCACAACCGCCTTGGCGTGAATCGCGGCATGTGTGACAAATCCCAAGGCGAGACTCGTCTTCCCCATACTCGGCCGCCCGGCCACCACCACCAAGTCCGAAGCCTGAAGCCCCGCGGTAATATCGTCGAGGTCGTAGTACCCCGTGGGTACTCCTGTGACGTGTTCCTTTCGCTTTGAGAGTTTATCGATGACATCCAGACTTTCCTTGATGACCTGACTGATCGGGCTGAACGACCGTTCCAGTTTGCCTTGCGCAATGCTGAAGACCGACCGCTCGGCAAAATCGAGCAGGTCATCGATTGAAGCGGTGCCTTCGTACCCCCTGGTCAGTACCTCGGTCGATGTGCTGATCAACTGGCGGGCTACTGCCTTGTCTCGAACGATCTTGCAGTGATACCGAATATTGGCGGAACTGGGAACGACCTGGACGAGTTCGGCAAGATAGGCCGCGCCTCCGATGGCTTCGAGTTCACCACGAGATTTCAATCGTTCGGTCAGCGTGATCTGATCAATCACTTCACCGGTATCGGATAGCTCAAGCATGGCTTGGTAAACTTTTTTGTGCGCCGTTCGATAGAAATCTTCTTCTACCAGCAGTTCTATCGCCTTCGGCATGGCGGCGTTATCGAGGAGGATGGCGCCGAGTACCGACTGCTCCGCCTCCAAGTTCTGCGGTGGAAGCTTGGGTTGCGAGAGATCCACCATCCCGGTAGGTTTCATACCGCCCCTCCAAGATCGACACGCAAGCTTGCGATGAGATCTTCAATCGATACTGTCCTCTTGCGAATATGGGCACGGCCGGTCGATCCCGCAATTCGCCGGTAGTCCCCCTGATGGAGCACTATGACCTGATCGGATGTGGGGTTGTCCACGCTGACGACTACAATGGTATCGATATCCGCTGCTAGACCGGCTTTGACGGCGACACCGATCAAGTCCCGTCCAGATGGATTTACGGGCCGTTGAACCGTTCGTATCCCCGCCCGGCGAAGCCGTTGCGCAACCGAAACCAGTCGAGCCGACAACCCTAGCGGAGCGACAATCAAGACCTCCGGCCCCACGGACATCGTCTTCTCAGAAAGATTCAGCCCTCGAAAGAGCCTGTCTACACTGAGGGCAAATCCGGTCGACGGAAGATTCCGACCGAATCGTCCGATCAAATGGTCATATCGCCCACCGCCGCCTATCTCCACCCCGATACCGTCTGTAAAGACATCAAAGACGATGCCATCATAGTAGTCGAACCCTCGAAACTCCCCCAGGTCCAGCAAGACGGACTCTTGAAATCCGGTTGCACAGAGCAGCCGATAGACGCTTGCCAGTCGGTCCAGCGCTTGTACCAATGGTTTCTCACCCTTCGCCAATGCGCGCCCTTTCGAGAGAACATCGGCTTGTCCGCACAGTTCCAATGCCTCCAGAATTCCATGAGTTGCTCGTTTGGTCACCCGCTCTTGCGACAGAATCTCCCCAAGCTTCGGTACATCTTTTCTTACAGCTGCTTGCTCAGCCCGCCTCTGCCCTTCTGGGGAGAGTCCTGCTCGAATGAGCAATCCCTTGAAAAACCCAACATGTCCCAATGAAATCTTGAATGATCGCAATCCGACCTGCCGTAGGCACTCGATCATCAGCATGATGATTTCACTATCTGCGGATGGATCGTCAGCCCCGATCAGCTCGGCGCCTATTTGAAAGATTTCTCGATCTCGGCCGACATGTTCCGGTTCATGCCGAAAGACGCTCGCCCGGTACGACAAACGCAATGGAAAGTGCGTGCCCACCATGCCCATCGCCACCGTGCGGGCAATTTGCGCGGTCACATCGGGCCGTAACAACAATATACGGCCGGTCGTCCGGTCCACGATTTTATAGGAGTTCTCCAGCAGCATTGGCTCGAGGCCGGGCGCCAGCACATCGAGATACTCGAACGTGGGAAGGATAATCTCGTCGTATCCAAACCGGTTGAAGTACGCCAGCAATTCGGCTTCCAGATGCCGAACATGGCGGGCAGCCTCCGGCAGGATGGTGGCCATCCCGATCGGAACCAGTGAATGCTCGCGCAAAAGTGGGAACTGCCCCGAAGAAGTCCTACGCATCGGAGGAGCAGAGGCCATAATAACCTGGTCGCAAGAATTGTTACGAAAGGTTGGCGACCTTGACGGACAGAATATTCGAGCTGGAACGGATCTGATCCAGGACCGCAGATGGGAATTCCATATCGGAACCGATGATCAGCAACGCATCCCCTCCCCGCTTTTCCAAAGCACACTGCATCCGCACAATGTTGATTCCCTGATCTCCCAGGACCTTTCCAACCATGCCGATCACCCCTGGGCGATCGACATTGTGAATCAGTAACATATGCCCTTCCGGGACGACTTCAACTTTGAATTGATCGATCTCCGTAACACGGGCTTCTTTCTTGTGATACAGCGTCCCGGCGACTTGGTGTGACACCTGACCGGCCTCGACCCTGACACGGATCAGGCTCGTGAAATCCCCGGCGTCCGTGCTCTTAATTTCTTTGACTTCAATACCCCGCTCTTTCGCCACGATTGGGGCATTCACGTAGTTCACCGGATGTTCCATAATAGGAGTGAGTAGGCCCTTAAGAACAGCGATGGTCAAAGGTGCGATCGAGAGCGTGGCGACCTCCCCGCTGTATTCCACTGTCACTCGTTCGATACCTCCTTGAACAAGTTGAGTTTGAAGTGCACCGAGCTTCTCGGCCAACGTCAGAAACGGTTGCAAACGAGGTAGTAATTCCGGAGCGACCGACGGAATATTGACGGCACCTTTGGCCACTCCTTTGGTGAAGTAATCGACAATTTGTTCCGCGATTCCGATCGCGACATTTTCCTGCGCTTCAGTGGTCTGGGCTCCGATGTGCGGGGTGCAGATAAAATTCTCCAATGCCAGGAGCGGATTGTCAGGCTTCACCGGTTCTTCTTCGAAGACATCGAAGGCGGCAGCGGCTACTCGCTTGCTCTTCAAGGCTTCGCATAAATCATGTTCATTGATGATCCCGCCGCGCGCGCAATTGGCGATCAGCACACCGGGTTTCATCTTGGCGATGGCCGGTGCGTTGATGATCCCACGTGTTTCAGGCGTCAGCGGCGTATGGACCGAAATCACGTCCGCCCGCCGGAAGAGTTCTTCAAGATCCAGCATCGTCACGCCCATCCGTTCCGCCCGCTCCGGCGCCAGGTACGGATCGAACGCGACAACGCTCATGCCGATGCCTTGCGCCATCTTGGTCAGGTGACTGCCGATCTGTCCGGCGCCGATGATGCCGAGCACCTTGTTGTAGAGCTCGACACCCATGAATTTGTCCTTTTCCCATTTACCTGCCTTCACCGACGCGGTGGCCTGGGGAATACGCCGACTCATCGCGCAGATCATCGACATCGTGTGCTCGGCAGTGGTGACGGTGTTGCCCCCCGGCGTGTTCATGACGACGATGCCGCGACGGGTCGCAGCAGGCGTGTCGACATTATCCAAGCCGGACCCGGCCCTTCCGACGACCTTGAGTTTCTCCGCTGCAGCAATCAGTTCCGCCGTCACCTTGGTGCCGGATCGCACGATGAGTCCGTCGGCGTCTTTGATCTCTTTGAACAGCTCGTCTTTCGGCATTTTGGATTTCACCACCACGGTGAATCCTGCCTTCTCTAGGGCGTCGACACCTTGTTTCGACAAGCTATCGCTGATCAAAATTTTCATTCCCGCTGCAGCCATGTGCATCCTCGCCGTGATTACTTCGCCAGTAAAATTTCTTGCGCTTTTCCGACACCGCTTCCTAACTTCACCGGATGGCCAAGCCCTTTCAGAACCATTTCGGTCGCAGCTAATGCTGCGATCACGTCAAACGTATCCGCATACCCCATATGAGACAGTCGGAATACCTTCCCCTTGAGGTGATCCTGTCCACCGGCAGCCGTCATACCATATTGCACACGCAGATTTTTATAAATCGCCTGCCCATCAATTCCATCCGGCGCACAGACCGCCGTCAAGGCATCGCTGGGCGATTCCTTTGGAAATAGTGCCAGCCCGGCAGCTTTCACACCTTCGCGCATGGCATGGGCCAACCGTCCCTGCCGCGCAAACATTTTCTCCAACCCTTCCGCCCTCATCATTCGGAATGCCTCTTGAAGGCCGATCACAAGCGAGACAGCCGGTGTGAAGGCGGTCTGATTCTTGATTTGGTTTTCGCGCTCTTTTTTGAAGTTGAAATAAAAGGCAGCATTTTTGGCTTTGTCGGCCAAGGCCCACGCTTTGTCGCTGACACTGACAAACGCCATGCCAGGAGGCAACATCAGGGCCTTCTGGGAACCAGTGATCACGACATCCAAACCCCATGCATCAGTCTTGATGTCAAATACACCCAAGGCTGTAATGGCATCGACCACCAAAATCGTATTGTCATAGCCCTTGATGATCTCACCGAGCGCCTTGACATCATGAGCGACAGCCGTCGAGGTTTCGCTGGCTTGGACATACACGGCCTTGATCGAAGGATCTTTTTTCAAGGCATCAGCAACTTGTTGAGGATTGACCGCATGTCCCCATTCAACCTTGATCTCGGTTGCCTGTACTCCGAAGGTCTTGCAGAGTTTGCCCCAGCGCTCCCCAAATTTACCCCCGTTGACGTAGAGAGCCTTATCGCCGGGAGATAAAAAGTTCGAGACCGAGCCTTCCATGCCGCCGGTACCAGACGCCGCCAACATCAGGACATCGTGGCGTGTTTGATACAACCATTTCAATCCTTCGCGTACCTCAGCGAAGATCGGATCAAACTCAGGTGCACGATGGTGGATTATCGGACGAGCCATCGCCAGCAACACTTCCGGCGGTACGGGCGTCGGGCCAGGAGCCAAGAGATAGCGCTTCAACATCGAATGAACCTCCTTACAATGCGATTCTGGTGGGAGACCACTAGGAGAGGCGGTACGCTACCATTAGCGCTGGGAGACTGTCAAGAAATCGGCCGGCGTAAACGAAGGCTACATCAGGAATTTTCCTCTTGCGATCATGCTATAGAACCTTGTTTCGAGTTCCTCTGCATATCGTTCTGCTCACGACATGACACAACAGTACCGGCATCTTGCCCGCCCGCTTTCTTGACAAGTATGCGGTGGATCGATAGTCTTTGATGCGATCGATGGTATCCATGATGACAACATGTTCTAAGATATGGGTGGCCCAAACAACAATCGCGGCCATATTCAGCGCCGCCATGCTGTTACAGCCATCCGAATCTTGGGCTCAGAATAATCCACCTGGCGAAATAGAATCGTCTCAAGAAGATGATGGCATTGATTCAAACCTGGTCCCCTTGGAGCCTGAACTGACGGTTTCTCCGCCTGACCTCCCGTCGACCGACGGTACCCTAGAGCAAACTGAACAGACACCTGGTAAGGCCTCTTTGGACACTCCCGGAGCGGCGAGCACGGATGCTCACGGTCCGATGTACAACATCCCCGTCGTCATCGATCAGACGGTGCAAAGCCACATTCATTTTTTCAACACCTCAATTCGAAACAGATTTGAGCAATGGCTCCTGCGCTTCGGCCGCTATCGTCCGTTGGTCGAAAACATCTTTGCCGAATTCGACCTTCCGAGCGACCTAGTGAATCTGTCCCTTGTTGAGAGCGGCTTCAACCCCTACGCCTATTCGCGAGCAAAAGCCACAGGTCCATGGCAATTTATGAAAGGGACCGGCCAACTCTACGGGTTGCGGATCGATCATTATGTTGATGAACGACGTGACCCTATCAAGTCCACCGTCGCCGCGGCGCGGTATCTGCGGGACCTCTACGATTTATTCGGCGCTTGGCCCTTGGCGATGGCGGCGTACAATGCAGGCGAAGGGAAGGTCTTGCGAGCCCTTCACAAGGCTCAGGCGGAATCCTTCTCTGAAATCTCAAAAACGAAACTCATCCGGCCGGAGACAAAGCATTACGTTCCTCGAATTATGGCTGCAACCATTATTGCGAAAAACCCGGACCAATACGGGTTTAATCAGAATCCCGTCCCTCTTCACCAGTTTGAGGAGGTCGTGGTGACCCGTCCCTTGCACTTCCGTGCAATAGCCAACGTGACAGGGATCCCGTACGCCGAGCTACGGCTACTGAATCCTGAGCTGCGGCGAGATGCGACACCTCCTGGCGATACAGCATACCATCTGAAGGTTCCAGTTGGGATGAGAGCTAAAGTATTGGAATTGATCGAACGAGTTCCCACGCACAAGTTTCCTCCCCTACTGACTATTCAGGATCGACAGGTTCGACAGGTCAAAACTGGTTCCTCTCACTGGTATCGGGTTCGAGGGGGCGACACGCTTGAAAAGATCTCTCGGAGATTCAGGATTCCCATCAACACTCTCAAGGCCCGCAATAACCTTTCCAGTTCAGCTATTAGAGCCGGTGAACGTTTGAACATCGGTCGGTAGCAGACCACGTGCTCGCAGAGGCCGCTCACCCACTGCTCCTCAGCGGTAGATTGCCTACGGTTTGGATGGCTTGGTCGGTGCTGAAAGAGTAGGAGCGACGGTGGCTGGTGCAGGCTCCGGATTTTTCTTAGCCTCGATCACCTTCACACGCATGGCGGCCTCGCTCGTCAGGGAAGAATTTGGGAAGGTCTTCATCAGATTCTGGTAATGCTTCAAGGCTTCATCAGGCTTAGAGCGATTTTCTTCCAATCTGGCAAGTTCAAAAAGCGCATAATCCCGGTTCATCGAGCCGGGAATTTCGAGGATCGTGGCGTAAGCCTTGGCCGCTTGATCCAGATCCCCCTTCAGCAGATAGACATAGCCCAGTTTTTGTTGTACGAGCCCGAGAAGCGAAACATGAGACCCATACGTAGAGATAAACCGATTATAGGCCTCAATCGCTGCCGCAAGGTCGTTGGACTGAAGGTAGGCATTTCCAAGGCTGAACTGTGCGAGCGGAGCCGTCGAAGTCCGAGGATACTCGTCGACCACCCTCTTATACAGGGCGATCGCTTCCTTCAGGTTGGCGGCCGCCTTCTGTGGATCACTAGCCTGCCGTGTAAAGAGATGAATGGTCGCTTCTCGTTCCAGCTCCTGAGCCTTGCCGGCATTCTGGGCATCATACCAGAAGACGCCCCAGATTCCTCCCCCCATCAAGAGGAGAAGCAGTAACCCAACCAAAATCGACCAGCGGTAGCTCGCCAAGCCGAGCACCCAGTGCTCAAGCCCGCTCACCAGGTGAGCTTCATCCACCGGCAATGTCCGTGGCGGAACTTTAATTCGGTATGTCATAAGATATCTATTATTTAACTGTTGAAACTCGGTTTTCTGTACTAGAACCTTTGCTTTATACTAAGGATGAATTCCCATTGTCAATGCAATCGGAATGTACTCATTGTACAGGCACAACCTGCCGAGGCTCTAAGAAGCTCTGAGGGGATTTTCAGATCAGTATGTTTCGAAATAAGCTCAAAGAACTCGCTGACCGATCGCTCATGCGCCGACTGTCTCCTTTGGAATCGGGCACCGGGCCCACCATCCAATATGCGGGACGCGAGGTCATCTTACTGTCCTCCAATGACTACCTGGGACTTGCGACCCATCCGGAAGTCATCCTCGCCGCGATACAGGCAATGGAACAGTATGGAATGGGGTCCGGAGCTTCTCGATTGGTCAGCGGAACGCTCCCTCCTCATATGCGCCTTGAGACCTCACTCGCGGCTTTTAAAGGGACGGAGGCCGCGCTCCTGTTCGGAGCTGGTTATTTAGCAAATATCGGCGTCATTCCGAACCTCATCGATCGAGGAGGCCTGATCCTAGCGGATCGATTGTGTCATGCCAGTCTCATTGATGGATGTCGATTGAGCCTGGCCGATTTTCGGATATTTCACCACCGAGACTGTGCACATCTAGAGTCATTACTTCGACGACGGAACACGAATCGTCCCACGCTCATCATCACAGAAGGGCTATTCAGTATGGATGGCGATCTCGCCCCTTTGTCGGATCTGGTATCGCTGGCTGAACGATATGAGGCGACATTGTATGTCGATGATGCCCATGGGACCGGCATCATGGGATCGACCGGCCGCGGAACAATCGAGCAGTTCGGCCTAGAGCAGAGGATTCCCTTTCACATGGGGACACTCAGTAAAGCCCTGGGAAGCCATGGGGCCTACCTTGTTGGGTCCAACGATTTGATTCAGTATTTGATCAACGTAACCCGTCCGTTCATTTTCACAACCGCACTTCCGCCCGCGATCGCAGCGGCCTCCGCAGCGGCGCTCGCGGTGATTCAGCGTGAACCAGAACGCCGGATGAGGCTCTGGTCGAATCGACAACGGCTGTTCAATGGAATGCAGAAGCTCGGTTTTCGGATGACTCAGACCGTCAGTCCGATTCTGCCGATCCTAGTGGGCGACGCAGCCGTTGCATCAGCATTGGCCGAACGGCTACTCGCTCATGGGATCTACGCTTCCGCGATCAGACCGCCGACCGTTCCTGACGGAACCAGCCGCATACGCTTCACGGTGACGTCAGAGCACACGACCGAGCAGCTCGACGAAGCGCTTCATGCCCTCACCCTCGCTGGCCGTGAGGTCGGCCTCCTTTAGCCGACCTACACATCGGCGCGTGCCTTCCGGCTATTTTCTTGCTTTCAGGCTCTGCTATGGCATGATGCACAGGAGATTTTCACCGCGCGAACAACCCATAACACTGAGGATCACAGGCGATGGATATTTCCAAGCTGTTGACTTTTTCAGTCAAGGAAGGCGCCTCCGATTGTCATATCAGCGCCGGTGAACCTCCGATGATTCGTATTCACGGCGATCTAAAAAAACTCGACCATCCTCCCCTCACTCCCGACGAAACACACGCCCTCATTTACGACATGATGAATGATGCCCAACGGAAGGCTTTCGAAGAAAAACGAGAATGTGATTTTTCTTTCGAACTCGGAGACATCGCCCGTTTCCGCGTCAATGTGTTCGTACAACAGCGAGGGCTCGGCGCCGTCTTTCGGAATATTCCGACCACCATTCTTCCGTTGGAAAAACTCGGCATGCCGCCGATTCTTCGACAACTCTGCGACAAGGAAAAGGGATTGATCCTGGTGACCGGACCGACGGGTTCCGGTAAGTCCACGACCCTTGCTGCAATGGTGGATTATCTGAATAACACGTTTGAAGGCCATATCATCACGATCGAAGATCCGATCGAGTTCGTCCACAAGTCCAAGAAGTGCCTGGTCAATCAACGGGAGCTCGGCGTCCATACGTTGTCGTTCGCCAACGCTCTGAAGTCGGCACTTCGTGAAGACCCGGATATCGTCCTGGTGGGCGAAATGCGGGACCTGGAGACTATTCAGCTGGCATTGACTGCTGCGGAAACCGGACACTTGGTCTTCGGGACCCTCCACACATCGAGCGCGCCCAAAACAATCGATCGCATCATCGACGCATTCCCACCGGCACAGCAGGCGCAAATCAGAACCCAGCTATCGGAGGCGTTGGAAGCCGTGCTCACTCAAACGCTGCTGAAGAAGAAAACCGGCGGACGTGTCGCCGCACTCGAAGTCATGGTGGCGACAACGGCGGTGCGCAATCTCATCCGTGAAGCCAAGCTGCACCAAATTCCAGGGATTATGCAGGCCAGCCAAAAAGACGGGATGCAAACGATGGACATGGCGCTGGTCGATCTCGCGACGCGCGGAATCGTCCACAAGGCTGAAGCACAGTCCCGCAGTATGAACCCCAATCTCTTCGGTGCACCGATGACCGGAGTGGCCTAGGGCGCACACAATACGGAGTCCCTCTGAATGGATGTTCGAAGTCTCCTGAAAGTCATGGTGGATCGCGAAGCGTCGGACTTGTATTTGACCGTCGACGCGTCGCCGATCTACCGCATCCATGGCGCCACTCAGCCGACCGACGCCCCCCCCTTCACCAATGAACAGCTCGAAGCACTGGCATTAGCCTTGATGCGCGGTCAACAGCGGAGTGAATTCGAAGAAAAAATGGAGATGAATCTGGCGCTCTATTACAAGGAACTCGGTCGGTTCCGCGTCAATATCTTCAGGCAACGGGGGAATGTCGGATTGGTCTTTCGTCATATCAAAGCGGACATTCAGACCGTTGAGCAGTTGCAACTTCCCCCAATCATTAAAGATATCGCGATGACGAAACGTGGCCTCGTGCTGGTGGTGGGTGCAACCGGCTCCGGGAAGTCCACGTCGCTGGCCGCCATGATTGACCATCGCAATACGGTCCACCAGGGCCATATCATTACGGTTGAGGACCCAATCGAGTTCGTTCATCAGCACAAGAAATCGATCATCACGCAGCGCGAAGTCGGATTCGATACCTTGAACTTCCAGAACGCGCTGAAGAATACGCTCCGCCAAGCTCCGGATGTAATTCTAATCGGTGAGGTGCGCGATACGGAAACCATGGAAGCGGCGATCACCTTTGCCGAAACCGGCCATCTGTGCATTGGGACTTTGCACTCAAACAACGCGAACCAGGCGATCGAGCGAATCATGAACTTTTTCCCGGTCGAGCGCCACGCCCAGATCTATCTGCAGTTGTCTCTCAATCTGCGCGCAATTATCTCACAGAGATTGATTCCGTCGGTCGACGGCAAACGCGTCCCGGCCTTGGAAATCATGCTGGACACGCCGCGCATCAAAGACCTGATCAAAAAAGCCGAGGTCGATACGTTAAAAGAAGCGATGGAGCAAGGAGTGGATGAAGGTTGCCAAACCTTCGATCACGTATTGTTTCAGCTCTACAAGGCGAACCAGATTTCGCTGGAACAAGCGCTCATCAACGCCGATAGCGCCAACAACCTCCGCCTGAAAATCAAACTTGAAGGACTCAAAGGCGACGAGGCCGTGAACGCCTTGCTCGATAAGCAGATGGGAAACAGCGGCACGGATGCGTTTAAAATTCAAGGCGGCGCTTCAGGAAACGTCACTCCGCTTCGCAAGCGATAGATCGCCCGCCTGATTTTCAAGGGGCTGAATTCCCTTCGGTTTGACGTTCAAGATACGACGCCATCTTTTCAAGAGCCAGCGCACTCAGTTTGGATCCATACCAGGTCGGCATCGTATGGGCTGGATACCCCTGCACCACAAATCGCTGAGGCTCCAGCACTGATTCAACGACGTACTCATGCACCGTCTTGGCTTGTCCTCGGTACCCTGAATCCTTGAGCCGTTGTTCGCCGGTCGTGCCGAGTGCTAATGGAGGTCCGACTTGGCCGTTCGCGCCGGGAATTCCAGGAATGATATGGCATACCGGACAACCGGGTCTGGTAAACATGTCGACGAGCGATTCATCGCCGGTGACCAGTGGAATTTTTTCCGGCGTGAGAGCACCGGTGGCTGCCTCGTCTGTCCGAGGTCGAGCGGGAGAAGGCTCTCGCAACGCCCACACGACGGTCGATAAGACCACGCTCACCGTCACCACAATGGCGATTCGGTCATGTGGCCGCACCGGAAATTTCTGTTGTACGGGAGGAGGCATCACCGAGCCGGAATCCATACTCATGGACACCCTGTGTTGCGTACGTACTCACCTTCCTTGCACAAACTTCAAGAGTTGTTCGAGCCCACCGGCTTCAATCTTTCCGTTCGGTGTTAGTTTGTCGACTAGATCAGGAAGAAGACCGGCCAGCTGCGAACTAGCCGCACCAGAAGGAAGTCCCGCTTTACTTGCTAATTGGCTCAGCAGGTCGTTTCCTAGCCCTTGCTCGATCTGACTCGGGGTTACGGGCAGATTCTGGCCTGTGCTCACCCAGGAATTCACGATGTCGCCCAGACCGTTCTTCTGAAACGCCTGGACAAGGCCGCCCAGGCCACCGATGCTGCTGTCCTTTCCGAGTAGTCCCGCTACCGCTTGTAGAAGAGGGTTTTGTCCTCCCTGTCCCCCCAACATGCCACCTGCTGCTTGCCCCAATTGATCCATCAGTCCCATGATCCGATCCTCCCTTGGAAGTGAAGTATGTCGAGATTGTGTTGTCCTGCTCAATTCCTTAAGGCTTGTATCATATGCTCCAGAGACAATCCAACAGTCAACCTCTGGCGCGCAATGGCATGACATTGATGTAGGCATGCTGCTTCGTGGGGCAGGCTCCAGCCAGATCGGATCATGATGTGACAGGGGTCTATGAAGAGGAATGCGAACACTCAGTTATTCTGATGTATGAGCGACATTCCATTCTCGTGATGAGGGGACTATGCGTGGAGGAAACTTTTGGTAAGATGTGTTGAAGGAGTGCCGAATATGAAAAACCATTCCTGGTTGATCGCCAGCCTTGTTCTAGCAGGACTTCCACTTACGGCGTTCGACGACCCCCTCCCGGCTTCAGCGGAAATGTATGTCGCTGGAACAGCGGGGGTGAACTTTGCAGATCGTATCAATAGCATTGCAGGAACAGGATCTCAGGCTGGAGTTCCCGGCCCTTTTGTCGACTTTGACCTCCAGAACTCCATCACCTACGGTGCTAAGGTTGGATATTTCCACGGGCACAGTTGGTATGGAATCGAAGGAGAAGTCTTACATACCACGCCGCACATCAAGCAGCTGGATACTGACCCAGGAATTCATATGCGGGTGACCACTGTTGGCGTTAACTTTATTGCTCGGTATCCAGGTCGCACATTCCAACCCTACGTGGGCGCCGGTATCGGAGCGGCGATCGCCCATATCGGAGACACACCGACCGTACGGAGCGACAGCGATGTAGCAGCAGCGTGGAACGTGTTGGCCGGCCTGCGCGCGTTTATCACACCAAAGATCGCCGTCTTCGGGGAGTATAAGTACACGGGTGCGACCCTCAAATTCGATCAAGCCTTCGGCGACCTGGGTGGTTTCAGCGGCAATTACCGAGCGCAGCACATCCTCGGTGGGCTGTCGTATCACTTCTAGGAGAGGAGAATGACCATGCCTCGCATGACAGTCCTCGCTCCCCTGTTTTGTGCAACCTTGATGTTATCTGCGTGTGCCGAGTCTATCCATCAAGTCCAACGCGATACCGAGCTACTTGGTGTTCCTCTTGGGCTGGAACAGGAGATCGATAACACGGTCAGCTTTGCGGATTTGAAAAGCTCTCCCAGGGAATATGTCGGGCGAACAGTTATGATCGGTGGGAACGTGATTAAGGCTAAACGGACGGAAGCAGGAACCGAATTGGAAATCTTGCAACTGCCAACTGAAAAAGAAGGAACTCTGACTGAAGAGCGTCTTCGATCAGAAGGCCGATTCCTCGCGGTTCGAGAACAATTTCTCGACCCTGCCAGCCTCCCACAAGGCACACCGATTACCGTGATCGGTACCGTGAAAGGCGAGACCACGAGACCACTTGATGAGAGCGAGTACACCTATCCCATCCTCGTGGTCAAACACATTATTGATTGGAGTAGTATTGCGTCGCAGAGGCGAAGAGATCGCAGTCCGTACTATGGCGCCTACTACCCGCCCTTCGGATATAGCGGGTTCTCCCCGTACGGTAGGTATTGGGGCCCGTTCGGTGGCTTTGGTGGCTACGGCGGCTACTATGGGGGGCGGGGATTCTACGGGCCCTCTCGCGGTTTTTCTCCGGGACCATCATCTCCTCCACCTCCACCACCAAGCGTTCACCCACGACTTAGAGGCAGGTAACCATTGATTGCTTAGGATCCTATGAGCATATTGGGAGGGCTGGTTGGATAATGGAGAAAACTGAACAGAGTGGAAATCCTCTTTCTCGCCGCGAAGCGATGATCTTATTGGGGACTGCGAGTGCCGTCTGTCTACTCGGAAGAGGACAGGCCCTAGCTCAAACTCTCGTCACCACACCTCGTTCTCGCTGCATTGTCCGACCAGAACAAACAGAGGGTCCATATTTTGTGGACGAACGATTGCATCGATCCGACATTCGCGCTGACCCGACTATTGAGCAAGCGAGGCCTGGCACGCCGTTGGCGTTGACGTTTCAAGTGATGGGTCTCCATGGCGGAGAATGTCGCCCCATCTCAGAGGCACGAGTCGACATCTGGCAGTGCGATGCCGAGGGTGTCTATTCTGATGTGGAAGATCCAGGGTTCAACACACTTGGCCAAAAGTTTTTGCGGGGGTACCAAGTGACGAATGCGCAAGGGGAAGCACGGTTTCTCACGATTTACCCAGGTTGGTATCCGATCAGAACCGTGCATATTCATTTTAAGGTTCGCACGGCTGCGATTGCTGGGAGAAGCTTCGAGTTTACGTCTCAATTGTACTTTCCCGACGAGCTGACGGACCGCGTGCATACCGCTCTCCCCTATGCGTCGAAAGGACAGAGGCGAGTACGCAATCCACACGATTTCATCTTCCGCAACGGCGGTGATCGATTGATACTGGAGCCATCCACAACGAGCAGTGGCTATGCGGTAATCTTTCCGATCGGATTGAAACTTCCTTGATCCCTATCCTTCGGATTCGATTGAGTGATGATCCGCGTGGAATCTAGATATCTCCCATTTGCCCAATACACTTTCTCTAGGAGAACATGCCTATGAAAACTCAGATCTTCCTTGAGTTTTTACAGGTGACAGGATACGCTACCGCGTTATGTCCGGTGGAATCGGCGCGCTCGTTCATGTTCGACTCACCTTTGCGCTGACTATTCCATTGTTCATAGAAGCCTGCAACAACCCTAGCGACACCGACAGCGCCGCCAAAAAACGGAGGCATCCACACAAAATTGACCGCGCAAATTGCCCATCCTATTCTGGAAATCGACGCGTTTTCAAAGTTCACCATCAGCGGCAGCTTCTGTCCGGCTTCTGACGGATCCGTGTCCATCACGGTCGCCTATAGCTCACATGGCCGTGCCGGGAAGAAGAAAACGATGACGTACGACAAGCACTATGGGGCCGTCGTAAAGGCGGTGGCCGGCGAAGATGCCGAAGTGGCGAAAGAGGACTACCAGCTAACACCCGCCGACGGACCGGACTCCGCACGAAGCAAAATACTCGGACAGGGTGCCCTCAATGCCGCCCGGATGCACTGGCAGAAGAACAACTGCATCAAGATCATTGCTACCTCTCCCGGGAACGTCGCCCCCCAAACCACCTCAACAATCCCTGTCGATGTCGTCCATAAATGGGACGGATCGAAAGTGTCGGCTAAGGTGACCGTCGAATTGTCCGGTAGTGCGTCGATCTCACCCTCTGTCATTCCGAGAACGCCGGGCGAGGTCACCCATGTGGCTATGGATGAAAAAGATGCCACAATGAAAATCTCGCTCACGGCCACCTCTCGCCGCGGCAAGGCCATAGAGCCTCTTATGATCACGACAGGCACCCAAGTCTATCTGATTGAAGGCGGCGCGGATGCATTTCATGCCACCGGCGTGGCCTGTGACTTCGCAAAACCGTTTATCGTCGATACCCTTGATGATAACGGCGTGATTACTGTGAAGTTCAATCCCAGTTCCGCAACAGGCGGAACATACAGCTACTCCGGCAAGTTAAAAGGGGTTGCCGCCTGGGGCAAGGGATCCTACACCGTGACGTACAACGGCGACGTTCCTGTACATCTCACTGCGAAAGGGCCAGGGACAGTCAAAACTCCACTGAGAGACATGACAGCCGAAGGAACGGAGAAATATACGATTACCCCCTATTCGACTGACAGTACGAAATGCAACTGATTCTCTCTTCAACAAGGAGCTCCTACCCATGTACAAACAACTTTTTTTCTGGCTTGTCGTCAGCGCGGCCTGTCTGATTCTGGCCGTTCCCACGTTCGCCGGGCCCGGCATCAACGCCGAGTACTCGGCCGAAGAAGTCGTCGAGACGGCCGATAGCATGTCGAAGACCAAGGTCTATTCAACGTCGACAATGGAGCGGCGGGAAATGAGCGAAGGCGGGCAGCAGATGATCGCCATCACCCGGCACGACAAGAAAGTCGTCTGGAACCTGATGCCGGAAGAGAAAATGTATATAGAGATGCCGATCGGCCAGAGCGCCGAGAAGAAGGATGAGAAGACGGATCTTTCCGCCTACAAGATCGAGCAGACGCCAATGGGCCAAGAGACCTTGAACGGCATCGTCATGAATAAGGGCAAGATGATCATGACCGGCAAGGACGGCTCGAAGATGGGCGGCTTCATGTGGACGACAAAGGAAGGCATTATTGCCAAGATGGATGCCCTCTCCGTCGAGAAAGGCAAGAAAGACCGCTTCAAGCTGGAGATGACCAATCTTAAGATCAGCAAACAGCCTGCTAACCTGTTCGAGATTCCTAAAGGTTATGAAAAGATGGATATGGGTGCCATGGAGGGCATGGGCGATATGGGCAATATGATGAAGGGCATGTTCGGGAAGTAAGGAGGCAACGATGCGCAAGAGACCGTTGATAGTTATGACCATCGTCACCGCCTTCGCCATTGGGTCTCTCCCCGCTTGGGCGGACGAGCTGTGCCCGGAACCGAGCAGGAAAGCCGAGGCCAAGGCCGCGCTCGCGAAAGCCCAAGCTCTCCAAACGGGCGGCAAGCTCCGCGAAGCCTGGGACGCTGCGGCAAAGGCGGACTCCGACTGTGCAGACCGCGCCGATGCCGTGAAGAAGCAAATCGGTCGAGCCATCGGTGCGGAGGAAGAAAAAAACGGCCGGATTGATGAGGCCATCGACTGGTACCAGCGGGTGAGTGCCGATGCCGACGCCACCCGCGTTATCAACAAGGCGGCGGGAGACCGATCGGACGACGTGAAGTTCATCGGCCGCGCCATCGAGTATTTCCGCTCGAAGAGCGACAAGGGGAACGAGCAGAAGATGCGGGATATCGCGAAGCGCAACGTCGAAAAGCAGCTGAACGAAGAAGAGAAGCACTTCACCACACAGCTGAAAGATTCACAGAGCTACCTGCGGAAAGCGCAGGAATGGACCTACTACGCGCAGACTGGACAAGACAAGGTGAACGCACGCACCCAGCAGCGCGGCGACTTCTTCGCCAAGGAAGATTCGCGCACGGCTTTGAAGAAAGCGATCTCCTATTACTTCGTCGGAGGCCTTGAAGAGAAGATCAAGAGCGTCAAGGCGAAAGCGTCAGGTCTTGGCAAACAGATGGAAGCGAAGGGCGAGCCGGAAGCTGCGGCGGACTACTATATGATCGCCGACCAAGGTGACAAGGCCGAGGCCATCACCAAACAAGCTGACGCAGCCAAACAAACGGCGGAAGAAGGGCGCAAAAAGACGTTTAAGAAAGACCAGGATGACTTGGAAAACGCCCTCGGCTTCTAGCGCAATTTGCCGTCGAACCGCAGATAAGGAAAGAGAAAGAATCGATGACACGAATGCTGACGGTGACGCTTTTGGGGTTACTGGTCGGGACACCCGTCCTTGCCGACACAGACTTGGAATCGGAAAAGCGCGAGGCGGCGCAGCGTGCGGCGGCTCAAAAAGCCGAAGCTGAGAAACAGCGCATGAAGGAACAAATGAAGGGCGACGCGGCGGCAAAGGCCAACGCCGCGATGAGTAAGCACCTGACGGATGCTCAGCAAAAGGCCCTTGGTCTCTCACCGGCAGGAAGTCCGGCGTCGAAGTGATTCGTCGGCCAGTAGTGCCGCTCCCAGCAAGACCTTATCCTGCGCCGATTCCTCCCGCCTTGACTCTTATCACTTAGAGAGCGATGCTGAAGGATATCCCGGAGGTTTCTATGAAGCCTGGGATGCCGCCCACCGTTATTCCCAGATCTCAATCCGGTTCGTGTGGAGACGCCCTTGGCGGCTTTGTGCCTGTGAGGGCGTTGTTGTCTCTTCCACCTTCGCCAGGAGGTTGTATCATGAAAACCTCGACTATAGTGTGGCTTACAACTGCTGTGATGCCGTTGACGATCACTCTCGCGTTCGCCAATCCGGCCATGCTGCCGAAACATCCCGGCTATCCGATGGGCAAGGCCGTCGACCCCGTGACAGGTCAATCACTGGCAAATGATCCGGGCCAGATCAATGCACAAATCCAAGAGGCCCTCAGGGATGCGGCGATCGTTGACG
Organism: uncultured Nitrospira sp.; assembly: GCA_902500825.1. Classification (GTDB taxonomy): domain Bacteria; phylum Nitrospirota; class Nitrospiria; order Nitrospirales; family Nitrospiraceae; genus Nitrospira_D. The sequence continues at coordinate 319,050 of CABVRX010000001.1, forward strand.
ATCATCGCTCCAAACAAAACCTGCTCTTTAACCAAAATGACGAACGGCTATTGGAAAAGCCTGGAGCAGGATTGCTTCCCAAAGTTGAAGGTCCAAATATCAAGATTGAGCCCCCAGTCAAAGAAGGCACGAAGGTGAGCGCCGCTCCGGAATAATGACGATGATTCCGAGCGGGCAGGCTAGAACAGCCTTCGGGGTATACAGCGGACAGCGCCATGAACTAATGAGGAGTACGACTCTGCTTGACCCTCCTCACCTTCTCAAGCGACTAGTCCGTGGTGCTGCGGAGAGTACTGGCGCAAGCAGGTTGCCGCGGCTCGATTGAAGCAGGTGGAACCTCCGATTTCAGCGGAAGAGCGGCTTGAGGATCTGGGGAAAATACCGGATTGGAGAGGAGCACTCTTGTCTGCTTCTCCTCCGGTTGCTTGATATCCTCTTTGCTTCTGCCGGCTGACACCGAGATTAATTGCTCTACGGCAGCGGACATGACCAACAGAGCTTTGGCAGCCTGGGACTCGGGAGACGATTCAATAACAGGCAAAAACTTCCGAACTGCCAGGCTCACAGCCGGATCGTCGGGGATCTCACCAAGCAATGTCAGGTCACCGCCGACGTATTGATGGAGAATCTTACGGAGGTACAGGACATTGACCTGGGAACTATCGGATGTACGATTGATGATCAGGCCAGGCCGAAACGATTGCAACGTAGCAACCGCTGCGGCACGCTCCCCTGCGTCAGTGGCATCCGCGACTTCCAGAACTTCCTCCACACTCGTGAAATCACGGTTTGAAAGAACATCGGACAAGGGGCTTCGTGCAAGAACGCACGCCAATACACGGCGGATCGCCGCTAACTTAATGAATCGGTAGAGATCCAGCACGGATGTCGGTTCGGGGGTGGCCACAGCCAGATGAATGTTGGCCATCAGGAAAAAGTCGAGCGTGTGGTAGTTGGTGCCGGCTCCGATGTCGATCACAACCACATCAGCATTGAGATCCTGAAAATGTTTCAGCAGCCGCTTCTTACGGGCATAGGCCATGTTGGCCGTTGCCAAAGTATCCCCAGTGCCGACAATGAGCCGGAGGCTTGGATGAACTGTGACGGGAATAGCGACTTCGTCCAGCCGGCCGATCCGTTTGTTCAGAAAATCCGTCAGGGTCACCGACGGATTCAATTCTCCGAACATGATATGGACATCGGCCCCGCCCACGTCGAGATCGGCCAGTATGACCTGCTTCCCGGCCTTTGCCAGTGCCAATGCAAGGTTGGCCGAAACCACGCTCTTGCCCACGCCGCCCTTGCCGGATGCTACTGAAATGAGCGTGCCCACTGTCTTTCCTTTCGTTGCTGAAGTCCATTGTACCGGCTAAGGAACAAAAGAAAAGGAAATGACGATTCCACACGGCTAGACCGATGGTGAAACGAACGGCTTATCTTGTCGTCATTCGTTTACAACTGCGCCTCTCTTTGTACAAATCCACCGCTTATGAGATATCCGATGAATGGATCTGTGATATCCTCTCCTTCTCTTCCAAATGACCAGCGTGGAGGCGCGTCCACATGCACATGCGAAAGGCCAAAATCGTCTGCACCATTGGGCCGGCGAGTAGTTCGCCGGCCATCTTAAACCGATTGATTGAAAGCGGCATGGATGCCGCTCGGCTGAACTTCTCTCACGGCACTCATGAGTCTCATGCATTAGCGATCACCGCTATCCGAAAGGCAGCCGCACAGCGCGGTTCAAGGGTAGCGATTATCCAGGATCTGCAAGGCCCCAGAATTCGTGTGGGCCTGCTGCCGAAGAAAGGTATTGAAGTGAATACCGGCCAGGTGGTGCGACTACGTACCTCGGCTCAGCCGGGCGGACCGCGCGGTGCCCAATCCTCCGTTCCCGCCCCTACCCCTGAGATCCCGGTCACCTACGCATCACTCACCCGCGATCTCCATGTTGGAGCACAAGTGCTCATCAACGATGGACTCATCGAGCTGCAGGCCGTTCGCATTGAAGGCGATCTGATCGAATGTTCCGTGATAACAGGTGGCACGATCACCTCACACAAAGGCATCAATCTTCCTGGTACCGTCGTGAGCGCCCCTACCCTGACTGAAAAGGATAAGGAGGACATTCGATTCGGAGCCGAACTGGGTGTGGATTATGTCGCACTCTCCTTTGTACGGGGCTCTCAGGATATCAGCGCAGCACGAGCTATGCTGGCGGAGATCAAAATCAACACGCCGATCATCGCAAAGATCGAACGGGCCGAAGCCGTGGCGGCGTTGGATGAGATCTTGGAGCAGGCGGACGGTGTGATGATCGCCCGAGGAGACCTGGGTGTCGAAATGGGGCCGGAAGCCGTACCGCTTCTGCAGAAACGGATCATCGTAGAAGCCAATCGTCGCCGTCGTCTGGTCATCACGGCCACTCAGATGCTGGAATCGATGACGCAGGCCCTCCGCCCGACAAGAGCCGAAGCGTCGGACGTGGCCAACGCCGTCTTCGACGGCAGTGACGCCCTCATGCTCTCGGCTGAAACAGCCGTCGGAGCTCATCCGATTGAAGCGCTTCAAGTCATGGATCGGATTATTCGCGCGGCAGAACAAGGGTCGGAGCCGGGAGTCGTGCTTAAACGTCAAGCCGACCTGGAACATCTTTCGATCTCAGAGTCCACATGTGCCGCCGCCTCTTTTGCGGCGAGGGTAACCGATGCGACTGCGATCGTGGCGTTCAGTGAAAGCGGGACCACGGTTCGACTGATCTCCAAGCAACGACCGAGCGCCCCCATTCTGGCGTTCACTCATACCGAGCCGATCACACAGCGTATGGCGCTCTATTGGGGAGTCCGCTCGTTCATCATGTCGCGTATCGGGGAAACCGACCCGCGCATCCATGAAGCCGAACAACGACTCAAAGCCGAAGGACTGGTCAATCATGGGGATAAGGTTGTGGTCGTATCCGGGACTATGGCAAGCCAACCAGGCGGCACGAATTTGTTGAAGCTCCATGAGATCGGCTAAGTATCTTCGAATTTTTACGTATATTTTTCCACAATCATTATGACGCTTGATTCCACTCGCGTAACCGAGCTAGTCTAACGCCTACTGACCTAGGTGGGCGCGATGAGACTCCTACTCGCGAGCATCTTCATTTTCCTTCCACACACTGCGCAAATCGAGTCACTGAACTATCCGAACGCCGAAGAATCGAAGTCAAGCCCGGCAATCAGCCTTGCCGGGGCGGGCCATCACGTCAATTCACATACGCTTCTGCATACCACTAGGAGAATTGCCAGGTAGGATGCATATGACCAGGTGGTACAAGCTAGTAAACGGATGGACTATCCAGGAGGCTTGTCAAACATAGAGGCATTCACTTCAACATGTGGAGGAGGGCAACTATGGGGCACTACAAGATCGGTCTCATTATTCCACATCCTGAAGATCAGAAATGGGATTCGGTCTGGAAGTTGTTCCGTACGCCCAATTTGAATCTTCCAACGCTTGCCGCTCTCATACCTGAAGATGAATGGGACATCGAAATTCAAGACGAAATCGTCGGGCCATTGGACTTTACGCGCGAGTTCGACTTGGTCTTCATCACCGTCACCACCGTCGTGGCTGTGCGAGCCTATGAAGTCGCCCGTCTCTTCCGCGAGCGTGGCGCCAAGGTCGTGCTCGGCGGGATTCACCCCTCGACCATGCCTGATGAAGCGATCCAACACGCTGATGCGGTCGTCATCGGTGAAGGCGAACTGACGGTCCCACGACTGCTTGAAGATTTCAAAAAAGGCAAGCTGCAACCGCAGTACCGCATGCCCCATATGGTCGAGAAATGGGATGAGAAACCACCCCGTTGGGACCTGTTGCCTCAAGGCTATATGTTCCGAGATGCGCTGACGGCAACCAGAGGGTGCAATTATCGCTGCACGTTCTGCTCCATTCATTTGGCCTTAGGAGGCGGGCAGTACGGGTTTCGGAAAAAACCACCGGCCGATGTGGTGAAGCTCGTCGAGAAGATGAACGGACCGATGGTGATGTTTTGGGATGACGACTTACTATCCGATCCGGCGTATACACGAGAACTCTGCCAGGCCATGAAACCGCTCGGGAAGAAGTGGATGAGCCAAATGAGCGCGACCTACGTCGCACACCATCCTGAATTGCTCAAGACGCTGAAAGAAGCCGGCTGTTCGGCGATGTTCATGGGAATCGAGTCCATCAATCAGGAGTCGCTCAGGTCCGTCGACAAACAAAATCAAGCAAAGCTGTACGAGGAAATGATCACACGCATTCACGATCATGGGATCGACATTCATGCAGGATTTATCTGCGGTTTGGACCATGAAGATGTCTTTGACTTCGAACGCACGGCCGAATGGGCGACGAAGATGGGGTTGGCGGGAGCGCTCTGGCGCATTATGACTCCCTATCCCGGCACGAAGCAGTTTGCAGACCTTAAAGCAGCCGGGCGGATTCTCACAGAGAATTGGACCGCGTATACCGGCGAGCATGTCGTGTACAAGCCGGCCAAAATGACCGTCGAGCAATTGTACTGGGGACATAAGTGGGCCAAGGGGCAATTTTATTCATTTAAGTCGATTGGACAACGGGCGATCCAACGGGCCTCTCAAAATGGGTTCGGCGAACTGCTCAACATCACCGGTTGCGGATTGGGCTACCGCTCGATGTTTCACCTGGCGGCAGATTCTGCGCCGGTCAATGTCTATCGCGACATGAACCACTTACCGCCCCAAGAGGAGCCGATCGCCTATCGATTCCCCTATCCGCCGAAGAAACGATTCGGCTTTATTACCGATCGCTTGGACCAGATCCGTTCAAAGGTGCAGCCAAGGCCAAGGATCAATAAATGTTGAGAGGCATCAGCAGGCTCCTGAGCAAGCGAGGAAGCAACTATGCATTCGTACCGCCGAGGTTCAGCCTCCTGATTATGATGCTGGCCCTGATTCATAGTCCCGCACTTGCTGGGTGGGTAGCCATGGATGATCGGTACCAATCTCCCGGATTGCAAACGGTCTACATCGATCCCAACACCATTCACAGTGAAGGAAATTTAGTGACCCTATCTGCGCTGATCGACTGGAAGTGGATGCAAGGCAACCGATCCCCTAACCGATTTTTCTCTACCAAAATCACCAAGCAGTTCGATTGCGCAGAGAAACAGGTCCGCTCACTTGCGGCCACGGACTTCTACGGCCACATGGGGACAGGAGAGATAATTGGTGGCGGCGGCCATACAAGCGAACGCCACTGGGTTGTCATTGAGCCGGGAACGATCAATAAAGGCTTGTGGGAGGTGGCCTGCGGGAAGGGATAGTAATGTTGCAGACGCCGCAGCAATCTCCATCGAAAGATCCATCCTTCAGCATCAACGTGTTTCAAATCTTCAATGAATGAAGGAGATCAGACGATGTCTTACTTTAGATCAGCGTGATGTAGAACAGTTTACATTCTTGGTTAAGACGTCTGGTTCTCATACTCTCACGCTGTTACTTTTACTGGAATAGCAGACAACAATAGTTGTGATCAAACACTTGTCTGGTGGAGAGAGCCGTTGCATAGACCGAAAGCCTGAAGTCTATTTTGCATCCTCCTCACCCAACATCTTCCTCGCTTCCGCAACCGTGATCATCACCGTCATCGGATCAATCGGTGAGGGAATGAACCCGTATCCCTGATAGAAACGTTTTGTGGCTTCAGAAATGGCATGGACGACGATGGCGCGAATGCCGGCGATTTCGGCAGCCTGAACGGTACGCAGAACCGCATCGCGTAACAGTCCGTTGCCGATTCCGCGACCTTGGAAGCTCTTATCGACGCAAGTCGCCCGAGCACCATGACGGGAACGGGATCGAGCATGTTGCGCTTCACACGTCCAGGCGGTCCGGCATAGGCAACAGCGCCGACGGCGAGGGCAAAATACCCAACCGCACTCTTTTGCACACAGACCGCATAGGTGCGAGACGATCCGCTGTCTTCATTCGCGAGGGCGCGCCGGCGAAGTCAGTCATCTAAAACCGGCACCCCCGAATCAAAACCCAAAATATCATGCCCGGCGGTCAGTTTCTCAGGTGGAAAGATGTCAGGAACAGAGCCGTTCATTCTTCCCAGGGCGCCCTGGGCTGCAGGAGGCGCCTCAGTTTAGGATTGCTTGCATGGGGCTTATCGAGCATGAATTCCGACCTGCTCCGTCCAAGCACTTCCGCTGCTCGGTTGATTATTGCCTTCTGCTTCCGACTAGCGCGCAGGTTGATCGTCTCTCCCCGCCCTATCTCTCTTGCCATAGTGGCCTGCCTCCTTAAAAGCTTTGATAGCGCGTTCGGCCAGATGCTGGTAACGAGTTTAGCCGATGTCACATCAAAGTTAGGATGGATGTGTCCTGTGTCAGAATCGGCGGATAGACTAAACAGAAGCTGCCACACCGACGACTCGGAGCCCACTGGCGCGAGACGCCGTCGCCAATCCCTCATCATGCGTCGCCATGACAAGATCGGCTCTCGTACGTTCTTTCCAAAGTAACGCCGTCGCGAGGTGAATGGCATCCAACGTGCCGAGCGTAGTCGGTAATGGTTGAGCGGCCCTCGATAGAATGGGTCTTGTCAGCTCAACCACTTCAATCGCCTCCAGTAACCGAAACACCGTCTCTCGTCTGACGGCAATCTCAGCATCCTTTAACCCTTCGGCCAACCTCAATCGATCCAATGTCCGCAGGCATTCAACTTCAACCAGGGCTGAAGCCACTCCTTGCGTGATCGATCGCCACTCTTTGAGGGCATTGGCCTGCCCGAGAACAATCCGCAAAATTGTCGAAGAATCGAGATATGCGATCACCGCTCGCCTTGGCGTTCTTCCAATAGAAGTGCGACAACATCTTGATGGAGTTTAAGCGGTGGAGGTAGAGAGACTTGCTTAAGCGATGGTGCCTCGGGTAGTGGGTGTCGGACCGTGAGCGATGCCCCTTCTTCCTCATACGGCACGATTCGCGCGATCGGCGTACTTCTATCCAAAACAGTAATCGATCGTCCCGCACGCACCTTTCGAAGATGCTCGCTTAATCTGCTTTTCAAATCAGCTACCCGGACTTTAATCATAGTCATATACTAGTCAAGAATGGTCACTAAATCAAGTTTGAGTAGAGCACATTGCAGGAATAGTCCTGTACAACACTGGAAGCACGCCTACTCTGGTTGAAACTGTGACGCGATGTCACCGGGCTTGAAGACTCCTCGCTCGGTGATGATAGCAGTGATGAGTTCGGCGGGAGTCACGTCGAAGGCAGGATTGTAGACCGGCACATCCTTTGGCGCGACCGGATGGCTGCCGTGGATGGTCGTCACTTCTGATGGATTTCGCTGTTCGATCGGAATGTCCGCACCCGATTTCGTCTTCAGATCGATGGTCGAATAGGGAGCCGCGACATAGAAAGGAATGTTGTGAGCCTTTGCCAAGACCGCCACGGAATAGGTCCCGATCTTATTGGCGACATCTCCGTTGGCCGCGATTCGATCGGCGCCGACGACACAGAGATGAATTTTCCCCAGCCTCATGAGTGAACCGGCCATATTGTCCGTGATGAGCGTGACCGGTATCTGATCTTGCATAAGCTCCCACGCCGTGAGCCGCGCACCTTGAAGTACGGGACGAGTTTCATCAGCTATCACATTGATTTTCTTTCCTTGTTCACATGCGGCTCGGATCACACCAAGTGCTGTTCCATAACCGGCCGTGGCGAGTGAGCCGGCATTACAGTGCGTTAAAACTGTCTGTCCGTCCCCAAGCAATTCCGCTCCATGGCGCCCCATGGTTTTACAGAGACTAATATCTTCTTCAAGTATTACTTGAGATTCATGAACAAGGACCTGCTTAATGGTTGAGACAGGCTGGGCTCGTAAGGATTCCAGCTTCCGCCTCATTCGTTCAATCGCCCAGAACAGATTCACAGCGGTCGGCCTGGTCGCTGCCAGCTCGTCACAAATTTTAAAGACTGCCGGGGCAAAGGACGAAAAGTCCGTCACATTGATCGTCTGGGCGCCCAAGGCAACACCCATCGCTGCCGTGACCCCGATCGCCGGTGCCCCACGAACTTTCAGAGTTCGGATCGCATCTGCAACACTCTGGTAGTCTCGACAGTCGAGGAACTCCACGACTTCCGGGAGCCGACTTTGATCGAGCAAGCGGACGGCGCCGTCTTTCCATTCAACGGTGGGAACCATGGTAAGATCTTCTAGCGGGAATAGAGGCGAAGTGCAAGTCCTAACTGCGGCGACCGCTGATTTCCAACAGGGTGATCATCGCGGCGATCAGGCCGGCCTGAAGAAGGAGCAGCACCGCCTCCATCGTCCCGGCATGCCGGAGCGCCAATGCTGCCAATCCAAGACAGATTGTAAAGAGAAAAATCATGGCAACACTGGCTTGCCGAGAGCCGAGGGCCCGCTCCAGGCGGTGATGGAGATGATCCTTTCCGACATAGTCCAGCCACTCTTTCACGGATTTGACCTTTCCTGTGACGACACGCTCCACGGTAATGTGAATCATGTCATAGATGAGCACCCCGAAGATCAGCAGCGGATTGCTGAAGGACACAATAGGATTTGAGTCCGCCCAGTTTCCCTTCACGGCCAAACAGGCCAGCGTGAATCCGATGAACGTCGAACCGCTGTCGCCCAAAAAAATGACGGCAGGCTTAGTCCCTCGAAAATTGTACGGCAGAAACCCAAGTCCGGCACCAATCATGGCGATTGCGAGCCAGCCCAACCCTGCCTGATTGGTTTCAAACGCCACGACGCCCATGAACCCTGCCATGAGGACGGCGAGACCGGTAGCCAACCCATCCATGCCGTCGAAAAAATTGAAGGCGTTCGTAATCCCGACGATCCAAAAGAGCGTCAAAACAATGTTAGCCGTATCTCCGATCGGTCCGGACGGAAACAATGTCAAAATCTTGCCCGAAGCAATGACGATGCCCGCCGCCGCTAATTGTCCGAGCAGTTTTACCGAGGCCGGTAGCTCTCGAATGTCATCGATCACCCCAATAATCAGCAGAAGAGACCCGGCCGCCAAAATGGCCACCATCCAATCGGGTATGATGGAGTTCAATAACAGTGATCCGAGGAAGCCCGCATACAGAGCTAGCCCGCCGAGCCGTGGTGTGGGATGGACATGGATCTTACGATCAGCCGGAATATCGACAAGATTCCACCGATGGCCGATCCTAATCATCAGCGGGGTCACGGCTCCGGTACCGAGAAACGCAAAGAGAAAAATATGCAGCCATCTCAAGCCCTCAAGCTGAAAGAGCTCTCTAACAGAGGGGATAGCCAACGCGATAGCCCCAAGCGCTGCTCCGGACACGACCGGAGCGACCCAACGCCACGTCGTGGTGTAGAAGGGATGAGCCAGTTCCGTTTCGAGCGTCTTCATGACCACTCCAAACGCAGTGCCATATGTACCTGGGCCACATTTTCGTCCGTGAGCGACGGGAACAGCGGAATCGAGAGCGCGGTACACTCGGCTTCTTCCGCAGCGGGAAATCCGTCCAAGTTCAGATAACGATGGAGCGAACGGAACACCGGCTTTCGACATTGAACCCCGCGTCCTTCAAATCGTGCGATCACACGACTTATACCGTCGACCTGGTCGTGCAGATCCGGCATACGCACCACGAACCGGTAGTACACGTGCGTACGGCCGGCCGGCACAATCGGCTGCACGAGTCCGGTACCGTTCAGCATCGCTCGATACTCATCCGCGAGTGCGTGTCGGCGTTCGAAAAAAAATGCCAGGCGGTTCAGTTGAGCCAAGCCGATCGCGGCTTGAAGATCGGTCATCTTGACATTCGTTGCTCCCGGACGGAGGGATGGGGCTTCGTCGTATTCCCTCAGCATGCGCACACGTTCCAGCAAACTTTCATCGCGTGACAGCACCATTCCCCCTTCGCCTGTACAGAGCAGTTTTGTCGCGTAAAAGGAGCAAATCGTTAACAGGCCGACTGATCCCACGGCTCTCCCCTGCTCCGTCGCACCCAGGGTCTGCGCACAGTCTTCAATGATCGGCACTCCCAACCGTTCAAGAGTCGTCAAGTCAGCGGGAAGACCGAACAGATGAGGAATAATCATGGCCTTGGTCTTCGAGGTGAGCGCCTGTCGCGCCGCTGCCGGATCGATCCCAAACGTCTCCAGGTCGATATCGACGACTCGTGGCATCGCTCCGACACGCTGGATGGCCAACAACGGTGCGGCACAGACATAACTTGGCAGCACGACCTCATCGCCCGGTCCGATTCCCAATGCTCGAAGCGCAACCTCCAGCGCCGCCGTCCCTGAGCTGATGGCCACTCCACCTGCCAGCCCTAAATAAGCCGCCATCCCGCGCTCAAACTGCTCGACCATGCCACCTTGAGCCAGCCGGCGAGATCGCAACACGTCGATCGCCGCCTGGAATTCATCCGTTTCGATAGAGGGTCGTGAATGAGGAACCATCGTGGCAACCGTCGTCATACTCCGATATTGATGAATAATCGCAGAGGCAAAAATCCTTCCGCAGCTTTCACCCGGCCCTGGATTCCACGAAAATGCGCCGACGACTGCACGAGGTCCGCAATGCCGATTCCTTCGATATTGGTTTTCTTCACTTGAGAGGCATGCGCTTCCAATGCCTGGATTTTTCGATCCAACGCGTGCTGTATATCCACAAAAACCGTGGGCGCAAAGTTCTGCGTGGTTGGCCCTTCATAAAACAGCACATTTTTTGTGTACCGAGTGGCGGTAATCGTGCTCATCGCCAAATGCCGGTGGTCTTGATGGGTATCGTCATGGTAGTGAACGAAGATAAAATGTGGTTCGATCTTCCGCACGATCTCCTCGACGGTTTGGATCAAATCTCGCCCAAGGGGAACTTCCGTGTCTTGGTAGCCACCCCAGAACACTTCTTCAGCTTGAAGAAGTGTGGCCGACCTCTCTTGTTCTTTCCTACGAATCGACACATTGCCCCCCGCCCCGCCTTGCGTCATCACCATAAGAAAGATGCGATGGCCGTTCTCCGCGTACTTGATCAATGTCCCACCGCACCCGACTTCGATGTCATCGGGATGAGCTCCCAGTGCAAGAATGCGCATTGGTTCCTTGACGGGAACATTCCTCATAGTTGATCCTCCTAGACCCTCGCCATCATATGATCCATCGATCGCGTTCGGCGCAGCGCGGTAAGTGCGTCGGGACCTTGCATCAACAAGAGATCAAGCGAAGACAGATTCGGCTCGAACGGCTCGTACACCTGGCGATAGATCGGGTGTTTGAACACTTGCATTTCAAGCTGGATACCTGAGGATTCAAATCGCGGCTTATCCATATAGTGCTCGGCACCCGGTCCGGCAAGATATTGCGAAGCGCCGACCGCTCGACACAGATCGATCAACCGGTCCGTCGGCTCATCCCGAGCCGCGCATGCAGCGGCGCTATAGACCGGTGTCGTAATTCCATAGGCCGCGAGCAACCATTGCACAGTCGCTTTGTTGAGATCACTCAATCTGGCCCATGGTCGAGCGTACAGTTCCTGCAATTCATGAAGATACCGGTCGCGGTATGGCGCCCGGGCATAATGTATATCCAACGCACGGAGGTGCTGAGGTTTCCAGGCGACAGTTGGATTAATCAGGACATCATCGATCCGTTGCCCGAGATGTTGCAGTACCGGAACTGTCAGCCACTGCCATCCCTTCGCAGTCCGGACGCGATTACGATTTTGCCATTCGTTCTTCTTAAACTGAACGGTATCCAACATAATGAAGAGGTCCGCTTGATCGATTTTGTCGAGATACCCAAGCCATGGCAGAAATTGCGGTTGGTGAATGGTCACGCGCATGTTTGCCCCCGGCCCTCAGTTTGGGCAATGCGGCTCTGAACGACTGTTCCAGATGAAGGTGCCATTCGTTGAGATCTAGTCGCGTTTGAGCTGTTCACCGGTGAGACAAAGATCGGATTGGTCAGCAGTTCTCCTCCGTTGCCGAGCACTTCCACTCGATAATTCAACCACCCGTCACGCTGCGCCTCACGATCTACGAGTTCTATCTGCAGGGGCGTCGGACCTTCGATCTGTCTGATGACCTGACCGGATCGAACGACACGAAGCCTCGCCGCATATGGCTTTCCATCAATGGCAGACACGCCGACACGGACAATGATATCGCCGTTCCTGCTTCCGCGAAGCGTTTCCCCAATCCCAGCGGACTGCCCGTTGTTCAACAGGCGAAACTCGTCGAGCTGAAGCAGAATATTCTGATCACCCCTCGCGACCGCATAGGTTCGTCCTCCCTTAAGTCCAGCCATGATGGAGGCAGGAGTTCGCTCGGATGTCTGGATGACCGTATACACCCGATCCAAATCCTTTCCGGCATCCGTCGTTCCATGGAATGCCACCTCTCCGATCAGTGAGGGGAACATGTCCTGATCGTCTACCGACCTTGAACCCAGCAGTTGATCCCATACGCCACCCGGCGTGATCACTCGCCTGGCGTCTTGGTACAACCCACCGAATCCTGTGTAGCCTCGTGTCAAGACCAATGCTTCGGGGTGTGGTTCTGTCTTGATCGCAATGGTTCCCAGTGGGCCGAATGAATGGCGGCTGAAGTCGCGAGCCTCCGTCATCGACCAAAACACCAACGCGCCCCGTTCAACCGCCCGATCAATCAAGGCTTGATAAGGCCTGTACCCGACCGTGCCGTCATGAGAGCTGTAGACAGGGCTCTTCATCGGCCATGCATTGACCATCAGAGCAACGCAGGAGATCACGAGGACGATGGCGAGAACGGGCCGACGAGATGGAGACCTTCTCCAATCAGAACTTCTTGAGTCCTGAGGATTCCACAACCAGACGGCGGGGACCAACAGAAGCAGTGGGAGTCCATTGACCACACTCTGCCAGCCCCACACCAACGAGCCAGAGTTTCCATGAGAAGGAAGATGCTCATAATCGTCGGCCCTTTCCAGCCCGATGACGAGAAGATTTCGCTGGGCGTTGTGCATCGTGAGATCTCCGCGCAACAGCGACCCGGTCCAGTAATAATGGGGTGCAACCTCAATCCCCGGGATAATAATGAGATTCGGATGACGGTGCTGCACTGCGCGAACCTCATCGAGAAATCGCTGAATGCCGTATTCCATGACCGAGGGAAATGTGACGCAGTATTTCAAGAATCCTTCGAGCGGCGTGAGCCCATACTCATACCGCAAAGAGAAATTTTCTGAGAGGATAAGGACGTCCAGCTGTTGCTCTTCGGCTCTTTTGGCCAACGATTCCAGATTGAGAGATCCCGTGCTCATCGTGCTGTGCACATGAATAGCGGCCCGCAACGAGTATTGCCCTACGGCCGGTGCAGCAGTTGTCCCCATGGCAACCTCTACCAGGCCCATCACGCCAACAAACAGTACGGCTGCAATACTACGGCCGGCTCTATGCATGACCCACTGCCGCCTCTCTGTAGATCGATTCAATGGCTCCGACCATGGCAGGGACGCTGTAGCCCATTCCGATACTTCGCGTTGCGTTTTGCCCTAATGTGCAGGCCCAAGCAGGATCGGACAATATCTGCCGCAACGCGGTGGCTAGCGCATAACTATCTCCGGCTGGAATAAGGAGGCCGTTTTTCTCATCCTCAATCAGCGAAGGAATTCCCCCCACTCGGCTGGCAATCACCGGAAGTCCCGCTGCCATTGCCTCAATTAGGGCTCTCCCCATCCCTTCATTGAGAGACGGCAAAACGAAGCAATCCATCCCAGCCAACGCACGCTCGACATCCTCTCGATGACCTACCAAATGCACGGCCTGCCTGATTCCGGCCTGGCTTGCCTGCTGCAGCAGAGCTTCATGCTGATCTCCGCTGCCGAGAATGACGAGATGCAGATGAGGATACTCCTGTTTCAATTGAGCGACGGCGTCGACTAAAAATCGATGCCCCTTAATCGTCGTCAACCAGCCGACCGAGCCGATGACGGTCACATGAGATGGGCAATCGAACCACTCCGGCATCACCTTTCCGGCCGCCCGAGCCTGTTTGAAACGGTCGATATCGATACCGCTTGGTATAACAGCAAACCGACCAGCGCACCCAATGCTTCGCTCAAGTTGCTCGGTCTTTTCGGCTGTTGTCAGTGCGATTAACACATCGGTGATCCATGCCAATGCGCGTTCGATTTGTAGAAATATCCAGGAAGAAATTGCACCGAAGTGCCCATAGAACACATGCCCATGTGGTGTGTGAACAATCATGGGAGCGCCCGTGATCCGCGCGGCCAGCCTACCCAGCACTCCGGCTTTGGAGGTGTGCGTGTGAACGATGTGGGGTTGTTCCTGTCGCAACAGGGCAATCAGTTTCCACAGCGTTACCAGATCGGCCTTTGGGCTGATATGCCGAACCATCGATGGGACCATGTGGTGACGAATCCCCTCTTTCTCCAAGAACAGTAGATTTTCCATTGTTGCTGTGAGTCCCCCCTGCGCGTTCCACGTTCCGGCTTGTCCAGTAACCACAACCGGCTCAAACTGAGTGCGGTCATGCCCTAACACCGTCAGCATGGTATTCCGAGCAGAGCCACCGTGATCCAGTCGAGTGATGATGTGAACGACCTTTCGAACAGCCATCAGTCCAGTCCTATGCCGCAACCCGTAACTGCCTTGGACCATCCAACAAGCTGACCAGCTCGTTGCAATGTTGTGTCCAATTGTACCGACGTTCAATCAAGGCACGACCTTTTTGTGACAGCCGGCTTGCCTCGCCCGGCTCCTGTAGACGCCTCAAGACCCGTTCAATCGCCCACGCAATGGACCGACCATCGACTCCTTCTGCGACCAGAATAGGATCAACTTGGTTTAAGATCTCCGGAATCGCCCCAATCGGCGTCCCGATCACGGGCGTTCCGCAGGCCATCGCTTCGACCATCACCAGGCCGAATCCCTCTAATTGGATGCTCGGCATCAGGACAAGGTCGGCGGCCTGGTAATATTGACAGAGCTGAGATTCTGGAACGAACCCGATCAAACGAACGACGTCACTGAGTCCTTTTCGTCGTATGTCTGTTTGGAGTTGTTGATACAAGGGACCTTCCCCACCGATTACCAGCATCAGCTCATACCTCACACGGTTCAGCATCTCGATCGCACCCAGCAGATTGTCGAGCCCCATCCTCGGAACAAGATTTCGAACTGTAAAGAGAATCCTACGATTGATCGGAAGGTTGAGCCTCGTTTTTATGGGTAGTCGGTCTTCTAACGGCACAAAAGCATATGGATCGACCGCCCCCGGGATGAGTGCTAGGCGATCGATCGAAATGCCATGCGCACCGATGACCCGCTGGCGCATAAACTGGCTGAGAACAGCCACCTTGTGACATCGGGACATCACCGCGCGTTCTACTGAACGCCTAGCTCGAAGATTGGCCTGTCGACGCAAGCTTGCCAGAGTCGCAGAAGTCGAACCGTGCCTCGTCTCATACTCCTCATGAGCGAGAGAATGGCATAGATAGATCCATCGAGCTGCAGCATAACGACGAGCGAGAATCGGACCGAGCCCAGCCAGCGCCTGATGAATAATGACGGCATCCAGTGGTTCGGTCGCACGCAAGTGATCGAACCGTTCAACCGATCGGCGCACTGAAGACCAGAGAAACGCCGCCTCGTGTTTGCGACTGACCGCATAGCGCCATTCGCGAATTCCGCTCATCTCCAACACACCCTCTGATACGTGCTCAGGAGCCCGCGTCAGCAGCTCCACGTGATGTCCCAGCGTTGCCAACCCGAGAGCTTGGTTGCGAAGAACCCGTTCCGCTCCACCGATCACTCGCTCCGCCGAAACCTCGGCTAACATGAGGATATTCATGAGGCTGCCATCACTGTCGTTTGTTCAGCGGAGTCGGCGCGCAAACCTCTATGCCAAAGCTCCAGCACTATCAGCGCATACAATTGATCTGAAAAGTTTCGGCGGCCGCTCTCGTGTTTCTCCAGCAACCACCTCACATAAGCCGGTTTGACATACCCTCGGTCTTTAATCACATCCTCCGCTAACAGATCGTGTGCCATCTCGCGAAGGTCCTCGCGAAGCCATCGAGCCATGGGCACCATAAACCCTTGCTTGGGTGCGCGAAGGATTCGATCCGGCAGAAGGCCTCGCAACATTCGACGCATAAACCCTTTCAATTGCCACCCGGTCAGACGTACCCGGGAGGGAATTCGCAGAGCTGCATCCAAGAGATGATGATCGCAAAATGGGACACGCAACTCGAGTGAGTGCATCATACTCATTCGATCCGCCATGCGCAGGAGATCGTCAGGCAGATAACTCTGTAGATCGACACCCATGGCACAGTCCGCTGGGTCGGACGATGGCCACCGGTCAAATAGAACCTCAACAGACCCAAGCGGCCTGTCGCTGAGGAACATCCCATCCAAACGGTCTCCCCAGAGA
This sequence comes from uncultured Nitrospira sp., assembly GCA_902500825.1. GTDB lineage: Bacteria > Nitrospirota > Nitrospiria > Nitrospirales > Nitrospiraceae > Nitrospira_D. Next base: position 335,521 of record CABVRX010000001.1, read on the forward strand.
GCGCCGTCCCATTCGGCGGGAATGAACGTGGTCCAGCGGCGGTATTGCTCGGGAAGCGGAAGATGTCCATCGTTCAGAAATCGTTTCAACCTGGCGGCCTGGTCACGAGCCTGTCCGTCCTCACCGATACGCCGACTCCATCCCGCCATCTGCTTACGCAGTACACGAGGAATTCGTTGATACTGTGCAGCCGTACGGAGACCCAAATAGCGTGGATATCCACCGAAGAGTTCATCTCCACCGATCCCCGACAGCGCAACCGTGACGGTCTGCCGCGCAGCCTTTGAAACGAGATAGGTAGGGATAGCCGAGGAGTCAGCAAACGGCTCCCCCATACCCTCCACCACTTTCCCGATCAGCGTGATCGCATCCGGCTTCAGAATCGTCTCCGAATGAACGGTCTTGAAGTGATTGGCCAAAAAACGCGCAGATTCCAACTCGCTGAATGATTGGTCGGACGGATGCTCATAGCCAATCGAGAAGGTCTTGACCGGCCCACTCTGTTCTTTTGCCATCATGGCCAACAAAGATGCCGAGTCGAGACCACCCGAGAGAAATAACCCCAATGGAACGTCGCTGATCAGGTGAGATTTCACGGTCTCTTCAAAAATATGCAGCACCTCCCGGCTTGCCTCTTTAGTGGTCCATTGGCTGTGCCTGTGAAGCGTTTCCTCAGGACGGTAGTATTGCAACAACTCCACTCGTCCGTTTGATATGTTCATCGCTTCGCCTGGACGCAATTGGTGCACGCTGGCGATCATCGTGTCCGGCCCTGGCACATACAAGTGCATCAGGTACTCGGCGACTGCTTCCGGCCGGATCCGCCAATCGGGCAAGGCTTCGAGCAGAGACGGAATCTCGGATGAAAATATGACGGAAGGTCCCCTGCCGGTTTCGCATTGTCGAATCGCATAGTACAGCGGCTTGATACCAAGGCGATCACGAACCAGCCACGCAGAACGTCGCTCCTGATCCCACAGCGCCACCGCGAACATACCTCGCAATCGACGAAAGGCCTCGAATCCTTCGTCCTCGTACAGGTGGACCAAGACTTCGGTATCACAGCGAGTCTCAAGTCGATGTCCCCTGTTCACAAGCTCTTGACGCAATTCTCGATAGTTATAAATCTCTCCGTTCATGACGGCCCAAACCGTCCCCCTCTCATTGCGGACTGGTTGTTGTCCCCCGATCGGATCAATCACCCGAAGCCTCCGAGCGCCAAGCGCGACTCCAGGCTGACAATAGATTCCCTCTTCGTCCGGACCACGATGGATCAGACGCCGCAGCATAGGTTGGAGTGCCGAACCGTCATCCTCTCCTATGACTCCACAAATGCCGCACATTTCACTACTTCTCCTTTTCAAGCACGATGCGATCACGGCGTTCCAATTCTTCTCGCTCTCGTTCATGACGGGGCGAAACCGACTGAGGTGGAACGTCCACCGGCTCGTACCGCGTATGCTTGGCGCTTCCGACCGACTCGAGGAGCGCCCGCACACCGAGCGCCGCCACCGCTCCCAAGAGACAAAGAAAGAGAATCGTCCCCCACGTGCGCAGAATGCGTTTCCTCGACCGACGGTAGGTGGGATCTTGACTCATCACCCATTTCCTGGTCGTTGCGCGACAATTTCAAACGACGGAGCGCATATGATGCGGCCGCCCGTTACGTGGTACAGAGTCTGGGCAAGCGGCCACAGCACGGCGCGGCTTACCGTCCATTTCAATCGGCTGAACCAGGGATGCACGGGCGAAAGCGGTCCTCGACTCGGTCTGGAATTGCGCAGACTGATGACCTTGAGATCGACACTTTCCATGAGCGTCTTCAAGGACTTGGTCGTATATAGATACCAGTGAAACGCTTGGTCATATCGCGAACCGATCCATCGGGCTGGCGTCCGCATCGGCAGATGGAATAGTCCGTTTGTGGCTCGTACCATCACCAACCCTCCAGGGGTGAGGAGATCGGCCGCCTGCCGAAGCATAGTCAACGGATCTGCCACGGTTTCCAGCACATTGATCAAGGTCACAACATCAAACCGTCGACCGTCTTCACCGCCCTCGAACGTGTGCGACGGTAATATCGTCAATCCCTTTTGAGCGGCACGAGTCGCAGCCTGTTCCGATAACTCGATTCCCGAACAGTCCCATCCAGCTCGTCGACAGAGCAACAAGAATTCTCCGTCTCCACATCCGACATCAAACAAGGCCCCAGGCGACGATCGGTACGAGGACAAGTGTTTCAACACACTCTGGTAGACCGGCTGCCGATCATCGCACGCCTCAACAGCCCCGTAGTCGCCGTCGTAGGTTTCACGAAAATAGTCTTCTACCAATTCGCGACTCGGACGAGGGTAGAGAAAAACCAGGTCGCACGCAGCACAGCGAACATATCGTCGCGTTGGGGTATGAAATACCTCACCGAGTTGTTCAACGGCTCCGCAGGGACACCCAATAACGGTTTCTTGGTTCGCAACTTCCGTGGTCATGCCGCTTCTTTCTGGACAGGTCTCTGAGGGACGTTGAGTGAACAACGCGAAGCCGGGATCGCTTCTTCGATTGCCTTGACCGTGTCTTGAATCATCCTTTCCGACGTAAAACGCGCTGCGACCTCCTGTTGCCCTGCCTTTCCCAAACGTGCAGCCAATGAGGGATCATGAAGCAAGGTCTGAATCGTTGCGTACAATGCTTGGGGATTCCGCGGCGGCACCAGTAAACCGTGAATGCCGTCGCGGATGAGCTCCGGGACACCGTTGACCTTGGTTGCAACGACCGGGCGGGCCATGGCCAGAGCTTCAAGCACTACGAAAGGAAATCCTTCGGAGAGAGAAGGCAACACGACCACATCTGCCGCTGCATACCAGTCGACCATGTCATTCCGCGCTCCGGCAAAGCGGCAGGATTGTTCAACGCCCTGCTCTCTTGCAAAGGCCCGAAGCGATTCTCGGCACTGACCTTCCCCCACGAACAGGCAGACTAGCGACGGCCATTCTGCAAGAAGTCCGGGTAAGGCCTCGATCAAAAACCGATGGCCTTTTTCCTGGGCGAGTCTGGCAACGGTAAGGAGCACGGGGCCACTGCCCACCCACCACTCCCTCCTGATCCTGTTGCGATCTCCACCGCCGGAGAGGAACGTAGGGTCGATTCCATTCCACACCGTGATCGTCCTCGGCGCCGCGTCGGGACAGTCGGCAATGACGTCTTGTCTAAGCGCCTCCGAAACACAAAGTATTCGATCTGTCAGCGGCAGCAATGCGCGCAGGATAGCGCTGTAGACATATCGTCTGATGAAATTGACCTCATAATCCCTGATGGAGTTGTGAACGGTTGCCACCACGCAAGGGACTCCGGCCAACCAGGCTGCAATACGCCCATACACGTTCGCTCGGGCGCCGTGAGTTTGAAGAATGGTCACATCGTTCCGCTTTAATAAACATGCCAACCGTACGAACGCCACGAGGTTGAAAAGCGGCGTCAAATGCACCACATTGGTCGGAATCCCTTTGGCTTTCATCTTTTCTACAAACGGTCCTGGTTCCGGGCAGATCAAGAGCGGAGAAAATTTTGTGCGGTCCAATCGGTCGAACAGCAACTCCAAATACCGCTCTCCTCCCCCGTATCCGGCTGAGCCGGCAAGTTCTGCGAGAACGACCGGCTTCATGGTTTCCTCCCCACCATCAACAGGCTACCCCGCAAGTGGGACACGACGTAGAACGGCCATTTCATCCAATTGATGCCGTGCTGCCTCACAGACTGCCGGCAATGCCGTGTATCCTCTCCGAGAAAGAACCGCGACTCAGCAATGTCGAACCCCGTTTGGAGCAACATCTCGGCCAGCTCATGCATGGCATATTCGCGGGCATGGGGTCTCCACTCATCATCCGGATTGTTGTATCCCGGTGGCGCAAGCCGGTCGTTCGGCGTCCGACCGATCACAAGCTTGAAGACATTCCCGATCCTGGTCACGTTCGGGGTGGTGAGCACCACATGACCTCCCGACCCTAATATACGATAGGCCTCTGAGAGCAGATGGAAGGGCGAGATCAGATGTTCGATGATTTCCAACGCAAATACCAACTGAACGGAGTTATCCGGAAGCGGCACTTTCTCGGAATATCCTTTGCTCTGAAACTGCCCTCCTGCAGGATCAAGATTAACGGCATGAATCTCCGCCTGCACATCCCGATGCATGAAGCGAATGAACTCGTCTGAAGTCATCAGACCAGCACCAAACAATCGAGCCGAGTTGGTGTAGTCCAGCCTGCGCAAGAGTCGCAACAGGCTTCCAGGAAACGGGCCTAAATCGACGATCGTCTGTTTCTCAGACGGCAATCTACGCAAGCCGCTTCTTAAGGCCACATGCAATCGGTCTCGGCATTTCATTGCATGGTGCATGGGAAGGGTAAAGCGTGTGTCACCTTGCCCGAACGCCTCGTAGAGAGACGGCTGGTAGGTTCTCAATAGGTCAAGAAAACGATGTCTGGTCAGTACATATGCCATCACACAGTCCTGGTCTGTGGAGAAGTGTGTCTCTCCGCGAAGGAGGATCGAACTGCTTGCCAGCGCGGTAGTAGGGCCACCGAAAGCATCATGAGGCACGGTAAGACAGGCAAGGCGTAGCGACCGGCTTCCACCGTGAATGGAACGTAGCCCGCCGTGAGTCCGATAGGAAAGAGATACAGAGGCAGCAGCTCTCGCCATCGCTTTCGATGGGCCCAGGCGCTGCATATGGCGAGAATAATGAAGCCAGGCACCACGAGAAGTCGTTTAAACAGACTATAGATCGCTACTGCCCATCCTCGTTCCACCGCATCTTTCTGCAATCCACGCGTCAGCCCCTCCTCATTGACTAAATAGAACGAATTACCGATCCAGAGATGCCACGCCCTTGTGAAGATCAAACCGATATAGCCGATAGGATCGGCCGCGACCCGACTCATGCCTTTTTCACGCAACAGCCGATCTGTTTGCGCATCGTACATCGCGTGCGCATAGGGAAGCGGGGTGATACCGGCACTCTCCCAGATGGCCTGCTCTCGCTCCGGCGGCATCGGCCAACTTCCGCGAGAACCCGGATCGCTACCCATCCACAATCCCGCCCCGATCCCTGTCGAGACAGGAATAATGTGGTGAAACACGACGTAGTTTCGTAGCGACCAAGGGATGACGAGTGCGACACAGGTAACGCCGTACACAATCACATAACCCATCTTTTGTGAAACTGGCCCCTTGTCGATCCACAAAACCCCCACGAGAAACATCGCCAGAACCAGCACCACTGGTTTGCAGAGGATCGTGAATCCGGCCACGAGACCCATGATGGCATATCGACAATGAGAAGGGCTCTGTCGGCACATGATGGTGGCCCACAGCCAGACACTGATCAGAAGTGTGAGAAGCGATTCACTCCGAATCCTCGGATCATATGTCCAATAGGCGGGATAGAGGAACACGAGCGCGGCGGTCCAGGCTCCGATCCATGAGCCCCACAAGGCAGTTGCGACGCGATATATGCACCAGGCGGTGCTTAGGTCAAACAGAACATGCAGCATCGAAACCCATTCCGGCCGGTGGCCAACAGAGGCATAGAAGACGGCAAGCACCATAGGATAGAGAGGACCGACATGCGCTGCCGGATTGACTCCGTCGAGTGTGAATTGGTGCAAGGTCGCCAGATTCCACGCCAACGTATCGAATAATTGATCGACGGCAAACGCATGACCAGGGGCATGCCGAATGACCCAGGCTCGCGCGAATAGCCCGACAACCACTGCGGAGAGAAGCAGTACCTGGGGTTTCCCTATAATTGGAGAATCAGGCGCATTCATTTGATGCAGACCCCGATCAAATTGGTGTCGTCCTCAACTCCTTCTCGATACTCGATATCGTCGGAACCAATTTCATGTAAGGCTGGTCCTCCTTGTACTTGACTCATCACACTTCCCAGCCAATGGCGAATAGATCGTGGAACACAATTGCGGAATCCCGCGGGGTCCAGGTTGCGCATGGTGTCCATGGAGCGTTCAACCGTCTTGAGCCGATGTCCCTGACGGCGTCCGTACCAGCGGATAGTCGAGAAGTGCGGTTGCAGCAAAGCCTTAAATTCGTCCGGGGTATATTCACGAATATGATACGGATCCGTTGGAGGAATACCAGGGCTCTTACCGTGCGGCGTAAATATGACGAGCATGCCGTTCGGTCTCAGTACTCGGGTCAGCTCGGATACGAAGCGGCAATCATCCTGCACATGCTCGATGGTGTCTTGCGAGACGATGCAGTCAAACGACGCGTCTTGAAAGGCCAACGCACAAGCATCCATCGCAAGGAACGCAATGTTCGATCGTGGATAGTCCATCCGACTCTTGGTGACGACATCGAGAGCACAATCAACCCCTACGATTCGGCCGGCACGGGCACCCAAATAGTCGCTGCCATAGCCGGTACCACATGAAAGGTCTAGGACGCACCGCTGTTCAAGCGATCCCAGTTGGCGGGCCGCCCACACATATCCGGATAGATTCACGATATGCTGCGTGTCTGTCGGACAAGCGGATCTTCGCTCCACGGATTCCCCCTATCCTCTGTTCGGTTCCGTCCACACCAGCCCTGACGGGACCGATTGACTCTTGTGCCAGAGTCGTCGAATAACTGAGACATACATACCGAACGGACGGTCATCGACTGTCGGCCGGCGGCAACTGTTCACGCCGACCAACCGTACGAACGCGCCGAAGGCAATCCACATTTTCATGATGAACCGTTGCAGTGGGGGGAAATGACGCTCCACGTAGCGGATACGGCTGAATTCCCATACGAGGTTAAGTCGAGTACGGTCTCCCGCTCCACTCCGGCCGATCAGATGCACGATATTCGCGTCGGCCAGATGCCGAACGCGATAGCCGCGCCCGTGGAGGACTCGGCATAAATCGACATCTTCAAAATACATGAAATAGCCTTCATCCAATCCGCCGCATGCCCTCATCACATCTGTCCGAACCATTAAACAGGCTCCATTAATCCAATCCACGTCTTGTGATTTTGTGCAGTCGATGGCCTCCCTTGCAGCCAATGCTTCCTGCCATGTCGAACCAAACTTTCGAAGAACGGATGCGTGGATGAGGTGGTCCCGGATCGAAGGGAACGGGAAACAGGACTGGTACAACCGGCCGTCTCCCGTCCATTGTTTGCATCCTACGGCGCCGATCTCCTGATCTGCATCGAGACATGCCACCATACGATCCACTGTTTGCGGTCGCATCTGCGTATCGCTGTTCAACATGAGCAGATGTCGTCCGGTACTGACCGCCAAGGCTTGATTGACACCTTTTGAGAAACCCCGGTTCTCGTGATTCACGATGATATGCACCCCCGGGTAGTTTGTTCGAATGGCCTCCACCGTCGCGTCTTTGGAGTCATTATCGACGACGATCACTTCGAATTTGGTGATAAGGGTGGACTCGAACACCGATCTCAGGCAATCAAGCATGAGCGCTCTGGTGTTATAACTCACGATCACGATGGACAGATCCACGGCAACCTCAGACATTACACCCCTACTCGTGATTCATAGTTCCAGAGTGCCTGGAGGCGTGGCCGCTCGACCCGCCAGAAGTAACAACCGAATATTCCGGCCATCGCCATCGCTAAGAGTGCAGGCGTCCACGAGATAGCAAGCCGAGACTGACTGACTCCGGTCCACAACAGTGCCCCGGTTACAAGGCCAAGGATTCCGGTTCGGCCAAGAGACACAAACGTATCATCGGTCGACCGGCCGAGAAGCCGACGCGTTTCCACTGCTTGAAGTATGGTGCCGAAAAGATAGCTTGTCGTCAGCGAAATCGACGCGCCGAACACTCCGAGCGAGACCGTCATGGGAACGATCATCGTCACGTATAGCGCACATTGTGCGAGCCAACTTTTCATCTGGAGATCCGGCCGCCCTAAGCCATAGTGCAAGGAGGCCATGACACTGGCGTAGCCGGCGCAGACAGAATAAAGGCAAAAGATTTTCAGGGAGTCGCTGATGCTGGTCCATTGTGGGCCGAACACGATTGGAACCATGATAGGCGCCAAAGCACCTATCGTGACGGCAAGGGGGATATAGACGATGCCGATAAGTCCCATCTGCAGATCGAAAACGCGAATCAGGCCAAGTTGATCCCGTTGCAATGACGCATAGGTCGGCACGCTGATTTGTTGCATGAGCGCTGTGGCACGAGCACCGAACAGGAGGGGGATGGCGAGCGCCACTTGATACAATCCCAACGCTTCTGATCCCAACAGGCGGCCGATCACCAGCTCTCCTCCGGTCATGACGCAGAAGGCGCACAGTGTGATCAGGTTCATATTTCCGCCATGCCGGATGAAATAGGAAAGCACTGACAGTTTAAGGGACCGGCCAGGAGTAAACGGGGCGATACGGAAAGAAAGAAGACTCCAGAGCATCAAGCCGACCAACTGTCCGATCACCAGCGCCCACACGGTCCGATAGAGGATAGCGATTGTCAGCGTTACGATCGCTTCCACGATGCGTCGTGCAACGTCAAGCGCGACTCGTCGCCCCAAGTTCAGCTTCTTCAGCATGAGCGCCATCGCCGGGCTTTGGAAGCCTTGGATGATGAGGGCCCACGCATGAACTCGCAATAAAGACTCCAGGACCGGCATGCGCATGAATTCACCGATCATCCCTGCTATGATCCAGATTCCGATTGCCATCAAGAGCCCCCTGACGGCGGACAAGGTCCAGACCGCTGCGAGGTCATCTTCGCTGACGACCTCTTTGGCAATGAGTGCCGAGTCCAGCCCCAGCTCACTGATCGTGAGCATCGTCAGCAATACGGCGGCAGAAGCCGCCATCACACCGAAATCTGCCGGAGTCAGAATTCGTACCAGTACCGCCAATTGAACGGCCGCGATCACTTTATCGAGCAGAAATCCACTTCCGCCCCACCAACCGGCCCGAAGGATCCTATGGCGTAAACGCAACGGACTCGGATCAGGATCCTGGATACGTATTGCCGACAAACCAGTCATTGCTTTTTGATATCGTAATTTGTGTTTAAGCCGCCGATTTCATTTCCGCAATCGCGTGATCACAAACCCGATCAAGTTGTGCAGCCCGCGCCGCCCAAGTATGAGATCGGACCACGGCCTTCCGTCCCCGTTCGCCCATATTTCTACGAAGATCCTGATCGACTAAAAGACAAAGAAGTTGACGGGCAAGATCACTCGAATCATCGGCTTTAGCCGACAAACCACAGCGTAGCTCTTCCACCGTGTCTCCATATCCAGAACCGGCTGTCGCAACAACGGGGCGCCCACAAGCCAGGTATTCCCACAGCTTCATCGAATCTCCGGGGTAGGAACGTGTCTGTCGATGCAACACCACACAAACATCTGAAGCCGCGATCCATTTGGGGACCATGTCAAAATCGACACGCCCGATAAATTGAACGTGGGCCGAGAGCTGCAACTGTCCAACCTGTTCTTCAAGAGCTCTTTTCGTTTGCCCATCTCCGACCATGAGACATTGAACCAGTGGGAACGATTTCGCGACGATGGCGATGGCTTCGACAAGTATGTCGAGACCATGCCACGGGAAGAATCCACCGACAAATACAACGTACGGCCCTTGAGCGATGAGATTAAGTTCTACTCTGACTTTTTCCTGAGGCTGGGGAAAGAAGCGATCCGGATCAACTCCATTTCTGATGACGGAACATCCCTTCGTGTCGATAAGCTCTAGATTCCCAAGACCCATCAATACCTCCGGACACACACTGACCAAAGCAGTCGCCTTTCTGGAAGCAAGACGAAGCCCGTATGATAGTAGGCGACGAAAAGGCGGACGACGCCATAGACCTTGAACTTCTTCAAGCGGAAGACCGTTCACAAAAAACACGATCGGGCACGTGCTATTGCGAAGCGCCCAGAGCGGGGCTATCTGCCCCGGAGAATCAAACCATAACAACACCTCAGGACGCCTTGCCTGCAAGAGTCTTTTTAACAGTCTCATGGAACCCCAAAAAAATGAAAAAGGGCGAAGCCTGCCCCATCGCACAACCGGCACGAAGGCAATCTGCACCTGAGCGGAAGCCTCGAAAGCGATTCTCTCTCGTTCGGATTGAGGAGCCACTAAGATGACTTCATGACCGCGCAACGCGAGCGCCTTGGCAAGCTCCAGCACTTGCCGGGAACCGCCGGCCGCCACCCCGATATCTTCATCACAATACGTGAGAATGCGCATGCCGGATGACTCCTGCGTCTTTCCCAATCCACCGACAAAGTTGCTCCACAATAGCCGTCCACGAGAATCTCTCTTCGACAAATTGACGCCCCTGTCTCCCCAACTGCGCGCACCGATCTGGATCATTCAACAGAGCGAGAATCGCATCAGCCAGCGGACAGGGTTCGTCCGGTTGGACAAACTGCACACCGCTGTCCGGAGTAAAAGTCGATACGACACTGGGGATCGCGCTTGCGACAACCGGACGATGACAGGCCAAATAGTCAAAGAGTTTAACCGGCGAAGCTTCTCCTCGATCTCCACGAAATGGTGCAACACACACGCTCATCGCCCCAATCCAAATGGGCACCTCCCGGTAAGGAACTCGACCAACCCAGGTAATACTGCGGTCGAATTCCATCCTCTTGGCCTGTTGCTTCAATTCGTCAATCGCTTCTCCGTCCCCCACCAATAGCAGTTCAGCCGATGGACAGGCCCGCTTGACCAACGTCATCGCATCGAGCAGGCAAGCCAATCCCTGGTAGCGATAGAAACTTCCGACGAACCCAATGTACGGACGATTCGGCACAAGACCAAGTTCCAAACGACAGGCCACCGCATCACGTGCGGCAAATCGTTGGACATCGGTTCCGCTCGGAAGAACGACGATCCGTTCAAGCAGGACCCCATAGCGCTCATGAAGCAATGTCCGCAATCCCTCTGTCAGAACGATGATATGATCGCAGCGTTTCAAAGTCAGCCTGGTTAACAGATGTTTGGCCCTGCGTACGAACTTGTTTTGGTTCCTGGGCCATTCGGGAACCGGTTCACCGTTGACCTCGCAGACACATGGCACACCGAGTAGTTTGGCTAAGATCAACGCATGCGGACTGTCCATCCATCGGTAGTACACGATATCGGGTCTGGTCACGAGCGCCTGCATCAGGGCACGCACGAATGACAACAGCGCATAGGAGAGCGGTCGGATGAACGGCAGATGGATAAGATGAATCGGAATGATCGTACAGACTCGTTGAGCAAGCGACGATCGATACCGCGGGGGAAAGAGCGTCACCCTGTCTCCGGCGCTGGTTAAGGCATCGGCCAATGTCCAGACACGCACGAGCCCAACCGGATCATTCGGGGCATCGGGCTCATACCAATAACAAAAGAAAAACCACGTCACACGGCCTCCTGCGGCTTGACCGGTTGGTTGGCCTGGGCAGACAGAGTCGGTAAGAGCATGACCAACCCTGCGCAAAGCCAAAACGGTTCCATGATGCGGATAATGATGAACGTATTGGCTCCGATCCCGTGCGCGAGCATGGCGATAAGACCCAAAAGAAACCCGTGGGCTAATCCTTTGGCAAAGGGATCGGTTTCAGACAAAAGAGACTCACGGGCACAGCGCCACAGACGGTAGATAATGAACCCAAAAGCGACGAGTCCGGCAAGACCGGTCTCTCCGATGATTTTGACGTATTGCGCATCGGCCCATGCATACCCGGTGATTCCTCGCCCAAGAATAGGGTCATGGACCCAGTCCTTGAGAACATATGCCCACGATTTCAGGCGCTCAGTTGTCGAAAGGTCCAGTCCGACGGCACCTACTTTGATTTCTCCGCCATATTGGCGGCCAAAAAATGTTTCATTGACCCGTTGCTTCACATTGGCAGGCGCCAACAGTGGAACCACGGTAATGACAACGAGTAACAGTGTCAGCACCCGAGGGCGTCTCCACTGGGTCAACCCTACCGTCATCAGCAGGACAACACCGGCCAGGTAAGAAGAACGCGACAAGGTGGCCATCAAGGCCAACACGGCAAAACCAGCAAGCACCAACAATGCGATGCGAATCGGTCCGAACTGAACATGCAACAAGAGTCCGGTCATGATCGCCAGAAGGAATACCAGGTAGCCGCCCAACGTGTTCGGTTCTCCGATTTCACCTTCAAATGGGGCTGAGGCACGCTGGCCGCTCGGTATTTGCGAAATCGCATACAAGCTGACGATAAGGCCGACGGTCAGCAGGGCCAGCACAAGCCCTACCACCTGCCGTTGAGACCGCACATGGTTGACGACCATAAAAAATACAAAAAAATATTCAAAGTACTTCAGAACAAAAAAAAAGCCGGTCAGTGGTCTGACATGTCCGTTTAGGACACCGACTAAGGTTGAAATGACACAGATCACCATGTACACCGCGATGGGTCGGTTCAGTGGTGTCTCACGAAATAACGCCAGTTCACGGTAGACGATGGTCTTGACCAGCCAACTGACTCCGATGACGACTAACAAAATGTCGTCCATCCGGAATGACAACTCTCGCCCACCGACACCACGTCCTTCGATCTGCCCGATAGCGATCTCAGGAGACAACAACATGGACGCAATCAGCAGGTAGAGAGCAGCGGGTACGGAGGTAAAGGCCGTCAAAACGATCAAAAACCCTATGACCGCTTGCATACCCATTGTAGGGGTCGTGAGCGTGAGACCTACTGCGATGGCGGCGGCTAGTACGGCGATGACCAGGCTATCTTGAGGACTGATGGCTGCCTGTTGCATGATGCAGAGGCCCCTCCGTCGTGCTATCGGTGCTCGTATCGATAAAGTCCGTACTCCGGCGTCACTTCGGATTTCACATTGGTCAGGACCACGCCAAGAACATTCGCCTGGGCATGGTCGAGCAGGAACTTGGCGCGCTTGAGCGCGTTACGCCCGATCCGCCCGACCTGGTACACTAAAATGGTCCCATCGACACGCGAGCTGAAGGCCACCGCATCAGTGACAGGAAGAATCGGCGGCGTATCGATCAAGACGATGTCGTAATCTTCTTGCATTTCCGATGTCAGCATTTTGATCTTGTTGATGTTCAGGAATTCGTTGGGATTGCCCGATTCCGACCCGCTTGTGAGGATGTGAAGGTTGTCCAGTCCAGGCGTATTCATGACCCGATCGACACCAACGGTTCCAAGCATGAGGTCCGTGGCCGAGCGGACATACGATCGCCACGATGTAGTCCCGAGCAATGCATCGACCAATCCCGGCTCACGATCCAAACCCAGCCGTTGATGCACGATCGGCTTGCGGAGGTCGGCGTCCACCAACAACACCTTCATGCCCTCTTGAGCCATGGTGATCGCTAGATTGATGACGCAGGTACTCTTGCCCTCGCCCAGACCGGCGCTGGTAAAAATAATCGATTTGACCTTGCGGTCCATGCTGGCGAATTGAATGTTCGTCCGCAGCGAGCGAAGGCTCTCCGACAAGACTGATTTTGGATCGAGCAGGCAGATCAACTTCGATAAACTCTCCACCACAGCGGAAGGAGTATCCGGAGGAAGGGCCTCTTGGGCCATGTCTTTGAGCTCGTTGTGGTCGAACTGGGGAATGATTCCCAAGACAGGCACTTTGAGAAACTCCTCGACTCCCTCAATGGTCCCTATGGACGTATCAAACGATTCACGACCGAACGCGAGCACGACACCAAGGAACACTCCCATCAACGATCCGATCATTAAGTTTAATGCGGTGTTCGATGCATTGATCGGGCGTGAAGGTGTCATAGCCGGGGCGATAAGGGTCACTTCTTCAATCCGCTCCGCTCCTTTAATCAACAACTCCTGGTGTTTGGCCTTCAAGGTCGCAAGGAGATCCGTATTCACTTTGACTTCGCGCTCCAAGCGGTTCATGTGAATCGCGGCCCGAGGGTACCCTAGATAGCGTTTTCGATAGTGATCCCGTTGTTCTTGAAGCGCCCCCTCTCGGTCAATAAGCGTGACAACTTTTGACTTCAGCTCCTGAATCATCTCAGACTTGACATTGTCTATTTTCTTTTGCTGTTCGGTGACCTGTGGATGGTCAGGCGTGTAATTGATCAGCAAGGTATCTCGTTCCTGGATCAGATCCAACAGCCGTTGATTCAGGATTGTCAGCAGCGCATTTTGCTCTTCGGTGAAGATACGCCCGGTTTGATTCCCAATCACGGCGTCCGATCGTTTCAAGACCTCGATTTGCCGCTCACCTTCAGCACGCTTTCGCAATACGTCGTTATACTGTTCTTCCAGTTTGGTGAAGGTGTCCAACGCCGCTCTGGCTTCGTCCGAGAGGAACACCTGACCTTCTTTTTCCTTAAATGTTCGCAGTGCTTCTTCAGAATCATTGAGACGCTTTTCCAAATTGTCCAGCTGTTCCTCCACGAATCGGCGTGATTCGGTAACCAGTCTGTTGCGCGCGGCGATATTTTCTATCCGGTAGGCGGTCGCTGCGGAATTGGCCATCCGTTCCGCCTGTTCCGGCTGATCCGACGTGGCTGTGATACGGATAATGTTGGTATCACCTTCACGTTGTGCCGTAATTTCTTGGCCGAGGTTGTACACAATGTTCAAATAGGTAGCGGACCGCTTTTCCTCTTCTGATGCATGATGCGCGACTCGTCCGAGATCCAGTGCCACCCGGTCCATGACCGGAAAGCTCCGGATAAATTCGATCTGAGTACCGAGATCATTCACGTTGGAATACGAGAGCGATTCCAACAGTTGTTGGGCCATGGTCGTACTGCGTTCAAACTTCACCCTTGCGGCGGCTTCGTAAATTGGGTGCGGCTTAAGAAGCTGTGAAAACAAGAAGGTGAACAGTACCACCATGACGGTGGAAAGGAGGATCAGATATTTACGCTTTTTGAGGATCAGCCAGTAGTCGATGACGTTCAGTTCGTATTGTGCCATGCGTCGTCCTCGTCTCCAACCACCGGTCTATGGCTTGAACGTCGTCAACGCCGGAATCAGATACGCCGGATAAATCGGCATGATGGCGACCTGAAGAATGGGCATAATTTTCAGCGCCGCCTCCTTCGCATCCCCTAATTGTTCACGTGGGACAAAAATCACATCGTTTTCCTCGAGCGAGATATTTCGTGAAAGATCGCCGTACGTGAAAAGACGGGCCAAATCGGCCGTCAGAATTGTCGGTTTGGAAAAATCTCCTCCTCGCACCACTCGAATCTCTTCCAATAGTGCGGTCTCGTGAAAATTGTCTGCGGCGGCGAGGGCCTGCAGGACCGTCATATTCCTCGCCATGGGAACCATCCCGGGTTTCTTAACGTCTCCAAATACAAAAACTCGTTTGATCTTGAGCAACTTCTTTTTCAGCGCAATCTGAGCACGCGGTTCCCTCATGAAAGGCTTAGCCGCCTCTTGCACACGCCGTTCAGCTTCAGCCACAGTGACCCCTTGAACGTCGACCTCCATAAATCCGACGGCAACGGACCCGTTCTCACGTACCAAGCTGCTGTACTTCTCTTCTCCCGCTCCTCGACGAATAACGACATCCAGGGTGTCTCCCGCTTCGATTGGTGTATCCGCGGTCGGAACCGTCTCGTCTGTATAGACGTCGCCTTTCGGCAAGGGAGGAATCACCTGAGATGCTGAAGTCACTGCCGAAGGTGGCAAAGTCGATTGTCCAGGGTTGCGACAGCCAGCCAGAGACAAGAGGCCGATTTCGGCCAACAACAGACCAACTACGACTGATTCCTTCCGAAGCTGCCGCATACAAAATCTCCTACGACACTATCCTGGTTTGTAGGATCTCCACGATATGCGCGGACATGACTTGCGACAGGTCCACCTCTCTTGCTTGACCGAGCTTGGAGATTGTCACCACAGGCCGGAGCGGATAGCGCGGGTTAACCTTCGTCACCGATCCAATCCCCCCCGTATTGAGACGCACGTCGGTCCCAATCGGATAGAGCGTGATCTGATCCCCCAACCCTTTCAACACACGCAGAGAAAACTTCGTTTTGGCATGAAGAAACAGGTCACGGACTCCCTGGTGAGGTGTCATGCATTGGCGATAAGGCCTCCTCGTGACCATTGCATCCAGTGTATCGACCATTCCAATGATCTGTGCAGGCTCAGCAATCTGCCCGTCCTTAAGCCGACATGGGTATCCACTGCCATCCAGCCGTTCATGTTCCTGTGCACTGATCGTCGAGACCCATTCAAACCCGCTGCCCTGCCCGGCGAGGATCCGACGGCCTCGTTCAGGATGAGTATGGAGGATATCTCGCTCTTCCTCCGATAATGTTTCTCTTTTCTCGACGATCGCTACGGGCATCGCCCACATACCGATGTCGTGCAACAGACTTGCCAACACCAGCCGCTCCAAGTCTTGCTGTGAATAATGCAACCCCATCCCGACTTTAGCCCCCAAGACTGCGACATGGAGCGCATTGTCTATGAGATAGTCTTCAGTTTGTCCATCCAAAGCCCATCGGACGAGCTCGTCGCCGTGATTGAGGAGCTGCACCAACTGTCCGGCGAGGTCGGTACAGCCTGTGAGCCTCGGGCTCCTACTTGAACGAACCGCCTCTCTGATCTTCCCGAGCTCCTGTCTGGTCGAGACACACCAAAGGCGATGATCAGCAATCAGAGACGAGGATCCCATCTTCGAAGGCAACATCTCCCCGCTCTGCGAATCAGGAGTCCGTTCTCGAATCAAGTCAGAAAGCCGTGCCACCCTTGTGTGTACTCCAGTATTTCTGGTGCATCATGACCTTAACTTATTCAGGACTTTCTCACGACAGGATCAGGGCGTGAGTTGATCTTATTCAGCTCCCGCTCCAAGGTGGCGCGGATAAACCCACTCGTCGTGTATCCCTGTTGCTTAAGGGCGTCCAGCTGTTCCTTCAACTCGACAGGAAGTTGAACAACAATGCGAACTAGCTTGGGCATGATCGCGACTCCCTTTGAGCAAAGTAACGGCTTGGCATGAAACTTCTGCACATGCTGTGCCTTGATAGCATTTCGTTAACGATGTGAAAATGCTGGTACTTCTGCTGTGCTTTCCCAGCATTCCTGCCGGAAAGAGCCAAAAACTGTCATCCCTTACAGTTCTTGTACAGAAAGGATGCGACTCCCGGAGATGACGCTAGGACAGTCGAAAAAGACGGATGTTCGTTGTTATGAGAATTGGAGGGAGAGTCGGTGCCAATTCTGGTACTCACATCGCCAAAGACAACGCGGAAAGTCTACCGGTTGCACAAGAAGATCCCGCATGCGAATCACAGTGAACTCGGATGTTGAGAGTCGTCCTGTAATCCAGATTGCGCCATCACGATCTGTTCGGAAAACCGTAATATTCTGATCTTGATACGTTTGCAGTACCGACTGCATTGGGTGTCCATAAGGATTAGCCGCACCGACCGAGATGACTGCATATTGTGGACGGAGTTGCCGAAGCCAGTCGGGATCCAGCGAGCTACGCGCTCCGTGATGGGGCACTTTTAGCACGGTCACCGGTTGATACCCTTCACCGTTCAATCGTCTCAATCCGGCAGTTTCAATATCAGCTGCAAAAAGAATGGAATAGATTCCGCACTGCAGTCGCGAGACGATCGACAGATTATTCAATAATGCCCCGGAAGGAGGATGAGCCGTTTCGTTGACCACTGGTGTGTCCGGTGGATTGAGAATGCTGAATCGGCACTGACCGGACTGTAATAAATCCCGACCACGCACAGCAGTATGTTGATCGATATGCCTATCACGAAGTGCTGTTTGAAGATCTTTAACGAATCTCTCGGAGCGTTCTATTCCACTATCCCAATACCGTCCGACTGATATATGGTTAAGTACCCAGATCAACCCTCCAACGTGATCCAGTTGCTGGTGTGTCCCAATGACGTGGGATATGTGATGAATTCGTCGGCTCCACAGAAACGGTGCAACCACATTTTCCCCCATGTCAAATCGTTCATATCGGGCTCCGCCGTCGATTAAAACGGTCTGACCATCCGGCAATTCCACAATGGCACTGTCTCCTTGTCCGACATCGAGGAACGTGACACGCCAATGATCGCCGTCTGCTTTCGACACAGGTGGACTCAGCCACCAACCGATCAACAATATCGACAAACCAGCGCCGGTAACACGGATGCGCCATGGTATGGCCTGAAGGCTTGTTACAAATAACCCGGTGTAAAACAAAGCGATCATTGGTATGGAAGGAGCTGCTACATGCCACTCGCTTCCTGGAAGGTGGGCACACCACTGCAATCCAAAAACCATCAACCCCCACAATTGCTCCATTGCTGAGCCAAGGATCAAAGATTCGGATCCAGTCATGATCGTCCACAGGGCGGCAAGCAATCCGAGAGGTACCAAAATGATACCGGTAAACGGGATCGCGATCAGGTTGGTGATGATCCCCATCCACGGAACCTGATTGAAATAGAACGCAACCAGAGGCACAGTAGCCACAGTCACAGCCCCGCTCATCGATAGCGCGTTGAGCACATGGTTCATGAAGTGGAGTCTCGCCTGATTGTCGGCGCCGGCAGCGTCCGCATTCCATGATTGCATGAGCGCGATCATTCTGACCATCACAAGCACGGACAGAAAGGAGAGTTGAAAGGAAATGTCAAAGATGGCACGAGAATCGTGCAAGAGGATCACCAGGAGCGCCACAGCCATGGCATGACCCAGATGGCGTTCATACCCTAGCCACATTGCGATCATCGCCAGGGTGATCATGACGAGCGACCTCATGGTCGCTAACTCAACCCCCGCTAGCAACGCATACAGTACGACAGCGGGCCAGGCAAACAGAATGGCGATCTTCGACGCGGTGATTGCTCGTGATAACGACAACAAGGGAACGAGAGGAAGTCCAAGAACAAGTCTTTTCATCAACCCAAACACCACGACGGCCACAAGTCCAAGATGTGAACCGGAGATCGAGAGCAGATGAACTGTTCCGGTCACCATGAACCAGTCTTGGAGTTCTTGTTCGAGATAGCCTCGTTCACCGATGATCATACCGAGGAATAGCCCTCGCACGGGTTGGTTCAATCCGCTGATGACCGCTGCACGTATCGTGGCCCTCCAATGATCCACCTGGTTCCACACGCGCCATAATCCAAGCGGCTCTCCATCTAGCAACGTCACCGCCTGAAAACCAGTCACGGTGGTCAGAAAGTCGATGCCCTGGCGTTCCATATAGGCGGCATAGTTGAATCCACCCGGATTCAACGACCCTCGTGGAGGGTGAAGTTTTCCAAAAAACGAAATCCGATTGCCGTGATAAAGCGTGATACCAGGGTCTTGCCACACAAGGCGTACACGTCTCGATTCCAAATCCGATTCGTCCGTCTGGACCAGGATCGTCTGACGTCCCACACTGTGCTGAACGGGAGCGACAACCCGACCGACGACCGAGACTTGAGCCGTCTCCGCAGGCGGGAACATCCGGGGAGACTCCGATGTTGGAGTGGTAAGGTTCCAGTAAATTATCCCGAAGAGAACGCTGGAATACAGTAGCAGCGCGGAGGGTGAGTCGAGATAACCGACTCGCTCGAGGATACTGAATCCAACGGCGATGCCGGCCAACAGAACAATGGCGGAGATCGGGAAGAATAAGATCTGTGCCCCGCACAGAAGACCGAGGACAAATGCTGCTGCGAGCAACGGAAGCATGAGCTTCCCTCATGTACCGGGAAAAGGGAACGCTCAGCCGATATGTTTCCGTACGACCCTGGCAAGATCCTCAGCCACTTCTCTGACCATGGTGGACTGTTCCCCTTCCACCATAATCCGCAACAGCGGCTCTGTCCCGGAATATCTGATGAGGACCCTGCCACACCCGTTCAAGCGACGTTCGCTCTCTTGTATGGCGCAATCAATGTCAGGAATCGATTCCAGTCGCGGCTTCCGCGTGACATGCACATTGACCAACACTTGCGGGACAGCGGTCATGGCTTTGGCCAACTCGGATAACGGCTTCTTGGTTCGCTTCACCAATGACAACATCTGCAGAGCCGAGATGAGACCGTCTCCGGTGGTATTATGGTCGAGGAATATGAAGTGCCCCGATTGCTCTCCTCCGAAGTTATAGCCTTCAGCCAACATTCGTTCGAGCAGATACCGATCCCCGACCAGCGTCCGAATCAGCTTCACACCCACTTTTGACATGGCGAGTTCCAGTCCAAAGTTGCTCATTGCAGTTCCAACCAAGGTCTGTTTGGCGAGGAGCCCGTTTCGATGGAGATCCAGCCCCAAGGCGGCCATCACATGATCCCCATCAATGACTGTTCCTTGCTCGCAAACAAAAACAGCCCGATCAGCATCTCCGTCCAAAGCGATACCAAGATCCGCTTTGCAACGTCGTACCGACTCTTGCAAGAGCTCAGGATGGACGGCACCACAACCGTCATTGATATTCATCCCGTCCGGTGTATTGCCGATGACTTCAACCGTGGCCCCCAATTCTCTGAGAACCGTCGGAGCCACTTTGTATGCGGCGCCGTTCGCGCAATCGACGACGAGCTTGAGCCCCTGAAAATCAAGGTCCTTCGGCAATGATCGCTTCGCAAATTCAATATAGCGTCCCTCTGCGTCATCGATGCGATAGGCTTTGCCGATAAGATCTGCCGTCGGTCGAAGATGGCTAATTTCATTCGATACGATCAGTTCTTCAATACGAGCTTCCACGTCGTCGGGGAGTTTGAATCCATTGTTTGAAAAGAATTTGATTCCGTTATCTTGGTAAGGATTGTGCGATGCCGAAATGACCACTCCTGCATCCGCCCGTAGACTCCTGGTCAAAAAGGCGATCGCCGGTGTCGGCATTGGTCCGACTAACAACACATCAACCCCCATCGAACAGATTCCGGCCATCAAGGCGGACTCCAGCATATATCCGGAGATACGGGTGTCTTTCCCGATGACGATCTGATGACGGCCAGCTCGTCGCATAAAGATATGTGCCGCGGCTCGTCCGAGCTGCATTGCCATTTCACTGGTCATGGGATCGAGGTTGGCGACCCCTCGGACACCATCAGTTCCAAATAATTTACGCATCATGCTCCTGTCCGCTAGATGACCATTGTGGATTCAACGCGGCAGCCATCTTGACTACATCGATCATCTTGGCAACATCATGGACACGCACAATGTGCGCTCCACGATCGACTGCCAATGCCACCGCCGCTGCCGTCCCCCAATCTCGATGCTCAACAGGCCGTTCAACCACTTTCCCGATAAATGCCTTCCGTGACAGGCCAACCAATACAGGGCGGTTCAATGACGCGAATGCGGACAGTCCGTCAAGGAGGTCAAGATTATGGATCAACAGCTTACCAAAACCAAAGCCTGGATCAAGAATGATGTTTGTTCGAGCTATTCCTGCATCGAGAGCATTCCGGAGGCGCTCATCAAGAAAGTGGACGACTTCGCCGACCACGTTGGAATAATACGGTGACTGTTGCATCGTTTGGGGATATCCGTGCATGTGCATCAGGACAACTCCCGCATCGAATCGGGCAACGACCGACGCCATTGCAGGATCTTGTCGTAACGCGCTCACATCATTGATGATCGATGCGCCGCAATCCAGGGCGATCTCTGCGACTCGCGACTTGGTGGTGTCGATCGAAATCGGAACCGACACACGATGGACCAATCCCTTCATTACCGGGATAACATGAGCCAACTCATCCTGTTCACTAATGGAGTGTGCGCCAGGCCGAGTCGACTCTCCTCCCAGATCAATGATGTCCGCCCCTTGTCTAACAAGCTCCAGTGCATGGGCGATCGCTCGTTCAGGTTCGACATATCGTCCTCCATCATAAAAGGAATCAGTCGTGACATTGACGACGCCCATGATAAGCGGACGCCCTTTGCAATGAATTTCTCGCCCTTTGGCAGAGAACCACTGTTGCGCCGTCATTGCCTGTGGTAAGACTCGATCCACCTAATCCCATCGCTGAAATGGAAATTCGAACCAGCGCATTGTCCTTGGGGAATCAGACATAACGCGGCCCGTGAATGCAACATCATAGGGACAACGGCTCAAACACAAACGAACCGTTGGCACAATATATTTAGGCTGGAACTGTCTGCGAGGAGGATTGCAACAGAATCTGATCAATTTCCGGTGCGTCGAGCACTTCCTTTTCAAGTAGCGCCTCCGCCAAAGCCTTCAGACTCGTCATTTGCTCAGACAGCACACGTTTAGCACGTTCGTAATTTTCTGTCACGAAGCGTTTGATCTCCAAGTCAATTTCAAGCGCGACTTGATCGCTGACATCTCGCTTCGTGGCAAAGTCTCGTCCGAGGAACACCGAATCTTCCTTTTGTCCAAAGGTCAAGGGTCCCAACTTTTCGCTCATGCCCCATTCGCACACCATCTTGCGGGCTAAGTCCGTCGCACGTTCAAGATCGTTACCGGCTCCGGTTGTGACATGCTTGAATACAAGCTCTTCGGCAACACGTCCACCCATAAGAATCGCCAAGGTATTGTAGAGGAACTCTTTGGAAAAGTTGTGCCGATCATCTGTCGGTAGCTGCATCGTAACACCTAGCGCCCGACCTCTAGGGATGATCGTCACTTTATGAACGGGATCGGTTCCTGGGAGGAGCTTCGCCATCAATGCGTGCCCGGCTTCATGATAGGCTGTCACTCGTTTTTCTTCCTCGGTGAGAATCATGCTCTTGCGCTCGGCACCCATCATGACCTTATCCTTGGCCATCTCAAAGTCGATATTTTCGACTTCCTTCTTGTTCTGACGAGCCGCCCACAGAGCCGCTTCATTCACGAGGTTTTCCAGATCAGCTCCTGAAAACCCCGGTGTTCCTCTGGCAATTTTTTCCAGCTCCACATTCGCGGCGACTGGAACCTTTTTCGTGTGGACCTTCAAGATTTCCGAACGGCCTTTGAGGTCAGGGCGATTCACCACTACCTGTCGATCAAAGCGTCCAGGTCTCAGCAAGGCAGGATCGAGTACATCGGGACGATTGGTCGCTGCGACCAAAATGACGCCCTCCGTTGTGTCGAAGCCGTCCATTTCCACCAGCAACTGATTGAGCGTTTGTTCCCGTTCGTCATGGCCACCGCCGAGGCCCGCCCCTCGCAAACGACCGACCGCATCAATTTCATCGATAAAAATAATGCACGGAGCATGTTTCTTCCCTTGCTCAAACAAATCCCGTACTCGTGAAGCTCCGACGCCGACGAACATCTCTACAAAGTCAGACCCGCTGATACTGAAGAACGGTACTCCAGCCTCTCCCGCAATAGCCTTGGCCAGCAGCGTCTTTCCTGTTCCTGGAGGTCCGACAACAAGCACGCCTTTCGGGATGCGTCCACCGAGCTTCTGAAACTTCCGAGGATCTTTCAAAAACTCAATAATTTCAAGGACTTCTTCTTTCGCTTCATCGACGCCAGCCACGTCGGAGAAGGTAATCTTTTTTCGCTCCTCCGTCAGCATACGTGCTCGACTCTTTCCAAAGGATAGAGCCTTGTTTCCACCAATCTGCATCTGACGCATCAGGAAAAACCAGAGGCCCAGGAAGAGAATAAATGGACCCCACGTGACGAGGAAGGTGATATACCACGGACTCTCATCCGGTGGCTTGACCTCAATCTGTACATCTTTTTCACGAAGGACTTTGACAAGGTCAGGATAGTCCGCTGAGTAGGTACGAATACGAGTCTTATCCTTTAACACCCCGCTGATATGATTGCCTTTAATGATGACCTTTTCAAAATCACCCTTATCGAGTTTTGCCATAAAATCGCTGAATATCACTTCTTCTTCTGGTGCATGAGTCGGTACACTGAACAGATTGAATAAGAGAATCATGAACAAGCCGACCACCACCCAGAAAAGCAAGTTCTTGACCCGAGAATTCATCCAGTTCTCCTCCGCGACAACATTGGACTCAACGTATGTAGAAATCGTGGTGATGTTAACATAGCCTTGCGCAAATTGACAACAGCTCGCTGAAAACTCTTACTCATCTTGCTGACCCAGTTGATCGAGGACAGCGAGGTACGGAAGGTTCCGGTACTTTTGTTGGTAATCAAGTCCGTAACCGACGACGTACTGGTTCGGAATTCGGAACCCTATATACTCCAACTGCACATTGACGACGCGCCGCTCCGGTTTACTCAGCAAAGTACAAACTTTAATGCTTCTCGGTTTCTGTTTCGCCAACGCCTTTGTGAGATATTGAACCGTCAATCCCGAATCAACGATATCCTCAACCAACAGCACATCTCGATCCTTGACCTTTTCGGTCAGTTCCGTCACGAGCTTGACCTTCCCGGATGACTTCGCCTGTGTTCCATAGCTCGTCACGATGATGAAATCAACTTGCACTGGAATTCGGATCGCTCGTGCCAAATCAGCAAAAAACGCGTAGGCTCCCTTTAATACTCCGACAAGCACAAGGTCTTTGCCGGCATAGTCGGCACTAATCTGCCTACCCAGCTCGCGGATACGGCTCCGCATTTGTTCCTGGGTCACGATCGGACGTCCGAACATACGTTCCATCTCACTCAGTCCCTTCTCTTCAGAGTTGGATTCTCAGAAGTGAACACCAGACAGCACTTCGTTGCGGCAGTAAGTGCCCAGCGACCATCCTGCCGATACCCAACGACCCACAGGATCCCCTCGGGAGCCACCACCAGAGGAATACGAGCTCGGGTCGCAGGCGGGATCTTTAGATCCGTGAAAAAATCTTGAAGCTTCTTCGAATGCCCTCTCATACCGGAGGGATAAAATCGGTCTCCTGGCAACCAGTTCCGTACCATCAGCGGCTGAGACACGCGATCGGCATCTACGAGAATCCGGTCCTTTCCAAGAAGCAGCGCAGAATCAATCTGGACCCGTGCCTGCTGTTGTACCTGAAGCCGTTGATCCGTTCCAGGCCATACAAGCTCTCCCGGCACCGGTAAGAGTTCCTGACATCTACCGTACGGGTGTCCAGCAGGGGGAATCTCTCGTGCTTGAAGTGGAACAAACTGAAGACAGCGATCATCAACAACAACCCGCCCCCCCTTCACATCGAGACTTGAACCAGCCTCTCTCTTCGAAGCCAGGTGAATGAGGCGATCAACCGTTCGGATACTGGGTGAACGAAATTGATCATCATTCTGCCGAAAAAGGTTTCGGATGCAACGCCGTTGAAAGGCCTGCGGGAGTTCCAGGAGCAATCTGCGATCGATTGCCCAGCCTCCGGCAGAGTCTCGTTTCACGGCAGAAGAAGATAGGGCGTCAACCTGATGGTCCAGACAGCGATCGTCTTCTCTGCAGATATCCGCAAGCTTGCAGAGTGCATCGATACCGGAAGGGACCAGTCGATTCAGAATCGGAATGACCTCTCTCCTGACTCGGTTCCGCAAATAATGCTCCTGGAAATTGCTGGAGTCTTCCCGAAACGACACCCCTGTCGCGCGAAGATACGCCAGAACTTCTTGCCGTTTGGCGTCGTACAAAGGCCGAATAAGTTTGTTATTGCGGAACGCCGGCATACCTGAAAGACCAGTCAGTCCTGCCCCCCGGAGCATCCATAGGAAAACAGTCTCTGCCTGATCGTCTGCCGTATGGCCTACGGCAATACGGTCCGCTCCGCACTTCTCGGCGATTTCCTGCATCACTTGATAGCGGAGGTCACGGGCTTCAGCCTGCAATGATGTCTTGCGTCGACCGGTGTGAAATTCAACCTGTCGAACATGGAGAGGAACTCCGAGCCCTTGGCACAAGGCCTCCACAAATTGTTGGTCACCGTCTGACTCAGCCCCTCGCAGTCCATAGTTGCAATGAACGGCTGATAGGGCCAATTCCCAACTCGGCCGGAGATGATGCAAGATCGACAACAAGGCGACGGAATCTGGTCCGCCCGAGACGGCGACCAATATGTGTTGTCCACGTAGAAAGAGGCTTCTGGACCGAGCCGTTCGAATAACACGATGCACCAGCGGTGGCCACGCCATTGTATCGATGGATCTGTTTAAGGCCGGTTGCAAGGACTCATCGCTCTCCGATGCTTTCATGATATCGACGCAAAATTCCCCTCGCGGAATCCACGTCGGCCGTGATTTGTCGGCTCAGAGCTTCTGCGCTATCGAACTGCGCGTCGCCTCGTATACGACCGATAAACTCAACTGTGAGCAGTCGCCCATACAGTTCGTGTTTTCCATCCAGAATGGAGACTTCCAACCCCCGCTCGCCGTCATCAAAGGTCGGCCTTGTACCAATATAGGCAACCGAATCATGCCGCGCTTGATCCAGAATCGCGACAGAGGCATAAATCCCGTCGGAAGGTGCTACGCGGTCTGGAGGTAATGGAATATTTGCCGTAGGGCATCCCAATGTTCGTCCCCTCCCCTCGCCAGAAGATACGACTCCGCTCAGGGCATAGTATCGGCCGAGCAAGACGGCCGCCTGATCAACCTTCCCGGACATAATGAGCTGTCTGATTTTCGTCGAGCTGACTACTCCTCCGTCGATCCTCACTGGAGGAACCGGATGAACGATGAAGCCGAATCGTTTGCCCAGCGCGGTCAAATCATCGATCTGCCCTATTCGCTTATGCCCAAAGGCAAAATGTTGTCCGACAAAAATCTCTTTTAGGCCGAGCCCTT
Organism: uncultured Nitrospira sp.; assembly: GCA_902500825.1. Taxonomy (GTDB): domain Bacteria; phylum Nitrospirota; class Nitrospiria; order Nitrospirales; family Nitrospiraceae; genus Nitrospira_D. The sequence goes on from CABVRX010000001.1 coordinate 362,168, forward strand.
TGCACAGTACCTGCTCAGCGAACATCTCCGGTGAGAGTGACGCAAATTCTCGCGTGAACTCCAAGGCGACCACCTCATCGATTCCGGCTTGTTCAAAACGGTCACGTTTCTCTTCCCCGCTCGTCAGAAACCGAAGATCAACGTGAGGCGCAAGGATTTTCACCGGGTGAGGGTCGAACGTCAGGACAACAGCCGTTCCATGGGCGCGGCGCGCCGTCTCAACCACCTGTTTTAAGAGTGCATGGTGACCGAGATGATGGCCGTCGAAATTTCCGATGGTTCCCACCGGATACGGCCGTACGACCTCGTCCGAATATCCGCGGGTCACTTTCATCGTCGATCAATGAAGCAACTTGACGGCGTCTTTCGCAAAGTACGAGAGGATCAGATCGGCTCCGGCCCGCTTGATCGCCAAGAGCGATTCCATCATGGCACGTGATTCATCGAGCCATCCCGCTCTGGCTGCCGCCTTAATCATACTGTACTCGCCGCTCACCTGATACGCCGCCAACGGGAGAAGCGTGCGAGCACGGGCCGTCGCAATGATGTCCAGATAAGGCAGCGCCGGCTTGACCATCACGATATCGGCACCTTCGTCGATATCGAGCTCGATCTCGCGCAACGCTTCGCGCGCGTTAGCCGGATCCATCTGATAAGACTGTCGGTCACCGAATTGAGGACTGGAAAAGGCCGCGTCACGAAAAGGTGCATAGAAACAGGAGGAGAACTTGGCGGCATAGGCCAGAATCGGCAGATCGGAGAATCCGGCTCGATCCAGTTCGCGTCTGATTGCGGCAACACGACCATCCATCATATCCGATGGTGCAACCATATCGGCTCCGGCCTCGGCATGAGTGCGTGCCATCACCGTGAGACACTCGAGCGTCTCATCATTGAGAATCTTTCCATCCTTGACGATTCCGCAATGTCCGTGGCTGGTATACTCGTCGATACAGACATCCGTGATCACAAGTAATCCCGGCACGTGTTGTTTGACGGCCCTGATCGCCCGCTGCACGATGCCGTTCGGATCCAACCCTGAACTACCACGATCATCTTTGTTCGCTGGTATCCCAAACAAAATGATGGCTGGAATACCTAAAGCCTGAATCTCTCCCGCCTCTTTGATCAGCAAATCGACGGACAGCCGAAATTGGCCAGGCATCGAAACGATCTCTTCACGGCGATCCTGCCCCTCGACCACAAACAATGGATGGATAAAATCCGACGGGGACAGCGTCGTTTCACGTACCATTCGACGTAACGATTCGTGTTGTCTCAGTCGTCGGAGCCGCTGGATCGGAAACCCCATAGCCACCTTATTTTCGTGGAAGGTTCGTCAAGAACACGACGAGGTCGCGAACGGAGATGCTGCCGACCAGCTTCCCGTCACGTGTGACTCCCAAGTGCCGAACATGCGATTGAGCCATCAGATCGTTGGCATCCAGCAACGTCTTGCTCTCCTCGATCGTCATAATCGGCGCGGACATGATTTGCTCGACCATGGTCTTCGTGGCGTCCGCCCCGGCCGCAACCACCCGGCGCATCATGTCCGTATCCGTGATGATGCCGATGATCTCACGATCGTTGGTCACGAACAAACTCCCGATCCCGCGGTCTCGCATGATGCGGGCGGCCGTCTGAGCATCTGTGTCACGAGGCACCGTCACGAACTTTTCCCGGGGAATCATGAATGACTTTACAGGGACCATCTCATCGTCCTCCTTTATGACTATAATGATACATCTCGCGTGCTTTCGTTACGGCAGAGCTCCCATGGTCACTTGCTCACGATTTCCATAATGGTGGGCGATCGCATCCACCAGCGCGGGAATCGTATTCTCGTTCGGCATGATCGAGACCGTCAAACCATATTCCTCTGCTGTCTTGGCCGTAATGGGTCCGATGCAGGCGACCGTGACGGATTGTAAGAGCGGCTTTACCGTGTCTACACCGCCGAGCATCGAGACAAAGTTGCGGACCGTGGACGAGCTGGTAAACGTGACGACATGAATCCGATGACTCATGAGTTCCTGCCGCCACTCCTCAAAATCATGGTCTGGTGTGAGCGTTCGATACACGGCCACGACGGCCACGTGAGCGCCGGCGGCACGAAGTTCGTCCGGCAAAAGATCTCTGGCCACTTCCGCCCGAGGAATTAAGATACGGGATTTCCTTAATTCTTGCTGATTCAGTGCGGCCAGTACTCCCTCTGCCTGATATTCGGCTGGAACTACGTCCGCTCTGACACCAAACATCTCCAACTCCTGAGCTGTGCGAGGCCCGATGCAGCAAAGCCGCCGTCCGGCTAAACAGCGTGAGTCGAGCCCACGAGCAAACAGTCTCGTCATAAACCGGCTCACGCCATTGACGCTGGTAAAAATAATCCAGTCGTACGTCTCAATCTCAGAGATCGCCTGATCGACAAGCCTCCAATCGAGTGGAGGAACGATCTTGATCGTCGGAGCTTCGATCGGTTCAGCTCCATAGCCAGCCAATCGGGCAGATAACTCACCGGCCTGTTCTTTCGCTCGGGTCATGAGCACCCGCTTTCCAAAGAGCGGCCGCCGCTCGAACCAGTTGAGTTTCGGCCTGAGGCGAACGACCTCTCCCACGACAATGACGCTCGGAGGTTCCATCTGGGCTGCGTCGGCTTTGTCCGCAATATCGGCCAATGTGCCGACGACGGTCTGTTGTGAAACTCTCGTTCCCCATCGAATGATCGCAACCGGAGTAGAGCCTGCTCGCCCTTCAGCCATTAAGGTCGCGGCGATCGTCGAAAGATTTTTCATGCCCATGAGAAAGACGACGGTCCCTTGGCTCATCGCCAGCCTTGGCCAGTCCAAGGCGGTAGAGGGCTTCTCCGGATCTTCGTGACCGGTGACAATCGTGAGCGTGGACGCCAACGTTCGATGAGTCACCGGAATACCGGCATAGGCAGGGGCGGCAACTGCGGCAGTCACCCCGGGGACAACTTCGAATTCAATCCCGGCCGAGGCGAGCGCTTCCGCTTCCTCTCCTCCTCGCCCAAAAACAAATGGATCGCCTCCCTTCAACCGCACAACCACCTTGCCTGCGCGTGCTCGTTCGATCAGCAAACGAGTAATGGCTTCCTGCTCAGGATATTTTCCTTTGCCACGCCGTCCGACATAGACTCGCTCGGCTTGATCCTGCGCATGGGCAAGAAGAATGGGATTGGCCAGATAATCGTAGAGAACCACGTCGGCCTGCTCAAGACATTCCTTTCCTCGAAGGGTCAAGAGTCCGGGATCTCCAGGACCAGCTCCGACCAAATAGACCTTCCCCTTGTTTTGTCGTACCATGTTCACACTGATCCGTAAATGTCCCGGAGAATTTTGTCCCCTCCGCGAGTCAGCAGTCGTTCAGCCAACTGGATCCCCAGAGAGTGTGCCTGCTGATGTGTCCCCTCTATCCGGTCGCGAATAATGGTTTTTCCATCGACACTGGCGACAAGACCGTCCAATGCCAGCTGCTCGCCGGACAGGACAGCGTGCGCTGCGATGGGCACCTGACAGCCCCCCTCTAGGCGACGCATAAAAGCCCGCTCTGCGGTCACGGTCGTATGGGTTGCCTGATGATTCAGTTCGGATAAGACAGACCGCACGAATGTATCGTTGGTCCGACCTTCGATACCAAGAGCTCCCTGTCCGATCGCAGGTAGACTGAGGATGAGAGGAAGATATTCCGTGACGGTCTGTGACCAGCCCAGTCGGTGCAGGCCTGCAGCTGCCAAGACGATGGCATCGAACTGTCCCTCTTTGAGCTTTCTCAGTCGCGTATCCAGGTTACCGCGCAGCATCGCAATCTTGAGATCCGGCCTCGCCTGTAACAGTTGCGCCTGGCGTCGAAGGCTTGCAGTCCCGATATTGGCGCCGAATGGAAGACTCTGAAATGATTGTCCTTCACGGCTGATTAAGGCATCACGAGCGTCCTCACGCTGAGGGATACAGAGAATTTCGAGCCCCTCAGGCAATTGCGCCGGGACATCTTTCATGCTGTGCACGGCGAAATCGATCTCACCGTTGAGCAACGCATCTTCAATTTCCTTGACGAACAAGCCTTTCCCCCCGATTTTTGCCAACGGCACATCGACGATCTTGTCGCCGGACGTCTGAATCTTCTTGAGCACGACCCGGACTTCCGGCACGACCTCCTGAACCTTGGATCGGAACCATTCACTTTGACAGAGTGCCAATTTGCTCCCTCTCGTCCCAAGAACCAACGTTGAGCGTTGGCTGTTCTGTATCGACACGTTGAGACTCTTTTCGTTACCCGCGTGGTCAGCGAGCTTGTTTATGGATTGACGTTTCCGGGGCCGGATCCTCGGCACCCGACTCCACGGAGTTCTCAGTATGACAACACGGCGATTCCGGATAGGTCTCGATCGGCTGAACAGACGGAGGTTGCCCGTCGAGAGCAAAAAAACGATGTGCCGCTTCGACGAACGCAGGACCGTTCGAAGAGTTGACCTCGGCCTTGAGGGTGACCATCGTACGATGAATCAATTTGTTCACGATCGAAGAGGCAAGGCCTTCAACCAGTTCGCGATCCTGAGGAGACAGATGCGACAATCGCGCGAGCACTTTGTCGACCTCCGCCCGCTTCACGTCATCGACACGATTTCTGAGCGCAACGATCGTCGGAGTGACCTCCAAGGATTTCATCCAGTCCAGCATGGTCGTCACTTCTTCAAGAACCATCTTCTCGGCCTTCTCCGCCTCCTGCACTCGCTCGGCTCGGTTCTGCTCAACTCGATGTTTCAGATCATCAATATCGAAGAGAAACGCATTATCGACGTGACGAACGGCCGGATCGATATTTCGAGGTACCGAAATATCGATCAAGAACATCGGACGGTTCATGCGTTCTTCGACCGCACGATGTACATCCTCAGCGCCGACCAAATAATGTGCCGCACCCGTAGAGACGAGGACAATATCCGCCGAGGCCATATCATCCTTGAATTGGTCGAATGGAACGGCCGTGCCACCGAACTTAGCGGCAAGATCAACCGCATGCTGCGGAGTCCTTGTTGTAATACGCACATGCCCCACACCATGAGCGATCAGATGCTTGGCCGCCAGCTTCGCCATCTCACCGGCACCGACCAACAATACCGTCTTCTCGTGCAGATTCGAAAAGATCTTCTTGGCCAGCTCAACGGCTGCATAGCTGACCGATACCGCCATTTCCGAAATTTTCGTTTCGGTCCGCACGCGTTTGGCCACTGAAATAGCCTTCTTGACGACCTTGTTCATGATGACACCGGTCGTCTTATGGGCCAGCGCGACTTCAAACGCGTTTTTCAATTGGCCCAGGATTTGAGATTCCCCGATAATCATTGAATCCAGGCTGGCCGCGACTCTGAATAAATGGCCGATCGCTCGATCTCCGGTATGCCAATAGAGGTGCGGGGTCAACTGTTCGGAAGACAACGACAGATGCGTATCGGCGAGAAACTCTTGGATACGTCCATATCCAACATCAATGTCGTCGACAACCGAGTAAACCTCGACTCGATTGCAGGTCGAGAGAAGGATGCCTTCCTTGACACCGGAATACGAACACAGGCGGGTGAGGGCCTCGCCAAGGCGGCTTTCGGGAACCGCCAACCTCTCCCGGATCTCGACCGGAGCGGTCTTGTGACTTAATCCTACGACGATCAGATGCATGGGACTATCAGACGCATGTTACGACAACGCGTTATGTCCTTTAAGGACGACGCCGACCAACGTGAGGATCACGCAAGCAAATCCGATGACCGTGAGATACGCCGCGCGTTTGGCCCTCCACCCTACGGTCAGTCTTCCGAGCAAGACGATGAAATAAAAGAGCCATGTGACGAGCGCCCAAGTTTGTTCGGGATTCCAACTGACATAGGATCCGCGAGCAAGTTGAGCTGAGATGGCTCCCGTCACAATTCCCAGCGTGAGCAAAGGAAATCCCAGCACAATGGACTGCTGATTGAGGTGGTCGAGAAAGTCGAGTGCAGGAAGCTTACTATAGAGCACGTTGAACTGTTTCGACTTGAGGAAGCGATCCTGGATCAGGTACATCACACCGGCGACGAATGCAACGGTAAACCCCACGGCACCCAGCATGCTGAGCGTAACATGAAACCACAAGGTCTTGAACACCGGCTGGAGGGTAGGTTCCGTTTCAGGAAGGGCGGCGGCCGAGATCAAAGAGACCAAGGCTAAGGGCACCATAAAGGACCCAAGCACATGAATCCGATGACGGAGCTCAACCACCAGAAGTACGAGAATGATCATCCAAGCGAAAAAGGATAGCGCTTCTGAAAAACTGGGCGGTGCCGCTGATGAGGTGGCAAACATTCTTGCCCCGAGGACGAAAGTATGAGAGGCAAAACCTACGGCTGTAAGCCCCAATGATACCTGCGACAAGGCTTCTGAGCGTCGCAGCGAATAGGAAAGAAACGACACCGTGGCCACGATGTACAGTACCAGCGTGATCATAAAACAGACAGCTGCCATCTCGAACGCCTTTGAGATCTCCAATAACCGAACGTCAATGAGATAAGTTGGAAATTATATCGATGCCGACCAAACGGAGTCAACAAAACGCAGGCGCTTCAAGGACTTCCGTCAGCCCACCCGACCAGAAAGGAACGCTCTATGTGGTCGCAGTACCCATCGGACACCCTGACGATGTGACGGTGCGGGCTATTCGAACCCTCGGCGAGGTAGATATTATCGCTTCCGAAGATCCGAACATGACTCAACAACTTCTTAAGCACCACGGTATTCATGCAACAGTGACGAGTTACGGACCCAGAAATCTTAGAGAGAAAGCAGCGGTTCTTTTGCAACGGTTACAGCAGGGAATTGACGTTGCGCTCGTATCCGATTGTGGATCCCCCCTCGTCGCCGACCCCGGCTATTTTCTCGTAGCGGCCGCCCATACGCATGGTATCCCGGTGGTTCCAGTACCAGGTCCTTCTGCGATTATCGCGGCTCTGACTGCAGCGGGGTTCTCTTGCGACTCCTTCTATTTTCTTGGATATCTGCCGAACGCCTCCTCACGTATCGCCCAATACCTGATCGATTCCTTGAAGAGGAAAGGCCCAACTGTTGCCTTCTGTACCGGAACAATGGCCGCACGCATACTGAAGACCCTTGATGGCATCTCTCCTCGATGCCCCGTGGCGGTTGCCTACGACTTAACGAAACCGCATGAGCGCATCATTCGGGGAACGGCTTGTGAGATGCGCGAACAACTACGCCCTGCTCCGGGGCGTGACGTGACACTCGTTCTCGCAGGAAAAGATGGGATGGAATCGGATGACCAAGGCGGGGGCCGCGCTCAGTCGCTCTCCTCTCGACGGATCAAGATCCGATAGGCCTGATCGACTCGTTCCTGCGATAAGACAGTATGGCCTTCGTTCTCGACACTACGAGGGACATTACGGATGGGATCTCCATCATCGAGAAGTACCGATAATACCTGCCCCTGCTTCAGTGTCTCCAGCTTGAGTTTCGTCTTCACGAAGTTGTAGGGACAAATCACTCCGCGAAGATCAAGCTCGGATACCGGCGCCTCCGGAAAATTCTGATGCTCGTTCATCATAACTAATGTACTAATCAAGGGAAGAACAATACGGTCGTATCGTCAGGCTATCAAAGATCTTGAAACTGAACAAGCAAGACCCCAACGAAAAAGGGGCAGCGCAAGCTGCCCCTCCTAAGAAACCCGAACTGCAAAATATCCTAATTGAATCCCTTGACCAAATTCGGTTTTGACGCATCAGTTCCATAGTCGGATATGTTGGGCATCTTTGTTTCCGGAGTTACTGTTTTATACCCCCATCCTGGTTGAGGTTCACAATTCCAACATGGAGCAGTCCCCGTGAACTCGCCGATGGTGGTATCCACGGTTCCGGTAATCTTTCCAGGCAATACGGATCCTGCCACACCACCGGTCGTAGTGCCACTACTGGTCTCGATACCCCGCTCGGTCGAGGGATTCGGTCGTTGCCCTAAGCCTCCAAAACCGGCGAGTTTCTCATTGCCGCGCAATAGATATACCTCCCGAACGATCTTTCGGCCAACACCATACGGTTGATTGGGCGAAGTCGCTTCAACCACTTGGAGAGCAATATCATCGCCGTTGTTCAACGCCCTAAACTGATCCAGGTTGGTTCTTTCGTCGAAGTAGACGGTCAGCGAGCTCATCGCTCCGGTTCCCGCACGGCCTTCGTCATGAGAGCTTCCCCCAGTTTCCAGATGCATTTTCCCAGCTGGAAAATCGATAGCCAAGACACGGCCATAGATCGTCTCGGGCAGGGAGAGGCGATCAAGGAACGCGCTGCGGTCAAAGGTCTGGACTCGATTGGCATTTCCAGACACATCGCCGACCCCGGTTCCCACACCCATTGCGGATCCACCAGACTGCTGCAGTCGCTCTTGAGCCATTGCGACATTCATGGAGCCGACACAAAGTATTGCGGCTCCCAGTGCCAACACTTTACGCATGTGCTACCTCCTTAAAAGTAAATGGACGAATAATCCTGGGGAAAGAAATAGAAGGACAATAATAGTGATTATATTGAGAGTTTCGCAGTTTTTGTCTGATCATCAGAAATCGACACCTACGATATTGAGAAATATGGCAGAAATTAGGCTAATAGTACGGCGCTGTCAAGAGGGTCGTCGAATCGAGTCAGTCGGTTGTCCTGCCACAGACACTCTTTCTGAATCGTCTGTGAATCTGTCAATCAGAAGCTCAGCTTATATATATTGGTGCCCGGAGGGAGGGTCGAACTCCCACTCTGTCGCCAGAACCGGATTTTGAGTCCGGCGCGTCTGCCAGTTCCGCCATCCGGGCACAGCGGCAGTGTTTCTAGCATGCCGCAGCGGAAGGGTCAATCGGCATAAGCCCCGCGATCGTGCCGAAAATGTTGCCGCGCTGAGATTCACAGCCTGTTCGGGCGCGCTAGTTGTCGGTCTTAAATAAGAGAGCGAAAGATTCACTCTCGCACTAAATTCGGACACAACCCGATCTTTTTTTCATTAGAACATCTCTGATAGAATGGCCATCACTGGTAAAGAAGTCTGAATCTGAATCTCCATCTGGTGTTCGACTTTGACCTAGCATCGAAAAAAGGAGCACTTCGTTATGGCAGAGGTTTCTTGTGTGACATGCGGGCAAACTGGCGAAGCGATTACGGCCCCCTTGTTTCTCGGCAAGCTTGAAGCAGAAGTAAAAAGCAAGGTCTGCATCAGCTGCTGGAAAAAGTGGGAGGGCATGCGGGTGATGGTCATCAATGAATATCAGGTCAACCTCGGCGATGAGAGCGGACGTGACCTCGTTCGCAAACAGATGAAAGCATTCTTGAAACTTGGGGAAGGAGAACAGGTGGATTCATCGAAAGTTGCCGAAAACTATCGTCCGCCGACCAGCTGATTGCGCCTTTCTGCCGGAAGAGTTTCACGGAGCGTGTGTCGAGTTTTCCCTTGGAATGTCACTGGGTTCGTTGACATCACAAATGCGAAAATGCTAGGGTGCCACGTTTTGCCATTCTACTTAATTGGGTAGGCAGAGAGGGCTCGGTTCGTGAAATGATCACCCAGATGCAGGTCAAGGGGCTCATGTTTGACCCCTACAACAATGCGTATATCGTCATCCTCCGAGACGACGATCAGTCGGAAATGCTCCCGATCTGGGTCGGGAAATCGGAAGCCAGCTCGATCAGCCTGGCGATCGAGAATGTCGCCCCTCCCCGTCCCATGACCCACGACTTCATGAAGTCATACTTGGATGCATTCAACGCCAAGGTCATAAGTGTGGTGATTACGGACCTGAGTGAACATACCTATTTCGCCAAAGTGCATTTGACCTACGCAGATTCGGAATATACCGTTGATTCTCGTCCAAGCGACGCCATCGCCCTCGCTCTCCGATCACAGGCTCCAATATTTGCGAGCGAGTCCGTGATTCGAAAGCAGAGCTCGGAGGAACTCGATCAGTGGCTCGAAAACCTGAAGCCAGAGGACTTTGGGAAATTGGATTCTTGACGAGCGATCGTTGTATGGAGCACGTGTCCCAAACGAACGAACCGCTGATACAGCTGACGGTCGATCGAGTTGTAGAGGACTCGACCACGGATACCAGAATCGTCGTGCTGACCAGAACCGACGGCGCGTCGGAGCATTTCATGGTCTGGGTAGGCGCATCGGAGGGTGAGGCCATCAGGCGCGCCCTGGATACATCAACCACACCGCGACCGATGAGCCACGATCTGATCAAGAGTTTCGGCGAGCACCTCGGCATCAAGATGGAACGAGTGGTCCTCACTGACGTCAAAAGCAGCACCTATTACGCGACCGTCTTCCTCGAAAACAAAGGAGTCGCGCGCACCATCGACTCCAGGCCGAGCGACGCCATTGCATTGGCTCTCCGCTGTCAGGCGCCCATTTATGTCACGCAGGACGTGTGGAAACGACGCAGCGGTCAGAATCTGGACGCGTGGTTGTCCAAGCTGGAAACAAAGAATATCGGTGCTCAAGAAGTCTAACCCCTCAATGCTGACAGAGTTGCAGCGGTGGAGAAAAAGATGACGACGTATTTCGAGAATCCGATTCATGTGAAAGAAACCTGGCATCTGGTGAACGCCGAAGGGAAAACCCTGGGACGGTTGGCGGCGCGCGTGGCAAGCATTTTACGAGGGAAACATCGCCCGACATTCACGCCGAATGTCGATATGGGTGATCATGTGGTCATCGTGAATGCGGAGAAAATTCAATTGACCGGCGACAAGATGGAAACCAAACTGTACCGGCGCCATACGGGATATCCAGGAGGGCTGAAAACCGCCTCCGCCGCGCACGTGTTTCGGAAAGATCCTACACAGCTCCTGACTAAAGCGATCAAGGGCATGCTTCCCAAAACCCCGCTCGGCAATGGTATGGCGCGCAAACTCCGCGTCTATGTCGGACCCAATCATCCGCATCACGCTCAACGTCCTGAATCTATTTCTCTCTAGAAACATGTCCTCAAACAGAAGGAGACGAGTCGCATGGCAGTGGTGACACAATACGCAACTGGGCGGAGAAAGTGCGCAGTCGCCCGGGCCTGGGTTACAGGCACCGCGGGAGATATTATCGTGAACGAGAAACCGTTGGAGAAGGCGTTTCCCCGCCTCACTCTCCGGCAAATTATCCAGCTCCCCCTTGAAATGGCCGGCCTGATGGGGAAGTATTCGATCAGCGCGACCGTGTATGGGGGCGGTCCCACCGGACAAGCCGGCGCGCTCCGTCATGCCATCGCGCGGGCGCTTGTGGCGATGACCCCTTCCACCCGCAGCCCCCTGAAAAAGGAGGGATTGCTCACACGTGATTCTCGCGTGAAGGAACGAAAGAAGTACGGACAGAAGGGTGCGCGCAAGCGGTTCCAGTACTCTAAGCGCTAGGCGCAGGGAGCCAATGATTCAAAAAAAGGGAAGGCTCCATGCCTTCCCTTTTTTGTGTCTTTCTATCGCCGGCTCAAGACACAACGAATGTACGATGGTGACCCATGAGTAAGAAATTTCGTATTGCCATTGCAGGAGCCAGCGGATATGCCGGCGCAGAACTTCTTCGGCTTGCCGCCGCCCACCCCTATTTTACGATCGCCGCCGTGACATCTGAAAAGTCAGCGGGTCAGCCGGTCTCATCTGTGTTTCCAAGTCTCAAGGGAATCGTCGACCATCGCTTTGAGGCCTTGGCGCCTGAAGCTCTGACGGAGCAGGCGGATGCCATTTTTCTCGCGCTGCCTCATACAAAATCGCAGGGCCCTGTTGCAGCCTGTATCAAGGCAGGCAAACTCGTCGTCGATCTCAGTGCAGATTATCGGCTGAAGGACGTCGGCATCTATGAACAGTGGTATCGCACTCCGCACAGCCACCCACATTTGCTCCCGGATGCGGTGTATGGGTTGCCGGAACTCCATCGATCCGCGATTGCCAAAGCGAAACTGGTTGCTTCACCTGGATGTTATCCTACTGCCGCAGTGCTACAGTTGGCGCCTCTCTTCGCCAAACAGCTCGCGCAGCCGGAGATGATCGTGATCGATGCCAAGTCCGGTGTCTCAGGAGCAGGACGAAGTCCGGCCTTGGCCTACCATTTTCCGGAAGCACATGAATCTCTCGAACCCTACAAAATAGGGCAACATCGCCATATTCCTGAAATCGAACAGGAACTTTCCAAACTCATGAACAATGTCGGCTCCGTGACCGTGACATTCACACCCCATCTTGTTCCGATGAATCGGGGCATCCTGAGTACCGCATATTGTAAACTCACAAGACCCATGCAACTTTCGGATCTTCGGACCTTGTACCGAGAGTTCTATATGGGTGAGCGATTCGTCCGACTCTATGAAGATCTCGTTCCCAATCCACGCTACATTAAAGGGACGAACTATTGCGACATCGGTGTATACACAGATTCGCGGACCGGATGGGTCGTCACTGTGGCGGCGGTCGATAATCTTGTCAAGGGAGCCGCCGGTCAGGCCATTCAAGCCATGAATCTGATGCTCGGCATTCCTGAAGATACCGGCCTCACCTCACCGGCCAGTTATCCCTAACCACCTTCTTCGAATCCATATGAGACTAAAACACGTCGGCATCACGGCACCGCTGGGGTTTCAAGCCGCAGGAATCCATTGTGGAATCAAAAAACCAAACCTGCTCGATTTGGCCCTCTGCGTGTCCGACGTCAGCGGACCGATCGCCGGGGTGTTCACAAAGAATCGTGTCGTTGCCGCACCGGTACTTCTCGATCGACACCATCTTCGGTTTCGTCGAGGGCGAGCTATCATCGTCAACAGCGGGAATGCAAATGCCTGCACTGGTGAACAAGGACTGGTTGCGGCGAAAAGAATGGCTTCGGCCGTGGCGGAGCAGCTTTCCATTTCCGCACACCAAGTATTCGTGGGTTCGACCGGTGTGATTGGTCGTGTGCTGCCGATTGATCGCATCACCGCAATTGTCCCGGCATTGATTACGCGTCTCAGTGTTGCCGGAGGCGATCATGCAGCGCAAGCAATTTTGACTACGGACTTGCGGCCCAAAACGGTCGCGAGACAAGCGAAAATCGGCGGCCGCGTCGTTACCATCGGCGGCATGGCCAAAGGGTCTGGCATGATCCATCCGAATATGGCCACCATGCTTGCTTATTTAACGACCGATGCAGCGATTGCTCCAACTGCTCTTCAGCATGCGTTGCGATCCGCAGTCGATCAATCCTTCAACTGCATTACGGTGGATGGTGATACCAGCACGAACGATACGGTTCTGTGTCTTGCGAACGGCCTCGCCAAGAACCGACCTCTTCAACAAGGCTCCAAGTCCTATCGTGACTTTGAACGACTTTTAACTGATACCGCACAGGAATTGGCGCTCATGATTTGCCGCGATGGAGAAGGAGTCACCAAGGTCGTCACGATTCGGGTGCAAGGAGCCGCCACGACAACAGCGGCCAAACGAGTCGCTGCCACCATCGCGACATCAAATCTGGTCAAGACCGCTCTATTTGGAGAGGATGCCAACTGGGGCAGAGTCATGGCTGCCCTGGGACGATCAGGCGTTGCGATTACCCCAGATAAAGTCACCGTGCGATTTGATGATATTGTCATGGTACAGCGGGGGGTAGGAATGGGGCTGGAGGCGGAGAAGAAGATCGCGCAGGTCTTCAAACAAAAAGAGTTTACGGTCACCGTCCAGCTTGGGCAGGGTCATGCTCATGCGCACATGTGGACAACAGACCTCTCGTATGACTATGTTCGCATTAACGCGAGCTATCGATCCTAGTTCAAAAAGACTGTAGCCACAGCCTTGAAACCTCGGCAGGACTATGGTAGCGTCACCGGTCTGGGTCTGACAGGGGGTTGTTTCTGACACGAAGAGAGAACGGCCCCATTTCAATAAAATAACTATCAGCGTCGACACGCTGCACGGCTTGAGAATAAGGGAAGCAATTCCCTCACCCGATACATGGGTGCTCTGCAAGCTTGAGGGGAGGTGAAGGCATGGGAGTGGTAGCAATCAAGGAGTTGTTGGAAGCCGGCGTTCATTTTGGGCATCAGACCAACCGCTGGAATCCCAAGATGAAGAAGTTTTTGTTCGGTGAGCGCAGCGGCATCTATATCATTGATCTGCAACAAACCCTCGCGAGGATGGAGCACACCTATGCCTTTGTCCGAGACCTTGTTGCATCCGGAGAATCGGTCTTGTTCGTCGGCACAAAGCGGCAGGCTGCGGAAATCCTCGAAGAAGAAGCCAAGCGAGCCAACATGTATTTCGTCAACCAGCGCTGGCTGGGTGGGATGTTGACCAACTTCCAAACCATTCGACGCAGCATCGATAAGATGAAGAAGATGGAAACGACGCTTCTCAACCCCAGCGAGCATGGTCTCAAAAAGAAAGAAATCCTTCTCATGCAGAAGGATATCGCCAAACTTCAAAAGTACCTGTCCGGCATCAAGAATATGCGCAGCCTTCCGGGAGCGGTCTTTGTTCTGGATACGAGAATCGAAAAAATCGCCGTTCAAGAAGCAAAGCGGCTCGATATCCCGGTCATCGCCATCTTGGACAGCAACTGCGACCCGGACGATATCGCCTACCCGATTCCTGGAAATGACGACGCGATTCGCTCGATCAAACTGATTACGTCCAAGATCGCAGATGCCTGTATCGAGGGTGCGCATGTAAAAGCCCAGCGAGAAGAAGCAGAGTTTCAAGCCACTCCCGCCGGAAGCGAAAAGAAACCAGCCATGCGCGTTGAAAGCATTCCGGTTTCGTAAGTTTGCACGAGTGGTCCATCAATAGCTCATCCCATCGACAAAGCGAAGGAATAACGAATCATGGCAGGATCCAGTCAGCTCGTGAAAGAGCTTCGAGAAAAAACAGGGGCCGGCATTCTGGATTGTCAGAAGGCGCTCAATGAAAACGGAAACGACGTTGAAAAATCCGTTGACTATCTTCGGCAAAAAGGCCTTGCGGCGGCGGCCAAGAAAGCCGGGCGTGAAACAAACCAAGGCCTGATTCATTCCTACATTCATATGGGCGGTAAGATCGGCGTCTTGATCGAGGTCAACTGCGAAACCGATTTCGTTGCGCGAAATGATGAATTCAAGGCTTTCGTCAACGATCTTGCTCTTCAGGTGGCGGCGGCAAAGCCGTCGTTCGTGAAGCGCGAGGATGTACCGGCTGATGTGGCCGAGAAAGAGAAAACGATCTACGAAGGGCAGGCCAAGGAAATGGGCAAGCCTCCCGCTGCCTGGCCGAAGATCGTCGAAGGTAAGCTCGAAAAATTCTACCAGGAAAACTGCCTGTTGGAACAATCATTCATTAAAGACCCCGCCGTCACCATCAAAGATTTACTCGCTCAAAAAATCTCCAAGATCGGCGAAAATATGAACGTCCGCCGATTCACCCGCTATCAGTTAGGCGAAGCATGAGCTCTGCCAAATACCAACGCCTCCTTCTGAAAGTCAGCGGGGAGATGTTGGCCGGTGAGCAGGGTTACGGCATCCAGCCATCCATTCTGGAAAACCTGGCGGAGGAAATTGCTTCTGTCGTCGCGCTTGACGTTCAAGTGGCGGTCGTCATCGGCGGAGGCAATATTTTCCGTGGAATCGCGGCAAGTGCGTCCGGCATGGAACGGGCCTCGGCAGACTACATGGGGATGCTGGCGACAGTGCTCAATGCACTGGCTCTCCAGAATTCGCTGGAGCGGATTGGAATCATAACTCGGGTTCAATCTGCCATTGAAATGCGTCAGCTTGCAGAGGGATACATCCGTCGGAGGGCAATCCGCCACCTTGAAAAGAGCCGCGTGGTCATTTTTGCCGCCGGCACGGGCAACCCCTATTTCTCCACCGATACGGCCGCGGTCTTGCGGGCCATGGAGATCAGCGCACAAGTGATCATGAAGGGGACGAAAGTCGACGGCATCTACGATGCGGATCCCGTTACCAATCCATCGGCGAAGAAGTATGAGAAAATTTCATTCCTCTCCATCCTCAACCAGAAACTCAAGGTGATGGATTCTACGGCGATCAGCCTCTGTATGGACAATAAATTGCCTCTCATCGTGTTCAACCTGAAAGTTAAGGGTAATTTCAAACGCGTAGCCTTAGGCGAGCCGATCGGCACCCTGGTCACGCTCGGCGAACGCTGATCCCATCACGAGGTGTCTTTATGTCCAACGCAGCCACGGTTCGACAAGCATTCGTCACCCACATGGATCAGGCCCTCGAACACCTGCGGAAAGACCTGTCCGGCCTCCGAACCGGGCGGGCCTCCGTCGCGCTGCTCGACGGCATTCGTGTCGACTATTATGGAACCATGACTCCACTCAAACAGGTCGCCAACGTCTCTACCCCCGAATCACGACTGATCACCATTCAACCCTGGGAACCGAAACTGATCAAAGAAATAGAGAAAGCCATCTCCAATTCAGGGTTGGGTGTGACGCCTTCAAACGACGGCAAAGTGATCCGCGTCCCGCTTCCGCCCCTGACGGAAGAGCGCCGCAAGGAGTTGACGAAGATCTGCAAAAAACATGGGGAAGAGACGAAGGTCCAGATTCGGGGTTTTCGACGAGATGCGAACGAAGAGTTAAAGAAGCTTCAAAAAGATGCGACGCTCACCGAGGATGAACTGCGCAAGGCCGAGCAAGAGACCCAGAAGCTGATCGAGCAGTACGGGCAGAAGATCGACGATGTGATCAAGAAAAAGGAACAAGAAATCATGGAGGTCTGAGTTAGACTTCCTGATTTTCACTTCTTCGCGTGCCGATTACGCCGACATTCTTCCCGACCGTCGCCGCCGTAGATCTAAGTGCTCTCGTACACAATCTCTCCCAATTTCGTCGGATTCTCTCACCTGGATGCGCCGTCATGGCGGTTGTCAAAGCCAACGCCTACGGCCATGGCGCAATCGAAACGTCACGGACACTGATACAACATGGTGTCACCCGTCTTGCCGTCTTTTCGACGGAGGAAGGGGTCGCTCTTAGGCAAACCGGCATCACTGTGCCGATCATCGTCTTAGGACCGATCTTCCAAGAGCAATTCGGTGATCTCTTTGCCCACCAACTTACTCCGGTGGTAAGCGATCCCTCCATGGTCACGGTGCTGGGTCAGGCTGCGGCATCACGCGAAGTCGCTCACTCGGTCCACCTCAAGATCGAGACCGGCATGGGTCGGCTCGGCCTGACGCAGAATGAGCTGGCGGCGCTCATCCGCTCACACAAGTTTCCTCCTTCCTTGCGATTGGAAGGACTCATGACCCATCTGGCCGACGCCGATGGTTCAACCCCTGACACAACCGAAGAACAAATCCGTCGCTTCAACACGGCTCTCAAACTCGTTCTTGAAGGCGGGTTTCAGGTTCCTCTCATTCATGTGTCCAATAGCGGCGGAGCGGTCCGCTTCCCATCAGCCCACTTTACCCTCGTGCGACCCGGCATCATGTTGTACGGATACCATACCCTTCCTGACACAGTTACAGTACCAGACCTCAAGCCGGTGCTCTCGCTGAAGACTCACATCGCTCAAATCCGAACTATTCAACCAGGGGAAACGGTCAGCTATAATGGGACGTTCACCGCAAAATGCCTCACACGGATTGCGGTTCTCCCGGTCGGTTATGCGGGCGGATTGAGCCGACGCCTCTCAAATCGAGGCTATGTGCTCATCCGAGGACAGCGAGCTCCCATCGCAGGGTTGGTGTGCATGGATATGGTAATGGTGGATGTCACCGCGATACCGGCTGTGGCCGTCGGTGACGAAACTGTGCTGATTGGGCAACAGGAGAATGAGCAAATCACCGCCCACGACATTGCCGAGTGGACCGGGACGATTTCTTACGAGGTTCTATGCGCGATCAGTCCGCAGATTCCCAGGCTCTATCACTCTTCCTGATCCGTTCCCACATGGCCGTTCGTCAATGCCCGCAGAAAATGGGACAACTCAAGCACTAGAAACCGGCTCGAACGGAAAACCCTCCCGCGTGTAGAGTAGAACTGTAGAGTCCATTCACCGCTGCACGAAGGCCGGTATTCTCTGAGATCGTTCGCGGTTCGTAGAGAAACGCCTGATAGGATACATCGACGCCGATAAATTTTGCCTTGACCGATCCGACTCCTATGCTGCCGCAGGAGATAAGTCCCAAGAATGACCCATTGCCCTTGCAGAGTAATCCAACGCCCGTTGAAACGACATGCAGATCGGCCGATGGAACGCCTGGATTGAAATTGAGATCGGGCACCTGTGCTTGCTGGTTGGTATAACCGCCTCGTAGAGCGATCTCCCATCCTGGCAATCGATCGACCCGTAACCATCGATATTCGGTCCCGACCAGAATGGCATAGGTACCTTTCCAATTTTGCGGCTGAGGGATGACTGTGCCATTGGCCAGATGAATATCCAGATTTCGGACCGATTTCCAACCCACGTAGTCCACGTTGAATTCGACTTTCCACTCGCGTTCTGTGTTCCGAACCGGCCAGAGCGCGACCCCGCCCGTAATGACCTGGGGCAACACCAACGTCGTCGTTGCATCTTGGATCTTCGCACCATTCGCCGACAACGCCCCGTCTAAGTGGAGCGTCGCCTGGCTTCTATACACCACCGCAAGGTTCGCCACCGGCTGTCCCCCTCCATTCCGAAGCGCCGTATACAACGCTCCCACGTTGAATCCTGGAGCTGTGCCTTTGCCGTTGAACTCCAGTTTGCTTCCAGCCGGCGCCAATCCGCCGGGTGAAATCGATTGCAGTTCTGCGTGTCCTTCGCCGAAGAAACTCGCGAAGGTATAGATATCTGCTCCCCCACCGATCGAAAGATCCGGGTGGAGCTGATACGCAAACGTGGGCTTGATGTCGAACAATGGTAATGCGGTAAATGTGGTGAGAGCCCGAAAGGGACTGTCTTCAGGCCACCTCATCACCGAACCAAAGGGGGTTGTCACCCCTACCCCAATCGTCAGCTTATCAAGCAGTGGAACACCGAGGGCCTGGAGATTCGCCGTCATATACCCATGACCCGGACCTGGCCACGCGAACGCGCCATCATGATCGCCGGTTGCCGACATTCCGCTTGGACTCTCAAAGTCGGTGGTCCCTCCGACGAGAGTTCCCCCGCCCATCATTTGAAATCCATGCAGCTGGGTCATGCCTGCCGGGTTGTAATGAAGTGCGGAAGGATTGTCTGCCTGTGCGGCGAAGGCATTGCCCATGCCAACCGCAGCGGCTCCCTGACCATAAACTCGAGGCACCTGAGCTGAGACAGGAGAACCCGTGCAGACGATGGTGGCTAGTGCAAGAAGAGTAAGCCCCTGAGCCAGAACGCTATTCCAAGAGGAATGCCATCGCACACGGCCGAGCAATTTCCAATGGCTCAGAGCGCGCCTCGCATCCGGGTCATGCACGTCGGAACCACCGATCCATAGTTTGCTGAAGCTGGCCCGCATCGAATGGCTTGAGCAGATAGGCTTGTGCTCCCAACCCGATGGCTTTCACGGCAAGTTCCTGGGATCCCGACGCCGTGATCATGATGATAGGAAGGCGTTGATTTGTCAGACGCACCTGTCGTAGCACTTCCAGGCCGTCGATCTGGCCGATTCCGATGTCAAGAATCATCCCATCGAACTCCCGAGATTGGAGGATGGCCAGCGCTTGACGACCATCAAACGCCGAGAACGTCTGATAGCCTCCTGCCTTGAGTCGGTCATGAAGCAGTTGCTGAATATCGGTATCATCATCCACGACCAAGATGTGTTGGCCCATGAGATGAGACTCAAGCAACGGCGGCGTTTGCACCGCATGGATCGGAATCGTGAAGGACAGTTCTGCGCCCCCCTCCGGACGATTACGAGCCACGACCTCCCCGCCTTGCAACTCCACCAGTGTTTTCACGATTGACAGTCCAAGCCCCAATCCTTTTGGAGCTGTGCGCAGGCCTTGCTGGATGCGGAAGAAGGGGTCGAAAATCTTGTCAAGGTATTCAGGAGCAATACCGGGACCCGTATCCCGAATCAGAACAGTAGCCATACGGTCATCGGATAGTTCGCAAGCGACCGACACGCTTCCACCAGGCGGGGTGAACTTGATGGCATTTTGTACCAGATTGACGACCGTCTGAATCAAACGGTCGCGATCCGCCCACACGACGACTTCGGTGCCGGTGCAACGGAATTCCAGCGATTGCTGTTTTGCTTGAGCCAACGGCTTCAGTTGCTCGATCACATCGCCGAGACAGGCTTCGATCTCGATATCGGCCGGATGCACTTCCAAGCGTCCGGTCTCGATACGGGTACGATCAAGGAGATCCTCGATCATACGAACCAGCCGATCTGAATTTTCCGACATACGCACGAGATAGCGCTGCTGCTTCTCGTTCAATGATCCAGTCAGTCCGTCCAGCAGATTTTGAATGAACCCCTTGATGGACGTGAGCGGCGTTCTCAGTTCATGGGACACATGGGAGAGAAATTGCGCACGTAACCGGTCGGCCCGCTCAAGGGCTTCGGTGCGCTCTTTTACTTTGACCTCCAATCCTTGGTTCCACTCTTCGATCTGTTGGTAGGCTGAAGCATTATCCAACGCAATGGAGACTTGACTCGCGACCGTCATCATCAGTTCCAAATCGTCTTCCGTCACGCTTTGATTGTGCGAGCGATCGACCGTCAACATCCCCCAGATACGGTCTTTGGTCTTGATGGGAACCACAACCAAGGCTTTGGTCCCACTCAATTCGGCTAGACGTTGATTGAGGGGATGGAGGCTGTGTCGTATCGACTCGATGTCTTTGACCAACAACGGGCATCCTTGAAGGACCACTGTCCCCTCAGGGCTCTCACGATCGGTAATCTGAATCCGACAGGACTGGGCAAACGTTTCAACCTCGGCAGGCGCGCCGATCAAACGGATATGCTGGACGGTATGCTCAAAGGGATCAAACATGGACACCATGGCGCTGTTGTAGTTGAGCTCGTGTGTCAGGGCTTCCAACACCTGGTGCAGGAGGGCATCTCGTTCGAAGGTCGAGCCGAATGAGAGCCCCGCTCGATGAAGCGCCGTGAGTTGGGCCACTTTCCGGCGCAACTCCACCCGCATCTGCTCTTGTTCCAAATAGGCTTCGCGCAATTCCTCGTGACGGGATTCGACGAATGTAATCTGTTCTTGGATCAACGCCTCGCGTCGCGCGCTCTCACGAAGCAACCGTCGATTGACCATGACACCGACAGCGAGGATCGGGCACAGTCCGACTAACAACACCTCACCGAGACTCACCGTCGGATTCAGCACACCGACTCCCGCCATGAGAGCGAGACCCAATGCCCCTCCCCATAAGAATGATGTACCGCTCTGCCGCGCATGGGGCGAAGGCGTGACGCGGGTCGCTGCCGAAGGGTGCGCCGCCTGAGGACTCTCTATGCCAACGACCGACTCGCTGCTCAGTCGAGTCGGTCGTGTCTGCTCAAGGGGTGAGGCCGCTCGCCAAAATCGTTTCCGATACCGGCTCTCTTCTTGCCATCGGATTGTCCACTGACACCAGTCGTCATCATTGCCGATACAAGAGGTCTCGATCGCTTCCGCCTGAGAGAGGCCGTGGATGCGAGCAGCCATGGCGACCATGATGCCCTGTGCAGACTGACAGACCAGGCAGGCACATCGCCTGCGGTAGGACCCGAACTGCCGAAGCGTCCGGTCGGTAAACCGCATCCCCACCGCAGCCGTGCTGCTCGTGACTTCCACCACTCGGAACTCGACGGATCCGGATGTAAACTTGTTCCCAAAGTAAGGAAACATCGTGTAGATCTGCGACAGAGAAAAGGGACGCGTCAGGGCCAGCATGATGGGAGACACCTTTTCCGCCCCCGCTTTGAAGGCAAACCGTGGATCGCCCGAAATCCGTTCGCACAACTCATAGAGGTACGAGGTAAATTCGTACGAGTAGCTGTTCCAAGGATTTTTCAACAATTCTGGAGTCACATGATAGACAGGATCCTTGATGCGGTCATTCAAAAGGTGGCATAATTCTTCGACTGCTTCTTTTCCGGCCGACGATCCTCCCTCGGACGTCACCAACTTCTCTAAAAAGACCGTCACGGCTCTGATGCTGACGCCGCTGAGGTCTCGAATCGTCTGGCCCTGTTCATCCAAACCGAACGGGCGAAATACCATCGCGCCCTGCTCAAGAATGGTTCGATCTTTTGGTAAGAGTTCGATGGTCGGGAGAGACTTCGTCTCGACGATGTCGAGTGTGCTGCTTGTCATGGCATCATCCCCCGAAACAAGATGTTCGTTGGACGGAATTGAGACTGGTACAGATCGCGAACGGTCGTGACGACCGTTGCGGGACCTAGCAGGGAGCCGGGCTTCACATCGGTACAGTTCGCCTGCAGGAATCCTAAGTACAGGGGGCGAGTATATAGACGAGAGTGCGTGGTTTCAATACGAAGGTTTGCACCCTTGCCTCTGAGGGGTCATGCCAGTCCAAAGAAGGGGCTATGCCGGGCAGGATAGAATATCCATGCACGACCGGAGCATCGAGCAAAACGTTTCGCCGACACGTCTGACGGGGTAGGCATCTTACATTCAAGAAAAGCCTGTGCAACGATCACTGAAAACCACAGTTCTATTGCTTAATTGATCGCTTCAGCTTCTTTTCAATGCTGACGACCTTGCTTTGAAGGCGTCCGGAACGGCCTTTTCGGTAGTCGACTTTGATCGTGCAGGAAATCCGGTTACAATCCTTCTTCATCCGCTCGTAGCATTTCTGCACGACAGCGAAGACTTGCTCCCATTCGCCTTCTACAATCGTTCCCATTGGGTTTAATCGATACGCAACGCCGCTCTTATCAATAATATCGAGAGACCGCGCGACATATTTTCCGACGCTCTCGCCTTTTCCCAACGGCGACATACTGAATTCCAGTAGGACCATCGTGACTCCTATCGTTTCTCCATATCAGGTTGCACGCTCGTTACTGCTTGAGCCTTTCTTTCTAGCCAAACCTTGGGATATTGCGCCTTGCCAAGAAAACGAAAACCGTCCAACGCGTCATGGAGCAGTGCCCGCCGCTTCTCGGCATCCGGCTCATTCGCCTTGGCCTGTTCACGCAGTTGCCCCAGCCACTCGACAAATTCGATGAATTCCGCATCGAGGATCCGTTCCAGATCTTCTTTCATGAATCCGGAAAGGGCCGGTGCGACGCCGCTGGTACTGATCGCCACTCGCACATGTCCCACTGCTACGACTGCCGGCATCGTGACGCTGCTGGCCTCCGGGTAATCGACCGACCAGAGCAGCACACGCTTTTCCCTGGCTTTGGCCGCCAGCCTCTGAGCAAAGTCACGATCACCTCGAATAGTATTGAGAATGAGGATGACATGCTCGAGATCCGGTTCGCGAAAATGTCGTCCGCGATGGATGATCTTACCCGAAGCCGCCAGCAGGCGTAGCGGTTCATTCAGCGTAGGACTGATCACCGTAACCCGCGCACCGGATTCAAGCAGGCGTTGGGATTTTTCCGATGCCTCCTCATCGCCGCCGATCACCAGAACCGGCCAGCCTCTGACGTCCAAGACCAAGGGAAAACCAGGATTCGCAGCCATGATGGTACTCCCGTTTCGACTGAGTGGCTCAGTATCCGAGAATGGACCTCCATCATGCAAGAAGATTTCTGGAGTCCACGCTCATTTCCCCTTTTAATCAGTCAATCGCTATAATGCAGCACGCTGAAAAGGCTGGAATGACTTCGAGCACGGCTTTGAAAGGAGTACTGGAGAGACAGAGGGTTCGGATGTACTGTTTCCACGGGGTCTTTTCAAGATCGAGGGTTACGTATCGGCCGGATCCGCATCCAACTCCATATTCCAATAGAGATAATCACGCCAGCTTTCCGGCGTATTGCGAATGCCGATGGTGATGGTAATGACGGGACTCCATCGAGGTTTGACGGGCCGCTTCTTTAACTTCATGCCGGCCTCTTCCGGCGTACGTCCACTCTTCCGATTGTTGCACCGCCAGCAAGCGGTGACGATATTTTCCCATGTCTTTTTCCCACCTTTGGCGATGGGCACGACATGATCAAACGTCAGCTCTTCCGTCCGAAACCTGTGGTTACAGTATTGGCAGGAGTATCCGTCTCGCGTAAAAATATTGATCCGGGAAAATTTGACGGCACGATGACTGTCTTTCAGTCTAACCAGTTTCAGCAGCCGCATCACGGCCGGAAGTTTGATCGACAAGGAAATTCCATGGATTTCTCTGTCGTAGACTTCCAGGACTTCGACTTTCCCTTGCCAGAGAAGCGCGATCGCTTTTTGCCAATGGACGACTCGCAGGGGTTCATAGGTCGCGTTGAGCAGGAGGGTCATTTCCATGCAGGAACCTCATCCCCAATCGGGCCTCCACAGCGGCCAGGGAGTGTATCCGCGGGGCAGGACTACACGCTGATAGTTCTATGCCATAAGGTGACGTTGAAATCAAGCAAGCGCCCATCTCATGCCGCCTACGGCGGACCGATGGAGAGACAACCATGATGAACGAGTTCGTCAGAGTGGCCTTCACGCACGAGATACCACCCGGTACAGGACGAACCGTGGAAGTCGATGGGATTTGGATTGCGGTCTTCAACGTGGAGGGCATTTTTTATGCGGTCGATAACTCATGCCCCCACGCGGGCGGCCCGCTCGGAGAAGGAAAACTCTGCGAAACGGTTGTCGAATGCCCTTGGCATGGCTGGAAATTCAGTGTCATTTCTGGGGAACGAGTCGGCAATCCGAACTTCCAGGTCGCATGCTGCGAGGTTCGGATCCAAGGGGATGAAGTGTGGATCGCCATCCCCCCGGCACTCAGAGAACCAGCTTGAAGATGCTGCAAAAGCCCTCCCTCGTCGTTCTCGCATCGCTCAGGTTCAACGTACCTACGTTTTGACCTTTCACTCGCTGCGGCCTTGCCGGATGACTTTTCCGGCATCCTCTGTGACCGTGCAGACCATTCCAGTTTTGCAAAGCGAAGATGCCTAAGCTTAGCTTTGCGACGGCGCAGGTTGTTGATCCGCATCAGGCGCTTTAGGCGTCACGCCGTCCGCCGGCAACGAAGCCGCATTGACCTTCTTGAGTTCGAGATGCGCATGCCAGATGAATTCCCGCTCGAACCATTGGCCGCGCATCCCCTGATCGCGAAGCTGCACACGGATCTCGTAGATGTCTCCCTCCACATGCTTCACCCGCCATTCGCCGAGCCGAACCCCCTGCCCGCGATCCTTCATCGTTCGGACATGCTCGTTCATGGACTGTAAGATTGTCGGGTGTCCGATCGCCGGATGACCCTGCACCAAAGCCAGCGCCTCAGCTTCTCGCTTGTCGTTCGACGGAGTTGTCGACAGCAATGTGGTCCATGCATAGTAGAGCCCGCCCAGCAGTAGGACCACAGCGACTGCATAGCGGATGAGATAGACGCCGAGTGATCTGGTGAAGGTGCTGCGGTCAGTCATCCCGGTGTGTTAGCTCCAGGCAGGAAAACAAAATCGTGGATCCTTGTTGACTGCCCGGCATCTTAGGAAGGCCCAGACGCCATGTCAATGCAGCGTCAAGAATTTGGTCGTGACGAGTGCCGCTTGTCTGGTGAAAAGCCGGTGTGCTACAAGTACGAGCACGCTTTAAGACAATCCGATATAGAATGAGTATGCTGCATGAAGTTCTTCTTGTACGGTGACCTCCTCAATCCCTCACAACTCAAACGACGGGCCCCGGAATACAGATTTCTCTGTCTCGCCACCTTGCCGGACCATGCCGTCAAATTTTGTCGATGGTCGTCACAATGGCGATGCGGGCTTGCCAGTATTGCGCCTTCACCAGGCGAAAAGATCTGGGGTGGCGTGTTTGAACTCACGGACGAAGACGTAAAGCTCATGGACCAGTTTGAGCAGGATGTGCCGCAAGGAGCGTACCGCCACCTGCAAGTCACCGTTTCGAGCACAAGCGGTGAAAAAGAACTCGTCACCACCTATGCAGCCAACCCGATCGGGAAGTTTAAGCCCAAAGACCATTACCTGGACTGGGTGCTGAAAGGGCTCAAACAGTGGAAGTTTCCGGAGGAAGTGATCCAGGAGTGGGAGTCGTATCGGCCGCGATAAGCGGACGATACCAAATGTGCCATTTTTTATTGAGGAGACTATGCCAAAACCGACGTATCATATTCTGGTTTGTACCAATTCCCGCCCCCCCGGCCACCCGAAACCGTCTTGCGGGTCGGCCGGTGCTGCGCAGCTGCTGATGGCGTTTAACATGGGGCTGATGCAGCGATCCGTTCCACCGGGGGAGGTGTTGGTCAGCGCGACAGGCTGCCTCGGCCCCTGTGAGCAGGGTCCAACGGTCGTCGTCTATCCCGATAATACCTGGTATTCCAAAGTAACGGAGGCCGACGTCGCCACCATCCTTGATGAGCATGTCGCCAAAGGAACACCGGCGGCGAAGCTGAATCCAGACTCCGTGTGGAAATAAATTGAGTCGGCAACGGCCCGATTGGAGAGATCAGACGAGACTGAACGCTTGATTACCTAAACCGATTGCTGATAGCGTATCCCTTGACATATGACCGTACCAAGTCATCACGAGCACAAAGACCATGCACCCAGCTCAATCGGGTGCATGATCATTACGTGTAGCGATACCCGTACGCCGGAAACCGACGCCAGCGGTCAGCTGATTCGCAAGCTTCTGGAAGAGCGAGGCCATACGGTCGTAGGGTATCATCTCGTGAAAGACGATCCGGCTCAGATTCAACTGTGGATCGCTCGATGCACTGCCGACGAAACGGTGCAGGCCATCATCATCAATGGCGGAACCGGTATTGCTCGGCGGGATTCCACGTTCGAAGCGGTGGACGAAATGTTGGAAAAGCGACTCACAGGATTCGGGGAAATTTTTCGGCTGTTGACCTATCAAGACATCGGCTCGCCGGCGATCATGAGCCGAGCGACGGCCGGAGTCATCAAAGGCCGCATCCTCTTTTCCACTCCCGGCTCAGAAAACGCTGTCCGCCTCGCGATGGAAAAGCTGATCCTTCCTGAACTTGGACATCTCGTCAAGGAGTTGACCAAGTAGTCTAGCGCATCAAATGCTCATACTCTTTTAGGATCGGGATAATCCAAGACGAGTTTTGCACACCAAGGTCCTTGGTGATATGCGATCTCTAAACCTCACCATGACGATACCCTTCCCATACAGAGTAGACCTTCTTGAACTCGGATGACGATACAGTCCTCATTTTTGTAGTTGTCGCAGTCTGACAATACATTACAGCTCCTCCCTTAAAGAGGAACGGAAACTCCTCACCGAAACAGTCTTTATCTTGGCTCCACTTTCTGACCTTTCCAATATGGTAACCTTCTCTTTCGGAAGGCCACCCTACTCGCTCTGAAGATGTTTCTAGAATTCTTCAAAAGCAATCCCCATGGCGTTCTCGATAATTCTCAATAAGGATGCTCAAAACGGTCATCCAACGAGGCCGCAGGGAGGACGGCGACTGAGGCGTACCCTCTGGGGTACGTCGCAAGGAGACGCACGACTGAGAACGAAGTTGGGGGCCGTTTTCATCGTCCGTTAATCCTGCGTGATCTTCGGTTCCTCATACACCGCTTCAGTTGAAATTTTCGATTGCGCATACCGTTTATAGTGTCGCAGCAGATCGCGCACGGAGACGACGCCGGTGATCTCTCCGTTCTTGGTCACGCCGAGATGGCGCACCCCTAGATCGGACATCATGTCCTGCGCATCATCGACCGACTGACTCCCCTCGATCGTGCAAATCGGAGCGGTCATAATCTTCTCGACCGTCAGCTTACCCAATGGTTTTCCGCTCGCGACAGCGCGCCGCACGATGTCGGTGTCCGTCACGATTCCAATCAATTGCTTGCCCTTCTTCACCAACAACGAGCCCACGCGCGCTTGGCGCATGGTCCTGGCTGCGCTGGCAATCGAGATCTTCGGCCCGACGGACTTTGGACGCTTGTTCGCAATCTGACTCACTGTAGCCATTCCCTTCTCCTTTCGTCTTATCGCGGTCGACTGTCGACGTTCGAACGCCAACCACATTCTGTCGGGCGTAGGTTATCATGAATGCGTGGAACGTGCGAGGCCGTTCACTCGCACGGTGAGGCAACTGGGTGAACCAGGCATGGTGACCTGACACTCAGAACTCAGCAGGTGAGCACGATCTTGCCGAAAAACCTCCGACTTGCCATCAATTCCTGAGCTGCACGGGCCTCCTGGAGAGGAAATGTTCGATCGATCACCGCAATCAACCGCTTCTGGCCGATCAGGTCAGCGGCTTTCAGCAGCTCTGCCCGCGTCCCCATATAAGAACCTTTAATCGTCAGCTGGCGCGAAAACACATAGCGCAGATTGAGGGTCACGTCCCCACCGGTAGTTGCGCCGCACGTGATCAGCCGGCCGCCTTTTGAGAGTGACCCCAAACAGTCGTCCCATACCTCCGGCCCGATATGTTCAACAACCACATCAACCCCTCGCCCTTCCGTCAGCAATTTGACCCGCTCCGAGACCTTTTCTTTAGAGTGATCGATGACCGCATCGGCGCCCAAGATCACTGCTTTGGGAATCTTGTCATCGGAACCGACGGTGGTGATCACACGCGCACCCGTCAGCTTCGCCCACTGAACAGCCATCATCCCGACACCGCTTCCCGCGCCCATCACGAGCACAGTTTCTCCAGGCTGCAGCCCGGCCAGTGCAAACAGCATGTGCGACGCCGTGACGGAGACAAGTGGAAATGCCGCGGCCTGTTCGAAGGTTATGTTTTCGGGTATCGGCAGCACATTTCGAAACGGAACTTTCACATACTCGGCATAGCCGCCATGCATCCTGGTTCCCAAAAGATTGTACGTTCGACACATATTATCCCGACCGGCCAAGCAGAACTCGCAATTCCAGCAGCTGATACCCGGCGACACAAAGACTCGCGTGCCGGCGACGATACCTTCGACGTGAACCCCCACCTGTTCAACAATCCCAGACACATCCGACCCCCCCACATGAGGTACGGAAGCGGCATAGGCAGGACTCCCCTGTCTGACCCAGATGTCGAGATGGTTCAGCGCACAGGCCTTGACCCGAATCAACACGTCTTGCGGACCGATCTTCGGCATCGGCATCTCCTCATAGGAGAGCTTGTCCGGCCCACCATATTCGTGAAACAAGACAGCCTTCACTTCTTCATCCTTCCTTCATAACCAATGTTTTGAAACTGCGGGGTCGATCGTACTCATCAGAGGCCGGCATGGTTGATCCTCAATTGCGCGCGTTGAACGAGCACCGCCCTTGACTTACCAATACGATAGATCTTGTGCGCCGCGTTCCGCGAGCAGGAGGACAACCATACCGGCCTCATTTTCGCTGAAAGGCATGGCCCGCCGTTTCAAAACCTCAACTCCCCTTCCACCACCATCACACACTGCCCACCGACCTTCACCTCTTGGATCACGTCGTCGCTCGAATCAACTTGCACCAGAATCCGTGATGGCCGATCGATTTCGTAGCCCTGTTCGATAAGGATATCCGTCGTCGGCCCCACCTCAACGACACCGTTCTGAACGAGGTACGCTCCAAGTGCCCCGCCGGCGCTCCCCGTCGCAGGATCCTCCAAAATTCCAATTTTCGGCGCAAACATCCTCGCATGGACGGACGCGAATGATTCAACGGTCACCGTCGTGAAGACCATGATCCCGTTGGCCCCGAATCGTTCACAGACGTTGATGATGGCCGACGCATCGGGGTTGATCGACCGGACGGCCGTCAACGTCCTTACCGGAACGATCAAGACCGGCAAGCCGGTCGACACGACTTGGATGGGCCATTTTGTGTCGGCGATCACATGCTTCGGCAAGCCAAGCGCTCCACCGGCCAAATACACATCGTCGATGGCATCGAGAGGGTCGAGAAATTCCGGTTTGGGTTGAGACATGACAACCCGCACGACACGACTTTGTTCCGCATGCAATTCGACGGGGAATAAACCGATATTACATTCCTGCATGACACGCGTCACCGGCTCCCCAGTAGGAACTCTCCCGAGCTGGGCCAACACGAAAAATGTGCCCAGCACGGGATGGCCAGCGAAGGGAATTTCCTGAGTCGGGGTAAAGATCCGTAACCGGACCATTGCGGCAGGATCGGTGGGTGGGAAGACGAACACCGTTTCCGACAGATTCATCTCCCGTGCAATCTGTTGCAGCTCGTCGTCTGTCAGTCCATCGGCGTCGGGGAAAACCGCGACAGGGTTGCCGCCGAACGGTTGAGAGGTAAAGACATCAGCCTGATAGAATTTTAAAGACCGTTGTTCAGCCACGGTCACGCTCGAACTCGTCCGGATCACACGAGAAGACCCAATTGCGCCATGAGCAAACAACCGGCATCATTTGACAGGCCTCCTCCCTGTTTGACAGACTCCACCTATGGACCACATCACCGAGCACGACGTCGCCCATGCATTGGAAATTCTCGGCCTCACGCTCCCCATCACCACCGAAGACCTGGAACGGGCGAAGCGCGTCCAGCTCTACAACTGGAACCCGACGCGCTATGCCGGCCTGACCAACAGTCCAAAGCAATACATGCAACAGTTTCAGAAAGCCGAACACATGACTCGGACGGTTGAAGCCGCTTACGCACTACTGTCGGCAGTATTCGTCCCGGATACAGAAGGATAAGTTCGAGGTTAAGGTTACGCACTCCCTTCAGAACTTAACCGTATTCCTCTGTCTCAGTTTCAATCTGATTTCTCGGTCAGTCCAACTCTTCCTCACCCGGCGTCGTGACTGGTTACGCGCGACATCCCTTCGTCGCCTTGCGAATGCGCAACCGGCCAGGTAATCAAGCCTGACACTCCGTCCGGTGATCCCACCGGCTGCGTCTGCTGAGCATAAATTTGCGGCAACCGGTTCGTCCCGAACTTCGAGATATAGAGAAAGACGTGTTCGCGAGAGTTGACCCGCACGGCCCAGGGATGGAAATCACGCTTGTAGAATTCCTCGCAGAGCTGCATCGCATCGAGACACGACAGCGAGCTGGGATCATTCAAGGTGTAGTAATAGTCCAGCGGCAGATCGTACTCCTCCTGCTTATGGATTGTAATGCCGAATTGTTCCGGATGACGCACCATCGGGGTGTGGCGGTAGGCCACGAAGTAGAAGAGCTCCAGCGAATGAATCACCGGCTGGTGATCGAGGACAAACTGACGGGTTTCCATGGCCTCCTCGACTGTCTCCCCCGGAAAGCCATAAAAGGCCATTACATGGTTCCAAATTCCCGCCTTCGCCGCCATCTGGAGATTGCGTTCGATGACGCTTTTCCGAGCGTGCTTGTCCATGAGATTCAAGACCCGCTCATTCGCTGATTCCATCCCGTAATAGAGCGTGCAACAGCCGGCCTTGGCCGCCAGATCCCACGTAGCCTGATCTTGCAGTGTCTCTTCAAACCTGATGAGCGTCGTCCAGTTGATCCCAACGTCTTGGTCGACCAGCAGCTGGGAGACTTTCTTGAACAATGCCGGCGGGTAGGATTCATCGGAAAATAGAAAATGCCGGCAATGGTACTTATCCCGCAACGCCTTGATCTGGTCGATCACCAGCTGAGCCGGCATCCCGCGGTACTGATCGAAGTACCCTTGGCCATGGTCGCAGAACGTACAGCGGCCCCAGTAGCAGCCGCGCGTCGCCAGGTAAGGAATGATCAGTTCCGGGACGAAGTAACGATCCAGCGGCATCCCATCAAAATCCGGCAATGGGAGCGCGGTTGTCTTCTCAGTGTAGATTTCAGGATTTCGGTGGAGGCCCGACTCATCGCGATAGACTAAGTTTGGAACGGAGGCCAGAGGCCGCTGCCCATTCAACGCTTCAAGGAGCCACAACAGCGCATGTTCCCCTTCATAGAGAATCGCTGAATCAAAGACCTCCGTAAAAAATCTTTCATGATTCACGAGGTCTTCCTGTAACCGCGTGATCACATTCCCACCGACCACCACATGTACGTTCGGGAACGTCTCCGTGATCATTTTCGCGAATGTTAAGCCGGCCAAGAGCTGCATCTGTGTTCCAATGGAAATCCCGACCACGTCCGGCTGTTCTCTGGCCACATCCGGCATGACCAACTGATTGCAGAGATCCCGATAGACGTTCACCTGCTCATCTTCCAAACAGGCAAACACTTCCTTCGAGACACCGGGACGATACCCGAGATTGCTTTCCATCGGATAAAAAACGAGGGAAGCGGGATAGTAGGCGGCTGAGATATAGGCCATCGTCTCGCGGAAGGTGTTGAGCGCTCCTTCCAGCTTCTCCGCCTCATAGAAACGCTCGCCGCGCACGATCGCCTTGGCATCTTCGGCCCGATCCGCCAGATCGAAGACATCGAGGTCATAAGCCTGTTCCACCACCGCCATGTGACTCACATCCCGTTCAGTCAGAGATCCCGCCTTCTCTTTCTCCTGTAGAACCTTCAGCTGCATGCCCAACCGAGCCTTCACCCAAACCAGAAACTCCATGCTGAAGAAGTGGTCCCACATGCCGATATTGATATCGCGCTGAATGACCGTGTGACCGGCCCCACGCAAAACAGCAGTGAGCGAAGGTAAGGCAAGATATGGCGCCGTCGGCACCCACTCGGGCGGAAAGATGAGCATGACTTTGGATTTCTTTTGCGTACCCTTAGCCAGTGGGGCGAGACCGTCTATTTGCAGCAGATCACTCATAGGCCCCCGCTCACATTTTCCCTGCTAACGTCGGCACTACTCCGGAAGTTTTGACGGCTTGATACTGTAGATCCTGAAGCTTTCCTAATCCAAACCTTGAGATATAGAGAAAGATATATTCACGAATATAGAGACGCAAATCCCAGCCGGGATTGTGGTTCCGCTCGAACTGCTCGAACACCCGCTCGGCCTCTTCGATGCTCATGCCGTTCTTCACTGTGTAGTAGTAGTCCAGCGCCAAATCCCAATCGGGATTCTTGTACGCCGTCACGCCCCACTTTTCCGGATGTTTGGCCACCGGATTATGTCGCCCCAGATCGAACGTCCCGAACCCCAGCGAATGGACATGATCCTTGTTCTGCTCGAGGAA
Organism: uncultured Nitrospira sp.; assembly: GCA_902500825.1. Lineage (GTDB taxonomy): Bacteria > Nitrospirota > Nitrospiria > Nitrospirales > Nitrospiraceae > Nitrospira_D. Next base: position 395,340 of record CABVRX010000001.1, read on the forward strand.
CTGCACCGACTGCCACGCTTCCTCCTTTGTTTCGCCTGGAAAACCGAAAAAGCCCATGCAGTGGTTCCAGATACCCGCCTCCGCCGTCAGCTTCAAGTGATGTGTCATCACCTCTGCCGTCGTCGCCTTGTCCATCAGCTGCAAGACTCGCTCGACTCCCGACTCGTAGCCGAAGTGCAGATAGCGGCAACCCGACTCCTTCGCATCCTGCCAGACGGCGTCTTCCAACAGACTTTTCTCGAACCGCATGTGCGTCGTCCAGAAGATATCCATTTTGCTCTCGACCAATCCTCGAGAGAGCTTGCGGAACAGCGCCGGCGGATAGGACTCGTCGGTGAAATGAAAATGTTTGGCGCCGTACTTGTCGCGCAGATAGGTGATGTCGGCGAGAATGTCCTGAATCTTCTTCGACCGATAGCCGGCGGTATAGCCCTCGCCATGGTCGCAGAACTCGCAACGTCCCCAATAACACCCACGCGTCGCCAGATAGGGCAAGACACGGGTTGGAACGAAATACTTCTCAAGCGGCAATCCGTCGAAGTCCGGCGGCGGCAGCGCAGCCATGTCCTCCGCATAACTCAACGGAGAAACATGAATACCCGTCTCGTCTTTATAGATCGCATTCGGCACATTGGCCAAACTCCGCTTGGCGCCGACCGCCTCGACCAATTGCGTGAATGCCGTCTCCCCTTCATAGACCACGGCACTGTCGAAATACTGAAAGAGGGGCGACTCAGGCAGCACGTCGCGTAAGCGGGTCACCGTGTTGCCGCCGATCGTAATATGGATATGGGGAAAGTGTTGTTTGATGAGAGCACAGAAAGTCATGGAGGAGAACATCTGCTGCTGCAGCACAATTGAGATCCCGATCACATCCGGCTTTTCCTGTTGGATCACCGGTTTGACCAGATGGTCGAACACGTCCCGGTACACGTTGACCTGCTCATCTTGCACGGCATCCATCACCTCTGCCGAGACGTACGGCTTGTACGACAAATCCGTTTCCATCGGCGGCATGCAGATCCGCGCCGGGGCATAGACCAGTGAAATGACTGATGTGACTTCTCGAAAGACTTGAATTGACCACTCTAACTTATCAATATCGTAGAACTTTTCATTTCTGACAACGTGCTTCGCCTCTTCCGCATCCAGGATCAATTTCTCCATCCGTGGACGTGTGATATCGCAGAGCGTCAGCTGTACATCCATTTCCCACTCGGTCAGCTCCCGCTTCTTGGCCAACTTGCGGAGCCGATCCAACTGCTGCGGCACCCGACGCAGAACCTTCTTCAGAAAATCCTCGCTGAAGTACCAGTCCCACATCTCACAGTTGATATCTTTTTGAATGACCGTATGCCCGGCTTGGCGGAGAACGGAGGTGAGGGAAGGAAGGCTTAAATAGGGTTCGGAGGGGTACCAGTCCGGCGGGAAGATCAGCATCACTTTCATCTTCCGGCCGCTGGCTTCAAACGAAGTCCGGCGGTGGAGCTGAATCAGCTCCTTCGACGCCCGATTTCCCTTCGTGTATTCGACTTTCATCCCGGCCTACCTACTCTCTTCAGTTACCTAAATGACTGGAAAGCCAATGAGTTAGACTCGAAAGAAAGCATTGTACGAGGGCTGAAGAAGGAGATGCAAGGGCGGGAGGGTTGTGAAGGGGAAGACCAGGCAGTCCTTGTGCTCGCTGAGACCCCACGATGAAATGGTGGTCCCTCAATGCGCGCAGTAAAGGATCATCTGACCACTCCTTAGAGAGAAAAGAAATGGAGAGGGACGAGCAACCGTTTCCTCTCTCAAGCCCTCTTGTAGACAAATTTGAGATTGACAGAAGCGTACGCAACCCGCAATCTTGCGTGCCGTACCCACCGTTTTTTCAAACCTTGATAGAGCATAACATTATGACACCCATTCACGAGCAACTAGCCGCGATGGAAACTGGTGCTTAACTCACGTATCTGTTTTTTCCGGGCCACCTCAGATGACAACATGCAGCAACTTTTGGCAAGGCTTGCAAAGGCGCTGAAGGTAACTTTGGCGGAATTAGTGAAATGAATGATTTTATCAGTGAAGATGATCTACAAACGTTCGAGGGATGGCTAAAATATCAGGCTATTGACACTTCCATGATGACCAAGGAGGAGTTGGCCACCTGGCGGTGTTGTTTCGAGGAGACACAGAAGCAGCGTGCTGCAAGCTCCACGGTTGGGCTGATGAATCTCAAAACAGTTCCTGGGGAGAATAAATACGCGGTGGTAGTTCGTGAGGGAACAGACCTGTTCCTTGTTTTATGGATACGGCGCAATCAAAAAGGAGAGTATTTCGTTTTGAAACCGATGAGCGATAGACAATTGGATCTACCTAGCAGGTATCATCGCGATGGCACCCTTCACCATAAAATTGTAAAGCAAAAGGTTCTCCCGGCTCAGAAGCCTCAGTCATTTCCCATTATGAATGGATTCACGCCGAAGGATACTGGAGCCATCTGTGATCCAAAGGCATTCACCGGCATCGTCGAAGTTGCATCAGGAATTCTTGGGCCACGGCATGGCTGTATCGGTGTGGTTCTTGCTGAGCCGGGTATTGGTCTGCCCGACTATACGTGGGCGTATGAAATATTAACTCAGGCGGTTTTTCGTGAAGTATCGCCGCACGTTGTAGTTTCAATCATGCGCAGGAGACATTCCGGCTAAAAGAGCGCCGCCATGATGCTCATAACTACGGAAGAAGACATGAAATGGGTCGCCCATCTCAAAGGGCTGTTGCCGGTTGACATACCGACGCGGGATAATGTGCCCTGGAACGAACAACGCGCACTGGATCAATCAGGGGACAAGAACATGTAGCTCTCCCCTGTTTCTTTTTGAAGGGGAAGTGATGGGTCCCATTGATGGAAAAGCGGAGGGTCGATCAGTCATGAATCTGAAGGCAGAGGACCAGCGGACTACGCCACGAGTTGGCGTACAATTTCGCGCCATGGTGTCGGGCTCCGCACAGCCCGAAGGGACGGGCATCATCCTCGATCTCTCAAGGAGCGGGTGCCGACTGGAAAGCCCGCTCCTCATGTTGCCTGGCCTCTCGTTAGAACTGCGCATCGCTGTGCCCGGCTTGGAGTGGGCGCTGACGATTGATGGGGCTGATGTGCAGTGGGCGAACGAGGAATTCGCCGGACTGGCGTTTGTTCGAATCAGAGAGACTGAGCAGCAGCGACTCGACGACATGATGACAACTCGGCTCGAGAGGAAAGCTGAGGGCGGCGACGAAGAACAGGTCGAGCCGGTGCCGTTTGAGTTCCAAGGACTGGAACCGGTGCTGTCGAAAGACCCTGAACTTGCCATCAGCAAGGGACTGGCGTGGTTCGCGCAAGATCGGGCGCAATTTCGGTTTCGCGGAGGCAGCCTGCTCGGCAGAGCGTTTCCTACATACACGCCCGAGTTCGCTGCCGCGCTCGCCGAATTGGTCAAAGCCGGCGGCGACACCGAAGCAGATTTCGCTCTGGCGCTTCTCCAGAACTATCGTGGCTCGACATCCACCGACAGCGTCTTGAAGGAAATTGTGTCGCGATTTTCACATGACGATCGCACAATGGGCGGAGTCCGAACCAGCATTAATAGCACCGGCGTCGTCTCCGGTGAATTCGGGCTGGCGGAAGCATGGCGGGTCAAGAGAGAGTCGCTGGCGCGCTGGCTGACCGACGAACGACAGGCGATCAAAGCGTTCGCCGAGCAGCACATGGCAGAGCTCGACCAAATGATCGTGGCAGAGCGACGCCGTGTGGAGGCCGAAAGGGAACTCCGAGAGAGAAGCCGACATGAGGACGAGTCAGGCCACGATCATGGTTACAGGGCGAAACCCTTCTGATCGCAGAAAAAGATATGAAGGTCAGTAGCAGGAAGACAGGAGTCTTTTCTTGGCGACATGAAGAACGATCGAACGCACTACGACACAGGATTCCCCCCAAAGAACCTGCCACCGGGTTGAATTTTGATTTTGTCGCCAAGCATGCCAGTCGGTGCCGTTCGCGCGTAAGCCCTTACTTTATCCGCGTCGGGCGGCCTCGATCTTCGCGATGTCGATCTTGACCATCTCCATCATGGCCTCCATCACGCGCTTGGCTGCGGGCTTGTCCGCGCCGGTCATTGCCTCTATTAATACACGCGGTACGATTTGCCAGCTGAGCCCGAATTTGTCTTTGCACCAGCTGCAGGCGATGGCTTGTCCGCCGTTGTTAACGATCGCGTCCCAGTAGCGATCCGTCTCCTCCTGGGTGTCGGTAAATACCTGAAACGACACTGCCTGATTAAAGATACATTCGGGACCACCGTTCAAGCCGACGAACGGCTGACCCAATACGGTGAAATCCACCGTAAGCACATCGCCCGCCGTGCCGTTGGGGTAGTCGGCTGGGGACTTGTGGACTGCGGTGACGTGGCTGTTGGGGAACGTCGTGGCGTAGAACCTCGCCGCCTCTTCGGCATTCTTGTCGAACCAGAGACACGTGGCCATCGGAATCTTAGGAATTGGCATATCGGGGTCAATCTCCTTTTCGCGTGGTTTGTCAAACAACAACTATTGTGGGATCACGCAACACCTACCGGCTTTTTTCAGCGATTGCAAATTATCCGCTGCGCTGTATCTTGGTTGTCGTGACAGGGCGCAGAAACTCACAGGACGTTGCCGGCGCGAAGCAAACGCGGGGCGTGAAGGGTGGCTATTACTGAAATTCCCGGTTCGTAGTGTTGATTTTCCATGGCGCTCGGCGTAGGAATTGGCACAGACGTGCAGCCCTTAAGGAGAGGAGATACGTATGGCTATTTTGCGGGACCGTCCGTATGGCCAGTTTAACTTTCTGGTCGACCTTGGCAGCGGAGACACCCAAGGGTCGCAGGCAGGATTCCAGGAGGTGAGCGGCATCGGCATGGAAGCCGTGGTGATCGAATACCGCAATGGCAACTCCAAGGAAAACACTGTGATGAAGCTGACAGGCTTGAACAAGGTCAGCGATGTCACACTGAAACGAGGGATCATCGGCTCGCTGGATCTCTATGCATGGCTTGACCAGATCCGCAGCGGCGACCAGAACGCCATGAGAACCGTGACCATTCAATTACAGAATGAAGATCATAGCAACGTTGTACAGACCTGGAAGCTCTTACGAGCACGCATCATCAAGCATACGAGCGGTCCACTCAACGCAAAAGGGACCGACGTCGCAATGGAAGAAATGGTGTTAGCCTACGAGCGTCTAGAAATGGAGTAGTGTCCCGGTTAGTCTCCTGGACTGAAGACGTTATGGCCGTCAAAAGTGAGCGCCCCTACAGGAATTCGAATTTCCTCGTGGATTTAGGACGAGGAGACAGCGATTCGATGCTTGCAGGCTTTGCCGAGGTGATCTTCCCAGATTTCATCGTTGACCAGCCCAAGGGTCATCAGCGCCCCCACATGGTGCCTCAGCCTGTCGAGCAAGCTGAAGTTGCTGCTGCCAATCGTCTTGTCCTCAAGCGAGGGGTGATGGGGTCTATGGATCTCTATGCCTGGTGGGATGAGGCTCGGAAGGGAGCGGCCCTTCGACAGCGCACAGTGAAGGTTGAACTTCTGGGAGAGGACCAGTCAACCGTGGTGCTGACCTGGCGCTTCGACAATGTTCGTCCGGTGAGTCTTTCTTACTCGCCCTTGCGCGCAATGGAAGGAGGCATCCTCATGGAAACGCTTATCGTGGAATTTGACAGAATGGAGATGCTATGAAGAGTGGAATCCCGGCGATGAAGAGAACCATATTTGCAACCACGTTGCTCTGTTGCGCAACAATCGTGTCGGCCGGTCATGCTGAGGAAGTTGGGAGTGTCGACACGGAATTCAAATGGTTGGGGCCGGATCACAAGATTGTGGTTGAAGCGTTTGACGACCCGAAGATTGAAGGCATCACATGTTATCTGAGTCGATCAAAAAAAGGTGGCTTGAAAGGGATGGTCGGATTGGCAGAGGAAACCTCAGATGCCTCATTGGCCTGTCGTCAAGTCGGTCCTATTCGCGTTGTGGGTGAGACGAAAGAAGGGGAAAAGGTATTCAGTGAGAGCCGATCCCTGATTTTTAAGACCCTACAAGTGGTCCGATTTTTCGACAAGAAACGCCAGACATATATTTATCTCGCCTATAGCGATCGAGTGATCGAGGGCTCGCCACAAAATGCCATCTCCACCGTGCCGGTCCAATCCTGGTCAAGTCGATAAGGGAGGGCCAGGAGACAGACCGATCTCTCGTTCCGGAAACCACCTGAAACAAAGACTCCGCCCATATCTCTCTCGCAAGCCGACAAAACATTGACGGGTTAAACCCCGTTACACCGTCAATGTTTTGAACGTTATGTGCCAAGTTTTAACTACGTACAGCATAAATACTTACAATGCCGGCATATCCAACTTTGGTTCGACTCTTGCTTGTGTTCATCATCAGCTGTGAACGTAGCCACCTTGGGAGGGATCAATGGAATGTCCGAAGTGCAAAGGGATGATGATGTTGGAGCGGTTCTCTGATTTCTTTCTCGTGTTCTATGCATGGAAATGTATTAACTGCGGCGCCATTATCGACCGCACCATCTCCAACAACCGTAGAAAAAGCTTAGCGGCCCGCGAATCTCAGACGGTCGCCGCCCGCTGAGAAGATCCTCACCTGAAGCCCCTCTCTCCTTTCTGTGGGGAGGTTATTTATGGTGGTCGCTAGATGTTTTATCCCACCTCCTCACTTGCCTCCCGTCTTCAGATCCATAGACCTGCCGGATCCCACAAAGTAGAATGAGCTGTTGTCTGTTTTACTCCCAAGCCTTGAGGCACTACTCTTCTGTTACGATTGGTCTTGGTGAAAGGATGATGTCGATGAGGCGTTGTGTCTTTGCAATGTGTTTGGTTCTGGCCTGCGCGTCAGGGACGAGACCAGAGTTCGTGGTTGCAGCACAGTCCCTTGAGGAGGCGGAATTTGCGTATGAGCGTGGCGATTATACACAAGCGGCCCGACTCCTCAGTCCCTTGGCGGAGCAAGGCGTGGCATCAGCCCAGTTCTATCTGGGCCTCATGTATGAAAAAGGACGAGGCGTCCGGCAAGACCACTCCACCGCACTCGTGTGGTTTCGCAAGGCGGCGGGGCAGGGCTACGCTGGTCCGCAGAACAATCTGGGCCTGATGTACGAGAGGGGACGAGGCGTCCGGAAAGACGTCATTCGCGCGCTTATGTGGTACACCGTCGCTGCCGCTATGTTGAATGGCGATGAGGGAAAAACGGCTATGAAGCGTCGAGACCATCTGACCTCACAAATGACTGCCGCGCAGATCGAGCAGGCGCAGGAGATGGCACGGCGTTGTCAGCAGTCCCAGTTTAAAGAGTGCGACTAGGAGCGCATGAACCAGCCGGACTCCATGGCTCATCCCCGCGATCCCTTGCATGGGATCACATTGGAAACCATCGTCACGACCTTGGTTGCACGGCACGGATGGGCAAAACTTGGCGCACGAGTGCCCATCCGCTGCTTTCGTCATCACCCAACGATCCAATCGAGTCTGACGTTCCTCCGCAAGACACCGTGGGCGCGCAAACGAGTTGAACAGATGTTCGTTGCGGAACTCCCCTAACCCCCACCCCGGCTCTATGGCTTCGAACGCAACCATTTATAAAGCCGTGCTGCAGATCGCGGATATGGATCGCCGGTACTTCCGGGACCATGCGCTCACGTTGGCGCGCCATCCCTCCGAGACCGAGGAGCGCATGATGGTACGAGTGCTCGCCTTTGCGCTCCACGCAGATGAGGCCTTGTCATTCGGCCGCGGGGTGAGCACCGAAAATGAACCAGCTCTGTGGCAGCGGGATTTTACCGGCGCAATCGATCTGTGGGTCGAGATCGGTCAGCCGGACGAAAAGGCTCTGAGGCAGGCGTGCGGCCGCTCCAAACAGGTCGTCGTCTATGTCTATGGAGCCCGCAGCGCCGAGGTGTGGTGGGCGAACCAGAGTTCGTCGCTCGACCGGTTGAAGAACCTCGCCGTGACGCTGCTCCCGATGGAGAGCGTTCGGACCCTCGCGGAGATGGCGAAACCCACCATGCAATTACAATGGACCATCCAAGACGGCCATCTCTGGATTGCAGACGGTGCACGGACCCTCCATCTTGAACTACAACGATTGAAGGGCTGACGCTAAGACACTCCTCTCAGGAGACAGAGCATCTCTCGCGTATTCGGCCCATTCTTGACGCGATCGATTCGCCAATCTCCGCGTTCCAACGCCGAGTGACCCTCCGCACTTCATCAACGCAGCGATCACCAACTCTTTGCTAGAATGCATTATCCGGCGAGGGATCGATGCCCAAGGTTATCAGTATCGGCCTTTCTTTCTGTGTCCTCCTTCTCACCCTTGCATCTTGTGGAGACCTCGGTTATCAGGTCAGACAATCCCGGGGATATGGCGAGATGCCGTCTGGGGAAACCTGGGTAGCCGTCGATAGCACGTACCAATCCCCATCGCGGGAAACGGTATACTACGATCCCAAGACGATTCGTCGAGACGGAGATCTCGTGACGCTGTGGCAGTTAACGGACTATAAGTGGATGCAAGGGAATGCGCCGTTTGGGACGTTCATGATGGGCCCTCACCGGTTTTTGTCGACGAAGACGCACAAGGAATTTGACTGTGCACACAACACAGTTCGGCTATTGGCGTCTTTGGAATTCTCTCGGCATATGGGCACCGGAACTCAAGATGCGGTATTGGTCGAACAAGGCCATGGGCAACCAGTGGAACCAGGCGGCATCAACCAGGCGCTATGGGAAGTGGCCTGCGGGATGACCAATCCTCCCAGTTAAGACCACACTTACTCAATCCAGACTTACATGTTCAATGCATTAGAACTAAAAATACCCCCGCTTGCGCTCGTATTCTTGTTCGGCGCGCTCATGTGGCTCGTCTCTGCCTATTCTATGTTCACCATCGTACTGCCATGGCGCTCGGTGTTCGCCGTTATTTTTTACACCGGAGGATCAGCGATCGTGCTGGCCGGCGTCTTGACGTTTCGGCGGATGAAAACCACCGTCAATCCGCTCACACCGGAAGCGACCACGACGATGGTCACCTCGGGCATCTACCGCTTCACCCGTAACCCGATGTACCTAGGCTTTCTCTTAATTCTCATTGGGTGGGCGATTGATCTCTCTAACCTCCTGGCCTTCGTATGCCTACCGCTCTTCGTGTGGTATATGAATCGTTTTCAAATCCTCCCAGAGGAACGTGCCTTGAGCACCAAATTTTCAGAGGCATTTACACGGTACAAGTGTTCAGTTCGACGATGGGTATGATTGCTCAATTTGCAGCCACCCAGCGAACGATCGTGCCTGAGAAGCGGTAGCAAAAAGATCATCACTTTCTCTTCAGCAGCCAGACGTTCTCTTTGGCTGGTGCTTTCCCCTTCAATCCACCGGCAACCTCTGTGCTGGAGAGAAGTGTAAGATCATACGTCGTGGCATAGTGCCGATGAACTTCCTCGTTGTTCACAGAAAACGGGGGACCTTCTATCAGGCTTTGGTCGTAGTCGTAGCAAATCAATAATTGTGTCGCCTTGCCTGTCATCTCCGTGAGGTGTGCGGCATATCGGTTTCGTAGGTCTTTGGGAAACGCCACCAATGCAGCTCGGTCGTAGACAGCATCGATCGGGCCGAGCATCTTTCCGGACACCGCAAAGATATCGCCGACGAAGATGTCAAGATTGTTCGCGCTCCAATGCTCGACGTGGCCAACAGTCTCGATTTCCGGTTGCATGCCAAGGTCCATGAATAATTGCTCGATGGCGAGTTGACTCAGCTCGGCTCCCGCCACGCGATAGCCACGAGACAGCAGCCAAGAGATATCCAGCGTTTTCCCGCACAAGGGGACAAAGACCCGACGGCCCTTGGCGAGCGACAGCTCATGGAAATGGTTGACCAGGAGTGAGTTGGGTTTACTTTCATGAAAACCAATTTCATTGTTCTCCCACCGTTGGTGCCAAAAACTTGGGTCCATATCAATCTTCTTGCTGGCTATCGTTTGAATCAGCTGATCTCAGGAAAGCGACGGACAATCATTGATGCCTATGTCGTGACCGTCTTGTTGGACATCAACAAGACACAGGATGTCGATGACAGGGCGGAAAGTCGATTCTACATCGTGGCCGATTAAATTCCCATCTCGTGGCTTCACACGACCTAGGATCATTCGGCTCTATTAGATCCCTTAGTTCTTATGAGGGGGATTGCACCGTGTCGGCTAGACTGGTACATACTAGAACCTAACGCAGGATCGGTTTGCGAAGACGAAGCGGCTTCACTTTATGGACCATAGAGATCCAACACGTAATTTCAAGGGAGATTGACGATGCGACGACCGGCTTCAACCAAACAGGC
>CABVRX010000002.1:0-86352 GCA_902500825.1 uncultured Nitrospira sp.
TTCCGAGGCCTATCCCAACGGGCGGTGGCATCCGTACGTCGGGATCGGCGTGGGCATGCATCAGATGGCGATGAGGCCAGGTGGATCCCGTGGAGTGAGTGCCTGTTGTGTGCCGGGGGGAAATCTCGAAGCGAACCCCCTCCCCGACCAACGGGATACGTCGGTTGGGTGGATGGCCATGGGCGGAATCAAGGCGCATCTCTTCAAGTACGTGGCGGCGTTTGTGGAGGCGAAGTATCTCCAGGCCCATCACAACGGGATGTTGACGGATCGGTTCGGGCAGTCCGCAGGCCCCACGTTTCCAGCGACGGGAGGGAGTACCCTAGTTCTTAATCAATATTCATCCTCGATCGAGACGATCTTGGTGCATGCGGGCTTGTCGATTCACTTTGATCTCCGGCCGTAGGGTCGTGCCGGATCAAGGAGTAGGTGGCCACTCTATGTCAATACACTACACGAATCGAACCGGGGATCGAATCGAGTCGCACACAGACGCCATCGTCTCGGATCGCCGCGCTGACCATCGACGAGAGACTGACGGATCGCAGTTTGCGCAACCCAAGTTCGTCGCAGCAGATGGTTGCTTTACCGTGGGAGGACGCTGAATGAACGCGAGAATTTCGGCGATGATGTGTCTCCTCTGTGTCCTCGGCTCTGCGGATCTCACTCGGGCGGACGATCCGTACAGCCAACGGGTCGCCGATCCCTATGCGATCTCGCCTGATCCCCCAGGCATGTCCTCCGGGATGCCTGAGCTCTATTTTTCCGTTATGGCGGGCCTGGCGATTCCGTCCACTCGGGACGCCACGTTTCAGGACGGGACCCAGCCGACGGTGATCGAGAATGTCGACTATCAGATGAAACATTCATGGGGGGGCAGCGCGGGGATCTGGTTTCCAACCAGACACAAGTTGTGGGGATTCGATCTCGGTGTGGAAATCACCGGCTATGTGTGGTATCCGGACGTGGCCTGCTGTCGGGACTTTTATAATAATGACCCCACGGGGGCTAACCAAGTCAATGGGATCGCCAATCGGGGCACCACGACGGAAGTCGATGGCGTCTACGTCGGCCCCAATTTCCTGATTCGCTACCCCATGGCGATTTCCGAGGCCTATCCCAACGGGCGGTGGCATCCGTACGTCGGGATCGGCGTGGGCATGCATCAGATGGCGATGAGGCCAGGTGGATCCCGTGGAGTGAGTGCCTGTTGTGTGCCGGGGGGAAATCTCGAAGCGAACCCCCTCCCCGACCAACGGGATACGTCGGTTGGGTGGATGGCCATGGGCGGAATCAAGGCGCATCTCTTCAAGTACGTGGCGGCGTTTGTGGAGGCGAAGTATCTCCAGGCCCATCACAACGGGATGTTGACGGATCGGTTCGGGCAGTCCGCAGGCCCCACGTTTCCAGCGACGGGAGGGAGTACCCTAGTTCTTAATCAATATTCATCCTCGATCGAGACGATCTTGGTGCATGCGGGCTTGTCGATTCACTTTGATCTCCGGCCGTAGGGTCGTGCCGGATCAAGGAGTAGGTGGCCACTCTATGTCAATACACTACACGAATCGAACCGGGGATCGAATCGAGTCGCACACAGACGCCATCGTCTCGGATCGCCGCGCTGACCATCGACGAGAGACTGACGGATCGCAGTTTGCGCAACCCAAGTTCGTCGCAGCAGATGGTTGCTTTACCGTGGGAGGACGCTGAATGAACGCGAGAATTTCGGCGATGATGTGTCTCCTCTGTGTCCTCGGCTCTGCGGATCTCACTCGGGCGGACGATCCGTACAGCCAACGGGTCGCCGATCCCTATGCGATCTCGCCTGATCCCCCAGGCATGTCCTCCGGGATGCCTGAGCTCTATTTTTCCGTTATGGCGGGCCTGGCGATTCCGTCCACTCGGGACGCCACGTTTCAGGACGGGACCCAGCCGACGGTGATCGAGAATGTCGACTATCAGATGAAACATTCATGGGGGGGCAGCGCGGGGATCTGGTTTCCAACCAGACACAAGTTGTGGGGATTCGATCTCGGTGTGGAAATCACCGGCTATGTGTGGTATCCGGACGTGGCCTGCTGTCGGGACTTTTATAATAATGACCCCACGGGGGCTAACCAAGTCAATGGGATCGCCAATCGGGGCACCACGACGGAAGTCGATGGCGTCTACGTCGGCCCCAATTTCCTGATTCGCTACCCCATGGCGATTTCCGAGGCCTATCCCAACGGGCGGTGGCATCCGTACGTCGGGATCGGCGTGGGCGCGCATCAGATTGGGATGAAGCCAGGGGGATTCCGGGGGGGGACTCTTACGCACGTCAACACCACCCAACGGGATACGACAATCGGGTTTCAGGGTGTGGGCGGAATCAAGGCGCATCTCTTTAAGTACGTGGCGGCCTTTGTGGAGGCGAAGTATCTCTATGCCCATCACAACGGGCTATCGTCGGATCGGTTCGGGAACTCCCCCGATGGCAGTCTAGCCATTGGGGCGCCCGGTCCTTTCGTGAATCCCTATTCATCCACGGTCGATACGATCTTGGTGCATGCGGGTTTGTCGATGCACTTTGACTGGAAGCCGTAGGGTCGTGCCAGATGGATTGCAGATTGCGCAACCCAAGTTCGTCGCAGCAGATGGTTGCTTTACCGTGGGAGGACGCTGAATGAACGCGAGAATTTCGGCGATGATGTGTCTCCTCTGTGTCCTCGGCTCTGCGGATCTCACCCGGGCGGAAGATCCGTCCAGCCAACGGGTCGCCGATCCCTATGCGATTTCGATATCGACTAATCCCCCAACCATGTCTTCCGGGACGCTCGAGCCCTATCTGTCCTTTATGGCGGGCATAGCAATTCCGCGCAGTGCGGACGCCACGTTCACGGACGGGACCACGCCGACGGTGGTCGAGAATGTCGACTATCAGACGAAACACTCAGTCGGGGGCAACGCGGGGATCTGGTTTCCCACCAGAAACAAGTTGGCGGGATTCGATCTCGGTGTGGAAATCACCGGCTTTATTTGGTATGCGGACGTGGCCTGCTGTCTGGACAATTATAATCGTGATCCCGCAACGGGGTTAGGCACCACGACGGAGATCAACGGCATCTACATCGGCACCAATTTCCTGATTCGCTACCCCATGGCGATTTCCGAGGCCTATCCCAACGGGCGGTGGCATCCGTACGTCGGGATCGGCGTGGGAGCGCATCAGATGGCGATGAAGCCAGGTGGGCAACATGGGGTGAACTTTTTTGACGCCATCACCGAACAACGGGATACGACGGTCGGGTTTATGGGAGTGGGCGGAATCAAGGCGCATCTCTTCAAGTACGTGGCCGTGTTTGCGGAGGCGAAGTATCTCCGTGCCCATCACAACGGGCTGACGACGGATCGGTTCGGGAATTCACCCACTTTCTTAACGGCTGGGCCTATGACTCTTAATCCCTATGAATCCACGATCAATACGATCCTTGTGCATGCGGGCATGTCGCTTCACTTTGACATCAACCCGTAGGTTCGCGTAGGAATGTGAGGTGCTATCCCACCTGGATTGGTGGGATAGCGTCTCCCGCTTCTCAACAAGCGAGTCGGCGTTTCAGGGCCGTTTCAATTCCAGCTTAGAAGTCGATCACGTTCACACCCTTCTGTTTGAAGTTGCCACCCAGTCCATCGTTATCAATCATAGACGCGATCACCGTGAGATATTCGGGCTTGGCCTCTGGTATGTAGAAGTCAAAGCTGAGTTGCACGAGCGCCACCTCATGATGGTGAGCCTCACGCGTACTTACGGACAGGGGCAGCCCATTCTGCGGTTTTAGCGTTTTGCTTCCGGTGGCGGCCAATTCATTTCCGTGTGTCGACCGCAGTAGTAACACAAGAGACGGTACCGGGCCTTACGGCGGGGATTGGGTAAGGAGATGAAGGTAATGGGCGTGTCGTCATAAGGGCACGTCGGCTGTTCGTGCAGGAGATGCGTCTCCGCCATCAAGGTGATGGAGGCCACATCCCAGGAAGGCTGGTGTTCCTCTTTGCCAGTAATCTTCTCGACGGCGTGACAACGTTCGCAGGCGGCTTCATAAAACTTGATGCGGGCGCTATGTGGAGTATGGTCGGCCACGGCCATCGCTCCACCGCAGCCAGGTTTCGTGCAGGTGAGATGCTCGTGTTGAAGCGCTTGAACGAACCGATGGTGATGCTCCCTTTCCTGTTCGGTTTTCATCAATGCCCCTCCATTTCCTGAACGCCCTGTTCTTTTGTTGTTCCTTTCCTGTCCCTTCTCAGGGACGGCATTCAGGTTAATTCCCCTGCGCACGTTGAACGAGCACAGCCCTTCACCAAAAATAAGATTATTCCGAGTGCGCGCTCAGTGAGCAAGGAACTAACCTGGATGCCGTCCCATCTCCTCATATTCCCCAGCCTCCGCTAATCTGGATATTCGCACCGTTCACGTACCGCGCTTCTTCGCTGAGCAAATAACGGACTGCCGCGACCGTGTCATCAACGGTTCCGATGTATCCGGCGGGAATGCGTTTGGTCATGGTGGCAAGTTCTTGCGGGGGCGCGCTGCCTGAATCGATAAAACCGGGTGAAATCGCATTCACGGTGATGCCGTATGGCGCCAAGAGCTTGGCCAATGTGCGGGTCAGAATGAGTACGCCGGCCTTGGCGATATAATGGGCGGTCACATCCGGCTGGGCCTCCATCTGATCGGCATTGGCCATGCTGAAGCTGATGATGCGACCGGCCTTGCGGGACTTCATGCCGGGCGCCACGGCCTGCGCGAGATAGAAAATCGGATGCAGATTGCCGGTAAACATCTCGTTCCAGCCCTCGACGGTTTCGTCGAACAGATTGATTCGATGATAGGGACCGGCGCCGTTGATCAGGACATCGATTCGTCCCCATCCTTTTTCAACTTGTGCGACCATATCCTTGGTCGCCACTGGATCGGACACATCGCATCGGAGGGCCAGCGCTTGTCCTCCTCGCTGCATGATGTCCTTCGCCGTGGCTTTGGCCTCAGCTTCGCTGGTTCTGTAGCAGAAGGCGATGTTCCACTGTCGCGATGCGAGGTCGAGCGCAATCCCTCGTCCGATGCCTTTCGCTCCTCCGGTGATCAGTGCGACGTGCTGGGTCATGTGGCTCCTGAATGATCGATTCGTGGGTCATTATGCTCTCGTTCGCAATCGTTTGGCGAGTAATTCCAGCACACCCGAGGTGCGGGCTGAAAAAGCTCGCTCGTTTTTCGGTATCTTAGTCTCGGCGGCGCAGGCTTCAATGAAGACTTCAAGATCGGTCAGGGTATCGATGTCTCGCCACGGATGAATCAATGAGGTCTTCAGTCCGATTCTCGCTGCTTTCTCCTGGGTGAGTCTGAGTACTTGGTCGGTTGACCAGGGAATGTCGGCGAACAGTTCCGCCGCCATCCGTTTGAGGCCGATCAGATAATAACCTCCATCGATAGCTGGACCGAGCACAAGATCTTGGTTCTCCAGCGAGGTGAGGGCCTGTTTGAAATGGTCAAGCGGAAGCGTCGGCACATCTGTCCCCATGAGTACGACCTGTCGGTATCCATGCGCGAACACGGTTTGAAAGGCCTGGTTCATGCGCGTGCCGAGGTCGTCGCCCACTTGATCGATCAGTTTCACGCCTTGCCGCTCCTCCATGATCTTGAAGAAGACATGTGTTACAGACGGAGCACAGGCCAGATATCGATCGATCGGCAGCTTCAGCTTCGCAGCCGCCACCTTTGTTCTCTCCAACGTATCGAGCACGAAACTGCCATGGAGCGTGGCCGCCTCATCGGGAGTCAACGGCGGGCAGAGACGTGTCTTGACCTGACCCGGGATTGGCGCCTTGGCGAAGATGACCAATGCAGTGCTGAGCGCTGAGTGCTGCGTGCTGCGGTTAGGGCTTGGCATTCACTACCTCACCGGTCGATAGACGCGAGCCAGCTGATGCGGGCTGACGCCCGCCCAATATAAGAACCGCAGAGTCCACATCAAGAAGATGGTCCTCAAGAGACCCTGTTGTTCCCAGCGCCGGAACGATGTGGTGACCTTCTGATGCAGTGCCGCTATCTGTCCAGTGCGCTTCAGTCTTCGGCTGAATTCAATGTCTTCCATCAGTGGGATGTCAGCGAAGCCGCCGAGCCGTTCAAAGGCATGACGACGAACGAACAGGGCCTGATCGCCCGTGGCGATACTGCTCAATCGGGAACGAAGATTCATGAGTGTGCTGATCACGGGTGCCAAGATAGAGGGAGAGTTAAAAGTCACATCGAAGCGGCCTCCGACGACCGTTGGTTCGATGAGCGCCGATTCGATCATCGTTGTTGCGCCGGCCGGCAAGAGCGTATCCGCATGCAAGAAGAGCAAAATGTCACCTTGGCCGGCCTTCGCCCCTTCGTTCATCTGACCAGCGCGACCCACCGGGGCTGTTACGATAAACGCGTTGGATGTCTTTGCGCAAAAGGCTTCGGCAATCAAGATGGTTTTATCTGAGCTTCCACCGTCCACGATCACGACTTCGGTGACGTCTGACGTCGATAGGCATGCGAGGGTCTGCGTGAGGCTTCGTTCTTCGTTCAATGTCGGAATGATGACGGAGATCATCATCGGATGGCGAACATGGTGTCGGGCTTCGTTCTCACATCATTCAGAGGGCTCAACGTACAAAGAAACGTACGCCTCGCCTCTTCATTCGTTGTGGCCTTGCCGGACACCATGTTGGCCATCCTGCGGGCTTAGTCAAACTCACGGGGCAGGTTTCTTGGGCTCGACGAACATGAAGTACATGACAATGATGATGGTGACCCAGAAGAGGATCTGCTTGTGCCAAAAGAGGACTTCTCCGTATTGCACGAGGCCCAAGGCCAAGGCGATCGCAATCGCCATGGCTCCATAGCGGAAAATCGGAGTTTCAATGGCGGCATTGGCCCAGATCGCAAGGCCAGCGAAGTAGATGAGAAACGGCACGACATTGATTTCGAAACCGCCGCTGATGGACAGAAAGACATTGAGAAAGCCGATAAACATCAACGCCGTTCCCACCATCAACCCGATGACATGTACCTGATGCTCGTTCCCACTTTCGTGCTCTCTCGGTGCGGTCGGATGGGACGGGCGCAGAGATTCGTCTTGAGGCGGAGGCAGATCAGACGGAGCCATGGCTAGCAGTCTCCACATAGCTCGCAGGATGTTCAAAAAGGCCGTCCAGCGAGGCCGCAGCGAGCGAAGAGGCGAGGCGTACGCTTCGGTACGTTGAGTCTCTGAGCGATGCGGGAACACAGCTGGAGGACTTTTTCAACATCCTGCTAGACTTTAAAATGTTTACTGAGCGTCAAGGTTTGTTGCTGATAGGAAGACCCCAACGGGGACCCATACAGCCGGGTCGGCATCCCCATCATCTTGTCATAGACGACCTTGAAAAAGGTCTGTCCATCATGGATCAAGAATGGCACGTCATGTGGGCGAACTTCCAGCACAACCTGCGTGCCTTTGATCTCTCCCTTCGATCCATAGCCGAACCCGGGGTCGAAGAAGCCGGCATAGTGCGTCCGTAGCTCTCCGCAGGCCGCTTCATAGGCCACCATTTCAGCGGCGTAGCCGGCCGGCACGCGGATGCGCTCCTTCGAGGCCAGGATATAAAACTCTTCCGGCTCCAAGAGCAAGCTATCGTGGCGATGGCGATGGAGCGGTTCCCAGAAATCAACCGCAGCATAATGGCCGACTTTGTCGAGGTCAATGACGTGGCTGTTTTTCTTGGCGCGGTACCCGATCACACGAAAGCCTCTCTGATCCGTGCCGGCGAGATCAATGCGGAGGAACAGTCCGCGCTCAACACGAAAGTCTCCGTTGCTTACAGCCTTCCGGGATGCCACATTGTGATAGAGCAACGGCGTGTGTCGATGCAGCGCCTGAAGCGCTCGATCCGGCACCGTGGCCTCGCCGCACACGAACCGGATTTGGTTCAACGACTGTCCCGTGCGGACTTTGACGGCAAACGAGCGGGGAACGACTTCCAGGAAGAGCCGGCCTCGGTAGCCGGCACGGATTTCGTCGAATCCGGAGGTGAGATCGGTCACCACACGGGTGAAGATATCCAGACGGCCCGTCGTACTCTTCGGATTCGCCCGTGCGCGGATCGTCTTCGGAAGGGCCAGTTGTTCCAACAACGGAACGAGATACACATGGCCCTTCTCCAGAATCGCTCCGTCGGTCAGGTCCATCTCGTACATCACGAGATCGGACTGATAAAAATCCAGCACGTTCAGCCTGGAGGAGATGGCCGATAGTTCCGGCAAGAAGCTGCTGATCAATCGATAGGCTTTGCGGCCTAGACGGAGATCGAGGCTGGCCGGCTGGATCTGCCGGTCCTCGACTGTCGGCGAGGCGCTGATGGCCCGGCTTGCGATCAAGCGCGTGATGTCCTGATAAGGGAGAATGCCGGATCGAGGCGAATGAGTGGTCACAGGTCGCCCGCATCTCCGCCGCAGCTGTTACCCCAAGCTGCGTAACCGTCTCGATCAGGGTAGCTGTCACTGCACGCCGCATAGGCTTCTTCCGGATCATCCAGCGGAGCGAGCCCACCAACCATCGGAAGCTCTCGCCGATTGTCGGATTTCGGTTGGGGATAGTGGAACGTCTTGTCCTCATAATTCCGGAGAATCGCCCCGTTCTCATCAAGATGGACCATATAGTTGTCGGGTAGCAGCGGGATCTTACCGCCGCCGCCCGGTGCATCGATCACGAAATGGGGCACGGCCATTCCACTCGTATAGCCCTGGAGAGCTTTGATGATGTTCAGCCCTGTTTCAATGGTTGTCCTGAAGTGATTGGTCCCTTTGGTCAAGTCTGCCTGATACAGATAATAGGGCTTTACGCGCGCGAGGAGCAACTGATGGACGAGGCGCTTCATGATGTCCGGATCGTCGTTCACACCTTTGAGAAGCACCGTTTGCGCGCCCAGAGGAATGCCGGCATCCGCGAGCATGCCGCAGGCGGCTTTGACCTCCTGTGTCAGTTCGTCCGGGTGGTTAAAATGCAGGTTCATATAAATAGGATGGTACTTTTTGACCATCTCACACAGTTTGGGTGTGATGCGTTGCGGCAACGACCCGGGAACCCGTGAGCCGATGCGTATGAGCTCCAAATGGGGAATCGTCCGAAGCGCTTTCAACACACGTTCGAGGAGATGATCGGGGAGCAGCAGCGGGTCGCCCCCCGAGAGGATGACATCGCGTACCTCCTTATGTTCGCGGAGGTACTGGATGGCGCGATCCAGATCGCCTTTCTTCAGGAAACCAGGCTTGCCGACGAGTCGTTTTCTCGTGCAGAACCGACAATAGATCGGGCATTGATTCGTCACCATGAGCAACACCCGGTCCGGATAGCGGTGCACGAGGTGAGGCACCGGACTCATGAGATCTTCTTCAAGGGGATCGTCGTCGGCTGCAATGTCGTCCAGTTCTGTGGGATCGGGGACCACCTGTTTCCAGATCGCGTCATCCTTCGATTTGATCGTCTCCAGTACCGTCGGGGTGATCCGCATAGGGTACGGGCCGACGATCGCTTCGACCTCTTTTTCATCAAGGCCGAACCGTTCGGCCAAGTCCTTGGGTTTCACGATGCTCTTGGCCAGGACTTGTCTCCAGTCTTCCATGAGTCGTCCTTCGTTGATCAGTTAATCCGGCAAGAGGGGTGTTCGTCGTCTTCGCCCAACACGTCGGGCGTCGCATGGACTTGCGACTGAAACTCGGTTGCCGCCGAAGCTCCTGCACGGTCGGCACGATACCGCTTGTCCAGATAAGCCAGAATGTCGGCGGTTTCCGTCAGAACGAGATCGTCGTCCTTGAGGACCGGCACATAGTATTGACCGGAGACCTCATAGACCTGTGTGCGCATCCGTCTGCTGTCGGGTACGACGACAGCTTCGTAGGTCAGTCCCAAATCAGCCAGTTTTCTGCGGACCACGTGACAGTCAGGGCACCAATCGACATGGAAAAGAGTCACAGCCACGATGGTATAAGGCTACCAGGAAATGGAAGAAAGTGGAACGCCCATTTTGGAAAGGTGCGCATCAGTTCGGTCGTAGGGCGCAAGGAACCATAATTGCGTCCTTCATGCCGTGAAGAACCTTCTTGTCGGCTGGGCAGATCGTCGCCAGAATGCCGGTGAGTTCCGCTTTATCGTCTGAGACCACATAATAAGGAGACAACCGTGTCCGGCCCGACATGCGTACGATCGTCTGCATGCCTTCATCCAGATAGTCCATTTCGAACAGCCGCCCCTTGTGGAACTCTTGTAAGATATAAGGTGTGGTCGGGAAGGATGCAAGCGCGTTCCGGAGGGCCTCAACCCACGCACTCTGGGGCATGTCATGCCCGATCGACACGCCGCGGCTTCCCCAAGCGAGCGCGGAAAAGCCGGAAGGCTTGATGACGAAATGGCGCTCCTTTTGCGTGGCTGTCTCGAGATCGGACCAATGTGCAACCGCGCGTCCTCCGATCCGTAGGCCGGGGATCGTCGCAATCGCAGGAAGCGGCGCTGGGTCGAGCAGCCAGGTCTTCGGCATGATTGTGCTCAAATGAAGCATGCAGTCCGCTCCAAGTTCCTTTTCCCAAAAGGGGTGGAGCATCGGATGGTGGAGCAACGCGAAGGCGGATTTTTCTTCCAGTGACGGCTTGTAGGGCGGCGTGACAGACACCCTGCCTTTCTTCGCAGCATATTGAACGAGCTCGGCCTTAGGAATGTTCAACAGATCGAAGAGTTCATAGAAACGGTAGACCGTGCTGATCGGTTGTTCGCTGCCGTCGATGTGTAATCGAAGACCTTCCTCTGTAAATCGAATTTCCTGAGGCTCGACACACCAAACGGGCGTCCCCGCTTCGCGGAGTTGAGCGGCCAACCAGGACATTTCCGGCCGATAGTCTTTGGATTCCTCCGAGACCACAATCGCAATGCATCCATTACGCGGACCTTGCACAGATCGCAGCATGCGGGCAAATCCGCGTACCATTCCGTCTCGTTCCCCGATGAGTTGTGAATCACCGCCATCGAGGTCGTGATAGATGTACGAGAGGCAGGCGGTGAGCCCGATGCCGCCCGGAACCGAATCCAACTCGGTGATGACCATGCCGTCCTGTGTGGGGATCACATCGGGCCTGATGACGGCGGGTAAGGCATCGCGAAACCGTTTCATCCGGCTGTACTGGACCAAGGCTTCCGGTTTGCCCTGATCCAGATATTTTGATATCCAGGCCGGTTGAGCTCCTTTGACGCTCTCGTTGTAGAGCCGATTCAGCGCTCGATAGAACGAGAGGAGGTGTGGTCCCAAGTTGATGAAGAACTGCAGCTGATCGGAAGAGAGATAAAACGGGCAAGGGCTGACCCGCCAAGAGGTCTCCGCGCCCAAGCCGGAAGACGAAAACGATGCGGTGGGTGAAGATCGAAACAGGTTGGCGTGGGACAATCGCGTGCGAATGGCGGTGCAGCGATCACGTGCTGCCTCAGGAGAAAGCGTCGTGTAGGAGGCTTCGGTCTGGGCCAATGTAAAAACCTTAGCGGGCTGTTGAAAAAACCCTCCAGCTTCGTTCTCACCTCGCTCAGAGGCTCAACGTACGGGACTGAGTATGCCTCGCTTCTTCGCTGGCTGCGGCCTCGCTGGAAGGCTTTTTGAACAGCCTGCGGGCTATTGTGAGAGCGTCTGGCAAAGAAGCCAATGCTAGCACGCGCATCGGAGACCGACAAGAGGCCGGCGGATCGCCTGATGGGGTAGAGTATCGCATGAATGTGGGGAGGGCGCGAGATGATCGGAAGCGAACCTTCCTTGCCACTGCCCGGCGTGCATCGTATGATTGGGGCTCGATGGATCTTATTACCGTGGATTCCAAACAAACGATGCGAGTTCTGCCTCAGCTGGTTCCGGATGCAGCGTGTTTTCGTTGCGATGTGTGTTGTCGTTTCCCGGAGGCCGACAGTTTTCTTCGTCCATACTTTACGAGTCCGGAAATCAACGATGCCGTCGCACACGGAATTCCCGAGTCGTTCTTCCCCAACAAGTCCGGATCGCAAGTTGATCTTGTCAAGAACCCGATCGGCGAAGGGTATCTCTGTCCGGCTTTTGATGCAACGTCAGGCCGGTGCGGTATTTACGACGTTCGCCCCTTGGATTGTCGGCTGTACCCGCTGGCATTGATGTGGGACGAGTCGGGTCGAGATGTCCTACTTGGCTGGGATTCCAAATGTCCGTTCATGTGCGACGCGCCATCGAGCGCAATTTTCGAGTATGGAGAACATGTCGCGGCCTTTCTAGCGGATGAGGCGATCGTGGAGGCGATTGTGGCTCATCCTCGCCTCATCGGCCGCTTTCAGGAGGATGTGGTCGTTCTCAGAACACTCCCGCACCTGACGGTTCGGCTTAGTCCTCAGCAAGTGGATTCTCGGCTCCAGCCACTGACGGCATCGGACGCACCCTGTTTCGCAGAGGCGTTGGAGCGAGCTCAGGTGCTGCATCACGACACGCCGGCTGCGTTTGCGTTTCCCTACCATTATATATGGTCGTCGCTGCTTCCCTACCGGTGGATGGAGTCTGATCGTACGTGGTTTCTTTTTGCCCAGTCTCCGGACGGATGGTTCATGCCGCTTCCCCCGCTTGGAGTCGGCCCTCTGGGTCAGGCCGTGGAGCAGGCCTTCTCGCTGATGTGTTCGTGGAACGGGCCGTTGCCGGTGAGTCGAATCGAAAACGTGATGGAGTCCCAAAAACGATTGTTGGAGTGCGATGGGCTCCAATTCCGTCGGAAAGAGGGAGACTATCTCTACCCGGTAGGGGCTCTGGCTGCCTTAGCGGGTGACCGCTATAAGTCCCAACGGGCGCTCTGCAATCGTGCGGCCCGAGAACAAGCGATCACGAAAGAACCCTATCGGGCTGACGATCACTCCGACTGCGCCTTGTTGTATCGGCGGTGGGCCGAGCAGAAATGCCAAGGAAATCTCGACCGGATGGGGACGCTGCTTCTGGAGGACGCAGAAGCGGCCCACGCGCTCGTCTTTCGAGAGCATGAAAGGATCGGCTTGTCGGGGACCGTTATCAGAGTCAATCAGGCCATCGCCGCCTATACCTTCGGCTATTGGTTGACTCCGGAAACCTGGTGCATCCTATTGGAAGTGGCGGACCGTTCCATCTCCGGACTGGCTCAGTGGGTCTTTCGCGACACCTGCCGAACCGCCATGGCGCAAGGGGCCGTCTACATCAATACCATGGAGGATGCGGGCCTCCCCGGATTACGTGCGGCCAAGTCGGCCTATCGTCCCTCCGCAGTTTTAGACACCTGGGTGATCACGAGGATGACCACATGACCCAACCGGAAGAGCGAACCTCTTCAATAGCTCGCCGATACGAGTGGTTGATGTTCGTGATGGTCTTGATCACGCTGTTTACGCTGGGCGTGGGAACCTTCCTGCTCGGCCATGTCGAACGCAGCATCGTGGCGGCTGTCTCGATCCCGCTGTTGGCGCTCTTGTTATGGTCGACGATTCGATTGCGCATTGAATATCGGCAAGCTCAACAGGAAAGCGCCTGGGCGCGGGCTGCGGAAGCCGCCTTACTGCAAAGCCAGGAACGCAATCGAGCGATCGTCGATACGGCGCTTGACGGAGTCATCACCATTGATGCGGCCGGAATCGTAACGGAATGGAATGCCCAAGCCACAGCTATCTTCGGGTGGGTACGCGAAGAGGCGATGGGGAAATTGCTTTCGGACACCATCATCCCCCACCGGGATCGGGAGGCGCACGCTCAAGGGATTCGAGAGTATCTCAAAACCGGGGTCGGCCCGGTGCTGAATCGTCGGATCGAAATCGCTGCGCGACACAAGGAGGGCCACGAGTTTCCGGTCGAACTTGCCGTCTCACCGGCGCGTATCGGTGAAGCGTATATCTTCAGCGCGTTCGTGCGCGACATTACGGATCGTCGTCGGGCCGAACGACGGCTGGCGTCCCAATATGCGGTGACGCGGGTCCTGTCGGAAGCCGTGAAACTCGAAGAGGCGGTCCCGAAAATCATTCAAGCGGTCGGCGAGAGTCTCGAATGGGATCTCGGTGTATTTTGGAGATTGGATAAACAATCGGGAACATTGCGGTGCCTCGATCACTGGCGAGTCACAAGCCTTCCCGTCAATGAGTTTATTGCGCAGATTCAGCATCAGACCTTCACGCCCGGTGTGGGATTGCCGGGGCGAATTTGGGAAAGCGGGCACCCGGTGTGGATCAAAGACGTGACGCTCGATCCCGCTTTTGTTCGAACGGATTTGGCCGCTCAAGTCGGGCTTCATGGCGCGTTCGGGTTCCCGATTCGTATCGGCGGTGAAGTCGAGGGTGTCATCGAGTTTTTCAGCCATCAGGTCCGTGAGCCGGATAGCGAGCTGCTCAGCATGATCACCGACGTCGGCCTGAAAATCGGGCAATTCGGTGAGCGGACGAGAGCCGAAGAGGCTCTGCGCTTGACGGAAGCGCAACTGCGACAATCGCAGAAGATGGAGGCGGTGGGGCGGCTCGCCGGCGGCGTCGCCCATGATTTCAACAATCTGCTGACGGTGATTCGTGGATACAGTGAGTTGGTCCTGAGTCGCCTGGCGCAGGCCGACCCTGCGCGACGCGAGATGGAAGAAGTCAAAAAAGCCGCTGATCGGGCTGCCGGCCTGACCGGCCAACTGCTGGCATTCAGCCGGCGGCAGTTTGTGGCGGCCAAGATCGTAGACCTGAATGCGGTCGTCATGAACATGGACGGGATGCTGCGGCGGCTGTTAGGCGAGGATGTCATCGAACTCTGTGCCGACCTCGAGCCACAGTTGGGATCGATCAAGGCCGATCCTGGGCAGGTCGAGCAAGTGATCATGAATTTGGCCGTGAATGCCCGGGATGCCATGCCGACGGGTGGCCAGCTGACGATTCAGACTCGGAATGTCACCATCGGAAAAGGCCCTCGACGTGAAACCATGATGCTCGACGAGGGAACGTACGTGCTCATGGCGATCAGGGATACGGGCCATGGGATGAGCGAAGAAACCCAATCGCATTTATTCGAGCCGTTTTTTACCACAAAAGAAAAAGGAAAGGGGACGGGGCTGGGGTTGTCCACGGTGTACGGGATCGTGAAGCAAAGCGGTGGAATGATCGGGATCGAAAGCAAGTCGGGACAAGGAACCACATGCAAAATCTTTTTCCCGAAAGTGGATGAGGCCACGCAAGCCGCGCCGGTCGTCAATGGAGCCGTGGCCAGGGCGATCGGGCGCGAGACGATACTCGTCGTCGAGGACGACCCGTCGGTGCGCGGGCTTGTGCAAGAAGCCCTTCGCCTCAGTGGGTATGAGGTGTTGGTCGCGCGGCACGGCATCGAAGCGCTCCTGACCGGCGCGAAGCACATGGGCCCGATCCATTTGTTACTGACGGACGTCGCAATGCCGCAGATGAGCGGGCCGGAAGTCGCGGAAAAACTGACGGTTGTGCACCCCGAGATCAAGGTCTTGTACATGTCCGGATACCCTGACCATCCGGTGTTCGAACAGGGTGGGGTCAAGCGGGATACGGCCTTTCTCCAGAAACCTTTCACGCCTATCGTATTGACCGAAAAAGTTCGTGAAGTCCTCGATGGAAAGAAAGTGGCGTAGCAGGATGCTGAAAAAGTCCGCCAGCTATGTTCTCGCATCGCTCAGCGGCTCAACGTACCGAAACGTACATCTCACCCCTTCGCTTGATCTTCGCTGTTTATTCCGTTTATTGTGCTGGTGATTTGAAATTTGCCGAGGTCAGGCCGATCGATTTCATGTCCAACCCAGGAATGAATTGTTGATGCAACAGGTACGGGAAGTCGATGTCGCCCAGTATCGTATTGTACGAGAGCCGTTTTACGCGGAAGTCTGCGGAGAGATCGGCCTGTTCACCATTGCAGCCGAGAAGAAACTGCCGGTGATGCTGAAGGGGCCGACCGGCTGCGGGAAAACCCGGTTTGTTCAATACATGGCGCACCAGCTCGGCCGGCCCTTGATCACGGTTGCCTGCCACGAAGATCTCACGGCATCCGACTTGGTGGGCCGGTACCTCTTGAAGGGGCAGGAAACCGTATGGATGGACGGGCCGTTGACCGCCGGCGTGAAGCACGGGGCTATTGTCTATCTCGACGAGGTCGTGGAAGCCAGAAAGGACACGACCGTCATCATTCATCCCCTCAGCGATGACCGGCGAGTGCTCCCGATCGAGAAAAAAGGTCAGATTGTGGAGGCTGCCGACGAGTTCATGCTGGTCATTTCCTACAACCCCGGCTATCAGAGCGTCCTCAAAGATCTGAAGCAAAGTACGAAACAGCGATTCATCGCGATTGAATTCGACTACCCCGCACCGGATATTGAAACGCTGGTGGTTCAGCGTGAGGCGGGGGTGGAGCCTACAATTGCCGGAAGTCTCGTTAAGCTCGGTCAAAAGGTCCGCAACCTGAGGAATCACGGGTTGGAAGAAGGAGTCAGCACCAGACTCTTGATCTACGCCGGTACCCTTATCAAGCAAGGCGTACCACCCGAGCGGGCTTGTGATGTGGCCGTCGCCCGTCCGATCACTGATGATGCGGACATGCAACGCGCGATACTCGAATTCGTCAAAGCGATCTTTTGAATCCATCGAGTCTCGTGGATTCCCTTCCTGTCATCGCACGGGACAGTGAGCGCGGGGCGCTCCTGACCGTCTATGTCCAACCAAGGTCTTCACGTACTGAGTGTGTCGGAATTCATGGCGATGCCGTAAAGATCCGCCTGGCAGCGCGTCCGATTGACGGTGCCGCCAACGACGAACTGATTCGCTTCGTCGCCGAGCGATGTGCTGTGCCGCGCGCGAATGTGCAACTTCATGCTGGCGCGACGGGGCGGCGTAAGCGCCTGTCCGTGAGGGGGGTCACGGCTGAGTCGCTGGTGGCGCGACTGATGCCAGAGGGCTAGAAAGGAGTGGTGTGGGTATGATGAAGAAAATGAGTATCGTCATCGTGGTGTTGATGGTCGGCGCATGTTCCAGCGCGCGTCCGGTTCTGTATCCCAATGCACATTTGGAATTAGTCGGGAAGGAAGGCGCAGAGCAAGATATCGAGGCATGTAAGCAGTCAGCAAAATCGGCTGGCGCGGAGGAAAGCAGCGGCAGCGGCAAGGTAGGGCGTGTCGCAACGGGTACGGCTGTTGGCGCCGGGGCGGGTGCTGCCAGTGGGGCTCTGGGTGGACTGATTTCCGGCGCATCAGCCGGCCTGGGGTCGATGGTCGGGGCGGCAAGCGGAGTGGTCTGGGGCCTTCTGACTGGACTCTTTTACGCTGTTGTCGGCCCGTCGAGCCAGCCCAACCAGGCGTACACGAATTTCGTCGACCGCTGCTTGCAAGAGAAGGGATATGAAGTGACAGGCTGGCAGTGAGAGTGGAGGCTGTGTGCGGGAGGAGTTCCTGTGCTCGCGCATCGCGCATACGAGACCCAACCTGAGTAAAAGTTAAGGGCGGTGCTCGATGCATGCGCGCAGAAGGAACTCCTCCCGCACACAGCCATAGGGCGGAGGTAAAAGAGTGAAGAAGGGAAACCGTCCTTATCGGATGCGCGCAATGGAAACGACCTCGATGCCCAATCTGAGTGGTGAATAGAGGAATGTGTTCGGACAATGCGCGCAGTAGAGTACCCACCCATCTGCTCTGAGAGAAAAGGTGAGAAGAGCGGGAGAGAGTAGGGGAAGAGAGACTGAGGCAAGTGAACCAAATCGCTAATGATGTGCACAATTGAAAAGATCTCGACATTTACTCCAAAGGGTGAGAAGTGAAGAAAAACAAAGAAAGCACCCTAGGAGACTTCTTTGGCCAATCGACTATGGCATGGTTGTGTTGTGTGCGCACTGCTCCTAAGTCTTACTGCCTGTTCGGGACCACAGCCGATCTTACGGTCGAATAAACAGCTCCACTTGTCTGGCAAGCAGTTGGCTCAACAGGAGATTGAATCCTGTCAGAAGCAAGTTGAAAAGACAGGATTGCGGCATGGGGCCAATCAAAGCACAAACGCTGCAACCGGTGCGGTGCTCGGTCTAACGCTTGGCGGCGCGGTCGGCGCGTCGGCGGGAGTAGTCGGGGGATTGCCAGGAGTGGCGATCGGAGCCGCCGTCGGTAGCGGGCTTGGGTTGGTTGTTGGAGCACTTGGCGGAACATTCAAGCCGCTGGAACCGGAACTGCCCTATGCCGATGCCGTCACGAGCTGTCTAAAGGAAAAGGGCTATGAGGTCAGAGGTTGGGAATAGCGTCGATGGGTGATAGATATGGAAAAGCCTACACCGTCACTACCCTACCGGCACAATCGATAGTTTTCTAGACGAGTCTCTGCCGGTTCTGTTCCGTATCTACTTCTCTCCGTGGGATTTCTCCCTGGTTGACAATTCACGTAGGAAACTTATAAAACTATATAAGTTTCCATGGTACTCATGTGAGTCATGCCCATGAAGATGCCAATAGACAAGACCCTCTCTAATCGTCCCTCGGCCAACAGGGTTATCAGCGCGGCCAGGAAACAGTTCTTCGCCCACGGATTCAGAACGGTCCGCATGGATGATATCGCCGCTGAACTTGGGATGAGCAAGAAAACCTTGTATGCGCATTTCCCCAGCAAGACGGCGCTCGTCCAAACAATCATGCAGGAGAAGTTCTCGGAAGTCGAAGCGGACCTCTCTCGTTTAGAATCCACTGATGAGCAGAACGTCGAGACGGCGCTCCGTAACATGCTGGATTGCGTGCAGCGACACACAGCTGAAATCCAACCACCATTTGTGAGGGACATCGGCCGCGAGCTTCCTGAGCTGTTTCAGGTTATCGAACAGCGCCGACGAGACTTGATCCGCCGGCATTTCGGCGAACTATTCAAAAAAGGGCAGAGGACTGGGCTCATCAGAAACGATATTCCAGTTCATCTCATCATTGAGATCCTGCTTGGGGCCGTCCAGACGATCATGAATCCTCCCAAGTTGGCGGAACTCGGTTTGACGGTGGAAGCCGGATACTCGTCGATCATTAGAATTGTCCTTGAAGGGGCGCTACACAATCAGCGCAATCGGTGAACCGATGAGTAGAGGTTGTACAGAAACCACACGGTGGCTGATGCCGGCATGTTTTCTGGTGATGATCTTGGTCCAGTCGGGCTGCGAACAACCTCCGTCAAATCAAGTCCAGGGCTACGTGGAAGGAGAGTACGTCTATGTGGCCGCGCCCTATGCCGGCGCTCTTGCATCCTTGTCGGTACGGCGTGGGAAACAGGTCAGTGAGGGTGATCCCCTCTTCGCACTGGACCAGGTCTCGGAGAAAGCCGCCCGCGACGAAGCGGAGAAGAAACTCGGTCAGGCACTGGCCAACTTCGAGGATGCCAAGAAGGGGAAACGTCCCTCTGAGATCGAATCACTCAAGGCGCAACTGAAATACGCGCAGGCAGCGCTGCGTCTTTCAATGCAAGACGTCGCGCGACAGGAAGGGCTTCAGTCTATGCCCGGTGCCGCAGTGGAAATGGAAATTGATCGCGCTCGTGCGACGCGGGACCAGAATCAACAGCGAGTGGCGCAACTGAAAGCTGATCTGCACACGGCGTTGTTAGGGGCTCGTGCGGATCAAGTTGCGGCAGCCGACGCAGAGGTTCGTGCAAGGGAAGCGGCGTTGGCCAAAGCAGAATGGGCTCTCGCGCAGAAACGACAAGCGGCGCCGAAGGCAGGGCTTGTCTTCGACACCCTATACCGTGAAGGAGAATGGGTCGAGGCCGGACGCCCCGTGATTGTCTTGTTGCCGCCCGATCACATCAAAGTGCGCACGTTTGTATCTGAGACAAAGGTTGGCAGCATCAAAGTCGGTGATGTAGTTCAGATTACGGTGGATGGCGTGCAGGGCGCGATTCAGGGGAAAGTGAGCTACATTTCACCGCGGGCGGAATATACCCCACCGATCATCTACAGCCAGGAGAACCGTAAGAAGCTGGTCTTCTTGGTTGAAGCGCTCTTCGATCAGGATGCTGCACGCAATCTGCATCCCGGTCAGCCGGTGGATGTGCGGTTCAACGGTGCTTCATGACTGCTGATAACACCGGACAAGAATTGGCCATTGACGTACACGGCATGACGAAACGGTTTGGGTCACGGACCGTGGTCGACCACATCGGGCTGCAGATACGTCGTGGCGAGATTTACGGCTTTCTCGGGCCGAATGGCAGCGGCAAGACCACGTTTATCCGCATGCTGTGTGGTCTCTTGCGCCCGGATGAAGGCAGCGGTACTTGTCTTGGCTACGACGTCATCACCGAAAGCGAAGCCATCAAAGCTGCGGTAGGCTATATGACCCAGCGATTTAGCTTCTATGAAGACCTGAGCATCGCCGAAAATCTCGATTTCGTCGCCCGGATGTTTGGGGTCGATCATCGTCGCCAGGCCGTTGAGCAGAGCCTTGAACGGTTGGGCCTGGCCGGTCGACGAGAGCAGTTGGCTGGTCAGTTATCGGGAGGATGGAAGCAGCGACTTGCTTTAGCAGCCTGTCTGATCCATCGACCACAGTTATTGCTCTTGGATGAGCCGACGGCCGGTGTCGATCCGAAAGCGCGCAGAGAATTTTGGGAACAGATTCATGGATTGGCCGCCGAAGGCCTTACCTTCTTGATCACCACCCACTATATGGATGAAGCCGAGCGCTGCCATCGCCTTGCCTATATCGCCTATGGGAAGTTACTCACCTATGGAACTGTCGCCGATGTCATCACCCAGGCGCAGCTCACCACCTGGTCCGTCAGTGGACCGGATCTCCAGCAATTGGCGGAAGTCTTGCGTCGGCAACCCGGCGTGCAACAAGCCGTCGCGTTTGGCGACCGGTTGCATGTGAGCGGAGGCGATTCTGTCGCACTCGAAACAACGGTTTCGGCGTTTCGCACTGCACCGTATGAATGGCAGCGCGTGCACACGAGTCTCGAAGACGTGTTCATCCATCTCATGTATCGATCCTCAAATGAGGTTACAGCATGAGCCTGCGATGGACATTCTCTCCCTCCCGCTTCTGGGCCATCGTCGTCAAGGAGTTCATTCAGATGCGCCGGGACCGGGTGACGTTCGGGATGATGATCGGCATTCCGTTGATCCAACTCATTCTCTTCGGCTTTGCCATCAATGCGGACCCGAAGCACTTGCCGACGGTGGTTCTTCTCGCCGATTACGGTCCTCACGGACGAACCGTCCTCCAGGCGATACGGAACAGCGACTACTTCGAATTCACCCGGCAGGTGACGAGCGAGCGAGAGGCAGAGGAAGTGCTTGCGCGGGGCGACGTGCAATTCGTGATCAACATTCCGTACAACTTTTCACGTGACGTCGTCCGTGGTGACCGACCTGCCATCCTTGTCGAGGCAGATGCAACAGATCCGGCGGCAACCAGCAATGCTATCGGCTCTCTGCGGGTGTTGGCGGCGACGGCGCTCCGTCACGATCTCACCGGGCCTCTGGCTTTTCTCTCCCGAGACGATGATCCCATCGAACTGCGAATTCACGCGCGATACAACCCTGAGGCCATCACACAATACAACATCGTGCCTGGCTTGATGGGGGTGGTGCTCACGATGACGATGGTGATGATCACAGGCTTGGCGATTACACGCGAGCGCGAACGCGGCACCATGGAAAATTTGCTCTCGATGCCGACGCGGCCCGTCGAGGTCATGATCGGCAAGGTGCTGCCCTATATTCTTGTGGGGTACGTCCAAGTGGTGCTCATTCTCCTGGCGTCGCATCTGCTTTTTAAGGTGCCTGTGTACGGCAACGTCGCAATGCTGTTTCTCGCCGCATTGGTCTTCATTACAGCTAACCTGGCGATGGGAATCACTTTTTCTACCATGGCACAGAACCAGTTGCAGGCCGTGCAACTGTCATTCTTTTTCTTTCTGCCGTCGCTCTTGCTTTCGGGGTTCATGTTCCCGTTCCGCGGTATGCCTCAGTGGGCGCAAACGATCGGTGAGGTGCTGCCGCTTACTCACTTTCTTAGAATCGTGCGCGGCATCATGCTCAAAGGAAATGGGCTGGAAGAGATTGTGCTTCAGTTGTGGCAGATCGCTCTCTTTGCTATCGTCGCCCTGGCAATCGGCGTGAAACGATACCGCCAGACTTTGGACTAGGGACCATGGAACGATTCTGTTGATAAAGACGTCTAGACGTCTTATTCTCCGCCGCATGCACAAACTAACCCTACAACAGAAGCGGCGTCCTGGAGAGGTTCGGGACGCCATTTTGTCGGTTCTCTCAGCAATGCCAGGTGGCGCGTCCCTCCAAATGATTGAGCAGCATGTTGCTGGTCTCATAGGAGATGGAGCGCGATCAAGCGTCCGGTCTTATCTAAGGTTAAATACGCCATCGGTCTTTGTGCGAACTGCGAGGGGGCAGTATGGATTGAAGATTGCCTCGCAATCACGAGCAGATAGGATTGCTGAGAGTTGTCCTGAGTACCATCGGAGATTTTCCTTTGGAAACGCCGAGATTTTCGAGGCTGACTGCCTAAATTGGTTACGCCAATGGCCGCCCAATACAATTCATGGCGTTGTCACTGATCCGCCATATGGGTTATTTGAATATACTGCGGAACAGCAGAAAAAGTTGAGGAATGGTAAGGGCGGTGTTTGGCGTATACCTCCCTCTTTCGATGGAGTTCAACGGTCGCCTCTTCCTAGATTCACTATTCTTTCGCCTCAGGACCTACGTGCTCTAGAGCTTTTCTTTTTTGAGTGGGCGCAGGCACTCATCCCAGCATTGGTTCCCGGTGCTAACGTTATTGTCGCTACGAATCCCTTGCTCTCGTATTTGGTGTCAGGTGCTTTGGTGAAGGCCGGTCTCGAAAGACGCGGAGAACTCGTACGTCTTGTCATGACGATGAGAGGAGGGGATAGGCCCAAAGCGGCACATGAAGAATTTCCTGATGTCAGTGTCATGCCACGTTCCATGTGGGAGCCGTGGCTGATATTTCGCAAACCATTAGAGGGAAGAGTGCAGGATAATCTGAGAAAGTGGGGAGCTGGGGGATTTAGGAGGCCATCTCCGGATAAGCCTTTCGGTGACGTTATTGTATCCTCGCCGACGCACAAATCAGAAAGGCAACTTGCACCTCATCCAAGCCTGAAACCTCAGCAATTTTTACGGACGTTGGTAAGGGGAGTTCTTCCGCTTGGGCGTGGGATCGTGCTTGATCCATTCTGTGGAACTGGCTCGACTCTTGCTGCTGCTGAAGCAGTGGGATATTCGAGTATCGGGATCGAAAAAGATCTACACTATTTTGAGATTGCGAAAGAAGCTCTGCCGCGACTGGCGCAACATAAAAATGGCAACCTTTACTCAGTGACCATATAGATCCAGTTCTTTCGAAGTTTTTCTATGCCGGATTTATGAAGTGTCGCAGTGCGAGTTCCTAATTCACCTCTTGCGTTCTTGCGAAAATCATCCAGTGTCACCTTTCCAAGATAAACCTCGCTGAAAGTCATTGGTGCCCGGTCCTTTGCCGGTTCAGTCAAGCAGTCAACTTCGTACACAAAGACGTACATCCATTGGTTGCGAGCTCCATGGGTATCTACCGCGCCGCCTGACTTCCTTGTGGTTTTTATTTCTACCCCTTGTTCTCCGGCTTTGACTCTATTGCCGGATAGACTCCGTTGACGATTAAATCAGGATGGCCATTGTGGTAGCAATTTACCGTCAGGCTCCGCGAGTGTTTTGATAAGCTCGCAGTCAGCATGTCTGAGAGAAGGCCAGACATGATGGCGGGGCGCAATATGTCATCCAGCCGGAGGAGTCCACGCCGGATGATCCCCTTGTTGATATCGTAAAAGAAATCGTAAATATCCTGCATTGCCATCTCGAAATCCTTTAATCGCAGGGCATATGGCAGGGTTGCATCGGAGTTGAAACGATCTTGTCTAACGGTATTCCGAGTCACCGGCATGTCAAACTCTCATATGTGTTACCTGAGCCGGCGAGAGTCTAGATAGCGGCTCGATGCAAGTCAACCGGAGTGAACATCCGTCAGAGAGCCAATTCTGAAACTCTAGCGCATTATTCACGAACGCTTCTGCAGTAATCGCGGATTCGCCGCCACCACAAGCCAGGACGCGATCCAGGAGCGTCCAGGCAGACGCACTCGTCGCTCGGTCGCCGGGCTAATTTTACGTAGGATTTATGGTGAAGATTTCTTCACGATCTCATCATGGATCATTCATATTCGAACGATATACTTCTTACAGATCAAAGGAGATGAAGGCCAATGACGACGATGTTCTTAGCGCGCTCACCGACCGTTGGTTTTGGAGTGTTGGATAGAAAGAGGAGATTCGCCATGCGTATGATCGGACTGTTTGCGATGTGTGTCCTGTTGGGAGCCTGCACAACCGCACCGATATTTTCTCCCGAGATCATGAAAAACGTCGAAACGAATACGTTTGATGTCGAGGCCTGGCGGAAGCAGTCCTATCAGCCGTCGAGCGGCAATTTTGTCCCGCACAAAGTGGAATTGGGAGGAGAAATCGTAGAGGTTATTCGAAAACCGGAAGTCATCGTCCTTCTTGTCGAGAAGCAGCCCATCAAGAATTATGCGGCAGATGGTTCGAAGAGCGCCAAGCGAGGAGACTCATTCTGGTACGCCATTACCTTTAACGGCGCTCCCGAGCCCAGCATGTTGCGGAGAGGCAACAAACTCGTCGTGGTCGGAATGACTGCGAGACCAGGCACGGAAATAATCGGTGGAGCTCCGAGAGTGCTGCCGCACCTGACGGCGCAGTGTCTTCACATTTGGAATACCCGAGAATCTGAAATGGCGGACTTTTCTTATTATGGAGGCGCCATGGGACATCACCCTCAGGAAGAAGAAACATTTTGCCTGGGAGACGACAATGAGGGATCTTTTCCAGTCGCTCTAGCTCAGGTGGCACGCATGTTCGCTCTGTAGTGTGGCAACCCAGTCCGACACAGTTGTGCTTGGCTTGTGTTGAATGGCGGCCGGTTTGCCGTACGGTTTTGATGTGTTCAGTATGGGGAGTTGGTTGCGATGAACGTTACGCCGATCAGAAAATATACACAACATCGAGCGAGAGGGTCGGCTGGTAGCTTGTCGCTCGTCCGCCGACCTGGAAGACATTATGGTCGGACTTGTCATAGCGGTATTCGAGCCGTGTCTTCACCGACGGAAACGGTCTGTACTCAAGCGTGGCGGTAGCTTCCCACAGGGTCTGCGCGACGGCCGGCGCAGCTTCTGTTGATGTGGCGCCGAAGCACACATTGGCCTTTGGTTGATAGGCCGTTGTTCCCTGACAGGTGATCAAACCTCCCCTGTCTTCGAAAATCTCTCCTCGTAAACGGACGCCCCATTCTTTCGTGAAGTCATGAAACAAATAGCCTGCCACTCCGCCCCAGCGCGCATCTTTCCCAGGGCTGACCAGGCTGCTGTTGGCTTGATTCGCGTAGTACGCCTCAACGACCGTCCATGTCTGCGCGCCGAGTTGCCAACTCGCGTATCCGCCACCCAGCAGAAGCGTCCCTCCCGGCGTGCCGGGCGCAATCTCCCTTGGCCCGGCCAACCCATAGAGCATGACTCTCACCGTGTCAGACGGAAAGAGCATCAGCAGCGTCTCCACCAATGGCTCGTGATGTGTATTCGCTTGAACCGCGTTGATAAACGTGATCGCCCTGACCGACAACGATACCTGTTTATTGAACTCGTATGTAGCGGAGATGCCGCCCGTCGTGAAGGGTTGTCCGAAATACAAGTAGGACCGTGAGTAATTTGGGCTGTACGGATTCCCCACCTGTTCATAGCCGACCAGGGCGTTGAACTGGCCGACTGCCAGGTCAAGCCCATGACCGATGGGAGCGACATAATTGACATAGAATTCCTGGAAGTCCGCGAATGGATTCAGATTCAGTCCGCCGATGAAATCTGAATCTTGCCCCGCGTTGAATTTCACGCGAAAGCCGAATCGATCGAGAGCGGAACCACCGGTTTTCGCTTGTCGCTCTATCGCAGCCTGGATCACGTTTGCCCGAAACTGATTGGAGTTGACGTCGAAAATGCGGAGTTCATTGATGTCGTTGGACGGGCGGTTGAAGTTCTGCATATACGAGACTTGGGAATAGCCATTGAACCGTAGTCTCACAACTTCCGACAGCAGCCGCCGCACGGTCATCTTCTCCGCTACTCTGGGAATAGGCTCGAACTGATAAGCAAAAGGACTTGGTTTTTTGTCTTCGGCCCGTGCGTCTGTCAGGAGAACGCATCCAAAGGTGAGAATCACACCAACGAAGGCTAGGCCCGCGCGACTGAGCATGTGATGGTTCCTGAATTCATGCAGCACAATGCTCTTCTGCCTCTTGCTCCGGAGGCCGCGCCGAAGAAGCCCACTGCAGCGCGATTCGTAGGAAGCTCGCGCTCTTTACATCAGTGGTCGTCTGACAGAACTGCCGGAGTACTCCAAACCAAATTTGAATGAATAAAAGAGAGAGTTCAGCAGGCCGCATGGCAGATCAAGCAGGCAGCCGCCATGCTCCGCCACTGCTACGCCGCCTATCACAAAAGAAGAGCCGGAGAATCGCCCCTTCTCGAATGTGACCCGGCCGCGTGCCTTTGGTAGAGCTGATATTGAGCCGATATCACTGCGACGAGACAAAATTCTGGCTCCTGGCTCTTTGCAGTGCGATCTGGCTGGTTATGGAGGTTATGGGCGGCAACTTGTCGGTTGTAATTCCTTGTTTACTGGCGAGCCGAATGTCGCACCCTTTGAAGTGTGGACCATCAATGAAGCCTCTCAAACCCTTCCCCTGCGAATCTCGCGCAATGTCGAATCGGAACGGAACAAGCTCGGCTTTGGCTGCGACGACCTTTGCCGCATATTCCTCTGCCTTCGCTTTTCGCCGGAGAGTCTCCCGTGTCTCAAGTTCCTCCAGCGCCTTCCTGTTCCGTTCTGCCTGCTCTACATTTTCTATGCCCCAAGGTCCACGTGGGCCGTACGTCACCTCATTCGAGGCAAGTTCTATATCCACCCCTGCATTGTCACGTAGGCGGTATTCTTCTTCCATTTCCTCTTTCGTTGGAATAACGGGCCTTGGGGTGGCCTCCATACTAAGAATTCCTTCATGATAGTTGAAGGTTCCCTTTAATCCAGTCTCGATTATTCGCGGTTGTGACTGTGTTGAGTGATCCACGGCTCTGAACGTTCCGATGACATCAGCCGGCTCAACATACTTACTGAAAGGAGCTTCGTGATTGGCGGTGGCAAGTTCGACTTCAATGAGAACTCGTTCATGACAGGCGCTGCCTGCCCAGGAACCTTGGAGGAGTGCCTGCCCATACATTTGCGGAATGATCTCGCCTATCTTAATAGATGTTTGAGTCGCAAGAGCTTCTTGCTCCTTCACCGTGATCTCAGCTAAAGTCTTTTCGAGTTGTTCCTGTGCCGCTATACGTTCGTGCCTCTCCAGCTCAAGCAGGACTGTCCGGTGCAATCCGCAGGCATCAAGAGCTAATGTGCATCCAGTCAACACGAGCAAACAGCACAAGCGGATACAGTAGATCTTACGTAGCGGCATGATGGTTGTGATCACCTCATCATTCCTGGATTGAGCGTGCGAACGAAATAGGACACCTTAAATTATGAATAAATCATCATGAAGAGATCGTAATGAAAAAAGTATAACGATGAAATCATGAAGAAATCATGAAGAAGCAATGAAGAGTTTTTCATATCATAGAGATCGAACCAAATCTGAAGCACCTCTTTCCAAAGATGCCAATAGCCAGCATAGACGCCGACTATTCGGCACCGTGCCGTTAATTCGACACTGACGTACGCCTTCCTTTTTCTCTAATCAGTGATGCCATCCAACGAATTTTAATTAGATGCAGCGTAGTTACAGCAGGATCGCGGCCTCCAAGCTGAAGATGCCCGGCTGGAATACAAGTTGCCAAGGTGAGATCCATGGTCGCGGGGTGTTCACGACCTGTTGTGAGGTGATTTACAATCAAAGACTGTGGCAGCATCGTGCAGTGGTGCTTACTGACAGTCAGCACGAAAAGGAGGACTCATCATGTTTGTTGTTATAGGTGCGACAGGGAATACAGGAACTTCGGTCGTAGAGACCTTACTCAGTAAAAAACAAGCGGTGAGGGTTATCGTTCGTTCGGCTGAGAAGGGTGCCGGTTGGAAAGCCAAAGGTGCGGAGGTGGCCGTGGCGTCGCTTGACGATGTATCGGCATTAACCAAGGCGTTCCAAGGAGCGAAAGGGGTCTATTTGTTGGTACCGCCGAATTATGGCGCTGAGGCCTGGTTGGCGGATCAACGAGGGCGGATGGATCGTGCTGCAGAAGCCGTCCAAAAGAGTGAGGCGTCGCATGTTGTCTTTCTGTCATCGGTCGGCGGACATATTGCCGGAGGGACGGGTCCGATTCGAGCCGCGAGTTATGGCGAGCATGCGCTTGAGGCTGTGGCCAAAAACATCACGATTCTTCGCCCCAGCTACTTCATGGAAAACTGGGCGTCGGTCATCGGTGCGGCGAAGGCCGAGGGAGTTCTTCCGACATTCATCGCGCCTCAGGCTAAGATTCCCATGACTTCGTCCAAGGATATCGGACGGATTGGAGCAGAGCATCTGATGGCCGGTGGACGGGGGAAGCAGATCGTGGAAATGGCAGGTCCGGCAGAGTACAGTCCGGATGAAGTCGCTTCAGCGCTCGGTCAGATCTTGGGGAAGACGGTAACGACCCAACATGCGCCCCTGAGTGCCGTTGTTCCGACATTTAAGTCGTTTGGGTTTTCAGACGAGGCAGCAAAGTTATTCGAAGAAATGTACGCCGCCTTCTCAAAAGGCGCGATCGGGTACGAGCACCCGGCAAAGTTGGTACGGGGTACGGTCACGCTGCATGAGGCGTTACGGAAGATGGTGTGAGGAGGGCATGAACCAATCGACTGCGAAACTTTGTATCGAAGTGTATTCAGATGTCATCTGTCCCTGGTGTTATGTCGGAAAACGGCGGCTTGAACGGGCGCTCAAGGAACGGCGTGATGACGTGCCGGTGGACGTGAAATGGAGGCCGTTTCAATTGAACCCGACCATGCCCAAGAACGGGATGGATCGAACAGTTTATCTCGAGACCAAGTTCGGCAGTCTGAATGTCTTCGGAGAAATGGAGCAGCGGCTACTGGAGGCCGGAAAGACCGAGCAGATATCTTTTGCGTTTCAGAAAATCATGAGGACGCCGAACACCTTCCTGGCCCATCGATTGATTTGGCACGCCGGGACCAACGGCCGCCAAGATGCGGTGGTCGAGCAACTCTTTAAAGGCTACTTTGAAGAAGGTCTCGATATCGGCTCTATATCGATATTGGTAGAGTTGGCCGATCGAGCAGGATTAAAAGTGAACGAGTTTCTCACGAGCGAAGAGGGAATTGCGGAGGTCAAAGCCGAGGAGTCAGTTGGTCACAAGTTGGGCATTCGAGGAGTGCCGTACTTCATCCTCAATGGAGCCTATGGAATCTCCGGCGCACAACCAGCCGACGTGTTTGTTTCTGCCATAGAAAAGGCTCGGATCAGCCCAATTACTGCTGATAGATCTAGAAACCCAGGAGGGAAGTGATCGATGTCCGTCCAAGTATATGGCTGCAACCACGTAGTCATTGAAGTCACCGATGCGAAGAAAGCGGTGAAGTTTTACCAGGACGTGTTTGGATTGAAGCTGCTGCGCGGCGGGGAAGGAGCCGCCTGGTGCAAGCTCGGCGAGCATCAGTTCATGGCGATTTTTGTAGTCGAGCAATTGCAGCCGGATCGTACGAAACACTTTGGACTCATGGTCCGTGATGCGAAGCAGATTCAGGAAGTCCGTAAGAAACTGACGAAGAAGTACAAGTTGAAGCTTCATCCTGACTTCCGTTGCGACTTTCGAGATCCGTGGGGCAATCGGATTCAAGTCGGCGACCTCAGCGATGAATCGTTGGTGTGGCTGCTGCCGTACCAAGAAGTGCAAAAATCGGGAATTGTATTTACCTCCAAACAAAACAAGAAGGGAGTTCGATGATGAGCGATCAGAATTTGCAACAACGACTGAACGACCTGTTCGGTTATATTCGCCAGGGCAAGATCATCGAGGCGATGAACGAGTTCTACGACAAGGACACGGTCATGCAAGACAACGCGAATCCACCGACGAAGGGGTTAGCCGCCAACATCGAGCGAGAAAAGCAATTCCTGAGCGGGGTGAAGGAATGGAAGGGTTTT
The DNA here is from genome assembly GCA_902500825.1 of uncultured Nitrospira sp. Classification (GTDB taxonomy): domain Bacteria; phylum Nitrospirota; class Nitrospiria; order Nitrospirales; family Nitrospiraceae; genus Nitrospira_D. The sequence goes on from CABVRX010000002.1 coordinate 30,310, forward strand.
GACGTCAAAGCCAGCGGCACGGGTGACAATGTCACGTTCTACGAAGGCACGTTGGATTTCATCGCCACCAACGGACAGCCGGTTCATCTGGAGCAAGTCTCAGTCGCGAAGTGGAAGAACGGGAAGATCGTCCACGAGCGGTTCTATTATGATACGGGAAAGAAGTGAGCGCATCTGATCCAGGCATCGTAACGACAGTCAAAGCCTTTTCAAACTCGACCTGGCCACCATACAGCCGTAGGGCGGGAGCCACGATGGCCGAAGAGTGGCTGTTCTGAAGCCTGAAGGAGCCTGTCATGCCGGATGCCAAGTGGACCGAGGTGGGACATGTGGACGAGCTTAAGCGGAAGCCGCTGCAGGAGATCATGTGCGGCACGACGCCGATCGCGCTGACGTACCGGAACGGCTCGTTCGCTGCGATCTCCGGCGTCTGCAACCATGTGGGCGGTCCGTTGGGGGAAGGGACGCTCGACGGCGACTATATCGTCTGTCCCTGGCACTATTGGAAGTTTCATCATCGGACCGGTCACGGAGAGCCCGGCTGTGAACAAGATCAGGTGCCAGCCTATGCGACAAAAGTGGAGAACGACCGGTTGTATGTCGATCTTTCCTCGGCCACGACGCGCAAGAAGCAGGCTCACAAGGCACATCCCTTAGCTCGGCCAGTCGTCCGTCAGACAGGGCCTATCCGGGTTCTGGGTCTCTCCACCACTGCCATGACGCTCGACCATCCGCGCTACAGCGGATCGGATGCGTTGCTCGAAACAGCGTTGGAGCACGCACGGGGCGAGCTACAACTTGAGACTCAGTCCATCAAGCTACGGGAGCTGAACTTTCGTCCATGCGAAGGGTTCTATTCGAAATCCGCGCAGGCCTGTACGTGGCCCTGTTCAATCACGCAAATGGACCCTACGGATCAGCTTGATCGTGTGTACGAAGCGATCGTGCATTGGGCTGATGTGATTCTCATTGCCACGCCGATTCGCTGGGGCAATGCCAGCAGCTTGTATTACAAGATGGTCGAGCGGATGAACTGCATCCAGAATCAGGAAACGATTGCGAACAAACATTTGCTCAAGAATAAGGTGGCGGCCTTCATCATCATGGGCGGACAAGACAATGTGCAGGGCGTGGCGGGTCAGCTCATGACGTTTTTTTCTGAAGTCGGCTGCCAGTTCCCGCAGTTCCCCTTCATTGCCCATTCGAGAGGGTGGAGCGCCGAGGACATGGAACGCAATGTCATCGAGGTGCAGAACAGCCGGCAGCTCCGTGAAGGAGCCCAGGAGCTTGTCGCGCGAGCGGCGGCGATGGCGAGGCTCATGGTCGAAGGACAATTGCCCGACCATCCGCTTGTGCGTGGCGGGCGCAAGGCGCATCAGCTTGACAGTGAACCGACTGGGTAACGGGGACGCGCCATCATGCCGGAGCCAAGAAGTAGGGCGGTCTACCTAGACAATCTTTTTCGCGCTCTGCTGCGTTTGCACAAAGCCTTGTTGGATGACGAGCGGATATCCTATGAACGTGTGCATGGACGTGTCCCATCCAACGGAGCGTTTTTGCAGCTGGTGTTGAACGACGCCTGGTTCGCCTGGTTGCGGCCATTGTCCCAACTGATAGCCAAGCTGGATGAACTCACCGAAACGGATGATTCCTCAACCTCTGAGGACGTCTCAGCTTTGCTTGCGTCTGCGCAGAGACTCTTGATGCCGACGGAAGAGGGGGAGGGATTCGGCAGGCAGTATCACGACGTGCTCCAACGAAGTCCTGATGTCGTGCTGGCGCACGCGGCGGTCAGAGCCTTGCTGAGGCAGGCCGTTCCTAACAAGGGGTGAATCGGATGAAGGTCATTACCTTAGCGGAGGCGGGTAGCTTCATGGCGAGAAACGCATCACGCAAGGCGCGGAGGCCTCAATGGACGCCCTCGCGAATCAAGGACGACGGCAGGACACCTCGCCGCTCTCTTAAAGTGTTGGTCATCGACGTGGGTGGGACCAACGTGAAAATCCTTGCCACCGGCAAACAAACTCCGCGCAAGATCCCATCAGGTTCGAACATGACCGCGCGAGCCATGGTGGCAGCGGTTAGACAACTCGCCGCGGATTGGTCCTATGATGCCGTCGCGCTGGGTTATCCAGGTGCAGTACGGGCCGGACGGCCTGCTGCAGAGCCCAAGAACTTGGGAAATGGATGGAGAAGGCTCGATTTTGAAAAGGCTTTTGGTTGTCCCGTCAAAGTGATCAACGATGCGGCGATGCAGGCCCTCGGCAGCTATGATGGCGGTCGCATGCTGTTTCTGGGACTCGGGACCGGTCTGGGCTCCGCATTGATCACTGATGGTGTGCTGGTGCCGATGGAACTTGCACACTTGAGGTATCGGAAAGGCCGCACGTACGAGGACTATATCGGCTTGCGCGGGCTCAAACGGCTTGGTAAGAAGAAATGGCGTCGATATGTCATGGATATCGTGACGGCGCTGAAGCATGCGTTGCAGGCCGACCACGTCGTGTTGGGCGGCGGCAATGCCAAGCGGCTCAAGCGTCTGCCGAACGACGTGCGCCTCGGAAATAACGATCACGCCTTCACCGGCGGGTTTCGTCTCTGGGACAAGGCCTGGGAAGATGAACGCCCTGCTTGCTTAGTATGGAATGGTCCTGCACCCATCGTCGTATAAGGTTGCCATACGGAATTGGGTGATGAAGCTGGACCTCGTAAGAATCGTTCCTTCGATGTCGGGTATCAATACTCATTCAAGGAGGTGCGCAATGATTCGTGTCGTTGTGGTGTCGCTGCTGACGGGCCTGTTGTCATTGGGCGTCGGTCTAGTCGGTTGGGCAGCGGATAACGATGGCAGCAAGCTTGCGATCGTAAGCCCGACGCAGGGCGCAGTGATAAAGGGCGATTCTGTCGAAGTGCGGTACAAGCTGTCGAATGGCGTTCAAGCAACGCACATCCATTGTTATGTGGATGGAGAGTATCAAAAAGGGTTTAAGGGTGTGGTCAAAGGGCTCACGCGCGGCTCGCATGAGATCAAGCTTGTGGCGGCGAGTCACGATCACGACGCGCTGGGCGCCGAAGCGGTGGTTACGATTGAGGTGGAATGATGCCGACGAGGTAGCGGTTTCCACGTTCTTGTATATTTCGGGCCAGGGGTCCGGCATCCGGAGCGTGGACGCGGTTCGGGGACAGGCATTGCGACAATCTGGGGCTCGATGAGTACAACAACTGAAAAGGCGAAGATGCTGGCCGGCGAGCTCTATCGCTCGACTGATCCAGAGCTCGTTGCAGATGCGCAACGGGCGCAACGCCTGGTGGCTCAGTATAATGCCGCCTCAAGCGAGGCGGCAGAGGGTCGTCTCGCGCTGCTACGTCAGCTCTGTCGTTCGGTCGGGGACGGCACAGTCATCAGGCCGTTCTTCGCCTGCGACTATGGGTATAACATCCGGCTCGGACGGAACGCCTTCATCAATTTTAACTGCGTCTTTCTCGACTGCGCGCCGATCGAGATCGGGGATAACCTCCAAATGGGACCAGCTGTGCAGATCTATACCGCGGCGCATCCGCTTGAGGCGGATGTACGGCGATCCGGCCTTGAATATGCTCGCCCGATCCGTATCGGAAACGATGTGTGGATCGGAGGCGGTGCGATCATTCTTCCAGGCGTGACCATCGGCGACCGCAGCGTCATTGGCGCAGGCAGCGTTGTGGTGCGCGACGTCCCGGCGGCCAGGGTTGTTGCGGGTAATCCAGCGCGTATCATTCGCTCCTTGGATGGCAGCAACGGCGTGGATGTGTGAAAGAAATCTGAAGCGAACAACGACCTTATAGTTTAGCAACAGCGCCTGAGTGTGTGGAGCCTGAAGAAGCGCAGACCGCCGGGTGGTGGGTTGATCACTTGTTCATGGCCGCCGTGCAGACGGTGAAGGGACTATCCAACAGCAGGGGTGGGGCCTCACTACGACGGGAGGACCCGGAATTCGTCCAATTGGTCAAGCCCCTCCGGCGGATCCAGGAGTCCGCTTCGGTGGGGTTACGCGCCGATGTCACCAAAGATAAGAAGGGCGAAAGGCCTCGTGATGTTTTTTGCGATGAAAAAGGTTCCACCGGAGATTCAGAAGAGATGGAAGCCGTGAAACGTCTCCTCGGCTTGAGCCGGGAGAAGACGGAGTTTTCTGTGGTGTATGGCGCGGCGCCGGACCGGGATGATGTCATTGCTTTGCATACTCGTTCAGGATTCCAGATCCTGTATGAGTTGGCGACTTTCGTGGAGGTTCCCGAAGCGCATGAGAGAGAGCAGCGCGCCTATCCGCATCTTCCAACTCCACCAGTGGGTCAGGAAACCCCGTCCGCCGTTGATTCGTATCGTGAGCGGCGAAACGAAGCCGACGGATGCCTTCGCCAAGGTGTACTATAACGACCGATGGTATTGGGTCGAGAATCGTGATCTCGCGTCGAAGGGATTATTCTCCTTCCTCCTCGTCAACCCTGGTTGCGTCTTCGGACCACCACCTTTTTCTTGGGAGGCCTGAGCCTGTTGGCGTCGCTCTTGAGAATCGGTAATTCGGGAGATCATACTGAGCATCTCTGGGTGGGCGCGATCATGCATGAGATGACCCGCAAGAGACTTACGTTAGGCCTCGTTCTTTTCATAGGAGCATCCGGCCTGTTCGGGTGCAAGGGCGAAGCCGGCTCTTCCGCGCCTCGTCCGATTCCAGAAGTCCAGGTCGTCGAAATCACCACTCAGACTGTTCCCGATGAACCGGAGTTTATCGGGCAAGCCGAAGCATCGAGCATCGTCGAGATCCGCCCGCAAGTCACCGGCATCATCAAGCAACGGTTTTTTCCCGAGGGGCGCGACGTCAAGCAAGGCGATCGTCTCTACGAGATCGATCCCGTACCCTTTCGGGCGGCATTCGTGAGCGCGAAAGGACGAGTCGCGCAAGCCGAGGCGCGGGTCGTCCAAGCCAAGCAAGATCTGGCGCGCGTCAAGCCGTTGCTTGTCGAAGATGCCGTCAGCCAGAAAGATGTCGACGATGCGATCGCGGAAGACCTTGCCGCGCGGGCGGCGCTGGAGGCGGCGAGGGGAGACCTGATCAAGGCGAAATTCGATCTGGACAATACGCTCATCGTGGCTCCGGTCGACGGCTTGATCGAGCGAACGCGTTACTACCAGGGCCGGCTGGTCACCGCGCAGACGGACCTCCTGACCGTCATTCATCAAGTCGATCCCATATACGTGATCGTGAGCGCGCCTGAGAGTTTTCTCCTCAAGCGGAGACGTGACACCCTCTCGAAACGGATTCAGCACCCGGGGATCTACAAGTTGACGGGCACCATCATCTTCGTAGACGGAACGACCTATGCGCATGAGGGCGTGTTGGATTTTGCGGATATCGGATTGCAGGTCCAGACTGGTTCCCGGCAAGCGCGGGTGGTGTTCCCGAACCCCGATCGGGTGTTGTTGCCCGGACAGTTCGTGACCGTGCGTTTTCACGGAGTGTCGAAGCCCAATGCCATTCTTGTTCCGCAACGCGCGGTCCAGCAGGGACCGAAGGGGGCCGTCGTCTATGTCGTCAGTCAGGGGAACCAAGTGGAAGTCCGAGACGTGAAGGCGACGGATTGGCAAGGCGATTGGTGGATCATCGAGGAAGGGCTTCGGGCTGGGGAGCAGGTCATGGTGGAGGGATTCCAGCGAGTCGTACCAGGAGCCCAGGTCAAGCCTGTCACGGTTGCCTCGACGGCATTCAAAACACCGCCATCGTCGGCCGTCGGTGATGCGGAACAGCCGAAATGAACCTTGGTTTTTTTATCGACCGGCCGATTTTTGCCTCGGTCCTTTCCATCATTGTCGTGGTGGTAGGGCTCGTGGCGATGCTGGCCCTGCCCATCGCTCAATTTCCTGAAATCACTCCCCCGGTGGTACAGATCGAGGCCGACTATCCCGGCGCGAGCGCGGAAGTCGTGGCGGAATCGGTCGCCCGTCCCATCGAATTGCAGCTTCCCGGAATCGACCATCTTCTCTACTTCGATTCGACGAGTACGAACGACGGTCACATGACCATCAAACTGACCTTCGAAATCGGCACGAACGTCGATATCGCGCAAGTCCAGGCGCAGAATCGCCAGAAGCTGGCCGAGCCGCAGCTTCCGCCGGAAGTCATTCGTCAAGGCGTGACCGTTAAAAAAATGTCGCCGGATTTGCTGACCGTCATGGTGCTTCACTCCGACGACCCGCAGCAAGATGCGCTCTTTCTCTCGAATTTCGCGATTCTACGCGTCCTCGACAATATCAAGCGGCTGCCCGGCGTCGGCGATGCGCTGGTCTTCGGACAACAAAACTACAGCATGCGTCTTGTCCTCGATCCGGTGCGCATGGCGCAGTTGGGTCTGACACCGACCGACATCGCGACGGTCGTGCGTGAACAGAACCGTGACTTTCCGGCCGGAACCGTGGGACGAGAGCCCATGCCGATCTCCACGGAACTCACTCTTCCACTCTTTGCCGACGGACGTATGTCCGACGTGCACGAATTCGAGAACATGATCGTTCGAGCGCTGCCGAACGGGTCGATGGTTCGCCTTAAAGATGTCGCGCGGGTCGAGTTGGGGGCGCAATCCTACGTGCTCGAAGGCCGCTATAACCGCAAACCCACCGCGCTGCTTCTCACCTTTCTGTTACCCGGCGCCAACGCTCTCGACACCGTCAAGGGAATTCGCGGGGAAATGGACAGGCTGAGCAAGATTTTTCCACCCGGCGTCACGTATGACATTCCCTACGACACGACACGCTTTGTCGATGTCTCCATCAAGGAAGTGGTCAAGACCTTGGGAGAAGCCATGGTCTTGGTGGTGCTGGTGGTGTACCTCTTTCTTCAAAGCTGGCGTGCCACATTGATTCCCGTCCTGGCGGTTCCGGTCTCACTGATCGGAACCTTTGCGGGGATGGCGGCTCTCGGGTTCTCGATCAATACCCTCACCCTCTTCGGTCTGGTGCTCGCCATCGGGATTGTGGTGGATGATGCCATCGTGGTCGTGGAAAACGTGGAGCGCCACATGGCGAATGGACTGTCACAGAAAGATGCGGCTAAGAAGGCCATGGGGGAGGTGGCCGGCCCTGTGATCGCCATCGTGCTGGTGCTGTGCGCGGTCTTTGTGCCTGTGGGATTTCTCGGAGGGATTATCGGTCAATTGTACAAGCAGTTTGCGATCACGATTGCGGTCTCCGTCGCGATTTCCGGGTTTGTTGCACTGACGCTGAGTCCGGCCCTCTGTGCTCTCGTGCTGAAGCCGAGCCATGGACCACGCACAGGCTTCTTCGGACTATTTAACCGGCTGTTCGAATGGGTCCAAATTCGGTACTCGACAAGCGTGGGGTTCACGTTGAAACACATGGCGCTCTCGCTGGCGCTATGCGTGGTCGTGATCGGGGTCGCAGTCAAATTGTTCACGGTGATTCCCGTAGCCTTCTTGCCGGAAGAAGACCAGGGGTATTTTATTACCGTCGTTCAGCTGCCGGATGGAGCGTCGAAAAAACGGACGGACGCAGTCGTCGATCGAATCGAGCAGTACTACCATACCCTGCCCGCGATCTATGGAACAGAGGCGTTGTCGGGGCAGAATTTCGTCTTTGGCACCAGAGGAACTAATACGGCGACCCTCTTTGCGCCTCTCAAACACTGGGACGAACGTACGAGCCGACAGGATCATGTCAAGGCTCTGATCGGTGGCGCGTTCGGAGAGTTTGCGAAAATTCCCGGCGCGCTGCTCCTGGCGTTTAATGCTCCCTCGATTCGTGGTCTGGGCGCTACCGGCGGCTTTTCCGTGCAACTGCAAGACCCGAGCGGCGGGGATTTTAAGCGGTTCGGCGCGGTCGCTCAGGAGTTCGTCGAAAAGGCGAGGCAGGACCCGGCGATCGGGGCGGTCAGTACCAGTTTTCGCGTGAGCGCACCCCGCGTACACGCCAAGATCAATCGAGAGAGGGCCAAGACGCTCGGTGTGCCGATCTCCGAAGTATTCGACACGCTTCAGGCCTACTTCGGTAACATGTACGTCAACGATTTCGTGAAGTTCGGTCGTGTCTATCGGGTCCAGACCGAAGCGGAGCCGCAGTATCGATCGCGTCCGGCCGATATCAGCAAGATCTACGTTCGGGCATCGAACGGCCGAGACTCAACGATGATCCCCCTGGACACGGTGGTTACCACGACCTATTCCAGCGGGCCTGACCCCGTGACCCATTTTAATGGATTCAATACCGCGCTTGTCTTGGGGGCAGCGGCGCCGGGCTACAGTTCCGGGCAAGCGCTCGATGCGTTGGCACGGGTGGCGCAAGAGGTCTTGGCTCCTCAGGGGTTCGATATCGATTGGAGCGGCATTTCTTATCAGGAACGGAAGGCCGGCTCTCAGTCTGTGGTTGCGTTCGGATTCGGCTTGCTCATGGTGTTCCTGGTGCTGGCTGCTCAGTACGAGAGCTGGACAGTCCCGTTTGCCGTGATCCTGGCCGTGCCGTTCGGGGTGTTCGGCGCCCTGTCGGCGGTGTGGTTGTCGGGGATGGCCAACGATATTTATTTCCAGATCGGCCTCGTCACACTCATCGGGCTTGCGGCCAAGAACGCCATTCTCATCGTGGAGTTTGCGAATCAACGATACCAGCACGGTCTCTCGTTGAGAGATGCGACGATCGAAGCGGCGCGACTTCGGTTTCGCCCCATCCTCATGACCTCATTGGCGTTTATTCTCGGCGTGGTGCCCTTGGTCGTTGCCGGTGGCGCCGGCGCGGCCAGCCGACATTCGATCGGCACGGGCGTGTTCGGAGGGATGATCGCCGCGACGATTCTTTCCGTCTTGTTTGTCCCCTTGTTCTTCCTGTTGATCCGAAGATTGGGAAAGCCGGTTACCGGACCTGTCCAACGAGACAGAATCGGAGAGGACCGTACCGGACTCACTTCGAGTTCCGCGCAAGGGGAACATTGAAATGCGTCTCTTCGCATTGATAGGGGCCTCAGGGCTGGTGCTCTCCTGTGCGGTAGGGCCAGATTATTCCCGTCCCGATATTCCTGCCAAGGAGTCGTTCCGCATGGCCAACGAGTCGGCTGATTTACCGTCTCTGGCCAACATGCCCTGGTGGGAACTCTATCAGGACGAGGAGCTTCAACAGCTCATCCGTATTGCCTTGGAGGAAAACAAAGATCTCGAACGCGCGATTGCGACGATTGAAGAGTTTGAGGCTCGGCTGTTCATCGCGAAGACCGACTACATTCCTCAGATGACGGGTACCACCAACCTTCCTTTTGCAAGGTCGGGCGGCGTCCGTTTCCCGGGATTCCCCAGCCCCTTCAGTTATTACTTGCAGGGGAATCTCGCCTGGGAGATCGACGTGTGGGGACGAATTCGCCGGTCGAACGAAGCGGCTCGCGGCGACCTGCTGGCTCGGGAAGAAAACCGGCGCGCGATCATTTTGCAGCTGGTCGGCGGAGTCGCTCAAGCCTATTTCGAGCTACGGCAGTTCGATCTGCAATTGGAAATCGCCGAACGCACGTTGAAGGCATGGGAGGAATCCGTGCGAATCAGCCAGGCGCGGCACCGGCAAGGCCTGATTCACGGATTGGACCTTGAACAGTTCCAAGCCGAACGGGAAAACGCGGCGGCTCGCATCGCGGATTTGAAGCGCCAAGTGATCCTGAAAGAGAACGAGCTGAGTGTGTTGTTAGGGAGGAATCCCGGCCAGATCGTTCGAGGACAATCGCTGACCGACCAGGTGATGCCGCCCGTCGTGCCGGCCGGCCTTCCCTCCGAACTGCTGCGTCGACGGCCGGATGTCGTGCAGGCTGAACAGCAACTGGCTGCTGCGACGGCCAGGATCGGGGCGGCCAAAGCCGATCGCTTTCCAAAAGTTTCTCTTACGGGACTCCTCGGCATTGCGAATCCCAGCCTGTCCAAACTCTTCACCGCCGGGGGTGACTTCGGGGTCTTTGGCCCCACCCTGACCAGTCCTCTGCTGAATGCGGTGAGTCTCGGGTTTCAGCAAGACGCCGCTGAGGCTCAAGCCAGGCAAGCGGTGGCCCAATACAAACAGGCGATTCTCGTCGCCTTCAAAGAGGTTGAAGATGCGCTGGCGGGCGTCGCTATGGCACGTGAGCAAGCGGCTGCGCAGGAGAGACAGGTCAATGCGTTGAAAGCGGCCCTGCGCCTTGCGAATCTGCGGTACAAGGGCGGCCTCGCGAACTATTTGGACGTGCTGATCGCGCAACGAAACCTGTTCGACGCGGAATTGGCGCTCGCGACGACTCGCCGCCTGTACCTGACGTCGGTGGTCCAGCTCTACAAAGCCTTGGGCGGCGGATGGTTGCCCAGCGACCACAGTCGGGAACAACCGGGTGCCGAAGCTGTGAAAGTCGGGAATAACTGACGTCGATGGTGGCGGATCTTCGGTGCTGAGACCATCTCCGTCTAACCTCTCTCATATAGGAACATGACGCACCAACTGATTGCATGCGAAGAATGCGATGCCCTCCACCGCCGGATCGCGTTGAACGCCGGATCTGCCGCGCACTGTACCCGCTGCGGCGCGGAGTTGTTCCGCTCTCGTGCATTCCACATCGATACGGTTCTGGCATTGACAGTCGGCAGCCTCGTGGTGTTTGTGTTGGCGAACGCATTCCCCATCGTGACTCTTGAAATGAAAGGAGTACGCAACGGGTCGACGCTCTTGGGGGCGATTGTGACGCTCTACCGTGAAGGGATGCCGATCGTATCCGGGCTTGTGCTGGCGACGACGATCCTCTTCCCACTTACGGAATTGATGATCCTCCTCTACCTGCTCGTTCCCTTGAGACAAGGCCGACTTCCGGCCCAGCTCCACCTCTTCACACGTGTCATTCAGACCATACGGCCGTGGGGAATGATCGAGGTGTTTCTGCTGGGCGTACTCGTTTCACTCGCGAAGCTGTCGAGTACAGCCAGTGTCCTGCCCGGTGTGGCTTTGTGGGCTTTTGCGGCGCTCACGGTGCTGCTCGCCGCCATTCTGATGTTTGACCCGCGCCACTTTCGGGATCTTGCGGAAGAGCTTGCAGGGAGTCATGCATGATGACCGCCGCCGACAAGGGGCTCATGGTGTGTCGCACGTGTGGGGCATTGTGCCGACGCGTCCGATCCATCTCTCAGACGCGATGCCCGCGCTGTTTTGACGCGGTCCGGTTCCGTAAACGGGACAGTATCGGCAGAACCTGGGCCTTCCTCATTGCGGCCTTGATCCTTTACATCCCGGCAAACGTGCTGCCGGTGACCGAGAGTCATACATTATTTGGCACGCAACGGGATACCATCATGAGCGGGATCGTGCTGTTCTGGACCACTGGGTCGCCGTTCATCGCCGCCGTCATCTTCGCCGCGAGCGTGATGATCCCGATATTGAAATGTATCGCGCTTGCCCTCTTGGCCATCACGGCACAGCGGCGTTCGCGCTGGCGTCCTCAGCAGCGTGCGAAACTCTACCGGCTAATTGAATGGATCGGTCGCTGGTCGATGCTCGATGTCTTTGTGGTGGCCATCGTGGTCGCGCTCGTCCATCTCCGGTCGCTTGCGACGATCCATGCCGGCCCCGGCGTCGCGGCATTCGGAGCGGTCGTCGTCCTCACGATGCTGGCGTCCAAAAGTTTTGATCCCCGACTGATCTGGGATCCTGTCGAGACCAACCATGACTCCAGACAACCACGATAAGCTGCCCGACATTCCTGATCCGATCGTTGTGAAGACAACGCGGTGGGTCCCCTCATTGGTATGGGCGATTCCGATTCTCGCCGCTCTGATCGGGCTGTCACTCATTGTCACCATGGTGTTGGAACGGGGACCGACCATCACGATTCGCTTCCAGACGGCGGAAGGCCTCGAGGCTGGAAAAACCAAAGTGAAATACAAGGACGTGGATATCGGCGAAGTCAAGACGATCACCTTGAGCAAGGATTTGAGTCATGTTCTCATCCATCTGGAGTTGGTGAAAGGCACGGAACGATTCGCGGTTTCGGACACCCGCTTTTGGGTCGTCAAGCCCAGGGTGGCTGCGAGCGGTGTGTCAGGCCTGGGCACGCTCTTCTCCGGCGCCTATATCGGTGCCGACCCAGGGCAATCGTCTGAAGAGCAGGAAGAATTTATCGGGCTTGAGGGGCCGCCGATTGTGACGACAGATCTGATCGGACGCCAGTTCACCCTCCACGCGGGCGACGGAGAATCTTTGGACATTGCCTCCCCCGTCTACTATCACCATGTTCAAGTGGGTCAAGTGGTCGCATTTGATCTGGATCAGGACGGGAGAGGGGTGACCCTGAAGATTTTTGTGCAGACTCCCTATGACCGTTTTGTCACGTCCGAGACACGCTTCTGGCATACCAGCGGTGTGGATGTCAGGATGGATGCAAACGGCGTCAAAATGAGGACATCGTCGCTGGTCTCGCTGTTGCTTGGCGGGATCGCTTTTGACGCGCCGCAGGACAGCCCGACAACGACTCCGGCGGAGGAAGGCACTGCCTACGTGCTGGCGGTAGACCACGAGCAGGCCATGAAACGGCAGAACGAGAAGGCGGAGTTGGTCGTCCTGTATTTTGATCAGTCCGTGCGGGGACTGAGTCCGGGTGCGCCGGTCGATTTTCGTGGCCTGCCGCTCGGCGACGTGAAATCGATCGGCGTCGAGTTCGACCCGGAGACAAGAGAATTCCGGATACCGGTCACCATTGAAGTCTACCTTGAACGTCTTGGCGAGCGGTATCGTGAGACGATTCTACGGGGCGAGCCGACAACGAGGACGTCGTTATTTGAAGCCATGGTCCACCGCGGCTTTCGCGCCCAACTCCGAACGGGAAATGTTTTGGCCGGTCAACTCTATGTCGCTCTCGACTTTTTCCCGCATGCGTTGCCGGTTCGGCTTGATCCAAACAGAACGCCTCGCGAGATACCCACGGTCGTCAGCGGAATAGAAGATCTGCAGTCTCAGTTGGCCGAGATCGCCCAAAAATTGAACAAGGTCCCGTTCGACAGCATCGCCGTGAATCTCGACAAAAGCCTGATAGGGTTGAAGAGCATGCTGGGGAATGCGGAGAAACTGTTCAGACAAGTCAATGAGGTGACACCGGAGGCCAAAGCGGCACTCGCTGAAGCGCGCAAATCGTTCACTGCGGCTCAGCACACCTTGTCGCACGATGCACCACTTGTGCACGATGCGCGGCAAGCCGTGCAAGAACTGACTCGCTCCGCCCAATCGTTGCGAGTATTGGCCGATTATCTCGAGCGTCATCCTGAGTCCTTACTTCGAGGAAAATAGAAAGCGGAGTTGACGTGAGCACACCGACTCAACGGGCTGTTGTCCTGTTCATTCTTGGAATGGTCATGAGCGCCGTGGGATGTGCCCGTGCGACTCAGGAGCGGTTCTATACGCTCTCTGATTCGATGCCGGATGGGACAGAGGATGCGCCGATCGGGAACAACTTCGTAGAAATCCTGCCTGTATCCCTGCCGGAATTACTCGACCGCCCTCAGGTCGTGCTGTACGACGAGGCCGGCCGAGTACACATTCTGGAGGAAGATCGATGGGCGGCGACGCTCAAAAGCGAGATTCGCCAATCCATCGGCGAGCAGGTGAGACACCGGCTCGGGATGATCGATGTGTATCACACGCCTGCCCCTCACGGGGAATCGGCCAAAGGCAAAACCTACCGCATCATCGTCAGTATCGAGTCGTTCAAGGTCGCTCCGGGTCATGGGACGATGATGCAAGCAGTCTGGGCGGTCCGCTCGATCGATGGCAGCGCAGACGTCGTTTGCCGCTCGGCGTATCGAACGGAATTGGACGACCGGAGTCTCAGCCACGCTATCCTTGCCTATCGAAAAGCCGTTGATGCGCTCGGGACTCATATCGCGCACAGTATTCGAAAAACGGCGCAGGGGCCTCGGGATGGAGGAGCCGAACAAGGCGAGTGTGTCCCACGATGAGACCGGCGTAAGATGCAGGTCTCCTCCTTCCTCCTCGTCATGTTGACCCTAGCCGAATCCAGCCGCAAAGCCCCATTGCCGTTCGTCACCATTCAGGCCAACTGATGGGTGCGCGGCCTGCATGACCGCACAGAATATTCAGACAGATCATGTGCTACAAAAAGTGGACAACCTAAGTTGCCTTCTACACTCCTGATTTTGTAGCTTGTCGAGAAAGTCCCGTGAGCCCTCGATATTGTTCTCGATTCCTCGTCCTCAGATTGGCGGTATGCCTGTTCGTTCTGTGTCCTCCTGATAATGTATCTGCTGCAGATCCACCGACTTCTCCCATCGAGGAATCTGAACACCGGATGCTTCGCCTCAAGGCTGCGGAACAAGCTGTCCAGAAACGATTGCTCTTTGAGCGTCTCAACCTACACGTCTATGGCTATCTCGATGGCTCTTACACACAAAATTTCAATCATCCAGCCAACACAATCAATGAACTGAGGGTCTTCGACGTCAATTCCAATCAGTTTCGACCCAACCTCGCTCAAATAGTGCTCGACCGAGACGCAACAGCGGGGTCTGTGACCGACCGTATCGGGTTTCGGGTGAAGGCCAATGTGGGCAGAGACTCCGCATTTGTCGGAGGCACCAATCTGAGCGAACTTAACCAGTGGGCGGACTTCCAGGAATTTTATCTCCAATACCTTATTCCACAAGGGAATGGTATCGATGTGAAAGTGGGGCAGATGAATACCTTGATCGGATATGAAACGATTGAGAGCCCATATAACGCGAACTATTCGCGATCCTGGCTCTTCGGACTTGGGCAACCCTTCACGACTCGTGGCGTACGAGTGTCCTACCGATTCAACAATCGGGTATGGGCCGCGTTGGGAGTCATCAATCAGATCAACGGCAATCTCCTTACTGATGCGACGACACCGTGGATCGAGTCATCCGTCACCCTTGTCTTCTCAGACCATGTCAAGCTGACCCTGTACGGATTTACTGGGCCAGGAATAGGACCCAACAAAGTCAGCTGGGGAAACAATCTTTTTGGCGGAGGATTCCTCTCCGTGCAAGCGACCACACGCATGTCGATGGTCCTCGAAGCCTACTATGCCACCATTGCGAACGGCAGTTTGGTGCAAAATGGTAAAAACGAGCGATGGGGTGGAGTTGCCGGCTATCTGCTCTATGATTTCAGCAAAGAATGGGGGATGCGGTTTCGAAGCGAGATCTTTAACGATACCGGTGGTTTTTTCTCCTGTCGAGGGACCACCGCGTATCAACCTCAAGCGAACGTCTGTTTCGGCGCCACGTCGACTCAGCCAGCTCCTCCAGTGTCTCAAACGTTGTGGGAGGTTACGGCGACGCTACAGTACAAGCCTGTCTCCTGGTTGATCACTCGCCTGGAATATCGCTATGACAAGTCCAACCACAACGTGTTTCAGCTCGGGAACCGAGCGACAAACTACCAGCCGACGCTCTCCTTCGAAGTGATTTACTTGTTTTGAGTGACCTATCGCGAGGATTCTCACTGTCATGGGCATGGCTCTATGTTGCCCCAATCAATATCAGAGGAGAGGTCTCGACAGAAGACACGGCCGCCCTAATGCCTGAGAGTCGTTGTCTCTCCGTCATGCACCGATCTGGTATGTCTCTCATCGATCCATCTATCATCACTATCGAACCAAACTATGATTGGTGCGCAGAGGCTCTGAACGAGCTTTCTCTTGGTTCAGCAGAGTGATCCCGGCAGCAAGTCGACGGCGCAGCGCCACCGCAAGCCAGCGCCTGGTTGAAGCGCAATACGGACATCCGTTCGGTGACGACATCCATGGGCAGCGATGACCGGTTTGGGCAGCCAAACAAGCATGGCGTTCTCGGCGATGCGGAACTCGAACTCGGTCAGCGATTCGTCTCCCTGAGGCCCTCACGCACCTACGCGGACACCTCCGAGGCTGGAGGATCTCTCACGAGAGAGAGGAAACAGATAGGCGATACGCCACGTTTCGCTTTGGCGTCTCGCTCCATGATAACTCGCTGGCGCGAGTGAGTTTGCCGCGCAGGCCTCGGTCACTTCTTTGGCGGAGCTTGACGACCTGACTCGATTCGCAAATGGAGGGAGTTGCATAGATCGTCTGACCTCATGTATTGGATAGAACAGAAAAGCGGTGAACGAACGTTCATCATGGACATCGCAGCGCGTACGGGAGAATCGATCCTGCCGTCAATCGATTGTTCGAAGCTCTCTCGATGGGCATGCGCCGATGATTTCGCGCTCGCATCAGGTACGGCATTTTCATTTTGAATATAGCGAGCCGACGGAATAGAGACGGCAACCCAAAGGGAACAGTCGTGCTGATTGCCGGAGGATCCGGCGCGCTGGGCCGTACGGTCACACCGGTCTTTGTGCAATCCGGTGCGCGTGTCATCACCGCAGACCGAATCCGCCGCCTGACCAGGTGGCAGCGGGGAATGCGATGCGAGCCGATGTCACCGATGAGACGGCTTTCCGTCGTCTCGTCGATGACGTGATCAAAACGGCGGGCCGCCTCGATGTGTTGGTGAACTTGGTCGGCGGCTTTGCGATGGGGCGCGTCGTGGACACCGATGTGTCGTTGTGGCAGCGGATGTTGACGATGAACGTGACGTCGGCGTTCCTCCTGTCGAAAGCCGTCCTGCCCCATATGCTGGAACGCGGAACCGGTCGCATTCTGCACGTGGCGGCTTGGACGGCGGTCGAGCCGTTTCCCGGCGCCGCCGCCTATCTCGTCGCCAAGTCGAGCCTGCTCGCGCTGATCCGCGTGTCGGCGCTCGAGCTGAAAGGCTCGGGCGTGACGGTCAACGGGGTGCTGCCCACCACCATCGATACGCTGGCCAACCACGCGAGTATGCCTCACACTGATCCGTCGATGTGGACGAAGCCGGAGTCCATCGCCGACACGCTGCTCTTTCTCGCTTCGGACGAAGCCCGTCAGATCAATGGGGCAATGATTCCGATCGGCACCGGCGGCGGCGCAATATCGGCGGGCAAGCCATAGCAACAACATGAGGTTGGATCATGTCGGGTTGGGATCGCGAACGGGCGCACCTCAACAATCTTTCTCGGGCACTGCTCCGGTTGCACAAAGCGTTGTTTGGACGCGGAGGGGCTGTCTTATGAGCGGGTCCATGGCCGCATCGCGTCCAACGGAGAATTTCTTCAATTGGTGCTGGGGGATTCCTGGTTTGCATGGTTGCGGCCGTTGTCCCGCTATGTAGCCGGCCTTGATGAACTCACCGAAGGGCGCCGGATCGCGTCCGGCACCGAGATCACCGCTCTGCTTGATGCGGTACGGAGCCTGCTGAGGCCGTCGGAAGGGAGTGAAGGATTCGGCGGGCAGTATTACGATGCGTTGCAACGGGTACCTGAAGTCGGGTTGGCTCATGCTCAAGTCAAGGCGCTGCTCGGGTAGCCCGCATTATCATGACAGTCCGTTGCGAAATTGCGGAGTCGCCAAGCGAGACGGGTGCACGGAGCCGCGAGGAAGGGAGGCAGACTTGAAACAGCCTGTTGATAGACCGAGCGCCGAGTCCGCCCGCCAACATGCCACCGAAGCCGCATATTGGCTTGTCGCAGCGGCGAATCCACAATTGCAGCAGGAGTGCTCATGAATGATGCGAGCTAGGAGATACACACACAGGGAGGCCGCATGATGAAGACTGATCTCGAAAAGGTGAAGGCATTGGCCAAGGATCTTCGGAAGAGTTATCCACGCAGCCCGCGAGAGAAGCTGGGTGGGTACGTGATTGCGGCTCGATGTGCGGATAAGTGTCGGGCCTTTTTGCTGGACATGAACGGCGAATACAATTACTGGCCCTGTTCACTGGCGAGCCAATGGTTTGCGTTTACAGGGATCAAACCGGAACAGTTCAAGGACGTCGTTGCGACGGGAGCCACCGATGAAGAGCTCGCGTCGTGGATTGCCGGTCATTCCCAGGTCAAGGATCCGGACGACGTGTTGAAGTGGAACAACGCGATGCGCGACACAAGGGTGAGCGACATGAGTCTCCAGGCGCAGCAATATCTTGAAGAATACATTCCCAGGTTCGTGCCGGACCACCGTCCGGTCTATGTGTGGTTTGACGTGTACGACTTGGAAGAAAAACGGTTCTAGAAAACCGCTCATCGGCGGTATCCATTTTCAGCGATCCGATGTCCAATCAACAGACCGTCGAGTTCTTGCACATGGCTGATTAGAATAGGTAATAGGCATAAGATATGGCGTATCTCCCGATTAAAGATTACGGCTTGATTGGCAACATGCGCACGGCGGCGCTCGTCGGCCTGAACGGATCGATCGATTGGCTGTGCTTTCCTCATTTTGACTCACCCAGCGTGTTTGCGGCCATTCTCGACGATGAGAAGGGCGGTCGGTTCGAGATCACCGCCGTCGACACAGACATCTCTCCGAAGCAGTTTTACTGGCCGGATACCAACGTGCTCGTGACGCGCTTCCATGCGCCGACCGGCGTCGCCGAAATTCTGGATTTTATGCCGGCCGGCCTGCCTCCGGAATCATCTTGGCACAATCAACTCATCCGCCGGGTCCGTGTGACGCAGGGCAGTATGGAGTTTCGAGCCCATTGCCATCCCGCCTTCAACTACGCGCGAACGCCGCATCAAACGCGGGTGACGAAGCAAGGAGCCGGTTTTCATTCGCCGGATCTCAGTCTAGGGCTGGCGACTAATATTTCTCTGACACCGGATGAGCGAGGAGTCCGGTCGGTATTTGCTCTGCGAGAAGGGGAGTCTGCGGTGTTTGTCTTACGGTCTATTGAAGCAGACGGAAGTTGCGGCTCCTGGCCGTCGTCTGCCGAAGCCGACGAAATGTTCGAGCACACCGTGAAATATTGGCGTCATTGGCTTTCTCGCTGTACCTACACCGGGCGGTGGCGGGAAATGGTACACCGCTCCGCCCTCTGTCTGAAGCTTCTCACGTTCGAGCCGACCGGCGCCATCGTGGCTGCGCCGACCTGTAGTTTGCCCGAAAGCCCAGGCGGCGTGCGCAACTGGGACTATCGGTACACCTGGATACGCGACGCCGCGTTCACCGTCTACGGCTTCCTGAAAATTGGATTCACGGAGGAAGCGGACCGCTTTTTGACGTGGTTGGCGGCACGCGCCAAGGAGGTCGAGGCGGACGGCTCGCTGCAAATCGTCTATGGAATCGACGGCCGGCACGATTTGACGGAGCAGACGCTGGACCATTTGGACGGCTACTGCGGAGCGAAGCCTGTGAGGATCGGCAACGGCGCGTACAATCAGTTGCAGTTGGACATCTACGGCGAACTACTCGACGCCGTCTATCTGTACAACAAACATGTGATGCCGATCGGTCACGACACGTGGATGAGAATCAGACATCGGCTCGACTGGCTGTGCGACCACTGGCAACTGCCGGATGAAGGAATTTGGGAAACCAGAGGAGGGCGTCGACAGTTCGTCTACTCCAAGTTGATGTGTTGGGTCGCGATGGATCGAGGTCTTCGCCTGGCCGACAAGCGCTCTTTCCCCGCCGACCGTGCTCGTTGGCTGCGTGTTCGAGATCAGATTTACGAGGAGATCATGCAGCGGGGATGGAATGCCAAGCGTGGGGCATTCGTTCAACATTACGACAGCGATTCGTTGGACGCCTCGAATCTCATCATGCCGCTCGTGTTTTTTCTTTCACCCAACGACCCGAGGATGCTCGATACCTTGGCGGCGATTGCGCGCTCGCCGAAATCCGGCGGACTGGTCTCGGATGGGTTGGTCTATCGGTACGACAGCGAAGCGGGGGAGGACGGCCTGCACGGGAAAGAGGGAACCTTCAATATGTGCACGTTTTGGCTGGTGGAAGCCCTGGCCAGGGCCGGACGCGTCGATCGCGCCAAGCTTGAAGAAGCGCGCTTCCTGTTCGAACGGATGTTGGGTTATGCCAACCACGTGGGACTGTATGCCGAAGAGACCGGAATCGGCGGGGAAGCACTCGGCAACTTTCCCCAAGCCTTCACCCACTTGGCGCTGATCAGTGCCGCCTTCAATCTCAATCGTACGCTGGACGCCAGACCGAAGGCAGGATGATACCCTGACGACGAATCCCTTCCGCCGGGGGCGAGGGCCGGTTGTAGCAGGAAGCTGATCTATCATATAAGTATGGCGAACCAGTAGGCACATGTGCAACATGAAGGAAGATAGATTTCGTCCATTAACCAAGAGGAGGGTATCGTGAACGGTTCATTGAGAGAGAGACAGAGATCGACCATCGATTCGGGGAGAAGCGTCCTGCCGCGCCATCTGATTCTGCTCGGTTCGATCGCATTGACCCTGTTGTTTGCGCCCTACGGGTTCGCTGATGAGAGCAACAGCCAAGGCGCCGCGACTCATCTGAAAGTCACCGGCGTCGTCACCAAAGTCCAGGGGACCCATGTTGCCATCAAGACTCCCTGGGGACAGATGAAGATCGCCGCTCAGGTGCTCCCCAAGGGTCTCCTCGTTGGAGAAAAAGTCGAGATGTGGGTGAACGAAAACAATGCCGTGGTCGATGTGCACCGCAAGGGCGATCCGAGTCATTCCCATAAGTTCGTGACGGGCAATCTGGCTTATACCTCCATGGACAAGACGGAAATCAAGCTACATACCCCCGAAGGCGAGAAGAACTTCGACGTGCAGACCGGCAAGTCGAAGCTGTCCGTCATCGCGGAGGGAACCCCGATCACCGTTGAGGTCAACGAAGAAGGCAAGGTCATCGACGTGCATCGGTTTGACGTGGAGTTGACGTTCAATAGCCGGCCGCGCACCAAGCCGGGCTATCACATCACGGCGCACGGCATTGTGGACAAGATTCAGTCCGGTGTCGTCGCCATCAAGACTCCCACCGCAACGTATCGCCTCAACCAAAAGTCCATACCTTCCGGCATCAAGGTCGGGGACGAGATCTCGTTGTGGATCAACGAAGAGGGAATGGTCGTCGATCACCACATGCAGGGCCATGTTCACGCGCACCGGCTGGTCTCCGGGAAGTTGATCTACGTGGGCCGAACCAAGAAAGAGATTAAGCTCTGGACGCCGGAGGGCGAGAAGGTGTTTCCGCTCGAACGACTCGAAGTGAAGGCCAAACCAATCAAGGAAGGCTCGACGATCACCATCGAACTGAACGAAGAAGGGACGGTCGTCAATCTCTGGAAGTCGTGACCTGTTATTCGCCTGTCCTGAAATATGAGCATGCTGCTCGAATGCAGGGAGCGTGCGCATGCGCTGCATAGGTATCGTGCAGTGCAGGTGGCTTCTACGCGTGGCCCGGAACATTCATGAGTGAGCCACGCCAAGAACTCTGGCTGATTCGGCATGGGGAGACTGAATGGAGCGCGGCCAAGCGGCATACGGGCCGAACCGACATCGCGCTGACGCCGACCGGTGAGCGCCAGGCTGCCTCATTGGGGCAGGTTCTGGCCGGCCGACGATTTGGATTGGTGCTTTGCAGCCCGTTACGCCGAGCAAGTGAGACCTGCCGGCTGGCCGGGTATGGCCAGGCAGCCGAAGTGACCGATGACCTACTCGAATGGGACTATGGCGTCTATGAAGGGAAAATGACTGAGGAGATCAGGTTGGAACAGCCTGGGTGGTCGATCTGGACGGCTTCCGTCACCAGGGGCGAGTCGATCGAGCAGGTCGGGCACCGCGCCGAACGGGTGATCCAGCGGGCGCTGGCGGTCGACGGCGACGTGGTGCTGTTCGCACATGCCCATATCCTGAGAATACTGACCGCGTGCTGGCTCGGTCTGCCGCCCGATGCTGGACGGTTGTTCGTGCTCCGCACCGCCTCGATAAGCGTGCTCGGATTCGAGCGTGAAACGCGCGTCATCACTCAGTGGAACTTCCTCCATGAGGAGCGGATATGAAGGCACACTATTTGGGTCACGTGGTCTTCTATGTGAAGGATCTTGAACGATCGCTCGGCTTCTATCGAGACCTGTTGGGCTTCAAAGAAGTCGGGCGGATCTTCAAGGGAAGTGCCGCCGCTCTGACATCGGGCCGGACGCATCACGAATTGTTGTTGATCCAAGTCGGCGATGCTCCGGGACCGCCGAAAGGATCTCGCCGAGGGCTGTATCATATCGGCATTAAGGTGGGAGACAGTTTGGATGAACTCCGACGCGCCAAGCAAGAACTTGAACAGGCCGGCGTATCGATCGACGGCATGAGCGATCATACGGTGAGTCAGAGTCTCTATCTCAAAGATCCCGACGGCAATGAAGTGGAACTCTACATCGACGCCGATGAGTCGGTGTGGAAAAACGACCCAGCGGCAGTTCTCTCGCCGATCAAGCCGTTGCGCTTATAACTCACACGACGATCGTTCATTGTCAATTCTTGCTCACGTCGGCTGCGTCGATTAGAGCGATGGATCATGAACGTCTTGCCCGATCAATCAATTCGACTGCCGCTTCTTTTCCATGGACCGCCGGTACTGTTCCACATGATCAAGAATGCTGTCCTTCGGTACTCCGAACCAGGTCAAGGCATGCCGGATCAATGTCGCAGATGCCTCAACTTCAGGCTGAATCACCTCGGTTGCTCCAACCGCGCCGAGTCGTTCCGCTTCCGCTACGCCATGTGCTCGGGCTAAGATCGGAACTTTCTCATTGACGGCACGGATGCGATGGACCGTCAGTGCAGCAGGCTCAATTTCAGGTAGTGCCACGATGATCAGAGACGCGTCCTCCACGCGAGCCTTCATGAGCAGCTCGCGGTGGGAGGCATCGCCATAGAGGCAGGCAGTGTGCTTGGCCTGTAACCGGCGAATGATGTCGGGATTCCGGTCGATCACTACATACGGAAAATTGAAGGCCTCCAATGCTTTGCCGAGTGCACTGCCGACTCGGCCGAAGCCGCATAGCACCACATGCTGCCGGGGCGGTTCGCTTTCTGGCGGCCAGGGCTCGGCCTCGCGCGGAACACGGGCAAGACTACGCTGTCCAAGCCAACCGGGTACATACCGGACGAGAGCGGCATTTGCGAGAATCGTGAGGAGAGAGGCGGCGAGCGTCGCATTGTACACTTCGCTGCCGACGTGGCCTGCGGCCTTCGCCACTTGCACCAGGACAAATGAAAATTCACCGATTTGGGTAAGACCGATGCCCACGAGGAATGCGGTCGCCCAGGGGTAGCCGAAAAGTCCCACGACAGTCGTCCAAATCACGAGCTTCCCGACGATAACCAAGGCGATAATCGTGGCGAGAAGGGGAAGATTATCGATGATGACGCGTGGGTCGATCAGAATGCCGATGGTGACGAAGAAGAGGGCGACGAAGGCGTCGCGCAACGAGAGGAGCCTAGCCAAGGTTTCATGCCCATAATCGGACGCGCTGATAATGAGGCCGGCCAGGAAGGCCCCCAAGGCGAGGGAGAGTCCGACCATCTGCGTGACGGCGGCGGTCCCAAGACTAATTGCCAGGGTGACCAACAGGAAGAGTTCTTGGTTTTGGGTCCTGGCGACATGCGTCATGATAGTTGGAATGACTTTGGCGGCCAAATAGCCGAAGGGGGCCAGGATCAGGAAAGCCTTCAACAAGGCTTGCCCGATCAGAAGCAATCGTCCCGAGTTGAATTCACCGAGGGCCGGCACAAGCACAGTCATCACCACGACTGCAACGTCTTCGACCAGCGTAATGCCGATCATCACACGTCCATGCTTTGTATGGAGCTCGCCCCGATCGAGGAGCAGACGTGCAAGCACCATGGTGCTTGCCATGGAAATAACCGCTCCAATCACGATGCTTTGGGTCGTTGGCCACCCGATCAAGCTTCCCGCCATCACGGCCAATCCAATGGACATGAGAATGCCGAGCGGCCCGCCGGCGAGGGCGACCCATTTGACCCGCATCAGATCCTTGACGGAAAACTCAAGTCCGATCGAAAACATCAGAAGAATGACGCCGATTTCGGCAAAGAGGTCGAACGTGTGAGATTCCGAGATGGTAGGTCCAGGAGTAAATGGACCGATCGCGATACCGCCCAAGACATAGCCGAGAATCAACGGCTGCCCGGCAATTCTGGCGAGTACGCCTCCTGCGACAGCCGCAAGGAAGACGATGGCAAGGTCTTGAAAGAAGATGGAATCAGGCTGCAACGAGCACCTCGTAAGGAAAACTCAATTCCAATGTCGGCCGTGGCGATCGGCGGCAAGACCGGGGAACGAAAATACCATAGACGATGTGAATAATACCGCTACTTCAATTAAGTGCTGACTGGCCTGACAGTTCTTCGCTGTCCGTTCAAAATCTCTTCCCAAACCAGAAGAAAGGACGGCACTACAGTCGATAAGCCAAGATGAAGTCGTTCGCTGGTTGCAGAGCGAAGTCACAGGGAACCAGCACCACTTGAATGGGCATTTCGAGCCGTCTTCCTGGCGCGCCACCATCGAAGTAGTCAGTACATTTTTAGTTTTCACCAAATGAAGGAAATGATGATGAGAGGGCTAACTAAAACAATGGGGGAATGTGGTGAAGTGTGTCGTCAACGACTTCCGTTGGTAGGGCTACTGGGTAGGGGAACCGTATTGAACCGGGACATCTTTAGAGTCGAAGCATTCCTGGAGGAGCTCCCGATAGTTCAATGGAGCTCCTCCCGTCGGAGTGCCTGAAAACAGTGAGAGGAATAGGCGGTGATTACCCTACGGTAACGTATAGGTCATATTCGGCCAGACCGCATACCCGATCGCTTGACCGGTTTTCCCTTCCTGCTGCTCAAAAATGATACTGGTCTGAAAGGGAGTGGTGCCTGACATTCCGGCGAATCCTCCAGACCCACCTGTAAACGTGAAATCGCCCGTACACTCTTTCAAATTTCCAGCGCACTTCCAGTGGGCATATCCGATGTCCTTGCCTTCATGCGCCACGATCGTGCAGAGGCCTTCTATCGCCTGATAATCTTTGTTTCTGTTGAGATTCACGCGTACCGGACAGGCCAGTTTTGACGAATGGACGATCATCTTGCCTCCGTCCTTGTGACGGGAGATCAACATCCCTTTGACAACTCCGTTGACGACTTGTTCTCCATTTCCAAGTTCCAAGAACTCGCCGGTTCCGTTCCAACTCGAACTGGAGTCGCCTGCGTCAACGGTCTTCGCATCAGCCGAAGATGCCGTCAGCTGACCCAGGGCTAGAACGACTCCGATCACACCAGCTATGAAAAAGCTTTTCTTCATGTCATATCCTTTCAATGATGAAACTCGCCGAAGCTCAGCTGCAACACTAGACCAAACTTATATAACGAGTAATTAAGCGCTAGCAAGAGGACGTGCGAAGTTCGTGATGAAACGATATACTTCAGCTCCGTAGTCCGAATCCTAACCATGACCGAGGGAGGAACATCCATGGGACAACCACGCATTGCAGCCAAAGAGCCGGCCGTGATTTCGCTGGACCCGGGAACCTATTACTGGTGTTCGTGCGGGCGTTCGCGGGATCAACCGTTCTGTGACGGGTCACACGAAGGAACCGGGTTTGAGCCGGTTGAGTTTACGGTGGATGCAAAGAAAGAGGTTGCCTTGTGCCAATGTAAGCACACCAAGACTCCGCCGTTCTGCGACGGGACGCATCAGACGCTCTAGCAGGCTCTTGTGAAATGGTCTAAGACTTCTGGATCTCCTACTTTTTGCCGGGTCTCTGTTGCCCCTTGAGCAGTCGTTGATCGATAGTCCATACTTGTGAGTATGGATCGGCCCGTCACAATTCCCTGCGAGACGCTGGCGGAACGGTATCAAGCCCTTTTAGAGGTCGCACAGGCGATCTCCGCACAGCGCGACCTTGATCAACTCTTCCATGATTTGGCGCACCGGCTCCCTCGTGTCGTCCAGGTCAACTATGTGGATTTGTCCCTCCACGATCCCGTCAAGAAGGTGATGCGGTTGCATACGATCCAGGCCAATGTGCCGGCTGACCTGGTGGGGGGGCATGAGGTGGCCATTGAAGATTGTCCTGCCGGATGGGTGTGGCAAATGCAGCAGGCCCTGTTGGTGCCGAACCTATCGGAGGAACCACGCTGGCCGAAGGTCCTCGGCTATATGAGAGAGGATGGGACGCAGTCGTTTTGTTTCATCCCCTTGACCACCGCGAGAGGGCGATTGGGCGCGATGGGGTTTTTGAGTTTGCAGAAGGAGGCCTATAGCGACACCGAGTTAGAATTTCTCCAGCAAGTCGCCAAACAGGTGGCTGTTGCGGTGGAGAATGCGTTAGCTTTTCAACAAATCGCCGAGCTCAAAGATAAGCTGGCGAAAGAGAAACTCTATCTCGAAGAGGAGCTTCGTATTGAGCATGGGTTTGAGGATATCATCGGCGACAGCCACGCGCTCATGCAGGTGTTGAAACAAGTCGAGGTCGTGGCTCCGACGGATTCGACGGTATTAATCCAAGGGGAAACAGGGACCGGTAAAGAACTTATTGCCCGTGCCGTCCATCGGCTGAGCGGCCGCAAGGAGCGCACGTTCGTCAAGCTGAACTGCGCCGCCATTCCGACCGGTCTGCTGGAGAGCGAACTCTTCGGACATGAGCGGGGGGCCTTCACGGGCGCTATTGCGCAGAAAGCCGGTCGATTCGAGCTGGCCGATAAAGGCACCATCTTCCTCGACGAAGTGGGGGAAATCCCGTTGGAGTTACAGTCCAAGCTGCTTCGGGTATTACAGGAGCAGGAGTTCGAACGATTGGGCAGCACGAAGACTATTCGTGTCGACGTGCGGTTGGTGGCCGCCACAAACCGAGATCTCAAGAGTTTGGTCGAAGCGAAGCAGTTTCGGAGCGACTTGTATTATCGTCTCAATGTCTTCCCGGTCACCTTACCGCCTTTGCGTGAACGGAGAGAAGACATCCCCATCCTTGTCCGCTACTTCACGCAACATTATGCCGTCCGTATGAAGAAAAATATCCAAACGGTTCCTGCGAAAACGCTTGAAATGCTCTCTCACTATGCCTGGCCCGGCAACATTCGCGAATTGGAAAATCTCGTCGAGCGTTCCGTTATTCTGACGCAAGGGACGGATCTACAAGTACCTATCAGAGAGCTTCAGACTGACCATCCGCTTTCTCTCAACTCTCCGGCGACGCTTGAAGAGGCAGAGCGTGAGCAGATCGTACGCGCCCTGCGCGAGACAAAGTGGGTGATCGGTGGCCCCTCGGGCGCCGCAGCTCGATTGGGGATCAAGCGAACAACGCTTCAATCAAAGATGCAGAAGCTCGGTATTACCCGCCCTGTCGAGTGACGATCCGCCTTGTCATCTGACGATCAGCTGTCGACGTGATCGGCCTCCACTCTCCTTCCGGTACGTGGACGCTGCGCGAGCTTTCTAAACTAGACACAACGGCCCTGGAGTTCCCTGCATCGCTCTCATGTGACGAACCATTTCGTCACATGACGAACCGTCGTCTTCATGGTTTCGTCATATCACAGTCGGCCTGTTGATCCCTTAACGGAAACCGACACAATTTCATCATGAAAACGACCGGTTAGTGCACGGGCTCATCCAGGCTGTAGCCAGGAATGCCTCTTGCCATGAAGAGTATTAGCATTAGTTTGAGGGAACTGGAGGTGACGTCATGAAAGATGTGACTCTGTGGAACTTGTGGTATGCCGCGCTCGTCGGGTTGCCGTTGGTCATGACACGGATGTTGATCAAGCATGCGATGGTCAGGGCGGTCGAACGTCGTCGAGCGCGCTCATCCATCGATCGCAGATCGTGAGGAGGTGTGCCATGTCATTCTTTAAGACCGATGATTCATGGGCAGGTCTGATTTTGCGGGTTGGGCTCGGCACGGTGATGTTTGCACATGGTGCGCAGAAGCTCTTCGGCTGGTTCGGTGGAAACGGGTTCGACGGGACGATGGGATTCTTCACGCAGAAAATGGGGTTGCCGTGGCTCGTGGCCTTTCTTGTCATCATGGGGGAGTCTCTCGGCAGTCTGGGATTAATCGCTGGGTTTCTTACCCGGTTCACGGCGGCAAGTTTTGTCGTGATCATGATCGGGGCGATCGCCACGGTGCATTGGCCACAGGGGTTTTTCATGAATTGGTTCGGGCAGCAGCAAGGAGAGGGCTACGAATATCACGTGTTGGTCATTGCCATGAGCGCAGCGCTTGTCGTGATCGGGGGGGGAAAGTGGGCCTTGGACACGGTCATCGCTCGAAAGCTTGAGAAAAGCGAGCGAGTTTCAGGCCAACCCGTAATGAGGACAGCATAAGGGTGACGGTTGTTGTGGTCGGAGCAGAGGACTGAACGAACAGTGTCCGGCTCATCAGGCTTTTCTGAAACGTAACGAGGCTGATTGGAAACAGATGAACCCGTAACAGGGGAGGTCGCACATGACGACGGCGGAATTACATGAGAAAACGCTGGGGCGGCGGGAGAATCCCGCCGGTTCGATTCCATGCTTCAGGTGCAGGGGACTTATGATCGTTGAAGAGTCTTTCGATTCGATACCCCGTAGTGCTGGCACCGATTGCTTGGTCAGACGGTGCGTGCAATGTGGAGAAGTGGTTGATCCGGTTATTCTGCAAAATCGGCGGTCACAATTCCGAAATGACTTGGGTGGAATCTCAGAAGGAAGACCGTTGCGCGGGTGAGTTGATGTTGAAAATTACCGGCCATCCGTATGCGGCGCGGCACGGAATGTTGCTCGTTGTTGAGGGGCGTCTTGCCGGTCCTTGGGTAAAGGAACTCGAGATCCATTGCCTCGAGATGTCTGAAAATCAGCAGCAATGCGTGATGATCGATTTGACCAATGTGACGTTTATTGATGCCGAGGGCAAAGCGCTCTTGACTCGTCTGTGGCAAGAAGGGGTGGAGCTGCGGGCATCCGGCTGTTTGACCCGATGCGTCGTCGAAGAGATCCAGAAGAAATGAGCCATGGGGACCTGCAGAAAGAATCGTGGC
This sequence comes from uncultured Nitrospira sp., assembly GCA_902500825.1. Lineage (GTDB taxonomy): Bacteria > Nitrospirota > Nitrospiria > Nitrospirales > Nitrospiraceae > Nitrospira_D. The sequence goes on from CABVRX010000002.1 coordinate 59,228, forward strand.
CAGCTCAGTGAGGAGTTGATGAAAGCGGGTGCCGGCGATTCATCGTTGCCACAGTGTCGGCAGCCTGTGTTCGTTCGGGCTTGCCGCCATATCACCGGCGTCGGTACAATGACACATTTATCTTTAGAGAGGGACATTTGATTAGGATGAGGCGCAGGGCAGATTATATGAGTGTCGGGGATGATGACTTCTTCAGATGCATTGTCGCGCTGATCGTATCGGTTGCGATAGCCGGGGTACTCGGTTGCAAAGATGATGCGGGCTCGACGCCTTCAGCTCCTCCTCCGATCCCACGTGTGGAAGTCGTTACTGTGGTGGCTCAAAGCGTGCCGGATGAACCGGTATTCATTGGGCAGGCGGAAGCGTCTCGTCCGGTTGAAATTCGCCCACAGGTCACGGGGATCCTGAAAGCGGTGCTGTTTGCAGAAGGACGAGAGATCAAAAAGGGTGAGGAGCTTTACCAAATAGATCCTGTGCCGTTTGAAGGGGCGTACCAGAGCGCGAAGGCCAGGATCGCGGAGGCGGAAGCGCGCTTGGTTCAAGCCAAGCAGGATCTCGCCCGTGTCAAGCCGCTGCTTGAAGCGCAGGCCGTCAGTCAAAAAGATGTGGACGATGCCATTGCCGAAGACCTGACGGCGAAAGCCGCTCTCCAAAGGGCTAAGGCCGACTTGATCAAAGCCAAGTTCGACTTCGACAATACCACCATCACCGCTCCGATCAAAGGGCTCATCGAGCGAAGTCGATACTACGAGGGGCGACTGGTCTCGGCCCAAACCGATTTGCTGACCGTGATTCATCGCATCGACCCGATGTATGTGATTGTCAACGTGCCGGAAAGTTTTCTGCTCAAACGGCGGCAGGATACCATCGCGGTGAGTCTTCAACATCCAGGCCTCGCGCAGCTGAAAGGCACCGTCATCTTTGCCGACGGCAGCACGTACAATCGCGAAGGCTTCCTCGACTTCACAGACGTCGGTCTGCGGACCGAAACAGGAACTAGGCGAGCCCGATTCGTCGTTGCCAATCCTGATGGAGTGTTGCTGCCCGGACAATTTGTCAGGGTGCGCTTTAAAGGAACGATGAAAGACCATGCTCTATTGGTGCCGCAGCGAGCGGTCCATCAAGGGCCCCAGGGCCAGATCGTATTCGTCGTGGGTGAAGGCGACAAGGTCGAAATTCGGCCGGTCAAGGCGAGCAGCTGGCAAGGCCAGGAATGGATCATCGAGTCGGGTGTGCGGTCCGGCGAGCGGGTGGTCGTGAGCGGCTTCCATATGGTGGCGCCGGGCGCGCCCGTCCAACCGATTCCGGCTGCCGAACCCACGGGCAATGGAAAGCTGGACAACCAGACGTCCGTCGGCGTCGTCGACCATGCCGCGGACACGACGCCCGAGGCCCTGAAGGACCAACAGTGAGTTCGCGCTTTTTCATCGAACGGCCGATCTTTGCCTCGGTCCTCTCCATTGTCATCGTCGTCATCGGGCTTGTCGCGCTCATCAAGCTCCCCATTGCCCAATTCCCGGATATCAGTCCGCCCGTCGTCCAAATCGAGGCCGACTATCCCGGGGCCAGCGCGGAAGTCGCGGCTGATTCGGTGGCTCGGACGATCGAAGTGCAGCTGCCGGGCATCGACAATCTGCTCTATTACGACTCGACCAGCACGAACGACGGCCACGTCAGCATCAGGCTCACGTTTGAAATCGGCACCAACGTGGATATCGCGCAGGTGCAGACGCAGAACCGAGTGAAGCTAGCCGAACCGCAGATCCCGCCGGAAGTCGTCCGGCAGGGAATCAGTGTCTTGAAATTTTCTCCCGACCTCTTGGCGGTCGTTGCGCTGAGCTCAAGCGACCCCACTCACGACACGGTGTTTATCTCGAATTATGCGTTGTTGCGCGTCCTTGACAACCTCAAGCGCATTCCGGGTGTCGGGCAGGCCATGGTCTTTGGACAGCAAAATTACTCGATGCGCCTGGTTTTGAACCCGGTGCGCATGGCGCAGTTGGGTCTGACACCGGGCGACATCGCCACTGTCGTTCGCGAACAAAACCGCGACTTTCCGGCAGGGCAAGTCGGCCGCGAGCCGGCTCCCAAGGGGACGGAACTGACGATCCCGATTATGACCCAGGGCCGGTTGACCGAAGTCAGTGACTTCGAAAATCTCATTGTTCGAGCCATGCCGGACGGGTCGATGATCCGTCTGAAAGATGTCGCGCGAGTCGAGTTGGGAGCCCTGTCGTACGTCATGCAAGGGCGATGGAACGGAAAGCCGAACGTGTTCCTGATCACCTTCCTGGCTCCCGGTGCCAATGCGCTCGACACGGTTAAACACATTCGCGCTGAACTGGACGACCTGGCTGAGTCGTTCCCGCCGGGGCTGAAGTACGACATTCCTTACGATACGACCAAGTTCATCGAGGTGTCGATCAAGGAAGTGCTCAAGACGCTGGCCGAGGCAATGACCCTGGTCATTCTCGTCGTCTATCTCTTTTTGCAGAGTTGGCGCGCCACCTTGATTCCCGCCACCGCGGTTCCGGTTTCGCTGATCGGCACGTTCGCCGGGATGCAGGCGTTGGGATTTTCGATCAATACGCTCACTCTGTTCGGCATGGTGTTGGCCATCGGTATCGTGGTGGACGATGCCATCGTGGTGGTTGAGAACGTCGAGCGACACATCCGCGAAAGCAGGTTGTCGCCCAGGGAAGCCGCGAAGAAAGCCATGGAAGAAGTCACCCGGCCGGTCATCGCGATCGTCCTGGTTCTCTGTGCCGTGTTCGTGCCGGTCGCGTTCCTCGGCGGGATCATCGGCGAACTCTATAAACAGTTTGCCATCACAATCGCCATGGCGGTGACGATTTCAGGGGTCGTGGCTCTGACGCTCAGTCCCGCGTTGTCGGCGCTGGTGTTGAAGCCGGGCGGCGAACATCACGAGACGGGATTTTTCGCGCTGTTCAACAGATTGTTCGATTGGACAAGGGAACGCTATTCCAGGGCCGTGGATGGCATGATCAAATGGCGGGTCTTGTCCTTCTCGGTCTTTGTGGTGATCGGACTGGCGACGTTCGGGCTCTTCCGCGTGATTCCTCCCGCCTTTTTGCCTGAAGAGGACCAAGGGTATTTCATCACGATCGTGCAGCTGCCCGATGGCGCTTCCAAGCAACGGACCGATGAGGTCCTCAAGAAGATCGAACGGTATTTCCTCTCGGTCCCTGCTGTTCATTCGACCGACGCGATGTCCGGCATGAACTTCGTCTTCAATACGCGGGGTCCCAATTCCGCCACCATGTTCCTTCCATTGCACCACTGGGACGAGCGCAAGCAGGGTGAACATGTCCAGGCCTTGGTCGGCGCGGCCTACGGAGAATTCGCCAAAATACCGGAGGCGCTCATTCTCGCCTTCAATGCCCCGCCGATTCGCGGGATCGGCGCGACGGGCGGGTTCTCGCTGCAAGTTCAGGATCCGAGCGGGGGAGATTTCCGGAAGTTGGCCGAAGCCACCCAGGAATTTGCCGCGAAAGCCAAGGAGAATCCCGCCATCGGCGGAATCGGATCCAATTTTCGCATCACGGCGCCCAGATTGTTCGCCCATGTTAACCGAGAACGGGCGAAGGCGTTGGGGGTGCCGATTTCCGAGATCTTCGATACCATGCAGGCGTACTTCGGCAATTTCTATATCAACGACTTTCTCAAGTTCGGCCGGGTCTATCGCGTGCAGACGGAGGCCGAGGCCGAGTTCCGATCGGATCCTGCCGACATCGGGAAGGTGTACGTGCGATCGATGAATCCTTCTGCCACCGCGTTCAGTGGAAGAGGCGGCGCGTCAGGTCTGGGCGGTACCGGCCCGGGCGGCGTGATGATCCCGCTCGATACGGTGGTCGAGACCGAGTTCACGAGCGGCCCTGATCCGGTGACACATTTCAACGGGTTCAACACCGCGTGGGTGCTGGGGGCTGCGGCTCCCGGCTATAGCTCGGGTCAGGCGCTTGAGGCGTTGGAACGAACGGCGCGAGAAGTGTTGGCCCCGAAAGGCTACACCCTGGAATGGAGCGGCATTTCCTACCAGGAAGCGAAAGTCGGAGGGCAGTCCGGGCTGGCATTTGGGTTCGGCTTGCTGATGGTCTTTCTCGTTCTCGCGGCGCAGTTTGAAAGTTGGACCGTGCCGCTCGCCGTCATCCTCGCGGTGCCGTTCGGAGTCTTCGGCGCCATGTCCACTGTGTGGCTGCGAGGAATGACGAACGACATCTATTTCCAGATCGGCTTGGTCACGCTGATCGGATTGGCAGCTAAAAACGCCATCCTGATCGTGGAATTCGCCAACCATCGACGAACCGAGGGCATGCCGCTGCTTCAGGCGGCGGCGGAAGCCGCCCGGTTGCGGTTTCGAGCGATCATCATGACCTCAATGGCATTCGTCGGCGGCGTGTTGCCGTTGGCGATCGCCACCGGAGCGGGTGCGGCCAGCCGTCAATCCATCGGAACCGGTGTATTGGGCGGGATGTTGACGGCGACGTTCCTGGCTATCTTTTTTGTTCCGTTGTTCTTCGTCACGGTGCGGAAGATCGGTGAGCGATGGGCGCCTGTGAATAAACGAACCGAATTGTCGGAGGCGACGCCCGATGGGGTTCGCCAAGAGGACGCCGAGACTTCGGTGGACGGAAAACATTGATGCTGTTTCCCTCGATCTGCCGTTGCCTATGTGTGCTGATGATCGGCGCGGTAGTGACCTCCTGTGCCATGGGTCCGGATTACAAGCGGCCACAGACCGATGTGGACGATCGGTTCCGTATGGAGGACGGCCAATCGGACCTGCCTTCGTTGGCTAATCTGCCATGGTGGGAGCTTCTGCGTGATGAGCAACTGCAACAGCTCATCCGAACGGCGCTGAATCACAATTGGGATCTGCAGCGCGCCGTTGCGACCGTCGATGAGTTTCGGGCGCGGGCGTTGGTCGCTCAATCAGACTGGTTACCGCAAATCACGGCTGCCGCGAGCATGCCGGCCGGCAGGAAGGCGAACTTTCTCTTTCCCGGCTTTGCCAGTCCGTTCAATTATTACACGTTGGGCAACCTGGCGTGGGAGGTCGATCTGTGGGGACGCATCAGACGATCCACCGAGGCGGCGCGCGCCGATTTGTTGTCCAAGGAAGAGAACCGGCGTGCCGTGACGATCCAGCTGGTCAGCGCAGTCGCTGAAACCTACTTCAATCTCCTCCAGTTTGACTTCCAGTTCGACATCGCGGAGCGGACGCTCCAGTCGTGGGAAGAGTCGGTGCGTATTGCCCAAGCCCGGTTGCACCAAGGGATGACGTCAAAACTGGACGCTGATCAGTTTGAAGCGGAACGAGCGAATGCCGCGGCCCGCACGGCGGAGCTTCGACGGCAGATGGTTCAAGCCGAAAACCAGTTAAGCGTATTGTTGGGTCGCAAACCTTTTGCCGTCGCGCGCGGACGTTCCTTAGACAAGCAGATCGCTCCTCCCGATGTTCCCGCCGGCCTGCCGTCGGAACTGTTGCAGCGACGTCCCGATTTGCTGGTTGCGGAACAACAGCTGGCGGCGGTCACCGCCCGCATCGGAGCAGCCAAAGCGGAACGATTCCCGCGAATCACCTTGACGGGGTTGCTTGGTGTGGCGCACCCCGAACTCTCCTTGCTGTTCACAGATCCCTCTTCCTTTGGTGTGTTCGGCGCCGGCCTCGCCGCCCCGCTGTTGAATGCTCAGGTGCTGGGCTTTCAACAGGAAGCGGTGGAGGCACAAAGCAAACAAGCCTTGGCGCAATATCAACAGGCGGTTTTGACCGCTTTTCGCGAAGTTGAAGATGCGCTCATCGCGGTTCAGACAGCTCGCGCCCAGAGTGAATCCCAACAGCAACAGGTCACGGCGCTGCAATCGGCCCTGAAACTTGCCGAACTTCGTTACAAAGGTGGGCTGGCCAATTATCTTGACGTCCTGGTTGCGCGAAGAAACCTCTTCGAGGCGGAGCTGGCGTTGACGAGTACACGGCGGTTGCTGTTGGCATCGGTCGTCCAACTCTACAAAGCGCTCGGAGGCGGCTGGTCTCCGGACATGCAATCGGCCGAAGTCGGCAAGAAAGGGTAAGGATCATGGAAAAACCGGCGCAGACTCAATTCCCGATCCATGACTTGCTCGTTCGTCGTTGGAGCCCCCGTGCGTTCGATGAAAGGCCGGTAGAGTCTCACACGCTCTGGTCTCTTTTCGAAGCGGCCCGCTGGGCGCCTTCGTCGAACAATGAACAGCCGTGGCGATTTGTCGCCGCGACGAAAAGAGACCACGAAGCGGATTGGAATCGACTGTTCGACTGTCTCCTTGAGGGGAACCGGAGATGGGCTTTCCGCGCGCCGGTTCTGATACTCTCGATTGCGAGCCTCAATTTTGAAGATGACGGAAAGCCGAATCGGCACGCCTTTCACGATACGGGAATGGCGGCGGAGAATCTCGTCTTGCAGGCAACGGCCAGCGGCTTGGCTGCTCATCAGATGGCTGGTTTCGACGTGGAGAAAGCGCGGGTCGCCCTCAAGATTCCATCGGGCTACGAACCGGTTGCGATGGTCGCTATCGGCTATCCAGGTGATCCAGCCGGCCTTCCGGAGCGGCTGCGAGAACGAGAGTTACAATCGAGGAGTCGCCGACCTATTGGGGAATGGACATTTTTAGGGCAATGGGGAAATCCCCTCGCATAACAGGATGAAGAGGAGTCGCGTGAATGAAATCGTTGAGCGGAAGAGTGGCGATTGTGACCGGAGCATCCAGTGGAATCGGTCGAGCTATTGCGGAACGACTGGCGGACGAGGGTGCCATTGTGATGGTGAACTATTCGAAGAGTTTGGATAAAGCTCAACAGGTCGTTGCGGGAATCCAGGGCAAAGGAGGCAAGGCGCTGGCGGTCCAAGCCGACATGAGTCAGATGACGGATGCGCGCCGACTCGTGGTCGACACGGTCAAACAATTCAATAGGCTGGATATTCTCGTGAACAATGCGGGGAAGTTCATGCCGAAACCGCTTGAGGAGACGACTGAAGAAGACTTTAACGCCGTCATCGCGCTAAATGCCAAGGGACCGTATTTTGCCATGCAGGAAGCGGCAAGAGCGCTGAAGGATGGGGGACGGATCGTCAATATTTCCACCGGCGGGACGCATCTACACTTTCCTGGGGCCACCGCCTATCTTGGGAGCAAGGCCGCACTGGAGCAATACACCAGGGGATTGGCTCAAGAACTGGCTCCGAAGGGGATCACGGTGAATACCGTCGCACCGGGTTTTACCGAAACCGAGATGATGACGGAGGAGTATCGGCAGATCGGCATTCAACTGACGCCGATGAAGCGACTCGGTGTTCCGAAAGATATCGCCGATGTGGTGGCATTTATCGTGAGCGAGGAGGCTCGATGGTTGACAGGGCAAACGATCCAGGCCGGCGGGGGCATCGTCATGTAGGCAAATTGGGATCTCGCTGGACTGATGCAGGACAAAACCTCAGACCCGACGGATTATCTTTCCAGCGTCGATCCCGTCATGCGTCGGTTGATCGAGGAGGTTGGCCCTTTTTCGCTCAAACCGAAAGGACGCCGCTCGCCGTTCGAGTCGTTGGCCCGTGCGATCGCGTATCAGCAACTCCACGACAAAGCCGCCGAGAGCATTCTTAAGCGATTCATCGCGCTCTTTCCCGGTCGGCGATTCCCTCGCCCGGATGAGCTGCTCGCCATCCGTATGAGATCAGTCAGGAAAACGGGCTTCTCGAGACCGAAGATTTTGGCGCTTCGCGATCTGGCTGCAAAGACCCTTGACGGGACGGTGCCAACAAACCGCATGATCAGGCAATGGGCCGATGAGGCAATCATAGAGCGGCTGAGCGAAGTCCGAGGCATCGGCCGATGGACGGTCGAGATGTTGCTGATCTTTCAGTTGGGGCGTCCTGATGTGTTGCCGGTCGATGATTTCGGCCTGCGCAACGGCTTCCGGCTTGCCTACAGACGGCCCACGATGCCCACACCGAAACAGCTGTTACAATATGGCGAGCGATGGAAACCCCATCGTACGGCTGCGGCCTGGTACCTTTGGCGTGCGGCTGACCGGGAAAGGCAGGCCAACAAGTAATCTGATGGCTGATCGAAAGAAACGCCTCGATTCCAACGTTTCTGGTAACTTCTACGTGGATGCGACCTGCATCAATTGCGACACCTGTCGCCAGTTGGCGCCGCTGAGCTTCGAAGAGATCGGCGACTATTCCGCGGTCAGCCGCCAGCCGGATAGTGAACCGCAGATTCATCAGGCCTACCAGGCCTTGCTTGCCTGTCCCGTCGGCTCGATCGGCGCTGAACACAGCGACAAGGTGCAATTACAGACAGCCATGGCGAGCTTTCCTCTCCCGATTGAGAACGCGGTGAGCTATTGCGGTTTCAATTCGGAGAAATCGTTCGGAGCGAATAGTTATTTCATTGAACATCCGGACGGCAACTGGCTGATCGACTCTCCTCGGCACATCAAGCATCTTGTTGAGGCGTTTGAGCGGCGGGGAGGAATAGCCCATATCTTTCTGACCCACAAGGACGACGTGGCGGATGCGGATAAGTATGCCGAGCATTTCGGCGCGAAACGCATCATCCATCAGGCGGATGGCGATGCCGCTCCGACGGCAGAATGGGTGATTGGAGGGGAGGAGACGGTTAGGGTCGGACCAGAGTTCCAGATCATTCCAGTGCCGGGCCATACGGCCGGATGCATGGCCCTGCTGTATCGAGAGCGATTTCTCTTCACCGGCGATCATCTCTGGTGGGATCCCCACACCAAGTCGTTGGAAGCTCCCACTCGCCTCGTCTGGAGAAAATGGACGTTAGTTGAATCCATAAGGAAACTCCTCGACTACCCATTTGAATGGGTATTGGCCGGACACGGCGATCGAGTGCATCTGTCTTCGACCGACATGCGGACACAACTCCAGGCATTGGTCGAGCGGCGTGAAAAGGGCCGTGTCTTGCGCTAGAAATGCTCGCATTCGTCGTACAGTGGATTGATCGCAATGTTCTCTCTCTCGGTCGCGAGATGCGGCTGTCTTATCTCCCGCCGCTCATGGTCTATGTGGCCTACGGCATTTCAGGTCTCACCGGTATTGTTGGAACGTTCTTCGTCAAAGACTACCTTGGGCTTTCCGCTTCATTTCTCGCCGCGCTTGGATTTTGGGCTGGGATTCCCTGGGCGCTGAAGATGCCGATCGGCCATACGGTGGATCTTTTGTGGCGATGGAAGAGCTGGCTCGTCGGGCTGGGCGCGGGGTTGCTGACTGTCAGCCTCGGGATCATGGCCCTGTTGATCGGTGAACGCGAAACGATGACGGCTATCTTGCCGGCGGAAATTTGGTATGTGCTCAGTGTGCTTCTTGCCCCCATCGGGTATGTCATTCAAGACGCTGTCGCAGACGCCATGACGGTCGAGGCCGTCCCTCGTGTCGACGATCAGGGCCGCCCATTCGATGATCAAACGCGCAAGCTGATGCATACCACGATGCAGACACTCGGACGTGTCGCGATTGTCGGCGGCGGCATCCTCGTGGCGCTCATTAACGTATATGTCTTCAGTGGGACGGCCGGGCTGCCGCAAGCCGAGCTCGTTCGGCTGTACAAGAACATCTATCTGATGGCCATGGTGATTCCAATTGTCTCCGTGGCCGGCGTCGGATTCGCGTGGTGGCTGAAGCAGCGACAAATGCAGCGATTCGTTCAGGAAGGATTCTCGCCGGAGCAGGCCAGGCAGATGGTGGATGTACGTGACGTGGAGAACGAACCGACGAAGCCGAATTGGTGGATTCTCGGTGGAAGTTCAGTCTTTGTCCTCTTCACGTTGACAGTGGGATTGGGCGGATTTCCATACCGAGAAGAGATCGTGTTTGCCGGTTCAATGAGCATCGTGCTGTTCTTGATATCGAGACTTGTTCGGGAATTGGAGCCCGATAAACGGCTCACCTTGGTCGGCACTGCGGCAGTGATCTTTGCGTTGCGCGCGATTCCAGGACCTGGCCCGGGATCGACTTGGTGGATGATCGACGACCTGAAGTTCGATCAGCAGTTCCTGTCTGTCCTCTCTTTAATCGGCGGCATTTTAGCCTTGGTGGGCATGTTCGGCTTTCGGCGTTTTATGGCCGAACGTTCGATCATGTATGTGGTCGGATTTTTAACCGTCGTCGGGACTATTCTCTCTCTGCCGATCGTGGGTATGTACTACGGATTGCACGAATGGACAGCGAGGATGACCGGCGGGGTCGTCGATGCCAGGTTCATCGCCCTGGTCGACACGGCATTGGAGTCGCCCCTTGTGCAGATCTCTATGATTCCGATGTTGGCATGGATCGCGAATTCCGCCCCGACCAATCTGAAAGCCACCTTCTTTGCCGTGATGGCCTCCTTCACCAATCTCGCGCTTTCCTTCAGCCAACTCGGCACCAAGTATCTCAACGAGATCTTTGTTGTCACCAGGGAGGTACGTGATCAAGCGACCAGTGCTCTCCAGACTCCAGCCGACTACAGCCAGCTCGGCGATCTTTTGATCACGCAATTAGTGATCGGGTTGGCACTTCCTTTCACCGCTATCCTGTTTGCCAAACTCACCAAGTTTAAGAGCGCATAGCAACTGTTGAAAAGCGTGGAAGTTCACATGGTTGTGTCTCGTGGTGCATTTCCGTGCCTTTAGTCATTCCCACAAGGTATAGATTAATCGGGGAAGCTACGGGAATAGATATAGATAAGGGGGGTCATCTTGTAGTTTTGGATAATACACCCGACCATTCTCCACTATGGCGAAGGGAGTGAGCCGGTGTTGGTCTGCTTTTGATTCCGACATGATATGTCGGATTTCCCAGTCCTTTGTCACTAACGCGTCGGCGATCAAGGATCGATGGCACCGCCAAGGAACCGCTTCCGCGCACATGATAGCTGTCTTATTGTTCTTACCATGCGCCATAAGCTCTTCTAGCGCTTCGCCAAACTGTTCCGTCTGCATATAATCGGCATAGCCGCGAAAGCTTGTGTTTCGCCAGCCGAGATTGATCGAATCCTTCTTGGCTTTGCGCAATCCACCGAGATTGCCTGAATGTCGATAGTGAATGGCCGCACGGGGCAAGCTCTGCGCCAACGCCTCGGTGTTGAATTGCGGGTTATGACGTGAGCGTGGAACGGTTCGCACATCAACAAGCTGCTGGATACCATGTGCGTTCAGCAGCGATACGAACTCATTGATTGGTCTTGTCGAATGGCCGATGGTCCAGAGAAATTGAGACATGGCCTGATCATCTCTTGACTGCTTCGGTCGCCCACAGGGTCAAGGCTTCCGCATCTTCAATGACATCAATCGGCACCTCAAAGAAGGATGTGAGTGTTTGCTCGGCGTTGGGTCGGAACGGCTTCATGCCCTGTTCCTTGTAACGAGGCGCGGTCGCTGTTGTGACTTTGAAATACAGGCAGCCTTTATGAATGATGCCGAAAAACTTGGCTCTCTGATAGAGACCGTAGCCGCCGAACATGGCCCGCACGGTCACCCCGTTCAGCTCCGCCAGCTGATCCAGGATGAAGTCTTTGAAGCCGTCGTTCTTTGCCGGCATGTCTCATCTCGGTTTGCGTCCTGAGACCATCCGTACGGCTAACGGGAACGTGATGCGGGCGCCGCGCTGGAACTGCGAAGCAGCTTTGAGGATAAGGTGTTTCACCTCTTGCCGTTGCGCCTCGGACAGTGTTGCCATGAGATTCTGGATCGGAGCGGCGATCTCCATCAGGCTCATATAATATTCCTCGGTCGAGCCGTAGGACCATTCCCCAAGAAACTCCTGGTCCGTGATATCCCCAAGGCCGGCTCCCTCCAACATGCCGGCGAAGTCGCCGGGTTGAGCAAGACGGAAGATGCCTGGCGCCATCGGGTCCGTCGGCGGCAGGTCGATCACTTGCTTGACGGCTGCCATGGAGAGGCTGATGGAGGGATTGTTTTCCGGGACGGACCAGACAGCTGCCGCGAGCCAGCTTCCCGGTTTCAGGACACGTGCGATTTCGGCGGCAGCTTTGGGAATGTCAGGGAGAAACATGAGACAGAACCGGCTGGTGACGGCGTCGAAGGAGGCGGACTCGAACGGCAGGGTGGTCACATCGCCGACCCTGAATGTCACGTTAGGCAAGCCCAATCGCGTTGCCTTTTTCTCTGCTACAGCGAGCATGTGCTCGGCGAGATCAACACCCACCACGCTGCCGTTTGACCCGACTGCCTGGGCGGCGAGAAGTGCCGGATAGCCCGTGCCTGATCCCAAATCCAATACGCGAAGACCACTGTGCAACCTGGCATCCGCCACGAGCCGGTGGTTTAGGAATGCCATCTGTTCGTCGAAGAAGCGATCCCACTTCTCCCAACCGCCGGCAACACGGTTCCAATCCTGACGCTGACCAGTAATGACTTGTTCGGGCGATGGTAATGCCATGAGGTCTACCGTAAGGTTTGTAGCGTTTGGCGCATCTCTTGGAGTTCGGACACAAAGAGGTCCAAGTGTTGATCCCGCTGTGGCTGATCGTCTTTGAATTTCCACAGCCGCTTGAAGATCGTTTTGAGTTCTTTGTTGTGCGTGACGGCCAATGCGTAGGCAGGCTGCTCCTTCACCGATTTCTCGACGCAGCAGATGCTGTTGTCGATGGCATGGAACTGATTATGAAGATCGTCGAATGATTGATCGACTCCCTTACCTCCTTTGGCGGCTTGAGCCGAGGCTTCCGCCATATTGGTCAGATTGATGAGCGTCTCGACACCCGTTGCTCCCTTGGCTTTTTCAGTAAATTCCTTTGCATGGGGATAAAACAGGTAACTACAGCCGTTGGTGCTTAGTAGAAATAGGGTGGCGATGGTGAGCACTGACTTCCAGCCCATACGTCCTCCTTGATAACGACTTGGAGTTGAGATACCGGGGCCTTCCCCGGTACGAGACCGTACGCGGGGAAATCCCATTCCAGTATTGAGTGTCGCTACACCGTGACCGTCACTGTTTTGATAGCTGCTTTTACTTTGGCCGCCATCTCCTGCGGAATTGATTCCAGCTTATGACACTGCTTGGCATGGGTGGCGACCAACTGCATCAGTTCCGCTTCCGTTTCCGCTCGCACCTGGAATCCGCAGCCGCCCGACGGTTGCACATCCAGACATCCGAGCTGCCTGTACTGTTTGTCTGCCATGACTTCCTCCTCTGGCTTGGAGTTGGGGTGGTGAAAGTGTCGAGTATCATGTGGAATAGAAGCGATCAATCATTTCCCGTGTCAATAAGAGGATCGTAGTGGATTTGTACGTAACAGGTCAACCTTCGAATTGCTCAAAGACCGCCGCTTGTGCTTCCGTCCCAATGGATTCTACAATTCTGCCCTTGTGTTCCAGTAGGCATAGGAGCGCAGGCGATGATCCCAACTGACACAAAAAAGCGATGCGGCTGGGTCGGCTTGAAACCGCATCTCATTCGGTACCATGATGAAGAATGGGGTGTGCCGGTGCATGACGATCGTAAGCATTTCGAGATGCTTGTACTCGAAGGGGCTCAGGCGGGCCTGGCATGGGAGACGATTCTCCTGCGCCGCGAAGGATACCGTAAGGCCTTTGCCGAGTTTGCCCCTGTTGTCGTCGCCCGATTTGCACCGCGGAGGAAGGCCGCGCTGATGAAGGATGTCGGTATTATCCGCAATCGATTGAAGATCGAGGCTGCTGTGACCAATGCGCAGGCATTTCTGGCTGTGCAGCAGGAGTTTGGGTCATTTGACCGGTATGTCTGGCGATTTGTCGGTGGGCAACCAAGAATCAATCGTTGGAAGACCCTGAGCAAGGTTCCGGTTACGACGACTGAAAGCGACGCCTTGTCCAAAGACCTAAAAAAGCGCGGTTTCCGATTTGTGGGCAGTACGATCATGTATGCCTATATGCAGGCAGTCGGACTGATAAATGATCATACAAGGGATTGTTTTCTTAACGAGAATGGTGTTTAGGCGAGATTTACCGTCGAAAAGCGCAGAGGGGCGACCATTGACCTCTGCGCTCAATTTCTTGCCTAAGGCGGGAAGCGAATCGATCAGGCTCTCTGATCCCTGTGGCTTGGCCATATGGAGCATGCGGCTCCAACGACCAACCACGTGACACCGGCAAGAACCGCCAATACGTTGAGATCGTACCAGGCGTTTATCCCAAGGAACGCCTCATTGAGAAGCAACGCGAGCACCAACATACCGAATCCAACCCAATTGATAAAGCTGAATCCCATGGATTGTCTCCTTTCTCGTGATGGCCTTTGCTCTGCGTTCGATGCATTCCTAAATGAATTGCTCTGTTGAACTGAGTTGAACTCTATGTCACTCCCGAGACTATGTCCTAGACTTTGAAAAGTAATAGATGAACATCAATCATGCGTTCTGAGGACGTGGACCTCCCCACAGTGAGAGCCACAGTCCAATACCGAGATACACGATAGCCGGAACAATTACGGAGAAATTGAGGTTGTACCACACGTTCAAGTACACGATCTCATTCAGAAAGAGAACAGAGAGCAGCATCAGAAATCCGATGATATTGAACCAACGATATCCCACAAATTGCCTCCCCTCGTTGAAGTCGCTGACTTGTGAGCAACGATCGTGTGCCTGAATCGCGTTTTCTTCTGAACCGGGGTGCAATTGTACGTCATCTCAGGCACGAAAAGCTACGGTGAAAATGACAGAACTTGTTCTAGAGGCATATTCTGATCTGTGAGATTATCAACTGGTTTCCAGTACCAAGGCAGCGTGAGGCGAAAAGTGTTAAGGATTATTGCGCACTTAGATATGGATGCATTTTTCGCGGCGATTGAGGAGCGCGATACCCCAGCTTTTCGTGGGGCTCCCCTCGTTGTTGGCGCAGACCCGTTGGGCGGAAAAGGTCGGGGAGTAGCCTCCACATCGAACTATCTGGCGCGTGCGTACGGAATTCACTCTGCCACGCCGATCTCCACTGCATGGCGTTTGTCTGAGGTCGCTCGTCGGGCAGGAAAGCCGCCGGTAACCTTTGTATCGGTCGATATGCAAAAGTATGCGCGAGTTTCAGGGAACGTGATGCAGATCGCACGGCGCTTCATTCCTACCGTGGAACAGGCCAGTATTGATGAAGTATACGGCGACATGAGTTGGACAGGATCGTATGAAGAAGCAGAACGAATCTGTCGTCGCCTGAAAGAGGAGATCCACTCGGAAGAACGGCTGACGGCTTCAATCGGGATTGGGCCGAATAAGTTGATCGCCAAAATCGCTTCAGGATGGCGGAAGCCTGACGGACTCACGGTCGTCCGCGAGGAAGAGGCTGAGTCGTTTCTCGCTCCGCTCTCGATCCGGGTCATCCCCGGTATAGGACCTAAAACGGAAGGTGTCTTGAAGGCAAAGAGTGTGAAGACTGTCACGGATTTAAGAGCGTTGACCGTCCATCAGCTCGAAACCCTGTTGGGGAAACGCGGCGTAGATCTCTATGAGAAGGTGCGCGCACGGGATGATTCACCGGTCGAGGAATATTCGGAACCAAAATCCATCGGGGAGCAGGAAACGTTCGAGTCCGACACGCTCGACAGCCATATGCTTCTCAATCAACTCGATAGCCTTGTTCGGGGCGTGATTGATCGCTTGCATCACGAGGGCTTTCACTCGTTTCGAACCGTCGTGCTGACCGTTCGCTTTGCAGATTTTGTGACCAAGTCACGCGCCCATACATTGGCTCTGGCGACCGATGAGTCGGCAATATTGAGACGAGAGGCCATGAAACTGATGCTCCCCTTTCTCGATCGGCGTGAAAACCCACACAGAAAACTCATTCGCTTGCTTGGCCTTCGAGTGGAGAAACTGAGTTGATGACGATGAACTGCATGGGTGCGCGATCGGCTCCTTACCTTTCGCCAGGCTTGTGTGCCCTACATTCCGGTGAAGGACAGACCTTCCCATGTGTATGCCGTGCCATTCACCTTTTGATTGCATTTATAATCAATAAGTTACAACCACCATACATCAAAATGATGAATCCATATCCCTTCGCTGTTTAGTTTCGATACATTTTAAAACAAGGGTTTGAAAGGGATTCACGAGCCGTTCATAGAAGGATAATAACAGTTCTTATGGTATGGCACTTGCTCCCCGCCATCTTTAGATACCGATTTGTGATCTTTGGAGGCATCATGAGTATTGGAACGAAGCAAGTCGTGCATAAGTCCCCCTTATACTGCCTTGGGAATCTGGATACTGAAGCCGCTGTGGCTGCTGTCTCTCAAGCCGTGAAGGCTTCGATTCCTTCGCAACGACGAGAGGCGCGGGTGGGCGAACAAAGAATATGCACCTATAGCCTGTGCGAATCGCTTGATGGAGAGCAAGTGACCATTGAGCAGGGTGCGGTGTACTGCATCAACAGGAGCGAGCATGGAATCCTCGTGTTGATGGGTGGCCGGCCTCAAAAACGACAACTGCTCGAACTCCATGTTGCGGAAACGCAATGGGAATATTCCTTGAATTTGTACGAAGTGCGGTGGACGAAAATAGTGCCTGTTGAGGCTCACGGTGAATTGTTTCTCGCCGGATGTCGTTTGGTATTCGGAGCTTCTCGCTACTCGGCATTCAAAGGTTAGTTAGTATCGGTACAGCTTGGAGTCAGTGTCCGGTTTCGTGTGGTGTTTACGCGGCCTTTCATTGGTTTCGCTTCTCTCAGGGACCTGCTTGAAGGAATCTTTCTCGTTTCTTAGCCAGCCGAGATGGTTGAGCGGGTCCGCCTCAATGCGGGAAGATTTCTTGAATATCGATTGATTGCAAGCCAGGATGGCCGTATCCTGCGCGCGTGGTCTTCTGGTTCGTCATCCTCTATCTTCTCCTGTCAGTCGGTATCGGACTTTTCGCTGCGACACGTGTGCAGAACTCCAAGGATTTTGCTGTTGCCGGCAGGAGCCTACCGTTAGCCGTTGTGGTGGCCACCGTGTTTGCGACCTGGTTTGGCGCCGAAGCGGTATTGGGCATCTCGGCAACCTTTGTAAAAGAAGGTCTCCGCGGGGTGATCGCCGATCCGTTCGGGTCGAGTATGTGTTTGATGCTCGCCGGACTCTTTTTTGCTCCACGCCTGTACCGACTCAATATGCTGACGGTGGGGGATTATTATCGGTACCGCTACAACCGTACCGTTGAGGTGTTGTGCACGCTCTGCATCGTGGCCTCGTATCTGGGCTGGGTGGCGGCACAATTCAAAGTGTTGGGTTTGGTGCTTAATGTCGTGACGGAGGGAAGTATCAGCCAGTCGGTCGGCATCGTGATCGGCGCAGCGATTGTTTTAACGTATACAACGTTCGGCGGCATGTTCTCTGTGGCGATTCTCGATTTCGTTCAGATCTCGGTGATCATGGGAGGACTGTTGTATATTGCGTCGATCGTCGGGGACCTGGCGGGAGGTGTGCGCACGGTCATCAGCCATGCGGCCGAGGCCGGCAAACTCGACTTGTTTCCAGAGGCCACGATGACGGCTTGGGTACCGTTCGTCGGAGCTTGGATGACCATGATGCTTGGTTCTATCCCACAACAAGATGTATTCCAGCGGATCACATCGGCAAAGGATGAGCCCACAGCAGTGCGAGGCTCGCTGTTGGGCGCTGCGTTGTATTTTACCTTCTGTTTTGTACCGATGTTCCTTGCTTACGCCGCAACCTTGATTGATCCTGTCAAGTTCGGAGCGATGTTGGAGCTGGATTCACAGCTGGTCTTGCCGACTCTCGTGTTGCAATATACTCCGATCGCGGCACAGGTCATTTTTTTTGGGGCAGTGCTTTCTGCAGTGATGAGCTGCTCCAGTGCGACCCTGCTCGCACCATCGGTTGCGCTGAGTGAGAATGTCATCAGGCCGATGTTCCCGCACTTGAACGATTCGGAATTTCTGCGCCTCATGCGTGTGGTCCTGGTGGGATTCGCCTCAGCCGTATTGGTTCTTGCGCTGTGGTCGGACGCGACAATCTACAAGCTGGTTGTGAACACGTACAAGGTAACCCTGGTGGCGGCTTTTTTCCCTTTATTTGCAGGTCTTTACTGGAAGCGGGCAACGACACAGGGTGCGTTGTGGGCCATTGTCGCGGGACTCACGAGTTGGCTGGCATTAGAATTAGTAAGTCAGCCGTACGATGTCTGGCCTCCTCAGCTCGTGGGGTTCGCAATGGCAGGAATCGGCATGGTGGTGGGGTCGTTGTGGCCTACCCAGATGTGTAAGCCTCAGAGACCTATGGAGAGACCCTAGAGCTAGCCCGGATAACCCTCCCGTCAAGGATGATACCGGTTCGGTGGCCCTATTCGTCTTGTTTGTGTAGCTAATGATCGAGCGTGAACCGCACGACACGACGAATAAACTCGGGGGTGAAGGGTTTCTGAATTAGACGTCGCGCGCCGAATAGCTTGGCAATGTTCAGAAAACTCTGATCGCCGGTAGCACCGGTCATGGCTATAACTCTGGCATCCAGAAATTCCTGCGTCAGCGCGAGCGTGACTTCCATTCCATCGCGCTCCGGCATCAGGATGTCGGTAATGACGAGGTCGGCCGGTGCCTCGCGATAGAGCATGAGGCCGATTTGGCCATCGGCCGCTTCACGAATCTGATGTCCCTCTTCCTCAAGAATGCGGCGCAAGGCCGTCCTGATCGATGCATCATCGTCGACGATCAGGATATTGGCCATGCCCTCTCCTCTCCGAGCTAGGACTCTGTAAGTACGTGTCTGTGTGGCGGCGTGGTTTGGATTCGGTGTCATGCCGCGCGCATGATGACTGAATGCATTTCCGCATGGAGTTCGTCTTCCTTGTGGTCTTCTTCACCGTTTGCGAGGATCAATGCCGGTTGTACCTTGGCAAGCCGGTGTCGCTCAATGACCGGGTCATGAACATTCCCGCAGTTCATGCATCGGTATCCGTGGGCCCACATATGTCCGTAGGTGCCTTCAAAATCCAGAAAATGTTCTCTCACCATGAAACCCTGGCAGCGTGAGCAATTCATGTTTATTCTCCTTGGTAAAAGTTGGAGCTTCGTGCTTGCTGTGAGAAAGATAGCTGGAGATTTGTGGGTCAGGTAGATTCGGAGGAGGTAACTCGGAAGGGGGGAGCCCCGTTGCGGTGTCACGCCGACCAGCATCTAATAGTTAAAGGCCTCATACTACAAGAAGCTGATATCGACGCCTTCCGAAGCAAAGCGGATCTCGCGGCATGAGAGCGAACACTCTGCCTAAATGGCCTATGAGCCCTCCCAATCCATTTCATCAATAGTTCAGCCTGGTTCGGCTCTGTTCACTTCCGTTAAGTCAAGTTTTTCCTCAACTAAGCCGATACGATTACCGGAAATATCTTAGGTGGCTTGGTCCGCCATGGTGACGATGAGTACTGTCCGGAATGTCCAAATATTGGGCTGCTCGATAATGTTGCAGACTGCTGTTGCTGTAGTCGTTCTGCTCTCACTCACCGGCTGCCTAGTCAGACCACATCCGTTGAACAAGGACGAGGTGAAAGCTCGGGCAGTGAAAGATTTTGAAGCCATTTTGTCGATTGAGGAGCCCATTACGGTGCCAATAGACCTCTACGAAGCCATGGCGCGCGCCCTGAAGTACAACTTAGAGGCGAAGGTCAAAGCGATACAAATTCAGCTGGCTCATCAGCAGCTCAATATCGCGCACTATTCATTGCTTCCCCAAGTTTCCGCCAATGCCGGTTTCGATGGGCGCAATAATTTCAGCGGCGGTGTCGGGCAATCGATCGTCACCGGACGTCAGGCAGTTGAACCGTTCACTTCGGCAGAAAAGAACATCATGTCCGGCAATCTCGCCTTGAGTTGGGATGTCCTGGATTTCGGGTTGTCGTTTGTGCGCGCCCAACAGGCTGCGGACAACGTGATGATTGCAGAGGAGGAAAAACGACGTATTGCAGTTCGGCTCGTACAGGAAGTCCGAAGCGCATACTGGCGGGCTGTGAGCGCGGAACGAGTGCTCCCCCGGATCCAGTTTTTGAATGAATCGGTCTCGAAGGCGATGAATAGTGCCCAGCAGATCGTCGATCGAAAACTTCAGGCTCCGCTGATCCCTCTCAACTACCAGCGGGAGTTGCTCAATATACAGCGGGAAGTGCGACGGCTCTTTCGTGAATTCAGTACGGCCAAGGCACAACTGGCTTCGATGATGGGGGTACCACCTGGAACTTCGTTCGCTCTAGTCATGCCACCGAGCGCGACCTCGGTGCCGGCGATCAACTTGGATAGTCAGAAGATGGAAGAGCAGGCGCTCTTACTCAGACCGGAGCTGCGAGCTATTGACTATAAGAAGCGAATTAATGGCAAGGAAACAAAAGCCGTCTTCTTAGAGCTCTTTCCCAGTCTCAAGGTTTCGTTCGGCGGGTACTATAACAGCAACAGTTTGCTCTTCTATCAGAACTGGCTGACCTATGCAGCCCAGGTGAGTTGGAACCTCCTGTCGGTATTTCGAACACCGGCAAAACTCAAAGCAATCGAAGCGCACGGGCAAATGTTGGATGCCCAAAGCTTGGCGTTGAGCTTGTCCATCCTCACAGAAGTGCATGTCGGTGCCGCTCAGTTCGTGCATGCCAAGGAGGAATATCAGGACGCGTGGAATTACCAGCGAGCACAGGCAGCGATCGTGGAGCACACCACTCACCTCTGGACGACGCAAAGGACGAATGACCTCACGTTCATCCGAGAACAAGTCAACGATGTTGCGGCGGATGTGAGACTGGATGCTGCACGATCAGGGTTGGAAACGGCCTATGCCACCTTGATGGCATCTCTCGGGGAGGAAGCGGTTCCCGTCAGCATGGGCGAACAAAACGTGGCTCAACTAGCCGATTCGATCAGGCAGTATTGGGAATCGAGTGGTTTCACGATGTCGGAAGCGGAAAGGAGATCGGAAGCCCATGCGATACCGGTGGCGCAGTAGCGTGATGGTGGTGGTGTTTCTGACCGTCGTGGCGGTAAGCGTTTCTGCGACAGGTGGGTCCAAAGGAGACCGATCGGTTCATGTCACAAGGCAGGAATCCGGCATTGCGCGTGGAATCGTGAAGGCGACGGCACAGGCGGTCCTCTATGCTCAGGTCCAAGGCCGTGTCAGTCAACTCCCGTACAAGGAAGGACAGCGCTTCGAAAAAGGGCACACGCTGGTCCAACTGGACTGTGACAAGTATCGTGCAGAACTAGCGGTCGCCATCGCCGAACATGAGGTGAAAGATAAAGTTTATAGGAATAACGTCGAGCTCGGCAAACTCAATGCCGTGAGCGAACTCGATCTAGAAACATCAGCGGCGGAAGCCAAGAAGACATTTGCCTCGATTCGGATTGCCGAGGTCAACGTAAAGGGATGCCAAATCGTCGCTCCATTCGGTGGGCGTGTGGTCAGCCTTATGGTCAACGAACATGAAAACGTATTTCCCAACGACAAATTGATCAGTCTGCTGGACGACAGCAGTCTTGAAATTGAGCTCGTGCTGCCTTCTTCTTCGCTGTCCTGGATTCGACGCAAGTCGTCATTTACCTTCGTTGTCGATGAAACCCAAAGGAGGTATCGAGCGAAGATCAGAGAAGTCGGCGCCTCAATTGATCCTGCGAGCCAGACGATCAAAGCCACAGGAGCGTTCGAAAGATTGCCGCCGGAAATCTTGGCCGGCATGAGCGGGTCCGCCCAATTTGTGGAGCAACGGTAAACATGACAACGACTGCTGAGCCGACCACACAACAGCTTCCGACGCTGATTCATCTGGCGGCTCTCACCCATCTGGAAGGGCAAGTCCGCGCGGCCAAGACAATCCAAGAGCTCCGGTTTCTTTCCGTCAACGAAACCCGACGGCTGATTCCCTACGATCAAGTTTTTCTGCTGAGTCCCTCAGGTCCGGCGACGAATGCCTATTGTGTGCTCAATGCGTCAAGCGTCGCTGTCGTCGATCGCGATGCGCCGATGATCGTCTGGCTTGAACAGGCGGTCCAAGCGCTGCGTCGAGCTGGGACTACCAGCGAACAGCCGATGGTGGTCACGGCGGATATGCTGCCCGATTCGCTCCGTGACGGCTGGCGAGAGTTTGTGAAGGGACATGTCTTTTGGTGCCCGTTGCAACATCCGGATAAAACGGTGCTCGGGGCTTGGTGGTTCGAGCGTGATTTTGCCTGGCAGGAAAACGATGTGGCCATCGTCCACCGGTTGGCCGGGAGCTATGCGTATGCCTGGAAAGCGTTGTCGAAAAAGGCGCAGAGCTGGTCCAGAAAGATCAGGCGGCCGGTCTGGTGGCTCCTACCGGCTGCCGCCTTCGCGTTGCTCTGTTTACCGATCCGGATTTCTGCTGTGGCGCCGGTCAAAGTCATGGCGAAAGATCCGGTGGTGGTCAGTGCACCGATGGATGGTGTCATCGCGGATGTGTTGATGCAACCGAACCAAACGGTGCAACCGGGTGCCTCCTTGTTCCGGTATGAAGACACCAACCTTCGGAATCAGTTCCGCGTCGCGGAGAAGCAATTGGCGGTCGCCCAAGCCGAGCACAGTCAGGCTGTCCAAGCCGGTTTCAGCGATCCACGCCGCAAGGCCGATGCCCGCTTGAAAGAAGTCGAAGCAGATCTCCGCCGGATCGAGCTCGACTATGCGAAAGAGATGCTCGATCAGGTGGAAGTCAGGGCGTCGCAAACCGGGTTACTGCTCTATTCAGACAAGTCTGATTGGGTCGGACGACCGGTGACCGTCGGCGAACGCATCATGGAAATCGCGGACCCGAAGTTGATTGAGCTGCGGATCGACTTGCCGGTGGCCGACGCCATCGTTCTCAAAGAAGGCGCCGAGGCCGTCGTCTTTCTCACCTCCCTCCCGCTGGAGTCCTTTTCGGCAACCGTGATCCATACGAGTTACCAGGCCGAGGTTCTCCCGGGAGATATCTTGGCCTACCGCGTGACGGCTCGACTGACACAACCGGATTCGCGTCTCCGCATCGGTTGGCAAGGCACGGCCAAGATCTATGGCGAGGAAGGGCCTCTTGCGTATCTGTTGCTACGGCGGCCATTGACGACGGTTCGACAGTGGGTGGGCTGGTAGATCATGTTCACCGCGAGACCGACCGGCAACAAGTCGCAGGAACGAGCACTTCCACCGCTGCGCGCGAACCTCCAACTCAATCGCGGCACTCCGACGCCCGACGGCGTGCCGACGTGGACCATTGTCGATCCCATTCGCAACCGGTATTTCCAGATCGAATGGCCCGTCTATCAGATGACCCAGCGCTGGAACGCCGGAACGATCGAGAAACTCCATGCCGCGATGGCGCGCGAGACGACCTGCCGCACGACGGTCGAAGACGTGGAAGACTTGGTGAAGTTTCTCTATGCGAACAATCTGACCGAACAGTCTGCGAGCGGCAAACACACCGATTATCAGACCCAGGCTCAAGCCGGAGAACACAATTGGTTGATGTGGCTGGTCCATCACTATTTGTTCGTCAAGATCCCGTTCGTGCATCCGCACAACTTTCTGAAAGCCACGTTGCCGATTGTGGCGCCGCTCTATACGGCGGCAGCCGGCTGGATATTCGGCGCCGTCGGCTTGATCGGGCTGGTGCTGGTCGGCCGTCAATGGGACGCGTTTGTATCGACCTTTCTCTATTTCTTCAACTGGCGTGGCGCGATTCTCTACAGTCTGTCCCTTGGCGCGGTGAAAGTGGTTCATGAGCTTGGGCATGCCTACACGGCCACGAGATTTGGGTGCCGAGTCCCGACGATGGGTATCGCCTTCATGGTTCTGATGCCGGTCCTCTACTCCGACGTCTCTGATTCCTATCGCCTGACATCGAAGCGGAAGCGACTGTTGATCGCAGCGGGCGGCATCATCGCCGAGTTAGGGCTGGCCGCCGTTGCGCTCTTTGCCTGGGGCTTTCTGCCTGAGGGTGGCATGCGAAGCATCGCCTTCATCGTCGCCACGACCAGCTTGATCATGAGCCTCGCGGTCAATCTGAACCCCCTCATGCGCTTCGACGGCTATTATGTGCTGGCGGATGCATTGGGTATTCCCAATCTTCAGGATCGAGCGTTTGCATTCGGACAATGGCGGCTGCGGACGTTGCTCTTCGGTCACCAGAGCCCACCGCCGGAGCTGGCCACGGTCGGCATGCGCCGGACGATGGTCGGCTACGCGTGGGTGGTCTGGCTCTACCGACTCGTGCTGTTTACCGGCATCGCCGTCATGGTGTATCACTACTTTTTTAAAGCGCTTGGCATCACTCTGTTTCTGGTCGAGATCGGCTGGTTCATTGCCATGCCCATTGTGCGTGAGATCAAAGGCTGGTGGACCGATCGTGCACTCTATGTGACCTCATTGAGAGCCTGGGGCACGGCCGTTGTCCTCGGCATCCTCCTCTCGCTCGCCTGTATTCCCCTCCGCACGAGTGTCTCCGCCCCGGCGGTGCTTCAAGCGGTGTCCTACGCCACGATCTATGCGCCGACACCGGGGCGTATCAGCCAGGTCTCGGCAAGAAACGGACAACGTGTTACAGCCGGCGAGCAGATCGTGGTATTGAAGAATCCCTTGCTGGAGAAAGAGGTGCGACTGGCGGAAACCAAAGTAGCGATGTGGGACTATCGTCTCGGTCGCCAAGCCGGCCATGATCCGGATCGTGAGCAACGGCAAGTGATCGCCGAATCGTTAAAGGCAGGGCTGGTTGAATTAACCGGACTCGAATCTAAACAGCAGAATCTGATTCTCAAGGCTCCCATGACCGGAATCATACGGGATCATGCAGATTCACTCACTCCTGGCCGATGGATCGATCAGAAGCTTCCGATTGCCTACCTCGTCGATACAAGCCAGACTGAGATCGACAGTCTGATCTCCGTCGACGAGCTGGCCTACATTGCTGTCGGACAATTGGGACGGTTTATCCCTGATGATCTCACCAGACCATCCCTTGAGGGTGAGATTACGGAGATCGCCGAAGTCGATGAGCGAGAATTGGCCATACCTTACTTGGCATCGGTTTTCGGAGGTGATGTCGCTGTGCGGAGGGACGGCAACGGGAAACTCAAGGCGGATGTCTCAATGTATCGGGTCCGATTGAGGCCTCGCGAGGCAGTCTGGGATGCCGATCAAGCCGTCCCCGGTCACGTCCAGATCGAAGGACGGCCGTCCAGCTTGTCGAAACGAGTGTGGGATCGCACCGTGCCAGTGCTGATCAGAGAAAGCGGATTCTAAACTGCCTAGTCGGTCCACCCTCGGCGCCGCTCCATGCATTTCAGAGCTGGTTCGTCTCCGTTACCATCTGTTCCGACAGTCCTGTGCTTCCTTACTGGGCCGGACTCTGCGTAACTCTGTAGGACCTTCAGCATCGGCAATGTCCATCCGATGAAGACTTGACGCATCATCCCAATTACTTAAGGAGTCGATATGTTCTTGAGAAGGAAACCAAAACTGACTTCAACGGGTGGGCGGGCCGAGTCGCCTCGGAAGGTGCCTCAGTCCACGAGGACAAAACAATCCTTGCTCTCGCTCGAACCCCGGCTGATGTTCGATGCCGCCGCTGCAGCAACGGCGGCCGAAGTCAATCAAGAACAAGTCGCTCAGGAGCAGGCTGAAGCTGCGGTTTCAAAAGAAGCCGATGCCGGCGGCGAAACCGCCGAGCACAATGCATCTCAAGATCTCCTTCACGCAATAGAGACCTATCACCCGGGCGAGTCCACAACTGAGGTGGTTTTTGTTGATCCCACAGTGCCGGACTACAAAACACTGCTGGCCGGTATTGGGCCTAATGTGGAAGTCGTGGTGCTCGATGCCACACGAGATGGAATCGGACAAATCACCGAGTCACTGGCTGGGCGCAGCGGTGTAGATGCCATTCATCTCATCTCGCACGGCAGTTCCGGTGAGTTGCAGCTGGGCACCGGCACGCTCAACGCACAATCGATGTCTACGGAGTATGCCGACGAATTGGCTGTGATTCGCGAGTCCCTGTCTGATAAGGCCGACCTGTTGGTGTATGGATGTAATTTTGCAGAAGGGCAGACAGGACTGGATGCTGTTCAGCAGCTCGCCGATTTGACCGGTGCGGATGTCCAGGCGAGTACCGACGGGACCGGACACGTTTCACTCGGGGGAGATTGGGAATTTGAGGTGCACACGGGGAGTATCGAAACGAGCTTGGTGATCAACGACGGTGTCCAAATGAACTGGGCGGGCTTGCTGGGCACGGAAACCGTTCGCGATGAGTTTTCCAGCGCATCATACAGCAACAACAATGGCACTCAATCATGGTCCAGCAATTGGGCCGAAACGGATGCCAGGGGCGGCGGAGCAAGTGGCGGAGATGTCCGAGTGAATTCAAGCCAATTGCGGATCGACACCGATACTGTGGGCAATGCGGCCAGTCGGGACGTCAATCTAAGCGGTGCCACCAGCGCAACGTTAACCTTTAGTTTCAACAATACACTCACTGGTACCGATCGCATCGAAGCCCGAGTTTCTAATGATGGCGGGGCGACCTACGTCACGCTCGCCGGAGGGGTATTCTCAAACGCATTAAATACCGGAAGCGGTAGCATCAGTCTTGATATTACCGGGTATGCATCCGCAAATACGCGTGTTCAATTCATCGTGACGGGGACAGGGGGCGGCGATCGCTTGTATGTCGACAATGTCCAGGTTAGTTACAACATCCCGAATAGTGCGCCAATCATCAGGAGCAGCGGAGGTGGCGCAACTGCCTCAATCAGCGTATCGGAAAACAGCACGCCGGTCACCATTGTCTCAGCCACTGACGCGGATGCGGGACAGACACTTGCCTATTCGATCATCGGCGGAGCCGATGCCGCTCAATTCACGATCGATAACAGTACTGGACAACTAAACTTCATTTCGGCTCCAAACTTTGAAACCCCGACAGACACCGGAGGCAACAACGTATATGACGTGACAGTGCAGGTTTCCGACGGCCAGGGCGGAACTGATTCGCAAGCCATTGCCGTGACTGTGACCAACATGAATGATGCGCCGACGGACCTGAGCCTGTCGGCAAACACGGTGGCGGAGAACGCGAGAAATGGGACGGTGGTGGGGCGCGTGACGGGAACGGACCCCGAC
>CABVRX010000002.1:86452-364013 GCA_902500825.1 uncultured Nitrospira sp.
TCACCTTCAATGTCACCGCCGTCAATGATGCGCCGACGGACCTGAGCCTGTCGGCGAACACGGTGGCGGAGAACGCGGCGAATGGGACGGTGGTGGGGCGCGTGACGGGAACGGACCCCGACGCCGGCGACACCAAGACCTACACCTTGACCGATAGTGCGGGGGGGCGGTTTGCGATCAACCGGAGCACGGGCGTGCTGACCGTGGCGAACGGCAGATTGCTGAACTACGAAGCGGCGACCAGTCACACCGTGACCGTGCGGGTGACCGACCGGGGTGGCTTGACCTATACCGAGGCGTTTCAGATCAATCTGACGGATGTGAACGAAGCCGTCCCCACGATTACCAGCGATGGCGGGGGTACCACGGCTTCAATCAATGTTGCGGAAAACACCACTGCGGTCACCACGGTGACCGCCACCGACGCCGATACCAGACAAACCCTCACCTATTCGATTAGCGGCGGGGCTGATGCAGCCAAGTTTGCGATCAACAGTAGTACGGGAGCATTGAGTTTTATCACCGCCCCTGACTATGAAGCTCCCACCGACAGCGGAGGGAATAATGTCTACGACGTCATGGTGCAAGTCTCAGACGGCAACGGAAGAACCGACACACAGACCATAGCAGTTACTGTGACCAATGCGAATGAAACTCCGACGGATCTGAGCCTGTCGGCGAACACGGTGGCGGAGAACGCGGCGAATGGGACGGTGGTGGGCACGGTCAATACGGCCGATCCCGACAGGGGGGACACGCAGACCTATACGCTCATTGATACAGCCGGAGGCAGGTTTGCGATCGATAGTAGCACCGGCGTCATCACGGTGGCCGACGGCACCTTGCTCGACTACGAGAATACTCCCAGCCACGACGTCACAGTCCGGGTCACTGACTCCGGCGGCTTGACCTACACCGAGGCGTTTCAGATCAATCTGACGGATGTGAACGAGGCGCCAAGCGGCGCCAATGCCACCGTGACCCTGAACGAGGATACCGCGCATACCCTCGCTGCCGCCAATTTCGGCTTCAGTGATGTGGATGCGGGGGATAGTCTCTCCGCCGTGCGGATCGATACCTTGCCTGCCGCGGGGAGCCTCACGCTCTCGGGTGTGGCAGTGCGGGCCGGCCAGGTCGTGACGGTGGCCGATATTACGGCGGGGAATCTGGTGTTCACACCGGCGGCCAATGCCAATGGCACCGGCTATGCCCGCGTCACCTTCTCCGTGCGCGACAGCAACAGTGCGTATGACACCACTCCCAACACGCTCACCTTCAATGTCACCGCCGTCAATGATGCGCCGACGGACCTGAGCCTGTCGGCGAACACGGTGGCGGAGAACGCGGCGAATGGGACGGTGGTGGGGCGCGTGACGGGAACGGACCCCGACGCCGGCGACACCAAGACCTACACCTTGACCGATAGTGCGGGGGGGCGGTTTGCGATCAACCGGAGCACGGGCGTGCTGACCGTGGCGAACGGCACCTTGCTGAACTACGAAGCGGCGACCAGTCACACAATCACTGTCAGGGTTATGGATATGGATGGATTGACCTATGACAAGTCTTTTACAATCACTCTCACCGATATGTATGAGCCGCTGCCTCCTCCAAACGTGCCCGGCTCTATGGCAAGCCATTCTATGGCCACTCGTGAGAATGGCACGGCCCTGTTTCCCTTACAGGATGCATCGAGCGAGACCGTGAAGGCGGAGTTTGGTCTTTCAG
This sequence comes from uncultured Nitrospira sp., assembly GCA_902500825.1. GTDB lineage: Bacteria > Nitrospirota > Nitrospiria > Nitrospirales > Nitrospiraceae > Nitrospira_D. The sequence continues at coordinate 88,181 of CABVRX010000002.1, forward strand.
AAGACTCTCGAAAGGCGATTGATATCACGATCCAAACTTCTCTGCCAATTGATACAGCGAATCGTGAAGAAACGCATCTGGGTGCCCTTCGCGAAGAGTTTGTTGAGAAAAGGGAATCGACCGAAGAAGGAGAGGAATTGTTACCTGCTTCCATCGGTGAGAACCAAATCGAAGGAAAGATCACCGCACAAGATCCTATAGGGTCTGCGTTGCGTGCTTCGGATCGAGTAGATATCCAGGAACCCGATCGTACAAGTGAGGGTGTCATCGGTACGACAATGACGGTTGGGTTGGCAGGTGTTGTCCTACAGGGAGCTGTGGGGACCAAAGAAAAGTTGATCGCCAACATTAGGCGACCTCGCAATCAGGCTGAAGGAACTTCGCTCGATAGCAAGTCGGAACTTTCGAGCGGGGACGACAGTCGTTCACCGAAAAATGAATCAGGGGATGAAGGCTCTGTCTCAAACAAGCCCGGCCCTACCTGAAACCGTAACCGCACTTCGAAATGGGGGGGTCTATACACAACTCCTGAGCGAGTTGCTCTGTGCTGCTCAAACTATCGAGCTGACCAGACGACCTGCTCATTTTTGGCCACGGTCGGTCACTACATTTTGCTGATACCACAATAGCCTGAACAGAACTCCCGAGCTGCCCATTCCCCATAGATATGGTGTGCACAGTTCCCTTGTCTGAAGATACAGGGTAAGCTGAGGCCATGGCAGCTCAGACGTCACCTCGATCCGTCTCGTCAGCGAGACGCCTTCTCGTTCCGTTCCTTATCGTATTTGGGGTGGCATTCGCTCTAGTGGGAGGATATGCCGTCTTTCTCTCAACTACTTTGGCTCTACCAAAAAGCGACGAGCATCCGCCGCTGCTGATCTATGGCGCTCCGTTTTTTCTGACACCAGGGCTCCACCCTGTGGATTCGGGATTGCTCGACCATTTGCAACGGTTGGAGTACAAGTCGGTCAGAACGGCACCACGGGTAGCCGGTGAGTATGTTGCCACAAAAGACTCAATTGAGATCTTTCTGCACGCTCAGGAGGAGAACCGGCTTCCGGCACGATCAGTCCGATTGATACTGGTGAACGGGATCGTCACCGAGGTGTTGTCGGTGTCCGATGGGCAACCGCTTTCGTTGGTATCTCTCGAGCCGGTTTTGATCAGCGGGATGCGTTCCGGCTCTCGGCAGGTCCGCGAGTGGGTTCCCTTGGACCGTGTCCCTTCCCCTCTGATCAAGGCGCTGTTGGTCATCGAAGATCGTCGTTTTTTTTCCCATTTCGGAGTTGACCCGATCGCGATCGGTCGAGCGCTGTGGGTCAACATGACTCGCGGCGGCGTCGTGCAGGGAGGCAGTACGCTCACCCAACAATTGGCCAAGAACCTCTTCTATTCTCCCAAACGAACCATTGGGCGGAAACTCCGGGAAGTGATGGCCTCGATGGCGCTCGAGTTCAAGTACCGGAAACAAGAAATCCTGGAGAGCTATGTGAACGAGATTTATCTTGGTCAAGCCGGACCGGTTTCGATCTATGGTGTAGCAGAAGCCGCCCATCGCTACTTCAGTAAGAATCTTGACGAACTGTCGATCGATGAAATTGCGCTGATCGTTGGATTGATCAAAGGGCCCAATGCCTATTCCCCTGTAAAAAACGTTGAGGATGCAACGAAGCGCCGAAATGTGGTGCTGCACCGTCTGAAAGAAGAGGGGGTCTTGACGGAGGACGCCGTGGCTCAGGCCATGAATCGGCCGGTGAAGGTCATGCTGAATCACGATGTCCTCACCGATGCGCCGTACTTTGTCGATCACCTGCTCAGAGAAGTTGAGCAGGGGATAGGCATGGACATACCGGACGGCGCGCGAATCTATTCGACCCTTGATCCCAGGGTTCAGCGAATCGTCGCTCAGGTGCTACAGGAAGGATTGACGAAACTTGAAAAACGCTATCCGGCCCTGACCGAAGTCGAACCTCCGCTTCAGGGGGCAGCGGTAGTCTTGGATGTCAAGACCGGCCACGTGCTGGCGATGGTCGGCGGTCGCAACTATCGCCTAAGCCAATTCAACCGAGCGGTGCAGGCGCACCGCTCGGCAGGATCTCTCTTCAAGCCTTTCGTGTACCTTGCGGGATTTGAGGCCGCACGTGACCAGGGTACGATCGGGCTCACCCCGGCAACAGTACTCATGGACGAGCCGGTGACACTGGAATCCGGCACAGGATCCTGGTCGCCGCAGAATTATGATCGGCAGTACAGAGGGCAGGTGACGGTCCGAACGGCGCTTGAACAGTCCTTGAATGTTCCCGCTGTTCGGACGGCACACCGAACTGGAATTACGGCGCTCACGAATTTGCTGCACGCATTTGGAATTGCCACACCGTCGACCGATGATCTGTCTCTGGCGCTGGGTAGCTCCTCAGTCTCTTTGCTTCAGATTACATCGGCCTACGCCGGGCTCGCCAATGGAGGCATTGTCATCCATCCGGTCGCGCTGTCCAACATGGTGCGTGAGGGTGGGGAGACTATTTGGAGTCCTCCCCTCGATCGACGCCAGGCGGCGACCCCACAAGGAGTGTTTCTCATTACGTCCTTGTTGAAAGGGGTGGTGGATCGGGGTACTGCGGCCAAAGCCAGAGCTTTGGGAGTGCAAGGATCGGTTGCAGGCAAAACTGGAACGACCGATGGGTATCGAGATGCCTGGTTCATAGGATATACCCCGGATATGGCGATCGGAGTGTGGGTCGGTTTTGACGATGAACGGCCCATCAAGTTGACCGGGGCGCAAGCAGCCCTTCCGATATGGAGTGAGTTGGGGGCGCGGCTTATCCGACGGGATTCCCAGGATTTTGAGATGCCGGTCGGGGTTGTCCGGCGGAAGGTCGATCCCAAAAGCGGACAACTCGCGACTTCACAATGCCCGGAGAAAACATTCGAGTTCTTCATCGCAGGGACTGAGCCGACAGCCTATTGCGAAATTCACGGAGGCGGATTCTTGGAACGGCTGAAGCAGACGTTTGGTTTGTCTCAATAAAACAAGTTGGAAGCCGGTACAGAGTGCCGGATTCCACAAACTGTTAGGCGTATCCCCGGTCCTAAGGTACCCTTGTGGAAGGTTGGCCTGCACCGAGGAGCCCCCATGAAGAAGACCGGGTATGTAGACGACGGCAATATTACGCTGTTGGCAAAAGGTGTCGAACTAAAAGGTGAAATCAAAGTCGACGGAACCGTGCGAATCGATGGGCGTCTTGAAGGCGACGTGCACACGAAGGGGGAAGTCATCGTGGGGGAAGATGGAGTTGTGAAAGGAGCCATCCACGCCGACTCACTCATCAGCAGTGGGCGTATCAAAGCCACGGTCACGGCGACCGGAAAAATCCAACTTCTCAAGACCGCGATTTTGATCGGCGAAGTGCATTGCCCAACGATGCTGATGGAGGAAGGAGCCAAATTTCAGGGAGTCAGCGACATGGGGCTCACAGGCTGGCCCGAAGAAGCGCCTCGGTCGTCCAGTAACGTTCGCGATATGAATACGCATCGTGGCAAGGTGGTCGCGCTGATCGGAAGGGAACCTGACTTGTAAGTTAACCCCCTGCCTCTTGCTCCCAGTGGGAGGTCCCGCTGCTTCCAGACCATTCTTTCCCACCGTGACAGACGCCACTAGATCTGCTATTTACTCGATATCTCTTCAAGAGACTCCGATATCTCCCATGACTCGACAACAGATCTTCTCCATCGTGTTCTTTTCCCTGCTGGTATTGCTCCTCTACCAAATCGGGCTGATGTTCAAGCCGTTCCTGTTCTCGGCCTTGTGGGCCGGTCTGTTGGCGCATTGGGCATTTCCTCTCCATGTCCGTTTGACGAAGCTGTTCGGTGGTAAGAACACACTCTCTGCCGGCTTGCTTACCGTCGGGGCGTTGGGGATTGTGGTCGTTCCGTTGGTCGCGATGGGGATGATGTTGGTACGGGAAGCGGGAGCAGCGGAACAGGAAATCCGATTATGGATTTCAGCCGGCGGGCTCCAACGTCTGCCGGATCAAGTGACGGCGATACCCTTCATCGGCGGGTGGTTGAAGTCGGCGGTGTCCGGTACCAGTACTCCCGCGTTTTCCTTGGAGCAGTCGTTAATGACCGGGGTGAAGGAACTCAGCCAATTTCTCGTTGGCGGGATGGGAGGTCTGCTGAAGAACACCTTTGCACTCGTGACGAATTTCTTCATTATGTTGTTGGTGCTGTTTTTTCTCTTCACGGACGGCCGGCAGTGGCTGGCTGTCTTATACGATTTGATTCCAATGGAAGAGTCACACAAGTCCAAAATCCTGACTCGGTTGGATCAAACCATTCGGGCTGTGGTGAAAGGGATGCTGGTCACGGCGATTGTTCAAGGTCTCCTGGCGGGGATGGCATACGTGGCGCTCGATGTGCCGTTTCCGATGGGACTCACGGCGTTGACGATCGTCTTGGCGCCGATCCCATTCGGCGGGACGGCGCTGGTGTGGGGGCCGGTGATCTTCTACCTGTTCTGGATGGGGGCGACCGGAAAAGCGCTGGCCATGCTGGCGTGGGGAATCGGCGTCGTCTCGATGGTCGATCAGTTCCTGCGGCCTTGGTTGATCGGTCAGGACATACAGATTCCCGTGTTGCTTCTCGTCCTGAGCGTGTTGGGTGGATTGGCGCTCTATGGGTTGCTCGGCCTCTTCGTCGGTCCGATACTCATCAGTTTATTGATGACAGCCGTACAGATCTATCGAGAGGAGTATCACCTCAAACCACCGGTTGCTTCTGCGAGCCCGCCCACGTCTTCGTAACCTCCCCGTCATGATGCGCCCCTGAACAGTTCCTGCTACTCCAGCGGAATCGTAATGGCGATCCCACCCATCACATCGTTTAACTTGAAATCCTGCTTCGGGCTCAACGGATGACTGTTGTGGCAGGTTACGCAGACGGGAGAGACGGCCCGGTCCGAATAGATGGCTTGGAAGTACTGTTTCTTACCGCTCGACACAATTCCGGTGACCGGCCGATCCGGCTGCCGTTGGAGTTCGGTCAGGGCCGTTCGCTCGAATTCGGTGGCGGGAGCATTGCGTTGATAAATCGGGGACAGTCCGATCAATCTGTACCGGATGCCTCGTCCACTCTCGGCGACCAACCGTCCGGAATGCTGAAGAAACTGAGCGGGGAGAGGAAGGGCGTTGTCCTGCTCCCAATGTTCAGCCGCCGCAACAATGCCTTTCTCCTGCATGCGATTCACCACATGCGTTGTGTAGATCGATCGGTCGGCTTCGAGGACGGCGTGGACATAATCGGCGACTTTCTCCGGAGCAATGCCGACAAGACCCGGGCTTTCCTTGGCGGATGGAAACGGAATCCCGATCCAGAGTCCGCCTAAGAAGAATGTGATGGTTGCGGCTCGGAATGCGTAGCAGCGGTTGTCCATGGACCTCCTTCAGGAGACAGAGGTGAGTTGGTGGGAAGCGTGACGATGCACTCGGTACCACGGCCCTCGTCGCTCTCGATGCGAAGATCGCCTCCGACCTTTCGGATAATCCGCCTCGCGACCGTGAGCCCAAGGCCCGAACCTTCCCCCTGTCCCTTCGTCGTAAAAAACGGGTCGAATATCTTGGTTAAGTGTTGTTTTGAGATGCCGGGGCCGGTGTCAGTGATCGTCACGGTCACGGTCTGGTCCGACACGAGCGTCGTCAGTGTGAGTGTGCCGACACCTTGCATGGCTTGGGCGGCATTGGTCACAAGATTGACCAACGCTTGCCGGAGTTGGTCCGGGAATACCAATACGGGCGTATTGCCCGCATAGGTTTTGTGGATCACGATACGCTTCATCTCCACGGCAGTTTGTGCCGTGGCCAATGCGAGATCCAGTTCCTGCTCCAGGTGGACTGGTGTGGGCTTGTCGGAGGCGTCACGGCTGGTCACGCCGGTAAAGTCTCGAATGATAGTCGCCATGCGACGACCATGCGTCACGATGTCTCGGGCGCAGCTCTTGACATGCTCCAAGTCCTGTTCATCCTGAATGACTTCTCCCAATCCGATGATTCCGAACAGGGGGTTGTTGAGTTCGTGGCCGATTCCGGCGGTGAGTACGCCGAGGCTGCCTGTTTTTTCCGCTTGAACCAGCTGGTCTTGCAGCCGGCTCTCGTCCGTCGTGTCTCGAAGCACCAGCCCAATGTTGTCTTCTTCTCCCGGTTTCGACGGCAGTCGGAACCATTGGTAATGGTAGATGCGTGACGCGATGTGGAGCTCGGCACGACGGTCGGTCGATTCATGATCCGCGTTAGGCATAAGGGGGTCTCTCGGCGCCGTCTCACGCTCGATAGTGGTTGTGACGGACGGTGTATCGCCGTTCGTGTGGAACTCTGCTTGAAGCTGTTTCTGAACGGCCGGGTCGAGAGGAAGGATCGTGAACAGCGACGCTCCCGCCATCGGTTCCTGGACCTTGAAGGACTCGCGGGCCGCCTGATTGATATAGCGTACGACTTCATGAGTATCGATCAGGAGAATGGGAGTGGGAACGGCGTCCAAGATCTGATCCGTGGATTGCTGGAGGACCTGGACCTCTTGGGTCTTCAACTTGACCTGGTCGGTCAGTCCGGCGAATGCGGCTTTCAGTTGACTGTTCATCCGATTGAACTCTTCGGCCAAGTCTTCCAATTCGTCGCCGGTGTTGATCTGAATCGGCGTCCGCAGCTCACCACGTCCGATGGTCTGCGCAGCCTGTTGCAGTTGTCGTACGGGCGTCACGATGCGGCCGGCGGCGACATAACCCAGCGAAGCCAGTAGTACAACCGCAACGGCTCCGAATACCGTCACCCAGGTGAACAGATGCTGAATCGGCGCGAAGAGTTCGTCGGACGATTGCCAGACGAATGTGTGCCACGACCCATCACCAACGGAGGCGTTGGTCGCTCGGCTGGTTTCGGGGAGAGGAGCAAAGCCGATCACCGAGGTGTCCTGTCCCCCATGTCCGTCACTCGAGGCTTGCACCCATCCAGGATGTCGGGGTGTCACGAGCGGGATTAACTTCGGATCGGACAACGGAACGCCGGTGGGAAGAATCGGGCAGCTGACGACGATGCCGTTGGTATCGATCAACATCACGTGACCGGTCTTTCCGAATCGAGTGACTTGGGTTGCAGGAGAAAAGAATTCCTTGGCGTCGATCACGCGATGAAGGACCCCGACGACTTCATACCGGAGGCTATCCATGACAGGGAGCGAGATGGAGAATACATAGGCGTTGACGTGGTCATCGAAGCGGACATCTTCAATGTAGAGTTGCCCCACTGCTTTGTTGAAGGCGCCCTGCCACCATCGGGTCTGGTTGTGGCGGAACGCGGGATGGTCGGTCATGGTTCCGACGAGCGTGCCCTGTATATCGGTCACGAACAGCATCTTCGTTGAAGAGCGAACCACGTGCGGAAGCAACTGTCCCGGCGCGCTATGGACTCCGGTAAAGTATTCGTGGAGCAAGGCGCTGAAGGGGTTCTCCATGACGGATTTGATTACCGTCTGGTCTCGCGCCGTCCACCGCCGTTCTAAGTCCGAGGAAAGCGTGGTGGGGCTCTTGGCAACCCCCTGTGCATCGCGCCGATGTTCCAGTTCTCGGATGAGCAGCGGATCATTCGCGATGCGCGCGGTATGGGCGATTTCTTCGGCGAGCAGGAGATCGAGTTTGCGGGCGGCTTCAGTCGCCAACGCTTCGAAGCTTTCTCCGCTGACTTCTCGGATTTCCTGAGACCCCTGCCAGAAGGCCATGCCCAAGCCGACGACGAGCGGGATGAGACCGACCAGCAACATGGAGACGATGATCTTTGCCTTCAGCCCCCACCTGCTGCGAGGAGACGATACTGTCGGCGTTTCCGTCATGACCGAGTGCTCCTCTCACCGGCCACGGATTCATCGTGAAACGTGAGGGTGAAGGTTGTGCCAAGGCCGATGTGGCTGTCGACCCCGATGGAGCCATTCATGCGATGGATGACATTTTTGATGTTGTATAAGCCTAATCCCGTTCCTTTGCCTGGGGGTTTGGTGGTGAAAAATGGTTCGAAAATTCGACTCTGCACGTCCGGGGCCATGCCGCAGCCGGTGTCCGAAACACGAACCTGTGTCGTATCGGCCTCGGCTGAGGTCTCCAGCGTCAACGTGCCGTGGTGCTCCATGGCCTGAACGGCATTCGTAATCAGATTGACGAACACATGGAGGAGTTCATCAGGGTTTCCCTTCACGGCGACGTCCGGCTGATAGAGCTTGCGAATATCGATGTCTTGAAGCGCCACGGCGTAGCGGGCGATCTTGAGCGCTTCATCCAACTTCCCATTGATGCCGACCAGGCAATCCTGCCGTAAAGATGTGCGGCGTGAGTAGGAGGTGAGATCCCGACAAATGGCGGTCGTGCGCTTGACGGCATCGATGATGTCCAGCGCCTGGGCATGCACGGCATCGAGGTCTCCTTCGTCGGCCAAATTCTCCGCCAAACCGAGAATCAACTGAAGCGGATTATTCATATCGTGGGCGATCCCCGCCGCAAACGACCCGATTCCCGCGAGTTTCTCCGCATGGAGTAACTCGGTTTGCAATGTCGATTCATGCTGCACGAGCGTCCAAAAAAGTCGCGACGCCTGTCCGCTGATGAGGTCGACTTCTGGCGGCAGCTGTTCCTGGAGCGCCGTCAGCATCGCTGCATCACCGGTGACGTCCATCACAAGATCGACCCCTGGGATCTTGATCAGATCGGTGACGTGAGCATAGGTCGTTACGTTGAGCTCCTGGGCTCGTCTGAGCCCCGGCGCCGAGGGATCCTTGTCGGTAATACCGATAATCTCAATGGTGCTGATCTGATGGAGCACATCGAGTAGCGCGATGCCACTCCGACCCGCGCCGATAATGGCCACTCTCATTGGACGTGGGGTAGGCGCCTGCTCGATGTCGATCTCCGGATGGGCGTTGGAAGGAGAAGTGGTCGCCATACTCGTTTCCTGTGATGTCGTCCAGTCCGTCAGAGATGAGCCAATTCACGTTGATCCATGGCGCGCGCCACAGAAGCTTTCAGTTTCTCGCCTTCCACGGGCTTGACGAGATAGTCCACGACGCCCTGCCGCAGTAACGATGTGGCCATGTCTGTGTCCGGGAATCCGGTCAGAACGATCAGGGGCACGCGTGGATAGTTTTGGCGAAAGTACGCGATTGCTTCGATGCCGTTCACTTTCGGCATTCGGATGTCGCAGATAATGACGTCAAGGAGCAGTCGATTTTCGCCAGAATTGATGACTTCGATGGCCTTTTCTCCGTTCTCCGCCTCGAGGACATCGTAGCTGGCCTTCTGCAAAGTCATCCGGACGACCTTGCGGATGTCGGGCTCGTCATCGACAATCAGCACGCGACCATTGGTGCTTTCACCTCCGACGAAAAATCCGGATTTGAATTCGTTCATGACGACCTCCTTGGTGAGGAATGGAATGTTTGTGTCGTACAGCCCTCAAGCGCAAAGTCGATGCCGAATCGTGATGGTGACGACAGTGAAAACTTTCAACGGCTTGCGTTCTGCGAATAGCCTGAAGCGTTGCGCTTGTGGCTCAGTTGCACCACCACGGTGTTGAAAACCACCAACTGGAATGGCGGATTGCGTTTCAGAGCCAATTTCAGCTAGGGTATTGAAAAGCTAAGGGAGTGGATGCCGGTGATTACACACGATGTGCTGACCGACTATATTCGCAAGTCCTTGCCGGATGCCGTGGTGACGATGACCGACCGTACGGGAACCATGAATCACCTCAAGGTCGTGATCGTCTCAGATGGGTTTCACGGAAAAAATCTCTTAGACCGGCATCGAATGATCTACCAAGCGCTGGATGTACCGATGAAGGACGGACGGATCCACGCGCTCGAATTAACTGCGCGCACCAGAGATGAAGCATAGGAGGAGACCATGGCCGATCCGATCGAAGAAGAAATTCAGAAGGAAGTGAAGGCCCATAAAATTTTGATTTACGGCAAGGGAACGAAGACCATGCCGATGTGTGGATTCACAAGGGAGACCATGCAATTTTTCGATAAGTACGGGTATCCCTACGAACTCATCGACGTGCTGTCGCAGCCGGCCAAGCGGGAAGCGCTGACGAAAATAACCAATTGGCCGACGCTTCCGAAGGTGTTTATCGACGGCACCTTTTACGGAGATACAGACATCCTCGACCCGATGGCCGCCAAGGGCGAGATCGAACCGCTGCTGAAAAAAGCATTTGGGAAGTAGAGGGAGTCTCGGCTGGCGAACGGCGCGCGAGGCCCGGTTGTGCCATAACGCTCGGAAGCCAGACGGGTGATGAATCCCTTTCTTTTTCTCGGATGCTCCTCTAAGACTGTGACTTCGTCGCAATGCCGGCGCATCCGGCATCAGTTGCCAACAGATCTAGCAATTCCTGCTATAGCACGAACCTCTTCGCACATCCGTTCCATCCGAGACTTGGAATGAGAGAGTATGAAGGAGCTCAGGGTTTAAGGTGATGCGATTGACGTCTACGACGCGTACGTTGATCGCAGGGCTGGGCCTTATCACGAGCCTTGGATGTGCTTCTGACCGTTCGCGGGATCCTATTGCCTGGGAACAATCGCGGATGGTTGATCTCACCCATTCCTTTGGATTGGATACAATTGTCTGGCCCACGGAACAGGACTTCAAGCTCATCGTTCAGCATGCCGAGATTACGCCGGGCGGGTACTACTATGCGTCCAACCGTGTGGAGATGCCCGAGCATGGCGGCACGCACATTGATGCGCCGATCCACTTTTCAAAAGGGAAGCAAACGCTGGATCAGATTCCAATCGAGCGCCTAATCGGAGCCGGTGTCAGAATCGATATCATTGAGCAGTGCGCTCGCGAACGGGATTACCGCGTGACTACTTCTGATCTCGAACGGTGGGAAGCCGAGCATGGCCGAATTCAGGATCACGCCATCGTTCTGTTAAATACGGGCTATGCCCGATTCTGGCCAGGCCTGAAGGACTATTTGGGGACGGATGTGAGAGGACAGGATGGAGTACGGGAGCTGCATTTCCCAGGGTTACATCCTGAAGCAGCAGCGTGGCTGGTGCGTGAACGGCGAGTGAAGGCCGTGGGCATCGATACTGCCTCCATTGATTTTGGACAATCGACCAAGTTCGAAACACACGTCGCTCTGCTTTCTCAGAACGTGCCGGTGTTCGAGAATCTCTCCATTCTGGATGACCTGCCGGCTCGCGGCTTTGAGGTCATCGCGCTACCCATGAAAATCGCCGGTGGGACCGGTGGCCCGCTTCGAATCATTGCGGTCGTACCGCCCTCGCCCTAACTTTCAGACCATCCACAGCAGGAATCAGGATTCCTGAATCTCCGCCAAGCATCAGACCCTGACCCAAGAGAAACCACCGGCCTGCGAGGGCAGCCGTCGCCGCGTCAAACTCGTCGTTTGTCGCGATCTTCTTCAAACAAAGAAGGGAAACGGAAGTTTCTTGCTCACCCATAATGTTGAGGCTAGATTCGATGAATGGATGGAGAAGTCAGAAGCAGCCACGGTGACATCGTCACTAGGGTTTTGCGACTTCTTCGATGGGACGCCCTTGGGCGTGAAGGTTCAAAGCCTTCCCAGGTTCATCTCAGGGAGTCGGCGGAGACGCAACAGTGAAGGGGCCTTGTGGGTTAATACCCTCGCCATTGAACTGTGACTCCCTGAGTTTGGCCTTAAAATAACGAGGGAATATGGAAAACTTGTTAGCAGGGATTTTAGTGGTGGTGGGCATCATCGTTCTGTTTCGTTATGGCTTACATCGAATCACTATTTATGAATACGAAACCGGACTCAAATATTCACGTGGCCATTTTGCCGGTCTTCTGACTGCGGGACAGTATTGGTACTTCCCGTGGCTTACAACGATAACCAAGGTCGATGTTCGACCACGCTCAATCTCGGTTCCAAACCAGGAGATTCTAAGTTCCGATAGTGTAGGCATCAAGATCAGTCTCGCTGTACAGTTCCAGGTTGTAGATGCTGCCAAAGCAACCAACAAGATTCAGGATTACCAAGTGGCTCTCTATCAAGAGTTACAGATTGCACTGAGAAGCATAGTAGGTTCAAAGACCGTTGATGAAGTCCTGGAGCAGAGGAATCAGATTGGGACCACATTGAAAGATGTGATTGAGACAAAATGTTATGAGTTAGGAATCCAGCTCCAATCTGTAAGTCTCAAAGACATCATGTTTCCCGGCCCCTTGAAAGCGATATTCACTCATGTAGTTAAAGCCAAAAAAGAGGGTTTGGCCTCACTTGAAAAAGCTCGAGGCGAAACAGCGGCCCTAAGAAGCCTTGCCAACGCTGCCCAGATGATTAAAGGAAATCCCGAGTTGTTACATCTCAGAGCGCTTCAGGCAGCTTCTAGCACTAACTTAGTTGTGAGTGTCTCACCGCAAGCCGGAGTTCTTCCTGTCGGTGGGCAGGATTCAGGATCGGGAGACAATAACGAGTCTGGTCACCCAGGCTAGACCGCAATAGCTTGTTTTGTTTCGTCCAAATGCTTCTGTAGGTAAGTCATGAAGGGGGTGCCGCCGGTGCCGACTGCTGTGGGATTGGTCGCACTGGTTTGATGCTGACGATTGATGTAGCTGTCGGCGTAGCCGATATGGATTTCCCGAAACTGCGCCAGTAGGCCGACGCATGCACAGTAGGCTGACCACAGTTCAGGGTGACTCTGTTTGCGATCATGGACATAGCCGGAAAGGACGGCGCGCCCCTGGCTGTCAGTCTGGCTCTCTAGGGCCTGAAGAAAAGCGCGGTGGCGAGGCGGCATGTATTCACGCATTTCCTGCAGATACACTGTCAAAGGATCGGGTGCATGACGGATGCCTAGTCCTGCGTCCAGACAAGGAACAATTGAGCTTTGCGCACCGGTCTCGCCACGAAACTGTTGCGGCTGTTGCGCATAGGCTTCGACGTTGTCATAGATGAGGCCCTCTGGCAGCGACGGACTGTTCTTCCAGCCGTGGATGTAGGGTCTCACGCGAGTGTAATACACATAGGGATCGCAGCGCTCCTTCATGCGGAGCAGTGTGTCTCGCATGGCGGTTTGCGCAGATGCCAGAGTCTGTAATCCCAACAACACCTCATCGTCCTTCCCTTTCGAGGTCGCATTGATCGCGCTCAGGAGGCCCTCCAAGCCAGCCCCTGCCTGCCGTTCGATCTGAATGTGAACCACGACGAACCATTCTTCATCCAGCCCACCGAGAAAATTTTGCAATAGCACAATATTATCGAGCTGAATCGGTTTCGTCCTATCAAACCGGCGCCAGTTGTCCAGGGCGTAGGAGGCATAGGAAAGCACCGGAGGACGGCCAAGTTTTTGAGCTAGTTCATACCACGGCCGCGCGAGTTGGGAAGGGAGTTTATTGGCCGGTTGTCCCGGTGTTTCCCAGACATAGGCATGGCCGGCGAATGAAAGAATCCGCATTGCCGCTCGATATTCGTCCTCATGCCAACTTGATGGAGCGGATGGAAGCAACAACGGTTGTTCGTCGATAAACTGTCGAACCTGGCGCGTGCTCAACAGCTTCGGCATCTCATGGCTCAGATGGTTCAGTACTGGACAGTCGGGCAGAGTTTGACAAGGATCCGACGGTAAGAATCCTCGCTCAGGGGAGATGTCGAAATCTTCGAGCGATAACGGCTGGGATGTGGAGGATTTCATGGAGGCTCCTTGCCCACACTCTACCACTCCGCCACGAGATTGCAATCGGCCTCAAAAACAAAAAGGCCGCCCTAAATCAGGCGGCTTTTCTTTTTTCCCTTCTCTCTGCAGGTGTGGTGCGGGTGCCATCAATTATGCTCTTTCTTCGCTCTTCTCCCAGGTGGGCCTGAGACTTTCTGGAGCGACCTTAGCGAAGGAATGGGGACCCACCGAGCCGCCGGCGATGTGAAAGCTGGAACTGACTGAAGGACTGCGGTCGCCGAAGCGACCGCAGATGAAGGAATTCCAGAAGGTTCGCGTCGCAGAAGGCCGGAAGGGTCATTCCGAGAGCTTGGGAGCGACAGCGAGTTTTAGGCCTGCTGCTATGTTCCCATTTCCCAGGATGCGAGATACTTCTTCTGCTCACCCGTCAATGTGTCGATGGTCACGCCCATGCCGGCCAGCTTGAGCCGGGCGATTTCTTTGTCGATGGCCGGAGGCACGGGATAGACCTTTTTTTCGAGCTGTTTGTAATTCTTGACGATATGCTCCGCGCTCAGCGCCTGGTTGGCAAAGCTCATGTCCATGACGCTGGACGGATGCCCCTCGGCGGTGGCGAGGTTGACGAGCCGACCTTCGCCGAGCAAGCTGACACGATGGCCGTTTTTCTTGAGCGTAAATTGTTCGACTCCGGTGCGGACCACCCGGCGGGTGCCGGCCAGTTTTTCGAGGGCCGGGATATCAAGCTCCACGTTGAAGTGTCCGCTGTTACAGACGATAGCGCCGTCCTTCATGACGGCAAAATGTTCGCCACGGATGACATGGATGTTGCCGGTGACGGTCACGAAGAAATCGCCGACCGGAGCGGCTTGTTCCATCGGCATCACGCGGAAACCATCCATAACGGCTTCCAGCCCTTTTAACGGGTCTATCTCGGTCACAATCACGTCGGCCCCCATGCCCTTGGCCCGCATGGCGATGCCGCGCCCGCACCAGCCGTAGCCGACAACGACCACGACGGAGCCGCAGACCAGGCGGTTCGTGGCGCGCACGATGCCATCCATGGTGGATTGTCCGGTGCCGTAGCGATTGTCGAACATATGCTTGGTATCGGCATCGTTGACGGAAATCACCGGAAACTTGAGGACCTTCTTTTCGGCCATGCTGCGCAATCGGATCACACCGGTGGTCGTTTCTTCCGTGCCCCCAATCACGTTCCGCAACAGTTCTTTTCGCTTGGAATGCAGGTGTGAGACAACATCGGCCCCGTCATCCATGGTGACATGCGGGCGGTGAGCGATAGCCGACTCGATGTGGCGATAGTACGTGGCATTGTCTTCGCCCTTGATTGCAAAGGTCGGGATGCCTTCATGTTGCACCAATGCCGCGGCAACATCGTCCTGGGTGCTGAGGGGGTTCGAGGCACAGAGGCGGACATCGGCGCCTCCGGCTTTCAGCGTGATAGCCAGGTTTGCCGTTTCAGTGGTCACATGCAAACAGGCCGTAACGCGAACGCCCTTCAGCGGCTGTTGCCGCTTAAAGCGCTTACGAATCAACCGCAGCACGGGCATCGTTGCTTCGGCCCACTCGATCTTCGATTTGCCTTGGTCAGCAAGCTTGATATCTTTAACATCGTAATCCACGAGACCCTCCTTCTATGCAATGCTCATCAACATCCGTCAGTGGTTAATGGCTCTCATGCGCCATCATGAAAAAGGGGACGGGTGGAGAACCCGTCCCCTTTTGCCGACGTTCTAAATCTTAGGGCGCTTACAGGCCGGCGTCCTTGCGCAAGGCCTTGGTCTTATCGGTTTTCTCCCATGTGAACTCAGGCTCGGTGCGTCCGAAGTGTCCGTACGAGGCCGTCTTGCGGAAAATCGGTCGCCGAAGCTTGAGATGATCGATGATGCCCCGTGGAGTCAGGGGGAAATGCTTGCGCACGAGTTTGTCGAGAATATCGACCGACGCTTTTTCAGTGCCCTTGGTATCGACGAGGACAGACACCGGATCGGCGACTCCGATCGCGTAGGCCAGCTGCACTTCACACTTGTCGGTCAAGCCGGCGGCCACGAGATTCTTGGCAATATAGCGGGCCATGTAGGAGGCGGAACGGTCCACCTTTGTGGGATCCTTGCCCGAGAAAGCACCGCCGCCGTGGCTGCCATGGCCCCCATAGGTGTCGACGATAATCTTTCGGCCTGTGAGGCCTGTGTCGCCCATTGGACCACCGACCACGAAGCGACCGGTCGGGTTGATGTGGTGTTTGACGCCGGTTGGGTCGTAGAGCCCTTTGGGCATCACGGGCTTGATGACTTTTTCCATGATGTCACGTTCAATCTGCTTAGTGGTCACATCGGGGCTGTGTTGGGTGGAGACGACGATCGTGTCGATCCGCACCGGCTTGCCGTTTTTGTATTCAACCGTCACTTGGGATTTGCCGTCCGGCCGCACCCACTTCAGCATGTTCTTTTTGCGCACCTCCGCCAGGCGCTTGGTCAACCGGTGGGCCAAGACGATCGGCATCGGCATGAGCTCATCCGTTTCATTGGTGGCGTAGCCGAACATCAAGCCCTGATCGCCGGCGCCTCCGGAATCCACCCCCATCGCGATATCGCCGGATTGCTGGTGAATGGCGGTGAGAACCGAGCAGGTATGAAAATCGAATCCCCACGACGCATCGCAGTAGCCGACGTCTTTAATCACGTCTCTGATAATATCCGGAATCTCGACGTAGGCCTTGGTGGAAATTTCTCCCGCCACAAATGCGATGCCGGTGGTCAGGATCGTTTCGCAGGCGACGCGGGAATATTTATCTTGTGCAATGATGGCGTCCAAGATGCCGTCGGAAATCTGGTCGGCGATCTTATCCGGGTGTCCTTCAGTGACCGATTCTGAAGTAAACAAGAAATTATCTCGCATATGCCCCTCGTGGGTTCAGGTTATGGAATATCAGCGTTGCAGTGTCGGTTGATTGTGGTTGTAACGAGTGGTATCGAGTGACAGACCACGCACAAACTTCGGCAATTCTAGTAGAGATCGATCGGTTTTGTCCATCACTTCGATTCCTAGGGGTGAAAATTGGCACTCGCCGTTTGCTTGACTCAGGTTTTTAGGGACTTGTAACATATCCCTGTAGAGAGAATCGATCGAGAGCTGAGATGCGGCATCCTGATCGTAGGGTGTGACTGTTTTGACGGCAGCTAAGCCAGTGTTCATCTGTGTATTGGCATGAAGCTTCATCGAGTGGTGTTGGGTTTCACTTCCATGGCAGTCGGTGCGTTGTGCACGGCACCGTTCTCCCACGCAGAGCCACCCCAATCGAAGAACCGACCGGGCTTCGAACGCAGTATCGTTCAAGTCGGTGACGAAGCGCCGAATTTCACGCTGCGCGACTTGGCCGGAAATGTTAGGAGCTTGTCTCAACTGAGAGGAAAGGTCGTCCTACTCAATTTCTGGGCGACCTGGTGCGGACCATGCCGTGTCGAGATGCCGGCGATGGAACAGCTGTATAGAACGTTGCCGCGAAGAGAGTTCGAAATCCTGGCGGTGTCGACGGATGCGCAGGGCGCGGCGGTGACCCGTCCGTTCCAGCAAGAAATGGGGTTTACCTTTCCCATTCTTCATGACTCGGAATACCGCGTAGGGCTGACATACGGGGCACGTACGATTCCGGTCACGTTCATGGTCGATCGCCGAGGCATCGTGCGACAAAAGATTTTTGGTGCACGTAATTGGGACTCACCGGAGGCCCGTGACTTGATTCATGAACTGATGAAATCGTAACCATGACACAATCCATTCCTCAGATTTCACTCATTGCCGCCTTTTCGGCGGGGCTTCTTTCGTTTGTGTCCCCATGCGTGTTGCCGTTGGTGCCGAGCTATATTTCCTACATTACCGGCCTGTCGGTCGAGCAACTGACAGACGCGTCCGAACGGGTGAAGTTCAAGAAGGCGATCGTCTTGAACTCGTTGTTGTTTATTCTCGGATTTTCATCGGTCTTCATTGCATTCGGCGCCTCGGCCAGTTTTTTCGGCCAAATCCTGATCTCCTATCAAGACCTGATTCGCCGCATCGGTGGTGTGTTGATCATCGTGTTCGGGCTGTATCTGCTCGGAATTCTGAACCTGAAGTTCTTAAAAATGGAACATCGGTATCAGTTCCGCAGTAGGCCGGCCGGGTATCTGGGGTCGTTCTTGATCGGTGTCGCGTTTGCGGCCGGTTGGACTCCCTGTGTCGGGCCGGTGCTGGGGTCCATTCTTCTCTATGCCAGTACGACCGACTCTCTGCTTAACGGCGTCGTGTTGTTGACATTTTATTCGTTCGGGTTGGGCTTGCCGCTGTTCCTGACGGCACTGGGCGTCGATCGGTTCTTAGCCTATTTCAAGGAAGTGCGAGCCTATCTGTGGGGCGTTTCGACGGTGAGCGGCGTCATGCTTATCCTGGTCGGCGCGATGATCTATGCTAATTCGCTCACGATAGTGACGAGCTTCTTAGAGCGATACGGGATCGGCTGGTATTTAGGTCAGTAGATAGCGTCAGCGGGTGATGATGTAGCCATTACCGGGCGGCCGGTGGTTTCACTCAGCATGTACTCCTCAACACTCTCGTTACTATTTCGATCAACACCAGGCGCCAAGACGGCAGGCTGTAAAGCCTTGTCCCAGTGTGGCGGCAGCGGAAGCGCCAAACGAGTCAAGCGACGGAGGAATGTCGAGCATTCCGATTGCTGAAGATGGAGATGGACTCACGGTCGGCCGATTGCTTCGGATCAGCCCCGGGCCGGCGTCGGAAAGGGGGACCGATTCCGACTTCTGAGCAAGGAGCGTACTAGGTTGGGCCCCGCCGATTTTCTCCAACAAACTCTTGCCATCCCTTGAAGTCGTACTGTTTGGATACTTTTCCGCCAATACGATCAGATTCTCCCTCGCCCAATCGTCGGCTCCCATTTCATGGTACGCCTTGGCAAGGTAGTACAAAGCGTCTGCGGCGATGGGTTTATCAGGATAATCTTTTAAGACTTGCTGGAACCGGTGCGTGGCAGCGAGGTAGGAGCCTCGGCGGTAATAGAATTGTCCCACGAAGAGATGCATCTGAGCCATCCAATCGTGGCATTCCTCGAGTTTTTGCTGAGCCTGGCTATCATAGCGGCTCCCGGGAAATTCTTTTCTCATCTGCTCAAATGCGGTGATGGCCTTTTGCATCGGTTCAGGATCGCGATCGATGGTCTTCGCCATCTTGAAATGAATTTCTCCGATCCGAAAGGCTGCGTACGGAGCCAGGACGTGGTTGCGATGAAGCTCCATGAAGTGTTTGTACTCGACTAATGCCTCTGCATACTCTTCCTTCTCAAAATACGACTCCCCGCGCTTCATGATGACGTTGGGATGGTAATGGTTCTCAACCGTATCTCCGAGAAAAATTTGCTCGTCGGTACCACTCAGGGCTTTCTTGATTCCGCTTCGGACGTCGCTGGGAGAGAAATCGCCAGCGCACGAGACCATGAACAAGGAACTCATGCCGAGCCAAGCCGCCAGGGATAAGCTTGGTCGCATTGATAATGAACGGGAACCGGTTCGAATAAATTGAGGGAGCATAGGCCATAGAGATAGCAAGGAAATGGGGAAAAAGCAATCATACTGGAGGTTGGGCGGCAGTTTGGTTGACCTGCTTCCTCATGCTCCCTATAATCCCCGCCCACATTGGGGAGTATGAGCAATTTCGCTCGCATAGATCGTAGTTGAGGGGCATGATTCGAACCAGGGTCATTGGAACAGGTAGTTATCTCCCTTCTCGGGTTGTGCCCAATGAAGAGATCGCTTCTCTATTGAGTCTGTCCCCGGTGCGAATACAGCGGCTGACCGGTATTCGAACCCGTCATTGGGCCGGCGATCATGAGTCGTCTTCTGATATGGCCATTGTGGCGGGGCGGCGAGCACTCGATGCCGCGGGGTGCGAGGCGTCGTCCATCGATGCCATCATTCTTTCTACGACTTCTCCCGATATGACCTTTCCCTCAACGGCCTGTTTCGTCCAACGGGGATTGGGATGTAGACAAGTGGGGGCATTTGATGTATCCGCTTCCTGCTCAGGATTCCTCTACGGACTCTCCATGGCTCAAGCCATGATTCAGAGCGGCCAGATGCAGACCTGCCTCGTCGTAGCCTCGGAGGTGAAATCTCGATCGCTTAACCCTCAGGATGAAGCGACGGCGGTGTTGTTCGGCGACGGGGCAGGCGCGGTCATACTACGAGGTGAAGTGGATAAAAGCCCTGAGTGGCGAGGGATTCTGGGGATCAGATTGTATGCCGATGGGGCACATCATGGGCTCATTCGAGTTCCGAGCGGAGGATCGCGGACGCCCTTGTCATCAGACAGGTTGCGCAATCGTGAGCATACGCTTCGCATGCAAGGGGGATCGCTCTTTCGGATCGCTGTTCGCCGGATTGAACAGGCCGTGCGGGAGAGCTTGAAGGAATTCGGTTTCTGTCCCGAAGATCTCAAGCAAATTGTCCTCCATCAAGCGAACGGTCGAATCTTGTCTCACGTTGCCGATCATCTGGACATCGACGAGGGCCGATTGGCGTCGGTAATCGAACGCTATGGCAATACGTCTTCAGCGTCGCTTCCGATCGCGCTCGATGATGCGGTTCGCGGCGGGAATATCTCGCCGGGCGATCTGGTGTTGCTCGGCAGTTTCGGCGGTGGACTGACTTGGGCAACGGGCCTCGTGCGATGGTAAAGGCGTGGCCTGAACGGCGGTTCGTCCGGTCGCCCATTATCGATGTACGCATGTGAACCAGGAGCATGAGATATGATTTTCGGTTTGCTTCCCAAAGAAGAAGCATTTTTTGAGCTGTTTAAACAAGCGGCTCACAATGTCATTGAGGGCAGCCGTCTGCTTAAGGAATTGATGGAGGACTACACGAACGTCCAGCAAAAGATCGAGCGAATCAAGGAAGTGGAGCATATAGGAGACGGGATTACGCACGACATCGCCTTACGCCTCAACCAGACATTCCTGACGCCGTTCGATCGCGAAGATATCCACGATTTGGCCAGCGCGTTGGACGACATTCTCGATGCGGTGGAAGCGGTGGCGGACCGGTTCGCCATCTATAAGATCGCGCAACCGACCGACAGCGCGGTTCGGCTGGCCGATATTCTCCATCGCGCTTCCGTCGCGGTGAGTCGCGGGGTCGATCATATCGCCATGTCTCATGAGGAAGTGAAGGAGTACAGCGTGCAGGTGAATAGCCTGGAGAATGAGGCTGATCGTGTGTCACGCGATGCCATTTCCGAGTTGTTCGAGAAAGAGACGAATCCGATCGCCGTCATCAAGTGGAAAGAGATTTATGAAACCTTCGAAGAAGGAACCGATCGTTGCGAGGATGTCGCCAACGTGATCGAATGCATTGTGCTCAAACAGACCTAGTCGCCCATGAATGGACCCCCGGCTATGAGGTCTCAGTCTCCGCAAGCCCTCCACACGAGAATGGTCGTCGGATAAACCGATAGTCTTTCAATCAGATCATGACTGAACTCAGCGGCATACTTCTTGTGACGGTGGTGTTGGCGCTCCTGTTCGATTTTTCGAATGGGTGGCATGATTGCGCCAATGCCGTGGCGACGGTCGTCTCCACTCGTGTGTTAAGCCCCATCACCGCAGTGTTGTTGGCCGGGGTGTTGAATGTCGCCGGGGCCTTCTTTTCGACGGCCGTGGCAAAAATGATCGGAGGAGGCATTGTCTTCCCCGATGCGATCACGAATACGGTGGTGGCCGGAGCGATGGGCGGCGCGATTCTCTGGAATTTTCTCACATTGATCATGGGACTGCCGACCAGTTCTTCTCATGCGCTGATCGGTGGACTCGTCGGTTCGGCAGTCGCGCACGGCGGCTGGGCGGTGGTTCAGTTCAACGGCCTGCGCAAGATTCTCGAAGCCATGATTCTTTCCCCCCTCTTAGGGTTTGGGATAGGATTTCTCCTGATGGTCCTGGTCAGCTGGGTATTTTTTCGAGTTCATCGTGGTGTGGCCACCAAGGTATTCAGCCGACTCCAAATCGTTTCGGCCAGCTTCATGGCATTTAGCCATGGGGCGAACGATGCTCAGAAAGTGATGGGTGTCATTACACTGGCCCTCGTGGCGTCCGGTCAGTTGACGTCCTCGGAAGTGCCGACGTGGGTGATCGTGGCGTGCGCGCTGGCGATGGGGCTTGGAACCACCGTCGGGGGGTGGCGGATCATTCGGACCCTAGGGATCAAGATGGTGAAACTCGAGCCGGTTCATGGATTCTGCGCTGAGACGGCAGCGGCGTCGGTGTTGCTGTTCACTGCGCACTTCGGTCTGCCGGTCAGCACAACCCATACCATCACGTCCTCGATCTTAGGTGTCGGATCGACCAAGCGTCTTTCTGCGGTTCGATGGGGAGTGACGAGCAAAATCTTTTCGGCGTGGGTGTTTACCCTGCCTGGAGCCGCGCTGTTGGGGGCGGGTGTCTATGCCCTGCTTGCTTCATTCGCGCGATGAAGGCTGCCGGCTGTGGGGTGGAGCGGAAGACGGACCACGAATCGACTCCCTTGAGGAAGATTGGCTTCGACCCATACCTGTCCTCCGTGTCCTTCAACGATATGCTTCACGATCGCCAGGCCGAGTCCCGTCCCTCCCAACTCTCGTGACCGTGCTTTGTCGACGCGGTAAAACCGTTCGAAGACACGAGGCCGATCCTCTTCCGGGATACCGATTCCGGTATCGGCGACGCTGAGATCGATTGCTCTGGCAGGCGATTCGGCATTCGCGACCGTGGGAGCAAGCTTGGCGCCGACCGTGATGGTCCCTTCCGCCGGCGTATATTTGATGGCGTTGTCGAGCAGATTGGTCAAGACTTGCACGAGCCGGTCTTCATCGCCCGCTACCGGAGGGAGCGCCGGATCAACCATTGTGACGAGCCGGTGACGATACTTATCCGCGATCGGTTTGATCATCGACAATGTCCGGTCGACGACGGAACGCAGCTCAAGCGCTTCTTCCTTTAACGAGATCCTGCCTGATTCGATTTTCGACAGTTCGAGCAAGTCTTCGATGATCAGATTCAGCCGATCGCTTTGCTTGAGGATGATGTCCAAGAATTTTGCAGAGGCGGCGGGATCGTCCTTCGCGCCGTCAAGCAGCGCTTCGACGTAGCCCTTGATCGAAGTGAGTGGGGTCCGAAGTTCGTGAGAGACATTGGCCACGAAGTCTTTCCGTATCTTTTCCAGGCGCCGCAGCTCGGTCATGTCGTGGAACACCAAGACTACACTGGCCTCGTTTTCCCGTTCACCTCCAGCAGGGGAGGCTTCAATCTGAAGGCATCGCCCGCTGAGCGGCAGCACAATTTCATCCTGCTGATGGGTGCGCGATCGTAAAATGCCTGCCACCAGGTCGTTGAGCTGTTGGTGCCGAAAGAGTTCGGCGCTGGGTCTTCCCCGAGCTTCCACGCGGGTGATGCCGAACATGCGTTCCAAGGCGGGATTGATCTGCAACACGTGGCCGCGAGAGTCCAACACCATCACGCCTTCGACCATCGAGGTCAGCACGGCAAGCAACTGCGCACGGTCTTCCGAGAGTTCATCGATCTTGGCGTGAAGCTGATCCGCCATGTGATTGAGCGTCGAGGCGAGGAGGCCGACTTCATCTTGCGCGGTCGTTCTCACGTGAAATGTCTGGTTATCGGAACTGAATTGGCGGGCGGCAGACGCGATATCCGAAAGCGGTTTGGTAATGCTGTGAGCCAGCCAGACGCTCAGCGTCAGGGCAACGAGGAAGGCGATCCCGAGCGCGAGAAAGAGCCGTTGCTGCAGCTCCGAGAGTTCATGGTCCAGCACGACCATCGGAAGGCCGACGCGCACCACAAGCGGCGAAGCAACCTGTGATGGCTGCATGAGAATGGCGTGATACATCGTTCGTTCGCCGGTTGTGTGGCTGGGGCGGATGTCCCGTCCATGTCCTATGGAAAGGGCCTGTTGGATTTCGAGTCGAGACTTGTGATTCTCCACGGAGGATAAGTCGGCATCTCGTACGGCGCTATCCGCGAGCACAGTTCCATCTGCGGCAACCAGCGTCACACGGGCTGAGGCTCGGTTGCCGAGGTCGCGCGCGGTCTCTTGCAAGGAGGAAGGAGTGGGAGGTGAAGCAGATGAGTGAAACAACGGTTGAAAGCCGTATTCCACCAGCTTGGTCTTTGCCTCCAGCGCGTCACTGAATTGTGTGAGGTATCGCTGCTCGAGGGATTGAACCGTTATCACACCGGCAATCAGCAGCCCACAGGTGACCGCCACGAGCGTACCGAATGCTACTTTCCATCGAATCGACCATGTCATCCCGACACGTCAGAATCTTTAAGTTTATATCCCAATGATTTCACGGACACGACGGCCTCTTCAAGAAGCGGCAGCTTCTGTTTCAACCGGCGGATATGCACGTCAACCGTTCTGGTCGTGCCGTAGTAATCGTAACCCCACACGGCATTGAGCAGAACCTCCCGGGTCAATACACGACCGCGATGCCGAAGGAGGTGTTCAAGCAGACCGAATTCTTTTGCCGTCAAGGGCACCTCTTGTGTCCCGATAGTGACCTCATGACGGGCCAGGTTCATTGTGAGCGTACCATACAGGTGCAGATCAGGCTTACCACCCGGCATTCGCTCGACTCGACGCAGCAGGGCCTTCACTCGGGCGACCAGTGCCTTAGGGCTGAACGGCTTGGTCACATAATCATCGGCGCCCAACTCAAGACCGACGATCGTGTCCGACTCCTCGGCTTTCGCCGTCAGCATGAGGATCGGGAGCATGGCGGTCTCGGGAACAGAGCGCAGGCGTTTGCAGACGTCGAGTCCATCCATTTCAGGCAACATCAGATCAAGGACGACTAAATCAGGTTTGTCCTCTTTGACTTTCTTCAGGGCCTCGATCCCATTCATGGCTGGGACGGTTCGAAACCCCTCCTTCTCCAAATAGTGTTTGACGAGCTGCAGGATGTCTTGCTCGTCTTCAACAATGAGGATTTTCTTGTGACTAGATGTGCCCATTAGGTACTGAGCGTAAGCGGGAGGGGAGCGAGAGTCAAGATTGCTTGTCGGTAGGTATGGGCTCTCATGAGGAATCCCTGTTCAGCCATTCGCTCATGCCGCTGCTCACACATCAACGAGAAGTCCGCAGATGTCGATGAATACTCTTACGTTACCCGTGGTGTCCTTGCGCGCGACCGAAAAGACGAGGTTGGACTTGGGATCCGCGTAGAGAATCGCTTCCTGACTTCCAAAAAACCTCGCGGGAAACTCGGGTTCGTCTATCTCAGAAAGGCCGGTGAGGGCAATGGGATAGATGCCGACTTTCGATCGTGTCGTCACATGAACTGCGTAGAAGAGGGGTTGATTCAGGTGCCCAAACCCATTGACCCCGAGAAATTTAACATCGAATCGTTTCCTGCCGGGAACGGTATAGACAACGACATCCTTGCTGCTTTCTCCGACATTCAGATTTACCACGGTTCCCGTTTGAAATGGTTTTTGAGCCATCTGAGGCGCCTCCTTATTACAATCAAGAAACAAAGAAGGGAACAGTTCCACCCGTCACAATGATGGGAATTCTCAACAGATGCTGAGGGTATGGTGGAAGCGTGAGAGAGTCAAGTAAAGGGACGCAAGGCACCGGGGAGGGGAGTCGCTCATTGCAGAACCTCACGCCGGGTTGGCTACTTGTACGCTATTGCGGCGCTCGACGGCCCTGCCAGGTGAATGGTCTCGAATCGGGTGAAACCGACCTCCTCACACCACCGGCGGAAGTCGGCGCCGGAATAATCGAACGCATCGCCGAATTCAATGAGCATGTTGAGCGACATCAGCAGCCCCTGCACGTTCTCGCGACGGGCATCATCAATCAGCGTTTCGATGGCCACCAGCGCGCCGCCAGGCGGCAATGCATCGTACGCTGATCGGATCAGGTGCAGCTTTTTCTCCAGATTCCAATCATGCAGGATCATGCCCATCGTGATGAGGTCGGCCTTCGGCAGCCGGTCCTTGAAGAAGTCGCCGACTGCCGTGCTCACGCGGCTTTCCAAACCGGCGTCGGCGATGTGTTTCTTCGCGATCGGTTCGACAACCGGCAGGTCGAAGCTGGTGCATGTGAGATGGGGGTGCCGTTTCGCGACTTCAATGCTGAGCAGCCCGGTTGCGCCGCCGACGTCGCAGAGAGTTGTGAATTTTGAGAAGTCGAACTTCTCGGCGAACGTCTCGAAGTTGATGCGCGAGGCACCGGTCATCGCGCCCATGAATTGTTCCAGCCTGGGCAGGTCTGAATAGAGCTCCTCAAACATTCCCTTCTGTCCGTGCGCGACCTCGTTCTGCGGTCGGCCTGTCCGCAACGCTTCGGGTAGATCGTTCCAAAATTTGAACAGCCGCGCGTTAAGCATGACCAGAAGACCCCCGATGTACCGCGGGCTCGCTGCATCGAGGAATATGGCGCCCTCTGGTGTGTTGAAATACTTGGCCTGGGAGCCGTCACCGTCGCGATTGAGAAACTTCATCGCCACGAGGGCATCAAAAAAGTCAGGATTCGCGCGTGGGTGGAATTGTAATTCCTTGCCCAACTCAGTCCCGGTAAGACGGCGACCGGCGAGTGTGGTGAATAGGCCGACCTCGACGGCCGTGAGCAAGACCTTGGAGCCCCAAAAACCGAAGGCGGTTTGCAAAATGGAAGAGGGGTTTGGAGGAGTGTTCATGCGACAGTTCGCTTCGCTTTTGCTTATTTCTTCTTCACCACTCGTGTAACCATCCGTTCGGCGCGGCCGATGGCCTGCCCTAGGAAGGTGCCGACGGCTTCGCCGACCTTTTTTGCCTGACGGCTGGTAGGAGAGGACTTTGCCGTCTTGATCCCTTTCTTGAGCCGACGGCTTGATGTCGATAGGGTATCAGCAACGGTTTTCTTGAGTTGACGAGCCGTTGCGTTCGCCTTGCCTCGAAGAGCCTTTCCCTTTCGCACAAGCTGCTTGCCGACAGCGGCAACTTTTTTAGCAGGTGTCTTTTTCATATGGCCTCCTGGGTTTGTGATTATCTCAGAGGTCCGCAACATACCAAGGCTGTACGAGATGGGCAAGATCTTCCCGTTACTTCTTACAATTTCAGAATTCAATAGAGTGTTTATACGTCAGATTATCTCGATCAGATGATGTACAAGACCTGAGAAGCAGATCCGCTATTGGTTCTTGTCCTGGGCGCTTCGTCGTACACCGAAAGAGGTCAAAGTGATGGGTCGGCTCATGGAAGAACTGAAAGTAGTCGGTCGGACAGTCCGTAAGCTCTCTTAGAAGCTACGGTAGAAGGATGGTCCACGTGGATCTTGCGTCCCGCAAACTAAAGTTATTGAGAATCCGTCTTGTGAGTGAGTTCTGTCTGTGAAGCTTCGGCAGCGTTCTCACGCGCCGGTGTAAGTCGTGACAAGAACGCATCAACCAAGTCTGATAGCAGTCGAAATACTCTTTCCGAAAACATGCCCGCCAGCAGGCCATACAGAGAGGCAGTTGCCGGATTCGCTATTTTGCTTACATCCCCCACGTTGAGGGGGATAGAGCCTCCATCAACCGCGAGGTAGCACACGATGCCTCCACCCATCGCGCGAAGAACTGTCCTGAGCGGACTTTCTGTTCGAGTCTGCCTCAGCGATAGCGTGATCAGCGCACCACCAATCGATGCAGTAACGATTAGTAATGCCAGAATCTGACCACTACCGGCAGTGGCAGACAGTTCCTTTAGGAAAAATCTAGCAGCCCCCTGGATAATTCGGTCCGTGACCGACGTCTCAGGGGGCTCGGGACAAGTAATGCCATCTTTCCTTAACTTGACTAACTGGCATTGAATTTCACGGAGCGTAAGTGTGCCTCCTGCTTGGTCCACCGCACCAGAGACAACGAGGGCGACAACGCTTTGACGCAACCCGCGAAGTTTTTTGAGCTCGTTAAGGTGACCCTCCTCGTCTCGTAGGCCTTCAACACCAAGACGTGCCTCTTCTGCAAGCAAGACACGGAGTGTTTCATCTCGCCCATTGAGCTCCTCAATCGCAAAGATGCCAATCAAAGCTATGTACGTAACGAGACCCAGTGAGAGCCACCAATGCCAAGACTCGCCGTCTGAGAGGTGTTGGTCCATCTGGTTGTTCTTGAAGCTTGCAGGTCCAACGCCCTAACGCTATAACGTTCCCCCAACTGAGAACTCGCCTCCTGTGAGAAAAAGGGAGACTTCTGCACCGGTGCCTATACCTGGTACATCCAATACCACAACTCCAGACCCTCCATTGAGAAACTGCTCGCTTCCATTGAATATAGTTGAAGCTATGTCACGGAGTTTAGCGATCCCCTCTGGTTTTAAACTTCCAATGAAGTCTTTTCGTAAGAATGATTTGCTGCTTTCGTCCAAAAATTCCGCTAACTTTAGTTCAAACCCCACAGATGTCAGGTTTGCTTTAAATTCTGGAACTGCAATATTTAACCCCCAGTCGGTTAATGTTGTCCCGTTAAGTTCCCACAATGTATTCGCGTTCAAGACAAAAAATAGAGAGACTCCGATCGATCCTCCCAGGCCAATGCCTAATCGTATTCCTGTGACATTCACCTCGTGCCATGCGGACTCCCAACTGTTGAGCCTGGTCGCTACACCTTCAAACGTTTCAGCTCCAATGACAGCCATTCCCCCCACTTTTGCCCCTGCACCCACCCATGTTCTCTCCGGTAATAGTTCCATGATTGCCTCACAATATAAATTTCACTATCTCGGGATTATTGGGCTAGGAATACGATTACCCCTACGCGCTTCATCCAAGGTTTGCTCAAGCGCACTCCGTTGCTCCCTTGTTAATTGAACATGCGCCCCAAGTTTCACTTTCTTGCCCGGAGTCGGATCTTGTCGTGTGACTTTCCAGCGCTGAACGTCAATAGGATTCAAACTAAATGATAGGTGTTCTGTGGCTCTCTCACGAATGTCCTGCTCAGAAGTGAGGCCAATGAAATCGGGAATTTCAATCTGTGGACCGGTGTGCAGAGGTAGTTCAGGTACCACTGTAAGTGCATAATCTTGTAGTCCTATCTTGTCACGTCCATACTTTTCTGGGGCCATGGCTTCCTTTGGATTGTCCAAGGCAAAGGAGGCTGTTTTTGCGATGACATCCAAATCGCGAGACAATAGCTCTTGAAGCTTTCGCAAATCGGCCGGACTCTGCGTCAGTTGGAACTCTTTGCTGTGAAGCGGATCGAGAATGTAGTCGATGATATTAAGCTTATCAATTGTTGTAGAACGTAGCTTTGCGCAACGATACAGGATGTCTCTCTGATGCTCTAAATCGATTGCATTGGGCGGCTCTGGTCCATTAACAATGCTGTACGGACTCAATGCGACTTGATATGGCATGGGCTGGTCGCGAACACTTTGCGCCCACTTATCATACATTTCCAATAACTCAGCAGGAGCGGTAGGCCTCCCAGTCACACGCCCGCCTTCGTAATAGTAATTGCAATAGATGGAAGCCCTTTCTTTTCTGCATGTCTCACTCAATTCCATAGCAGCTTTACCACCGAAGGGCCCATAACTTCCGCCCATGGAAGCACCAATTGTGAGCTTCGACTCTTCACTTTGAGTATCAATTCTGATGATTCCGAAAAATTGTCCTCCAACGTACATTCCGCGAGCGAAGCAGTCTCCGTAACGGTCACAAAAAAGTTGTCCCTTCCCTTGCGTCACGAGAGCCGCGGCCTCTTGACTTAGTGATGGTTCATCAATCTGCCAAAATCCTTGCTGCTCTGTCGCACTCAAGATGAGTAAAATAGAGGAGGATCGGGCTTTCGAATCACGGGAAAAATTGAACCGCGCATTGGCGCTAAAGAGACCACAGCCCCCAGAGGCCTCAGCAGATATACCTAGAGACGTTTCTACCTCTTCAGTAGTCGTGACTTGTTTAACGGTATATGAGCCATTTCCTGCCCCTGCCCCCTCAACTTGGGTATGCTCGCCTTTTACTCCTCTAGCCAAAGGATTGGCTTTGGCAAACGCTACGCCCATGCCGTAATCGAACCCAGCTTTGTATGGCACCATAGTTTGATTCATCGGGTCTTACCTCCTAGCTACTTGTTGAGGAACTCGGTCGCATTCCTTGTTTGGGGCTGAAACGGTATTGCATGGCGGGGGGACTCTATTCTGAATCCAGTTACAGATCTGTTACCGATGAGAGGTTTTGGGTCGCGAGAGAGGGATTTTACTGAGAGGTGTTTGGTAATTATGTGAACGATCTAAGTTGTCGTGATGTCGTGGTAGAGAGAGACGGTTTCCGGAGTCGGAGAGATGCCGAGTTTGGTGTTAAGAGCCTGGCTGAATCGTTGATACACGCCGATGGCCTCGGATCGACGGCCTAACCGCACGTAGGTCATCATTACGCGCCGGCACATCACTTCCGCCACTGGCTCCACCTCAAGGGCCCGCAGATACTTCTGCGCTGCTTCACTCGCTAAGCCCTGCTCCTCCAGGAGAGCACCTAGCCGTTCGGTGAGGTCGAGGAACTGCGCGCGAAATTGTTCCCGAACCGGCAAGATCCAGGGAGCAGTCTCACCTTGCAAAAAATGTCCGCGATACAGGGCGATCGCTCGCTCAAGGGCTACTGCGTCTGTGCGATCAACGTCCTGAGCCATGCGATCAAAGGCAAGGTGATCTAGCGATACCAGCGACGGATCAAGCGAGACATGCCGATCGGAGAGCTGCACGGCCTCGTCATGGCGTAAGAGCTTTCGGAGCCGGTGCAGCGTGGTTCGAAAGGCCTGATCGGCGGCTTCGCCATCCGCGTCCGGCCATAAGGCTTCCTCGATGAGATCTTGCTGGGCTCCTTGCTCTCCTGCCGCGCAGATGTATTTCAAGAGTTCGAGGGGCTTGCGTTGAGTTTTCCCTGAATAGGCAAGCAGGACGTCATCAATCGATACCTCGAAGCGCCCCAAGGTTGCAATCTTCACCGGATACGGCCAGTGTTTCAGTGCAGGAGATGGTGCGCACAGACCGCGACGCTGAATGACGCTGCGCACATACTCGACCTCGATGTTGGTCTCCAGCGCATGGGCCAATAGTTGCGCCATCACCTTAGGCCTCCACCAATACTCTAGGACTAGATAGTCAATCAGCCGGGCGATGCGTAACCCTTCTCGTAGCGACTCATTTCCTCGTTCAACTTCTCTTTCTCGGAAGAATATTTGCGCCAGTGTTAAGAGACAGTGAACTTCCATAGTACTGCTGCGCATTGTTCGGGCGTATTCCAGCGCCGCATTCAGCTGCTCACGTGCTTTTGCGAGCTCTCCCAACTCCACTAACACCTTTGCCAGTCCAACACGACAATTCCCAGTGATGAACGGTATGCAGAGGGGAGCTGTGGTGTTGAGTGCGGAAGTCGCATGGTGCAATGCGGCGGACAGGTCATTTCTTAGAAGGGAAACACCGGCTTGGTAAAAACTGCATTGTCCTTGTCCAAGTCGTTGATGGGGTTGAATTATCGTCGCGAGTAGGTGGGCGAGCCTTTCTCCCTCTTTGTCATCACCCGCCGCCAACGCATTGTAGGCTAATATGCCAAAGATCATGGGTTTGAAGACGAGAATTCCGAATTCTTCCGCGATCGCTAAAGCCTGGGCGAGTCTCTCGTTTGCCTGATTGTGGCTTCTCACATTCCATGCGTAGTTTGCCTCCATGACATTCAAATGTAGCCGTATTACAGGCGGAACCAGTGTGCTTTCCATGTGTGAGCTCAGCTGATCGAGCATCTGACGGACGCGTCGGAAATCACCCCTCCAGAGCGGAAGGTTGACAAACGTGGCAACTATGCCGCAACGACTGGCTGGACCTTCCAACTTGCACAGGACTTGATCTACGGATTCTTCCAGTTCGACCAGAAGAGGATGATGGGGTGAAGCATAGATAAGTCCTTGCAAGTTGGTCAGCACCCTCGCTTCAATGAGTGGAGAAGGGAATCCATTATTCAGGTTCAGGAGCTGTTGGAGCCGATCTCCCCACGTGATAGCCGGTGCCATGTCATCCGCACCGCAAATATAGGACTCAATCATTCCGCTGCAGGAGAGAAACTGGCCCGGAGTATCTTGCTGGGATTGGAATTGATAATACGCTCTCTCCAGGTCCGTTCGCGCGGCAATCGGGTTTAATATCAGCTGGCCGATGCCTGACCAATAGAGTGACCAGGGCTGCTTCTCGCGTTCGGCGTCTGGAAGCAGCCCTATGTATCTCAGTACCGTTTGATGGCGACCTTGGGTGAACAACTGCTCGGCAATTTTACAGATCAATTGGCCCAGCTCGCCCCATGATTGTGTTTCCGCGTAGAGCTCGATCGCTGTATCCTGCTGCCCGTACTTTTCAGCCACTTGTGCCGCTGTGCATTTGAAGCTACGCAGTTTCCCCCTCTCGAAATGGGTGAGAAATTGATTGAGTAGAAACTCCCGAAACAGATCGTGGTATTGATAGCGCACCTGCGCATCGGTACGCCGATCCACAAACAGACCCTGTTGGTACAGATCGCGAACGATCGGCGCTGCACCTGCATGTTCGGTGATCTCTTCAGCAATTGTTCCCGTCATCCATGGAAGAAGGGCGGTGCGCATCAACACTTCTCTTGTGGGAGCATCCATGCGCATGAACACTTGTTCTGCGAAGTAGTGAAAGACCTCAGTCTTTGTTTCGGACGGAGCGGCTGTGTTCCAAGTCTCATTTGCCTTCATCCGCTCTAATAGCAGTACGGTGCCGGCTACCCAGCCATTGGCTTTGGCATGAAGAGATCGGACAGTTTCTTCATCCATGTCTGACACGGTCCCTGCCAACGAGGCCGTTTCTCCGAGAGTCAGCCGCAGATCTTCCCACCGAATGTGTCCCACCCCGTTATGCACTAGTTCTCTTGTAAAAGGCTCAGGGGCATCTTCACGGCTGATGACAATGAGTGTCGCTCCGTGAGGAGACTCGGCCAGCGCGATAGGAAGCATCTTGTGGAGGAGGGCTTCAATCGGCAGCTTTTGATAATTGTCAAGAACCAATACGGCCGGCAAAGGAATCTTCGACCACAGCTCGCGCATGAACCGTCTCGTGAATCCCTGCACATCGGCCATGAATTCAGGAGTCAAGGCAGGTAAGCGAAGTTTCTTCCGACCCGCCGCAGCTTGTGCACTCTGCGCGAGGTAATGAAAGAATGTCGCGAGATCGGCGTCACCGGGATCGACGTGGTACCACAGCGTGCGCGGCTTCTGTTCTACGAGATAACTTGCGATGAGAGAGGTCTTGCCCGCTCCAGGAGGACCGGCGACCCAGATCAGCGGGTGGCGACGACACTCTTCTGTGAGCCGTGTAAATAGGCGCTCACGGCGCGTGACGGCATAGAGTCGGGGAAGAGTGAGTTTGGCTAATGTCGCAACCCGGCTTGGCATCCGTAGTTATGGCGAAGTGTTATTTCAGAGTGTTGGTTTTAAGCAGAAACTATCGTCTTGGTTAACTAGAACCTATCTCAAAATCAAAAAACGACATTCCGAATAAGCACAGGCGCCTGAAGTTGAGAGGGCAGCACACGCATTTTCGGCCAAATGTGAGAGCTCTCGCTCTGTATGGCTAGATCGGGAAAACTCGATCTCCTTCGAAATCGATTTTGAGATAGATTCTAGTACTTACCTCAGAGCCAGCGACGCAAAACCGATACCTTGAAAATGAGTGAACGGAGCAGGCTCAACGGTTTAGGGGAGCTTATGTTCTGCGACGTTAATGAATAAATTGGTGAGGTGTTGCATCATTGTACGGCTAATAAATGTGACTCTTGTATCCAATCCGATTCAGTGAATCGGATTGGATACAAGAGTCTTCTGTATTTTTATCTAGTCGTGAGATTCGCTATTAGATCATTACGACGTCGACGATCTGGGAAAGAAAGGTTGCGATCTTAAAATTGCCAGGTGGGATGAGCACACATACAAACGGATCAGAGGGAGGGTGGATCATCAACATGATTATGCTGTCAGGCAATTCTGTTGACGGAACCTGCTGATCTGACGTATCGTGAACCCTCATATTAGCAGCACGACCTGGTAGAGCCTTACCGAAGGAGCTACGACGACTATGAAGATCTATCTCGCTAATCCCCGTGGATTTTGCGCCGGTGTCGATCGGGCGATCGATATCGTGGATTTATCACTTAAAAAGTACGGCGCGCCGATTTATGTTCGTCACGAGATCGTCCACAGCCGCCATGTGGTGAATTCGCTCAGGCAAAAGGGCGCGGTCTTTGTGGAGGAGTTGAACGAAGTCCCTGAAGGGTCGGTTGTCATTTTCAGCGCGCACGGCGTGGCGAAATCGGTTTGGGAAGAGGCGAATCAGCGTCGCTTGCATGTGATCGACGCGACCTGTCCGCTGGTGATCAAAGTCCATAACGAAGTGAACCGCGACTATACTCAAGGGTACGACCTGATCCTCATCGGTCACGCCGGCCATCCGGAGGTGATCGGCACGTTGGGCCAGATTCCCGATAAGTTTCATTTGGTGTCTTCTGTCAAAGATGTGGAAGAACTTCGGGTGGAGAACACCGTCAACCTTTCCTATGTCACGCAGACGACGTTGAGTGTGGATGAATGTCGGGATATCGTCGGCGCACTGCATCAGCGGTTCCCGAACATCAAAGGGCCGCACCAAGAAGATATCTGTTACGCCACGCAAAACCGACAGAATGCCGTCAAAGAATTGTCTCGTTTGGTGGATGTCATTCTGGTCATTGGATCGCCGAACAGCTCCAATTCTAATCGTCTACGCGAACTGGGAGAGCAGTGCGGGATTCCCTCTTATCTCATCGATTCAGCCGCCGACATCGACCCGGCGTGGCTGCAAGGGGCCAAGGCAGTCGGGATTGCGGCCGGTGCCTCAGCTCCGGAAATCCTAGTCACGGAAGTGGTGGCGTTCCTGAGAGCCTCGGAGCCGTCTGATGTTGAAGAACTTACGGTGATCGAGGAAGACGTCGAATTTCTCCTGCCGAAAGAACTTGTCCAAATAGAGTCCTCGAAGAAGACGGTAGCCGGTATTGCTGGCTAGCTAACGTTGCCATCCGCCGCACGTGTTCCAGAATGGCCCAATATCCCTAATGGCCCTATATATTGTAGGGCCATATAAGCTCTTCTACTACAAAATGTGGTTTGTTTTTGATTTCTCAAAACCCTTGTGGTACAAGGACCATCGTTTCGTAATGCTCCGAGATAACGCTGTGCGTGTGCGTAATTTATGGTGACCTCATGCATTTGAAATCGTTGAACATGCTGGGTTTCAAGTCGTTCGCTGAAGCCAAGATCGAGTTTCCCGAAGGGGTCACCGCGATCGTCGGGCCGAATGGGAGCGGAAAGAGCAACGTCGTCGACGCCATCCTGTGGGTGTTGGGCGAGCAAAGCACCAAGACGCTCAGAAGCGAAAAGATGGAAGACGTCATTTTTAACGGCACCGAACTCCGAAAGCCTTTGGGGATGGCGGAGGTGTCGTTGGTGATCGGCGGACTTGATCCATCGGTGATGAAGCTGGATGGAAGCTCGGGACTTCCGAACGAGCTAACCGAGGCGCAAGAAATGATGATTACCCGCCGTTTGTACCGCAACGGCGAAAGCGAGTATCTCATCAATAAGATTCAATGCAGATTGAAGGATATCCGGAGTTTGTTGCTCGACACGCGGGCGGGGAGCAAAGGGCACACGGTCATTGCCCAAGGCCAGATCGATCAGATCTTGAATGCATCTCCACAAGACCGGCGCGAGCTTATCGAGGAGACGGCGGGAATCGTCCGTTATAAGAAGCAAAAGGCCGAGGCGCTGCGGAAGCTGGATGCAACACAGCAGAATCTTCTGCGTGTCCGGGACATCGTGGCGGAGGTGAAGAAGCAGCTCAATTCTTTGGAACGCCAAGCTCGTCAGGCGCGCACCTTTCAGACGTTGCAGGGTGAGGCGCGCGGAATCGAAGTGACATTGTTGAAACGGGAATTCACAATATTGCGAGAGGCGTTACAGGCGGCGGAGACTGAAATTCTGAACCTGGATCAACAGGAATCTGAGAAGGCGGCGGGCCAGGCTCGGCTCACGACGGAACTCGAGCAGGCCCGCCTTGATGCGATTGCGACCGTCGATTCCATTGGAAAGATTCGAGAGGAACTGGCGGGTGTCGAGCAACGGCAGGCCCATGCGCTGACGGCGGCAGAGGTCGAGCGAAACCGAGGGTTGTTATTCAGCCAACAACAGGTACAGGAATCGGCTGAGCTGGAAGAACTGGTCCGGTCACGGGACACGTTGGCCGGAGCGCTTCAAACCATCGAGTCCTCATTGACGGCGGTCGAGGAAGAGATGGCGATTCGGGATCGGTCTCTCGGGGAACTTGATGAGGAGATGACGCGCTTGCTCCACCAGCGGGCTTCGGCTGTTGCAGAGGAAGAGCGAGGCCGCAAAGATGTTCTGCAACTGGCTGTTCTCGTCGCAAATACCGAACAAAACATCGCGCAATTGACCAGGCGAATGGAAGATCTTGCGGGCCGCGGGACTCGCTTATCGTCGGAGCGAGACGAACTGCAGAGCCAACGGAAAACGGCAATCGATCGCCACGAGGCCTTGCGCAAGGAATATGGAGAAGCGGATCGTCTTGTCTCCCAACTACGGACGGAACAACGAACGGTGCAAGAGGAGGCCGCCCAAGCCACCGGTGTGCTCCAGTCCTTGGGTCAGGTCATCTTACGACGTTCTGAAGAGCTGGCCGGAGTGGATTCGCGTCTTGAGGCGTTGCAGAGTGTGGTTCGTGAGGAGATGGGTTACGGTCGACAGGGGGCGCAGCAAGGCCCCGCGTTGAAGTCGTGTGACGGAGTGCGAGATGCGGTGGCCGAATGGCTGGTCATTCCGTCGGGAATGGAACGGGCGGTTGAAGCGGTCTTAGGAGAGCGCGTTCGCGGATGGTTTGTGGATGAACCGTCCGTCGGGCGACGGTTGGTCCGTTTCCTCCAAGAGGAAGCGCTGGGTCGAGGCAGTTTTATTCCGCAATGTCCTCGCTGGGAAGGCGGGCGGGCTCGCGACTGGTGGTCGTCGATCGCCACGCAGCCGGGTGTCGTCGGCCTCGCAGTGGATCTGATCCAAACCGACGTTGTCCGAACGGCGGCGCGCGATTCGCTGTTCGATCGTGTCGTCATTGTTCGATCATTGGACCAGGCCATGCAGGTGTGGGAGCGACATGTATGGAGCGCTCCGAACGGTCCCATTTTGGTGACCCTCGATGGTGAGGTGGTGGATGCGTCCGGCATCGTGACGGGTGGTCAGGTTCAAGGCACGCCGGGTTTACTCGAACGACGACGTGAGGTGATTGATCTTGAAGCCAGACGCCACGTGCTCGTGACGGAGCTTGACCAGAACAAGCAACAGCGAGACATGGTGTTTGCCCAGCTTCAGTCGCTCACGCAACGAGACCGTCAGCTTGGGGATGCGCTTCGTGATGCGGAAATGCAGAATCTCTCGCTGCGCAAGGATGAAGAAAAACTTCAGCATGTGCTGAACGATCTTGATCATCGACTCACCGGGATGGAGACGGAAATCCAAGAAGGTATCGGCGAAGGTCAGCGAGTGGAACAAGAATCGCAGTCGGTCCAGGCTCAGTTGGGTCAGTGGGTTGCTGAGAAGAACGGGCAGGAAACGATGTTAGGGAGAGTGCGCGAGCGACTGGGACTACTCGATCAAAGTATGAGAACACACCAGGAACGTGTCACGGAGGCGAAGCTGACCGCGGAAGGGTTGCGGGCCAAACGGGAACATGAGCAACTGAACCGGGCTCGTATGACGCAACAGATTCAGGAGACGCAAGATCGGCATCATGCAGTGGGCCGGCACTTGAACAGCCTGGAGGGGCTCATGGAGCAGAGCCGGACAGAACAAGTTCGTCAGGAGGCCCTCTGCCACGAGCTGGGTGTCACTGCGGGACGAGTGAAGGGAGAATTAGTTGCGGCTCAGGAGCGACAGGCGCAACAGATGGCGGCGAGCCACACACTTGAATCGAGTCTGGAAGAATTGCGACGGGAGATTTCGGTCATTCGAGATGCTCGGATGACGGTAGAGGTTCGCCGAGCGGAGGTTCGCGCGCATCTGGGGACCGTCGAAGGAACGTTGGCGGGAACCTATCAGCTCGATCCTCTCACGCTGGTTGATGACCCTGCGAGGTCGAGCGAACCGATGAGCGAGACCGACGTCGTGGCCGTACAAGAGACTGAGCACCGTTCGGATGCCGAGTTGAAAGAACAATTGCAGAAGCTTCGTGACCGGTTGGATCGCATGGGGCCGATCAACCTAGCTGCCATCAGCGAGCACCAGGAGCTGGAGGAGCGTCACACGTTCTTGTCTGCGCAAGAGCAGGATCTGTCGAACTCGATCGCATCGCT
Source organism: uncultured Nitrospira sp. (assembly GCA_902500825.1). Taxonomy (GTDB): domain Bacteria; phylum Nitrospirota; class Nitrospiria; order Nitrospirales; family Nitrospiraceae; genus Nitrospira_D. The sequence continues at coordinate 126,349 of CABVRX010000002.1, forward strand.
CAAGGAGATTATTCAGCGGATTCATCGAACGACGAAGGAGATGTTCGCAGCCACGTACGAGGAATTGCAGCAGAAGTTCACTGAGGTCTTCGGTCAATTCTTCCCTGGTGGGCGAGCCGAGCTGCTGTTGGTCGAGGAGCCGCCTCCGGAAACCGGCGAACCTTCCGGCAGTCAGGAACCGGGCATTGAAATTGTGGCCCAACCACCCGGTAAACGGTTGAAGAGCATCACCATGCTGTCGGGCGGAGAAAAGACGCTCACGGCAATGGCGCTGTTGTTTGCGAGTTTTCTGATCCGGCCGACACCGTTCTGTCTGTTGGACGAAATCGACGCCCCGCTGGACGAGGAAAACATCGGCAGATTTACGGGGGTGTTGAAGGAGCTGGCACAGAACGCCCAGTTCCTCGTCATCACGCACAATAAGCGGACGATGAGCATCGCCGATTCCCTCTTCGGCGTCACGATGGAAGAGCCTGGGGTATCCAAACTGGTGTCCGTCAGGCTCGGCGATCTACAGCCGGCCTAGGAACATCGCCTTCAGATTCGGTATGAGCCGGACATTGAGAACTATGCGCCCGGCGGGAGAGTCATTCAGCATTACACGCCTTTCTTTACTGCGCTGGTTAGACTGGTTTCGGAAGGTGTATCGTCGGCCATGACAAGTCATCAGGTTGACGGACTCAGTTTCCAGGTGCCGCTGTAACCTCTTTGGCCTCCGGGTGCCGATCAGCGTAGACAGTGAGATCGCGCAGTGTACAAAAATGCCGCGTTCCTGACGAAAAATGTTCCGACGTCCGGGAAGGAGATGCGGAGTAGTCGAGTGGGCTGTCTTGGCTAACTGGAATGTAAGTGTTCTTTGAGAAAGGGGATATTCACCAATGACTTAAGGGCTTCTATTTGCGTGCCAAACGTGAACAGGAGGTCTGGGAATGTGGTTTCACTAGGAGAAGCGAATGATCCACGGTATTGTTGTTGCTCTGTCTACTTAAGGGTGTGAAAACTGCTTCATAACCCGCAATCGAGGAGGAGCGATCATGGCGCTTTCGCAAATCCCGGACAGAAGCACACATCCTCAATCGGTCGCCAATCTTGCCCTGGCGCAAGTGACTCTGGAAGCGTTGCTCATGCCCACCGGAAAAGTCGAAGAGGCGCGGTTGCGGGCGACGCGGGACAGGCGGAAGGAGGAACTGGATGATGATCCGTTTGGGCCTGCCAGAGGGATTGTCAATGGGCTGCGTTTGTCGGTCACGTTGTGGAGCTTCATCGCGCTCGTTGTTCTCTTGATGTGGTAACCCGTTCCTGTCTTGTCTCAATCCACTTCCCCTCTTCATTCTTATATCCAGTGTCGTTCTCAAGTCATCATCTCCACGACTCGACTTTTCCCGTCTGCAGTTTTCCAACTCATATGATTATTGGGGGTTAAAGCAGCTCAGCGGCAGCTGAAAAGGCTATGCGGGTGCTCTTAGCTACGTTAGCCCCCTAAGAGATACCCAGCGCATTCTGATGAAATTGCAACAAGCTTCTTCGCATGTCCTCGCGATTCATGTAGGATAGCGTGGCATAAATGGACGCCACGACTCCGAACATTTCCATTCCCTCTTCAACGACAGCTAGAAGCATGAAAGTCATAGTCTCCTTATTCTCAACGACAAAAACTTTGGCCTCAAGCAGTTCAAACCCAATAGCGCCTCCGACATACAGAAACCCAGCGAGAAGAAACCATCGCATGGTCTCCTTGGGCAAATCCATGAGAAATTTGAGGTACAAACTACCGACGATCGTCACTGCTGCGATGCCGAATATTACCCACCCGTAATAAAGATAGTCAGACATAAGGCCTGCCCAATCGAGCAGCTTTTCAGCGATAAATGAAGTCTTCTCATGCATGCTGGCCGCCTCATCTATCGAGAGAAGGAGAAGAATTCCCGCCAGTGCAAGCCAGTGCTTGGCATATGATCCACCGTCATGCCGCTTTACCCAACCGACGAGTCCCATCAAAACAGAATTAACGAAGAGTGCAGTTGAGGAATACCAGGTAGGGATGTTGTTCTCTCTGTCTAGATTAACTAGATTTACCAGCTGAACGAACCACCATGGACCTTTGTCCCCACCAAAGAAATAGACTTTCAACATCACTGACGAAATTCCAGCCAGCAAGAGTCCACAGACGACGACGGATAGGATCAGAGCAACTCTCTTCGATAGAATCAAAACAGTTTCTCCTTTCTCACAAACACATAACGAAACCTTGCATTGCTAGCATGAGGCAATTTCTTCCCCAATGCTAAACGACAACATAATATAAAACCATATATTTAGCGTCTACCTCAAAACTAAAAAGTGCCACCCAAAGAACGATCGGTAGTCCTAAGTCTGCCGATGCCGCCATGTATTTCCAAGCCATTCGGTGATTGATGTAGAAGTTTGTCTGTCATGCAGACACCGAACCGCAGGAAAAATCGGCTTCGAGCCCTCGGCATATTCGGTGCCACGATCGAGGTTCTCATTGCTCTACGTCATGACGAACGCAGATGGAGTTTCTTATGAGTGGTAGTCTGAAGCTGCTAAGTGAGAATGAGTAGAGAGTTTGGTATGGTTTCGTATGTCAGGGTAATCCGTGCACCTGTCGTATGAGCACGCTGTGCGAACCGGCTTTTTATGTTGGAGAGCAAACCTGCGCATCTGATTCGTGGTCGGTCTATAATAGGAATGGTCTTGATGACAGCCTCACACAGATCGGTGTCATCTGCTCGCGCCGCACCATTCCATACGGAACTGAACACCCAAGATGGCTGCTGCCTCCGATGAGACGAACACCGTCGGCTCGTTGAACGGTTCTTTGTCTCGCGACACTGACTTATTGACCTGTCGACAGTATGACGCCTCCAACTTCCTCGGCTTTGTACAGCTCGCATCGATCGCCCTACTGCTGAAACAATTTTGAGATTAGGTTCTAGTATGAAATCAACATACCCATACACGGTAAATCAGCGGTAAATTCCAGATCGTCAATATTTGAAGAGAGTATGAATGATCGTATGCACACAGGTGCTACCAGATTGCGAGTATGACTTTTATCAGAACTCGAATGCCTGCTATTTATCGAGGGCTCGGTTGGACGAGATGTTTTCCTCTGATCAGCCTATCGAGAAGCTCGTGTCGTTTGGCCCAGAGGAACCTCCAGACACGGCCCTGTGCAAGCCGCCGCGACAGCCCCTTGAAACTGATATCCGAACAGTAGAGATGGCACAGGTACAGGGCCCTGCTGTTCATGTGTGGATTCAGCAACTCGAATCGACCGGAGACCTCCAGGGTGGTGAATCCCCACGGGAATTTAAAAGCGTACCAGAGTGCTTGAGAACTCAATGCCATATCGCACGTCGACTTCGCCCGTTGAATCGCCTCAACGACGCCTCGATGCAGATCAATGAGCACTGTGATCCCGAGATCGACGACATGAAAATAGATAGGAGCGGCCATCCTGAGTACGATTTCCGGGAAAGCGGCCCGGACATTCTTGATAAGCTTCCTCCCCAGGTCGATGAGCTCGTTCAGGGAACAAGAAGGATGGGATGTATAAGGACGATTCGCGAGTTGCATGAAATCCATCCGATAGCGGTCCATGGGGTCTTCTCTCAATGAAAATCCTTCTTGGCTCGACCAAGAATCCCCGTTGTACAGAAACTGCAGCCGACATGGTACGTCTTTCAGTTGTTTATGCACGTAGTCGGGTGTATTGGCCCATCTATTGATGTAGCGGTTTTCCGAGTGACTGAAATAGGCAAAATTGGCGAAGGGGATGAGCACTCCTGGCTGAAACGCGTTCACGTACGTTCGCATGCGCGCGATCACGCTGTGTCTTGCCGCAACATCGGTTTCATCAGGATTGCCGACCCACGATGAGATCGAGAACTGAGTCAAAAGAATATCAACTGGTCCGATATATTTAGCGATCGCTTTGGCGACGGCCGGGCTCAAGGGACAGTCGTTTACATTGAGTAGCGTGACTCCTCTCGACCGCACGGCAAGGAGAGAATCGATGGTTCCGACTGAGCTGCAGAAAATGGACGTCTCATCGTCGAGCGCATACCACCGGGAAAGCGGTAGCTCGATCACCTGGCGGAAGCCCAGACTCCCAAGTGCTCGACAGATTCGTGATGAGAAGTGCTCCTGGTACAAGAGAGTGATTTGGGCCTTGTGCTCCTTGGGGATTGCTTTGAGAGTTGGAAAGTGGAGGTGATCCGGATGTTCATGAGAGATCCAGATATGTGATGCGTTATGAAGATCCGACGGAGTCGCGGCAGGTGTATTGATCAAGGACCAGGATTCATTGAAGGCCTGGCCGATAAACCAAGGATCCGTATAGAGGGCAACGGCACCCGCTTCGACAAGCACGGAGGCATGGGAAAGCATGGTGACTTTCATTGATAATCTTTGTCGACCTGCTCCGTTCGCTTCCATTCATCATCTCAGCACCATGCCTGAAGATGGGAAGATGGATTGTATCGACTGGAACCGATTCTTGAATTACCTATAGCTGGCCGCAACAGTCTTTGTAAATGACTCCCTTTACCTACAGACAGCGTAACTCCGGTCGGTTCTCCATTGTGATCGACAATGCAAAAGGTGTCACGACGTTCAGTTGTAGGTGCTGTTGAAGTGGTGTTCTCGATCGCATACACCCATAAAAAATATATATACTTCAGACACTTCTCTCGTCGTTCGCTTGACTCGCTTCCAATCGTTTGTTATAAGCCTTACCGTGTTTAAGGGAGTGTTGGGAAGGTTTACGAAGGGAGACCATTAGTAAGATGTCGGCCTTTCACCTACCGCAGTTGTCTCTTTTGAGTCCTAACCATTCATGAACATTATAAAGGCGTTATTCAACCGCCTCTCTGACAGCTTGCTCTCAAGCGTTCAGGGGCGACTCGATCCGGCTACGGAGTTTACCCCTGTTGCATCGCTTCGGTTGGTTTCGGACAAACCGGTTGTTCTGCCGTCATTGGATTCGTCCGCTGCTCGCCGGCCCATCGGTCACGCCGTCAGCCAACCCGATGCCGTGGATGACGCGATCAGACGGAGTCAATCGTGGTTCTTCAGCCGTCAACATGCCGAAGGGTACTGGGTTGCTGAGCTGGAAGCGGACACCACTCTGACATCCGAGTACGTGATGCTGCGCCGATTTCTCGATCGGGTCGATCCTGATCGAGAGGTGAAGGCTGTCCGATATCTCCAAACGACGCAACTGCCTGACGGCGGCTGGCCGATCTATTACGGTGGCCCGACGGAAATCAGCGCATCGGTCAAAGCCTATTTTGCCCTCAAATTAAGCGGTGTGTCGGCGGACGAACCGTGTATGGTTCGAGCCAAAGAACGAATTCTGGCGATGGGCGGTGTCCTGCAAGCTAATGTGTTTACAAAAATTACGCTGGCCTTGTTCGAACAGTACGATTGGGAAGGCGTGCCCCATATGCCCGTCGAACTGATGTTGTTGCCGAAGAAGTTCTACTTCAGTATCTATGCGATTTCGTATTGGTCGAGGGCCGTGCTGATTCCTCTGCTCATCATATTCGCGCACCGCCCGGTCTGCCGGATTCCACGTGAACAAGGCATCGACGAGCTGTATCCAATCCCACGCGCGGAGGTTCGCTATTGGAAATATCCTCCCTTTAATAAGGATCAGGCATGGTTCACCCCGCATAATTTCTTCGTGGCATTGGATGCGATGTTGAAACTCTATGACCGGATGCCCATGCGGGTGTTGCGGGAAAAAGCGCTGCATAAAGCGGCTTGCTGGATGGTGGATCACCTCAAAGGGTCCGGGGGGCTCGGTGCCATTTATCCGGCAATGGCCAACTCCATCATGGCGCTGCAATGCTTAGGGTATGATGCCGATGACCCACTCGTCGTCAAGGCGCTTCGTGAGATCGAGGAGTTGGAGGTCTGCGATTCCACGATGATCGATGGTGAGGTCGTGCCCACCCTCCATCTCCAGCCCTGTTTTTCTCCTATTTGGGACACTGCCTTACTTGCAAACGCTCTGGTTGAAGCGGGGGTACCTCAGGATCATCCTGCGCTCCAAAAGGCGGGCCGGTATCTCATGGCCAGGCAAACCAAGACCGTGGGTGACTGGATTGTTTCTTCGCCGAATGCGGAACCGGGTGGGTGGTACTTTCAGTTTGAGAATGAATCGTATCCGGATGTTGACGATTCTGCCGTGGTGATCATGGCGCTCTCCAAATTGAAGATCCCGGGTCAGGAGGGCGAACTGAACGAGTCCATTCATCGTGGGATGCGATGGGTCTTGGCGATGCAGGGATCCGACGGCGGCTGGGGCGCCTACGATAAAGACAACAACCGAGTGGTCTTCAATTATATACCCTTTGCCGATCATAAAGCGCTCTTGGACCCCAGTACCTCCGATCTGGCCGGACGATGCCTGGAGATGCTGGGCGCATTAGGATATGACAAAAGCCATCCGGCTGCGGGACCGGCCTTGGCTTTTCTGAAGAAAGAGCAGGAGAAAGACGGGAGCTGGTACGGACGCTGGGGCGTCAATTACATCTACGGGACCTGGTCCGTCTTAGCCGGGCTCAGAGCCATTGGTGAAGATCTCTCGGCGCCCTCAATTCGTCGGGCGGTTGCTTGGCTGGAATCGAAACAAAATCCTGATGGCGGGTGGGGCGAGTCCTGCCTCTCCTACAGGGACGATCCGGAGCATCATGGTAAGGGGGAGAGCACACCCTCGCAAACAGCATGGGCATTGATGGCTCTGATGTCGGCGGGAGCGATTGATTCCTTCAGTGTGGCGCGGGGAGTGCAATTCCTCCTTCGCCGTCAAAGGAAGGATGGTTCATGGGAAGAAATTGCTCATACCGGCACAGGATTTCCGCGCGTGTTTTATCTTCGGTATCATTGGTATTGCCAGTATTTTCCGCTGTGGGCCCTGGCGATGTATCGTAACCTTCGTTCCCGCGGGAAAATGCGGGCCGACGAACTTCGTCATCATGTTCAAGGAACTGACGTGTATCGGTCAGAGCATTGACCTCCTCCGGTTCTCTTTCCCCGTGCTCATCTGGTACTGTGCCGCCTAAACGGATCGCCATTTTTGCCGCGACTCCATGGGAAATGCGTGCGGTACGGTCGGCATTCCCTCCCGGAATTGAACGTCGAGTCGGTAGTTCCCCTATTTTTGCATGTACTGTCGGCGACAGGGAGTATTGGTTTGTCCAAACCGGCGTTGGTCTTGAAAAGGCGGGGCGGAGTGCTGCTCAATTGCTCAACAACCAGTCGTTCAGCCTCATGGTGTCGACGGGATTTGCCTGTGCGCTCATTGCTGCAGACATCGGGACGCTCTTAGTAGGTCGTGAGGTGGTGCATCGAGACGTGCACGGCGACGAGTCGACAGAGGTACGTGATGTGCCGGGTGATGAACGGGATCTCGTCATGACGTTGGTCAAGACTCTGGTGCCGCCTGAGCACATCGGGCGATTTGTCTCGACCGATCGAATAATCGCAAGTGCTCCGGAAAAGCGAAAGTTTGCGCTGAGCACTCATGCCATCGGCCTCGATATGGAAAGTTCGGCTTTGGCCGTTCAAGCACAGCGGGCGGGGGTTCCTTTTGTGATCGTCCGATCTGTTTCGGATCTCTTGGATGAAGATCTTCCGCTTGACTTCAATCTATTTCTCAGGCCCACTGGGTGGCTCAAAGGCATCGGTACGGTATTGGCCGCTCCTTCATGCCTCTTAGGTCTGGCCCGGCTTCGTCGACAGAGTGTGGTCGCAGCGGAGGCCTTGACGGTCTTTTTCCGAAGCTATGCGGCGGCGACCGAACGGCAGAATCAGAAGAAGGAACTCTCGCCGACTTGATCATGACGCTACTCAAACTCCTGGGACGATGGGCCCTTACCCATGTGGCGGAAATGGGTCGGATGCTAATCTTCGTGGTGGCGTCCTTCGCCTGGTTGGCGCGTCCGCCGTTGCGAGGCATGCAAATCATCAAGCAACTTCACTTCATCGGCTACAAGTCGACGTTTGTTGTTGTGCTGACGGCGGCATTTACGGGAATGGTACTGGCGCTGCAAGGCTACTATACGTTGCGAAAGTTCGGGTCTGAAGGGCTGTTAGGATCCGCGGTGGCGCTCAGCATGATTCGCGAATTGGGGCCGGTCTTGGCTGCGCTCATGGTGACGGCGCGTGCCGGTTCAGCTATCACGGCGGAGATCGGCATTATGCGGATTACGGAACAGATCGATGCGCTCGATACCATGGCCGTCAATCCGCTCCAATATTTGATTGCACCGAAACTCGTGGCAGGTTTGATCGGCGTCCCTCTGTTGGTCGCGATCTTCGATGTGGTGGGGATCTACGGCGGTCATCTTGTCGGAGTAGACCTGCTTGGCGTCAATGCCGGTTCGTACTGGAATTCCATCGAAGCGGCAGTCGAGTGGAAAGATGTCTATGGCGGTATTCTCAAGTCCATCAGTTTTGGTCTGATCGTGAGCTGGATTTGTTGCTATAAAGGCTTTTACACCAAGATGAGCGCCGAAGGGCTCGGCACCGCCACGACGGAAGCGGTCGTATTGTCATCGGTTTTGATTCTCATCTGGGACTATTTTCTGACATCATTGTTGTTGTAATCATGCTGAAGCTTGTGGGTGTGACGAAGACATTGGGGGGGCAGCCGGTCTTACAGGGTGTTGATCTCACGATCCCTGAAGGCAAACTCACGACGATCATCGGTCGAAGCGGTGAAGGCAAGAGCGTCCTGCTGAAGCATATGATCGGGCTCCTCCATCCTGATAGCGGACAAGTGTGGGTCGAGGGTGTGGAGATTTCTCGGCTGCACGGCCATGCACTCAACGAAGTGCGTAAGCGATTCGCGATGTTGTTTCAGGGGGCGGCGCTGTTCGACTCACTGACCGTCTTCGAAAATGTGGCGTTTCCACTTAGAGAAAAACTAAGAATGAAAGGCCCGGATGTGACCGACCGCGTCGAGGAGAAGTTGGATCAGGTGGGTCTGGCCGGGATGGGACACAAGTTTCCTGCGGAACTCAGCGGGGGCATGCGGAAACGCACGGGCCTGGCACGTGCGTTGGTGATGCAGCCGGAAATTATTCTCTTCGATGAGCCCACGACGGGCCTCGATCCGCTCATGGCTAAATCGATTCACGATCTTATTACGAGCATGCAGCGGAAGTTCGGGTTTACCGCCGTGATGGTGAGCCACCAGATTCCGGAAATATTCGGGATATCCGACTATGTCGCGATGTTGAAACGTGGGAAAATAGCCGCGATGTCAGAGCCGGCTGAATTTCAACAGACGACCGATCCGGAAATCAGAGAATTCATCTCAGTCGGCGGGACGGTGCCGCTACGTGCGGCATCTCCCGGAGGGTAGAGGAGTCCACGATGGAGAAGAACAAACTCGAATTGATCGTCGGTGTGTTCGTGCTGGTCGGGATCGTCTGTTTGGCCTATCTGTCGATTAAACTCGGCAAGTTGGAACTGATCGGCGGAGATGTCTACGAAGTGGATGCGCTGTTCAATTCAGCCACGGGGTTGAAAACCGGAGCGGCTGTGGAAGTCGCCGGTGTTGAGGTGGGCCGAGTCAAGAGGATCGCTTTGAAAGAGGATCGAGCCATAGTAAAGCTGGCGGTCCAGAATGGGACGAAACTCTATTCCGATACCATCGCTTCGATCAAGACTCGGGGGATCATCGGAGAAAAATATCTTGCGCTCTCGCCGGGAGGAGGGGGCGATCCTCTGAAGCCGGGTGACGCGATTCGTGATACCGAATCAGGCCTTGACCTTGAGGAGTTAGTGAGTCAGTACGTCCATGGGAAGGTCAACTAACCGGGCCGATGTGCCAGGAAGACCAATGGAATCGGTATAGGAGAAAGGCGCGATGATGGCGATGCGGGACGCTTGGAATGGGTGGAGAGGCGGCAGCGTATGGTTCACAATGTTCATAATGGTCATCTGTATGGGAGCGGCGGCGGTTCCCGGGTACGCGGGATCTCCTACCGACTCCATGAAGACCACGATCGACGAAGTGCTCCGCATCGTACGGGAGAAGGAACTCAAGCAACCAGAGAAAGCCGAAGAGCGCCGACACTTGCTGGAGAAAGTGGTGGCGGCTCGCTTTGACTATGCGGAAATGTCACGACGGGCGCTTGGGGCTCCCTGGAATCAACTGACGGATCCGCAAAAACAGGAATTTGTCGACCTCTTTCGGACGTTGCTGACCAACTCGTACGCGGACAAGATCGAAACCTATTCCGGCGAAGGCGTACAGTATTTACATGAACGAACGGAGAAAGAGTACGCGGAAGTCAGAACCAAAGTGCTGTCAGGAAAGACGGAGATTCCGCTCGATTATCGCTTGATCAATAAGGCGGATGATTGGCGGGTTTATGACGTCGTGGTAGACGGGGTCAGCCTGGTGAACAACTATCGCGGGCAGTTTACGAAGATTCTTCGTGCCTCTTCCTATTCGGATCTTGTCGATCAGCTCCGCAAAAAAACAGACAAGCTCAAGGCACCATAACGTCATTCTCAGGACTATGAGTACGTATATGCGTAGCCTTGCGCTCGGCGTTGCGCTCCTGCTGCTTTGGGGGCTGTGTTCCATTGCGCTCACCTGCGCTCACGCTGAAGTGAAGTTTTTCCCGATTCCCGCCATCAGTACCAGCAAAAACGACGGCAGCGATTTCGGGTTGATCGTGCCGGCCCTCTTCACGGGGCCGGATGGGGATCTGAAGTATTTAGTCGCTCCAATGGTGGTGCATAACTCGTTCGTCGGCGCGCGCGGAACGGTCAATCTGTTCCGCTATGAGCCGGGTGGAAAGGAGCTTCGAGGAATTGCGTCCTGGTCGGAGCGGATCGAGCGCAAATTCTTGTTAAGCTACGTTGATCCTGGATTCAGTAATGGCCGATACAGCATCGGGTTCAGTGCCATGCATTTCAAAAATGCCACGATGCGTTTTTTTGGGCTGGGGCCGACGACTGCCAAGGGAGACCAGACGAACTACACAGCCTCTGAGACAAGACTGAATTGGAAGTTTGGTATCTATGCCAATGAGGTCACGCAAATTGCGGTCAGTCAGCGGTTGCGGCATATGCAGCCGATCCAACAGGGCGCCGCGGATTTGTTCCCATTTTCAGGATCCCTGTTTCCTGACGCTCCCGGCATGGAGGGGGCAACGATTCTGGGTCAGCGGATCAGTTTCCATTATGATACACGCAATAATCTCGTCACTCCGACTGATGGGATGGCCGTCACAGCCTATGCCGAGCTGAACTATAATTTTAAACCGGGCGCCGAGCCGCTGTATTCGCGGTATGGGATAGAGGTCAAGAAGATGTTTGCGAGTGAATCCAAACGAGCCATTCTCGTGGTTCGTGGCGAGCTGCAAGCCACACTCGGCACCGATGTCCCCTTTTATGAGCAAAGTTCACTCGGCGGACAGAATAATCTGCGCGGTTTTGGTGTCGATCGGTACATCGATAAGCAGCTGGTCGCCTTCAGTATTGAAGAACGCATTCATATCCTGCGAACGCGCTTAGCCGGGGTCATGGCGGATTTTGAGATTGCGCCGTTTCTCGATACCGGACAAGTATTCAATTCGTTTAGGAATGTGAGCTTCAAGGACTATCGCATTACACCGGGCATCGGATTTAGAGGGATCATCCGGCCGAATGTCGTTGGTCGGATCGATTATGGGTTCAGTAAAGAAGGGGGAGCTATTTTTGCCGGGCTCGATTTTCCGTACTGACCGAACCGCCCGGTGATTTTGCCACATTAGACTATTTTGACTCATTCTCATGATGCTCCGAAGAGAGACTGCCCACGGGACATGTTTCATAAGTGCTTGACTTCATATGGTTCTTGTGTGAAACTCCACCAAAATTCGGCACCCGAACGAACGGTGCCGCTGGTCGGTTGTGTATAGGGCACGTTGCGGACAGAGGTAGAACGAAGGAGACCATCTATGTCCATACTCAAGACGATCCATAGTCCCGCTGATCTGAAGCGATTGCCTCCCGAAAAGTTTCCGGCATTGTGCCGGGAGATTCGGGAACAAATTATCGGAGCGGTCTCGAATGTGGGCGGGCATCTGGCCTCGAATTTAGGCGTTGTCGAGCTCACAGTCGCCTTGCAGTATCTCCTGGATACACCGGCCGACAAAATCGTCTGGGATACCAGCAATCAGTCCTACACGCACAAACTCCTCACCGGTCGGCGGGAGCAGTTCCACACGCTTCGCCAGTACGGAGGATTGAGCGGATTTTGCAAACGGGAAGAGAGCGAGTACGATACATTCAACGCCGGCCATGCGGGCACCGGTGTGTCGGCCGCCTTTGGCATGGTCGAAGCCAGAGAGCAGTTGAAGCAAAAGCATAAGGTCGTCTGTGTCGTCGGTGACGGGGCCATGACGGCCGGCATGACGCTGGAAGGACTGCATCATGCCGGGGGACTCGGAAAAGATTTCCTCGTGATTTTGAACGACAACCAAATGTCGATCTCGAAAAACGTCGGGGCTATTTCCGCTTATCTGAGTCGGACCATCACAGGTGAGTTCTACGGAAAAGTGCGCGAAGAAACCGGTCAGCTCTTGGGTAAGATTCCTCACATCGGCTCCGACATGCAGAAGCTCGCCCGCCGGGCCGAAGAGCTTGCCAAGGGCGTGATTCTGCCGGGATTACTCTTTGAAGAATTGGGGTTTCAGTACAGCGGGCCCATCGACGGTCACAACTTTGAGCATCTCCTTCCGACGATTGAGAATGTGCTGAAGATGAAAGGGCCAGTTCTGCTTCATGTCATCACGAAGAAAGGGCTCGGATACGAACCGGCCATGAAGAATCCGGTATGGTTCCATGCCTGTCCTCCGTTCGTTCGGGCGACCGGCGCGCCGGCCAAGAAAGCCGCGCGTCCGTCCTACACAGCGATCGCCATGGATGCGCTCGTCAAATTGGCGCGCGAGGACAAGCGCGTCGTGGCCATCACAGCTGCCATGTGCGAGGGAACGGGGCTGACGGCCTTCGAAAAAGAATTCCCGGATCGTCTCTACGACGTCGGTATCGCCGAACAGCATGCAGTGACGTTTGCGGCAGGACTCGCCGCGCAGGGCATGAAACCGGTCGTGACAATGTACGCGACCTTCCTCCAGCGGGCCTATGATCAGGTCGTGCATGATGTCGCCACCCAAAATCTTCCGGTGGTCTTCTGCATCGATCGAGGAGGGCTCGTCGCGGAGGACGGGACAACGCATCATGGAGCCTTTGACTATGCCTATCTGCGGCACGTTCCCAATATGGTCGTCATGGCTCCCAAAGATGAAAATGAATTGCAACATATGGTGAAAACCTGCTTGGAATGTAATGGGCCGATTTCGGTGCGATATCCGCGTGGGGTGAGCCTCGGTGTGAAGATGGACCCGATTCCTCAAGCCTTGCCTGTTGGGAAAGGCGAACTTCTCAAAGATGGGACGGATGTGGCCATCATTGCGATCGGTGTTTCGGTATGGCAGGCCGTCGAAGCTGCCGAACGGCTCCGTAAGGAAGGGGTTTCCACAGCGGTGGTGAACGGACGATTCGTCAAGCCACTCGATCACGAACTGATTGTCGATGTAGCGAAACGGGTGCGCTATGTTGTGACGGTGGAAGAAGGCTGCAAGATCGGTGGGTTTGGTTCCGCCGTGCTTGAAACTCTTTCCGAAGCAGGGGTGACGGAGGTGAAGACGAAGGTTCTGGGCCTACCCGATTGGTATATCGAACAGGGGCCACAGGACCTGTTGCGGGAACGGTATGGTTTGACGGCGGAAGGGATCTATCAAAGCGTGAAGGAATTGATCGGCAAAGCACCTGCCGTAAAATCACAGTTCACCGGTGCAGCACTCGCCGGCCATCCACATGGGGACGAACAGGGAAGCTGATCAAGAAGAGCAAGGGGTAAGGAAGAGTTACATCAGATGCATATAGCCAGACGAAAAACTCGACAGATTACGGTCGGGAAGGTGAAGGTCGGGGGCGATGCTCCGGTGTCCGTGCAATCCATGTGTTCGACGGACACACGTGATGTAGCCGCGACGGTCGCAGAGATTCACAAGCTTGAAGCCGCCGGCTGCGAAATCATCCGTGTGGCCGTTCCGGACGAAGAGGCAGCCCAGGTCCTCCCGCAAATCAAAGCGGCGATGACGGTCCCGCTGATTGCCGATATTCACTTCGATCATCGGCTGGCCTTGAAGGCCGCGCAAGTCGTCGATTGCGTCCGTATCAATCCAGGGAATATCGGCGCATGGTGGAAAGTGGAAGAAGTCATTAAGGCCGTGAATGAACGAGGAATTCCGCTTCGAGTCGGCGTCAATGGAGGGTCGCTCGAACGACCGTTGTTGGAGAAGTACGGATGGCCCTCGCCGGAGGCGCTGGCGGAGTCGGCGCTCAATGCCGTACATGCGCTTGAAGATGTGGGCTTTACCAACATGAAGGTGTCGCTCAAAGCCTCGGACGTGCACCATGCCATCGATGCTTATTGGCTCTTTGCCCATCAGTCCGATTATCCTCTGCATATCGGCATTACAGAAGCAGGGACGGCCATGACCGGGGCAGTGAAGTCTTCCATCGGCCTTGGGTACTTGCTTTCGCAGGGAATCGGGGACACGTTGCGCGTGTCGCTGGCTGCTGACCCAGTGGAGGAAGTCAAAGTCGGGTTTGAAATTCTCAAGTCGCTTGAATTACGTCATCGGGGCATTAATGTCATCGCGTGCCCGACCTGTGGACGCGTCGAGATCGATGTCGTCCGGATGGCGAACGAGTTGGAAAAGAAACTCGGCCACATCAAGACCCCGTTGAACGTGTCGGTGCTCGGATGTGTCGTGAACGGCATCGGAGAGGGGAAAGAGGCCGATATTGGGATTGCCGGGGGTGAAGGCAAAGGCATTTTGTTCAAGAAAGGCAAGCTCGTCCGAAAAGTCCCGATGGAAGAATTGATGGACACGCTCATTGAAGAAGTCGAATTACTGGCCAAGGAAAAAGAAGCAGAAAGCAACGGCGAAGCGATAGCGTCCGTTCCTTCGAACGGCTGGGAATCGCTGGAGTCCCAATCCGATCATCCTTCGACGCTAGGAAAAGAAATACCGGTCTTGCCTCTCAGGTAACGGGCACTGTTAAGACATCGTCACACCTGCAATAGTTCAAATCCCTCTACTCTTGTACAAAAGAAACGATTGACGCGCTTTCCCAGCGTCATGTATGTGTGCCTCTGAATCATGGAATCAAACGCCACCATCAGCCGGATCAGTGAGTTGGTCGGATCTCCTTTGGTTGTGAGGCTGGTGAAGGTCGGTCTCGCGATTGCGGCGGTGGTGCACGGATACATCATTTCTTTTGGTCGCTCATTTCACTTTCGCGACATCGATATCCATCGCGAGATCGGAAGGCGTTTTCTCACCGGCGAGTATCTCTACGCCAACGACTATTGCTACATGTATTTGCCGACCACCGGTATCTATTTCGCTCCCTTGCTCATTCTGGATAGAAACCCGAGCCTGGCCCTGCGTTATGCCGTTGCTGTCGGATGCTTAGTCATCACCATCGCGTTGTTCCGCCGCATGTTGTGCGGCACCTCAAGCTTCAGTGCGTGGAGCCGGTTATTGGTCGGTGTGGGTGCGGGAGCGTTGACGCTGCAATTCATCTTGAATGACCTTGACGACGGTGGGCCGCACTTGATTCTCTTGGGTATTCTTACTTTTGCGATCTATGCAATCTGGGTGGGCAGAGAACGACTCGGCGCGAGCATTCTTGGGTTCGCCGTTACACTGAAAATCACTCCCGCACTCTTTATCTTGCTGTTTCTTTGGAAGCGGCAGTGGCGATTAGCCTCATACACAGTGCTCGCAACCGTCTTTTGGATCGTACTGCCCATCCTGTATATGGGCCCCGCGAGTTGGTGGAATCATCATGCGGAATGGACAAAGAACGCGGTCTTGTCCGTGCTTGGTCAGCAGGTTGAGGGCCGCCAAGAAAATGAACTGCAGAAGGCCAACCTCTCACTCCGCCACACCATGCTGCGGTACTTGGTCACGTATCCGCCAGACCATCGCCTGCGGCAAGTGGATCGCGGCTACCAACCGGTGCTGGATCTGCCGTCACCTGTTGCAAACGCAATCGTCGGACTTGCCGCGCTTAGCCTGCTTGGACTGTTTGCATGGTCCAGTAATCGGGTATTTCAAGGACCTGGAGATTCCACGTGGGCGAGGGATTGCGCGGGAGTCCTGATGTTGGCTCTGTTCCTTTCCCCCATTACGTGGGATCAACATCTAGTCTGGATGATACCAGCGGCCTATGTCGTCGTGTCTGCCGCGGCAAAAATGAGCGGAAGGTTGAGCCGTACCGGATATGTGATGCTGGCTGTCTACGGTGTACTGACCATGGTACTCAATTATGAAGTTGTGGGTTCAGCCAGATGGGAAGCATTGAAGAGTTACCATCATCTCGGCATCGCGATGCTGATCTTGTACGGATTACTTCTCAGCAGCAGGGGCGGTTGGAGCGATCCATCCTCGCACTCAGAAAAAATGCATACCGGCGCGTCCAGCATGGTCAGGGAGACATAACCAGCATCCCAGAGGGGGCATTCAAAATGCTGGTTGATGCGCGATGAAACAGTCCTTCAACTCATGGCTCGGTTGGTCTTGTGTTGTGTTCCAGAAAAAGAAGCGACTATAATGCCGTCCTCCGAGGCGCCGTACCCAAGTGGTAAGGGAGCAGTCTGCAAAACTGCGATGCAGCGGTTCGAACCCGCTCGGCGCCTCCAAACAGAGCTTGCTCGACCAGGAGCCCGGCGATTGTTCTTGGCGACGAAATAAAATGCCTTCAGTGGAATAATTTTCTGGTACAGAGATCGCTCGTGCCGTCGCATTCGATTCAATCGCGGCGGATCAGTTCCTTACCACCAGTAGACTCTAATTCTTTCTTCGTGTCTGCCTGCCGGTTTTTTATTGCGTCATGGTAATTGTCGCCCAGTGCTCGGATCGTTTGGGCTCTTGATACTGCCATGTGACGAACGGTGACATGGAAATTGACGAACCCCACGCATGATGTTAGAATTCTTAAAATTTTTCTGCCTCCAGCAAGGCTGCTCAGGCAGTCTGGTCAGATAGAGCAGATTTCAGAAAAGACCATTAAGTAAGGAGAACGGAATGGCTGTTCCGATTTCCCAGATGTATACCGTGGCAACGTATGTGCTCTCCCAGAAGCTGAAGGGAGTGAAGCGATATCCGCTGGTGCTCATGCTCGAGCCGCTTTTTCGATGCAACCTGGCCTGCGCGGGCTGTGGGAAGATCCAGTATCCCGACCATGTCCTCGACAAGCGATTGACGCCGGAACAATGTTGGGCGGCGACGGAAGAGTGCGGAGCGCCCATGGTGAGTATTCCCGGAGGGGAGCCGCTCATTCATCCTGAAATCGCAAAGATCGTCCAGGGCTTGGTGGATCGGAAAAAATATATCTATCTCTGTACCAACGCCATTCTCTTGGAGCGGAAACTGGATGAGTATCAGCCTTCGAAGTACCTGACCTTCAGCGTCCATATGGACGGGCTGAAGGATGAGCACGATTTGGCAGTTTGTCGAGACGGGGTCTATGAGGTGGCGGTCAAGGCCATCAAAGCGGCGGTCAAGCGCGGCCATCGGGTGACGACCAATACCACCTTGTTCGACGATGCGAACCCTGAGCGGGTCAGAACATTTTTTGATGACATGATGGCCCTGGGCGTCGAAGGCATGACGATCTCACCCGGCTATAGTTACCAAAAGGCTCCCGACCAGCAACATTTCTTGAAACGGTCGCGCACTCAGGAGCTCTTTTCCAAGATCCTGACTCGTCCCAAGGCAGGTTGGCAGTTCAATCAATCCCCGCTGTTTTTGGACTTCCTCATGGGGCGGCGTGAATACCAATGCACCCCTTGGGGCAATCCGACCTATAATGTGTTTGGATGGCAGAAGCCCTGTTATCTGTTGCAAGAGGGATATACTAAAACATTCCGTGAACTCATGGAGTTGACGGAGTGGGACAAGTATGGAACGGGCCGAAACGAGAAATGCGCCGATTGCATGGTCCATTGTGGCTATGAGGCCTCGGCCGTCGAAGATACGTTCAGCACCGTCTCGGGGTTTGCACGGACAGCCAAGTTGACTCTCCTGCCAACGTCGCGATAGATACCGGTCATTCATCAATAGTCACTGGTCCGTTGAAACGGTGAAGGGTTGTAAGCCGGTCTCATGAATGACCAATGACGAGCGACCATTCTCAATCATGACTGACACCAAAAATCATGCGACTGGCACTCCCGGTTCCCTGGAAGGGCGAGTATTCAAGCCTGCTTCTCCGCTGGAGATATCGGAGGCTGTTGATCTCGCATTCGACTATCGTGGCGACGTGACGTTGACATTGACGTCAGGCGAATCGGCGATCGGGTACATCTTCAATCGCCACGTTGCTGCCGGTGATTCCTACATCGAGATCTTTCCTGCGGACCGTCCGGATCCTCAGCGGATTTCGTACTGCGACATTCTGACGATTGCGTTCACGGGAGAAGATACGGCGAATGGGAAATCATGGGAAACATGGGTGTCCAAAAAGGAGTCCGAGCGTCGCGCGGAAGCCGAAAAGGTTGAGGCTGTCGCTCGCACGAAGGGCTATCTCTGAGAGATCCCTCCAGTTCCGCTGATGCTCTCGATACCGAAACGAAAGCCCCTATCTCATCAGCCATACGGCCTGCCTTTTCATTGACAAAGATTTAGTGCTGTGCTAGAAACGCCTGCCCGAATGGAGCGCGCTCGTTCTACTGTAGCGTGCACTTCCTCGAAGGAGCGAGCGACGAGTCAGCGATCAAGTTGGAAGCTTGGCAGGCGGAGTGCGGCAGGACTGGTTGTTCTGGTTTGCAGTCTCGCAGTGGGTGCCGTATTCCCTCCCGTGGCTCCTGCCACACATGAAGCGGATCACCGTTTCATGGTGGAAGGGTATGTGTGCAGCTCAGATGGGAAAGCGCTCTCGAACGTAGACGTTCTCGTCAAGGATACTAAGATCTCCTACGGCCAGGTTGTGAGGACAGATGGAGATGGCTACTACAAAGCGATGTTTCATCTGCATAACGACAATTTTGGCGATCCACTTCTGGTAGAGGCTGGAGGAGAGCAGAAAAACCTTAAGGTTGAATTCGATCAGAAAGATCTTGAAAGTGAGCGAAAGATCAAGGTTAACTTTGGAGCCGGTTGTGAGGCGAGCGGCTCTCCCGCCTGGATTTGGTGGGGAGGTGGGGTGGTGGTCGCAGCAGCTGGTACCATTATCGGAATGAAGCTTGTCCGTTCCAGGCGTAAGCAGGAGCGGGGCAAGGGGAAATCACAGAGACAAAGAAAAGCATAATCGCCGATGACGGGCTTTAGGGGCTCGGAGTATCTTGCCGAATCGGTCGATAGCTGGGCGGGGTTCCGTGGAGAACTGGGACGGACGGTGTTGAATCGACGCTTTTGCGGGGGAGTGACGCCTCAGCAGAAGCGTTTTTTTTGGGCCTCCTTCGCGTATGCATTTGTGATAAACGCTGAAGTGTTATCCCTGTTTAAGCAACCGAACGGTTTGATTACAATGAAGTGTGTTTTGACTCAGGTGATGTTGGTCATGGGCATCGGATTGCTGGCCGGTTGTACGGGCGAACAAGGCGGGGAGGGACCAATTGTACCGCCACCACCGGCTCCAGCCGAATATGCCGATATGCATATGCCGGAAGCGTGGTGGGCAGATGCTCAAAAACTAGAAGAGGGGCGAAAGCTCTTTCTCGGTGAGGCGAACCCAGATGTGAACTGTGCCAGTTGCCATGGGAAAGACGGGAAACCTGTGAAGGCGGGCGCTACAGATTTTCGGAATCCAGAGCGCATGAAGCTCTATTCAGATTCCGTGTGGTTCTGGCGTATCGCCGAGGGTGTGCCGAATACGAAGATGAAGGGATGGAAAAGCAAGCTCTCAGACGATGACCGATGGAAGCTCGTGCTCTATGAAAGGAGCTTTGGGCTGTCTGGGAAAATGTGGAGTGTAGAGAAGCAACAGTGGGTCGATGCGGGTGCTAAATAATTGTAGAATCCAGGGTTGTCTCAAGTAGAGGCTGCATCCACCTTCGGTTTCTAACCCGCTAGAATTAAAGGAAAGAGTCTTCTAGTTGTGAATCGCGGTCATCTTCTTCGTCTCAGGCTTTTTTGTCGACTACTAGAGGATTCCCTTATCTGTAGGAAGTTGAGGAATTTGAGATACTCTCCGGCTGACATGGTTGTAGGGGCGCAAGTCTTGCAGACTTAGATGGTTGTCAACAATTCGTTGAGGTCTAGCTACCCATCACAGAACCGGCTGAAGCATTGGTGTGGGCCTGGATGCAGTTTGCCAACAAATGTTGAAAATGAAGAATAAGCTCCTTGGATAGCTATTAAGGATGAGGGGGCATCGAGATATCGTGAAAAAAATTTCAGGCAGTCTCCTGGCTCTCGTTGTGTTGGTCTCGCTGTCGGTTCTCGGTGTCTCAGACGTATATGCCCAGGAGGGTGGGACGTCGTCGGTAGAGTTTCCATACACGGGTAATCGGACGGCTGTATGGATCGTCGCGCAGCTCCATATCTTATTCGCCGCCTTCATCCTCGGCGCACCGATCTTTGTCGTCATTTCGGAATGGTTGGGTTACCGTAAACAGGATCCCCGGTATGATCGGCTGGCTAAAGAGATCACCAAGGTCACGGTCATTCTCTTCAGTATGACGGCTGTGACGGGCGGTTTGTTCATTTTCGTCCTGCTTGCCGCCTACCCACAGTTCACGACCTCCTTCATCAATCAGTTTTATATGGTGTTCGCAGTATTGTATCCGGCTCTGTTCATCGCCGAGACCATCCTCATGTACGCCTATCTCTACACCTGGGATGTCTGGAAAGGTGAAAAGAAGGGGCGTCATATTGCTCTCGGCGTGCTCTTGAATCTTGTCTGTCTGCTCATTTTGTTTGTCATCAACGGTCCCACGTCGTTCATGAACACACCGCCGAAGGCCGAAGGGGTTTCGCCCCAGGATTTCATCGCGGCGGCAACCTTGTGGGACAAGATTGCGAACCAAAGCTGGTTCCCCCTGAGTCTCCATCGAATCGATGGGAACGTGGCATTCGGTGGGTTTATCGCCGGGATGATCGCTGCCTACATGTATATGGGCGCAAAGACGCAGGAGGACCGGGCCTACTACGATTGGATGGGCTTCGCTGCTATCTGGATCGCGGTGGGTGGGTCGCTCTTGCAGCCGTTCACGGGACTTTTGTTGGCCTATGAAATGTGCGATTACGATTTTTCATTCTGCCCGTACATGATGGCCGATCAGCTCTCCATGTTTTTTGAAACGCAGGGCATCATGATCGGGCTGCTGTTCTTGGGCATCAACTATTATAGTTGGCTCAGTGTCAAACGAATCGAAGGGGCTGAAAACGTTCGGATTACGATTCTGGCTCCCATTGTCCTCGTGGTCCTCCTTCCTGTCACCATGTGGGTGATGGATAAATACTGGATTCCAGATCCGATGTCGTTGGTGTTTCTCCTCCCCTTGACGTTGTCTCCATTCTTATTGGGTCGTTTCGTTCCCAAGACGGTGTCCGCGAGGACCGTTATCAAGATCGGCTTTATCATCATGCTCATCAGCGATGCGGTCTGGCTTACTCCAGCCGGATTCGTGGCCACCGGCTCCGATATGCCCGATGAGATGAAGCTGCCGGAAGGCTGGGATTATCTGTCGTCGATGCCGGCTAAGCTTTCCGCGATCCTGACGCTGGTCTTTGTGACGGCTGTCAACTTCGTCCTGTACAACCGGACCATCAAGCAGGGCACGATTCTCTGGGGGAAGATCGATTTTGCAGCGCAGTTTGTGCTGATTTTTTTGGCGTTCACTTCCACGTGGATCATGGGGCTGATGGGAGCGGTGAGATCGTTGCTCAAGAAATACTTCCATACCTATAGCCTAGTGTCGGACCTCACCGCAGAGTCGTTTACGCCGACGCTTTCGTATTCGGCGGGGTGGATTACGGCGATCACCGTCGTGTTTATCGCCATTGTCAGCCTGGCTGCGCTTGTGGCTCTTCGGCCTTCCGTCGCAAGGGTGCGAGAGCCCGAGGGAAGTCCTGTTCCGATCGCGGCCAAGTAATCACAGTGTGGAGCGCCTACCAAGGCGGCGGGGATTAGCATGGGGAATATATTCAAAAAGCTTGGCATTGGGTTAGTGGTCGGGGGTGTGCTGGTTGGGATCGCTCACTCACAGGAGCTGCCGTCCTCATTCCAATTGCTGTTCTTCATCGTCTCGCTGATCGGGGCACTGGTGTTCATTCTGCTTGACGCGCGACCACTCAGTACGATGAACGGTGGAAAATCGCTCTTTGCCGTGATTGCATTCTGGATCCTCATGGTGACAGTCTGTGTCGCAGGGGCGTCGCTATTGCCGCAGTTTAATCCCGAAGACGAACGGGCCAAAATAGACAAGCTTTTGGGCAAAGAACGAGCTGCCTCGCAGAAGGGCAAGGCGGAAGAGTTGATTGCACGGGCGAAGGCCCTGGATGAGCAGGTCAAAGCTCTTGAAGAGCGACTCAAGGGTCTGGGTGGTGGACAAGTTGCAACTGCGTCGCAGGCGTCTCACGCGGGAGATAAGCCTTCTTCGGCGCCCGGCGCGACCGCCGGTGGCGGCGATTTCATGAAGGTGGGCGAAGAGCAGTGGCAACTGCAGGAATGTTACAACTGCCATAAGTTGAGGGGTGAGGGTGGAAAGAAGCGAGGCCCCGAATTGGATAACATCGGCTCGTTGTTGACGGTTGATGAAATTCAACAGAAGATCGCGGACCCCAAGAGCTTCATGGCCGAAGGGTACGAGAAGGAATGGCAGAAGGGTATCATGCCCAACAAGTTTAAAGACCTCATGGATCCCAAGGAAATGCAAGCGCTCGCCGCCTGGCTGGGCACGTTCAAGAATGCCTCGGTGAATACTCCCAAGCCGATCAAGAAAAACTAATGCTGCAACCGAAGCTGAAATCCAAGGTCCGGTGCACCGACCTCGACATCGGCGAAGTCACGAAAGTCGTGCTCGATCCGCTTTCCCATGAGATCAGCCATATCGTGGTGTCCATGAATGGAAGCGGTGAGCGACAAGTCGCCATGGGCCATGTCCAGACTGTGACGGACGACTTCGTGCAGTTGCGCGCGCCGTCAACGGACATCCTCGCGTTGCCTCCCTTCAAGCGGGAAGATTATGTCACCACCCATGAAGTGGAAATTTCTCACCTTGAAGACAACCTCCATGTGACGCCGGGCGAGGTGTTGGTGCCGTTGCCCGACCTGGAAAAGAACGTCAAGCGTCGCACATTTTTCATGAATTTCACGCACGTCATCGGGTTCTTGATCGGACTTCCGATCGCCTATCCCATTCTCCGTTTTCTCATGAAACCGATGTACGCGGATTTCGACAATGCATGGTTGAACGTGGGAAATGTGAGCAAGATCAAGCAGGACGATGTCGGCGTGCAGTTTAAGTACAAGAAAAAGGTCAAAGAAGTTTATATGCCGGAGAGCGAAGTCGATAAAAACGTCTGGATTCTCCGAGCGACCCCCGAGCTTCTCGAGAAAGTCTACAAAGACAAGGACATGGAGTTTCGAGATGCCAGGGGGAAGACGCTCTGGACCAACAAGAAAGACATTCCCTATGTGGCGTTCTCCGGTAAGTGTCCTCATTTGGGCTGCGCATTCAAGTGGCGGCAGCATAAGACGCTGGGGCAGGTGTTTCTCTGCCCATGCCACTTGAGCATCTACGATGCAGCCGGGACAGTACTCGATGGTCCAGCTCCGCGCGCGCTCGACGCGTTGCCTTTGAGGGTATCAGCGGGGGGTGACGTCGAAATCATCGATATGGAGTTCAAGGCCGGTACGAAGTCGCAAATCCGGATCATTTGAAAGCTGGCGACATGGACAGCAAGCAATCTACTCCCGTAACGATTCCCGATCATCAGCCCAGCGCGATCGAAAAGCTCGTGGCTTTCCTTGACGAACGAGTCGGCCTCAAGGAAATGCAGGCCAAGATGCTCAACGAACCGATCCCCGGCGGTTCCCGTTGGGCCTATGTCTTTGGGTCTATCCTGTTATTCATTTTCGCCATGCAGGCGCTGACGGGCACGTTGCTCATGTTCTATTATGTGCCGACAGCCGACCACGCTTGGGCCAGTACACAATATATTATTCATGATGTCGATTATGGGTGGTTCCTTCTGGGTTATCACTTTTGGGGATCCAGCGCCATGGTCGTCTGTGTTATTGCTCACATGTCCCAGGTGTTTCTCTGGGGCGCCTATAAAAAACCGCGAGAGTTACTCTGGATCGTCGGCCTGGCTCTGTTCGGTGTTGTGATCACCTTCGGTTTTACCGGCTACCTTTTGCCCTGGGACCAACGGGCGTTCTGGGCGACGACCGTGGGTGTCGAAATTTTGGATAAAACCCCCATTGTCGGTGATTTTATCGCCAGATTTCTGAAAGGCGGTCCGACTCCCGGTCAGATGACCTTGAGTCGATTCTTCGTTCTCCATGTGATGATTCTTCCGGCGGCGCTCATGGCCCTAGCCGGATTGCATCTGTTTCTGTTCCGCGTCGCGGCCCCGGCGGGACCCTTCACCGGTACGGTAGAGGAAATCAAAGCAAAGACCGACTATTTCTTTCCCCGTCAAATTTGGAAAGACATGGTCGGCATGGCATTCGTCTTCGTGAGTATCTGTGCCTTGGCTCTCTGGGAGCCGGTCGTCTTATTGGATGAGGCGGCGCCGGATCCAGGGGACTACCATCCCGAACCGGAATGGTATTTTCTGTTCTACTTCCAGTTGCTCAGATTGAAATTGTTCGCCGGGGAGTTCGGTCAATTTCTGGGTGCCGTGGCGTTGCCGGTCGCCTTCATGGCATTGCTGGTCGCGCTTCCGTTCATCGACAAGGATCCCGAACGGAATATTTTTAAACGACCGATCGCTTTGATCAGTTGGATTGCCATCATGGTGGTGATCGTCTTGTTCACGGTCGCATCGGTGATCAACAGAGAGTTTTTGGACTGATCCCGGCACACGTTGGCTATGGCTGAAGAACGCGAATCAATGTCTCCGACGAAGATTGGGTTCGGCATCCTCTGGCCTGCCTGTTGGACCGGCATGCCCATTAAAGCCGTGTTTGCGGTTCTTGCCATGACGATGGGATTGGTGCATTTCGAAGGAAGGTTCGGTCTTGCTTTTTTGATGCTGTTTGCCAGTCCCGTCACTGTCTTCGCCGCTCCCATCATCATGGCTGTTTTTGAGACGCACTTCGGTGAGGGGATCGGCCTGCCGCTTATTTTCGGGATGTCCATCCCTGTCGACATCTGGGCGCTGGGATTGGTCGGGCGAACGTTCTTCTTGGAACGGCTTCGGAAAGAGCCGCCCCATGATGGGCTTGGTTTTGCGATCTGGTGGAGGGCGGCGATCATTGGGACGTTCTTTCTCCCGCTCCTTTGGTGGATCGTCAGCCGTGTCACGGAGACCGCCATTTCCGCCTCGCACTCGATGGCTGAAATGGACAGCATGAGACATCTGTTCGACACCGGGCTTCCGATCGCAGAACGAATCGGTCTCGAACTCACGATCTGGGGATCCATCTCGTCGGCCGTTCTGATCGTTCTGGCGCTCATCGGGATATCCATACTTGGACAGATCATTCGACGCATGGCCGAAAACTCTCGTCCGGTCTCCGAAAATTATCAAGGGATCGTGACCCGCTGGGATTTGATGCGTGTGCCGACCGACCAAGGGTTGTTGCTGGCTTCATTTGTGGGTGTCGGCGTGGTCCTGTCGCTCATGTTTTGGACCATCCTTCCCGTGACGACTCCGCATCCGCATGATTGCTGTAAGAAGCCCGAGGTGCAAGCCGAACCGGCGTTCAAACCGACCGAATCATTGAATAAGAATGCGCAGAGGATTGCGTCGCTTGCGGCGCAAGTTGAGGCCATGGAACGGCAAAAGGCCGACACAAAGGGTCAGAAGGAAAAGGGCAAGGGAAAGGCCGAAACCGGACCAGCCAAGGAATCCTCTGCCAATACGAAACCGTAATTTGAGAGGTGATGAGGTGAGTGCCATGCAACAAGGGGTCGGAATGATTCAACGAGCTCTCCAGGTTGTCGGAGGTCACGGTGGATGGCTCGCAGGTCTCTTGTTGACGGCCGGCTGGCTTGTGCTTCCTTCAATCGGACTCGCGGCGGAAGGTGCGGCGGCCGGTCCCACTGAATATCGTGACATCCCTTACATCGGCAGTCGGAATCTCGTCTGGATCGTCGCACAGCTGCACCTCCTTCTTGCCGGGTTCGTCCTGGGCGTGCCGATCTTCGCGTGGCTGTGCGAAGTCATCGCATGGAGAGGAGGCGAACAGCGCTACGACAAGCTTGCGAAGGAATTTACCAAACTCCTCACGTCGGCCTATGCGACCACCGCGCTCTTCGGCGGGATCCTGTTGTTTCTGTTGGTGGCGTTCTACCCCAAGCTCATGAATTATTTGACGGATGTCTTCTTTCCGTCCTTTTTGCTCTACTGCCTGCTGTTTCTGCTCGAAACCGCGACGCTCTATCTGTATTGGTACGGGTGGGATGCGATGCAGTATGGCAATAAGAAAACATTGCACATATTTCTGGGGTTTCTGCTGAACTTTTTCGCCTTGTTCATCATGATTGTGCCCAATGCTTGGGCCACGTTCCAGTCCAGTCCGGTCGTCATCTCCGAAGGCACGGCCTTCGAACGTGCCTGGGCTGCGACATGGAATCCGACATGGTGGCCGATCAACATCCATCGGCTCATCGCCAACGTCGTGCTCGGTGGGTATATCTGCGGCGCCTATGCCGGAGTTCGGTATTTGTCGGTCAAGAGTACCGAGGATCGGGAGCATTACGATTGGATGGGTTATGTCGGAAACTTTATCGGCGTGTTCGGTCTGCTCGCTCTGCCCTTTGCCGGTTACTGGCTGATGCGGGAGATCTATCAGTACAACCAGCAGATGGGCATTACGTTAATGGGAGGATTCCTATCATGGCTCTTCATCATCCAAGCCATGCTGATCGGAGTCCTGTTCCTTGGTTCGAACTATTACTTCTGGTTGGGCATCACCTATCGAATTCCCGGATCGGAGGGGAAGTACCGACGGGCCATGTTGATGATGCTGGTCAGCCTCCTGCTCTGTCTCGCGGTCTGGATGACGCCGCACTCGCTCGTCGCCAGCATCGAAGAAGCGCAAAAAATGGGAGGAGCCCATCACCCCTTGCTCGGCGTTCTGGGCGTCATGTCGGCCAAAATGACCGTATCGAACCTCATGATCCTCATTACCTTCATGAGTTTCGTCATGTATTGGCGGGCAGGGAAACAAGATACAGCCGGATGGGCCAAACTGGGAAAGGCTGTCATGGGCGCGGTGTTGGTGTTAGCCAGCCTCGCGGTCATCGTTCTCGGTGTGTGGGGATACTTCGTGCCGGCCATCGTGCGCATCAATTATTTCTCCACCTCTCAGGTGCTGATCGTCATCTTCGTCATTCTGACCATCACGCCGCTGACCGCGCTGTTGCTGAAAAGCGCCAGAACGACGACGGAAATGGTGTGGGGCAGTATGCCTCCGCGCGCAGGATATGCTCTGGTTCTCAATGCCGTGATGGTCATCCTTCTCATGACATTGATGGGCTACGCGCGATCCTCGTCCCGCGTCCATTGGCACGTGTACGGCGTGATGCGGGATTCGTCGCCCTATGCGTACTCGCCGGCTCTCGGCAGCGCATCGTTGATCATGGCCTTCTGCACGTTTTCCTTCTGCATCCTCGTGGCGTTTATCTTCTGGGTCGCCACCATGGGCGATAAGTACAAGGCTGCCGCAGGGGCAGGAAAGGGAGAGCTGCCGCACGGCATTCCGGCGATGGCCGGAGGGGCTCCGGAGGAACGACAACAGACTTGACGAAAGTTTTGATGGTTATATTGTGAGTTTTGATTTAAGCACTCAGCGCTCAACGCTCAGCACTTAACATTCGAGGGTCTATGAACGAAGTCGCGCAACTACAATTGATCGCACTGTCGATCGTCGGGGTCGGAATTCTGATCCTGCTGTTCATCAAGGCCACATTCGTCCGGGTCACAGGATTTGTCGCCATCGTGCTGGGGTTGTTTTCGCTCATGTCGCTTGCCGTGCCGCAGCTGGCGTCTCTCCCTCCAGCCGAGGAGAAGATCGATATCGCCAATATCAAGACCCCGACGGACATTGCCGCCATCGGGCAGACGGTGTTCTTCAGCAAAGGCCAATGTGCGCTGTGCCATTCTATCGGCCCCAGTGAATCAGCCCGTTGCCCGGATTTGAAGGGAATCGGCGCAAAGTTGAGCAAGGATTTCCTTTATGAAAGTCTGACGGATCCTCAAGCGTTCGTGTATCAGGACTATCGGCATGGGGGGGTACCGAAGGAATATCCCGCAACGATGCCGGCAATCAATAAGGACCCGATCGGACTCTCGAAGAACGAAATTTTGGCCATCATTGCATTTCTGCAGCAAATGAGCGGCGAGCCTGTCTCCATCAGCGTGACGGATCTGGAAATACCGGGCAAGGCGCCGTCGGCTCCAGTCAAAGCAGCGGAATCTTCGTTGGTCGCCGAGGCATCACGGAATCAATGAGCAGAGTGTCAGGATGTTCAAAATGGCCTTTCAGCAAGACCGCAACGAACAAAGAGGCGAAACGTGCTTTTTGTCGTACGTTGAGCCTCTGCGTGATGTGAGAACGCAGCTGGAGGACTTTTTCAACATCCTGCTAGGGAGGAACGTATGGGCGCGTTAGGCAAGCCGATCATTCTCATGGTAGCCATGTACCTGTTCCTGAAGTTTGTGCTGCCCAATATACCAGGCTCGGCACCTCTTCCTTCCAGTCTGATATTCCTCTACCTCTTGCTGACAGCATCCGGCATCGTGATCTTTGAAACATTGAGCGGAGAGTCAAAAGATGCTTTTTGGGGACCGATCCAACGGTTCCTGACCGGTGAAAATATCCGAGGTCTACAAGCCCTTCGCTATGGGGTGCTCATTCTGTTTCCTCTTCTGGTTGGATGGCAAACCTACGGCAGTACTGCAACAAGTGATCTTCCACCGATAGAGAGCCGAACGATTCATCCTGCACCGCCAGGGGAATATACCGGTCTCTCGAACCCCGTTCCCAAGACTCCGGACAATATCATGCAAGGGAAGGGGTTCTACGCGGCCTTTTGTTCGCCCTGTCATGGCGGGAACTTTGACGGCAAGGGACCTGCGGCTCGTGGTTTTATTCCGGCGCCTGCCAATTTTGCCGATCCAACGACCATTGCCATGTTGCAGGAGAGCTATTTGTTCTGGCGCATCAAGAAGGGCGGGGTCGGCCTCCCGATCGAAGGTACGCCGTGGAAGTCCGCTATGCCTCGCTGGGAAGTGGAGTTACCGGACGAATGGATTTGGAAAATCATTATGGGTGAATACGACGGAGCCCATCAATCCCCGCGAACATGGGAGTAAAGGGGAGGAACAGCGTGGAACGTAGTTGTGTAGGGAGAACGAGGACAGCATGAAACCGGCGAGTCAAATGATGAAGCAGGTTCTGCGCGGTGGATCGGCAGTCATCGCAAGTCTGATCATCTGCGGCGCATCTCTCACGTTTGCACAAGAGAGTGTGGCGGTTCGGGCGGCCCTCGTGACCGGAGGGCTACCCCTTGACGATCCGAATGCGGCAGCCTGGAGTGCTGCGGCCCCGGCATCGTTCCCGATGTCGCCGCAAGTCCATTGGCCGAACCGCATTCAGGAAGTCACCGTCAAAGATGTGGCCGTACGGGCACTACACGACGGGAAACAGGTCGCATTTCTTGTGGAATACACCGATCCGACTCAAGATCAGGACGACGGGGCAGCGCTCGAATTCATGGTCGGTGACAAGAAGGCGCATTTTGCGCATGGGCAACCGATGCTGCAGGTCGAAGGTGGACCGGTTAATATTTGGTTCTGGAAAAATAAGGCCGGCAAAGCCGTCGATATGAGTGCAAAAGGCTTCGGCACATTGAAGCCACAAGTTCATCAAGACGTGGCAGCGAAGGGTCTCTATTCAAACGGGACCTGGAAAATCGTCTTTTCCCGCACTCTATCGACTGAACATCCCGAAGAGGATGTTCAAATTACACCGGGGCAATTTATCAGTATTGCGTTTGCCGTATGGGACGGCCGAAAAGATGCTGCGGGTGAGTTGGTCGAAAAGGGGTCTCAAAAAGCCGTCTCCTCGTGGTGGTATTTCCGAGCCGATGCACCGCCGGACTATTCCAGCTACATGTACGCGGCGATAGCCGCCGCATTGGCCTTGGGGTTTCAGTTTGTCCTGATCAGAAAACTCAAGAAAGGGCAGTGAGCATGAAGGCGGCACGGTTAGGTGTGATTGGACTGGTGGTTGGAGTCGTGGGGAGCGCGGCCTTGATCACAGGAGGGTGCGCGAACGAACAAGAGAAGCGGGGGCACGAGCTCTATACGCACTATTGCAGCGACTGTCACGGTGAAAGCGGCAAACAAAACCAAGGGTTTAATTGGTCCGCTATGCCGGATCCGAAACCGAAAGATCTGTCCAACAAATCCGAAATGGGTACGTTCAAGGACGAGGAACTCTTCAGTACGATCTCACGCGATATGTTGGACACGAGCGAAGAGGGCGGCGATCCGATCGGAGACGACGACTTTGCCGTTCCAACGATGCCGACATTCAAATATACGCTGTCTGAGGATGAGATTTGGGCGATCGTCGGGCATGTGCGCACGTTGCACGGGATGAAGATGGGGTTTAACGTCGCGGCGCGCAAGACGTCGCTCGAAGAGGGACAGAAAGCCGCCCAGGCCAAGTTTGAACAGGCCAAACAGGCCTATGAAGCGGCAGAGAAGAAAGCCAGCGATGAAGCGGAGCGGAAGAGCGAGCAGTTGAAGAAAGATGTGGACGTGGATGAATCCTCTTATGCGGCCGAACAAGCGGCGATGGTGCAAGCCAAGAAAGAAATGGATGTGGCCCAGGTTGCACTGAACAACTTCTCCACCAGACCCGGCAAAGGAGTCAGCGTTCCCAGGCCGGATTTGACGGTCAAGCCCGCTGAAGTCGAAAAATTGGTCGATCGGGGGAAAAGACTCTACGAAAATAAGTATGGTTGCAACGGGTGCCACAATCTTGCCGGTGACGGCGGCAAGATCGGTCCGGCCTTGGATCGAGCGGGATTTCGGCTGAACGCGACCTGGATCTATCGCTGGCTGAAGAATCCGCAAGCGATGGATGCACACACGCGTATGCCGGCATTGGGACTGAATGATGCGGATGCAAAGGCCGTGACCATGTACGTGGCCACCTTACGCGCTCCCAAAGCTGAGCCTGTTGCGGAAAAGCCGGTTGAAAAGCCTTAGACCAGGACGCCTGCGAGGATTCCAACGAGAATCGCGATACCGACCCATACGTGCTTGCGGAACATGTCAAATGCGTGAGTCGGTGTCATCGGCCTTCGCAGCTGGCCGATCTGGAACAGGAAAAATACCGCCACGCCCAAGAGAGCTGCGTAATAGGGCCATCCCAGCTGAGCGAACCACCCGGCTGCGGTCAAGAAGGCCAGCATGATACCGAACGCCAAGCCCACTCCTATGTGAATGGAAGACCCGAAGTAGAGGGCGGCCGACTTAACCCCAATGCGTCGATCGTCATCCTGATCCTGGATCGCATAGATCGTGTCATAGGCTATGGCCCAGGCGGCGGTTGCTCCAAAGAGACACCACACCGGCGCCTCCAATTGCCCTCGTACCGCGGCCCAGGCCATAACGGTTCCCCAGCCAAACGCGATGCCCAGCATGGCTTGCGGGATGTGGATCCATCGTTTCGAGTAGGGGTAGAGGGCCGCGAGAAAGGCCGCAACCGGGGCAAGCCAGGTTACGATCGGTCGAAGGAAAAACAGGAGACATGCCGCCATAACAAGGAGCGTGCTGAGCAGCAGCATCGCATGGTGTCGAGATAACTCACCTGAGGCCAAGGGTCGAATTTTTGTACGAGTAACTTGTCGGTCGAACGATTGATCCGCCAAATCGTTCATGATCACTCCGGCGCTCCGCATTAAAAACGATCCACCGATGAAAATGGCCAATAGATGAGGTGGAGGGATCCCCCGGGAGGCCAGAACCAGCCCCCACATCGTGGGCAGGAGTAACAGGTAGGTACCGGTCTGATTCGGCAGCCGGATCAATCGGGCAAGAGCAGACCACGGCACTCCCGAGGAAGCCGACGATGACACTGCCGGACCGGACATGGCGCGACCTTAGCCCAGGGGAAACTGGCTGTCAATGCGTCTTCCCCGGTTGTGACCCAGGTGCGAATTTCGGTATAACCAAACGGTGAACAAGCTCCACATGCTGATCGTCCGTTTCCCGCCATACCGTCGTCTCATGTCCGTCTGTATGGTGCTGGCACTTGTCCTGTCCGGTGTCGGCTGTTCTTTCCTCAAGCGGGGAAAGGAGCCGGTCAGTTCCCAGCCGATTCCCTTGACGCCCGCGGTCTGGTTTTCCCCCAGTGTGACTACGGCCGAAGTGACTTATCAGGATGGGTGCGGCGAGACGAGAGTCATTGCTCTGGCCGGCGCGCTTGTCGACTCCATCCCGAAAAAGTTGACGGGAGTTTTTACCGGTGTTGCCGCCCAGAGCCAAATGAATGAACCGCTCGCACCCGACGGCGTGGTTGAGGTCGGGGTAGGGCCGAGACGGATCGAGCTTGCCGTTCCAAAGCAGACACCAGGAATCTATCCTGCAACAGCGACCGTGGGTGTTGAAATGGTGTTTTTGGGTCGTGACGGTACCTTGCTCTTCAGTAAGAAACTCGACGGTACCGGCCGTGGGACGGTGACGGTCGGGGACCAGTCCTGCCAGGTAGAGGGCTTGGAAGCAATTGTTCAGAGCGCCATCGACTCGGCAGTCGACGGATTGGCACAACAGACTGCGCAATCTGTGCGGATTCGAGAATACGCCGCTCAAAGGAGCTTGTCGGTTCCAACGGCGACAGGTCCACGCCCATTTGCGGCGGTATCGACAACGGAAGCCGTCACGTCGCTTCCTGCAGTGGACGAGACGGCAGCGCAGCAACTGTCGGTCGCTTCAACCGTACCACCTAAGCCGGCGCAACTGAGTTTTCGCGCCATCATCCG
Organism: uncultured Nitrospira sp.; assembly: GCA_902500825.1. Classification (GTDB taxonomy): domain Bacteria; phylum Nitrospirota; class Nitrospiria; order Nitrospirales; family Nitrospiraceae; genus Nitrospira_D. The sequence goes on from CABVRX010000002.1 coordinate 159,641, forward strand.
GGATGAAAATCGGGATCAATTCCTTCAGCCGGATGAATCCTTCACGATCGAAATCGAGGTGAAGAACGAGGGGATGGGTGAAGCAAAAGACGTGACGGTCATGGCCGAAGGAAAAGCCGAACTCGCCGCGTTATTTCCTTCAGATGTTCAAATCGGTACCCTTCAATCGGGAGAGATCAAGCGCACCTCGATCACACAACGGGTGACGGCATCCCAGGAATATCTCCATGGAGAATTGACGTTGAACTTGCGGACGACCAGCCCGGTCGTGTCTGTCCCCCCGCCCAAGATATTTAATTTTGGGATAAAACCAAGAGTCATCGATGCCGCGATGATTCCGGATGTCGATAACCTACCGCATTCTCTAGCGGCGTTTGATCAGCCCAAAGCCGTCATTATTTCGATCGGCGTTGGGACCTTTCTCGACGGAGAGGTGCCGGCCGTCAAATATGCTCGCCATGATGCGGAAGTCATGGCCGAATACCTGCGCACTATCGGAGGCGTTCCAGGCGAGCGCGTACGGATCTTGCTCGACCGACAGGCTCTCATACAGGATTTGGAAGACACGTTTGAACGATGGCTTCGAAAGAAGGTGGACCGAGAGACCATTGTCTACGTGTTTTTTGCCGGACGAGCTCTGGTAGAGGGCGGGACCGGTGCAATCTCGCTCGTGCCGTATGATGGGACACTCTCTGGGGCGAAGCAGCTCTATTCCCTGGTTCGACTACAGGAAGTGCTCTACCGACTTCCGATCCGGCAAGCTATTCTGATGTTTGACGTCTCGATGGACCCGTCTCCGGGCACCGCTCTTGCCGACATCCCCTCGCCTGCCTGGGAGTCGCCTGTCAGCGAGGCCAGAAAAGATGTGGAGATGTGGATGGTGGGCAATCGAGATCTGCAAGAAGCCCATGCATATGACGAAGGCAAGCACGGGTTGTTCACGTACCATCTTCTCAGAGGATTGCAAGGTGTTGCCGATGTGGATCGAGATGGAACGGTCATCGCCGGAGAACTCTGTACCTATGCTCGAGGTCAGGCGGCGCGTGTGGCTCGTGAGCAATTCGCTAACAAACACGATGCGCTCTGTGTGCCAGGAACCGGACAGGGAGGCATGGTGCGAATCTATCCGATGGCTCGAGGCAATAACCCAAAACCGGTTCCGATACAGAAACCATCAAACCCTCCCTCCGACTCATCAGGACCGACTCCCGATCCCAGGCGGATCGGACCGTAGTGTCTGACCGTATCGATCTGCACTGTCGATCGTCTGCCGCCAGTGTCCTGGCGTGGGGTGCCAACGGTAATGTGCTGCTCCGCCGATTTGGAACGCTTGAGATACTCAGTCACGGACTAGGTGTTTATAGCTACGCCTATAGTTATTGATAGCCATGGGGTAAGAGTCTGGGCGATCATGTGAGCATGAGATGCTCAATAGATGTGCGCCAACGGGTAGTGGATTTTGTCCGGAGTGGTGGGAGCAAAGCCGAGGCGGCTCGGCGGTTCCAGGTCGGTGAGGCCAGCGTCTACTGCTGGCTCAATCCCGACGACATGGCCTATAAGCGCCCGGGGCCACACCGTTCCCACAAGCTGGATTGGGAACACTTGCATCGTCATATCGACGTTCACCCCGATAAGACACAAGCGGAGTGGGCGCGACATTTCCAGCTGTCCCGACATTGCATCTGGTACGCGCTCCAACGGCTGCAGGTGACTCGTAAAAAAAGGATTGGGTACAATCCTGGGCAACGCAGACGGTTCTTACGCCTGCGCGAACGGGTTTTTCGTCGCGGCAAACAGCCTGTCTATATCGATGAATGCGGCTTTGCACCTTCGACGGCGCGGCGGTATGGGTACGCGCCAAAGGGGCGACGCGGGGACGGCCTGGTCTCTGGGCATCGACGGTCACGCACCTCATTGATCGCCGCCCGCATGGAGGGGCGACTCGAAGAACCGTTGCTGTGCGAAGGGACGTGTGACACGGTGGTCTTCAACGCATGGCTGAAGACGCGGCTGTGTCCGCGTCTGACCGGCGAGCACCTGGTCATCATGGACAACGCAGCCTTTCACAAATCGCCGGAAACCCTGCACCGCATTAAGAAAACCGGGGCAACCCTTCTCTTCCTGCCACCATATTCTCCAGCTCTCAACCCCATTGAGCACGACTTCGCGGCGCTCCAGAAACACCGCGAATATCAGGAAACCGCGTCCATCGCCTCGATCGTGAAGGCCTATCAATGATTATGCGCTTGGCTATAGTCCCAGCATTTGATGGGTACTATTCAGCCATCAATGGAAGGACGCGCTATGGGACAAGTACTTCACGGGAGCGCCCGCACGACAGCGGCGGTGCGTCGAGCAATCCAACAGAGTCAAGAAAGCCTGATCATTCTGGCCAGACGGCACGGGATCAACCCCAAAACGGTGGCCAAGTGGAAGAAGCGAACGTCTGCCCACAATCTCCCCACCGGCCCCAAGAATTCCAAGTCCACCACATTGTCGATTGAGGAAAAAGCCATCATTGTCGCCTTTCGAAGACATACCCTGCTGCCACTGGATGACTGCCTCTACGCCTTGCACGCCACGATCCCGCACCTGACCCGGTCGTCATTGCATCGTTGCTTGCAGCGCCACGGGATCAACCGGTTACCCGACGTGACCGGAGACAAGAAACCAAAGAAGAAATTCAGGACAGACCCCCATTGGCTACTTTCACATCGACATCGCCACGGTGCGAACGACGCAAGGCAAGCTGCACCTGTACGTGGCGATCGACCGCACCAGCAAGTTCGTCTTCGTCCAGTTCGTGAGCCAGGCGAACAGGGGCACGGCCTCCGCCGTCCTGGTCGCGCTGATCGCAGCAGTCCCATACAAAATCCACACCGTGCTGACGGACAACGGCATCCAGTTCACGCTTCCGCCGCGCTACGCTGACGGCCCGCCAGCTACCTACATCACCCATATGTTCGACATGCGATGTGAAGAAAACGGGATCGAACACCGCCTCACCAAGATCAAACATCCCTGGACCAATGGCCAGGTTGAACGCATGAACCGGACGATCAAGGAAGCAACCGTCAAGCGCTATCATGACGACAGCCATCAGCAGCTCCAAGCCCACCTACACGACTTCATCAACGCTTATAATTATGGGCGGCGGCTCAAAACCCTCACGCCCTTCGAATACATCGGCAACATATGGACCCAAGAACCAGAACGATTCACGGTTAACCCAACCCATCACATGCTGGGACTAAACATCTAATCTGATCGCATTGGCCTCGAACTACTCCGCAGCTTGTCCGATCAGAAGTACTGCGTAATGCCAATCTGAACGAGCATGTTCCGGTTCGGTGCAAACAGTTGAGCGAGATCCACTCGCAAGAGCGTGTTGGACAGAAACGTTGGGATGAGGCGGAATCCAGCCCCCACACTCACTGCTCCCTTCCAGGGTCGTAAGGCACCATCTTCAGCAAATGATTGAAACGCGCCGGCATCGGAAAACAGGACCCCTTGCAATGCCCATCGGCGCGCAATCGACATCGCGTGCCGGAATTCTAGATTGGTGTAAGTCTGCGCTCGGTTCCGATACAGGTTATCCTGCAGCCCTCGGATGCCCACAATGCTGCCGAGAAGCAGACTGTGACTAGGATTCCCAGTGTCATTGACCGCCTCCGCAACGCTATTGATCATCAACACGGTCATGGATCCCAACGGCATCCCTTGGAGGTACCGGAGTTTCGCTTCATGTCGCTGATGATTCGCCCCGAAGAAAAACCCGGGCTTGATCTCTAGACTGATGCGGTACCCACTGGGCGCCAGATCATCCCAATGGTATCGGTCCCACATGAGCTCAGGAATCAAGCCCACATAGTATCCATTGGGCAATGGGCGGGAGGCGTGTTCCTCCAAAACCACCTCGCGATAGACCTCCAAGACAACCTCATAGCGGAAAGGAGAGCCATAGCTATACGGACCGCGTACCTCCAACTCAGCGCCAAACCGGTTCCGCGTCCACGCAAAGGTGGAATCGGCAAACCGGATGCCATTCACATGGTAAAACCCCTTGACCTCTTTGGCCCATCGGTCAGGCTCTAAGGGGTGCTGCGACAGCCAGAGGTCCACGTTAGGTCCCCGTTGACTGTAACTAAACTGCCCGCCGAGCTGTGTGCCGGCTCCCCACACGTTGTATTCGATCAGCCCCACCGTGGCGTTGAGATCTTTCGCGGTGCTGCCGCTGGTAAAGGTGAGAATTGGGGCTAGTGTCGTCTTTTCTAGCACTGCCACGCGTAGGAGGGACTGCTCTCTCGTGACATGGATCTTGTCGAAGAGACTTAAGTTTCGGACTCGCCGTTCGAACTCATCGATCTCCGCACGGGTAAAGTGATTCGGAACAGGGCGAGGCAATAACCGCAGAAGCGTCGTGTCTCGTGTATGAATCGTTCCCTCGATCACTACGCGATTGATCTGCACAGCATCCTCTGTTGACTGACTGGTCGCCCCTCGAACGTCCGGAAGGGATGCCAAGAGCGACAGCACCACCGAGAGAGACGGAATGAATAGCCACAACCGAACTACAGACCAAGCCTCTTGACCGAAATACAGGTATCGCATCACAGGCCTCCGTGGGCAAAAGAAGACGCGTCGCCCAAGCGGACGAGCGCAGGGCGTGGGGGCGCTGCGATGGAATCAAATGCGAAGTGGTGTGGTAAAGGAAACCGGGCTGCTGCGGGCAGGGGGATCATGGCACGCCGAAGTGGCCCGCGCCAATGCCGTCACCGGCTGAAGAGAGAAGGAACCAGTGGCGCTGTCAGCGCTCGGAGGAAGCGTGACGATCGTCAGAGCTGAGCCATCCGCGCGGGTCGAGCGCAGGAGCAGATGCTCATCGGGATTCTCCGCCTTCTCAAAGTCGGGAGTGAGCCCTTCGACGATGTCCGTGTCTTCGAGCACCGAATCCTCGACCCAGTCAATCGTGATGACCAGACAAAGGAGGAGTGTGAGCCAGATCATAACGGTGTAGGGAAGAAGCAGTTGCCGATGGCGCATGCAGAAGACTATAGCACAGCAGGAGGAAGCAGAGCATCATACCGTACCAGGGAGAAGAGATCTATGAGAGCGAGATTCACGGGCTCCTCACAAATGAGGCGGTCCTTCGTGTTCGCCAGTACACGATAGCTTGCAGTTTCCAGGGCCTATTGAACATGTCGAGATACTTCTGGTTCGTTTTCAATCACAAGTAGTCTCTGCATGACGCCCTCCTTTCCAGGTCTGTGCGTTTGAAGGCCGACCTGTGAATGTCTGGGCTGTGATGGCGACTTCGTCGCCGAACCCCAAGCCTCAATCTCCCAAACAAGTGCACCGGACATGCGTGACCTTCACGCCCCACTTCGGAGAATGTTCTCTGTGTAAAAGACGAAGGATGTAAGCTGGTCGTTGCTGAGACGAACCATTCTCCACTGAAGGAGGCTTACACCCATGACGACGCTAGCACCATGGACCGAACAGTGGCGACACTTTCAGACGGAGATCAGGGAGCAGTTCTGGAGCGAGCTGGCCCAGCAGACGCGGCAGAGTTGGCAAGACTTTCTGGGTCGGCTCTCGATCGAAGCCCGAGATCGCTATCTGGGGCGTACGCGAGTATGAGCGCAGTCCGGCCCGGACCGATGCCCGCAACGGCTTTTATGAGCGCGACCTCGTAACTCGGCTGAGCACCTGGAAGATCCGGGTGACCGAAGCCCTCTTGTTGATCCGCGAAGCGTTCTTACGCGGGCGGTGGGTCGCGTGGTGGCCTTGCTCACCGAGGCCCCCGTCAGTGCGCAGACGGTCTCGCAGCTGACGCGAGACTTGGATCAGGCCGTGGCCCAGTTTCATCAAGGACTGCTTCCGGACGACTGGCGGTATCTGTTTCTCGATGGGGTCAGCTTACGAGTGCGGCGACCGAGAGGCCGTACGCGCGTGCAGTTGCTCGCCTTTACCCGCAGCACGGGGGAGAGTCAGGTGGCGGGGGAGGGCCTGCTCAACGAGCTGTATCGGCGCGGCCTTGAAGGCCACCAGCTCCAGCTGATCGTGGCCGATGGGTGTCCTGGGTTAGCGGTCGCGGTACAGACGGTCTATCCCAGCGTGGCATATCAGTGCTGTTGGGTCCACAAGCTCCGTAATCTGTTGAGCGGTGCCCGGCGGTGAGCCGGGCCGAGGCGGAACACGTATCCGCAGCTCGTGTCGCGGTTGCTGCGGGACCTGCCGGAGTTGTCCAGTGTCCACGAGCGCTCTGGCGCAAGCTGCGGACGACGAATGTGATCGAACGCTGTTCCGTGGAAGTGTGTCGGCGGACGCGGCCCATGGTCTGTTTCGTGAGTGCATAGAGTGTCGAGCGGATTATTTTCTCCATCTTTAACCGGTTTAGCTTGGAACGGAGTCAGCGTGTCCTTCGGCAATTTACACAAGCAGCTTGACACCACCACCACGTCTGCTTCATTGACAGTGCTCGCCGGTGGCCGTTATCATGCCCAACAAGGTCTCGTCCAATCCTCCTTCAGTCACACCAAGGTGCCGGCGTAGCTCAGTTGGTAGAGCAGCGGTTTCGTAAACCGCAGGTCGCCCGTTCAATCCGGGTCGCCGGCTCCACGTTTCTCCACGGAATTTCAGGCGGTTTCAGAATAGTTTCGGTCGCGGACAACCTTCCCACTGCGACTATTTCTGGCGTTTTGCTTCACAATCCTTGGTGTGTGCTTTTACCTGACTCTCACAGGACTCTATTTTCCTTACCTTCTCGCCGTTCAGATACTCACTGAGGGAAGGAAGCTGCCGCCTCATAGCCCGACACAGAAACGATCTTTTTCGAGGCGCTAGCCCCATGCTTCGTGTAGGCGCGTTTCGGCTTCTTGGTCGGTTCCGGCTCGGTTATGTTGGTAGCTTCGTGATAGCAGTCACTTCTATCCTAATGAGGCGTCGCGCGAATTTGTGAGACAGCAAACTCACAAATCACAGGTCAACATCTTATTAATGTCTATCTGCCCGCCCATACCCCATCAGCGAAGTATCTTGTTTTTTGGGCTGTCCAGTGCAGTTTCCGTAGAGACATAATAGGTCATCTTCTACGTGCGGCACCACAAATTACACTCATTTCATAATATTATTTGACATTCTTTTGCTCCGTTGTACTGTGTAAGAGGTTCTTTTGGCCTTATGCGATGCCTCGTCTCATAACCCATTCTTAACTTAGCAGGCAATGTTACTCACATTTTGATCTTACGCATAGCGAAGGAGGGGGAAAGAATGCGCAGACCAAACCTGTTTGTCACGTGCCTGCTTATTTTGAACTTATCGGGGTGTTCCGTGCTAATGGTAGCCAGTCGCGAGTCTAAACGAGGTGATATTAATGTCATTCAAGTTGGTGTTCAACGATCCGTGGTGATCGCCACACTCGGCGAGCCTGACAGCTACTATACCCCTGAAGGTGGAGGATACGATGACCGGTACAAATTAGATCCTGATGCCCATCATTGGGCCGTCAAACTCCTCACAGGGATATTCTACCTGGCAGGTGATTTTTTTACGTTTTGCTTGACGGAAATTCTCTTTACCCCGCTTGAGATCGCAGCCAAAGACAGATTGGTAATCTACCATCTCACATACGAGGCAGATGGAAAACTATCAGCGATTGAGAAGATCAAGCCATGAAGCGACTCATTCCCGGCTGAGGAATCGCGATGCATGATTCTCCGGCTATTTCCCAGGGCAGCGTGTAATATCTGTTGTGATGTGGTGCCGACTTATTGCCAAAACACCATGACCTACCATGATCCATGATGCGTTGAGGGGGTCGCAAATCTTCACCCTTCGCTGATGACTGCTCTTGCTGAGTGTCCTGAGGTCGGGTTTCGTCAGGACTCTTAGTCGGCGGGCTCAGCTCAGAATTATTTTGGCCACTTCCTGCTACCACGCTGCTACCAGGATAGGACAAACCAGCCCCATCGGCACCAATCGTGACGGTGTCCTGAGTTGTGGTTTCTTGTATGCTTACGTTGCCTGAGATTGGGCTAGGATATAATTCCTAAACTGCAGGTCGTCCGTCTGCAATATCAAAGAATAATACACACGACTCAGCATGTGTTGGATGCTTGGTGGGTTCTAAAGACACGCACGCATCACGTAGCATGTGGTTCGTGTTGCGTGGTTGAGACGCACGCAAGACTAACCCCCGGGAAGTAATGTGCTCATGAGGACCGCTAAGCTCACACGTACATTGGCCGATCGTCGCTAAGAGTTACCCAGCCGCGAATGATCCGGTACACGAGCCAGAGTCCGACCAGAGTGATCGGCAGCCACATGAAGAGGAGGCCGATCCCAAGCGTCACGATGATGAAGGCCACGCAGAGGGAGATCCAGAGTAGTCCGAACCAGAACGTTCGGATCTGCCAGCGAAAGTGTGATTCAAGCCAGGTGCCACGAGCCTCGCTCCGCTTGATGTAGTTCAGAATGACCGCGATGATTGAAGGCCAGCCGGTGAGGAATGCGCCGACCAACGTGGCAGTGCCGATGATGCCGGTAAGCAAGCTGAATGCGTGTAGGGCATATACGACCTTTGTCCAGGTGATAAGTGAATCCAAAAGTATGCTCCAGTCTTACTTAATGTGGTGAGTGTTGTGTGTCTCAGGACCATACGTCCTAGAGACTGCAAAACGATGGCAATCCCTTCAGACGCCTTCCGAGCGGTTCAGCATATCCACCGTCTTTGGTCTAACGCAATACCACGAGCTAACTATCACGCACGATGTAGCACAAAACACACGGCGTGCGTAATGCAGGCCCACGACAAGACTAAAACTCTTAGAATGACGATTTCTGCCACAGTTTACGGCGACGAGTTGTAGCAACTGGCCCCGGCGAGTCGTAAACAAGTGTACGGTCAAGACTCGTTTTAGTCGGATTTACCGCGAGCAGCGGCGCTGAGAGTGATCGGCACCGTGCTTGCTCACGTATGTGCTGTGGGGGAGGCCGATGGGCGAGACGACGCTGTTCAATCAGATTTTGTTGCCGGTCGATTTTTCACCCTGTTCGAAGGAGGCGTTTCGGATCGGGTGCCGTCTTGCGCGCATGTCCGGGTCGGTCGTCGTCGTGCTGCATGTCATCGACACGAGCATAGTGGCTACGCTCCATCGTTTGGGGCTTTCCACGGTTCCGTCCGACGTCGCGACTCAACGCCGGCGTCTTCGGCATCACGCGCGGTCAAACCTTCGACGCCTCTTGGAATCCGGAGAAGCCAAGGGCGTGAATTGCACCAGACTCATTCTGGAAGGCGCCCCGTTTATGGAAATTGCCAAGGTGGCTCGCACCCAGCCTATCGATCTGATTGTGATGGGCACCTACGGGGTTCGCGCAGGGAGCGTCGACAAACTATTCTTTGGAAGCACGGCGGAGAAAGTCGTGAGAACTGCAGGCTGTCCGGTCCTTACGGTGCCGCTACCGGCACTACTCAACGTACTCTCACCAGAGAGGGAAAATAGCGATGAGGATAAACGGAATGTGGATGGGCGGCATGATGCTCGCGCTGATGGTAGGGTTGGGTGCATATACCGCCCGGCCCTTGTTCGGGAACAATGAGCAAGTCGTGGAGGTGACGATCAGAGATTTTCAGTTCGTCACCAAACAGCCGGTGTTGCGCATGGGATGGCCCACGATCATCCGTATTCGGAACGAGGACAAGGAGCGTCATGATTTCGGGTCAACCATGTTCGAGGGGATCCCGGCCAAGATAGAGAGGGACGGCGTAATTGTCTATGGACGTGGCTTGAGCGGTGTCTATCTGGACGCGAAGCGCGACGCGACGATTCAATTCGAGATGTCACGTCCCGGACGGCATGAATTCCGGTGCTCGATCCATCCGAACATGAAGGGCGAGTTTCTCTTGCTCAATGTGGAAGCGGTGTAGCCGTGGAAGAGATGTGTTTCAGTTTCGAGTATGGTTACTTGGCGAGAGTTCGCACATACGTGAGTACATCGCGCGCGTCCTGCTGGGAGAGACGAATGTTCCATGAAGGCATGGTTGCCTTTCCCTGATGTATGGAACTGAGAAGGGCCGCATCCGACTTTTTTTGTATCGCCGGCGATGTAAGATTTGCCGGATCTGCACCGAGAATCCGGTACCCATCTCCTTTTCCCTCGGAGCCATGACAACCGGCACAATGTCTAACGTAGATCTGTTTCCCCTTCGCCATCCGATCTGATCCGGATTGAGAGGTTGCCTTTCCATCCACAGGCATGGATAGCGCGACTGCTGTCATCACTGTGAAAAAGACCACGAACCTGACCAGTCTCATTGCAGCACTCACGATTCTCGTGCAACCGAATCGCAGTGTTCTCTCCCAAAAAGCGATGGTGGTTTCGAATGTGTCGCTGGTACCTGGACACCGCGGCGGCACCGTATCAGGGGGTGATGGAAGATGTCGAGCGCAATGTTGTCAGCGAACGGTACCGAGAGTGCGGTCTCTGTTAAGTCAATGCAACGGCTTGGATATCATGTGGTTGAAGTGAGGTAGCAGGAAACGTCGCTATGACTGCGAACGAGAGTGATGACAAGATCCCCACCCTGAGGCAAAACGCCACGAAGATCCGCCTGGAACGATGGGATTTTTCGGATAACGCTTGGACTGATAAATAAAGAAGCATGGCATCCGGCTTGCTCGAACACGCCTATAGGACTTCTTCCTGGTGGACTGATGAACCCTTGATCCGATCGGAGGTGGGAAATGGAAACCATGCGCGCGCACGTCTTTCAGGGTGTCGGACGTTCGAGTATTGAGCGTCTACCCATCCCGGTACCGGGACCGGGTGAGGCCTTGGTGCGGGTCACGCTGACGACGATCTGTGGAACGGATTTGCACATTGTGCGGGGTGAATATCCTGTTAAACCGGGCCTCATCATCGGGCACGAACCCGTCGGCGTCATCGCGGAACTTGGTGCCGGTGTCACCGGTTACGAGGTCGGTGACCGAGTGTTGATAGGGGCAATCACGCCGTGCGGCCAATGCCGTGCCTGCTTGTCCGGACACCTATCGCAGTGCGGCCATGGTGAAGGCTACGAGGCACTTGGCGGCTGGCGGCTCGGAAATACGATCAATGGGGCACAGGCGGAATACCTGTTGGTCCCTTATGCCCAGGCTAATCTCACCAAGATTCCAGATGAGCTGAGTGACGAGCAAGTGGTCTTGCTGGCCGATATTGCATCGACCGGTTTCAGTGGAGCGGAATCGGGAGGCGTCCGCATCGGCGATGCGGTGGCCGTATTCGCACAGGGACCGATCGGGATTTGTGCCGCCATAGGCGCGAAGCTCATGGGCGCGTCTCTTGTGATCGGTATCGACGGGGACGACGCGCGTTTGCGAATGGCCAAGCGAATGGGAGTCGATATTGTGCTCGATTACCGAGCCCTGGACGTAGTTGCAGAAGTGAAGCGACACACGAGCGGCGGCGCGGATGTGGCCATCGAAGCCTTGGGTATCCAGGATACATTCGAGAAGGCGTTGCGGTGCTTACGCCCCGGCGGCACGTTATCGAGCTTGGGCGTCTATTCAGGCAAGTTGAACATTCCGTACGACGCATTTGCAGCCGGTATCGGCGACTACCGTATTGTCACGACCTTATGTCCAGGAGGGAAAGAACGGATGCGGCGTCTCATGGAGGTCATACGACAGAAACGCGTGGACTTAACCCCACTTCTTACACACAGAGTTTCGCTCGATAATATTCATGAAGGCTACCGCATCTTCGGCGAGCGAATGGATGGTGTGATGAAAGTCGCAGTTGAGCCATGATCAAGGCTTGGTGAGTTAAATCATCAGTCAGGACCGGGTTCACGTTCGGTTTGACCTCCGGCGTGATTACCACCATTGGACTGATGGTGGGGCTGAACTCAGGCACGCATTCGAAAGCCGTTGTTCTCGGTAGGATTCTCAGCATTGCCATTGCGGATTCCCTGTCGAATGCTATGGGCATCCATCTTTCGGAAGAATCGAAGAACACCGGTTCGACCGTCCACGTTTGGGAGTCGACTATCGCGACTTTCATCGCCAAATTTGTCATCGCGTTGAGCTTCATCGTGCCGATACTCGTGGCTCCGCTTCCGATTGCAATTCTTGCGAGCGTCCTCTGGGGCCTTTCCCTGATCGCAGTCCTCAGTTTCTTTCTGGCGCGGACCCAAGGGATCGCATCCTGGACGATGATTGCCGAGCATCTGTTCATCGTGTTGTGCGTGGTGATGCTCTCTTATTATGTCGGGAATTGGATAGAAGCGTGGAAGGAATAAAAAGAGTGATGGACTCTAGACCTCTTGTTACAGCGCTTGCTTGACTCACACCATCAGGATTCACATTAGTCGACCACCCGCACCACTACTTTCCCCATCGGACCTTGCGCCAATCGCGCGAATCCTTTTTTGACCTCCTCGAACGGGACGATACTGTCCACCAGTGGGCGGAGTCCGATCATTTCCAGCCGACTGACAATGTCTTTCCATGCAGCTTGGGCCGCCTGAGCTGTATAGTCTCCAACTGCGACGCCGCCCATGCGAATACGGTGGAACAGCAAGGTGGCTGTATTAAATTCCGATACAGTTCCTCCGCTCCTACCGACGATGCTGATCCGCCCGCCATAACCGAGAAGGGCAATGACGTGAGGTAAGAGTTCGCCACCGACGCAGTCGATAGCCAGATCCACTTTTTTCGGGCTGATCGCGCCCACTATGGACCGCACAAGGTTTCTATCCTCGGGGTCAAACACGAAATCAGCTCTGAGCGTCTTCAACTTGGCTCGCTTCTCTGCATCGCGAGATAAAGCCACCACGATCAAGCCCATCGATTTTCCTAGTAGGACTGATGCAACCCCGACTCCGCCTGATGCGCCGGTCACGAGAAGGATGGATTTGTCCGGTGGAGGCGCAGGTGGATCGCTCCACTGTGTCAAGGCCTGCCAAGCGGTTAAGAAGACCAGCGGGGCACCTGCCATTTCTTCGAGGGACCAGCCGGTGGGGGTTCGGACCAGACTTTCCACGGGCACGACGACTTTCTCGGCCAGCGTTCCCGGTGTTTCCACTCCTGTCTCGCAGCGCAGAATTCCGACTGTCTCTCCCTCACGGATGTTGTCCACACGCGATCCTAAGATCTCGACATCGCCTATGCCATCACGCCCAAGAATATGCGGCAGGGTGGGTTTGGCCGGATAGAGCCCCTGTGCCAGAAACGCATCAGCCGGATTGAGCGCGGCATACCTCACTTTGAGCAGTACCTCGGCCGGGCCTGGCTGAGGATCCGGTACCTCGCCAAGCCGCAACTGTTCAACTCCAGCATAAGAGTCCATCAACCAGGCGCGCATAAGTTGTCTTTGTTTTGGTTCGCTTTACGATGGGTAACCGTGTCGATGTTCCAGAAACGCCCCATTGGAATCAGGCGACCTCGTGCATGTTCACATCGTCGGCTTTAAGAACACTCTCTTGGCGTGAGTAGTCTTGAAGATCGCGCCGGATGATCCCGCTGATAAGTGAAGGATAGCGACCGCTGAGGGCTCTTTCCCCAACTGCCGCCACCATGGAATCTTGATTGCGGATCAGTCCCTTGAGGTCTTGCTCGACACGTTGCGTGGCTTCCCGAAAACATTCTTCTACGAGTTCCCAAAGTTCCGGATCGGCTGCCGTCTGTACCTGTGCCTCGGCATACAGTGCTGTTGTTGCGATGACCAACAGGTCTTCTCCGATCATCTCGATCCGGTTTTGACGGCCTTGATCGTCTCGAAGCGCTTGGCGGTGGAGCAGCATGGCATAAAAGATCGTCCGGGCGAGCCGACGGCTCGCACGTTCGACGAAGATCAATTTGGAACGGACATTCGGATGATGGAACTCTGGGCGAGACGGTAATCGGCCGCTTCTCCATTGGCTCACGTACCAAGGAACATAGAATCTCAGGAGTCGCTGCAACTCAATAAGTCGATGAACGCCCGGTGTTTGCTCGTCGAGGAGGCGTCCGACCCGTTCAAGGTGCATATTGAGGCCTTCACGCGCGACGAACGGGCGCAGGATATCGGTGGCACCTTCTCCGATTCGGTACATCTCCGCGTCGCGGACCAGTTGTTCAATGCCGAACGCAGGCTCTCCACGAACCCACTTGGAGTGGGCGGTTTCGTATCCCATCCCTCCGAAGATGACTTGGGCGTCTTTTAAGAATTGAATAGTCTTCTCGGAGCAGAAGAGCTTGGCGAGGGCTGCCTCGATCCGGACATCATAGGTATGCTGATCTGCCATGCGCCACGCAGTGAGCGCGAGGGCCTCCATAGCGAAGAGATTCAAAGCCATGCGACCCAGCCTCATGCGCTGTGTCTGCCTGGTGCCGAGAGGCTTCTGGAAGGTGAGTCGTTGATTGGCCCGATCGAGCGTGGGTTGCCATGCTTGTTTGGCCATGCCCAGGCAAATCGCCGGGATGCTGACCGCCCGACCCACGTTGAGAATGGTCAGCGCGTACTTGAGCCCACGGCCCACTTCTCCGATGACATTCTCCGTCGGGATAGGCACGTCCGTGAACGTCATGTGAGCGTTCTCGATGCCCCGGCAGCCTTCAAATTGACAGTGCTGTCGAATATCGACACCAGGTGTCCGCATATCAAGAATGAAGGCGGTGTGTACGTAATCGTCTGCTCCTTTGCCATTCGGAACCGGATCCCACCTGGTCTGCCCCTTCTGTTGTGTCGTTTTTGCCGGCACACGTGCGATCAGCGTCACGTAGCGGGCGATGGGACCGTTGGTGCACCACAGTTTTTCGCCGTTCACGACAAACGTCGTTCCAGTGGAATCCAAGATAGCCGCCGTCGCAATGTTGGCGGCGTCAGACCCGGTGATCGGTTCGGTGAGGGCGAAGGCCGACAGGGCTTCTCGCGCCACAAGGGGGAGGTAGGTGCGTCGTTGCTCTTCGTTGCCGAACAGGAGTATCGGCATCGCGATGCCGATTGATTGCGGTACGGCGACAGTGAGGGCCAGTGCATTGCTCCAACTCGCCATGAGCATGAGGGCACGGCCATAGTTCGTGTACGAGAACCCAAGCCCCTCATACTGTCGGGGGATTTTCATGCCGAAGGCGCCGAGCGCAAAGAGCCCTTTCAGGACGGAATCGGGGATCTTCGCGGTCCGTTCGATTTCATCGGGATCGACTTGCGTCGTGAGAAAGGTTTCCAGGCGTGGGCGGAATTCTTCCCAGGCGGCCTTGTCTTCCGGTGACTCTTTCGGCATGAGCAGGAGTGAAAAGTCCGGCCTTCCGGCGAACAGCCCCACCATGAAACTCTGGCCGGCTAACCGCTCTCGGGCATCTTCGATCCGCTCGAACCCTTTGAACAGGTTGGCCATGATGCTTCCTCAGGCTGTCATCGGTTCCAGGGATGGTGACTCTTGGAGTTCTGCAAATCGTGCCGTGAAGTGGCGCAGTATCGGTGCCTCATAGATCAACGCGAGTCTGTGGATCAGTTCGCGTCTTCGATAGAGTTCGATGATTGATTCCGCGACATACGTGATCTGCATATTCGTATAGACGCGCCGGGGAATGGCGAGTCTGACCATCTCCAGCTCGGGGTGAATTGTTCGGCCTGTCACGGGATCTTTTTTGCCGAACATGAGGGTGCCGATTTCGACTCCTCGGATGCCGAAGTCCCGGTACAGCGCGACAGACAGCGCTTGTCCTGGAAATTCGGATTGCGGAATGTGGGGGAGAAATTCTTTGGCATTGAGGTAGACCGCGTGGCCGCCGATCGGCTTAAGAATCGGGACGCCGGATTGGTCGAGGAGTTCCCCCAAATATCGAACCTGCCCGATTCGAAAACGGAGGTAGTCCTCATCCAGTACTTCTTGAAATCCTCGTGCCATTGCTTCCAGATCTCGGCCTGCCAGACCTCCATAGGTCGGAAAGCCTTCCACTAGAATCAGCATGTTCGTGATTTCTGTCGCCCACTGGTCATTGTTCAAGCTCAAAAATCCTCCGATATTGACGAGCCCGTCCTTCTTGGCCGACATGGTACAGCCGTCTCCATAAGAAAAGAGTTCACGGGCGATCTCGGTAATGGACTTCTCGGCGTACCCCTGTTCACGTTCTTTGATGAAGTAGCAGTTTTCAGCAAATCGACAGGCATCGAAGAACAGTGGGATACCGTAGCGATCGAGCAATGATCGAGTTTGACGGATATTTTCCATCGAAACTGGTTGCCCTCCGCCGCTGTTATTAGTGATGGTCATCATCACGAGTGGAATATGTTCACGGCCCACGCGATTGATAGTGTCCTCCAGGCGACCGAGGTCCATATTTCCCTTGAAGGGCAACTCACGATGCGGGTCGTAGGCTTCTTTGATCACCAAGTCGAGCGCATCCGCACCCTGATGCTCGACGTTGGCTCTCGTCGTGTCGAAGTGGATGTTGTTGGGGACGGACATGCCAGGCTTGACGATCGTGGAGAAGAGAAGATTCTCCGCCATACGGCCCTGGTGCGTCGGAATGACATGCTTGTAGCCGAAAATCGACCGGACCGTTTCTTCCAGATGGTAGTAGTTTCTGCTGCCGGCATAGGATTCATCCCCTAACATAAGGCCCGCCCACTGCCGGTCACTCATGGCTGCCGTGCCGCTATCGGTCAAGAGATCAACGTAGACACTTTCGGCCGGGACCTGAAACAGATTGTAGCCGGCGGTGCGCAGCAGCTTGTCACGCTCTTCGCGGGTCGTGTGACGAATGGGCTCCACCACCTTGATCTTGAACGGCTCCGACGGGAATTTCATTTGGTCGCTCTCGTGAATCGCTCCAATTCCACCTTGAAAGCCCTCGGGCCTGAATAGTCGAAGACGTATCGGGTCATGTCGAAGAGCGGAGCCGGGTCAAGGTCCCGCAGCAACTCCGGCTTCCACGTGATTTCCAGTTGATTGATCATTGTAATGGGTGTGGCAGGACCCACTATTCCGAGCTGTACTTGGCCGTAGGAACGGGAAAAAATGAGAATTTCCCGGTCAAAGATCGCCGTGTTGAGATCCCGTGCAGCTCCCTGCTGCCTGTAGTCTTCCTCAAAACGTTGAAAGGCGGCCGCTCGATCGAGATCTTCACGGAATGAAAAAAAGATTTTAATACCGGCCCGATGCTGGTCGTCCATGACTTGGATGGCATCCGCGATGACCGAATCTTGCTGCATTTGCTCGCGTGTCAGGACCAAGAGGCGACGGATCACGACGCCCCGCTTGACCGCCGCCTGGTTCGCCAGGAGGTAGCTCGGGTATAGCGCCTCTCCTTTTTTCCAGATGTTCCATCGCTCCATGATCGCGTCGATGGACTCCTCAGCTGTCTGAACGAGTCGAACGGCTTCCGCGTTTGCTTCGGCTCCTTCATAGAGCAAGGTTTGCGTTTCAAGCTGGCGGAGTTCTTGTCCGATGGCGGCGACCTTGCGCGGGATGTATTTCGGGCTTTTAGGGACATGAAGCATGACGTCGACGGCGGTCAGCGCCAAAGTCCAGTACTCTTTGGCCTGTTTCGGGGCCTTGTCTTTTTGAGCGATCAGAAGGAGTTCGACCGGGTTCTTGTTCAAATGCTTAGCGATCTTGATGCACAGCTCCGGTTTCGGGATTTTGAGTCCACGGCGCATGAGATTCGCCTCCGGTTGTGCGATGCCGAGTTTCTCCGCCAAGGCGTAATCGCTGCTCAATCCATAGCGGTCCTTGACCAGTTCGAAGTATTCCGCGATTTCCGTCATGCTGACCTCGTCATAGGGTGTTCCTCCAATTGGTCTCCTATCGTGGATGCGAGCTGGTCTTCCCGGTCATGCCCGGCCGGATGCCAGGCAAGAATCCCCTCTTCCAACCACTCGGCCTTGCCGGCAAGAATATCTTGCGCCAAGCGGAACACATGCGAGTCGTCCTGCCATAACGCTCGTCTGAGAGAGAGCAAGGGTCTGGGATTGAACTCGTCTTCGACCTGTGAACAAAAGTGCTGCAAGAGTTCTTCGGCCAACTGCCGGTTCCGGACGGCGTTCTGCGCTACGTACCATAATACTGATTCCATCGCAAAAAGTTGCATGCTGGCTTTGACGAGGTGTGTCATCAAGAGTTGCTTATGCGCGAGGCCTTGACGATGACGCGCTGCGGCCCATAGCGACTTCTGTGCAAGTTCTCGGGACTTCTTCGTGACAAACCGCTCCCATGCCGATTCAGGCGCCGCAGAAGCCGGCCATCCTTTAACCCAAGGCCAACGGTTGAAGGACCGGCCCACGATTTTGGCGAAGAACGGCAGAGCCTGTACCATCTCGCTGATCTGGAATTCCAAGAAGGCTTTACCTTGGGAGACGTACTCAGCCAATCCCTCACGCCCGATCCAGAGGGTGAGGATACCGTTCGTCCCCTCCCAAATGACATTGATCAGCGAGTCGCGAATCATGCGTTCGACAGGTGTCGGCAGGTCCCCGTGAAGCCGGAGCGATTCCGGCGTTTCGAATCCGCGTCCGCCATAAATGCGGAAAAGATCGAGCACAGATTCGAGCAGCCATTCGGTCGCGAGGATCTTGGCGGCGGCTGACTCAAGCCGCACGTCGATCTTGGCGTCGGCCCAAATCCCTGTGATGGTGACCAACGCCTCCAGTGCGAGGGTGCGTGAAGCCATGCGTACGATTTTCGATCCGATGTCCGTGTGCTCGCCGATCGGTCGGTCGTATTGGATGCGCTGCTGCGCGCGGAGCCGAGCGAGCCAGAGGCATTGTTTCAGGTTCCCAAGGCAGGCCGCGGGAAGGGTAAGCCGGCCCACGGTCAGACTTTCCAAGGCCCGCCGTAACCCTTCTCCCTCATTTCCTAAACGATCCGCCACGTGGACGAAGACGTTGTCCAACCGGACAGCGCCGTTATAAATACCGCGTACGCCCATGTAATGCAGCCTGGTGCAGCGGCACCCCGAAGAGCCGGTGTCGACGACAAAGGCCCCGAACCGCCGTTCCGATTTGGGGCAAGTGACCTCATGAGGTTCGTTGACGATTTGAGCGATCACCACCAGGAGCGACGCCAGGAACTCATTGTGTCGTTTGGGCGCGTTCGTCGTGTACAGTTTGTCACCGGTCAATCGATAGCCCACGAGAACACCGCTCTCGCGTACCGGGATGGCGTAGCTTCTAAGGTCCCAAATATCGCAGCCGGCTCCCTTTTCCGTAAGCGCAAACCCTGAAATGTCTCCGCGCGCAAGGCGGGGCAACCAGCGTCGTTGCTGCTCTTGATTCCCGATCAGCTTGACCGGCTCCGCTACTCCGATCGAGTTGTGCGCCGAAATCAGCACCGTGGTCGCGGCGTCGTGGCTTCCGAGGAGTGTCGCCACACGGTGGTACTCCGACTGGGTCAAGCCGAGTCCTCCATAGATTTCTGGAATTTTTAGGCCGAAGGCACCGATGTCCTTGAGCGCCGCGAACACATCCTCGCCGACTTCCCCCTCTCGGTCGATGCTCTCTGGATCAACTGTTTCGCTCAGAAGGAGGCGCAGTTGTTCAAGAAACTTCTTTGCTGTGTCACTGAGCGGCGGGATCGACTGTGCTCGGAAGAGATCGCGGCGAACCACTCCTTCGAACAGGCCGGCCAGAAAACCAGAATAGGGAGTCCGATCCCGCGAAGCTTCCGCTATGGCGAGTGATCCCTGGAAAAGTGGTTTCTTGTCCAACTTTGTCATCGCGTTCACGTCCTACTTTGCTTGTTGGATGGCGGTACGAGCGTCACCTAGGCCAACTGTCACGCCTTTGCCCCGTCGCCGTAGAGGAGGAGAGACCCTCACAATCTGATCAAGCTGTGCCATCCGTGACCTGGCACGATCCTCAAATCGAGTTCGTTCGAGAGCGATCCCATGGCGAGCGAACTGCGTGTGAAGGTTTTTGTATGCGTTGCACACCAATGTCACGACCGACTGATATCCGGCTCGCAAGAGGTGTACTCGGTCTTGATAGCTCAGAAAACTCCGCTCGAACAGGAGCACATCGTGGGGACCCGGTGTGATCATGAGCAGTTCTTTGTCGGGATAGTCTTGCTGGAACATGGTTGCCGCTTGCGAAATACGCGCGTCGCAATTGATGCGACCGGCCTGCTCACCAATCGTCAAGAATCCCTTGTCCCGAAGGCGACAGGGGCGTGTGCTGTGAACCGGCTCGCGCCGTAACAAACTCGGTAGTGGAATGCGAGCCATCGGATTGATCATAACCATGAGATCCACCTGTTTGGTGACGGCTAGGTCGAAGAACGGAGGTCGTCCGATGCCTGCATCGATGTAATCGCGGCACTCGATGCGCACAGGACAGAAATAGATGGGCGTGGCGGAGGAGGCTGTGACGGCCTGGGCGATGGAAATGTTCCGCCAGCCTTCTTCGCCGAAGATCACGCATTCCCCTGATTCCAAATCGATGGCCGGGATATAGAGGTCTTTTCGAAGGTCGGCAAACCGCAGCCCCAGACCCTTGGCCTTGAACGTTTGCTCCAGGTATTTGGCGAAGGGCTCCAATCGATAGATGCCGCTTGGGAGCGCATCCTGAGCCTTATCCAGCAGATCGATGAGCGTCATCTCCCGGTAATTGCGCGCATACAGCCGCACCAACGGGATCAGTTGTTTCGTTGCCCGCCAGATTGTCTTCATCCCTTCCCCGATTGCAGGTCTGAAAATATCCCGGTGCTCGAAGTAGTATGGACGTTTTCCGGACAAATTCGTCTCAAGGATTTCTTGGGGCGTGACCCCTTGTGCCAGTAGGGCGGCGACGGCCGATCCGGCGCTCACGCCGACATACATGTCGAAATCGTTACTGGTGAACGACTCACCGAGGAGATCGTCCAGTCCGGTCAAGGCGCCGACTTCGAAGAGATAGCCTGTGAAGCCGCCTCCCGCCAGAGCCAAGGCCAATTTTGTCGAACGACGAGCTTGCATAACGTCTCCTCGCTGCCTCTGTTGGGAACTAACGGTTCTTGAACCGAGGTTGTCGTTTCTCCAAGAAGGCTGCCGTCCCTTCTTTCCGATCTTCTGTATCGCACAGCTCACCGAACAGACGGGCTTCCAGATCTAAACCGTCAGAAAAATTCAGCGCTGTCCCCCGGCGGATCGCCCGAAGCGATGCACGGAGCGCTACCTGGCTCTTCCCGGCCATCTTTCGCGCCAGTCCTTGCGCTTGGCGCAGTAGATCATCAACCGATACCACTTGGGACACCAACCCTAGGTTCATGGCTTCCCGAGCTGAGACGGGGTCGCCTGTCAGGATCAATTCCATGGCTTTGGATTGGCCGATCAGCAGAGGAAGGCGTTGAGTGCCGCCGAATCCCGGCATGATGCCCAGGTTGATTTCCGGCTGGCCGAGTCTGGCGCTTTCTGCCGCAAGGCGGATGTGGCAACACATGGCCAATTCCAACCCCCCGCCCAAACAGGCGCCGTTGATCGCCGCAATGACTGGTTTTTCAAGCGCTTCAATCTTGTTCAACATGAACTGCCCCTGGCGGGCCATCGCTTCACCCTCAACCGACGATGGAATGGAGGCCAGTACTCGGATATCCGCCCCCGCGACAAAGAAGCGGCCGGCACCGGTGAGCACGACGACCTTCACGGCGTCATCGGTCGCGAACGAGTCGAACGCGCTGTCCAACTCTGCGAGGAGTTCGGGTGTGAGGGCGTTGACAGGCGGATGATCAAGAGTCACCAAGGCCACGCCTTCTTCAATCGTGCACCTGTGCATGGCTCCCGCTATGGTAGTCATGACGTATTCCTTCCGTGTCTAATTTGGAGGCCGATCCAGCGACTTCAGTATGTGAAGAAGCCTCGTCCGGCCCTCTGACCCGTAAATCCGGCATCCACCATCCGCCGTAGCATCGGAGCCGGCCAGAATCGCAGTCCGAGCGTTTGAGCGAAGTCTTCAAGCTCGTGCAAGACCTGATCGATGCCGAGCCTATCCGCGAAATGCAGCGGGCCTTCTTTATCTTTGGGGTAGCCGATTCCTGCTACCATTGCGAGATCAATGTCGCGTGCCGAGGCGACCCCTTCCTGGAGCGCCGTGACGGCCTCGTTCGTCATCGCCAGGAGGAGTCGCGATTGACTCCATCGTGTTGCAGCATGATCGGCATGCGATCTGAATTCTTGGAGGAGCCGTTCAAGTCCTTGATCGCGACCGCCTTCCTCTCCGCTGACATAGTCGTAGAAGCCATGGCCAGATTTGACTCCCAGACGACCCGCCTTCACCATGGTTTCAAGCAGGGGAGCCGGCGTCATGCGAGGTCCGTAGCTGCGGTACAGAATGCGCGCGACTTCGAGCGAGATATCGAGACCCACCGCATCCAGAAGGGCGAGCGGGCCGACCGGCATGCCAAATGACACCATCTCCTGATCGATTTCTTGTAGCCCGGCCTCCCCTTCCTGCAAGGCGCGAACGGCTTCATTCACATAGGCCATCAGGACACGATTGACTAAAAACCCTGCACATTCCTTCACCACGATCGGCAGTTTCCCGATGCTTTCGATAAAATTTACCGCGTCGTCGAGGGTTTGTGAGGTGGTCGCGAGTCCAGGTACCACCTCCACGAGCCGCATCACATAGGCTGGATTGAAGAAGTGAAGTCCGACGACTTTATCCGGCCTTGTCGTCGCGGCACCAAGAGCTGAGACGGACAGTGCTGATGTGTTACTGGCTAGGATGGTGCCTCGCGGGCAGATCTGGTCCAACTCCTGAAAGACCTGTGCCTTGAGTTTTAAGTCCTCCGATACTGCCTCAATCGCCACATCGACGTCCTCGAGGCCGGCCAAACCATTGGAAGCGGTGACGAGCAACATCTTTTCCTCAAGCTGCTCGGCGCTCATTTTCCCCTTGTCTACCCGTGCCTGATAGATCGCTCGCACCGAATCAAGCCCTCGTTTCACCAAGGTCTCATTTACATCGGCCAACACGACAGGTAGTCCGGCATAACTCACCACTTCCGCGATCTGTGCGCCCATCGTTCCCGCGCCAACGACTCCGACCTTATAGATGTACATGTTGCGCTCTCCGTTCTGCGTCATCCCAACATCATGACGGATTCCATTCGTTCGAATAACGATTGACGCGTAGGCAGTTCATACTTGCTCCAACACCATTGCCGCCCCTTGCCCTCCGCCCACGCACAAAGCCACCGCTCCCAGCGCGGCGCCCCGTCGGCGCATTTCGTGCAGGAGCGTGATGACGAGACGTGTGCCGGTCATCCCGACCGGATGGCCCAAGGCGATGGCGCCGCCGTTGACGTTGACAAGGTCTCGTTTAAGTCCCAACAGCCGCTCAACGGCCAGGTACTGCGCCGCGAATGCCTCGTTCACCTCGATCAGGTCGAGATCCGCCAGCTGGAGGCCGGCTCGTTTGAGTGCTGCCGGGAGTGCATCCACCGGGCCAATGCCCATACGCGCAGGGTCTACACCTACGAAGGCATAACTTCTCACACGCCCGAGCGGATGCATGCCCAAATCCCGTGCTCGTTCGGCCGACATAACGATCGCAGCGGCAGCGCCATCGTTGAGCGGACAGCTGTTACCCGCGGTGACGGTACCTCCCTCCTTGAAGAGTGGAGGATAGAGGGTCAGTTGGGGTTCGGTCAGACCGACGTTCGGACCCTCGTCTTGAGTCATTACGAGAGGAGGAACTTCGCGTCCAGCCACCGATTTGGATACGGTAACGGGCACGATTTCTTCCTTCAGCCGACCCTCCCGCATGGCTCTGAATGCGCGACGATGGCTGTCGATTGCGAAGCGGTCCTGTTCTTCCCGACCGATCCCAAACTCTTCGGCCAAGGTTTCCGCGGTCCGGCCCATGAGCTGGCCGCAGACCGGGTCCGTCAATCCTTCCCAAATGCTGTCGACGAACTCGGCATGCCTCAGCCGCTTGCCCCAACGCATGTCCCGAGAGAGATAGGGAGCGCGGCTCATATTCTCGACGCCGCTCACGATCTGTACATCGGCATCCTGACTTTGGAGGTTCTGGTAGGCGTTTACAAACGGCTGAAGGCCGGACGAACAGTTGCGCTGCACGGTATACGCCGGTGTCGTGAGAGGGAGTCCGGCTTGTAGAGCGACGACGCGGCCGATGTTATACGCATCGCTCGGCTGGCCGACACAGCCGACGATCACTTCGTCGATTAGCTTTGGGTCGAGGCCGGTCTGTGCGATGACTCCGCGCACCGCGACTTCCCCGAGTCTCTGGGCCGGCATATCCTTCAACGCGCCGCCGAAGTTCCCGATCGGAGTTCGTACGCCGGCCACAATCACGAGGTCTTTCATGAGGAGCCCCGTCACACCGCTTGATGTTGAACCACCTCGGCTTCGCTCGCGCGAACGGCCTCATCGCGCATCGCCCGGCGAAGCACCTTGCCGATGACCGTTCGCGGCAGCTCCGGGCGAAACTCTACGGTCGACGGAATTTTGTACCGCGCCAGCAATCCGGCGCAGTGCATAATCAATTCTTGCTCAGTGACGAGCAATCCGGGCTTCGTCACGACGTAGGCTTTAACGGCTTCACCATAGTCGTGATCTGCTACCCCAATGACGGCGGCTTCGGACACCGCCGGGTGTTGACGCAAGACTTCTTCAACTTCCCGTGGATACACTGTCTCACCACGCGACTTGATGATGTCCTTCTTGCGATCGACGAAGTAGAAGTATCCCTGATCGTCCCGGCGAACGAGGTCGCCGGTATACAACCATCCGTCGCGCAGTACGGCGCGTGTTTCGTCTTCCTTGTTCCAGTATCCCTGCATTACTTGTGGTCCGCGCACGATCAGTTCACCCGTTTCGCCTTCCGGCACTTCCGTCAGTCCAGCGTCGGAATCCACCACTCGCGCCTCGGTATCAGGGAAGGGAAGTCCCATCGAGCCTCGCGGATGGGCTCCGTTCAACGGATTGCAATGGGTCGCGGGACCGGCTTCGGTCAAGCCATAGCCTTCCGATATCCTGGTTCCGCTGAGATTTTCGAACCGTTCCTGAACATCGGCAGGAAGCGTGCTGGCTCCACTCAAACACACGCGCAGCGATCGTAAGTCATAGCGGCCGGCATCCGGATGTTCGACGATCATCGAGTACATCATGGGCACACCCGAGAACATGGTAATGCGATGCGTATCAATCGCCTTGATGACCTCGTCCGCATGGAACCGAGGGAGGAGGACTATAGGACAGCCTGTCGCGATGGCTAGGTTCTGACAGGTGGCCTGACCGTAGCAGTGGAAAAATGGAATAGCGCCGAGAAAGATTTCCTGTCCTTCACGAAAATCAGGGGACCAATATCGGCCTTGTAACGTGTTGACGACCACATTACGGTGCGTGAGCATCACACCTTTCGGCGTTCCCGTCGTTCCACCGGTGTATTGCAGTTGTGCAAGATCGGTCGGTCGCACGTGAGGCAGATCGGCGGAATGATCCGTATCCATTGAAGCGCTTGCACACAGGAGATCGAGGAAGTCGTATACGGAGGGGGTTTTCTCGACGGATACCCATCGTTTGGCTAACCGAGCCTTGATGGGATAGAGAAGTTTTTTGAAGAAAGGGAGATAGTCCTGAATGCCGGTGATGATGATCCGCTTTGGAAGCGTAGTTGCCTCCTTCACCGTTCGAACGCGAGGATAGAGCAGGTCAAGAACCACCATCGTGTCCGTTCCTGCATCGGTCAGCTGCGTCTGAATTTCTCGTTCGACGTAAAGTGGATTGGTCGGCACCACGACGGCGCCGGCTTTTTGAATTCCGTAATAGGCGATAACCGTCTGTGGAATATTTGGAAGCATGATGGCGACTCGGTCGCCTTGATTGACACCGAGTTGTCGCAGTCCAAGCGCAAATCGAGTCGTGAGGTTGTCCAGTTCTCCATAAGAGATGCAGGTACCATAAAACAGAAGTGCAGGGGAGTCCGCGAAACGGTCCGATGAGTGTCGCAGGAGATCCGGTACGGTCCATGCCGGATAGTTGAGGCTTGACGACACCCCGGAATCATATCGGCTGACCCAAGCGCGCTGCATAGGACCCTCCGGCGGCGCTAACTTGCACGCCGCTGAGCTAAGTCAGGCCATGTGTTGTCTGATCTCGTTTTCCGTTGCTCCAAACCTGCCCAGAACCCTTCCAGATAGCCGAGCACCGCATCGACGCCGGAGCGAAAGTCATCTTCATCCTGGTTGGACATCCTGGTCTCATCCGTTCCTTGCACGGCTGCTACGGCGTGCTCCATTGCCTCCTCGTGAGTGATCTCAAGTTGCCGGTGAAACGTGAAATAGGCGAGGTCCATCTGGGGATAACGCGAGAGTTTTAGGTAGGTCAGGCCCGGAATCAAATGATCCCACATCGTGATGGCCATGTTCTCAAGTCCGAAGGATGCTCCCAGCGCCTTGGCGTGATTGCCGTCGGTGTAGAGACGTTCCATCCCCTCTATGTAGGCGCGGGTCGATGGGAGCATCGGTCGCGTCATGGCCTCATGTATGTCGATACCCACGGATCGCAAAAAGTTGCGATAAAGGAGTTCATGCCGATGACTGGTTTGTCCGTCGCCCAATTCGGAATACAGGACCTTGGTCAGTTCATCGGCCACCCGCTCGTCCTCGGTATTTACAAGTTGAGACATCAGGATGCGGGGGAAAAAACGGGAAAAGTTGTAGAACTCAAGTGCGAACTCCTTGAGGTGAAAGTCGGTGAGATCTCCTGCTCGGAAGCGATTCAAGTACACATTATTGATGGCACCATGCTTGAGCACCAGTCGTCTCATTTCTTGATGAAACGTCATGGGTACCTCCGAATCTCCTTTTGCCGTCTCGCGATTGAAGTTTTTATTAATCACATAATATAGTTTTTGAATTACAATGACAATAGGGTGACGATCCTTAATATCCTTTAAAGCGTAACTTATCTGGTCGGTTTATAAAGATTAAGCCTGAAAGCGTCTTGTATTGAGTTATAAATAATAGTACTATTATATTATTAAATATGAAATGTGAATTTAAGAAAGAGTTCCTCGTGTCAAGAGTAAGAGACGGCGATGTGGAGGCTTCATGAAACAGACAACCGGTTTTGACCACGTCACTCTCTGTGTCGAAAATCTTGAAGCTGCAGAATTCCTGTTCGCCAAAATCCTGGGATTTGAAGTGATCTGGTCAGCGCGGGATGTGGGAAGTCACACCTCATCGATGGATACTGTCGTCGTACAACGTGGAACCGCCAAGATTGCCCTCATGCAGGGTCGGGACAAGGCGGGGAAGTCCCAAATCAACGAATTCATAGAAAGGTATGGACAGGGCGTGCAGCACGTTGCTTTCGAAGTCGAAGACATCGATGCGGTGTGTCGCGAGTGGGAGGCACATGGCGTGAAATTCAGCGGACCGGTGAAAGAGGGAAGAGACGGATTCGGGCCGCTTAAGCAACGCTTCACTTATCCCCTTTTCCCAAACACCGGACTCTTCATTGAACTGACCCAACGGCAGCATGGAGAAGAAGCTGCGAGGACGTTTGTCCGAAGTACGGTGGAGTCGCTGTATAAGGACATCGAGCGAGATCAAGCTTCCGGGGTCCAGAAGACCATCATTGATTACGACTCATCTTCGATGCTCAGGCAAAAGCAAAAGAAGCCGCTGAAAAAGGCATCGTAACCGCGCGATCCACTCTTTGTGGGAGCCGGCCATGTATCTCAAGCGGAGAGGAAAAGTTCCCAACCAGGCCCATGTCGGAATTCCCGAAGGGCTGTATGAAGAAGAGCATGGACGAAACGGCTTTGCGGGTTCGGTTTCTCATCTCTACCGGACACATCCCCCCACAGCGTGGATTACTATCGAAGGGAAGCTGAGGCCGCGGGCCTTTGCCTGTACGCAGATTTCCGAGACCGCATTATCCAGTACCACGCAATCACTGTTGATGATGCGAAGCCAGGATGTGAGTCTCCACATTTCCTGCCGACGAGAGACGATGCCCTATTTCGTGCGCAATGCGGATGGAGATGAAGTCCATTTCGTGCATCGGGGCAGAGGCAGGTTTGAGACCGATTATGGCGTTCTTCCTTACGAGTCTGGCGATTACGTGGTGATCCCAAAAGGTACGACCTATCGAAATCACGTCGATGAAGGAGCTTGTTTTGCTCTTATTGTCGAAACGCCCGTTCCTATGATGGTGCCGGACCGAGGAGCTTTGGGACAACATGCGTTGTTCGATAAGGGCGTGTTGCTTGCTCCTGAACTGGAGGCAGTGGAACCGGTGGAAACCGGATTACAAACGTGGGAGGTCCACATCAAGCGTCAAGGCGACTGGACGCGAGTCGTTTATCCCTTTTACCCCATGGATGTGATCGGATGGAAAGGGGATCTCTGGGTTGCGAAGCTGAACGTGCGGGACTTCCGGCCGGTCGTCAGTCCTCGGTACCATCTGCCGCCGAGCGTCCATCAGACGTTCCAAGCCGGAGGATGCCTCATTTCCACTTTTGCTCCAAGGCCGTTGGAAAGTGATCCGGAAGTCTTGCGCGTGCCCTTTTATCATCGAAATACCGACTACGATGAAGTGCTGTTTTATCACGATGGAGAATTCTTCAGCCGCGCGGGGATTCAAGCAGGGATGCTCACGTTACACCCGCAGGGTATCCACCATGGACCGCAACCGCAGGCGGTCCAAGCCAGCAAAGCGAAGAGGCACACTAGCGAAGTAGCGGTGATGATCGAATCCAAAACTCCCTTTACGGTTCAACCGGAGATGGAGCCGGTGGAAATCAAGGACTACGCAATGAGTTGGAGCCGTCGATGAAGCTCGTCAGTTTTCGAATCAGAACTCCCATCGGTACCTTCACAAGGGTGGGAGCGATACACGACCAACGAATAGTGGACTTGAATATGGCCTATGCCCGTTGGCTGGCGGATCAACAGGAAGCACAACCGCATCGATTAGCCAATGCGCAGGTTCCGCCGACTATGTTGGAGTTTCTCGAAGGAGGATCTTCTACCCTAGCGGCAGCCCGCCGAGCGAAGGATTATGTGACCGCGCTTTTTCCATCAGGCAAGGGTCCATTTGGTGAAACGATCATGTATGCGGCCCCTGATGTTCAACTCGCTGCTCCTCTTCCCAATCCACCTTCGCTTCGTGATTTCATCGCGTTTGAAGACCACATTGCAGCGACGTCGAGGAAGCGGGGACAGCCGATTCCGCCGGAGTGGTACAAGGCTCCGGTGTACTACAAAGGGAACCATCGCACGATCATGGGACCGGACGAGGCGCTGCCCTGGCCGCTGGAGACGACGAAGTTGGACTATGAGTTGGAGCTGGCCTGTGTCATTGGGCGGAAGGGCAGGGACATCTCCGAACGACTGGCAGAAGAATACATTGCCGGTTACACGATCATGAATGACTTCAGCGCGCGTGATATTCAGTTCCAAGAAATGGCATGCCGACTGGGACCGGCGAAGGGGAAGGACTTTGCGACTGCGCTGGGCCCCTGTCTCGTAACCCCCGATGAGATTGCGGATCTCGGTGCCTTGACGATGATTGCAAGGGTGAACGGAGAAGAATGGTCGCGAGGACGATTCGGGACGATCCATTGGTCTTTTGCTCAGATGATCGCGCACGTATCGCGAGGCGAAACGATCTATCCGGGAGATGTCTTTGGTTCGGGGACGGTGGGAGGTGGCTGTGGGCTGGAACTGGACCGTTACTTGAAGTCGGGTGACATGGTGGAGTTGGAAATTCAGCCGATCGGAATTCTAAGGACTCGCGTTGTGAGTGCAACGCAAGGGGGTGAAGATGCTGGCCCGCACGATTGAGCAGGCCCTCGCAGAGGTGGTGGATCGGCATCGCGTGCTTTATGAAGACCAGACGATCGATGCAAGACTGAGAGCCATCATCCGTGCAGGTGCCCACACCAATGTCACCGAGGACGAGGTGCTTCATATTCTGAGGAGGTCCCGATCCGTCTTTTTCGATACTCACGTGGAGGTTGTGTCAGGACACCACACGGCGACATATTTGCGTTTCGAATCCATCGCTCGTTTTCCTGAATTGATCCGGCAGGTGGCTGGAGATATGGCGGGCTGGATTAGGCGGGCGTTTCAACACCGCTCAATAACCGGACTCGTAGCGACCAGTTCAGCAGCGGAGTTGCTCGCACAAGAAATTGTGGATGTCCTTCACGACACGATGGGATTGCGTGTGGCACTGACGCCGTACAGTTGCGAGACGGGACGGATCGGGACGGACATCAACGTCGGCGTGATCAAATCCGGCGAGCGCTTTTTGGCGCTCAACGATGTCACGACGCGTGGCAATTGTGTCAGCAAACTCGGCAAGGTCATCACCGACACAGGAGGTGTGTCGGCGGGGATGATGGTCTTTGCCCGCCGCGACAGCGGTCAGTTCCCATTGATGAACGAATTAATCGCACGACATCCGTTCTACTACACGACGGACCTCGATATGCCGCAATGGGAGCCGGCGTACTGTCCACTGTGCAGCGAAAAAAAGCCCTTGTTGTCATGGAAGGATATGCCGGCTTTGTAAGGCAGCGACATGGAGGCTGTCATGGACGTTGCGGTCATCGCCAAGGAGATCAAGCGAGACGACCTGCTCCAGATGTACCATTACCTTCGGCTCACCAGAGCGTTGGAGGACCGCATCACGGCCCTCTACCGACAGGGACGTATTGTCGGCGGAGTCTATACCAGCCACGGAATGGAGGCGATCGCCGTCGGCTATGCCTCCGCGCTTGAGCGCGACGACATCATCGCTCCCTTTCACCGAGACATGGGTGCCTTCCTCATTCGAGGCTTCACGACCGGCGAAATCCTCGCCCAGTATCTCGGGAAAAGGACGGGGCCGAGCAAAGGGAAGGACGGCAATGTTCACATGGGAGACCTCAGGCGAGGAGTCTTCGGGTTTGTCAGTCATCTGGCGGACAACTTGCCGGTGGCGGCCGGCGCGGCGTTGGCGTTCAAGATCAGAGGGGAATCCAGAGTGGTCTTTGCCGGAACCGGAGACGGTGGAACCAGTCGGGGTGACTTCCACGAAGCGATGAACTTGGCGGCGGTACGGAAGCTCCCCGTCGTCTTCTTCTGCAACAACAACCAATACGCCTACTCGACGCCGCTTCGTCTGCAAATGGCGATCTCGAACGTCGTCGATCGAGCCAACGCGTACGGCATGTCCGGTGAAATCGTGGACGGCAACGATGTGGCCGCAGTCTATCTGGCGGCAAACCGCGCAATTGCGAGAGCCCGAGCAGGAGAAGGGCCGACCTTTCTCGAATTCAAAACGATGAGGATGCACGGTCACTCGGAACATGACCCGGCGAAATATGTTCCACGTGAGCTGCTGGAGGAGTGGAAGAAGAGGGATCCGATCCTCAAGGCCGAGCAGCTCCTTACACATCTTGGTTATGGTGAGGAGGGGTATTTCCAGGATGTATCCGAACGGGTGAAGAAAGAAGTCGAGGTAGGAGT
Organism: uncultured Nitrospira sp.; assembly: GCA_902500825.1. Taxonomy (GTDB): domain Bacteria; phylum Nitrospirota; class Nitrospiria; order Nitrospirales; family Nitrospiraceae; genus Nitrospira_D. The sequence continues at coordinate 191,091 of CABVRX010000002.1, forward strand.
GGAATTTGCCGAACAAAGCCCACTGCCGGAAGGGCCGGAAGTATTGGAAGGCGTATTTGCGATACGAGCCGACAGTCATTAGTCGGCTGTCGTTTCAGTGAGGAGTTCCATATGGCGACCATGGCTCAAGCGACCGAGGAAGTCAGCTATCTCGAGGCGATTTCACAAGCGTTGGACGAAGAAATGGCCCGTGATGAACGGGTGTTTCTGATGGGCGAAGATATCGGCACGTATGGAGGCGCCTTCAAGATTACGGAAGGATTTCTCCAAAAGTACGGCGAATGGCGGGTGCTCGATACGCCGCTTGCCGAGTCCGGGTTTGTTGGAGCGGCGATCGGTGCAGCCATGATGGGTCTACGTCCGGTCGTGGAGATGCAGTTCGCGGACTTCATTTCCTGCGCGTTCGATCAGATCACCGAGGTAGCAGCCAAGAATCACTATCGATGGGGAGCCGCGGTGCCCATGGTGATCCGGGCGCCGTTCGGTGGTGGCGTTCACGGCGGGCCGTTCCATTCTGAATGCCCCGAAGGCTGGTTCTTCCATTCCCCGGGACTCAAGTTGGTCGCCCCGTCCACACCCTATGACGCCAAAGGGCTCCTCAAGGCGGCGATTCGCGACCCCAACCCGGTAATCTACTTTGAGCACAAATTTCTCTACCGGCGCATCAAATCTGTCTTGCCTAAAGAGGACTTTGTCGTGCCACTTGGAAAAGCCGATGTAAAACGGGTCGGTAACGACGTATCGGTCATCACCTATGGCGCAATGGTCCATCTGGCGCTGGAAGCCGCCCAGACCTTGGCCAATGAGGGGATCGATCTGGAAGTGGTCGACCTGCGCACATTGGTGCCATTCGACAAGGAAGCAATTTATTCGTCCGTGCATAAAACCAGCAAAGCCATTATTTTGCATGAGGACAACAAAACCGGCGGCATCGGGGCTGAAATTGCCGCGCTGTTAGCGGAGGACTGTTTTGGCTGTTTGGACGGTCCGATTGTGCGTATCGCGCCGCCGGACACGCCGGTGCCGTTCAGCACGCCGCTGGAGGAGTTTTTTCTCCCGAAGACGAACGACATCATCTCGGCAGCGAGAAAATTGGCGGCATATTAAGAAGGACTGAGGACTGAGTTATGAGGGCTGAGAACAAAAGAACCGCGTATTTGCTTGATGCCCATCTCAGTGCTCAGCACTCATCACTCAGCACGTGAGTATGGCTACCGACATCATCATGCCTCAGCTTGGAGAGAGCATCGCCGAAGGGACGGTCGTGAAGTGGCTTATCTCTGTCGGAGGGATGATTCAAAAGGATGAGTCGCTCTTGGAAGTCGAAACTGAAAAAGTGACATTGGAAATTCCATCGCCTGCCACGGGCTCGTTGAACGAGATCATCGTTCATGAAGGACAGACGGTTCCTGTCGGCACCTTGCTGGCGCGTATCGACAGCGCTGCGCCTTCGGAAGTCGTCAATCGAGTCGGCGGCGTGGTTGTTCGTCCTATGGAACCGATTCCGACCGGAGATCAACATCATTCTCCGGCCGTCCGGCAGCTGGCGAAGGAGCATGGAATCGAGCTTTCCCAGGTGAAGGGGACCGGAGTCGGAGGCCGGGTGACCAAGAAGGATGTCCTTGACGTTATCGCCCACAGCGGTTCTCAGACCAACATTGCCGCTAGAACGAGCGAACCCTCCATGGGAGAAGAACTTTTCCCCTTCACACAGATGCGCAAGACCATTGCCGATCGGATGGTCAGGAGCAAGCAGACATCCGCGCACGTCACCACCGTTTTTGAGGCGAACTTTTCGAGCATCGCCAAATTCAGAGAGGCCCTTCGACAGGACTCAGGACAGGGCTGCAGCCTGACCTATTTACCGTTTGTCATCCGTGCTGTAACCAAAGCCATTCGAGATGTATCGATCGTGAACTCATCATGGAGCGGGCAAGGCATCGTGGTCAAAAAGGATATCCATATAGGAATTGCCACGGCGCTCGACGACGGACTCTTGGTGCCGGTGGTGCGGTATGCCGATCGAAAAGGACTGACACAACTGGCAAAGGAAATCGCGGATCTTGCGGAACGAGCCAGGTCCAAGAAGTTGAGCCCCGAAGAGGTTCAAGGCGGCACGTTCACGATCACGAATCATGGCGGGTTCGGCAGCTTGTTCAGTGCCCCGATCATCCATCAACCGCAGATTGCCATTCTGGGCATCGGCGCGATTCAGAAGCGAGCCGTCGTCATCGACGATGCGATCGCCATTCGACCGATGGGCTATCTCAGCTTGTCGTTCGACCACCGGGTCATCGATGGGGCGACGGCGGATCAGTTCATGGCGAAGGTGAAACACTATCTCGAACACAGTCATTGGGAGCAGATCCTGTGAACCGGACGGCATGTGTAGTCATCGTCAGCGCAGTACGGACTCCGATGGGCAGTTTCAACGGCATCTTCAGCCAGGTGCCGTCGACAAAATTGGGTAGTCTTGCCATCGCCGAAGCGCTGAAGCGGGTTCACGTGCCGCCGGACCGTGTAGACCAGGTCTACATGGGTTGCGTCCTCAGCGCCGGTCTGGGGCAAGCGCCGGCCCGGCAAGCGTCGATCGGAGCCGGAATTCCGCATTCGATCGGAGCGACAACGGTGAACAAAGTCTGCGGGTCCAGCCTACAAGCGGCGATCATGGCATACCAGGCCATTGCGCTTGGAGAGGCGCGCATCGTCGTGGCAGGTGGAATGGAAAACATGACCCGCGCACCATATTTGTTGGAGAAAGCGAGACAGGGTTATCGGCTAGGACATGCAGAATTGGTCGACAGCCTCGTCAAAGACGGGTTGTGGGATGTCTACAATAAATTCCACATGGGAAACGGAGGTGAACTCTGTGCAGCCAAGTATCGGTTGACGAGAGAAGAACTGGATGATTTCGCGCTCGAGAGCTATCGGCGCGCGCGTGAGGCGATCGCGACCGGAATTTTTGCACAGGAAATTGCGCCGGTTGAGGTGCCGCAACGCAAAGGTCCGGCAGTGGCGGTCGTGGAAGATGAGGAGCCGAATCGAGTGGATCTGAGCAGAATGCGTGAGCTCAAGCCGGTATTTCAGGACAACGGCGTCCTGACGGTAGGTAATTCCCCCGCCTGTAATGATGGTGCGGCTGCGTTGGTTGTCATGGCGGAAGAGGAGGCGGCACACCTCGGGCTTATCCCGATGGCGCGCATCGTCGGCTACGCCGGAGCAGCGCTGGCACCGGAATGGTTTACGATCGCGCCGATCGAGGCAGTCAGACGGGTGCTTAAGAAAACGGGCTTCACGGTCGGTGACATCGATTTGTTCGAAATCAACGAAGCATTTTCAGCCGTCTCCCTCGCGATCAACCGTGAATTGGGCCTCGACGTAAAGAAGGTCAACGTGAACGGCGGAGCGGTTGCGCTCGGCCATCCGATCGGGGCCACCGGCACGCGCATCCTCACGACGCTGCTCCACGCCATGGCTGCACGCAAAGTGAGGCGGGGGTTGGCCGGTCTTTGCATCGGTGGAGGAGAAGCATTGGCAATGATCGTAGAAAGGCCGTGAAATGTGAGACGTGAAGTGGGAAGCGTAAATTAGGGACGACGATGAAACTCGACGATATCAGGAAAATCGGGATCGTGGGAGCAGGTCAGATGGGCCGCGGCATTAGCCAGGTATGTGCTACCGTCGGCTATGAAGTTCTCCTCGTAGATGTTGCCGAACCACCATTAACGGAAGCCATTTCCAAGATCCGCATTGGACTGCAACGCGCAGTTGAACGAGGGAGTCTTACCGATCACCAAGCCGGAGAGGTATTGGCGCTCATCCGTCCACTGGGGCAGCTTGACCGCTTGCGGGATGTGCAGATGGTTATTGAAGCGGTTCCGGAAGATCTCACGGTGAAGCAAGAACTCTTCGCCCAATTGAATCGAATCTGCGCGCCAGAGGTGGTGTTCGCGAGCAATACCTCATCTATTTCAATCACGAAGTTGGGAGCCGCCTCCGGTCGGCCTGACCGCACCGTCGGCCTGCATTTCATGAATCCTGCACCCGTGATGCGTCTCGTGGAAGTGGTTCGCGGGCTGGAAACATCCGAACGAACGACGCAGCTCGCACTCGACTTGGCACAGCGCTTGGGCAAAACGCCGGTCGTAGCTAAGGATGTACCAGGATTCATCGTGAACCGTGTGCTGATTCCCATGATCAACGAAGCGATTTTCGCATTGGAGGAAGGTGTAGCCTCTGCGGAAGACATCGATATGGCGATGACCGCGGGCGCCAATCATCCTGTGGGACCGCTGGCCCTTGCCGATCGCATCGGTTTGGATACAGTGCTGGCCATCTGCGATGTCTTGCATCAAGACTTGGGTGATCCAAAATTTCACGCGTGTCCCTTACTCCGTCGGTATGTCGAAGCGGGGTGGTTGGGACGGAAGTGCGGTCGCGGATTCCATGTCTACGAAGGGAAGAACGAACAACAGGAAGCGATAAGCAGCAAGTCCTGATCTTGGTCCCTGGTTTCTCAGCACGGTCTGGAGGAGATCGATGCAAGAACGTAAACCGAGATTCACCTCCCTCTCAGGATTCGACACCAACCGGGTGTATACCCACAACGATTTGAAGGACTGGTCGCCGGATGAGGAGCTGGGCGCGCCGGGTCAATTTCCGTACACACGAGGAGTCTATCCGACTATGTATCGTGGCCGGCTCTGGACCATGCGACAGTTCGCCGGCTTCGGATCGGCGGAGGACACCAACCGCCGCTTCAAATACCTTCTCCAACATGGGCAAAACGGCCTGAGCGTCGCGTTTGACATGCCCACGTTGATGGGGGTCGATGCGGATGCCCCGCTCGCTCACGGCGAGATCGGTCATTGCGGCGTCTCCATATCGTCGCTCGACGATATGGAGCGACTGTTCGACGGTATTCCGTTTGAGCAAGTCACCACGTCGATGACGATCAACGGTCCGGCCGCCGTGATCTTTGCGATGTACCTCGCGGTTGCGGAGAAGCGCGGCATTCGTCCTGAACGATTGGACGGCACATTGCAGAACGACATTCTGAAGGAATATATCGCGCAAAAAGAATGGCTCTATCCGCCGGAACCGTCGCTCCGTTTGATTGCCGACACCATCGCGTACTGTTCCGAGCATGTCCCCAAATGGCATCCGATCAGTGTCAGTGGATATCATATCCGGGAAGCAGGTTCGACGGCAGTCCAGGAACTGGCCTTTACCCTGTACGACGGCCTGACCTATGTGGAAGCGGCGGTCAAAGCCGGTCTTTCCGTGGACCGATTCGCTCCGCAACTCTCGTTCTTCTTCAACGCTCACAATGACTTGTTTGAGGAGATCGCTAAGTTCCGCGCGGCTCGTCGGCTATGGGCTCGCGAAATGACGCGGCGGTACCGGCCCGTCGATCCTCGCTCGGTGCAGCTCCGCTGCCACGCACAGACAGCCGGCTGTACACTCACGGCGCAACAGCCCATGAACAATGTGGTCCGCACGACCATCCAGGCCCTGGCCGCCGTCTTGGGCGGCGCGCAATCGCTCCATACCAATTCGATGGACGAAACGCTCGCGCTGCCGACCGAAGATGCGGTGAAACTGGCATTGCGCACGCAACAGATCATTGCGCAGGAGAGCGAAGTCACCAACAGCGTCGATCCTCTCGGCGGGTCCTATTATGTCGAAACTCTCACGAATCGCCTCGAAGAGGCGGCGCTGGATTACTTTCATCGGTTGGATGACATGGGCGGCATGGTCCGAGCGATCGAACAGGGTTTTCCACAGCGTGAAATCCTTAACTCTTCGCAACGGTATTTGCGCGAGTCGGAACGAAAAGAACGGATCATCGTTGGTGTCAATGAGTATGTGGAACCGGTGGAACGTCCGATCCCGATCCTCAAGATCGGACTGGAAGTCGAGCATGAACAAGTGGCGCGTCTTTCGGACCTACGGAAGTGTCGCGATTCATTCAAGATGGCCGGCGCCGTCGAGGCGTTGCAGGAAGCGGCTTCGTGCGGTGAGAACGTGATGCCGTATCTCATCGACGCGGTGAAAGCCAAGGCGACATTAGGTGAAATTTGCATGGCCTTGAAAGAGGTGTTTGGAACGTATCGAGAACCGGTGGTGTTGTGATGACAGCGGACAATTAGAATGCCTCCTGTGCTCGCGCGACACGCACACAGGGTCGATCAGATTGTGATCATAACGGGCGGTGCTCGTCGCATGCGCGCAGTGAGAGGCGCCCTGGTCGTCCGCTGCCGAATGGAGGATGGGAAGGATAGGCGCATCCATTTGCTACTGAATCAGATTCGGCGCTGTGGCGAAGGCCTCTATGCCCATCCTTCCCGCCGTGGCCCGGACGTAGGGAGAGAGAATGATGAAACTCGGGGCGTTTGAAATTTATCCGGTGAGCGACGGTCGGTTTCGGCTGGACGGCGGAGCGATGTTCGGAGTAGTTCCGAAGGCCCTATGGGACAAATGTTGTCCCGCCGATGAGTTCAACCGAATCTCACTGAGCCTGACGGCTCTGCTGATCCGAGCGAATGGAAAAAATATTCTGGTGGACACCGGATTGGGAACAAAGGAAGACGAAAAGTTTCACCGCCTGTTCGCCGTCGAGCGAACGCCGACCATCCTTGAATCGTTGAAACGACTAGGACTAGAACCGGATGACATTCATCTGGTGATCAACACACATCTGCATTTCGACCATGCCGGTGGGAACACGATGCAGGTGAACGGGGCTGTCGTGCCCGCTTTCCCCAAGGCCAAATATTTCATTCAGCATGGCGAGTTTGAAGATGCGGTTGGCGCCAATGAACGGACCAAGGCCAGCTACCGTCGCGATAACTTTACCCCGATCGCCCACGTGAACCAGTGGGAATTCTTGCACGGGAATACTGAATTACTGCCCGGCATCACTGTTGTGGTGACCGCCGGCCATACACGCTGTCATCAGAGCGTCAAAATCGAATCAGAAGGGGAAATGGCATTCTTTCTCGGCGACCTGATTCCGACCGTATCGCATCTGCCGCTTCCCTACATCATGGGCTACGACCTCTTCCCCATCCAAACCCTGGAGACGAAACGATGGGTGTTGGATCGGGCGTTTGAAGAGCGATGGCTGCTGCTCTTCGAGCATGACCCAGTGGTTCAGGCAGGATACGTTCGGAGGGAACAGGATGGTAAATATTTTCTTCGTGAGGTGACAACGTGACAGTAGCGAGTGCGCCTTTACGGATTCTGATCGGCAAAGTCGGCCTCGACGGTCATGACCGAGGTGTGAAGCTCATCGCACGCGCATTACGAGACGCCGGAGTGGAAGTCATCTATACCGGTCTGCATCAGACGCCGGAACAGGTCGTCAATGCGGCGATCCAAGAGGATGTGGATGCGATCGGTTTGAGCATTCTTTCAGGAGCACATAATACGCTGTTCCGACGCGTCCTCGAACTCCTCAAAGAACAAGATGCAGAAGACATCGCTTTGTTCGGCGGCGGCATCATTCCCGACGAAGATGTTGCGACGCTCACAGCGGACGGCGTGAAGGCTCTGTTCAAGCCTGGTGCGCCTATCCAGGAGATCGTGACGTTTGTCAAAGGGCTCAAACCACATGGCTGAAGAACCATGCGTACGTTGACGACTTCAGTGGTTACGACCTCCGGCGAATTCGCGGCGAATCGTGCGCACTATGAGGGTCTGGCGGCGGACCTTCAGAAGCATCTCACCCTCGCTCGATCCGGGGGACCACCGGAAGCAACTGCTCTTCATCAACAACGAGGCAAACTGACTGCCCGAGAGCGGATTGCGAAGTTGCTCGATCCTGACAGGCCTTGGCTGGAGCTCAGTCCTCTGGCGGCATTCGGCATGTACGACGATCAGATCGCGGCTGCCGGTCTGATTACCGGAGTCGGTTACGTATCGGGACGGCCATGTGTCATCGCCGCCAACGACGCGACGGTTAAAGGCGGGACCTATTTCCCCATGACGATCAAGAAGCATCTCCGGGCTCAGGAGATTGCCTTAGAAAACCGGCTGCCCGCTATCTATCTCGTCGATTCCGGCGGCGTGTTCCTGCCGATGCAGGCCGATGTGTTTGCCGACAAAGAGCACTTTGGGCGGATCTTTTATAACCAGGCACGTATGTCCGCCCTCGGTATTCCACAAATCGCCGTCGTCATGGGCATGTGTACTGCGGGCGGCGCCTATGTGCCGGCCATGTGTGATGAGAACGTGATCGTCAAAGGGACCGGCACCATTTATCTGGCGGGGCCTCCGCTGGTCAAAGCGGCAACCGGCGAAGAGGTCACCGCCGAAGATCTTGGCGGCGCCGATCTCCACACCAGACTCTCAGGAGTAAGTGATCACCTGGTGGAAAGCGACAATGAAGCGCTTGAAATTTGCAGGTCGATCATCGAGACGCTGCCTCGACGCCCTGTCCTTCGCAGACCGGCCGCGATCGAAGAGCCACGCTATCCAATCGAAGAACTGTACGGACTGATCCCGAGTAATCCTCGACAGACTTTTGAAAGTCGAGAAGTCATTGCACGCTTGGCGGACGGCAGTCGATTCCATGAGTTCAAGGCCCGGTACGGCCGAACCCTCACATGCGGCTTCGCCCATTGGATGGGACATCAGGTCGGCATCGTCGCGAACAACGGCGTGTTGTTCTCCGAAGCCGCACTGAAAGGCGCGCACTTTGTGCAACTCTGTGCCCAGCGACGGATGCCGCTCGTGTTTCTGCAAAATATTACCGGCTTCATGGTTGGGAAGGAGTATGAGGCGCGAGGGATCATCAAGGACGGGGCCAAGATGGTGCAAGCGGTGGCGACTGCCGAAGTTCCAAAGTTCACGATCATCATCGGCGCATCTCATGGCGCCGGTAATTATGCCATGTGCGGACGGGCCTATGCTCCGCGGTTTCTCTTTCTTTGGCCTAACGCCAGAACCTCGGTGATGGGGGCACAACAGGCCGCCCAAGTTCTCTTGACCGTGAAACAGCAGCAACGAGTCCGCGACAAGGTCGCCTTGTCGGAAGACGAGCAGCGGAAAATTACAGACTCCACTCGCACGCAATATGAGCAGGAGGGCAGTCCTTATTTCAGCACAGCCCGGCTCTGGGATGACGGCATCATCAATCCAGTTGAAACGCGTCGGATCCTCGGCTTGTGTCTTGATGTCGCGTTGACGACACCGATCCAATTATCGCGTTTTCCAATCTTTCGCATGTGAGGTGCGCCGATGAAGAATTGTACGTCAATCCTCGTTGAGTCGAACAACGGCTACACACGTGTGACGCTCAATCGGCCGGATCGGCAGAACGCATTCGATGCAGAAATGGTCGAAGAACTCCGCGAGGCCTTTTATACATTGGGACAGGATCACTCGGTACGCGCGGTCGTATTGACCGCTATCGGTTCCACGTTCTGCAGCGGAGCAGACCTCCGGTGGATGAAGCCGGATCGAGCCGTTTTCCCGCCGGAGGCGCAACGGGACGCTGAGTGCGTGCTCGAAATGTTCAGGACCATCGATGCATGTTCCTGTCCTGTGATCGGGCGTATCCAGGGAGCCGCCTATGGCGGAGGGATCGGGTTGATCGCGGTGTGCGATGTGGCCGTGGCTGCCGCTGATACGACATTTGCCTTCAGCGAAGTTCGCCTGGGCCTGGTTCCCGCAGTGATCGCGCCCTTCGTTCTCGCAAAAACCGGGGAGTCCTTCGCGCGGCGATTCTGTCTGACCGGCGAATCGTTTTCCGCATCGATGGCTCGAGACAGTGGTCTTATCCATGATGTGGTAGAACCGGTTTTGCTTGATGCCCGCGTCGAGACATTGGTAGAGCAGATTGCCCATCGGGCTCCGCAGGCGGTGCGAGACACAAAGGCGCTGCTTCGCCGACTCCACCATTTGTCGAACGAGGAGAGCTGGAAGGCTTCTGTCGCATGGAATGTTCGGGCTCGCATCTCCTCCGAGGCACAGGAAGGACTTCGCGCCTTTCGCGAGCATCAATCGCCGAACTGGACCATGTCGGCAGGCAACAAATAGGACACACCGTGGAAAGGTGTCCCATGTTCGAACAGGATCAACAGAGACGAGATTTATCACGCATCCGGATCATTGAAGTCGCTCCACGGGACGGACTCCAGAATGAGATGGCCATCGTTTCGACCGAGGACAAAGTGGTGTTCGTGGACGCTTTGTCCACGAGCGGCGTAACAGAGATCGAAGCGGGGTCGTTTGTATCGCCTCGCGCCATTCCGCAACTGGCGGATTCCGACGAGGTGTTCCGGAGAATCGAGCGGCGGCCCGGCGTCATCTATTCAGCGCTGGTGCCGAACGAACGAGGGTTGGAACGGGCGAGGGAGGCGGCGGTCGGCAAGATTTCCGTCTTTACAGCGGCCTCTGATTTGTTCACTAGACGGAACATCAACTGCACGATCGACGAGTCGATCGTGCGGTTCAAGCCGGTGGTATTCGGGGCAAAACGTGACGGCATGACCGTGCGAGGATACATTTCCACCGTGACCCATTGTCCATTCGAGGGTGCCATCCAGCCGTTGCAGGTTCTGGATGTGGCGAGGCAGTTATTCGATCTCGGCGTAGACGAAATCTCTCTCGGGGATACTGTTGGAAAGGCTGCCCCTCGGGACATCCGAAAGCTGTTGGATGAAGTCGTGCCACGCTTTGATCGGAGTCGGCTCTCGCTTCACGTCCACGACACCTGTGGCATGGCAGTGGCCAATGTCCTGACTGCGTGGACAGAGTATGGCATTGAGGCGTTCGACACGGCCGCTGGAGGACTCGGAGGGTGTCCGTATGCGCCGGGGGCGTCGGGGAACGTGGCGACGGAAGATGTGGTCTATGCCTTAAAAGCATCCGGTGCCGCACTTGCCGTGGATGAGCGGAAGGTGATTGCGGCGGCAAGCGAGATCGGTAAGGTTCTGAACCGCCGACTCTCGTCGCGCCTCTCGCAGGTACAGACGGAACAAACCGCGTATGAAGGTGCGGCATGAGTCCCGTCGGTTCACACCCGTTCCTGTGCGACATCCACGACATGATGATCTTAGCTGAACAGGTGAGAACCGGAAACATCCGCGCCGTATCACGCCTGATCTCCTTGTTGGAAAACCACCCGGGCGGCAGAGAAGCGCTGCGCCTCCTCAACAGCACCTCGCGGGAGACGAGGATCATCGGGGTAACGGGGTATCCCGGAGCCGGGAAGAGCACAGTGGTCAACCGTTTAGTGAGCTGCTACCGACGGAAAGGTTTGAAGGTGGGGGTTCTGGCGGTCGATATCAGTAGCTCTATCACAGGCGGTGCCCTGTTGGGTGACCGCATCAGAATGCAGGAACACGCGCTGGATCACGGGGTGTACATTAGGAGCATGGCCACTCGTGGCCATCATGGAGGGCTTGCCCAAGCGACCGGCGATGCAGCGTTCGTATTGGAAGCAGCCGGATATGAGGTGATCCTGATTGAGACCATCGGGGTCGGCCAGAATGAAGGCGACATCGACGATGTCGCGCGCATCGTTGTGGCAGTGGTGGCGCCTGGCCTGGGCGACGAGGTTCAAGCGATGAAGGCCGGATTATTGGAAGTCGCGCACATCGTCGTCGTCAACAAGGGAGACCTTCCTGACGCGGATAACACGTTACGAGATCTGCGTGAGTGGTGTCCGAATGTGTTGCGCACGGTCGCAACGACAGGTGAAGGGATTCCGGAGCTCGCTGCTGCGATAACGGCATACCAACAGCCTCACGCTGTCGGCCCTGTCGGTGAAGCTCGAAACTGCTGACGTTCCGAGCCGTGGAAGCTTGCTATGGAGGATATATGCCGCATCAATTATTGACGATTTCTCACCATGTCGCACGGATCACGCTGCACAATCCGCCGGCCAATGTGTTGAATTTGTCCGTGCTCAAGGAGCTTGATCTCGTCTTAAGCGAGTTGGAAGAAGATGAGTATGTTCGAGCGGTGATTGTGACCGGTACAGGGCGGTTTTTTTGCGCCGGCGCCGACATCAATGAGCTGGCGCACCTTCATACAGAGCACGGCGGGTCGGAGTTTGCTTCTCGTGGGCAGGCGCTTCTCAACCGCATCGAGCGGTCAGACAAGCCGGTTCTTGCTGCAATCAACGGAACGTGTGTCGGCGGCGGGCTCGAACTCGCTTTGGCCTGTCACATTCGGGTGGCGGCCGAAGGCGCAATGTTGGGGCTTCCGGAAATCAAACTCGGTCTCATCCCGGGCTTCGGAGGAACCCAGCGGTTGCCGCGGATCGTTGGGCCTTCCAAGGCGGCGGAAATGATCCTGACGGGTGAGAGTGTCTCCGCAGAGGAGGCGTTGCGAATCGGTCTGCTGAGTCGGGTGGTGCCGCCGCACGAGCTGATCACACAGGTTGAAGGCATTGCAGCCTCAATTACCACGCACGGGAAAACTGCCGTCGAAGCCGCGCTGCATGCGATTAGAGGGGGAATTGATATCCCACTGTCGGAAGGTCTGGCGAGGGAAGCGGAATTATTCGGCCGATTGTGCGCCACTTCCGACAAACACGAAGCCGCGCAGGCATTTTTGGAAAAGCGCCAGCCGAAATTGGCCGAAACAGAAGCATGAATTCGTGGAGCGTCCAGCGTGAGGGGTGAAGCGATGGTCTAGATCGCAAAGGGACAGCCGATGCTCGCAGATCGTCTCGCTCGATATAGCCAAGCGTTGCGCTACAGCGATTTACCGGATGCCGTTGTGCACGAAGTCAAACGGCGCACGCTCGACAGTCTTGGCTGTGCACTTGGATCGTGGAATGCACCGCCCTGTCGAGTCGCCCGCCTGATTGCCAAGACCGTCAAGGTGCCGCAGGGCGCCACGCTGTGGGGCACCGGTCACAAAACCCTGCCCGATCTTGCGACCTTCGCGAACGGCGGGCTGGTCCGGTATCTTGATTTCAACGATACCTATCTTTCAAAAGAGCCGGCGCACCCTTCCGATAATATCCCGGCTATTCTTTCGGTCGGCGAGGCCGTCCATGCGTCCGGCAAACGCGTCACGGAAGCCATCGTGCTCGCCTACGAAATCCAGTGCCGGTTCTGTGACGCTGCAGCGCTACGCCCCCGCGGGTGGGACCACGTGACGTACGGCCCCTTTTCCTCTGCCCTCGGCGCCGCCAAGCTCATGAATCTCTCCCAGGACCGGACGGTGCAGACAATCAATCTGGCCGGCATTGCGAATATGGCTCTTCGGCAGACGCGGGTCGGGGATTTGTCCATGTGGAAAGCCTGCGCCTTTTCGAACGCCGCACGCAACGGGGTGTTCGCCGCCATGCTGGCGCAACTGGGTATGACAGGACCGTCACCTATCTTTGAAGGTGAAAAGGGCTTCATGAAACTGGTTTCGGGACCGTTCGATCTTGAGATGTTGGGAGGAGAAACGGGACAGGCATCTGCAAGTGGCCGATTCAAGATCCTGGACACCTCTATCAAGCATTACCCGGTCGAGTATCACGCACAGACTGCAGTCGAGGCGGCGTTGGCGATTCGCAATGAACTGACGGAAGCGGAGGGAGCCCGTGCCGTCGATCATGTCATGGATGTTGAGATCGGGAGCTATGCCGTGGCCATCGAAATCATCGGACGCGATCCTGAAAAATGGCAGCCGGCCACGCGGGAGACGGCGGATCATAGCTTTCCTTATTGCGTTGCAACGGCATTGCTCCATGGTTCTGTGACGCTACAGTCATTCGGCCAGAAACGATTACACGATCAAGCCATGCGGAATCTGATGAAGAGGATCCGTGTTGTGCAACAACCTGAATTCGAAGGGCGCTACCCTAAGACCATGCCGACCAGGATCACGATCAAGACCGAGGCGGGGAAAACCTATATGAGTCAGATCGATGTGCCGACCGGGCATCCCAGCAGTCCGATGTCGGATCGAGATCTGGAAGCAAAGTTTCGTCGGTTAGCAGCCGGACGGTTGAATCGTCCCCGCATCGACAAGCTGATCGAATACATATGGAACTTTGATCGTGTTCGAGATGTTGGCACACTCATGCCGCTCTTGAGGATCTGAGCTGAAGACAGGAAGGGAGATGCCAAACACGGACAAAGATTCGGCAACGCAGACGAAGACATCGCGCCTGCGTGAATTACTGAGTACCCGCACTCTTGCCATTCCCGGCGCATTCAACGCGCTGGTTGCGATGCAAATTGAACGAGCCGGCTTCGAGATCGCATATGTCTCAGGGGCGACCATATCGGCTTGCCGTGGGGTGCCGGACATAGGTCTGCTGACGCTCAGTGAGATGGCGGGGGAGGCGGAAAGGATTGCCCGTGCGGTATCGATTCCGACCATTGTGGATGCAGATACAGGCTATGGCGGTCCAACTCAAGTCGCTGAAGCGGTGAGGGTTTTCGAGGAGAGTGATCTCGCAGGTATGCAGATCGAAGACCAAGACACGGCCAAGAAGTGCGGCCATCTTTCGGGAAAAAGTTTGGTGCCTGTCGAAGAAATGGCAGCCAAAATCAAGGCGGCTGTTCGTGCCAAGACCGATCAAAATTTCATGATCGTGGCGCGCACTGATGCCCGGGCGGTGGAGGGGCTGGAGGCCGCTATCCAACGAGCCGTGACGTATGCGGAGGCCGGTGCGGATGCGCTCTTTCCTGAGGCTCTGGAGTCACTCGAAGAGTTTCGAGTCTTCGCCCGCGAAATCCAAAAGAGGCGAATCACCGTTCCGTTGATTGCCAATATGACGGAGTTTGGTAAAACGCCACTGTTGAGCGTCGAGGAATTCGAGCACCTGGGGTATCGCGGCGTGCTCTTTCCTGTGACGGGGTTACGGACGGCCTTGCAAGCCGTCGATAGGCTGTTGGCCGAGCTGAAGCTGTTTGGGTCCCAGAAGGACTGGCTCCACCACATGATGACGCGACGAGAACTGTACAGTCTGCTTCGATATACCGACACGCAGGAACGCTGAGAAGGGAGGACCTATGAGCACAATAATGGGCGAGTCTCCCTCGACAGAGATGAAAGACTGTTCTGCTTATCGCCCCGGTCTCGAAGGGGTGGTTACCGGAGAATCGGCGCTTTGTCTTGTCGATGAAGGAGAAGCCGGGCTGCTCTATCGAGGCTATCCGATCCGCGAGTTGGCGGAGCGCAGCACGTTTGAGGAGGTCGCCTATCTGCTGTTGTTCGGCCAGCTGCCGAACCAAAAAGAGCTGACAGGGTTCTCAACGGACCTCGTTGAAAATACTGTTCTTCCTCGTCTGATCGAAGTATTCCTCGGCGCGGTGCCTTCCGGCGCGCATCCGATGGACATCGTCCGAACGGGTGTTTCGGTGCTGGGCATGGCTGATGCGGATGCAGCCGATCATTCGCACGATGCGAACGTTCGGAAGTCAGTTCGACTACTGGCGCAAATCCCGTTAATAGTCGCGATCTCTTATCGGCTCATCAACGACAAACCTCGCATCCAACCGCGAGGAGATCTCAGTTTCGCTGAAAACCTGCTGTATCTTCTCACTGGTCGGATGGGAGATGACCAGGCGAGAGCCATGGCTCGCGTCCTTGACGTTTCCCTCATACTGTATGCCGAACACGAATTCAATGCGTCAACGTTCGCCGCCCGCGTCACTGCCTCGACGATGACGGATCTGTATTCGGCTATTACCTCGGCGATCGGGGCGCTTAAGGGACCGCTTCATGGCGGGGCCAACGAAGCTGTGGCCGAGATGTTTCTCGATATCGGCAGTCGTGAACGGGCGGAAGCATGGGTGCGACGGACGTTGGCAAAGAAACAGCGGGTCATGGGTTTCGGCCATCGCGTGCTCAGAAAAGGTGACAGCCGTTCAGTCATCATTCAGCGGTATGCCGAATCGCTGAGCCGGATCTGCGGCGATCACCGATGGTACGAGATTGCGACGGCTGTCGACCATGTCATGCAGCATGAGAAAGACCTTCATCCCAACCTGGATTTCTATACGGCGGTTGCCTACCTCCTGATGGAGATTCCTCGTGTTCTTTACACGCCGTTGTTCGTCTGCTCGCGCATTACCGGATGGTGCGCCCATGTCATCGAACAACAGGACCACAACCGGTTGATGCGACCACGCGCTCTCTACACGGGGCCGCCGAGGAGAGAATATGTCCCCCTTGATCGTCGTACCTGACCACATCACGCAGGCACGGTTGATGGAACCTTGCGCTCTCTATAGGAGACTATCGAGGATAAAATATGTCTCCATTAATTGGCGTACCTGATCACATCGCACAGGCACGGAAAGTCGAAGGGCTCTGCCCTCCACTCCCATGGAGATCATTCGCGGGGTTCTTCAAGTCCCGCGTCTACGATCGCGCGCTGGTCAACCGGACATTTTTGATCTATTGCGACGATGATCGGGCCGTCCGCTACACCTACAGTTATGGAGAATTTGGGACGGTCGTCCAATCGGTCGCGACCTTCCTGCACGACCGGGTCGGCTTAAGACCAGGGGACCGTCTGGCGACGATTCTCTTCAATCATGATGTCACGGTGGTGCTGTACTTCGCAGCGTGGATTCTGGGTGTCACGATAGTTCCAATCAACATTGAAGAGTCCGCCGATAAGAAACGCTACATCCTGGAACACTCCGAGGCGGCAGTCGTCTGTTGCTGGCATGCCTCTCTTGATGAAGTGAAAACTCTTCAACGAGAACTTCCGGCTTTACGCGATGTGATTGCGGTCAATGATGAAGGTTTTGTGGAAGGCCCGAAGCATAGGGCGAAAGCCGAGATAGGGTCGGTCCTCACTTCCTTGGCCACGTCGCTTCACACGCCCAGTCTCGACGATGAAGCGCTCATTGTCTACACGTCCGGGACCACCGGTCCGCCCAAAGGGGTAATCCTCACTGTTGAGAATGTGCTCCTCGATGCGGATGCCATCGCCGACTGGCATCAATTTGGAACAGATGACCGCCTGATGTGCGTGCTCCCGATTCATCACGTGAATGGGACCGTTGTGACCCTGATCACGCCGTTTTATTGCAAAGGCAGCATCGTCCTGAATCGCAAATTCAAAAGCGCTACGTTCTGGAGGAGAGTGCATGAAGAACGAGTGACGTGTGTGAGTGTCGTGCCGACGCTGTTGGAATTTCTTCTCGATGCGAACGATGATCTCACTGTCTACAAGCTGGATGATTTCGACGGACTTATCTGCGGTGCGGGGCCCTTGTTGAAAGACACCGCAGCAAGGTTCGAAGACCGATTCGGGTTTCCGATTCGCCATGGTTACGGCTTGTCTGAAACGACCTGTTACTCCTGTTTTCTGCCCAATGAACTTTCGCGGGGTGAACACCGCCACTGGATCAGGAACTTAGAGTTCCCCTCCATCGGAGTTCCGATGCGGCATAACGAAATGGCGATTTTTGGCGGGGATGGGCAATGGCTGCCGGAAATGACGAGAGGAGAAATATGCATCCGCGGCGGGATTGTGTGCGCTGGTTACTTCAAGCGGGATGACGCCAATGATGCGGCGTTTCAACGGGGCTGGTTCCATTCCGGAGACGAAGGTTTCTATGTTCGAGATAAGGCAGGGCGACCATTTTTCTTCATTTCAGGTCGCCTCAAGGAATTGATTATTCGAGGCGGTGTCAATATTGCTCCACTGGAAATCGACGAAGTATTGAGAGGCCATCCGCTCGTCCGATTCGCGATGGCTGTTCCGTTCGAGCATCGCTACTACGGAGAGGAAATCGCCGCTTATGTGGTGCTGCGAGGCGGAGTCGCTCCTCCCACCGAAGCCGAATTGCTCGCGCATTGCCGTCAACGGCTTCCGTTCTCGAAATGTCCAAAGATTATCCGATTTGGGGAAGAAGTGCCCTACACCTCGACCGGCAAACCCAAGCGACTGGAATTAAAAACTCGCCTTGCTTCCGTGTTGGCAGCCTATCGCGATCATCAATTCAAAGACGCACAGATTGTATAGAGCGAAGAGGCGAATCAACAGCGAATAGACGCATCTGGGGGTGCTGATCAATAGAGCGGAGGCTGTGGCCCCCATTGCAAGCCCGCGAGGTCAGGGTCCTCGCCATCTTGTGTCGGCCTGGTGACCTTGGCGGCCTTCCTCTGTGCACGGCGCTCTTCTTTCTCACGTTGTTTCAGCTGGCGTGCTTTTTCACGGTCCCGCTTGGCGGTTGTGGTTTTGCCTGTTCCTCCGATGATGCCCTCCTTTCAGGTGCGACGTGTCTAGTAAGACCTACTGTGAAGGGGTATCACGCTTCCGGGTAATCACGGACGCCTTGGACCCTGGCTTGGGGCGTCCGTCTTTCTGACGAGAGCGGGAGAGTGTATCGGGACTCAAGCCCTGACTGGCGGCTGAAGTGACCTGACGGCGAATGTCATCTATCGACGTTGTCGATGACGTTCGCTCCGGGTCTTGCAGGCCCAGCAGATCCCAGCGGACTTTCGTTCTCCGAATGGCCCGCTTCCGTCGGTGCGAGGCTTTGGTTCCCCAGGAGGTATTCATGATTCTTCTCCGATTCCAAGGTTTTCATTCAGCGATGCGCGGAGAAATCCGCTTCACACGACCTCTATTTGCCGGGCGATGCCAGTCCCTTGCTGCCGATCGTCACGAATCGATCTTCCGCAAACACCGCCCGTAGTCGGTCGGTGACGTTCCGACGATACAGTTCAGATTCACGAGCGAGCAGAACCAAATTCTTGTTGTCGAGCAAAATATTCAGGTTATCCTCCGAGACGAGCAGCCGCGTACCGTCGCCCACCTTCACCCGATACTGTGTTTTCCCGTCCGGGTTGCGATCCGATCCGGAAATGATCTCCGTCAACCCGTCAATGACCCCTTCATAGGCTTCAGATCGATGGCGCACTTTTGTTCCGTCTGGGATACGGACCCAATGGCTCCCAGATGTCGGTCGACTATTCTTATTAGCGACATTCATGAACGGTCACTCCTTACCTGATCACACATCATCACACATCGCTAGTTGTCCTCCTTCTGCCTGTTGGACCTGAGAGGACATAGGTGTCAGCTCTATCGATTCCACACGAATTCTCCGCAAAATGCTGATCAACTCAATCGCGCAGGAACGGAACGGGGGGAAGAGCGCGAGGGATAAAGCTATATAGAGCACTCTATCATAGAGTGGGGGGAAATTGCGAACATGATGGAACTCCCCACAGGAAAGGCGATCTTGATTAAGAAGGGAACACCGGAGCCGTCAGGAGGACGGCTCCGGCTGGCATTCCCACCCTCGCGACAGGGACTTACTTCGTCGTACTCCAACTGCGGCAATCCGCTACGAACTCTAGCCCATGAAACCTCCCATCAACAACGCGAAGACAACAATGCCGATAAAAAATGCTGCGTACAGGAACGCCCAAGCCGGCTCAGACTTTAGCTCGTCCTTTACATCCTTTATGTGTATAGCATGCATACCGTTCACCTCCTTGCTTGAAACCCGCGGCTCTTGGTCTCAGGGTGACTGGACCGTCCTCTGTATTCAGCAAGATATTAAGGGACGAGCCGCTTCCTTCGCTATCGCCTGGAAGATTGAATTATGGCCTACACCGATTGGGTGAGAATATACGAGCAGAAGGCGGATTAGTGAGCTCTGAGGTAGGTGAGGATTGCCTCAACACGCCCATCGACGGAAAGCTTCTGATAGATGTGATGCAGATGCGTCTTCACGGTATCGATTGAAACACACAAGTGGTCGGCGACTTCTTTGTTGCTCCAACCGGCAGCCGCGCACGTCAATATTTCTTGTTCCCGATCAGTCAAGTAAGAAAGCTGCGTGTTGTTTGCTTCGTGCGTCTGTCGGAGTGCGCCGGGAACGGTGCGGGTGAAGCGCTCAGGCATGATCGGTGACAAAACGTGTTCGCCTTTCGCGGTTGCCCTGATGATCCGCAGGAAGTCCGTTTTATCGGTGTCTTTGAGGATATAGCCGAATGCACCAGCCCGCATCGCGGTCACTATACGGATGTCTTCCTCGTATCGGGCCAACAGCAGAACTCGCATATGAGGGAGGTGCTTGCGGACAAGTTTTACGGCCGATTCCACGTCGAGATCAGGCATATCCACGTCTAATAGCTCGATATCGGGTTTGTGTTCGAGCGCCAGTTGATAAGCCTCTCGCCCATCAGTTGCTTCCACCACGGCTGCGATATCTCGTTCCCGTTCCAAGAGCGCCCGTAGACTTTGCCTGAACAGACGTTGGGTTTCGACGATGAGCAGTCGGATGGACATGGGTTCTATTCCATGATCCATTCGATGGGCTCCGTTTTTCATGCTCCTGGCTTCACCGGCGCCCGGTGGGGTGCATTCTGATTGCCTGGCGCCGGTGCAACTGTTTATGCGTGTATTAGCCAACCATGCGAAACGCCCAACGGTCCGCATCTCGTCTCAGCTGCGCGAGCGCTTTGGCCTCTCGGCTCTCTGCGGCCATTGAGAGGCCTCCCCAAAATACGGAGGCCAAGAGAAGACCGGCGGCAATCAAGTAGGCCATCGGGATCTCCGGCCATGACACTGGGTTGCTGGAAGCCACACTGATATCTTTCGAAGGCATCGCTCCTGCTGAAGCTGCTGCGACAATTGGCTGCGTTGAACGATCGGTGATGACCTCATTGCGAACGGCGGCAAATATCAAGCTCGCCAGCTGCTCTTGTTGCCTCGCTTGTCCTGCTTCGGTTCTCATTTGTGCCTGAACCACCTGGACCAGAGCCCAGCCGAGTCGTTCCTGGATCGCGCCGGCCTGGAGCCAGTCGTGGTGAGCAGCCTCGACGATACGGCGTCCGAGCATGGCTTGCCAGGTAGAAGCGAATTGGTCATGCAGGCGCTGCCCTTGGCCTTCGATCACACCGATCATCTTCATGTTGTACATCGTTCCATACTGATCGGCCGACAAGAGACCATGACGGACGCCGCGAGTCGTGAAGTTGATAATCCCTCGTCCCATGACACCTTGCACGCGAGCCAGATGATTGGCCGAGACGATTGCGGCCTGGCTGAGAGTTCCCCCAAGCATGCCGCGAGAACCCGATTGCAGCTCATGATAGGCCATTGTCGCCCGATTCCACTCAGAGACTGATTGGGCCATGGCTTGGTTGGCATGGCGCTCGAAGATCGCGTGATCGACGACGGCTTGGCCCAGGACCGGCTGGAGTACGCGCATGCCACTATCAAGGCCTGCTTGTTGTTCGAATGCTGGAATTTGTGGTGTGACTGCTTGATAGGTTCCATTGGCGGCGAGGAACAACAGAAGGCCTCCAAAGAGAACGGCACACAGTCCGACGCCCACGATGATATCGATGGTGTTATAGCGGTACGACATCTCTACCTCCTTGCCACATCAGGCGCTCGTGCGGGTGGCGACGTGTTCAATCGAAATGGGTTTGTCGGGCGTAGGAGTCCGAGATCGCTTCCGGAAGGCAACTCAGCGAGATCATTGATAAGAGGTAAGAAAAAGTGAAGGCCGCACATGCCATGTCCGGTCGGTCGGTGTGGTATTCCCACGACGAACATGGTCACCACCTCCTAAACGATGAGGCGGTATCAAGGTTTCACTCTACGCTTCAGGGGTAGTGTGGTCAAGTGTGCCAAACCGAGAATTCATTGGCGAAGTGGTCTGAGACGAGTAGCATACGGAATATATGAAAAAGTTCTCCGCGATGCTGTGTCTGACTCTCCTGCTGGCCGGTCCGGCAACCGCATGGGCGGACTTCGTTGCACGAGTCCTTATGGTTCACGAAGGAGATCGCCTGACAATCTACCATCAAGGCCGAAAGGACATGGTGTACCTTCGAAATGTGGATTGTCCCGAGCCGAAGCAACCCTATGGGAAACAAGCAAAACATGCGACGGCTGCCTACGTCGCCAACCGAGACGTGGTTATTCGAGACCTGAAACGAGATCGTCAGGGGCGGATGACCGCCGACATCCTCCTTTCAGATGGGCGACAGATCGCTCATGAGTTGATTAAAGAAGGGCTCGCCTGGGTACAACCGGAAGGGGCCGGCAAGCAAGCCCTGAAAGACATGGAGGAACTGGCTAAAGCCGCGAGGATTGGCCTATGGTCTGAGCCCAATCCCATCCCACCCTGGAAGTGGAAATCCACGAAGCCTGCCCGTCATAACTAGACCCTGGTTCAAAATTCACCCGGTGAACCTATGCACTGATAGGTTCGGTCATGCTGTGTCTGTGCGACACTCGGACGAACACCAACCATCCCTCCCGCGATGTGTTGGAGGCGGTGTCGGGGGCAAACTAAAGATCCAAAAGGCCGACATTTGCGACGACATTCATGCCGACAGACGGCATTAATATACTTGACGCATCATTAGAGATTGTGGCATCATCCAACCCTCACGATGGAGGATGTCATGAGCGAGCCCAAACTTCCCACCACTCTTCAAGAAGCCATCCGATACTTCGCAGATGCTCAGCGTTGTCATGACCTGTTGTCAGCCATGCGCTGGCCGCAAGGTCCGGCCTGTCCCAAGTGCAACTCTCTCAGGCAAGGCTTTCTGAAATCCCGTTCAGTCTATCAGTGTAAAGATTGCCGGAAACAATACACTGCGAAGCTGGGGACGATCTTTGAAGATAGCGCGTTGTCCCTGGATAAGTGGTTCTGCGCGTTATGGATGCTGACCAATGCCAAAAACGGCATTTCGTCGTATGAAATACATCGGGCCTTGAAAGTCACTCAAAAGACTGCCTGGTTCATGCTGCATCGTATTCGATTGGCCCTACAGAAGGGCTCGATTGACCGCAAGCTCATGGGAGACGTGGAGGCAGACGAGACTTATATCGGTGGACAAGCTCGGAACATGCACCATGACAAGCAGATGAAGATGAAGCGGGCGGAAGGGTTCTTTAGGAAGGCTATCGTGATTGGCATGTTAGAACGGAAAGGCGAAGTGCGGACCGCTGTCTTAAATCGTGCTTCGACCAAACTGATTGAGAAGGCCATTAAAGAGAACGTGGTACCGGGAAGTAATCTCTATAGCGATGAGGCTCATGCCTACCTCAAAGTCGGCAAAGAATACGCCCATCAGGTCATTAACCACGCTGAAACCTATGTGCAAGGCAATGTCCACACCAACAGCATTGAGAACTATTGGAGCCTCTTAAAGCGTGGAATCAAGGGAACCTACGTGAGCGTGGAACCGTTTCACTTGTTCCGGTACCTGGATGAGCAATCGTTCCGGTTCAACACTCGCAAAGACAACGATCAGGGCCGGTTTATGACTGCGCTCTCGCAGATTTCAGGCAAGCGCGTCACCTATGAGCAATTGCTTGGTCGTGCGACGTGGCAGTAAGCCTAACGGCTATAGAAGACAAGGGAGAGGGAAACGCAGATTACTCAGCAAGTCTGGTCGATAGATGACGCATAAATGATTTGACCGTATTAAATACGGTGAACGCCTGGTCATCATCGTAGACCTGTTCTACATGCATGGTAGGGTTTCTCCAAGCATCCTTGACGGCTCGAAGGTTGGCGGTTGATTCCGAGTAGAATTGGTCAGCTCTCCTCCATTCGTCTGTCCGCTCCTTCAGTGGACGTTTTAACTCCTCATCACATTTTCGCAACATCGATTCCCAAGTAGGATTACGTGTAGGCTCTAACGATGGATCGCCAAGCGATTTCCCAAGCACGCGCAACCCACATTCCATGACCCTCATAAGGTGGAATACTGTTGCTGTTGCATTTCCTGTTGCATAGCAACGGCCTGCCGACTCCACGTCTGTGACAATTGAAGGAAACTTATCTAGGGTAGGCTTTCCAAACTGGTGTCTTGGATCTCGATAGAAGTCTTCACGCTCTTTCGGTATTGATAAGAATAATGACGCTTGAAGCTCGTCTTGAATGCGCACGGACAATGACTGGATCTGAACGGCTAAATTGGCCCGCTTCACCAGATGTAGGTCGGTCTGTTCAAGAATAGCCTTGATTCGGTCAATTTGCTGAACGGAGAACGTCAACCCCATCGCGAGACAGTACTCACGCATAGGGTCTAGGTTCGTTCGCATCACGGAACAGAAATCAACTGTCGGTGTAATCGGCAGACCACCATCATCTGTGAGGGCATGCTCAATAATGGCAAGAGAGGACGAAATATTAAAAAATCTGTGAGCATGGAAAATGAGCACGGTATATAAATTCCAAAGGCTCCAGATGGCACAACTAGACATCACCCCCTCCTTGTGTTATTGAACACGGAAGGGGTTGTGCTTCCCTGGCAGGGGACGCGTCACACCTAGAAGCTATGTCTCGTACAACAGTGCAAGAACCTACCACTCCACCTACAAAGACGCAAACGCCGTTTGACCGCTTCAAGGACGCCCTCTCTGTCGTGGTGTCAGTGCCCAAAACTTCCCTTCCGAAGACTCGCAAGAAATCGAAGAAGAAGTAGCTAGACGGCAGGCGGGAAACAGTTATCCATGGAATCGGAACGTGATGAGTCAAGTATGTTAATGCCCGACAGACGCATTCCCCATCTTCTGTGGATAACCTTGTGAATAAGTTGCTTTCTGCAGGAAAGATAGTGCGAATGGCATGCGTATTTATCGAATCGCCTATTTTTTAGGCATCCGCCACTTATCAGGCGACCCACAAGTAATAGTGGTATTGGTGTAAGTTCCGTACCTTCTTGCATATTCCTAGAAAAATTCATTGATGCGGCCCATCTCTTTCCTGCTCATGGCCGCGTGATTGCCACCAGTTCAGTCATTATCCACAGGTTCAACACATTTCTGGGGATGGTTGCTCTCAGTATCAGGAGCGAAGTTTCGCATCTGTCAAGGGCTGAGAAGAAGAAAAATGGCTCCGACGACTAGAGAAAAAGATCCCACGACCGCTTGCTCATAGCCAGAGCCGAATGCCCATAAGCAACTCGACGCGGCCTGATCCATATGCAGTCGGACCCTCGGATGGGGATAGTCCCATCCGAGGGTCCGAAAGGGAACCTTAACTCCCGCTGACTGGTTCCAACGTGGTTGTTGGCTCAGACGAAGCGGGAGAAACTCCGTCGGTGGGCGAGCCACCATCCCCCATGGTCGGTGAGGAATCAATGGACGAATCTGAGGACTCGAAGGTTGTTACAGGGACGGATGGAAGCACCATGTGTTCCTGGCCGACATTGCGGATCTCAAGATGCACCCGACGGTTCATATGGCGGCAGATATCGCTGGTATCGACACACAGCACACCTTCTTCACCCAAGCTCACGGTCTTGATGCGGTGCTCGGCGATTCCGGCGCTGATCAATTCAACCTTGACCGTTTCTGCCCGCTTCAGGCCCAGTTGCTTGTTGTAGCTCACCGAACCCTGCTGGTCGGTGTAGCCCTGGATCAGCACACCATAGTCCTCATGCTGTTTCAATAGTTCGGCTTGCGCGGCGAGTTGAGCCTTCCCTTCGTCGGTCAATCCCTTCCGGCCGACTTCAAAGTAGATATCGGCATGGATGATGTCCGGTATCGACAGTCCTAGAGTCACGACCTGGGTAGGGTGAGTGGTGGAAGCCTCAGCGTAATTCATGACCGTCGTCCTTTTGAACGAATCGGGGACGTTGGCATGGTCGATTCTCTCCATGACAGGAGTACCGTTCCCCTGGTCACCGGGCTGACTGTAGAGCCAAGCTGCGGCAAGCAATCCTCCGAGGAAGAGCACGACACCGGCCAGGACGATGACCTCTTTCGTGTCTCTCTGCGGCCCCACCGTGGGGGAGACGTTTCCTGATGAAACCTGTGATGAACCGTGCGACATGATGGCAGCCCTCCTTGTTATTCAAAGTGTGAAAGTTAGATAGCCTTAAAGTTTCAGGCTGACAAGCTGACAGGCATCAGGGCGTTCACGCTTTCATCACCTCCTTTTCAGTCTTGGTGCCCGTGGCCTGTTGGACTGGTGCTTGAGCAACTGGAGTGCCGATCAACTGGAAGTGTGAAAGTGAGAAAGTTGTGAGGAGAATTCTGGAGTTCGGTGGCTAGGCTAGGCGGATCAAAGCTGCGGGGAAGCGTGCCCCATCATCCCATGCGGGGATGGCCCCGCAAAAGTTAAAAAGAACGATGCCGGTACTACTTCCTTGCGTTCCGAATGCACCCCCGGAATCTGTCTGATTTTTGGATTATGGGTGGTGCTCGCTCAACGGCGCAGTAGAACCAGTACTGGCGCAGCTTCGAGGAAAAGGCAAGTTTGGAAAGGGCAATTTGCACGGACGATCAGTTTGAACATCCTGATGCTCAGATGATGGGTACTCAATGCGCTGTGCAGTACACTTGTCAGCCAATCAAGCTCTCACCGTATCGGCCAGAACACTGTAGGCATCAAGGACAAGCCAATGTCAGTTGACAAAGTTTGTCAATGGTTGGACAGGACAGGCTTCCCTCTTGAAATGGAGGCCGCGTCTGCGTTTCGACGGGCTGGGTTCGAGGTCAGACAGTCATTCACTTATCCTGATCCGCAGTCTGAAAAAGGACGAGAAATCGATGTGCTGGCCACTCAGCCTGATTTTATGAGGGTCATCGAAATCTCCTTCATTGTGGAGTGCAAGGCATCTCCAAATCCGTGGGTGGTTCTTACCTCTGAAGACGCACTCAGAAACTATAACCGGTTATTTGCATTCGCCATAACTTCAAATGCTGCTCGTAGAGTGCTGGCTGAAAGGTGGCAGCAAGGCTTGGGAAAAATCTTACCTCATATTGAGCGTCCATCAAGGGGTGGCTATGGCTTTCGTCAGGCATTCGCAAAGGATAACGATCCGGCATATTCAGCAGCGATTGCAGTAATGAAGGCCAGCCAGGGAGTTGCAAAGGATCGCGAAGGAATGCCAAAGTTAGCCTTCGCTTTTCCGGTCATCGTCGTTGACGCTCCACTCTTCGAATGTTCTTTGGCTGAAAATAATAGCGGACTTAATTTGGAAGAGGTGGAACAAAGCAACTTCCTCTTCTCGGTTCACACTCCTCAAGAAATTGGATGCTGCGTGAAGGTAGTCACCAGAAGGAAGCTCAACTCTTATGCCGGCTGGGCAAAGGAGCTTGCCGATACAATTACTATGGAGCTGAAAGAGGAAGAGGACAAAGCTTTCGGAAAGCGGAGAAAACCAACCTGTGGTGCCTAAAGTTGTTGATAGGAGATGATTAAGTCGGATACCTTTTCTGATACCCCCAGGTCCTTGTCTCCGCCGCGAGTTTGCAGGACCACACAGACTGCACGAGACCTGCAAGAAGGTGTTATGACAAGGGAGCCTCTGACGCCACGCCTATGAAGTAGAGGTGTTTCTCTCCGGTGAGGTGCTGCGGCTGGATGATGTAGTCGCCTGTCATCGAGGGAATCCAGATGGACTTTGCCGCCTCCATGTTTCCCCCCGTCATTGTCCAAGCGAGACCGCCCACAATGCCTCCGCCGATCGCATAGACCATTTTCGCGGCGCCATAGGGAATGGTGAGCGCCCAGCAGGCGGCTTGGCGCCCGGCTGCCTCGGGGCTGGATAGATTCGATGGTCGCGACAGGCTCGAGTGCGATTGTGACGGAATGGTCTCAGACATGTCTTCACCATGAGCCAGTACAGATTCCGTTGTCACGACCAGTAGTGCGCAGAAGGTAGCCCCAACAAGGAGCGCTCGCCCTGCCTGCGCCCGTAGAAAGCGATTCGTGCTCATATTGTGCTCCAGTGCGGCTGATAGATGACCCAGGATAAGAAGCTACCCTCTGGAACCGGAAGTTTGGTTTATGGCTCCTCTTTAGGTGACTCCTCGCTCTGTTTGAGCCAGAGCTCAAGAAGTCTGGTCTCGCGTTCAGACTGGGAAATGTGCTCTAGCGCGAACGCGCCCGTCAAGCGATCTTCATAAAAAGCCCGTTGCTTCGCATATGTTTTCTTAAAAGCTTCCGTCTTAAGGGTTTTCCAATTCGCATCGGATATTCCAGCATGGGTACGCAAGAGGTTGATCTCGATGGCTTGAAAAGCAAATACTTTCGCTAACACCTTGATGACAGTTGCATTTGTCATAAATCTTGGAACTTTATCAGCCATGACTACTCGTTTCGGTTAAGCCAAGGCACACATGACTGTACAGACGGCGTTCTCAGCATCCGAGGGCGGCACGGAACCTCGAAGTGGAAACAATCAGTTTCGCACGCCGCTCCACACTTTTGCCGGATCGATCGGCTTGTCGGGATTGAGTTTTTTGGCCTTTTCCAGCAGAACGTCGGCCCCCTCCGGATAAGCCGGATCAGAAATACAACAATTATCGACCGGACAGACTGCTGCGCATTGAGGTTCGTCAAAATGGCCGACACACTCGGTGCACCGCTCATGGGTAATCACGTAAATATCGTTCCCCATGCCTTGGCCGTCGCCCACCTGATTGCCCTTCGCCTCCGCATCGCCGCGAGTTTCGAAGATGGCCTCGTTCGGACATTCCGGCAGGCAGGCGCCACAGTTGATACATTCAGCGGTAATCAGTAATGCCATGATTCTGGCCTCCTTATTCTCTAAAGATTTAACACGGCGCCGCACGTCCCCTTTATCTCGGGATGCTGATGTTGCGCTTTCGTAAGCGCCTCTGTCAATGCGGCGGTTCGAAAGGAGAACTGTTGGGGAAGTGAGATTTAAGGGCTTGGACTCTGTTTCTTCGGATTTGTCGGGTTTTCCCGATGATCAATGGCGGTCACCGTTTGAGTTGAGAATCCTGGGGTTTCTTAACGGCTTGCGATTTTCCGTCGCCCAAACTGCTACCCGATTCCGGTACCTGAGTAATCACGATTTCCATTCGTCGGTTCTTACCTCGGCCCTTTTCGGTCTCATTCGTCGCGATTGGTTTGCTATCTGCGTGCCCCACTGCTTTGACTCGGTCAGCCTCAAGCCCCCCGCTGATTAGTACTTGACTGGCATGTTCGGCTCGCGTCCGGGAGAGTTCGAGATTATCCCGAAAGCCCTTTCGAGGGTCGTTCCGGAGCGGCTGGTTGTCCGTATGCCCGACAACCTCTATGTTCTGGTAACGGAATCCATGCAAGACGACTCCGACCCGCTCGAGCAACGAGGTCCCTCCGAGGGTGACCGTCGCGTCGCCTGTGGAAAATAACTCGCCGGTTGCCAATGCGAGGGTCAATTTATTTCCTCGCTGCTTCAAGGTCGCACTGCCCTTCTTGAGTTCGGACTGTAAGAGATTCGTAAGGCTCTCGCTTATTTTCCCGAGGTCACTACTTGATGTGAATGGTTCTCCATCATCGATGACTTCGGAGTCTGGCCCGAGCAGGTTGGCCAAGGAGAGAGTATGATCGATTGGTTGCAGAGCAAGCGAGGGAGGGTTCTCTTCCTGAGCGGGAGTCGGTCCGGCTTGTTTCGGCGGATTGAGTTCAAGTTCCGCCAACAGTTGCTTTGTGCGCACAAGCTCTTCGTCTTTCGCCGTGAGTCGCGGATTGAGATCTGCCAGCTTTTGCGTGGCTTGTTTGAGGTCTTCCTTGACCTGCGCCAGTTCTTGTTCCTTCTTCGCTGTCTGTTGTTCCGCTTCGACGGCGCGGCGCTTCGCTTGGGCTAGTTCCAGTTCCTTCCCCGCTATCTGCTGTTCCGCGTCGATGACACGGCGCTTGTTCTGCGTCAGCTCTTGCTCTTTCCCCGCCGTCTGCTGTTCTGCATCGGTGACACGGCGTTTGCTCTGCGCCAATTCCTGCTCTTTCCCGGCCATCTGCTGGTCGATTTCAGCGACACGGCGCTTAGCCTGAAACAGTTCATGTTCTTTCTCCGCTATCTGTTGTTCCGCGTCGGTGATGCGACGCTTGGCCTGGGCTAGTTCCTGCTCTTTCCCGGCCATCTGCTGGTCGACTTCAGCGGCGCGGCGTTTAGCCTGGGTCAATTCCTGTCCTTTTCCCATCGCCGCCAGCTGTTGTTCGAATTCAGCAATGCGGCGCTTGACCTGCGCCAGTTCTTGTTCTTTCTTCGCCGTCTGTTGTTCCGCGTCGGCGGCGCGGCGTTTAGCCTGGGTCAGTTCCTGTCCTTTCCCCGTCGCCGCCAGCTGTTGTTCGAGTTCGGCAACGCGGCGCTTGGCCTGGTTGAGTTCCTCAGTTTGGGACGCAAGATCATCTCGAAGTTGCTTGGAATTCTCGATGGCGCTGGATCGCAGGGCTGTGATCTCATTCTCC
Organism: uncultured Nitrospira sp.; assembly: GCA_902500825.1. GTDB lineage: Bacteria > Nitrospirota > Nitrospiria > Nitrospirales > Nitrospiraceae > Nitrospira_D. The sequence goes on from CABVRX010000002.1 coordinate 221,207, forward strand.
TTGGCGCGGAGCTGGATCACGAGTTCACCGATCCGTTGCTTTGCACTCTCCAGATTGCCGCCCGCCGGTTGTCGCTCAAGCTCGGTGATTTTTTGCTTGGCCTGCTGAAGATTGTTTCTCATCACGCTCAATTCGTCTTGCAATGACCGACCGTCCGAGTCTTCACCGGCCATAGAAACCGGCACGTTTCCGCAGAGCATGACGATGGACACAAGAGCGAAAGCGGATAACTTGATGATCATGTTTCACCCACGAGTAGATAAGGTGCGGTGATCACACATGGATCTCCCGCCAATGGATTTCAACACACTCATGTGCACATGAAACCGCTAAGGAGACTCAGCGGAAGCACTCGAGGTGAAGCCTAAATCGATGTCGGAGCTTTTCCCTCTTCATGAATGGAAAGGGAAAAAGGGAAGGTGATCGTATCGCCTTCATGATTCACTTTGCAACGGGGTGTGAAGAACCGAATGCCGTGCTACAGACAGTGAGGAATACAGAATATCTCTAGCAATTGACAATATGGAATCAGTAATGATGGCAGCGGCGCTCGCAATACACTGCGCCAGTGCTTTTACGGGCAATCTGACAACTTGTTCATAAACGTGTCCGCGATATAGAGAACAAATCCCATCAAGAATTGATTGTCAGGGTAGGTTCTCGCTCCTACCTTGAATCTGATCGCCTGTCTCGCTAGACTTGCGCCCCGCCCAACCCTTGCTTCTTCGGAGGTTACTCAATGGCGCTTCACCTTCTTTTTTACGTATTCATTGCCTTCTGGGCATTGGCCTCAGCAGGGATGAGTCCTTCAGAGGCAGCCGATCAGCTGCAACACGCGAAAGCAGCCTGTGAGAAAGGCACGGCGACAGCATGCAACGCCCTCGGATTGTCGTATGTGAAAGGTGAGGGGGTGAAGCAAGATGACACTCGTGCTGCAGCCCTTTTCAGGAAAGCCTGTGACGGGGGGGATGCGAACGGCTGCTCCAATCTTGGCGTAATCTATGCCGAAGGGACCGGTGTCCCGCAAGACGACGTTCAAGCCGCTGCTTTCTCTAAGAAAGCCTGTGATGGTGGGAGCATAAAGGGCTGCTCCAATCTTGGCGTGATGTACGCCGAGGGGATCGGAGTCCCACAGGACGACGTTCAAGCCGCCGACTTCTACAGGCAAGCTTGTGATGGGGGAAATGCGAAGGGTTGCTACAATCTTGGCGTGATGTATGCCGAGGGGACGGTGATTCAACAGGATGATGCTCAAGCCGCTGCTTTCTCTAAGAAAGCCTGTGACGGGGGGAGTATGAAGGGCTGTTACAATCTTGGCGTGATGTATGCCGAGGGGGCCGGGGTACAACAGGACGACGTTCAAGCCGTTGTTTTCTATAGGAAGGCCTGTGACGGGGGAAATGCGAGGGGCTGCTACAACCTTGGCGTGATGCATGCCGAGGGGATCGGGGGTCAACAGGACAACTTTCAAGCCGCCGACTTCTACAGGAAGGCCTGTGACGGGGGGAGTGCGAGGGGCTGCGCTAATCTTGGCGTGATGTATACCCAGGGGACCGGGATCAAGCAGGATGATATGCGAGCCGCCAACCTTTACAGGAAGGCTTGTGACGCCGGAGACGCGAAGGGCTGTATCCAGCTCGGCATGATCTATCAAGTCGGGAGAGGTATCAAGCCGGATGATGCTGAAGCACTCAAATATTACGGGAAGGCGTGCGATCTCAGAGAGCCAAAAGGCTGCTCTCATTACGCAAAGTTGAAGACGGGTAGACGGTGAGATCGTGCGTCCTCAAGATCGTCATGAATTCATTGCTAGCCCTGGTTTGACGGACCACTTTGGTTGGCATTGTCCAGCTGATCGGTGGACGAGCCGCCCGTTTATTGCCTAGCTTCACCACCCAGTCGAGCACTGGAAAGCTTTGCTGATATTGCTTGTCAGGACGCTGTTCTTTGCTAGAGTCCTCTTCAAGTGCGCTGCAACAGCCGGTTAGTCAGTTCATGGTGCACGGGAGGGGGAAAGAACCACTATGTTCACAGCCTTTTTACGTGTACTGGTCATGACCATACTCTCAGTGTGTTCTCCTGTGCTAGCCGGAGAACTTCTCCGGTGGGTCGATGATTCAGGTGTCACTCATTTTGCCAGGTCGCTGGAAGCCGTTCCAAAGAAATACCAAAGCCGGGTGAAGCTGGAGAAATCCACCGTTGAGAGTGCGCCAAAGTCTGCATCCAATCAACCACCTAGTCCAAACGCGCGTCTCCAGGATGGAGCCGTACCTGGTGGGGGAAAGTCGGAACTTCATGTCTATGAAGTTCCGTTTGAGGCCTATGAAGGTGATGCGCAACGGGTGATTGTGTCGGTGACGTTCAACGGCACTGTTACCGTTCCCATGGCGATCGACACCGGCGCTCCTGGATTGATTATTTCTCCAAGGGTCGCCAAAAGGTTGGGGTTGTTTGGGAACGACGAGGGAATGGTCCTGACTGCGGCAGGTGGAATCGGAGGGAAAGCGCCTGCCGTGAGGACGTTTCTTGATACGGTTCAAGTAGGCGACGCAAAGGATACGTTCATACCTGCGACGATCACGGAATCGATCTCCGAATCATTTGAAGGGCTCATTGGAATGGTGTTCATGTCCAAGTATTCGTTCAAGATCGACTCTGTGAAACAGGTGGTGATTTTTGAAGAGGTACAGCCGGACCCACATGCTCCGGGCGGCCATCATGAGCGGTGGTGGCGGAGTCAATTCAAAGAACTGCATGCGTTGCATGATGCATGGGAACAATACTCATCCGGAAAGGACCTGGACGATCAGGAACGGGATTTCGCCCGCCGCCAAGTGACTGAAGCCGAAAAACTCCTCAGTAAACTCGGCCGATATGCCAGTTTGAACTCGGTCCCACACCCCTGGCGGTAATACGAGCTGAAATGCGGCTATTGGGTTCCCACGGAACTTCTCGCGCATCAGGCTGTGTTTCTCTCCGTCGCACATGTCATGACTCCAGACAAGCTCTTGATCTCGATGGATGCTGACCGTATGATCGCGCGGACAAGCCGTCATTGTGATTGTTTCTCTTTCGAACGTGAGGTTGCCGATGCAACGACTCTTTCTCGCTCTGTTGCCGTTGGTGCTGACCGGATGTCCCACTACGACGGCTATGCTGGTCGGCGCTCCCGCGCTCCTGTCCAAATCCGAGTTCGACGAGCGGCGGACGGAAACCAAACAGCAGATCGAAAAGGGGTTGATTTCGAAAGAAGCCGGTGAAACCAACTGTCGCCAGATGCTCAATACGGTCGATCGGAATCATGCGGCGCCACCTCCTGTGGATCCTGCCGCCTGTGAGTTCGGCTCGTTTGCCGACAAGCTGTATGAATTAACCAGGTCCACGGAGAGCGGTGCGCTGACCTCGGAACTCTGGGTGACCAAGTGCAAGCAATTGGCGGGGCAGCCTTCGGGGAAAGACATATGCCGGTATGACCCGTTTGCGGAGCGGGTCGTTCAATGGCGGCGTTTGGTCAGCGAAGGGAAGGCGTCGAAGGAAGGGGCTGAAATGGACTGCCGCAACTACGTGAAGCACCTTCGCCAACATCCGATCCCTGGTCCGGAGGTCACCGAAGATGCCTGCAAACTCTAGCAGCTCACCCCAGATAATCCACTTGTGGGGCCTGTTTTAAAGCCCGCTACCTGCCAGGTATTATTCCCTCGCCTTTAGTTTTAGGTTGCGACACTGCTGACCACTGCTTGATCTGGTAGTCATGGATCCGACTCTCAGTAGGCTGAACGCAATGCTGAGCCTCGTGGACCATGCCGGAGGACCTGTCTATGGATAATAACGCAAGCTATGGAGTGTGGTGGCTCGTCCTCGTCAATTCCCTGTTCTTCATTCTTTTTGCTCTGAGTTTCACGCGTCCTCGGACGGGGCGCGATTGGCGATCCCTGGGAGCCTTCTCAGCGTTTATCGTGGCCCTATTTGCGGAGATGTATGGATTTCCTCTCAGCATCTATTTGCTCTCCGGATGGCTCACGAGCCATTATCCCGAGGTCGACCCGTTTGCGCACGATACCGGTCATTTCTGGCATATCCTGTTGAGGAAGGAAGGTCCTGCGCACTCTGACCCGTTGCATATTTTCAGCGAGGTGCTGGTCTTCGCGGGACTGATCCTGCTGGCGGTCTCCTGGCGCATTTTGTATCGGGCGCAACGGGACCAGGTCTTGGCCACGAGCGGACCCTATGCCTTGATCAGGCATCCTCAGTATGCCGCCCTCATCATCATTATGCTGGGATTTCTTCTCCAGTGGCCGACCGTTCCGACCCTCCTCATGTTCCCTGTGCTCGTGGGGATGTACATTCTGCTTGCGCACGAAGAGGAAGCAGAGGCCTGTGCGCAATTCGGTGAGAACTATGAGCATTACGCGGCGGTGACGCCAGCTTTCTTCCCCTCATGGAGAAAACAGGTACGAGAACCTAAAGGTTGAATATAAGAAAGCTGGCCAGACTCATGCGTAGAGTGGCACGAGAGTGCTCTGTAAACCGTCTGCGGGCTATGGTACGTTGTCTCCTCCCTAATGGAGAAAGTACAATGATATTCAGACGTCCGGAGCTCGAAAAAGATAATCCAATTGCGCCGCAACCCTATATTGGTCCCCGTAGACGATTGGCCATGGCCCGTGCAGCGGCAGCAGGGGAGTCGATCGAAACTGGCGAGGTGAGAGAAACGTTGCAGCGATTGGCAGAGGCCGCAGCTCGAGTTGTGAATCGTCTAGCGACCGAGCAAAAAGCTCAAAAAGACATCAAATCGTTGCGGGCGGCAATTGCCCTGGCTGAGCGGGTGCTCGCTGTCGACCTCAACTAGGATCACATCTCAGAAGACTCGGCTTGTTCTCGCACCACAGCCCGAGACAGTCCAGAAGGAGAACATTCTGTCAGTGACGTTGATCCTGTTTCGAGAGAATGCTTAACCCGAGCAGACGACTTTTTCGGTGGTCCGTTCTTCGGCCCACAGGCAAACTCAAGACCCAGGATGGACGCCACTTCCGCCGCTATCCACGCCGCTGGCTCGTCGAACGGTTCCTCGCCTGGCTCCAGTAGAATCAGCGCGTACTGATCCGCCGGGAGTACTACGCCACCAGTTTTCTGGGGGTGGCGTAGCTCACCTGCAGTCCCATGCTCCCAAAACAATTGTGAGATAGGATCTACTGTGTAGTAGGCCGTTACGTTGATCGTGATAATCGTCCACACTATTTTCAATCGTCAAAATTTTTGGAATACAAGACCAGAGCGAATTCGCACTCTGCGCACGTGCCGGATTGGATCACCAGTGAATACTGCAGAAGGAGCCTTACCGATTTTCTTGTATGACTATTTTGTAACCTACTAATAATTATGGATTTTGTACAATTCGGGATATTCGATGCAACGATCCTGATGGATCTCTCCTAATCAGGCACTAAATATGCTATCCTAAAGAGGTTACCTAAAAATCAAAAACTAATGTTCCGGTCCGAGGCAGACACAGACGCGAATGGATCGACACGCACATGTACGGACACATGGGATTCTTTGTGAGGCCTATGGTTGTCGGGCAAGACACCGACCTCCTCAAGAATCGATTTTGAGATAGGTTCTAAAGCTCAGCGGCCAGGTTTTCAGTCAGATGTCGTCAAAGAGAAGTGCTCGCCGAAGGTCCAGTGAGCCTGTCTTCTTTGGAGTATCCCTAGGTATTAGCCTAGTCAGTTCGCCATATCGTTCTTGCTATCTTAATGAATAAGTATAGAGTGGTGACCCTTTGATAAGAGGGCGGTTCTCATAATACAGCTCTCGTAAGAGTGCAGAAAATGGTTTCGCAACAGGAGCACTGTGGAAGAAGAAGCGATCGAGTGACGTCTCGACTAACGTTGAACCAAAAGGGAGGTGCTATGCTGAAACGGCTGACACTTTTTGCGACCTGCAGTGTGATTATTCTTAGCAGTATCCTCGTCTCTGAGGCTCATGCCTATATTGATCCAGGAACCGGAAGCGCGTTACTCCAGCTCATTCTTGGAGGGATCGCCGGTATTGGGGTTGTCGTGAAGTTGTACTGGGATCAAGTCAAAACGAAGTACCAATCCCTATTCGGTCGAGCGGAAAAAACGAATCCTGATGAATAAGCCGACGACTGCACACACCGATCAACCTGCGAGGGTAGGCGGGTCTTTCCGAGATCCAAGCGGTTACGTCTATCGCCAGGGTGACCGTATTTTCCGGACAGTCACCAACGCAGGGAAAGAACAATTCGACTTCGTGCGCCGGTCCGGGCTCTTCGAATTGCTCATGCGAGACGAACGTCTCCTGCCCTTCAAGCTCATTGAGGGAGCTCTTTTACCCGGTGAATTTGATGAATCGGTGTCCTATGTGCTTGAAGTGCCGAAGCTCACATTTGTATCGTTCCCTTACGAGTGGCCATTCCCTGCTCTCAAAGCCGCGGCTCTTTTGCATTTAGATATTCAGCTGGTTGCGCTTGACCATAATGTGGCACTGTCCGATGCCTCTGCGTACAATATCCAGTTCATTGGTGCTACCCCCACATTCATTGACCATCTCTCGTTCACACGATATGAGCACGGCCAGATGTGGGCGGGACATCGACAGTTTTGCGAGCAGTTTCTGACCCCCCTCTTGTTGAGGTCACTGTTTGGCATTCCCCACAACGCATGGTATCGCGGGAGCCTGGAAGGGATTTCGGTCGTTGACTTCAGCCAGTTACTCACCTGGCGGCACTACCTCAAGAAAGATTTGTTAACACATATTGTCTTCCAGTCCTGGCTGCAACGATCCACCGAATCCACTTTGCGCGGACAGGACCTCGACAAAACCACTGTGCGAAAGGGAGCTCTCCCGGTGCAGGCCTATCGAAAGCTACTCACCGGCCTGCGTAATTGGATTAGCAGTCTTGAGCCTCTTCAAACCAGCAAGTCGACTTGGCAAGACTATGCCAAGAACAACTCGTATCAAGCCGACGAATTGGGCAAGAAAGTAGCCTTCGTGCGGGATTTTGCCGCGCAGCAGTGTCCCCGGCAGCTATGGGATTTTGGCTGCAATGTCGGGGTTTTTTCCAAAGCCGCCGTAGAAGGCGGCGCGGGGTATGTCGTCGGGTTTGATTTCGACCAAGGTGCGCTCGACGGGTGCTACGCACAGGCACGTGCGAGTCGAATGCCCATCCAATCAATTGTAATGGACATGGCCAATGTCAGCCCAGACCAAGGCTGGATGGGAATCGAACGGGAAGGGCTTGGTGCCCGTCGATCAGCCGATGCCCTCGTGGCTCTCGCGGTGGTGCATCACCTGGCCATTTCACGGAATATTCCATTCGGAGAGCTCTTGGATTGGCTCATTGATCTTGCGCCTTGCGGGGTGATCGAGTTCGTCCCGAAGACAGATCCTATGGTGCAGAAACTCTTGGCGCTTCGCGCAGATATTTTTGAAGACTACACGTGGGGATTTTTCACTGACCGCATCGCCCAGAAGGCGCGGATCGACCGTGTTCTGGAAGTCGGGCAACATGGTCGCACCCTCGTGAGTTACATCCGGCACGGATATGAGGGGATTCGCCGAGAGCGCCCTTCGTGAAGCCGGCGGAGTCGTCGGAAGCATTCTGGCTGGACCACAGAGTTCATCTTGCGATCGCATTCCCTTTCCTCGCGTTGCTGACCCCCCTTACGGTCTACCTGACGGACCGGAGTTATCCCTTGATGAGTCTCGAGATCTTACCCATCCTTGCGGGCATGCTCTGTGTTTCAGCCGTGATCGGGTTGGTCCGTCATGCCGGTGGAAGGCGAATGTACGCGATTGGCGTGAGCGGCCTTCTCACGGTTGCCGCCGACGATCTATTTAAGTGGGTTGCGTCTAGCAGCACCCTTACGCTCCTTGTCATTTTCGGAGTACTCGTGGCTCTGGTACGACGTTTTGAAAAGACCACGACGTTGGCAATGACGATGTTTCTGTGCGTGTTTGTAATATCGACATTCCTTCGCACCGGATTTGAGCATGAGTCCGGTCATGCCTTGGCCGTGCCGCACATGGAAGCGGTGACAGATGGTCCGCCGCGGCTCATTCATATCATCCTGGATGAACATCTTGGTGTCGAGGGATTCCCCGACGATACCGACTACGCCAAGGAGCTGAAGCGAAAGATCAAGCAATTCTATCAACGTTACGGATTTGAGCTGTATGGGGGGGCGTACAGTCATTACTACGACACGCTTGACTCGATCCCTAATCTGGTGAACTTCTCAACGGAAAGTGTTAACGAGGCATTTGTAACGGGTGAGCGCTCTCCATACGCCTTGCAGAAGAACCGCTATTTCCAGTTCATGAAAGAAATGGGATATCAGGTTCATGCTATGCATGGAGATTATCTGGATTTTTGCTCGAGCCCGGATGCGCGGCCGCATTCCTGCACTAAATATAGTTGGCATACCTGGAGCACTGTGGCAAAGTTGGACATCCCGGTACTTACCAAGACGACGATGGTGCTGGCTGCCTTTGTGGCTAGTTACACCCGGTATCAGGCTGTTCTGGGCCTCTACGAAAAGCGAGTCCGTCAGTTTTTACTTTCGCGTGGAGTGGTCGGTCCGGTTGTTGATCGTCAATCTTTCTGGACGAAGCGAGGTCTCTATCCGTTTTCGGTGAATTCAATGGTGGCGATGGACGCGTTATCAACGAGGATTGAGCAACTTATGCCTGGCCACATGCTTTTTGCACATCTCTTGATTCCGCATTTTCCCTACGTGTATCGGGAGGACTGTTCGCCGCGGACGATGCAGGAGTCAATGGATGACATGGATACGGTTCCTTTGGCGCTGCGCTCACCTGAAGACAGAAAGGCTCGCTACGACCAATATTTGAGGCAGATGGAGTGCCTCTACGTCAGGTTGGATGAATTATTCCGGAAGATGCAATCGTCAGGAGTGCTCGGTGATTCAATCGTTATTGTTCATGGAGACCATGGTGGACGCTTGGGCCTCCGACTTCCGACCGTCAAGGAGCAAACCCAACTGACGCCGGCTGATTATGGAGATGGGTTGTCAACGCTGTTTGCCGTCAAGACCCCCGGGAAGCCGGGCGGCTATGATCCCTCACTGCGTACCATCAATGAACTTTTCGTTCAGACGCTCGGCAACGCCCTCGGTAAGTCCCCTTCTTTTTCAGTTTCACGGAGAGAACCGTTTGCGTATCTCTATAACGGGCGTCAAAAAGAACTGCTGCTCGTGGATATGCCTTGGCGGCCTATGAACTTACCTGACAGCCCCGCCGCTGTTCGGTAGCATCCACATTCATTTCCAGAAAACGTGCCCCGCACTCGGGCCGGTTCATTATTACCGACTAACGACGGAGTAGCTTCGTGACGAATGAAGACAAAAGGGGAGTGTTGTATGCCAGGCAAGAACATCGTTTTGTGCTCGGATGGAACCAGCAATACCGCCATTAAGGCGCGAGGCACCAACGTCTTCAAACTCTATGAGGCCGTCGACATTCAAGGCCTCAAATTTGACTCAAAGTTAACGCCGCGAGTCGCGTTCTATGACGATGGCATGGGTCCTTCGCGTCTGGCCCCCCTCAAATTGATCGGCGGGGCGTTCGGCTACGGCTTTCGCAAGAACGTGAAGGGTCTCTACACAGAGCTGGTTCACGTCTATGCGCCGGGCGACCACATCTTCCTTTTCGGATTCAGTCGCGGGGCCTCGGCTACAGCATTGATGGAATGAGGTACGATACCTCACAGTGAGATCAGTTGAGGAGGAAGTCGTTCCTGGCGTTCATCTGGTCTCACCAGAGACCGAAGACGATCCCCATGCAGATAGATTCAACGAGTCAGAATCAGTCCAGGGTACAAGTAACCCGTAAGAGCGTGCTTTGGAATTTTCTGGGATTGCTGGGCCTTCTTCTCCCACTCACGGGCTGTACGACGATGAACAGCATGTCCTGTCGAGACGAGGAGCGTCTCGCGGTACAGGAATTGTTGTATTTCGGAACAGAAACGCCATCCGGTCACGTTACGGCGGAAGCCTGGACACAATTTCTCAGCGAAATAGTCACCCCGCGCTTCCCGAATGGACTCTCGGCTTGGCAGGCATCTGGCCAGTGGCGATCGGCTTCAGGTCAGGTGATTCGCGAGCCTTCGTATGTCCTGAGCCTTGTTCATCCGGACGATATCGCACCGAGCAAGGCCGTTCAGGAAATTATCATGTCCTATAAAACGCGCTTCCGGCAAGAAGCGGTGCTTCGCGTCAAGTCTTATACGTGTATGTCTCTCTAGCCCCTCCCACGTGGCTCGAATAACCAAGATGCCACGTCCGCCGCATATCTTCCGCAAGTTCCTGTCGCTTCAGGACCGTCGTGTTGGTTGTCTCTCGCTTCGCCCAGTCTTCTGGAAGCTTTCTTAATAGTGCTTGTCAGCAAGGCTATCCTTGCTAGAGTCCTCACGTGGTGTTCCTCACCTCTGGCCCCAGAGGGGTATCTATGCGATCTCAATATCTAAAACCTGGCTTCGCCTTGTTCTTCGCACAGCTGCAACCGTACGTGCTTCTGCTGGTACTTCTGCTGTCGTTATTGCCGATCGATGGCGTGCGAGCCGGGACGGTTGTCCGTGTCATCGAGACATGGCCGCCAGGCGATCACGTCATGTTGAGAAAGAATCAGAGCTTCTATCTTCGGTTAGCGTACGAGACGGACAATCCCGTTGGTATCTGGGCTCGCCCCTATTTCAACGGCAAGCCCGTCAATGTCGGCAGTAACCCTTCGCAGAGGTATTCAGGCAAGGGAGAGACATTTGGATGGTTCTTTTTCATGCGTCCGGGGGACGTTGTAGATGAAGTCCGGATTACCGCGGGTGACGGTGGAAACTCCAATACACCTATTGTCGCCGTATGGCGCGGCGATGTCGTGGGAGGTCACGAGGTGGGCGAGGCGCCGACTCAGCCGGCTTGGATTGCCGAGATGAGTGCCCGTGCCGAGGCGGTGCGGGACGAGGCCTATCGAGCGCAAATGCAGGAACCCCTTAGTCGTTCCGATACAGCTCTCGTTACAGGATTTCTCTGGGGCGTACTCGCGGCCGGACTCTTAGGGTTTGTCTTGCCGGCCCGGGGAATATGGCGATGGCACGGCGCCTGGAGAATTGCGGCGACCGTTCCGGCCGCGATAATGGCGTTCGTCGTCATACGAATCGTGATCGATGGGCTGCGCGATCCTACTTCACACAATCTGTTCCCTTTCGAGATTCTTACGGCGGGATTGCTCAGCGTCGGGATGATGGCGATGCTGTATCTTGCCAAAAAGTTGTTTGGCGAGAAGGACTGATCTGTGAAGCATTGCTAGTTGAGCCGCATCATTTTATCTCAGCTTTGACCCGCGTGATCTGTTCTCTGACCGGAACGGGGCGATCCTGCTCGAAATGTTTTCGCACCAGTGTCTCGACTGATGAAAAGTGGCGTTCCGGAAGATTTTTGAAGCGGCGCCTGCAATCGGCAAGAGCCTTCTCGGCAGTCGCGAAGGGCTCGATCACCGATCGCAGGTGATTATAATAGTCACGGAGCTTCAATTCGGCGGTTCGTAGATGGGTCGGATCTCCGGCAATGTCCTGTGCAGCCTTGGCCCGGTCTCCTTTGGCTTCTACCAACGCCTGGAAGCAGAGTCCCTTCAAACGCTGAGTCACCGTGCTGCGATCCCAGCCAAGCGTTTTGGCCGTGGCCTGCATGTCGAAGCCATGTCGTCTCAGACAGCTCAGAACTACCGCATCACCGGCGAGGTCGGGACTCGTCTGTCCAGTACGTCTTCTCGTGTGCCCATGCTCTTCGCCAAGTCTGAGTGCGTCTCCGGTTAAAAGGGGTCCATCGTTCAGCGTCACGGCCTGTTCCAAACAGTGGTGGAGTTCCCGCACATTTCCCTTCCAGTCGCAATCGGTCAATGCACGAAGCGCTTCATTTGTCAGCCTCGGGGCGGACTTGCCTATTTGCTCAGCAAGCTGGTTCAGAAAGATGTCGGCGAGAAGCGGAATATCACCGGTGCGCTTACGCAGCGGCGGAAGATGGAAGACTATCCCGTTCAACCGGAAGTACAAATCCTCACGAAACCACCCCTCGGATACACCTTTCCGCAGATCGCGATTGGTCGCAGTCACGATCCGAACATCCGCCGTCGTTGAGATGGTCGCGCCTACTCGATAGAATGATTTGTCCTGAAGCACCCGTAGGAGTTTGCTCTGATGATCCATCCGAAGGTCACCGATCTCGTCGAGAAAGATCGTGCCGTGGTCGGCGAGGCCAAAATAGCCGCGACGGTCACCCGTCGCCCCGGTGAAGCTCCCCTTCACGTGACCGAACAGCTCGCTCTCGAACAGCTCCGGAGAAATGGCGGCCATGTTGACGGCGATGAACGGCTTATCGGACCGTGGGCTTAGTCGGTGGATTGCCCTGGCGAAGAGCTCTTTCCCGGTACCTGGTTCTCCGAGAAGGAGGACGGTCAGCGAAGACTTTGCGCTTTTCTTTACGTCGTGAAACAACCGAAGCAGGGAATGATCCTGGGTAATGATACCGAACCGGCGGGATTCGCTTTGAAGATGGTTGATCTCCGCATCACCGATGTCGCGTGATACGGTGCTAGCTGCCTGAAGATCGCCGAGCTGTCGTTCCAGTTCCTCAAGGTGTCGACGAGCATCCTGTTCCTGACTCTGCGCGTCAGCGATTTGGAGCTGCAGGAAATTTCTCGTTCTGGCCGACTCTTCCTGTTGGCCGGTCGAAAAAGCGAGCGCCGCGTTGGCTGTTTCCAAATCTTCCTGAAGGGCTTCCGCTCGATCTTCATGCAGAATCAGTGCTTCTCTCACGGCAGCAGACTCTTGCTGGATGCGGATCATATCGCGTTCGAGCAAAATCAGGCGTTGGCTCGCCGTCAGATTTGTCCAAACAGCGGTGCCGATGAAAGCTGACACCGAGACGATGAACGGGCTGGCGATCGGCATCGCCAGAGATGCCACGCTCAACATCGCGATGGTCAACCCCCCATACAAAACAACGACGGCACCGGCAAGCAGGAGGCCCAGCATCCCATGAAACCGTAAGAGGCTCCAGGCAACCAGCGAGGCCAGCACGATGGTGACCGTGAGGCGGCCGAACGGGGTGAATGAGTCGATCCGTTCATGGTTGAGGATGGCATTCAGGAAATGGAGGTGGGCGGTCATGCCGTCGACCTTCAGGTTGGAGGGTAAGAGCCATGTCTCCGAGTCTCCGGGGCTTGATCGGATCACGACGACTTTGTCTTTGAACCAGGAAGCCAACTGCGGCTCGTCGTGACGTTCGACCGCGTTCCAGACGGATGCCAATGAGATCGGCTGAAGGGCTGCCAGCGATCCATCACTGACTATGCTGATCAGAACGTCGGCGTTACCCGAAAGAAACTGCGTGAGTGCGGCGGTTTGTCGTTGAAAGAGGTCGAACAGGACCGACCCCAAAGCTGGAACGGTGTGAGTTCCTATCCTGATGGACGTCTGAATATGGCGGGATACGTGATCGAGATCACTCGTGACCGTGATGTGTCCATAGATTGCGGCGTCGGACTGAAGGAGTAAATCGGTATCGTGAATCAGGACAACGGGTGATGCCGTGCGAAGCGCTTCAAGAAAGAGCGCATCGCTTGCGGCTCCACCAAGCTGAGCGGGGCTCGCATGGTCGAGTCGATGATCGACGCCGATGACGGTAGCGCCGGCCTCATGTATCGTCACGATCATCTCAGCGAGGATGCCACGGTCCCAAGGACCCCTCCCGAATCGTTCCTCACTGGCCGCGTCGCGAGCCACGATGGTCAGTGAGGGATTGAGTTTGGCGGTAGGGCGGTGGCGAATCCAGGTGTCGTAGCCGGTATAATCCAGCGCCGTCAAGGTAGCGGGGGCGGCGGACCACAGCATCGTCGAGAGGAGTGTGGCCAGTAAGCCGATACCCAACGCTTGCAGAGGAATCGATACGATGAACAGGCGCCAGAATTTCAGCTGGTCCGGCATACGACTAGTGAAGCTCTCGTTCGTCGAGCAAGGATTGTGCTTCTTGTTTCGGCAGGCCTTTGAGAACAGCTTTCGCTTTTGGAATGTCGGCATCCAGGCCGAGCCCCTTGGCATAGATGCGAGTCAGGATTTTCTTCGCAGGAGCAAAGCCGTCGGCCGAGGTCGATTCAAAACAAGTCAGAATATTCTTGTCATACGGCTTCAGAGACTGCTCCCAACCGGTTTCATAGAGTGTGGCCAGTTCTGCGTGAGCTTCTTCACTCAGCGCGAAGCATTCCTTCAAAAGTACTGGAATCGCGTCTTGAGCGCGGTTTTGTTCGAGAAGGATCTTCCCCAATGTTTGCGGTTGAGTCGGGCGACTGATCTCGGGAAAGTCATTCCAAAGGGTGTTGCGGTAGATCTGCAAAGCGTTCAGCAATTCCATGCGTCGCTGTTTCGTCGATTCGGAGGAAAGCGCCTGGCGTCTCACTTTGGACAACGAATCGGCGGCGGTTCGCTGACCGAGGTCGGCTGCTTGCATCCACCAAAAAATCGCCAAACTTAGGTTTTTCTCGACACCCTGTCCGGTCTGATAGGCATTGCCGAGGAATAGTCCGGCGTGAGGCACTCCACCGGTTGCAGCCGTTTCCAGATGTTGCACCGCTTCTCGCGTGTGCCCCGCAACTCTTAACAACAGCGCGAGCCGGTAGTGCGCGTCTGGGAAATGAGGGCGCAGTTCAAGTGTCCGCCGATAGGACTGAACGGCGGCGGTCACATTGCCGAGTGAATAATAGACGCTCCCCAAGCTGTAGTGGGTGTGGGACAGGTTCGGTTCCAGCCGGATGGACTCTCTCAGAGCGGAAGCAGCGGCCCGCCATTCTTGTTTCGCCATGAGCATGAGACCGAGTTGGAGATGGGCGTTCCCATCATCCGGCTGCAATGTAATCGCCGCCCGGCATTCCTCGACGGCGGCATCCAGATCGCCGATACGAGAAAGAGCTCCCGCTAGTTTGAGCCGGTAGTCCGGTTCGGTCGGTAAGAGGCGGACCGTTCGGCGCAGTGATGCGATCTCCGTCACGGCATCGGTTGGTTCGTTGAACCCCAGCCAGGGAGTTGACTCGGATGCTTGTGAGTCACCGTCGGCAGAGAAACTGTGCCCATTCAGTGAATGAGCGCGAGCAAGAGAGGAAGCGAGAACAGTGGCTGCTACGGTGAGGGCCAACAGTATCGATCCGGGACGCATCGGCAAACTTTCACGCTTCGACAGAGAAGCCACAAGAGCGTTTAATTATACCATCTATGGGAATACGGAACGACCGGGTTCACTGGGCCATACGAAGAAGAGGAGCGAGACGGTTGATGGTTTCATGAAGCGCCGCTCCTGTCAAAAGAAGGGGGCTGTGCGGTACCCGCCATACCGGCTCCAACGGGGACGGATCGCCTGTGAGACGAGGAATGACATGCCAATGGATATGGGGAAGTTGGTTCCCGAGAAGTTCGTAGTTGATCTTCTTCGCTTGGTAGACTTGGGCCGAGATGTCGGCCACTCGGTTGACCTCCTCGATCAACTGAAAACGTTCGGTGGGTGCAAGCTGGAACAATTCAGTGGCATGGCGCTGGAAGACCACAACGGTCCAGCCTGGGAAGAACTGATCGTCGTGGAGATAGACCTTCGACAATCCGAGGTCTGCGATGAAATGGTCCTCTCTCGGCCACGTTCCCTGGCACGCCACGCATGCGTCCGTCATGGCTGATTCGCTTTGCGCCACTCATCTTCCGTCAAAATGCCTTTCTTGATCAGCAGTTGAATCAGCTTATCGACCGCATTGCGATTGGCGGCTGCCGACTGTCCAGGAGCGGGAGGTGTGGAGGATCCCAGAGACTCTGTACGCTTTGCCTCCGCAGGGGGCCGCTTCTGTCCAAAAACTTTGAACGAAGGGGTGAAGACCGCCACATAATCCCGATTCCTGATTCGGATCATGGCGGGGAGGCTATCGGTTTGCGGTACGAGATCAGGGGAACTTCCAATCGGAACGCGGAAATATGGTTTTCCATCGTCTGTCCGGCCTTCTTGGTCCAGTACGTCGAATCGTTTCAGGAAGGATTCCCCCGTGAGGCCCTCTCGATCTTCGCCGGCCAGGTTCGTAATCTTGTCCAGCACGATGACCAGTGAATCACCGATGATGGCGTCGGGTGAAAGATTCCTGACGCTCACGTCGTAACGATATTCGCTGGAAAAATTGTCGCGGCCTTTCAGGGTCACAACGGTCTGCACCTTTCCGGTCAGATCTGTCAGGTGGTCCAACGATCCCGCAGCGCTGTGAAAAGGAACACAGAGGGTGATCGCGGTAACGAGGAGGTAGCAGGATCGTAACAAAGCAGTCATAAGAAAGTCTTTACGATGTGCATCAGGAAGACGCAGCATAACAAACTTGACGGTATTCAGCGAGGGGATCCGCGGACATCGTCTTGACACCTCATTTCAAGCGACGATATTCTCGCCCAGTCTGTGCAGTCGTTCACCGGTGGCTATGAACTATGGCTCTATCTGATTCCCGACGGTTGGAACCCCTGGAGGTCTCCTATTCTCTCGCGAAAGCTCTCATGAAACTTTACGATTATCCGCACCCCCGTCGACTAGGACGAACGATCCGCGGCTATGATCGACCGCATGCCATGCGAACGGCAAAGATGTGTGTGACCGTCGCTGATCGCTTAGGCCATCCGCGCGACCGAGTACGGCGCTATCACGTTGCCTGCCTTTTGCACGACTTGGGCCGTGCCGGCCTCGACCGGCAACTCTTTGGAACGATTTGGTCTTGGGCCAAGCAACGGGGTATTCCGACGAGGCCTCGTGAATGGCGCGCCATTCATCCCAGGACGACATATGGCCGGGAAACAGAAGCCTTCGTTTCGTTGTATCGTCAGGATCTGATCACCTCCGGCGTACCCATGGACGCATGGGCTGTCGAACAGATTGAGATGCGACTGGGCTATGCCAGACGCCTTGCCCGACGATTGCGAGCGGTGAAGCCGAAATTGAAGACTCTTGGCGTCCAGTGGCAATCTTGGATGCAGCAGGTGATGCTGTATTACTATTATCCGGAACGACTGGCTAAGGCGAAGGCATGGGTGCGGCAATTGGCGGAGATCTTGGTCGCCTGTGAACAGTTTGAAGCCTACAGCAATCAGCTCCGGGGACGCGATTATTATGTCCGGAATAAAGAGAGTTTGCAGGAGGCCTTTGCGTATCTCGACAAGCTGGGACGAGAAGGCATTCTGAGCGGTCAAGTCTTGAGCGCAGTACGGTTGCTGACGGCCGAAGGCGCGTTTGATTACCTTTTGGAAGAAGCGCGAGGTGAGCCGCTGACCCGGAGCGACCGCCGCTACCTTCGCAGCCTCGTGGATCGGAGACTCTGATGGGCGTTCACACCGTTTCGCTGACGATCCGTATGGAAGGTGATACGCGGGTCGACAACATTACGAAATCCGTCGCCGGCGCGTTGGCTGATTCCAATCTCAAAGCCGGAATCGTGACGGTATTCATGAAACACACCACGGCTTCGGTGATGATTATCGAGGACGAACCGGGAATTCGAGCAGACACAAAAACATTTTGGGATCATCTCGTTCCTCCCAATCCCCGATGGCAGCACAACACGGTGAATCCCGGCGAGGATAACGGTCACAGCCATCTTCGAGGGCAACTCCAAGGACCGTCCGTCACCATTCCGTTTGCGGCCGGTGCGCTTCTGCTCGGCACATGGCAGCAAATCGTCGTAGTGGATTTCGACACTCGTTCCAGAACGCGTGAAGTCGTCGTGCAGGTTCTGGGTGAATAGCCGCGCCGGATCCCTGATACTGCTTATGGCTACAGCGATGCTTTGCTCTCCGATCCATGCTGCGGAATGGGGGAAACCGCTGGGTGCCGTCTATGACGGCCCTGAAGGGAAGCCACGTCCGGTGACGCCCTCGCCGGTGGAACTGAGCGCCGATGAACGATCGACGATCGCCGTGTTTGAACGTGCGACCAAATCCGTTGTGTTCATCGCCAATACCGCCATCCAACAAGATATCTGGTCGCTCAACGTCATGGAAGTGCCACAGGGTTCCGGGTCCGGTTTTGTGTGGAGTAAGCACGGCCACATCGTCACCAACTTTCATGTCATCTACGGCGCCCATGCGATCAAGGTGACGTTGGCCGATCGGAGTGAGCACGAAGCGAAGCTGGTCGGCGCCGATCCCGATCACGATTTGGCGGTGTTGCAAATTCAGATGTCGAATGGTCAAGTGGAGCCGCTGGCGATTGGTTTCTCGCACGATTTACGTGTAGGACAAAAAGTGTTGGCGATTGGGAATCCGTTCGGGCTCGATCATACCTTGACGACCGGGGTTGTGAGTGCATTGGGACGGACCATCAAATCCATGTCGAATCGGACGATTGAAGGTGTGATCCAGACCGATGCGGCGATCAATCCCGGTAATTCGGGCGGCCCGCTTCTGGATGGGGCTGGGCGATTGATCGGCGTGAATACGCAGATCGTGAGCCCGAGCGGAGCGTATGCAGGAATTGGTTTTGCCGTTCCGGCTGATACGGTGAACCGCATCGTTCCGGAACTCATCAAGCACGGCAAGCTCATCCGTCCAGGGTTGGGGGTCTCTCTCGTACCGGACGCGATGGCAAAGCGGTGGGGGATCAAGGGAGTGATTATCGGTAAGGTCACACGCGGCGGCGCCGCCGATCGCGCAGGCCTCAAAGGGGCGCGTGAAACCATGATCGGGCAGATCCAGCTCGGCGATGTCATTGTCTCGGTCGCCGGAAAGCCGGTGGCGACCATTGATGACCTGATGGATGTGATGGAAGCGCACAAAGTCGGTGACCAAGCGAGGGTGGAGATTGTGCGGGGAAATCGGCGTGAAATGGTGTCGGTAACGCTTCAGGCCGTCAACTAGTCAGCGTGAAGGCATTGCAAGACACGGGTGTGTTAGGATCATTTGGTCAAGCGTCGTGAAGGACCATCTATGAGTGATCGCAGAGTTTCTGAACAGGATGAACCCAACGATCGAAGCGACGAGACGTCGCTGAAGACCGGGATTGATCCGCTCGAATTGATTGAGCAATGCCTGGCCTCATTTCCCGAGGGGGATGCTCGGCAGAAGCTGCTGTATAAGCTGCGTCATGCGGTGACATTGTCTCAAGCCGCCCATCAACAGCGTGAACTGGAATTCAAGAAAGTCGGCGAGGTCGTCGCCAAACTGACGGCACCGGCCAATCGTATAGGGACGTTACTTGATGTTCCCGGTGAGGGACTCGCCCGCATCGTCGTCGGGGGAGCCGAGTATTATGCCAACGTGGACCCCCGCGTCTCTGATACGGATCTTAAGGTCGGAACGCAGATTCTGGTCAACGAAGCCTATGCCGTGATCAAGGCGCTCGGGTACGATCGTAACGGCCCTATCTTGAAACTGACCGAGGCCATGCCTGACGGACGATTGCGGTTTGAACAAGAGATGGGTCGGCAGTCCTTGATTTTGCAGAGGTCGACGGATCTTGTCGGCGTCGATCTCAAGGCGGGCGATGAAATTCGCATCGATCCTAGCCATCGTGTGGCGATCGAGAAACTGGTGGATCTCAAAACAAGCCGACATGTCCTTGATGAAACTCCAAAAATCACGTGGGAGCAGATCGGCGGACAGAGCGAGGCAATCACCGCCATCAGAAAGGCGATCGAGTATCCGCTGCTGCATGCGGAGACGTTTGAACGGTTCAGGTTTTCCCAACCGAAGGGCTTTCTTCTCTATGGCCCACCCGGATGTGGGAAGACGCTCATCGGGCAAGCGGCAGCCGGTAGTTTGGCCAAGCTGGTCAGCGAATCCGTGCAAGAGCAACCGCCCGTTCGAGACAAGCGTCCGGCGGTGACAAGCGGGGCATTCCTGCATGTGAAAGGGCCTGAAATCCTCAACATGTGGCTGGGGGAATCGGAGCGGATGGTTCGCGATCTCTTCGATCAGGCTCGGGCGAGACGCGAGAACGGCGCCTTGCCGTTTATCTTCATCGACGAGGCGGAGTCGATTTTGGGGACGCGGCGTGCCATGCGCTCCTTCAACATCTCGAATACGCTTGTGCCGATGTTTTGCAGCGAAATGGACGGAATCGAGTCGCTGCGTGACGTCGTCATTATTTTAGCGTCCAACCGACCTGACCTGATCGATCCGGCTGTGCTGCGCCCAGGCCGCATCGATCGGAAGATCAAAGTCAGTCGGCCGAACAGGAACGCTTCGGCCGAGATTCTGAAGGTGTATTTGACCGCGGATCTGCCGTTGGATCCGGTGCTGGTGAAGGAAAGGGGCGGCGAGCAGATACAGGCAACGGCATCGCTTGTGGAAGACATCATCGAGTCGATCTTCTGCCGAACCGAGGATAACCGGCTTCTGTCGATCAGACTCAGGAGCGGACAAAACAAGGTGCTGTATCGCGGCGATTTGGTGAGTGGAGCCATCTTGGCCTCGATCGTTCAACGTGCCAAGGAGAAGGCGATCGACCGTACGGTTCAGTCTGGGCAGCAGTCTGGATTGCAGGCCAAAGACCTACTGGATTCCATTTCGGAGGAATTTCGTGAAGGTGACATGTTGCCGCCGGACGATGCTGCGGAAGAGTGGTTGAAGCTGCTGGATCATCATCCGGAACAGGTGATTGGAATTTCCTCGTTCCGGCGTGGGCGCCAGACAGAAGAACGCCTCGTGAATCAGATCATCTGAAGACATGTCATGTGAGAAGTAGAAGGTGAACGATTGAGGGCTCGGATGCTGCCCGTTTCACGGTTGATCTTCTATATCTGACAAACTATGCGTCTTTTTGGCATCGAAACCGAGTACGGGATAACGAGGGATGACGTGCCGGAGATGGATCCGGTCGTGGAATCAATGGAATTGGTGCGGGCACATCTCGCCGCTTCTTTCGAAAGACGGTGGGACTATGCCGGTGAAGATCCGCGCGAGGATGCGCGCGGCTTTCGCGTTTCCGGTTTGCAGCAGGACCGGGAAGAAGATGAGTTTGCGAAGGCGGATGCCCATCGCCCCTTTTCGTTCCATGATATGAAGAGCGATTTGGTGTTGCCGAACGGCGCGCGATTCTACAACGACCACACACATCCGGAGTATTCGACGCCGGAGTGCCGGACGATCAGAGACCTTCTTGCCCAAGATCGAGCGGGGGAGCGTATCGTTCTGCGCGCCGCTCAGCGTCGTAATCAGATGCTCGGCGGAGGTCACGTGAAGCTTTACAAAAACAACACCGATTTTCACGGCCATAGTTATGGATGTCACGACAACTATCTCGTCTCGCGGGCCGTGCCGTTTCCTGCTCTTGTAGCGGGCTTGGTGCCATTTTTGGTCAGCCGACAAGTGATCGCGGGTGCGGGAAAGGTCGGCACTGAAGCGCAGGAGTCCGGTTACGTTCCTGGACGGTATCAGCTCTCGCAACGCGCCGACTTTATGGAAGCCGAGTTGGGCGTCGATACGATGCATAACCGCCCGATTCTCAACACCCGAGATGAGCCCCATGCTGATCGTAGAAAATACCGACGGCTCCACCTCATCATCGGCGATGCCAACATGTGCGAGTATGCCACCGCGCTGAAGGTCGGGACGACACGACTCGTACTTGACCTCATCGAACGAGGGGCGGCGCCTGAGATCGAACTGGATCAGCCTGTGGCGGCGGTGAAACAGTTGTCGCGCGATCCGGATCTGAAAGCCGTAGTTCGTCTCAAAAACGGACGCAGACTTTCTGCTCTGGAGCTTCAAGAGTCTTACTGTGAGGCGGCACGCCGCGAGTTAGCCGGATCCGACGAGGAATCCGATTGGCTGTTGGCTGAATGGGGTGACGTCTTACATCTGTTGGCGCGTGATCGTTCCCAGTTGGTCGGCAAGCTGGATTGGGTCACGAAACAGTGGTTGCTCGAGACGTTCATGCGTGAAGAGCGGATCGGCTGGGATGATCCCTGGTTAGCCAGCTTGGATTTGGAATATCACAATGTAGATCCGGAACAGGGGCTCTACCTCGGATTAGAAGCGGATAAGAAAGTGTGGCGGGTGACGACCGATGACGCGATTGAGGACGCGGTCAGAAATGGGCCAAGAGATACACGCGGCGGGTTACGTGGGGTCTGTGTGCAGCGGTTTTCCGATCAGATCAAGTCGATCCAGTGGGAGCGCATTCAGTTCTCAGGCGGGCTTTGCACGCACAATCTGGATATGGGAGACCTGTTTAATTCGGAGGACGTCCGAGGTTGCATTGATATTTTTCAACACGCCCATTCACCGGTTGATGCGCTGGCAACATGGAGCCACAGAAAGGATATGGAGACATGAAACACAGCATGATGCCGGAACGGCGCGAAGGGCCGGTCGATCCTATGCCAAAATCGCCCCGTCCTCTTGAAGAGGGAGGAGGGCCACGCCGCCCGGAGTCGGGATCGCCCGACAAGGACAATCTGATGAAGCGGATGCGCAAGGTCGATCCCAAACAGGCCGAGCGGTATCGGCAGAGGACGGGGGAGTAGTGAGGCAGTGCGACGTGCCGAGTGAGGGGAGCAGATCGGCCTCAGCACGCAGTACTTGAAACCCAGCACTGAGGAGCAGATGGAAATGCAGGGGGACTTCTATCAACTCTTAAAAGATCAAGGATACGTGTTCGCAGCGTCGGGACAGGCCGGAGTAAGACAGGAACTGACGACCGCCACAACCATCCTTGCGTTCAAGTACCGCGACGGTGTGTTGGTGGCCGGAGACCGACGTGCTACGGCCGGCAATATGGTCATGTACGATCGAACCGACAAGGTATTGGAGATTGATCGGTCTAGTGTCATGGCGATCGCCGGAGTGCCGGCGACCGCATATGAAATGGCGCGCATCCTTGAACACTCTTTCAAGTATTATCGGCGGACACAGCTTCAGGAACTCAGCTTTGAGGGAAAGCTCCGAGCGTTGTCAAAATTGCTGAAAGATAATGTCGCGGCTGCCTTAGCGGGGACTGGAGCTGTCGTTCCGATCTTTGCCGGTTACGATGCCGGGCAAGAAGCGGCAAAAATCTACTTTTACGATATTCTCGGTGCGGAGTTCGAGGGAGCGGAATATGCGGTGTCCGGGTCCGGCTCATCGACCATTCGGGGCATTCTTCACTACATGAATACATGGGGCGAACAGCCGCTGAGTGCGATGCCGGAAGAGCACGCGACCGTTCAGGCGTTGCGACTGTTGACGAGCGCCGCAGAATTCGACAGTGCGACCGGTGGCGTCAATCGCGAAACCGGTCTCTATCCGGTCATTAAGCTCATCACGGCCGCCGGTGTCAGGATGATGCCGGATCTTCAGCTCCGATCGTTGTTTGAAACAAGAGTTTCTAGAAATACGTAAGGTCATTAGCTATGTATGAAGAGCCATATCGGTGGGTGGAAGCAGTCGGAAATCGACGACAATATCTCGGTGATCAGCTTAAAGAGGGAACCCCTGTTGTCGGGGTGACATACGAGCGCGGCATTCTGCTCATGACAATGAGCAAAGGCACCCCTAAGTTATATGAGATTTACGATCGTTTAGCCCTTGGCGGTATGGGACATCCGGCTGACCTGGAGAAGTTGCGCTTTAATCTGCTGGAAATGGCACACGTCGAGGGGTTCAATCGATCCGCTTCGGATGTGACCGGGAGCCGCTTGATAAAGTACGGTATTGCGCCGGTCATCAAACAAGCGTTCGAAGAGGTGTTCAAGGCCCCCTTCATCGTGAAGATCTTGCTGGCAGAGTTAGGCCGGAAGGCCGAGAAAGATGGCTTCTTGACGATCAACTATGACGGCACTTTTGAGGAAAAAAACCGGTATGCGGTGCTTGCCGCGACGTCCGTGGTCGAGCAGGCGATGATCGAGTATATTCGACAACAGTCCATTGTGTCTCTGAAGGATGCGGTGGATATGGCGATTCGCACGTGGGCGGTTGGGGATCGGGCGCAACGTCCAACACTGGAGGATGGCGAAGGTCTTGACCAAGCAACGACCGGCCTCGATCGGCAGGTGACGGATGCGGGGACGCTCTATGCGCATCTGCGTCGATGCATGGCCGAAAGGACGATTGAATGTGCTCTGCTTGATCGCCACGTGCAAGGACCTTCCAAGTATCGAGCACTTGAGGCCGATGAGTTGGGAACAGTGCTCCCGACGGATCTGAACCCATCACTCACCTAATCTCATGTTACATCGTATTTTTGGCTTGGAGACGGAGTACGGGCTTTTGATTCATGAGGACCGCCCCGATCACTCCCCGACCTGGTTCGCCCACAAGATTCGTGACCATCTGTTCCGTGTCCAGCGGCGAGGCGTGCTGGATTTGCACCATCGTGGGCATGACGAGCCTCCTGGCAATGGGGGATTTCTCACCAACGCCGGACGAATCTATTTGGATATGGGGCATTTAGAATATGCCTCGCCGGAATGCCGTTCTCTCATGGATGTGGTGGCGTCGGATCGTGCCGGAGACCGCTTGCTGCAGCAAGCTCTCGAAGAGCTCGGCTTCTCAGAGCAGGTGTCCTTGATCAAGAACAACATTGATCATGAAACCGATGCGACTTTCGGCTCACATGAGAACTATCTGGTTTCTCGACGGTTTCCTTTTTCGAGGCGCGGGCTGGCCCCCCTTGTGACGTTTCTCGTGACCAGGCAGATTTTTACCGGCTCTGGGCGTGTCGGCTCCGCCGCTCCACAAGATGCCTGGATTCAGACGGATCGGTTAATCCTTCCACCTTCGCCTCTCGGTAGGCATCATGTATCGGAGCTGCCCTTCCAAATCTCTCAACGTGCCGACTATATTGTGAACGATTTCTTCGAATGGGTGCAGCACAATCGGGCGATTGTGAACACGAGGGATGAGCCGTTGGCCGATCCCAATCAATATCGACGGATTCATCTGTTGCTCGGCGATTCCAACATGGCCGAATATGCGACGGCATTGAAGCTCGGAACGACGGGGTTGGTGCTGCAGCTCATCGAGGAAGGGCAGGCGCCTCAGGGTTTGGAGATCGACGAGCCTGTGGAAGCGCTCCAAGAGATTTCCCAGGATCAAGAACGGCGCTGGCTGATACGGTTGCAATCTCAAAAGGCGATGTCGGCTGTGGAGATTCAAGAACGGTTTCTTGACTGTGCCGTTCAGCATTGCAAGGGGCAGGATGAGGAAACCGATTGGGTCCTTGCCCACTGGGCGGCTGTGCTCCATGATTTACGCGGTGATTATCAAAAACTCGTTGGGCGCGTCGACTGGGCGTCAAAATTATGGCTGCTGGAATGCTTTCGAGATGCGGAACATGTTGACTGGACCGATCCCACAATGAAAAGTCTGGATTTGGAGTATCACAATCTGAATCACGCGAAGGGGCTGTATCACGGGTTATTGGAAGAGGGGCGTGTTCCTCGTGTGACGACAGACCGCCTCATTCAACTTGCGATGGAAACGGCACCCAAAAACACTCGAGCCTACGGCCGCAGTGAACTGGTCAGACATCTCCTACATGAGCGGTCCGCCTCAGCTGTGGATCAGCCTCCAACCCCTGATGGATTGTTTCCTCCCTATGTCATCAATTGGTCGATCTTTCAGGTGCGCGGTCATGCCCCGTTTCCCATGCCGGACCCGTTTAAGACATATTTGGACGATGTGCGGACACACCTCGACAGCGTGATCGTCTAAGCCGCTCAGATTCGGGAATGACAGTTCGTTTCTCAGTCAGAATCCCCTCGTGCTAAGCTCCTGTTCATACCGCAGACGTTGAATACCGGCGGCCATGCTGTACATGAGGTGATTTATGAAGGCCAGGAGGTGGGTGATGGAATATGGCGTCGCCCTGGTTCTGGCGTTTCTCCTTGCCATGGTTCTTGGACAGGTTCCGCTGTTTCGAGAAACCTCGGTAGGGAAACTCCGAGCTTCAGATCTTGTTCAATTCGTGGGCTACAGCGGTTCGTTGGTGATTGGATGGCTGGGGGCCCGAGAGTTGGCGAGAAACCCGCCGGCGGAATGGAGGTGGCTGGTACCGTTCCAAGGTTTGGTCGTGCCTCTCGCGACGCTGCTTGTCATCACCATTGCGTACGGTGTGCTGCTTTTTGCTCTCCAACCGTTCTTAGGTAAATTGGGCATGGTGACGTACAACTGGGTCTTCATTGCGGCTATCGTGGTCGACAGTATCTGGCTCATCCTCAGCTGGGTATGGAAATGCGTTCCTCTTGTCGCAGCCATGGAGTCTCGCAAGATTCAGAGAGGTGGGTAGATATCCCGCTCCGAGGACAAGCGTGCCGCAGTGTTTGTCAAAGCCGCCCCAGCAAAAAGTCTACGATTCGGTTCTCCGCCCAGT
Source organism: uncultured Nitrospira sp. (assembly GCA_902500825.1). Taxonomy (GTDB): domain Bacteria; phylum Nitrospirota; class Nitrospiria; order Nitrospirales; family Nitrospiraceae; genus Nitrospira_D. The sequence goes on from CABVRX010000002.1 coordinate 247,597, forward strand.
ACGAGTCTTCTCCATTCAAGCCCCGGTGAAAAAACCCGCAATGACCTCCGTAGCGAGGTGCGACCACACGAATGTGAGGGTGCTGCTGAATCGTCGGTACGGTGAACATGGAGTAGGGAATAAACGGATCGTCTTGTGCCGTAATGATGAGTGTAGGAACCGCAATGGCATCGATCACGTGGCGTGCGCCAGCCCGGTCGTAGTAGTCGGCACCGTCTCGATAACCTCCGTCGTGAGCCGTGTAGTGATCATCGAATTCACTGATCGTGGCGATCCGATCGAGTTGCGAAAGATCCCATTTCCCAGGCAAGAGAGCCGCCTTTCTTCGCAACCTCGATTTCAATCGCGTCAGAAAGTGGCGATGGTAGATAAAATTGCGAGGTTCCTCCAATGCCTGAGCACAAATGGTCGGGTTGATGTTCGGACATACTGCCGCGAGACCTACAAGGGCGGGCTCGCTCCGGCCAAACTCGCCGCCCGCTTTTAAGATGAGATTTCCACCCATGGAATATCCAATCAACCATATGCGGTCGAGTCCGTCCCGATGCGCGAGCTCCTTGAGAATCGCGCGGTAGTCTCCGCTCAAGCCGCTGTTATAAAGGGTCGGGGAGAGATGTTCTGTTCCACCGCACGTACGCTGATTCATGCGAATGACGTTGAAGCCTGCCCGATAGGCCTTTGCTGCAATGCCGCGCATGTATCGTGATTCGCTGGAGCCTTCAAGGCCATGAACCAGCACCGCTGTAGGGCACGCTTTACGAGCATCTTGCCAATGACAGAATCCCTGAAGCTGTGCATCCGGCTCAACGGGAAAGAAACGCGACTCTTGAGGCAATCCTACCAATGACGTGTCCCGTGGCAAGTAGCGAGGCACGAGTGTCATGAGATGTGCGTTTCGAAGCGGTAGCGGCGGTCGAAAAGCGGAAACGATAGTGATCATTGCGGATCGGTCATAATACCGAGTATGGCACCCTATGTTTCTTGATGGGAAGCGGTTGAGAGGAGATCATAGCTTCAACCCATCTATGAGGCAGATGCAAGACATCGGGAACGAAACCATATCAACATTATAATGGAGGAGTCAGGCTGACGGCTAGCGCTGATGTCATGAGGCGTTGTTATGAGAGAGGATGGATCACAACCCGAGGCGGAAATATTAGTATGAAAAAACAGATCGGTAAATACACGTATAGCACTCTATTCGGTTGGCGAAAGACGATCGTTCATCCTGAACATGTGGTTAGGCACGAAATCATTACTGATTCGGTGACCGGGCTGCGAGCACCAAAGATAAGCGATAATCAGCAGCCGTCCGGCGAACTTCGTATGCACCGGAATTTGCAGGGGATTCTCAACGGACCCGAATGGGTAGGAGGTGGTAAGTCACAAGATGGACATCTCCGTTGGTCCAGGCGAAGTCTTGGTCGTGGGTCATATAACTAGTGAGAACCTACGAGCTATGAGAGGAAGTTGTGATTTACCAAGACCAGGGAAAGCGGTGGATTCTATGAGAACGGGATAGTGGCTCCCCGGGCAGGACTCGAACCTGCGACCAGCCGGTTAACAGCCGGCTGCTCTACCAACTGAGCTACCGGGGAACAGAGGTTCAAGCGAAAGAGAATGATATTCTAGCAAAACTTTTCGTGCAATAGGGAGATTTTTTAGACGTCGAAATCTTCGGTTTCGTCTTCATCGGATGAGGCGTCGGTGTTGCCTTCAGCCACAGCCGCGTAGTGTTTAGCCCATGTGAGATAAAGGTTACCGCTATCGCGCATTGTGTCGGCTGCTTTGACGAGCTTTTCGACGAGCTCAGGGTCCTTGCCCGTGGCTTGGATGACCGCTGCCCGTCGCTCAATCGCCTTTGGGTATTCGCTGATCAAGCCGGAGATTTCCCGGAGCAGCTCCTCAATGACATTGTCTTCGTTCCCCATATGTGCCTCGCTGAACAGCAACAAAAAGCCCCATAGCGCTGACGCCATGGGGCTTTTTAATTCGAATCGAATCGGTTAACCCTGGTAGGCTTGCCCCAAGGCTGCGGATTCTCCCTTTTTCGACATCAACTGACCGGTAGCGCTGACAGCCTGCATTGTGATGGCTTCGTGCTTGGCGGCGTTGCAGACGACTACGCATAGTTCGCAGCCTTTGCAGCGGTCTATAATAACTTCGGCTACCATCTTGGCGGTATTCAAATCTAAACAGTTAGCCTCTGGACAGTACATGATGCACAGCCGACAGCCCTTCTTCGCTGTACATTTTTCATCGATGACTTGCGCGACATTATACATGCAACGTGATTCCTTCTGTTACGCAGCGATGGCCGGATTGCCGACCCGCAATTCGATCTTGTTCTTATCCGCCCACTCACTGGCGATATCGTAAGCGCGCTTGACGGTTGCCAGGTTCTTCGCCAATAACATTTCCTTCTTCGCGAACTTTTTCTTGATCGCCTCGTCCAGCGAAGCGGTACCGCCTGATGCGACGAATTTCTTTCCGAAGCGTTCTTGCAATGCGCCGTCCAAAGCTTCCATTGATACACACTTGGTAATACCGGCGACTGAACCAATCATGGTCATATTGGTCGACAATTCCGTACCTGCAGTCTCAATCGCCAACTCGGTTCCTGCGATATAAAAGGTTGCCACATTCAGATCTTTGAGGCGCTCTATGTCTTCTTCCGACAACAGAGGTTGACCGGAGTTGATAATAACGATGCCGCCTTCCTTAATTCCTGAGTAGAACGGCATGGTATAGCTCTTTCCCATCGTGATGACCTGGGGATGGAACACTTGGATCACATCCGGAAACACAAGTTCACCGCGATCATAGATCCGTTCAATGCCAATACGGCAATAGCTCTCGGCCGGTGCCATGCGTTTCTCGGCCCCGAAGAATGGGTTCGAGATCGAGAATTTCCCATCCCGGTTGGCAGCCATGGCCATGACGTGAGCAGCGGTGACCGCACCCTGTCCACCTAAACCGGACATTCGGATATTGAGTCGTTTCTTGATCATGAATGGCCTCCCGGTCTAATTGGCTTGTGCTTGTGCGGCCAGCTGCTTAGCGGCTGCCTTCCGTTCTTTATCCTTGGCAGCTAGTTCGGTCAACAGTTGCTTCGCCGGTTCGCTGACGTATTCCTTGTACGCAAATCGCTCGCTCGGCTTTTCTGAATCACGCATCTCTTGCAAGCCTTCCATGCTGTTCTTGCCAATTTCGAGAATACAAGGGGTGTAGAGCTGGAGATAAGTCGGGCCGATTTCACGAGCGATATGCACGGCGTTGCGAATAACCTTCTCGACCAGTGACGGTTTGCTGACTGTGCAGTTCACAACATAGTGACAGCCTGATTCACGGGCTATCTCCGGCAAGCGCACCTTATCGAATAACTTCCCGACCGGTGCCATCTTTGCGACAAAGCCTTTCTGCATGAGCCCGCTCTCCTGCCCGCCGGTGTTGGCGTAGAGCTCATTGTCGAAGCAAATGGTCGTGAATTTTTCTTGTCTGAACCAGGCTTGGAGTGTCATGTCCAGACCGATGTCGACGGTCGCGCCATCGCCAGCGAGGACGACGACGTCTTTTACACGATCAGGGAATCTGACGCTGAGGGCACGCTTAAGACCTGATGCGATCGCGTTTTGGTTTCCAAACAACGAATGGATGTTATGAACAGCGACCATTGGAAACACCAGGCTTGTACAGCCGGTCGAACCGACCATGACTGTATCCTCCGGATTAGGGAGAGAGGCCAATATATAACGGAAAGCCATGGATTCTGGACAGCCAGCGCAGAGCGAGTGCTGCTCGATCAGCTCTTTAGATGTTCCGATGTCTTTCCAACCGCGGTCCTCCTTACCGTACGTGGCGCTTTTTACGAGATCCTGATAGTCCGACGGCATGATGTCGTATAGGGCTTCGGATATTTGAATACGTTCCTTGCTCATAATAGAGGCCTCCTCAGCGTCGTTCGTCTAGAGCAAACAGGTTCGAAGTTAATATAACTCAGCTTCCGCGGCCAGCCAGGGAGAAAGTCTTCATCCCAAGGGCCGTCTTAATTTCAGACACAATGATCTCCGGTGGCATCGTCATGCCTCCACAAACATGTGGCCCGGCATGGACGCGCTGGTGATTTGGGACGGAGGCCCGGATTTCTTTGGCCAGCCATCCGGTCACATTGAACTCCGGCACAAAAATATGTTTCGCGTTTTTGGTCGCCTCACGAATTTCTTCTTCCGGCCAGGGGCGCAAGGTTTTCACTTTCACCAGACCGCATCGCACGCCTTCGTCTTCCAACAACCGGATCGCTTCCCGACCCTGAGAAACAGCGGTGCCTGAAGCTACGATCACAATGTCTGCGTCCGTATTTTCCGTGTCGATCAGGCCATTCAGCCAATGGATCGAATGCTTTCGCGAGCGTTCGACAGCAGCCCAAATCTCTTGCTGCCAGCTGGCATGTGTTGCATAGCTGATATAGTTGCTCTTCATGACAAATGGATCGCGCATCATACGAACGGGCGGGCACTCCATGTCCATACAAGGCACGGGAGACCGGTAAGGATCGTATGGTGGCAGGCACATATCGGCAGGAGTCAGATTCACCACGTCTTTTGTGTGAGTGACAAAGAACCCATCGCAGCACAGCGCGAGCGGGAGGTGCACATCCGGTTCCTCTGACACCATGTAACCCTTCAGAATCCAATCGAAGAAGTCTTGAGCAGTCTCTGCATGCCACACCAACATGCCGGTGTTCAGCAGATAGGCGATTTCGAGTGTGTCCGGCTGAATCGAGAGCGGTGAGTTGATGCCTCGACAGGTGACGATCATCTGAATCGGTAACCTGGCACCGGCCCACATCGGAAAGTTCTCCATGGCCCGCATGGTGCCCGGCCCTGCTGTTGTCGTAAACACACGAGCTCCGCCAAACGCGGAGCCGGCGCATTGCGACATAACGGCAAATTCGCTTTCGCCGCGGAAGTAGTCTCCGATATAGCCTTCGGCAAATAATTCGCCGATCAATGCAGCGGCTTCACTCTGTGGCGTGATCGGATACGCGATCATGACATCGCAACTTGCCCGACGGAGAGCTTCCTTGATGACTTCGCTGCCCGTAAAGAATGAAGGCGTACGTGGAGCCTCATTCATCATTTTCCAGGTATCTGTATAGGTCTGACCTTTTTTATTTTGTGTTCCAATAACTGATTTTATTTCTGCCATGGACCCAGCCTCCTTTCACACTCGCGGATTTCAAACGGTTAATTCGAAACCCCATTAATTAGCTGACGCTAACCGTGGTTGGACGGTCCCTTTCAATCGCTTTATAGTATCGGCTAATCGCATGATTTTTTCGACGGATGTATCACGGATTGAAAGCATCGCGTCTTCATGGCCAGCCTGCGCGCACATGGCGATAGTATAACAGGATGTTCCTCCGCGAATAATCTTCAGCGACAGATTGGCTTGGTGGCAATGTACACCGACAAATATGCAGCAGTCGATCTTATTATGCCAAATGGTCAAATTCGGATGATTCGGGTTGATCTCAACTTCAGGGTTGATTTTAGGATACTTGGGGCGGTAGTCGGGCATAGGGATCAACATCGGTTTTTGGCCAGGCTGAACGCATTCCTTCAGCGTATTGAAAAGATGTCGAATCGCCGTCGCTTTCTTTGCGGCTTTTTCGTTCCATGCCCATAACACGAGGGGGCCTGGGAAAATTGTCGGGACTTTCGCCATTAAGAACTGACGCGCCGCTTCTTCATAGGCAGCTTCTTCCGAGGTGATCACGCCGTTGATATGGGCTTCTCCCGGATTCGGCAAGCGGATTCCCATGCTTGCGGCAGCCGGGGGAAGAAAGTGTTCTGGTCCTGGGAGCACACGATAGTCACTCATCACAACCTACACTCCGGGAAAATTTTGGTTAATGAAAGAAACGGTGGTTTTTCACGTACTTGATTCTCTGACACACTCTAAGGTGTTTCTCTACACTTGTTCAAGACCACAGAAGACCCACCGCAAGGAGCTTTCGGGCCACTATTTGGCGGATGGTTTAGGCCCTTTGCCCCCACCTGTGTGCCGATGGAAGCTGGTCAAACACCGACTCGGGAACTCACGGCATTATAGGTGTCGATCTTTTGGATTGTCAAATCAGTGTACAGGATCATGACATATGAAACAGCGGGCTGTGAGCTGTACGAGCGGTATAGTTTGGGTGAGGAACTGAACAGGAATCAACAGGCGGGCTATGGTGGGAAGTGTTGCTACGGAAGTTGTTCGCAGGCAGCCGTTACTCCGAGCATGCACGCGTGTTCGAAGTCATCTTTTGCAGAACGCCCTTGCAGCACTTCCTGGTAAAGCGCAGCTCTCGCGAGCAAGGCCTGCCTATCAGTGGGATCGGCTCGTAGGATCGCACTAAGGTCATCAATTGCTTGAGTAGGCCGGCTCAATTTCTTGTAGATATCGCTTCTGAGTAAATAGGCCTCCTTTTGATACGGCATCCAACTGTCAGGAGTTTTCGGGGGCAAGCATTTTCCCAGGACTGTAAGGGCGAACGACCACTGCTTCAGGGAAATCAATTTGCGGGCCTCGGCGGTATACAGATTGATTAAGCGATAACGTGCTAAATCAAAAAAAGGATCCAACTCGAGTACTTGTTCGAATGCTTGAGCTGCCTCGACGGGGCGGTGCAGCCACGTGTTGACGTCTCCTCGGCCTAACAGGGCCCAGGTATTCTTTGGATCAATCGAAATGGCCCGATCGAAATCCATTCGGGCATTGTCGATAGATTCGGAATATTCACTTGGCTTGGACTTGTTGGAGTAGGCAGCAGATGCGAGCCGCAAGTAAGTTTGTCCACGTACGATCAAAGGTTCGACAGACTGAGGATCCAACGCTGCTGCTTGGGAGATCAAATCGAGCTTTTGGGGAAAGTGCTGAGAGAAGATCGCTTTCTCGATCAATATACGAGCCTGCTCGCGACCCTTTATATTGTCGAGCGGCTTAATGGTGAGAGTTCTCATTCCGGTAGGAGTGGTTTTTAACTCATGAAGCTGGGCCTTGAGTTTTATATTCTCGCTCTGAAGCCGACGGAAATGTTCGGCGAATCGCTCCTCGGATTGCCACCGTCGAATTGCTGCTTCAAGATTGTCGAGGTCGATGACTGCGCGGATACGGATATAGAAGCTTGGTCGATCATTTTGGAAGGAACGCCGCGATTCCAGGATTTCGGTTTTTATTACTGCGGCTGCAATGGTACGGATCTCCAATGAGCTGGACTGGAAGCTGTTGCCGGGGGAAGCTTTTTCTATGTCTTGAAACGTGGACTCGACATACAGGCCAGCCTCTTCAATCGCTCTGCGCTGAGCTAGCCGAAGGACTCGTTCCTCAGCGATAGCGAGAGTGTCGCTATCTCCCATCACATAATGGCCCTCGGATACCACGGTGGTTTCTGAGGCACTTGCTGATTGATATATGATAAAGAGCGAAGCGACGGTGAAAACAATCCGTGATATATGTTGAAAACACATAGAGAGAACTATACCGCTCGGTTTAGCATGAGACAATGCTTCCAAAGAGGAGGCCGAATCCTGGGAGTGAGTGAAGGGTGTTTACGAGGGCGATTTGGGGAAAACCTGCAAAAACGGATGAACTTCAACTCGTTCAAAGACGCCGTAAACCGTATATGGGTCGTGGTTGACGAAGTTTTCAGCCTCTTCCAGTGTCTCAAACTCCAGCACCAACAGGCTTCCGGCTTTGTCTGTAAGAGGGCCTGCTAGAACGATTCGTCCTTGCTTATCCAGCGGTTCGAGGTTCGCTAAGTGGGCGGCCCGATGAATTTTCCGTTTAGCCTCTCCTAGTGGACTGTCGTAACCGATGATGGCGAACTTCATGCCTTTACTCTGATGCGTGCTTCGGTGTTGTTTTTTTGTTCATCTCTCGAGGAATAGCTAGGCGAGATCTTCTTCGATGGGACGACGATCGTTGTACCCGGACGTGACTTCGTGCCACCAGCGGATTTCTTTTTCACCAAGTTTCCAGCACAAGTAAACGACTCGACCATCACGGATATGCGGGAAGTCGCATAACCCAAGATCAATATCCTTTACCACGACTCCTAGCTCATGGATGGCATGCAGGTTGGCGCTGATGCCCTGGAGGCTTTTCACATAGGATATGCCTGCTGCTGTCCCGCCTCCGTAACAGGCATTGGCCGATGCTTTGCTCACTTCCTCGCGAGTTCGTATGAGGACGGTTTTACCTTCCCGAACAGTTGAGAGATACAGCTGGAGCTGTGGGATTAACTGATTGGCTTCGAGGAGTGAAAATACTCGGCTCGGGCTGGTTTCATTTTCGTCACGTGCCATGTCGTACTCGTCGTATTAACGGGTACTGTGTAACACACTTTAAATTCCAGGAACAACCTGTGAGAAGGTGATTATACGCGTGATGAAGTAGGGGAAACAAAATCACAAGTGCTAGTTGACAACAGAGCGCTGCGCGGGTATCATCACCCCAGTATTGTGGGTGATTTGATTCTCTCCATCGAAGAAATTTCAACTCCGGAACCTGTCTCGAACCAAATCTAGCAGCAGTGTGAGCGAAGTAATCAGCAGGCCGACCAAAGATCTTGCTTGGGCCGTGGGCGTCGGAGAATCAAAAGACAACACTATTATCCTAGTCAAAATTCAGACAAAGAACCTCCACAAGTTATCCCAACCTGCACAGATCGACACTTAAAACTCATCGCTGGGATAAAAAGCACGTTTGCATGGCCAATCAGTTCGAGTGTATTTCGGAGAATAACAAACGGTTAGGGGGAGTCGCATGTCAGTAGCTAGGGGGGAAGTGATGCATCTTGCAGAATTGAAACAGAAGTCAATCGCGGATCTCAACGATGTGGCTCGGGAACTGAAAATCGAAGGCGCCGCCAATTTGAGGAAACAGGAGTTGATCTTTGCGATCCTCCAAGCTCAGACCGAAAAAAACGGCGTGGTGTTTGGAGAGGGTGTCCTGGAAACCCTCCCGGATGGATTCGGCTTCTTACGGGCTCCGGATTCTAATTACTTGCCGGGCCCCGACGACATTTATATTTCCCCCTCGCAAATTCGTCGGTTCAACCTCCGCACGGGCGATATCGTATCGGGACAGATCCGTCCTCCGAAAGAAAGCGAGCGGTATTTCGCTCTCTTGAAAGTCGAAAAGGTCAACTACGAGGATCCTGAAGTCGCTCGCGACAAGATTCTGTTCGACAACCTGACACCGCTCTATCCCGAAGAGCGGCTCCAATTGGAATTCGACAGAGAAGAATACTGCACGAGGGTCATGGACCTGACCACGCCGATCGGTAAAGGTCAGCGAGGATTGATCGTCGCGGCTCCTCGTACGGGTAAGACGATGCTGCTCCAAGCGATCGCCCGAGCCATTCTCAAGAATCACAAAGAAGTCACACTCATCGTGCTGTTGATTGACGAACGACCGGAGGAAGTTACCGATTGGCAGCGACAGGTAAAGGCGGAGGTTATTAGCTCCACGTTTGATGAACCGGCGCAGCGACATGCTCAAGTGGCGGAAATGGTACTGGAGAAAGCGAAGCGGCTTGTCGAACACAAGAAAGACGTTGTCATCCTGTTGGACAGTATCACCCGTCTCGCACGAGCCTATAACACCATTGCGCCACCCAGCGGCAAGGTACTCTCCGGCGGTCTGGATTCCAACGCGTTACAACGACCGAAACGCTTCTTTGGAGCCGCTCGTAATATCGAAAACGGTGGGAGCCTCACCATTATGGCGACGGCACTTGTCGATACCGGTAGTCGCATGGACGACGTGATCTTTGAAGAGTTCAAAGGGACCGGTAACATGGAGGTTCACCTCGATCGACGGTTGGCTGACAAACGCCTGTTCCCGGCGATCGATATCAGTCAGTCCGGGACGAGGAAGGAAGAACTGTTGGTGGACAAGGATCGTCTGAACAAGATGTGGATTCTCCGGAAGGTGCTCAGCCCCTTGGGGACGATGGAAGCCATGGAGTTTCTCATGGATAAAATCGGGGGCACCAAGAACAATCAGGAGTTTCTGCAATCGATGAATCGATAGTGTGGTGCTTGTTTCTTGGTCTTCCTTCGGATAAAGTGTGTGCCCTTAAGGAAGGGCTAATCGGGTTTGCAATTCATGGGTAAGGAGTCGTAAGTCATGCAGAAGGGTATCCATCCGGTATATCGTGAGGCGACAATTCACTGTGCCTGTGGAAATTCGTTTAAGACACGTACCACCATCGGTGATATCAGCGTCGATATCTGCTCCAATTGCCATCCGTTCTTCACAGGCACACAAAAAATCGTCGATACTGAAGGACGCGTTGAGCGGTTCAAAAAGAAATACGCGAAGAAGGGTAAGTAGCGCACCACCTGGGTAGATAAAGAGACCCTGCTTCGTGTTTGAAGCAGGGTCTCTTTTTTTGTCGTGGCGGTGTGACTGTGAAGGTCTAGGCACGAAACAATGGAAGCGACGTTATTCAAAAAATGGGAAGGCCTTGTATCACGGTTTCAAGAGTTGACCGATCAGCTCATGGATTCTTCCATCGTCAGCCAGCCGATCATGTTGCACAAGCTGAGTAAGGAACGGACTGACATCGAGCCAGCGGCTAAACTTTTTGAGGCCTATCAGGAGTACATCAGGCAACTCGAGGAAGCCTCACAGATTCTCGCTGATCCGACAGCCGGAGGAGAGTTGCATAAGATGGCTGTGGAGGAAAAAGTCGAGTTGGAGCGACAGCAAGCTGAAATTGAAGAGCAAGTCAGGGAATTTTTAATTCCAAGGGATCCACGGGACGAAAAGAGTCTGGTACTAGAAATTCGAGCTGGGACCGGTGGAGACGAGGCGGGCTTATTTGCCGGGGAGCTCTTTCGTTTGTATGTCAAATATGCAGAAAAGAAAGGATTCAAAGTCGATACGGTTGAAGCGTCGGAAACGGGTATCGGGGGTTATAAGAACATTGTCGCATTGATCGAGGGCAAGGGAGCCTACAGTCATTTTAAGTATGAAGCCGGTGTGCACCGGGTGCAGCGGGTCCCGGTCACCGAAGCGAGTGGTCGTATTCACACGTCGACCGTGACCGTAGCGGTCATGCCGGAAGTCGACGAAGTGGATGTGCAGATTGATTCGAAGGATTTGCGAATTGATACGTTTTGCTCGTCCGGAGCCGGTGGACAGAGTGTGAACACCACCTATTCCGCCGTTCGGATCACGCATCTGCCGACGGGTGTGGTCGTGACGTGCCAGGATGAGCGGTCTCAGTTAAAAAATCGGACCAAAGCCATGCGAACGTTGCGTGCCCGGATCGTCGAGGCTGAACGGGAAAAACAAGACGCGGAGATCGCTCAGAACAGGAAGTCTCAGGTGGGGACTGGAGAGCGAAGCGAGAAAATTCGAACCTACAATTTTCCACAGAATCGGGTTACGGATCACCGCGTCGGGGTGACGCTTCACAAGCTGGAATTGGTGATGGAAGGTGATCTTGACGAGATCGTTCACGCGCTCAAGGCACAACAGCAGCAGGCCGAAACCGCCAAAGTATAACGATGCCCACCCCCATTATGGCAGATCCAAAGACGATCGGCATGTTGATCACTTGGGCTCAACACGCTCTGGCTACATCCGGATCGGCGAATGCGTCCCAAGAAGCCCTCTGGTTATTAGCCTATGCCTTAGGAATGAAACAGCACGAGTTGGCTAGTCGGAGAGACCAGCCGGTATCAGGCGAAGGACGAGCTTGTGCCGAATCAGTCGTATTGAGACGCATGGCGCACGAACCGTTGCAGTATATCTTGGGAACACAAGAATTTTGTGGTCTCGACTTTCACGTGAACCCAGCGGTGTTGATTCCACGGCCTGAGACCGAACTCCTTGTCCAAGAGGCTCTCCGAGAGGGTGGGTTTGTGGAAGGTGCCGTATTGGTCGATGTAGGAACAGGTTCCGGGTGTGTCGCAGTGACCTTAGCGACTATTCTCAGCGGCATGCAAATTTTTGCTCTGGACTGCTCCGGAGATGCGTTGACTGTCGCAAAGGGCAATGCTGAGAAACATGGAGTCGGTGACAAAATTACGTGGAAAGACGGGGATCTTTTAGAGCCCTTGCGCGAATGTCATGTGGTAGGAGTCGTGGATGCAATTGTGTCCAATCCTCCGTACATCGCTGAAGAGGTTTGGGCCGGTTTGCAACCGGAGGTCCGAGATTTTGAGCCGCGGCTGGCGTTGGTGGCTGGGCAGAAGGGAACCGAGTTTCATGAACGGTTGCTCCACGATGCACGACCATTCCTCGTTCCTGGCGGCTTGCTCATCATGGAACTTGGCCAAGGCCAAGCGCGATCTGTGAGACAGGCGGCGGAACAAGCAGGAGGCTACACAGGGTTTCAGACCGTCAAAGATGAAGCGGGTATCGAGCGAGTGATGATCGCGCGGCGGGTAGGCTAGGATCACGGTATGGATGAAATTGTCATCAACGGAGGCAGAAGACTTTCTGGGGAAGTTCGCATCAGCGGCGCTAAGAATTCCGCGCTTCCGATCTTGGCCTCAACCATTCTAGGCGGTGGGGAATGCGTCATCACCAATGTTCCGAGGGTCGTTGATGTCCTCACGATGGGAAAGCTCTTAGCGATTCTCGGGGCGAAAGTGTCGCACGAAGGTAACCGAGCGGTGATTCAAGCCGATGTGATTGCATCAACGGAAGCTCCGTACGATCTCGTCAAGACTATGCGGGCATCGGTGTTGGTCCTTGGCCCCTTGGTTGCACGTTGGGGGGAGGCCAAGGTCTCTCTTCCAGGAGGCTGTGCGATCGGCTCCAGACCGGTGAATCTTCATTTAGCAGGATTGTCAAAATTAGGGGCTGACATTTCCATCGAACACGGTTATATCACGGCCAAAGCGAAACGATTGAGAGGGGGACGCATTTACTGTGATACCCCGACGGTGACCGGGACTGAAAACCTCATGATGGCCGCGTCGCTTGCTGAAGGGGTCACCATGCTGGAAAATGCGGCCAAGGAGCCGGAGATCGTGGACCTGGCCGACTTTCTCGTCAAGCGTGGCGCACGAATTTATGGTGCAGGAACCGATGTGATCACGATAGAAGGAGTGCAAGAACTCCATGGCGGAGACCATGAAGTGATCCCGGATCGTATCGAGGCCGGTACGTATCTGGTCGCAGGGGCCATGACTCATGGGGATGTAACGATGACACACTGTCGCCCAAACCACCTTGAGGCCGTTCTTATGAAGTTGCGTGAGGCCGGTGCCGATGTGCAAGAGGAAAAAGACTCGGTGCGTTTGACCATGCCGGACAAGCTGAAAGGAACCGACGTCAAGACCTTGCCTTTCCCGGGGTTTCCCACCGATATGCAAGCGCAGATGGTTGCGTTGATGAGCCTCGCCGAAGGCACGAGTGTCATTACCGAAACTGTGTTCGAAAGCCGGTTTATGCATGTCGAAGAATTGCGGCGGATGGGCGCCGATATTCGCGTAGAAGGCAACCGATTAGTGGTGACCGGACGTAAGCAGCTCACCGGTGCTCCGGTCATGGCGTCCGATCTTCGTGCCAGCGCCGGTCTGATCCTCGCTGGTCTGGCGGCAGAGGGAGTGACTCAGGTCCAACGCGTCTATCATCTTGATCGAGGGTATGAACGGATCGAAGAGAAATTACGAGCTTTAGGGGCTGACGTTCGGCGCCGACGGGCTATGGCGACTACTCACTAAAGGCCGCCCATGTTGACGATCGCGCTGTCAAAAGGAAAACTCATTGAGTCTGCGCTGGATCTCTTCCGACGAGCCGGCTACGAGATTGCCGGATTGTCAGTGGATAGTCGCCGACTGATGTTTGTCAGTCCCGAGAATGACATGACCTTCCTCATCGTTCGTCCCAGCGATGTGCCGACTTACGTGGAATATGGGGGTGCGGATGCCGGCATTGTCGGGAAAGACGTCTTGATGGAGCAAGAAAGCGATGTGTACGAACCATTGGATTTAGGCTTCGGAGCGTGTAGAATCGCCGTCGCCTCGCTCCGGGGAGAGGACTCGAACGATCGGCTGTCGTCCAAGATCCGCATCGCGACGAAGTACCCTCGGATCAGCGAGCGCTATTTCAATAAGCGCGGGATTCCGGTCGAGATCATCAAGTTATACGGGTCTATTGAGTTGGCTCCGGTAGTGGGATTGGCGGATCGGATCGTCGATTTGGTCGAAACCGGCAGCACCCTCAAAGCGCATGATCTTGTCGAAACCGAAGTCATTGCCCAATCGACGGCTCGTTTCATCGTCAATCGGGCGAGCCTTCGACTCAAGCAGGAGCCGCTGATGGAGTTGATTCGTAAGCTCCGAGCAGCGATGCAGAAGCAGCGTGCTCTATCCGATAACGGTCAGCCATCGAATATAGGCACACGCAAAAAAAAGATGGTTCGCTCATGAAGATTGTTACCCAGGCAGATCGCAGCTTTCTTCCATCCTTGAAAAAAGCTGCGCTTCGAGGGCGCGCAACCGGTGCGGCCGTTGAAAAGACCGTACGCGTTATCCTGCAAGCCGTCGAGCGAAGCGGCGACAAAGCCGTCCTTCGCTACACCGCGCAATTCGATAAAGTGACACTGAAGGCTGAAGCGTTACGTGTCACTTCCGAGGAGATCAAGAACGCCTACTTTCATATTAGGAAAGACGAGGGCGATGCGCTGCGGCTGGCGGCTCAGCGGGTGACGTCGTTTCATGAACGGCAACGGACGAAAACGTGGATGTATCAGGATGGGGATGCCACGCTGGGGCAGGTTGTCGGACCGGTCGACGCCGTCGGAGTGTATGTACCTGGAGGGAAAGCGGTCTACCCATCTTCCGTGCTGATGTGTGCGATTCCAGCTAAGGTGGCCGGCGTCCCACGGATTGTGATGGTTACCCCGCCTCAGAAGGGCGGGATTAATCCCTATTTGCTGGTTGCAGCTGATATTGCCGGGGTGACGGAGATTTATCGTGTCGGCGGTGTTCAAGGAGTTGCGGCACTTGCGTATGGGACGAAAACCATCGGACGGGTCGACAAGATTGTTGGACCGGGGAATATCTATGTGGCGACAGCCAAACGATTGCTGTACGGCACGGTTGGAATTGACATGATTGCCGGTCCCAGTGAGTTGCTGGTGGTAGCAGATGGCGAGGCAAGACCGGCGCATGTGGCAGCCGATCTGCTCTGCGAAGCAGAACATGACGAAGACGCACAGGTATTCCTTGTCACGACATCTGAGCGATTGGCGAAAGACGTGTCGAAATTGATCGAAGAGCAACTGAGAGGACTCCAACGAGAAAAGATCGCATCTAAGTCAATTGCGCGCCACTCGGTGGCATTCGTTGTGGCCACCATGGATGAGGCTATCGAGGTTGCCAACGAGATCGCGGCTGAACATTTGACGCTCTCGGTTGATAATCCGTTCGACTATTTAGAGAAGATCCGCCACGCCGGAGCCCTATTCTTGGGCCGCTATACGCCACCGGCGGTGGCCGATTATCTAGCGGGTCCGAATCACGTTCTGCCGACAGGAGGCACTGCGCGGTTCTTTTCCCCGCTGTCCGTCAATGACTATGTGAAGGTCAGCAACATCGTGCACTACACCAAGCAAGAATTGGCCAAGATCAAGGATCCGTTGATTCGACTGGCGCAGATCGAAGGGTTTGATGCGCATGCGAAGTCTGCGCAGAGCAGGTTCTCATGAAAAAAAACGGGTCGGTTCCACGACAAGCCACCATCCAACGCGTGACCAAGGAAACCGACATCCGGGTTGAGTGGACCTTGGACGGCAGCGGACAGGGGAAGATCGACACCGGCATCCGTTTTTTCGACCATATGCTGGAACTGCTCGCCAAGCACGGATTTTTCGACCTGACGGTCCAGGCGAAGGGCGATCTCGATATTGACGAACATCACACGGTGGAAGATGTCGGCATTGTGATGGGCAAGGCGCTGCACCAGGCCTTGGGTGAAAAAGCGGGCATCAAACGATTCGGATTTGCCTCGGCACCGCTCGATGAAACGCTGGCACAAGTTACCGTCGATCTCAGTGGCCGACCCTTCCTCGTCTACAACGTGAATCTGCCGGACCGGAAGATCAAAGCGTTCGATCTCGGCCTATTCGAAGATTTCTTCCAAGCCTTCGTCACCCACGGAGGTCTGAACCTCCACGTGAATCTGCTCTATGGCCGCAACCCGCACCACATCATGGAAGCCATCTTCAAAGCGCTGGCCAAGGCGCTCGATCACGCGACGATGTTGGAAGAACGTCTCGCGGGGAAAGTCTTGTCGACGAAGGGGATGCTATAACGCAAGAAGCACAGCAGAATGTGATTTATCGAAGGGCAGGCTTCTGAAAAGGAGCCTGCCCGTTGTGTTTCATGAGGGGTAAAGTGTGGATGCTTGCAGACCAAGCAATCGGGTGGTAGCTCGCCTCGTTCAAGAAATGCTCGAAGTGCGACGTTTTTGTAAAGCTTGGTCTCTTTCGAAGCAATTTCAGCTCCGGAACCAATGTCGTACAACGACACCTGGACCTTAATCCAGGGTTCTTCCGTTGTCAGTGTGCCGAAGAGGATTGAACCAGCCCCAAGATCCATGGCGATTGTTCTCACTGATCTCATGTTAGTTAAGTCTTGGAAGGGGATCGTATATTGATTCAGCGTCCAATAGAGATCAGATGGATTGACGATTGGAGAAGAGACTATCCGATCCAGTGCGTTCAAACGCTCTCCCCCGGCGAGTTTTTTGAAATCTCTCCCCGGAAATACGTCGGAAGATCTGGGTTGAGCTGTTCGTCTGCAGAAGTAAAAGGGCCGAGAATAATCTTTTCTCTGGACCGCGTCGCAGAGGCCTCTTTCCGAAGCGCGTCGATCAATCTCGCAAGTTTGATTTTGGCATCGGCATGTTCTGTCGCCCATTCAGCGGAAGTCATGACTGGAGCGAGGTTCTGATTGTCAATGGTCGATGTTGAGAGTTGCTAGGTGCTTATTTTTTGAGCAAGCGAGTGAAACGCTTGTTCTTCAGCCCGCGCAAATGCAGCCCAATAGCAATACATATCCGGATCGTAAAAAAGGGCATTAGGGTCATTCTGATTCACTTCGGCCCATCCAGAATCAAACTCCATTGCCCTTCCATCTCGATGTCTGAGCAGAGGGCCGTAGCGAACTCGAGCCTTACATTTGATCGTCCTTTCCCAAGCTCCAGCTTTACGGACATGGTGTGCGGAGTATGCAACCGAGGGGATCAGTTGGTAGTCATAATCCTGCTCTGCGGTCTCCTGACCAACGGTCAGGACCTTGTCGAATAGATGGGTGAGTCCGGCTAGGAAGAGGTTGTGAGATGATTTCCCAACGTTAATAATCCGTGTTTGGGTACCTCTGACTCTGTTTCGTCCTGCGCCTTTGTCGATCTCGACTGTGCGGTAAAAGCGATAACTGTCTTGAAGATTCGATAAGAGCAGCACGGTGCCTGGGAGTCGTTTCGTGTTGACGTCTAACCTTGGATTTGGTGGAGGAATTGCGGGAGCACATGCAGACAGGAGGGAGAGGACCAAGAGATTAAAAACGGTTCGCTTCAGTACGGCCATTCAATAAACCTTCTTTGCTTAGCCTACTACGCACACTTTTTTAATAGAGGAAGATCTCAAAAGGATGTGAGGCAGTGAACGCTGTGAGTTTTTAATGGAGGTGGATTAGGCGCGCGCCTTTACGATCGTCGATGAATAAGTGCGGAAGTCGTCCAACTGTTTGGTGATGATGGAATGGACGATTTCGATGTTGAGGCGGGTGTATTCGTGCACCGCCACATTGCGGAAACCGAACATTCGTTGCATCCGCTGAGCGAGGTTGGTTGGAAGAATACCAGCAGTTTGCAGCAATGAGAATGCATCTCGACTGTCCTGAGGCACACTAAGCTTTCGCTGGCTCACCACATACATGGCCAGAACGATGGCCGTTTCAGAGGCGCGCTGAAGTTGAGAACGATTGCATCTTGCTTCGTTTGATCCCCAACGAGATTCTTGTCATTGCGTGCATATTCTTCTTCAATGCGATGAAGACATCGCTCAATGCTGGCGGCTTTGTTGAGAATCACGTCGTCAGCCATAGACTAATCCACTCGCACTGATTCTTTTTAGAATGTCTCGCCGTTCCTCGTTAAGCCTCGCATAGTCTGAATATGTGTACATTTCGAATTCTCCACGGGCTGCTTCATCCGGTGCGGCAAGGCACTCTCCGGTCGAGATCCGTATCACGGTAGACGTGCTGCGAAGATCGATGAGGTTCACATCGCGGTGCAGCTGCGCAGCCAGCTCCTGAGCGAGTTCAAATAGGCGGAAGGCCGGAATGGGATGACGCGCAAGCACCGCGAGGTCCACATCACTCTCGGGGCGTGAGATTCCTTTGGCCTGCGAGCCGAATCGATACACAGCATGAGGTCGGGTATTGCTTGTCTGAAGAATTCGATTAATGCGCTGTCATTCATGTCGGGTATCCTGTTTGGACCAGCTCAGGCTACTGGTTCGATTTCATCCTGTCAATCAAACGCACAGAAGGGTGGCCAATGTCCGATCGAATTCGACGGCTCGTCGAACGCTTCTTGGCCTGGCTCTAAATGAAAACGCCGTCTCCTGGTTCGTTGGAATACAACGCCACCAATTTCCTCGAGTTGGTGCCTTCAAGCAAGTGTGAGATAGGTTCTAATAGACCCTTCGCTTCGGGATGCCTTCTGGTTTCTCACTGACCCCATTAACCATAGTCCAACCCGACATTTCGATCTAAGACAGTTTGTCTTCTGGAGTGAAGTAGATCACGGGTAGTGATCGTCTGCATCCAGCCAGTCGACTCTAGCGGGGATTCGCAATGATTAACGTTCGCAATACAAACCCATCGCCAACCCTCATCAATTCAAAACCAGCATAGTTCGACATATCCCTCAGCCGATGAACTGTAGGTTGGCACAAATCTTGAAAAGTTGAAGAAATGATTGTCGCAATGCACCCCTGGAATCATCATCGTACGCAACAGTGAGCCTCCATGTTTCCCTAGTAGTATCTTCCTAACCTCACATTTAGTCGGTCGGACAAGGAGTAGCTAGAACGTCATGAAGCGCGGTTATGCACGATCCGCTCAGTGCGATCTTATGGATGTTGTCCCGATCTCCTTGCATTGGCCAATCAGCAAGGATGAGCTGTGCTTCGCAGGTACAGTCGAAGCGGGCTTGAGCAGGGAAAGAACCTCATGACGAGTCGTTTTGCCAGCATCGAATGCCTTCGGGTCTTCGCTATTTTCACGGTGATCCTTGCTCATACCAATTTTGTAGCAAATCTCTCGCAACTCGCAGACGGTCGTTTTCTTGTGCGTCTCAGCGGGTATTTAGTCTCGGATATGGGCGTGCCCTACTTCTTTATCACGGCCGGGTATTTTTTTCGGCAATCAATATCGGCAGGCGGAAACCCTGTCGCTCAATTTCGTCGGTATGTGTTCCCTCTTGCATGGATGCTCCTCGGATGGATGTGCATCTACATCGTGACTCCGCCTTATTGGCCGGCCGAGGTCTTCCACCAAGGTTGGTGGCAGCCCTTTTTCGCTGAGGCTCTAAAGAATATGCATCTCCTCGCGGACAAAAATATCAGCCTTTTCCTTGAGGGAAAGCGCCCAGTTTGGCACCTCTGGTTTCTGCCTGCCCTCATGTGTGGTCTTGCCACTTTGACGTTGGTGGCGATCTACCGACTGGAAAGGTACCTGGTGCCGTTGATCATAAGTCTTTATGTGTTGGCTCTCACCGAGGAAATCGCCGGCGGATATTTCTTCAACTTTACCATTCACCTTGGATTGTGGATCACCGCTCCTCTGTTCACCGCCATAGGATGGTGGCTGGCAGGACGTGAGCAGCTCTCAGTGGCCGTGGCTTGCAGCCTAATAGTAGGTGGTTATGCCGTGGCTTTGATGGAAGGGGCGGTCATACATGCTATGTCCCCCAGTTCACAGCAGGCGATGTACCGGCACCATTTCTTGGGGGAAATTGTCCTAAACATAGGAATCTTCACGCTGGCAATCGCAAAGCCTGCATTGGGCCGATCAACTCCCTTCCCCTTTCTTGCCCAATTCACGTTGGGGGTGTACCTATCCCATATCTTTGTGCTTTATACGGTTCAGGGACCGATAAGTTTGATATTAGGAACAGGGATTCCGTTGCGCGGTGCGATCGTCGCCGTCATTGTCTACGTCTTTTCCGTGCTGTTTACGTTGGTGCTAATAAGAATTCCCATCCTCAGATATTTGGTGGTGAAGCCTGCCGCTCGGCATAAACGAAAAGCTTCAGAAGACCCACTGACTGACAAAAGCCTTTTGGATCACAGCCGCAGTTCGATACCACCTCACGCTGCGTAATGCGCTTTAAGACCTTCTGTCGCTTCTCACTCGGCCCGGCACAGTCAAAATAGACATTGATCTCAAACATTCGGTAAGCCATCTCATCCAGACCTTCTTAAGAAGGTACTGGCGAAGAGTCCCTGCTTCAATTCGACAGGGCCACACAACGCAGATTAACAAGATGACATCACTCTGGGTCAAATTGAATCGGAGCGGACGGTGCAGATAGAAATAGTGATCGATCAGATTGCTATGGCAGGAGCATTGCAGTTGCGGTATTGTTACGACTTCCTAAGCGTGGAAAGAACGCATGATTGCCATTATCGATTACGGGATGGGGAACTTGCGCAGTGTTTCGAAGGCCTTTGAGGCGGTCGGACACGAGGCGATTGTTACGCGCGATGCAGCCACCATTCAAAACACAAGTCATGTGGTCTTGCCGGGTGTCGGGGCGTTCGGTGATTGCATGGCGAATTTGAAGCAGTATGGATTAATCGAGCCCATCAAGACCGTGATTCAGTCGGGAAAGCCGTTTTTGGGGATCTGCCTAGGGTTCCAGCTATTGTTTACGGAAAGCGAAGAGTTTGGCAAGCACGAAGGCCTCGACATTTTCCCGGGTAACGTTCGAGCCTTCTCAAAGGACCAGGCGCTCAAGGTCCCACATATGGGCTGGAATCAGATCGCTGTCCAAAGGCCTTGTCCGCTGTTCAACGGCATAGCCGATGGGTCCAATTGCTATTTTGTGCATTCCTTTTTTGTAGATCCACAGGACACGCAGATTACGGCTACGACCACGACATACGGCATTCCCTTCACGTCAAGCATTTGGAAGGATAATGTTGTGGCCTGTCAATTCCATCCGGAGAAGAGCCAGGCAACAGGGTTGCAATTGATCAAGAATTTTGGAGCGTGGAAGGGATGAGGCAGGCCATGCGCGTTCGCTTTATTTGGGCAGTAAGTGTTGTTGCGTTGGCAGCCATCACGACCGGCTGCAGCGGATCAAAAGTCACGACGAAGTCGTCCAATGAACTCGCCCGTTACAAGATTCATTCCATTGTCTTGGTGCCGTTTACGTCGATTGCGACGCCCCAAGCGCGTGATCAAGACGAATTCTTTTTTTCGACGCCTTCGAGTATCCGTCGCTCGGACATTTCCCTGTCAGTTCCTTCGTCTGTAGAACCTCCGCCCAAGCAAACCATGGTCGTGCCTGAATATGCGGCGGAGAAGGTGACGGAATTGTTCTGGGGGCGGCTTCAGGATAGGAAGGGAGTTCAGGTGTTATCTCCTGGTGATGCGGTTAGAGTCTCTTCAGCCGATGGAGAGCTGGCTCAAATGGGGTCGGAAAAGGCTGCCGCCGCCGTTGCCAAACGACTGAAGACGGATGCGGCATTATTCGGTCGCGTGTTGGTGTATCAAGAACGAGTGGGCAGTCGGCTGGGAGCCGATCCTCCTGCGGCAGTCGGCTTTGAGGCCAAGGTGGTCGCGGCGGATGGGCAAGTGCTCTGGGTCGGTGGATATTATGAACGGCAACGACCTATGAACGAGGATCTCGTGGGATTCTTGCAGCGATGGGCCTTCGTGACGGCGGCGGAACTCGCAGAATACGGGGTTGATGAGGTTTTGAAAGACTTTCCGTTCGGTGCAGGGGAGGGCAAGTAGAGTGTTGGTTATTCCTGCTATTGATTTGAAAGATGGGCGTTGCGTGCGATTACGCCAAGGCGATCTGGCGGCAGAAACAGTCTATTCCGACGATGTCACGGAGGTTGCCGGCAGGTGGCAGCAAAAGGGAGCCGGTCTGATTCACGTCGTAGATTTAAATGGCGCGGTCGAAGGCGAGCCCAAGAATCTGCCCCACATCGAATCCGTCATGAAAGCGGTTCGCGTAAAAGTGCAGGTCGGCGGCGGCATCAGAACCATTGATACGGTGCGCCGATATCTCAATGCCGGGGTGTCCCGTGTTGTGCTTGGCACCGCAGCACTCACGGATCGAGCTTTTCTGGAGCAGGCTTGCCAAGAGTTTCCGCAGCGGATCGTACTGGGGCTCGACGCACGTGACGGCCGCATAGCGGTAAAAGGCTGGACAGCGGTATCCGATGTGAAAGCGATCGATTTGTTGAAAGAGCTTGCAGGCTGCGCGATTGCCGCGGTGGTGTATACAGACATCGCGCGCGATGGCATGCTGAATGGACCGAATCTACCCGCCTTGAAAGAAATCGTCGAATTCTCTTCGTTCCCGGTGATTGCGTCGGGAGGAATCACACACTTGGACGATTTGCGAGCCATCAGATCGCTCGGTCCGAGAATCGAGGGAGCCATTGTCGGCAAAGCACTGTATGACGGCAAGCTTGATTTGCAGGACGCGGTTGCCGTCTTTGGACAGATCCATTGAGATGTTGACCAAGCGCATCATTCCCTGTCTGGACGTCAAAGAGGGCCGCGTGGTCAAGGGCGTGAGCTTTGTGAATCTCCGCGATGCCGGAGACCCGGTTGAAGCCGCAGTGGGATATGATCACGAAGGAGCGGACGAACTTTGTTTTCTCGATATCACGGCCTCGCATGAAAACCGGAAGACGATCATCGACGTCGTTGAACGGACGGCTGCCCGGGTATTTATGCCGGTGACAGTCGGTGGGGGCGTGGGGACGCTCGACGACATTCGGGCCTTGTTGAATGCCGGAGCGGATAAGGTCAGCATCAATACCTCGGCGGTTCGACGCCCTGAGTTTGTGAAAGAGGCTGCTCAACGTTTCGGGACGCAATGCATCGTCGTTGCCATCGATGCCAAGCGCGCGGAGGGCGACCGCTGGGAGGTCTTCACGCACGGTGGTCGTCATGCGACGGGACTTGATGCGGTTGAGTGGGCAAAGCGGATGGACCAGTACGGCGCCGGAGAAATCTTATTGACCAGTATGGATCAGGATGGCCGACAAACCGGGTACGATTTGGATTTGACGGCTACAGTGTCAGGCGCTGTGTCAATTTCCGTGATTGCGTCGGGCGGAGTCGGGACGCTCGACCACCTATATGATGGTTTCGTGAAAGGGAAAGCGGACGCAGTCTTAGCCGCTTCGATTTTTCATTTTCGGACCTATACCATCTCCCAAGCGAAAGCGTATTTGCGGGAACGAGGTGTTCCCGTCCGATCAGATAATCTTCCTCGCGTGGCGTGACACGATGAGTCAGACAACGGCAGATCAGTTCAAGTTCGACGGCGAGGGGCTTCTCCCGGTCGTCATTCAGGATTGGCTTGACGGGACGGTGCTGATGCTCGGATACATGAACCAAGAGGCTCTTGCGAAGACAGTCGCGACCAAGAGGGTGCATTTTTGGAGTCGGTCTCGGAACAAGCTCTGGGAAAAAGGTGAAACATCCGGTCATACGTTACACGTGAAGGAACTCTTTATCGACTGCGACCGCGACACCATTCTGGTGAAGGCGCAACCAGCCGGACCGACGTGCCATACAGGCGAGCGAGCCTGTTTCTTCTCTGGAATAGATGAGCAAGGCCGCATCGTTCATCGGAATGTGCAAGATGCGCAAGGCGCAATTCTTGAAAATGTCCTGCGGACGATTCAGGAGCGCCGCTCCAGGCCTCAGCCCGGTTCCTATACCTCGAAGTTGTTCGAAGGAGGGCAGGACAAGATTCTGAAAAAGGTGGCGGAGGAGGCGGGGGAAGTCCTACTGGCGTCAAAAGGCGGCAAGAAGGAGGACATCGTGTACGAAGTGGCCGATCTGTTCTTCCACACCCTCATGGTGCTGGGGTACCACGACGTGTCTTTGCAGGACGTTTATGAAGAATTGGGACGCAGATTTGGAAAATCGGGTCTAAGATCAGGGAAGTAACCGGAATGGGCCATAGAGAATTGCTATAGAGGTCGAGATGAGCGAATGCCTCTTTTGTAGAATCGTGGAGAAGAAGATTTCGGCAAAGCTGGTGCAAGAGGATGAGCACACACTGGCTTTTGACGATATTAACCCTCAAGCGCCCGTCCATACGCTGGTGATACCAAAACGGCATATTTCGGCCGTGCAGGATTTGGGGGTTGGCGATGACTCGCTACTTGCCCGGCTGCTGATGAGCTGTACGAAGGTCGCAGCCCTGAAAGGAGTACGGGAATCGGGTTATCGGCTGGTGGCGAATACCGGCCGCGATGCAGGGCAAACCGTTTTTCATCTCCATTTTCATGTGCTCGGTGGGCGGCACATGGGCTGGCCTCCAGGGTGAGGACATTCTCAGAATTGACAGGTTTTCCACCCGTCTGTTAATCTGAACGGTCAATTATTCCGATTACTTATCAACCGACTCGTCCGGTCGTGCGCGACGGGAACGTAGGAGCTGCGACTCTGGTGGGCCGAAGCTTGATTTCCGACGATATCAAGAATCGAATAAAAGACCGGATAGATATCGCGGATGTCGTCGGGCATCATGTCTCGCTGAAGAGGGCAGGACAGAACCTGGTGGGGTTGTGCCCGTTTCATCAGGAAAAGAGCCCTTCTTTCTCAGTCAGTCCTTCCAAACAAATGTTTTACTGCTTCGGTTGTAAGGCCGGGGGAGATGTCTTCGCCTTTCTGACCAAAATTACCGGGGCAACCTTCCCGGAAGTGCTGCGAGAGCTTGGAGACAAGGCGGGTATTGTGGTGGAAGAGTCGCCGGCGGAACGAGTGCAACGCGGGCAGACCCATCGCATTGAAGAAATCAACCGGACCTCGATGACGTGGTTTCAGGCCAATCTGCGCGATCTACAAATCGGCGCCACGGCTCGTGAGTATCTGAACAGACGAGGTATCCAACAATCGACCGTGGAGTCGTTCCAAATCGGAGTCTCGCCCTCAGAGTGGGATGGGCTGTTTAAATTCCTTTCTCGAAAAGGATTCTCTCACAGCGAGATCATGGCAGCCGGGCTTATAAGCCCGAGAACAAGCGGTAATGGGTACTATGACAAATTTCATGCACGGCTTATGTTCACGATTACTGACCTTCGCAAGCGCGTGGTCGGATTCGGCGGCCGCGTGTTGGGGGACGGCACGCCCAAGTATCTGAATTCTCCCGATACGGTTCTGTTTAAGAAGGGGCAGACGCTCTTCGCCTTCGATCAGGCCCGCGAAGCCATCGTCCGGACCAAGACGGTGATCGTCGTTGAAGGCTATTTCGATGCGATCGCGCTCCACCAGGTGGGGCTCACCCATACCGTTGCTACCCTTGGGACGGCCTTGACGGCTGAGCATATTCAGGCCCTGAGGCGGTTTGCCGACCAAGTCGTGTTGCTTTTTGATCCTGATGCGGCCGGGGTACGCGCGGCGTTGAGAGGATTGGATCTTTTCGTCAACAGCGGATTGGGGGTCAAAGTCGTCACCCTTCCGATTGGTGAGGACCCTGATACGTTTGTGCGGAAGGAAGGCACCAGGGCGTTTGCCCAGCTGGAAGTGGCTGCTCCGAGTCTCTTAGACTATGCGCTGAACCACACGGTTAAGCAGGCCGACGACGGCTCGCTTGAAAGCCGCATCCGAAGCGTCGATGAGGTGCTGCGAATTCTGCAGAAGAGCGAGCATCCGATCGAGCGGCAGGAGCGCATCAAAATCGTGGCGGAGCGGTTGGGGATCAGCGAGGCTCGGCTGATCGAACGCTATCCGGCGCTTCTGGCCCAGCCGAAACGAGGCACGGAAGCGCCGCGCGCGCAGCCTACACAGGGGGTTCCGTTCAATGCCCTGTTCAAAGGGTTCCCCGAGGAGAGGGATCTCCTCTTATTGTTGTTGCACGGAAAATTGTCGCCTGCCGATGTCCGGCGCCTGCGGCCGGAGTCCTTTGCCGTCGCACCCTGCCGCAAGCTTGTCGAGATCGCGCTCGCGCATCTTGATCGAGATGGACGCATCAGTCTCAGATCGGTCTTGGATGAGTCGGCGGACGATCCTGACTGTGGGAATCTGGCGACGGAATTGTCGATGCGCGAGGATCATTTCGATGATGTGCAGGCGCACATTACGGACTGTTTGAATTGTCTGGACCGAAAGCGATCGGAACAGGCCCTGAGAGAGCTTATCGCCAGATTGAAAACAGCTGAGCGCCAAGGCCGTATAGATGAAGCGCGCCTGCTGAATATGCAGATCAATGAGGTACGGATGCGGAAAGCCGGCACGCCGACCGCCGGTGTGGTTTCATTGGTGAAGGAGTAGTCATGCCGAAACAAGAGTTGCTCGGTGAGGTGAAAAAGCTGATCACAATCGGGAAGGAAAAGGGCTTTCTGACGTATGACGAGCTCAACAGCACCTTGCCCGCTGAAGTGGTGTCTTCGGATCAGTTTGGCAGCATTATGGCGATGTTCGGTGAAATGGATATCGAAATTATCGAGGCCGGCGAGGGGGATCGGCTTCAGAAACGATCTGAAGGCGAAGTCGGCGAAGAAGCGGAAGACGTCGAATCGGATTCCGAGGAGGAGAACGAGAAGGCGATCGATCTGACGCCTGGCGCGCTCAGTCGTACCGACGATCCCGTGCGACTCTACCTCAAAGAAATGGGGAGTGTGGCGCTCCTCAGCCGCGAAGGCGAGATCGAAATCGCCAAGCGGATTGAAGAGGGGAAAAACGATATCGCGTCCGTGATCTACGGTATGCCGATGACCATTGAATTCGTCTTGGCTCTCCGGGATCAGCTCAAGAACGCCAAGATC
The DNA here is from genome assembly GCA_902500825.1 of uncultured Nitrospira sp. Lineage (GTDB taxonomy): Bacteria > Nitrospirota > Nitrospiria > Nitrospirales > Nitrospiraceae > Nitrospira_D. Next base: position 274,655 of record CABVRX010000002.1, read on the forward strand.
GACGTCCGTGAGATCGTGCCGGTCCAGGAGACCGAAGAGGACTTTGAAGAAGACCAGCCACCGGTGGAGCGGGATTACGAGGAGTTGCGGGTCAAGACGCTGGAGTCGTTGAATGCCGTTCGGAAGGTCTCGCTCGCGCTGAAGGCCTTGGCCGAAAAAGGCAAGCATCTCGGCAGTGATCCGGTCAAACAGAAGAAGTTCAAGAAGCAGTTCGATGCGATCCGCCAGCAAGTGGTGAACAAAATTGAATCGGTCAATCTCCATGGGGTGCTGAAAGACCGAATGGTGCAGCGTGTCCGCGATCTGGCGGTGCAAATCCGAGCCGCCGAACGGGAAGCGGTCAGCTGCCAACGGCGGATCGGTGTGGGGGGAGAGGCCGGCGCAGAACTGCTGAGAAAGATGTGCCGGAGTCGGCAGGATTTCTTGGCGGTCAAACGGAAGACCGGAGTATCGGAAGACGCGCTGGGGGAAATTCGGAAAGTCTATCAAACCGCTAAAGCCAAGATTCGCCAGTTGGAAACGGAAGAGGCGCTTGTCCCGGCTGAAGAGATCAAGGATGCGGTCAAGCATCTCGACCTAGCCGAAGAGAAAGTGAAGCGTGGAAAGGCGGAGTTGGTCGAGGCGAATTTGCGGCTCGTGGTGAGCATCGCAAAGAAGTACACGAACCGAGGTCTCCAGTTTCTCGATTTGATTCAGGAAGGCAATATCGGGCTGATGAAGGCGGTAGACAAATTCGAATATAAGCGCGGGTACAAATTCAGCACCTACGCGACCTGGTGGATTCGACAAGCGATCACCCGAGCGATTGCCGATCAAGCACGAACGATCCGGATTCCCGTTCATATGATTGAAACGATCAATAAGCTCATTCGAACCTCCAGGCATCTCGTGCAGAAGCTGGGTCGTGAGCCCCTTCCCGAAGAGATCGCCGAGCGCATGGATCTGCCGTTGGACAAGGTCAGGAAAATTCTCAAGATCGCCCGTGAACCCATCTCACTCGAAACGCCGATCGGTGAAGAGGAAGACAGTCATCTGGGTGATTTCATCGAAGACAAGAAAGCCGTATCTCCGCTGGAAGCGGCTATTCGCTATGATTTACAGCGGCAGATCAACAGCGCCTTGGAAACCTTGACGCCTCGTGAGGAGAAGGTATTGCGCAAGCGGTTCGGTATCGGCGAAGCAACCGATCACACCTTGGAAGAAGTCGGACAGGATTTCGAAGTGACGCGCGAACGCATCAGGCAAATCGAAGCCAAGGCCTTGAGAAAATTGCGGCATCCGAGCCGTAGTAAAAAGTTGAGGAGTTTTGTCGAGAGCTTATAAATTTCAGCATTCAAGACGGCGCGATTTGACTCTACTCGGAGCAGCAGCCTAAAATCCAAATTTTGGTGGCGATACCTGCTGAGACTGAGGCCGATGGAAACCGTCACATACGATTCACTCGTCCAGACGTCAGCCTGAATCCGAGCCGTCCGATCGGGCCCATAGCTCAGGTGGTTAGAGCGGCTGACTCATAATCAGCTGGTCCTAGGTTCAAGTCCTAGTGGGCCCACCAGTCTGGACCGGTATCAGACCCATTCCGTGTGCCGGCATTGATGGAAAGGATACGTTGAACCAAAAGCTTTCTCCTCTTATCGAATTGCAAAAACTCGATCTCCGGATCATGGAGATCACTGAGATCCGCAGGAAAATTCCCGAACGCCTCCATGCTGCCGAGACTCCGCTTCGAGAGGCAACGCAGTTTTTCAATGACACGAAGAGTGCCGTTGATGCTGCCGTCAAGGAACGGCGCGCGCATGAGAAGGATCTCGAAGCCCATGAGGCGCACACGGAGAAGATGAAATCGCATGCGGCGAGTCTGAAGACGAACAAAGAATATCAAGCGCATCTATTCGAGCTGGAACTGGCGAACAAGAAACGGGGAGACTTTGAGGAAAAGATCTTATTGTCGATGGAGAAGATCGATCAACTTCAGAAGACCGCCGGTGAGTTTCAGAACAAGAAAAGCGCTTTGGAAAAGGTGTTTGCCCAGGAAAAGCAGGGGTTGGATGCACAGGACAAGGAGCTTGCAGCGGAACTGGCTCAACTCGAAACGCACTATCGTGAGGCTTCGGCTCGGGTCGAAAAATCTCTGCTCGATCGATACAACCAAGTCAAAGCTTCACGGAAGGATCAGCCATTAGCAGCGGTGCGTGGAGGCATTTGTGCAGGCTGCCGCCTGCAGATCCCACCGCAGCTCATTGCGCAAGTCAAACGCTCGGACGACCTGCACGTCTGCCCCTATTGCCGGCGAATGTTGTATTGGGAGGGAGAGCCGGTTGCGGAAGCCCCATCGGTGCCAGCAAGCAAGCCGTCGGATCTTGAAGTAGGGGAGTCCGTCTAGGCGAGTCCACTTAGGACTGATTTGGTAGTTTTGAAGTGCAGTTTCGCCACCGACTCTAACCGCTCCCGGCCGTGTTTTTTGAGGATCATCTTTGCGGCAAGTTCGACGGCCGGGGATGCGCCTTTGGGGAGGGTCGTGCCGACTTCTCCGGAAAGCCGCTTCAGCCGTATCAGAAATTCCGCTCGTGCAAGGACGGATGCAGCGGCGACCGCCAGATCAGATTCCGCCTTGGTGCGTTGTTCAAGGGTAATCTTCCGACCCTTTTCCTGCAGCGCATTGAGAATCAATCGTTCGTCACCGAACTGATCGGCAATCGCCCGATCACAGGCCACTCGTTCGAGTAAGGTTTCAAGTGCCTTGGCATGGCCCCAGGCGAGTAGCCGGTTCAGATTTTTGATCTTCGCGTACAGCTCATTATATTTCTGCGGGCCGATTGCGATCACGCTGTAGGGACAAATGGTCTTGATGTCGGGAGCTAGTTCAAAAACCCGGCCGTCAGAAAGCTTCTTGCTGTCGCGGACCTCCATCAACTTCAATTCGCCTTGCGTGGTCGCATCAACGAATACGGCTGCGATGATGAGGGGTCCAAAGTAATCGCCCTTCCCGGATTCGTCGATGCCGATGCGTTCGATCCGATTGCGAGGAGGTGACGCAGGCATCATGTTTTTGCTCCCTCTGGAAATCCCGTTGAGGCGGCGGTACTCTATCAACCGATTCTAGAGTGGTCAATCATCGTCGAACGAGACTTTTGCTGGAGGTTAAAGATGAGGGTGCGTACCCCAAAGCGCATACGCGCAACGACGATCTTCTGTCTCCTGATTGGGGGAGTCGGTCTCGCGGGATGTGAGACCAATCCCTATACAGGTCGGTGGCAATTGTTGATGACGTCAGTCAGTCAAGAAATGCAAATGGGGACGCAGGCGTACAATCAGATTAAGACTGATCCAAAGATGAGATTATCCCAGGATCCCAGTGAGATTGAACCGGTGAAACGTATCGCTGCACGCATTGTCGAGGCTGCCAAACGCTCAAAGTATGCCGAGATGGCTCAGCAGTTCCAGTGGGAAGTATCGGTGATCAAAGACGATAAGACCGCCAATGCTTTTGCTCTTCCCGGAGGAAAGATGGCGGTGTACACCGGCATTTTCCCCATGGCCAAGACGGAGGCTGGCTTAGCAGCCGTGATGGGACATGAGGTGGTGCATGCGTTGGCTCGACATGGCGCGGAGCGCATGAGTCAGGGGCAAGCAGCCAATATTGGATTGAAAGTCGTGGGTGCTGCGATTGGGCTCAGCGGTGGGAATCCCATGCTCGGTCAGGCAACCATGGCGGCGCTCGGAGCAGGTGCACAGGTCGGCATCCTGCTTCCCTTCAGCCGAAAACACGAATCGGAAGCAGACTACGTGGGGATTCTCTTAGCCGCGGATGCCGGCTATGACCCGCGTGAGTCGGTCGCACTTTGGGAACGGATGGGACAAGCATCGGGCGGTGGAGGCTCGGCAGAATTTTTGTCCACTCATCCGAGCCACGACACCAGGATTGATCAATTGAAAGAGTGGATGCCTGAGGCTATGGCCATCTATCAGAAAAAGACCCCCATACCGGCTGCCCCATTACCGGAAGTCGGTGGCAGGTAAAGACTCTTGCAGCTGGTGGCCCGATCGTAAGAGGATTGGTCTGTCTGGCTTGTTACCGACCTGCATCATTCTTTATACTGACTCGGCGTGGGTGGAAGACTGGATGGTCGCTCGGTGGGTTCCCAACGAGAGGAAAGTCCGGACTCCAGGGGCAGGGCGCTGGGTAACTCCCAGGCGGAGCAATCCGACACCAGCACCACAGAAATCAAACCGCCGATGGCCAAGGCGATGGGATCCCATCTGGTCGCTGCGGCTCAGGTAAGGGTGAAACGGTGGGGTAAGAGCCCACCGCGGGGATGGTGACATCACCGGCACGGTAAGCGTCGCCCGGTGCAAGGCCAAATAGGAAGACATGTGCGGACTCTTCATGGGGTCTGCACACCGACCGGCCCGGTCGAGGTCTTCGGGTAGGTCGCTTGAGGTTCGAGGCAACTCGAATCCCAGAGAAATGATCATCCAAGCAAAGAAGGGAACTTCTTTGCGGGACAGAATCCGGCTTATAGGTCTTCCGTCCACGCCCTTCATTCGGTGAACGTTCCTTGCTTGAGGCCCTATGTTTCTTTTCCCATCGGCCCACCAGGAGCGGTTGTATTGACGGTCATTCGTGAAGGATGTTAGGATCTTAAATCTTCCCCCTTGATTTCAAACACATTTCTGCACGATGATGCGTGCTTCGCGAGGGGTGCCGTTTTAAGGTCTTACGATCGACAATCGACCTTATGCTTGCGGGTTGGAGGGAGGGTGCCATGAAACTCACCGGTGCTGAAATCTTCATCGAATGCCTGAAGCGGGAAGGAGTGAAGACGGTCTTTGCGCTTCCGGGCGGAGTCGTCTTGAAGATTTTCGATACGCTCCACCAGCAGAAAGATATTGAAGTGATCTTGACGCGCCATGAACAGGGTGCCGGCCATATGGCGGAAGGATACGCAAAAGCGACCGGGAAGGCCGGTGTGTGCCTGGTTACCTCCGGCCCCGGCATGACCAATGTCATTACGGCGTTAGCCGATGCCTATATGGATTCGGTCCCCGTGGTCTGTTTCAGCGGCCAAGTCCCCACTAATTTGATCGGGAACGATGCCTTTCAGGAAGCCGACAACGTGGGGTTGAGTCGGCCTTGCACGAAGTACAATTTTCTCGTCAAGGATGTGAACGACTTGGCGGCCACGATCAAGGAGGCGTTTTATATCGCGACCACGGGCCGCCCTGGTCCGGTCTTGGTGGATATCCCGAAGGACGTGTCGATGGCCAAAGCAGAATTCACCTATCCGAATTCTGTCTCCATTCGCGGGTACAACCCGACCTACGAAGGGAATAAGTGGCAGATTAAGCAGGCTGCTGAAGCCATCATGAAGGCTAAGAAGCCGATTCTCTATGTCGGCGGCGGTGTGGTGTTCTCAGGTGCTTCGCAAGAACTGCTTGAATTGGCAGAGATGACACAGATCCCGGTGGACATGACGCTGATGGGTCTTGGGGCGTTTCCAGGAGAGCATCCTCTGTCTCTGGGGATGCTCGGAATGCACGGGACCTATCAGGCTAACATGGCCATGCATTATTCCGATTTGGTGATCGCCATCGGCGCGCGGTTTGACGACCGGGTAACGGGGAAGGTGTCGGAATTCTGTCCCCATGCCAAAGTGATTCATGTCGATATCGACCCGACCTCCATCCGGAAAAACATCCACGTCGATATTCCGATCGTCGGCGATTGCAAGACGGTGCTTCGTGAGTTGAATCAAATTTTGCGCGCGACGGTCAATGGTGAGCAGAAAGAGCTTCGGAAGCCCTGGTGGGATCAGATTCGAGAATGGCAACAGGCTCATCCATTGAAATATCACCAAGAGAAGGATGGGCCGATCAAGCCACAACAAGTAGTCAAGCGGCTGTATGAACTGACCAAGGACCGGGACCCGATCGTCTCGACCGATGTCGGGCAGCACCAAATGTGGGCGGCACAGTATTTCAAGCTGGCAAAGCCGAACCGGTGGTTGACCTCCGGAGGACTTGGCACGATGGGTTTTGGATTCCCTGCCGCGATGGGGGCGCAAGCCGCTTTTCGGGATCGACTGGTCCTTTGTATCGCGGGCGACGGCAGCATTCAGATGAATATGCAGGAAATGGCCACAGCTGTCGTGAGCAAGTTGCCGGTGAAGATCATAATCCTCAATAACGGATTCCATGGGATGGTTCGCCAATGGCAGGATCTGTTCTACGAGGGACGCTACGCGTCGAGCTATCTGGACACCACTCCAGATTTCGTGAAACTGGCGGACGCTTATGGAGCGGTTGGCTTACGAGTCAAGACGATCGGCGACCTTGATACCGTCCTGAAAGAAGCCTTGGCGACGGATAAACCCGTCATAGTCGATGTGCCGACATACCCCTATGAGAATTGCTATCCGATGATCCCGGCCGGTGGTTGCAACCACGAGATGCTCCTGGAAGATCCGCCGGAGTTGAAGAAGAAGCAATCCGGTGCGGCCAAGGTGACCCCGGAGGATAAAGATACGGTTTTGACGGCATAAAGGAAGTGTTGAGCCACAAGTGCTGAGTGCTGAGACGTGTGCCCGGTTCTCAGCGCTCAGCACTCGGGACTACGAAAAATGGAACATATCATCTCAGTGACTGTTGAAAATAAGTTTGGAGTCTTGTCACGGGTCGCAGGGCTATTCAGCGGACGCGGTTTCAATATCGAGAGCCTGTCGGTCGCTCCAACGCTGGATCCATCCATGTCTCAGATGACGATTGTGACCTCAGGTGATGAACGGATCATTGAGCAAATCGTGAAGCAGCTGAATAAGCTCATCGATGTGATCAAAGTCGTGGACTTGAACGAAACGGAGTTTGTTTCGCGAGAGACGGCCATCATCAAAGTCCATACGAAGGATGCAGATCGGGCCGAGGCACTTAGAATTGTAGATATCTTTCGGGCGAACGTGATCGATTCAACGCCGAGCACCTACACGATCGAAGTCTCCGGAGATCCCAAAAAGATTGAAGCGATCATCAACTTGCTCCAGCCGCTCGGGATCAAGGATTTGGTCCGTACCGGCCGGGTGGCCGTCGCGCGAGAACCGGTCCGTCCAGTTGCTGCCCAAGCGAAGAAGGTTGCCCGCGACTAACGTCCTGCTACGCGCTCAGTTTTGCTATATACTGATCAGATGAGGGAAAGGGTTGGTCATGAAAATTTACTACGATAGGGATGCCGAAATTCAGCAGATCCGAAACAAGACCGTGGCCGTGATCGGCTATGGAAGTCAGGGCCATGCGCATGCGCTGAACCTGAAAGAAAGTGGTGTGTCGGTGGTCATTGGGTTGCGTGAGGGCGCCTCGTGGAAAAAAGCCGAGCAGAGCGGACTCAAGGTCATGCCTGTCGCCGATGCCGTGAAGACTTCCGATGTCGTGATGATTCTGGCGCCCGATGAAGCGCAAGCCGCCATCTATCGGCAAGACGTGGCGCCTAATCTGAAGGCTGGATCCTATTTGGCATTTGGTCATGGGTTCAATATTCACTTCGGGCAGATTGTGCCGCCGGCTTCGATCAATGTCTTCATGGTCGCTCCTAAGGGGCCGGGACATCTCGTTCGTTCCGAGTATACAAAGGGCAGCGGGGTGCCTTGTCTCCTGGCAATCCATCAGGATCCCAGCGGCACCACAAGGCAGGTCGGATTGGCCTACGCGAGTGCGATCGGCGGTGGACGAGCTGGTGTCATCGAGACGAATTTTCGCGAGGAAACCGAGACCGATCTCTTCGGCGAACAAGCCGTGCTCTGCGGAGGGCTGACGTCGCTGATCCAGGCCGGGTACGAGACCCTGGTCGAAGCCGGGTACTCGCCGGAGATGGCCTATTTCGAATGCCTGCACGAGGTGAAGCTCATCGTCGATCTGATTTATCAGGGTGGGATTGCCAACATGCGCTACTCGATCAGCACGACGGCGAAATACGGTGATGTGACCAGAGGTCCGCGCGTGGTGACCGAACAGACAAAACAGGAGATGAAAAAGATTCTCGAAGAGATTCAAACTGGTCGGTTTGCCAAAGAATGGGTTCTAGAAAATCAAGCCAATCGACCGGTCTACAACGCACTCCTTGCCAAAGGCGAGGCCCATCCCATCGAAGCCGTCGGAGCCAAGCTGCGGGGTATGATGCCGTGGCTGAAGAAGGATCAGCTCGTCGATAAGACTAAGAACTGAGGCAATTCTGTGGCGGATCGAGCAGTCGGTGTTCCCTTTGCCAAAGAAGGAATTCCCTTCATCGCGGCTCCCGCCGGCGTTACACTGTTGGCTGGGTGGCTGGGCTGGCCGGTCGTTGCATTCGTCGGCGCCATCGCGACGCTGTTCTCTGCCTGGTTTTTTCGCAATCCGGCCAGAGTCACACCGCAGGCCCAGAACATTGTGGTCGCTCCAGGCGATGGGAAAGTGATCGCGATCGAAGAAGAGTTCGAGCCGCGGTACCTGAAAGAACGCAGCTTCCGGGTAACGATCTTTTTGAATGTCTTCGATGTGCACATCAATCGGATGCCTTGTGACGGGGTGGTCGAAGATGTGCAATATCAACCGGGTCTGTTTTTGGTCGCCAGCAAGCCGGAAGCGACGTTAAGGAACGAACAGAACGCCATAATGATCAAGACGCATGAAGGGATCAAAATATTGTGTGTGCAGGTGGCTGGATTGATCGCTCGACGCATTGTGTGTTGGATTTCACCGCGGGATCGAGCTATCCGAGGTGAACGATATGGGTTGATCCGTTTCGGATCGCGCATGGATACCTTTCTTCCGATGGGCACAAAGCTCCGAGTGGCTGTTGGTGAACGGGTGAAGGGTGGGGAAACCATCCTGGGAGAGCTGCCATGAAAACGGCAGGATTCAGAAGTTCATTTGGTAAAGAAGGGAAACGGCGGAAAGCCGCCATGCATCTCATCCCGAATTTGTTCACCACGGGTAATTTGTTTTGCGGCGTATTTGCGATCTTGTCTGTCTTCAACGCCAACTATATGGAGGCGGCTATTGCGATCCTTGTCGCCATGATTTTTGACGTATTGGACGGCAAGTCGGCCCGGTTGACTAACAGTACGAGTCAGTTCGGGCTGGAGTATGATTCGCTGTCCGATGTGGTGTCATTCGGTGTCGCACCAGGTTTGTTGATCTACTCCTGGGCGTTAAGTGGGCAGGGCACGTTTGGCGTGGCTGTGATGTTTGCCTATGTGGCCATGGGAGCCGTGCGGTTGGCACGATTCAACTCTACCGTAGCGCTATCGGATGGAAAGTACTTTACCGGTCTGGCTATCCCAGCCGCTGCAGGGGTAGTGGCGTCTCTGGTGGTCTTTGATCAGAACTTTCTGAAGATGGGGGGAAGTGTCAGGCCGATTGTGGTATTGCTCATGACGTTGGCGCTTTCGTTTTTGATGGTCAGCACGATTAAATATCGCAGCTTTAAAGAGCTGAAATTCAAGGGCCACCGGCAGATCACCTACTTGGTCTGGGGTATTCTTACGCTGATGTTGGTGGCAGCCTGGCCGGCGGTTATGCTATTTGTCATTTTTGCCGGCTACGCATTGATGGGACCGGTCGAAAAAGTCTTTTGGTTGGTGGCTCCGGCAGCCGAGAAAAAGAGCATTGGAAAAGTCGATGCTCCGCCGATCGAATCAAACCCATAACAGCGAATAACAGCTGGAGGGACTGAAAAGGTTTTGATGGCTAAGACGAGGAGTAGTACGCGAGTCATCTAGAAAACAGAATGTTAAAACGGTTATCCAGCAAGGCCGCAGCGAGTGAAAAGGCGAGGCGTACGGTTTTGATGTACGGTGAGCCTTTGAACGATGCGAGAACGAAGCTGGGAGCCGTTTCAATATTCTGGAAAGAGAGCTGGTGGGTGGTGCAAACCAGCCTAGATGCCGCCGAACTCGCCTCCGAGCCCCGAATCTCCAAATATGATGTAGGAGATTCCGCCTTGCCTCCGTAAGAGGCAGAATGAAGGGTCTGATGACCGGTCGGTCTTCAGGCCGAATCAGGGTGGTACCACGGAGTGCGTGAAGCCTTCGTCCCTGGGTATGTGAGGGGCCGAAGGCTTTTGTGTTTCTAGAGGGGGAAAGGTGGTGCAACCATGACACGCATGATCAGAATTTTTGATACGACCTTGAGAGATGGCGAGCAATCGCCCGGCGCCAGTATGAATGTGGAAGAGAAGGTCATGGTGGCTAAACAACTGGCGCGGCTCGGCGTCGATATCATTGAAGCCGGATTTGCCTATAGTTCGCCCGGAGACTTTGAAGCGGTGCGGCGTATCGCGCAGGAGGTCGAAGGACCGACGATCTGCAGTCTGGCGCGGGCTCGTCCTGAAGATATCGATCGAGCATGGGAGGCCTTGAAAGGCGCGCCGAGGATCCGTATCCACACGTTTCTTTCTACGTCCGATATTCACCTGAAACACCAGTTTCGGATGACGCGGGAACAAGCCAAGCAACGTGCCGTGGAGATGGTCCAGCGGGCGCGCGGCTATGTCGAAGACGTCGAATTCTCACCAATGGACGCGAGTCGGTCCGATCCGTCGTTTCTCTACGAAGTGATCGAGGCGGTTATTGCCGCCGGAGCCGGCACCGTGAACATTCCTGATACGGTAGGGTACGCCGTTCCACAGGAATTCGGCACATTGATCAAGGGGATTTGCGACAAAGTCTCCAATGCCGAACAAGCCGTGATTTCCGTCCATTGCCACAACGATCTGGGTATCGCCGTGGCGAACAGCTTGGCGGCCATTATAAATGGGGCGGGCCAGGTGGAATGTACGATCAACGGAATCGGGGAGCGTGCCGGTAATACCTCCTTGGAAGAAATCGTCATGGGGCTGCGAACCAGAACGGATTTCTACCGTGCGGATACTCGTATCCGAACCGAGGAGATTGCGAAGACCAGTCGTTTGGTCAGCAAGATTACGGGGATGGTGGTACAGCCCAATAAGGCGATCGTGGGGGCGAATGCCTTTGCCCATACGTCGGGCATTCATCAGGATGGTTTGCTCAAAGAGAAGACGACCTATGAAATTATGCGCCCGGAATCGATCGGATTGGTCGAAAGCCAGATGGTAATGGGCAAGTTGTCCGGGCGTCATGCTTTTCGGCAGCGCTTGGAAGAGTTGGGGTACAAGCTCGGCGAGGCAGAGGTCAACCACGCCTTCGAGCGGTTCAAAAAACTTGCCGATCAAAAGAAAGAGATCTTTGAGGAAGATCTCGAAGTCATTGTCTCCGAAGAGTTGTCGAAGATGGCCGAGCGCATCGTCTTAACGGGACTACAAGTATCGAGTGGAACGGATCGGGTCCCAACCGCCATGGTCGAATTGGAAATCGACGGCACACCCATCGCTCAAACCGGGACCGGCGATGGGCCGGTGGATGCTGTGTATCGCACCATTACCGCCATGACACAGACGAAAAGCAAGTTACTGATGTATGTGGTGAAGGCCATCACCGGTGGAACGGATGCACAGGGTGAAGTGTCGGTGCGCGTGCAAGAAGATGGGCGGACAGTCACAGGCCACGGCGCCGATACTGATATCATCACGGCATCTGCTCGGGCCTATATCAGCGCCCTGAACAAGCTCGCCTATCTGGCGACGAAACAGGCGCAAGGGGAGCAGAAGGTGAACTTGATTTGACGCGGACCTCCACGGTAGAGTTTTAGCTTCCGCTGTGAGGCCTGTGGGATTGAGAGGGCTTGTCCGTGTTCAAGGTAACGTCAGCCGATCGCCCCGAGTTTCTGGCCGGGGATGCTACTCGCTTGCGGGAGATTTTTCACCCTGCCAAGCATCAACTCAAATTGAATTATAGTCTTGCCCACGGGACATTACCGGTGGGTCAGCGCTCGAAGCGCCATGTCTTGGCTTCGTCGGAAGTCTATTACTTCATTTCAGGGCGCGGCCATTTCACGATCGACGACCAAGTCACGCCGATCGAAGCCGGAATGACCATCTATGTGCCGCCGGGAGGGCAACAGTTTGTCGAGAATACCGGAGAGACCGATGTCGAGTTCTTGTGTCTCGTTGATCCGGCCTGGCGGATTGAGGATGAAACGATACTGGAATAGACAGAGCGTATTGAGTCATCGAAAGGAGCAACAGTGAAGGCCAAGATTGCCGTGCTGGCCGGTGACGGAGTCGGGCGCGAGATCGTTCCCGAAGCCGTGAAGGTCCTGAAGGTCATTGCCGAGAAGTACGGGCACGCATTCGAGTTTGTCGCAGCCGATATCGGCGGGCAGGCGATTGATAAGGTGGGTGTGCCGTTGCCGAATGACACCTTGGCGATTGCCAAGCAGAGCGATGCCGTCTTGCTGGGCGCCGTCGGGGGACCTCGATGGGAAAGCTTGGAGTACAGCCTGCGGCCGGAGCGTGCACTGCTCGGAATCCGCGAGGCCTTAGGCCTCTATGCCAATTTGAGGCCGGCCAAGCTCTATTCGAATCTGGTGGATGCATCTACGTTGAAACGCGAGATTGTCGAGGGGATCGACATCCTCGTGATCCGCGAGCTCACCGGCGGCATCTATTTCGGCAAACCAAAGGGGATCGAAAAGTTGCCCAACGGTGATGAACGAGGGATCAATACGGAAGTCTATACGACGGAAGAAGTTCGGCGGATTGCCAAGGTTGCGTTCGAGGCGGCACGGAAACGGCGCAAGAAGGTCACGTCGGTTGACAAGGCGAATGTGTTGGAATCGTCCGAGCTTTGGCGCAAGGTGGTCATCGACGTCCATGCGTCCTATTCGGACGTCGAGTTGGGACATATCTACGTGGATAACGCTGCGATGCAGCTGGTGCGGAATCCGCGACAATTCGACGTGCTGCTTTGCAATAACATGTTCGGCGACATTCTAAGCGATGAAGCGGCGATGCTGACCGGTTCGATCGGGATGTTGCCGTCAGCGAGCATCGGGGCCAAGGTCGGCCTCTTTGAACCGATCCATGGGAGCGCTCCGGACATTGCAGGAAAAAATATCGCCAATCCCATTGCAACGATCTCGTCGGTCGCCATGATGCTATCGTATGCCTTTCAACTTGATAAAGAAGCGGAAGCTATCGAGCAGGCAATCGTGAAAACACTCGACCTTGGATATCGGACCAAAGATATTCAGAGTCCTGGAGCGAAGCTCGTCGGCACGGTGGAGATGGGTGAGGCAATCCTCCGAAACTTAAATTAGTCAGCGGCCCTGAACAATGGCAACCATTCTTTCTACATGGATGATCAGAACACTCGTCGGCAACGGCGAGTGTGGTTATACGGGAGACGGTGGACCTTCAATACAGGCCCGTTTGAATGAGCCGAAAGGCGTGACGATCGATTGCCATGGCAATGTCTATGTGGCCGATTCAGAAAATCATGTCGTTCGTAAAGTCAATCGTGCGACCGATGTCATCTCAACGATAGCCGGCATGCCCGGGGACGACCACATGCGGCTGGCTGTGGAACGGGATTTATCCGTCCAGCGCACTGATGAAGATCCTTTGGCCGATGATGTCGGTGAAACCAGTTCGGCGAAATTTACTCAGCAAGCCGATTTAAGCGGAACTGTCCGATATTGGACGAATCAACCAGCTGCATCTGCCGAGCGGTATGGCGGAGACGGCGGGCCGGCAGTGCGGGCGCAACTGAATTTTCCCACCGCAGTCGCTGTGGATCGGGAGGGGAATCTCTATATCGCCGATACCATGAACCATCGCGTACGGAGGGTCGATTCAGAAACAGGGATCATTTCAACGCTGGCCGGGACTGGTCAGGCCAGATTCTCCGGTGATGGCGGCCCTGCACATGAGGCTGCGCTCAATGAACCGGCAGCGCTGGTCGTTGACGAGGCGGGCCGACTCTATATCGCCGATCAAAGCAATCATCGTGTACGGGTGGTAGATCTCAAGTCCGGTGTGATTCAGACGGTTGCTGGAACTGGCGTTGCGACCTACGACGGAGACGGGAAGCCGGCTGTTGACGCGACCCTTGCCGGTCCCAGCGGATTGGCTCTGGCTGGTAACCGGTTATATATTGCTGACACCTTCAACGGTCGAGTCCGATGCGTCGAGCTTTCGTCAGGGTTGATGACGACGGTCGCCGGCGACGGCGGACTGTATCGGTACGAATCTCCATCGGCTGCTCCCTCGCCCAGCCTTTCACGCCCGACCGGAATTGCAGTGGACCATGAGGGACGTCTGTTTCTTACCGATTCAGACAATCACCTCGTCCGGCAGTGGGATAGAGTATCCGGAACGGCGTTCTGCGTGGCAGGGCAAGGACTTCCATCCTATTCCGGCGATAGCGGCATCGCACGAGAGGCAAGTTTGTGTTACCCATTCGGTATCGTTGCCGATCGCGACGGAACGCTGCTGGTGGCGGACACCTTCAATCATCGAATTCGCGTGTTGGCATTGGAGTAAGCGCTTCATGATCAAGAAGAAACCAGGGTACACGGTGGCGATCCTTGGCGCGACCGGCGCGGTTGGAACAGAAACGCTTGAAATCTTGGAAGAGAGAAAATTTCCGCTGACGAGCCTCCGGCTCTTCTCGTCCAAACGATCGGCCGGCGGAGTGATGACGTGCCAAGGTCAGGACTGGACGGTTGAAGAGTTGACGGAATCCTCATCGTTCGAGGGGGTCGATCTGGCGTTTATCTCTGCGACGGATGCCATCAGCAAAGACTATGGCCAGCGACTGGGAGCGGCAGGTATTGCGGTGATCGACGACAGTGCGGTGTTCCGCATGGATGATCAGGTTCCCTTGGTGGTTCCGGAGGTGAACGCTGCTGCCTTGCGCATCATGCCGAAGGGAATCGTTTCCATTCCCAACTGTACGACCACGCCGTTGGTCATGGCGCTTAAGCCGCTTCATGATGCGGTGGGAGTGAAGCGTGTGGTGGTGACAACCTTTCAATCTGTGTCGGGGACCGGCGCGGCGGCCATGGATGAGCTGATGGATCAAACGAAGGATTTGTTGGCGTTTCGCGACGTTACCACCAAAGTCTATCCGTATCAGATTGCCTTCAACCTGTTGCCGCACATCGGCTCGTTCAACGAGGGAGGGGACTGTTCGGAGGAAATCAAGATTGCAAAAGAGACCAGAAAAATACTTGGTGCGCCGAAGCTCCGGGTGACGGCGACGACGGTGCGAGTGCCTGTATTACGCTGCCATTCTGAGGCGATCAACGTTGAATTAGAGCGTCCGTTGAATGCCAAAGAGGCGCGTGCTGCGTTGTCGGCCATGCCCGGCGTGATTGTCTATGACGATCCGGTGAAGAAGCTGTATCCGATGCCGCTCGATGCGACAGGAAAAGATGAGGTCTATGTCGGCCGTGTGAGAGAGGATGAATCGATCGCGAACGGCCTCAATCTTTGGGTGGTCTCCGACAATCTTCGCAAAGGAGCGGCGCTGAACGCCATTCAAATCGCTGAATGTCTCGTTACGAGTTAGCAGAATGTTCAAACAGTTTGGCAGTAAGGCCGCAGCGGGCGAGGAGGCGAAGCGTAACCTGATTTTTACCAGGCCCCCCCATCGCCTGTCGGAACAGGCGTTTACCCAGGCCGTACGTTGAGCTTGTGAGCGATGCGAGAGCGAAGCTGCCGAGCTGTTTCAGCGTTTTGCCATTGGGATGACAGTGATGCCGGAATGGACAACGCTGGGCAAGGTTCTGATTGGAATAGGTCTCGGTATAGCTGCGCTCGGGGTGCTATTGGTCGTCGTGGACCGGATTCCTGGATTAGGGAACGCCTTCAGTTGGTTCGGCAAGCTTCCGGGTGACATCTCCGTCAAACGCGACAACTTCAGCTTCTATTTTCCTCTCGCGACAAGTATTGTCCTCAGTGTCATTCTGAGTCTGCTATTCTATCTGGTAGGATGGTTCTTCCGCCGATGATAATCGCACGGCTTTTGGCCGGAGCTGCCGGACTGGGCATCTGCCTCGGCTCGGTCACGGTTCCGGAAGCCCACGCTGCGCAATCGATTCGCGTGTTGCTAGCCCCCGATGTTCAGCAGCTGGAAGTATATAGCGATCGGACCATTTGGGTGACCGACGAACATGATCAGGCATGGTCCTATCAGCCTGTCTTGCGGATCAAGGTGCGTGGCCATGCGCTGATCCTCAACGGAAAACCGGTGGTGACCGATCAATTGAAGTTACGGGCGGGAAATCACGACCTCAAACTCTGGCTGAATGAAAATGGCAAGCGAACAGCTCTGCATACAGGTGATGAGAAAGGCGGGTTGCAAGTCAGTGGGTTGATTCAGCTTGTGCGGCGCGGGAAGGGATTGCTTCTCGTCAATCATGTCGATTTAGAAGAGTATGTCAAGGGTGTTGTGCCGGCAGAAGTGAATCCGGCCTGGCATCTTGAGATGTTGAAGGTGCAGGCAGTCGCAACTCGAACATACGCGCTGTATCAGCACATGCTCAGCTTTACTCGGGACTATGATGTGGCGGCGGGGATTCAAGATCAGGTGTATCGCGGTCGCCAAGGTATCGACGCGCGGGTAGTGGAAGCGGTAGAGTCCACGAGGGGACTCGTGGTAACCCACCAAGGCGCTCCGATCTACGCCGCGTTCTCTTCGACCGCTGCCGGGATTACGGAAGATGCCATGGTTGTGTGGTCGAAAGATTTGCCCTATTTGAAGGGCGTGGAATGCCCCTTCGACATCGAATCACCGTACTATCAGTGGAAAGCATCCATCAAAATCGAGGCCTTGGAGAAGAATTTGCGACAACAGGGATATGTGGTGGGAACCATCGCAACGATCACACCGCACTCTCATAGCCGTGCCGGACGAGTGGCGACCGTGCGGATTGTAGACTCTAACGGAGAGTTGGTCCTAAGGGGCGAAGATCTACGTAAAGCGGTGGGTTACACGGTGATACCCAGTACACAATTTACGGTCGAGTTTATCAGGCAGGATGTCGTCTTCTCCGGCTACGGAGCCGGTCATGCGGTCGGTCTGTGCCAGTGGGGTGCGAAAGAGCTGGCGGAGTTGGGCTACTCCTTTTCGAGTATTCTTCGCTACTACTATCCGGGCACCGAGCTGCAGGACGCGTCATTGACGCAGACGCCGCCTGTGCCGTCGATCTCCGCGACGCCTCCTTCCTGATGCAACTTTCCGAGTTCGACTTTCCCTTCGATCCTTCGTTGGTCGCGTCGCAGCCGGTCATGCCTCGTGACCAGGCTCGGCTACTGGTCCTTGATCGCCGCACCCACGGATTTGTGCATCGCCGTGTCGCCGATCTTCCGTCCCTGCTCAATCCGGGTGATCTGCTGGTCGTGAATGACACGAAAGTTTTGGCGGCGCGAGTGTCAGGAATCAAACAATCGACTGGAACACCGGTTGAGGTGCTGTTCGTGAGGGATCTTGGTGACAATCGGTGGGAGATCATGGTCAAAGGCACATTCCGCATCGGTCAGGTCATCGAGTTCGATCAACAATCTCGTGCAACGATCGTGAAACGTGATGCCACGGGGACCGAAGTGGTGGTGGACAGTCCGCAGTCGGTCACACGATTATTTGAAGCACGAGGAGTCATGCCACTCCCACCATATATTAAGCGTGCGGCGACTCAGGAGGATCATCAGTGGTATCAGACGGTTTTTGCCAAACACGAGGGCGCGATTGCCGCACCTACGGCTGGTCTTCACCTTACTGAAGACCTGTTTCAGCGACTGAACGCGTCGGGGATCAATGTTGCCACAGTGACGCTCCATGTCGGGCCCGGCACATTCAAGCCGGTGACGACCGAGCGGATCGAAGATCATCAGATGGGCGCGGAAGCATTCACAATCAGCGAAGGTACTGCACGAGTGATCCAGAAGACCAAACAAGCCGGTGGTAGGGTGGTGGCTGTCGGCACAACGGTTGTTCGTACGCTTGAAACGGTTGCGAAAGAGAAGAGGGAGATCGTTCCGATGTCCGGCGAGAGCCGGCTCTTTATTGCCCCAGGGTTTCAGTTCAAGGTCGTCGATGCGCTGATGACGAACTTTCACCTTCCACGGACCACATTGCTCATGCTGGTTTCGGCCTTTGCAGGAATCGAACCCGTGCGCAAGGCCTACGAAGAAGCGGTCAAAGAGCGATATCGCTTCTACAGCTACGGCGACGCGATGCTGATCATCTAGCTGCTGCTTGATGATCCTGCATGGCGCCATAGGTCGAGGTTGACTACAGTAATTCTCTGCGGATGGTAATTGGCAGCTTGGCCTTCATGGACTGCTGGAATGACACAATGGCACGTTGTTGCTTCTGCAACAGCATATCATCCAACACCCGTTGCTTGGCTTCAGTAACTTTGGCGGGATCAGAGTCCTGTGCCCTGGTCATGAGAGACTGCCCTTCGGCAATTTCCGCCGGGGTCAGCGCGACAGAATCTCGAACGATCATCCGGGCCTTGTTCGCCAGGACTTCCTGGTGCTGAATTGATTCAAATGACGCGGGGGTGAGGTGATTGGCTGCTAGAATGCGGCGGTAAAGCTCGGGATCGAAGGCGCCGTTTTTCTGAAAGACCGGCGTTTGCATGATCAGTTCGCGCAAATCGGCATCAGAAACCCGCACGCCCATTTCTTCAGCCGCGATGATCCAGATACGACTATCGACCAGTTGTCCGACGACGAATTCTTTGAACTCTTCCTCTTTGAAATCGGTCTTGACGTTTTCTTTGTAAATGCGGTGCATATTTTCATACGTACGCTTGAATTCATCAATGGAAACCGATTGGTCTCCGACCTTGGCGACGGGCCCGCCGGCTTGCTCTCCGAATCCCCACCATCCCATCGTAATCACGAAGGCGATGGCTAAGATCCCCATGATGGATTTAAGCAGCCAAGGGTAGTTATGAGCGGCATCGCGCATTATCTTGATCATGGCAATCCTTTTTTCCCTGTGAGTCAGCAGTGTACTTGCGGACAGGGGCGGAAGGCAAGCGTGGGCACGCGCAGCATTACGCAGAATGTCACTGATGTTGGTTTCTGTGAGGCACCGAATCCTTCGACTGCTTCCAGGAGGCCGAGAGACGGCTCGGGAAGGATCCGAAAAGGAATCCAGGAAAAAAAGATCGGACTTTGTTTGTGCAAGTTGCTGCGATTTGTTATACTTTGCCACTAATTAGAAGGAGAATCCTTGGCAGGGGAGGGGCCAACTTCGACGGCGCTGGAAGCAAGAGTCTATCCGAAGGCCCATGTCCTGAATCGGTTCATCGCGAAGTTAATTGATCTGTTCATCGTCGTCGCTGCCGGCGAAATTGCTCCTCCGGTCGGCTTTCTTTCCGGCTTGGCCTACATCTTGATTGCCGATGGGTTTGCGGGTGGAAAAAGTATCGGCAAGCGATTGGTCGGTCTGCAAACCGTGCGATTGGATGGCCGGGATACGGCCAGCTTTCGAGAATCGATCATTCGGAATCTTCCGCTGGGTGGCGCACAGATCGCATACGCGATCCCGTACATTGGATGGCTTATATCCCTTGCCATCCTCGCGTTTGAAAGCTTTTTGATCATTGGAAATGAGCAGGGTCGTCGGCTTGGCGATGAAGTCGCAAGGACTCATGTATTGGATGCCGGTCAACTTGCGGCCACCGACTAGAGAAGTCCTACACGAAGCACACAGGCTGGGCGTGTGATCGCCCGGCCAATATGAAGGGAGAGACGCCGTGGGGTTCCCGGGAAACATGTTTGGGTGGTTCTCCGATGACCTGGCGATTGACTTAGGCACTGCAACCACGCTCGTGTATGTTCACGGGAAGGGGATTGTACTGAATGAGCCCTCTGTCGTCGCCGTCGAAAAGAAAAGCGAAAAAGTGCTGGCCGTCGGAGCCGACGCGAAGAAAATGCTCGGTCGCACGCCCGGGAATATCGTCGCGGTTCGGCCGATGAAGGAAGGTGTGATCGCCGACTTCGAGATGGCCGAGCAAATGCTGAAACATTTCATCAGGAAGGCTCACAATCGCAGCGCGTTTGTGCGACCACGCATCATCATTGGCGTGCCTTCCCGCATTACGCAGGTAGAGCAACGCGCCGTACGCGATTCGGCCGAATTGGCCGGAGCGCGAGAAGTCTATCTGATCGAAGAGCCCGTTGCGGCGGCCATCGGATCCGGATTACCGATCACGGAGCCGTCCGGCAACATGGTGGTCGATGTGGGAGGCGGTACGACGGACATTGCCGTGATTTCGCTGGGCGGCATTGTGTACAGCGAGTCCGTTAAGGTCGCCGGTGATCGCATGGACGAAGCGATCATGAATTACATCAAGAAAAAGTACAATCTGCTCATCGGTGAACATATGGCGGAGCGGATTAAATTTGAAATTGGGTCCGCCTACCCGTTTGAGGAGCGGAAAACCATGATGATCAAGGGTCGGGATTTGATTTCCGGCATTCCGCGCACGTTGGTCATCGACGACGCCGAGATTCGTGAAGCATTGCAAGAACCCATCGGGACGATCGTGAATGCGATCAAGATCGCATTGGAAAACACCCCGCCCGAGCTGGCCGGGGATATTATCGACCGCGGGATCGTGTTGACAGGGGGAGGTTCCCTCCTGAAAGGGATGGACACACGATTCCGAGAAGAAACGAACTTGCCGATCATTACGGTGGATGATCCGCTGACCTCTGTGGTGTTGGGGGTCGGCAAGATTCTGGATGAACTGGATCTCCTCCGAAAGGTATCGGTCATGTCTCAAGCAAACAACCTCCGGTAAGGTGCCATCCCTCATGCGGATGGTCAATTTACGCGCACCGTACAACGCTCGGCGTGTTGCCCTCGTTCTGGCCGTTATTCTCGTGCTCGGCTTCTTGCTTCTACCCGGCCAACTCCAAAGCATATTCCAGCAGGTGGGCAGCCCCCTGGGATGGATCATCAGCTGGCCTCTCCAGGCCGTAGCCGGAATCCATGATCGGATTGCCGGTATCTGGGGGCGATATGTGGACCTCCAAGGGGTTGAAGAAGAAAATCAACAGTTAAAGAGAGAGCTGGACCTTCTCAAGGAACAAAATGGGCAGCTGCGAGAAGCTTCGGTGGCGACCGAGCGACTCTCGGCACTGCTGGAATTTAAGAAGCAAGTTCTTCCCACATCTGTGGCCGCTCAAGTGATCGGGCGCGATACCGGCAATTGGTACAAGACGATCATTCTGAACAAGGGAGCGTCCGACGGGCTTCAATCGGATCAGGGAGTGATTACTCCTGCCGGTGTGGTCGGTCGCATCGTCAAGACCACGGCCTCTACGGCAGTGGTTCTGCTCGTGACGGATCCCAATAATGCGATCGCCGGATTGATCCAGCGCACGAGAGATGAGGGAATCGTCGAAGGGACGACGCAGGGACAGGCTCGACTCAAGTACATTCCGTTGTTGTCCAACGCGCGGCCGGGCGACCACGTCGTCACGTCAGGCTTGGTGGGAGGATTCCCCCGAGGTATCCCGATCGGTACGATCACAAGAATCGATAAGGAAGAGGAAGCGCTGTTTCAATCTGCGGAGCTTTCTCCGGAGGTCGATCCGAATCGAGTCGAAGAGGTGTTGGTCATCCAGTCTTCCTCTATTCCGGCCGAAGGGGAGCGTCTTGGCGTTCCCAAACACAAGCCATGAAAGGGTTCATCTATTTTGCCGTGATCGTCGGTCTTGTGCCGGTTCAGTCCGTTGTCCTGTCGCACGTCAGTTTGTGGGGAGTGAAGCCGGATCTCGGTTTTGTGGCCGTGTGCTTGGTCGGCCTCATAGCAGGAGAGCTCGATGGCTTGTTGGTCGGCCTCGCGCTCGGATGGGCGATGAGTCTGTTTTCCGCACAAGACCTGATTTCCAGTGTGGTTTTGAAAGGGACCGTGGGGTTTCTCGCAGGCCTTGCGGGTCGGCAGGTCGTCTATCTGAGTCCGGTTGTTCTTGTGATAGGACTTTTGGTCGTTTCCTGCCTGGCTGGGTTGATCGCTCCGTTCGCCCTCAAGCTCAACGCGCAACAGGATTGGTGGTGGGCTACCTGGACTGTCGTGCTGCCACAAGCCTGCCTTGATGCGGTGATTGGAGGAGCGATCTACTGGCTCATGTGGAGTCGTTTGAATATTGAGCAGTTGATGTCCGAGTCTCGAATGTAGGCATTCATGATGGTCACGACGCATTCCTCGGAGTCAGAATTCGGCGACCTTCATCGGAGGCTCTTTATTCTCCGCGTGGGGCTCTTGTTGGTCGTGGTGCTGCTGGGTCTGCGTCTTTGGCATCTTCAGATTTACGAGGGGCCGTATTATCGGGATTTGTCGGAAAACAATCGTACCAGATTAGTGTTGCTTGAACCGGCGCGTGGTCTGATCTATGACCGGCATGGTGTTCTCCTGGCGAATAACGTGCCGAGCTTCAGCCTCTACGTTACCCTGGAAGACGTGAAGGATCGAGAAGTCTTGATTCGGCAACTGGCCGACTTGCTCGGTCTCGACCCGACCATCGTTCGGAAAAAAATGGCGGTGAAAGGCAGCAAACTGCTTCCGCGTAAGATCAAAGACCGCATGACTCTGCGGGATGCCACGCTGGTCGAATCCCGTCGTCTCGACATGCCCGGGGTCATGATTCAGGTCGAATCGCAGCGCAACTATCCAGGCGGCATGACGGCAGCCCATCTTCTGGGCTATGTAGGAGAAATTTCAGCGGACCAGCTGGAGAAACCGGAGTTTCTCGATCTTCACCAAGGCAGCATCGTGGGGCAATATGGTGTGGAAAAGTCCTATGATCGGCACATGCGGGGAACATCCGGTCAAAAGAGCGTGGAAGTCGATGCGCTTGGCCATGAGAAAAAAGCGTCGGTTGTCGAGAGGCCGCAAGCGGGGAATGACCTCTATCTCACCATCGATGTGCGGCTCCAAAAGGTCGCCGAAGACCTGCTGGGCCAAGAACAGGGCGCCATCGTCGCGCTGGATCCGAACAGCGGCGATATCCTGGCCATGGCCAGCCGTCCCGGTTTCGATCCGAATATGCTCTCGCGAGAATTGACTCCAAAGCAATGGGTGGAAATCGTGCAGGACGAGGGGCGTCCGTTGAACAATCGCGCCTCACAGGGACAGTATCCTCCCGGTTCCATCTTCAAGATTCCAATGGCCGTCGCCGCGTTGGAAACAAAAACCGTATCGCCTTCCAGTACCGTGTTCTGTAACGGAGGGTATCAGTTCGGCAAGCGGCTGTATCATGATTGGAAAGCCAGCGGGCATGGGTATGTCGATCTGCACAATGCATTGGTCCATTCCTGTGACGTGTACTTTTATACGATCGGTCAACGGATGGGGATCGATGTGATGGCCGAGTTTGGGAAGGACTTTGGGCTTGGGAAAGCTACTGGAGTGGAATTACCGTCGGAACGATCCGGTATCATGCCCTCCACCGCATGGAAGCAAAAAGCCAAGAACGAACAGTGGTTGCCCGGAGAGACCATTTCAGCCGCCATCGGACAGGGGTATGTGACCGTGACGCCGTTGCAAATGGCGAGTCTTGTCGGCACGGTCGCCAACGACGGAGTGAGCTACCGTCCTCGCCTGGTGCAGGCGGTCATGGATCGAACGTCGGGAAACCTTCAAGAGTTGCCGGCCGTTCCGCGTGGAAAAATCAATGCGAAACCGGAAACCTTCCGTCTCATTAAGGACGCGCTCGCGGACGTCGTCACAAAGGGAACGGCGACGAAGGCGAAATCCTCACTGGTCACGATCGGTGGAAAGACCGGCACGGCTCAGGTGGCGGCGCTTCGAACCGGACCGGAAGAGAATATTCCCAAAAAGTTCCGAGACCATGCGTGGTTTGTCGCCTTTGCGCCGGTGGAATCGCCGAAAATCGCCGTCGTCGTGCTTGCTGAACATATGGGACACGGCGGGTCCTCCGCGGCTCCTCTTGCGAAGGAAGTCATTGAAACGTATATGAAGCTCACCCCTCAAGTGCCGGCCGTCACCTCGAATCTTACCGGAGGAAATGGGCCAGGACACTCCTCGAAAGACTCATGATCGATCGATTGACCGAGAGTCGGGGCCTCGACAGTTTCGATATTCGCTATGTCGCTTTGATCCTTGCCATCCTGGGGATCGGAGTGTTGTCCATTTATAGCGTGACTCACGGGCAGCAGAGCGGGGTGTCGCCGTATTATCTCAAACAGTTGATATGGATCGGACTCGGCGCGGCGGCCTTCCTGGTGATGTGGGCATCGGACTACCATCATCTTGCGCGGTTTGCCTATCCGGCCTACGTCTTTATCTTGCTGATGCTGGTCTTTGTGTTATTCGAAGGGCGGACGAGCAAAGGGGCTCAGCGGTGGATCGCGCTGGGGCCGCTCAGTTTCCAGCCGTCTGAATTCGCCAAGCTCATCCTCATTTTGGTGTTGGCACACTACTATTCGAAAGCTCCTCGTGTGGGATGGTTGCAACGTGTCATCGTCCCGGGGCTCTTGGTGCTGCCCGGACTCATCCTCATCTTGAAGCAGCCTGATTTGGGGAGTGGGCTGAGTTTTGTCGCGGTGTATGCGGCCATGCTCCTCATGGTGGGCGTTCGTTCGCAAGCCTTAGGTTTCATTCTATTGTTCTCGGTCATGCTGTTTCCATTTGCCTGGGAGGGGGTATGGGGGTCCTTGCATGATTATCAGCGACAGCGCATTATGGCGTTCGTCGACCCAGGCTATGACCCGGGAGGAAAGGGCTACCATGCCTTGCAATCGAAGATCGCGATCGGGTCGGGGGAGTTGTTAGGGAAGGGGCTCTACGGCGGAACCCAAAGTCAGCTGAAGTTCTTGCCGGAGGGACATACCGATTTTGTGTTCGCCGTCTTCGCGGAAGAATGGGGATTTTTCGGCGTGGTCATACTATTGATGTTGTTTGTCGCGTTGATTTGGCTCTCGCTGGAAATCGCGTCCAAGGCGAAGGATCAGCTTGGCGCGCTGCTCGCCGTGGGGATCGTGGCGATGTTATGTTTTTGCGTCGTGGTCAACATCGGTATGACGGCCGGGATGTTTCCGATCGTGGGCATTCCCTTGCCTCTGGTGAGCTATGGCGGAAGCGCCACCATTATGACCATGGCGTCGTTGGGTTTACTGTTGAACGTCAAGCGGAAGCGGTTAAGTCTGTTTTATTGAGCGATGTCTGAACAGGTGGAACGCTCGGGTTCCATCGTTCGGGGAATAGAATATGGAAAGCCGGTGGAATCGGTGTGGGAAGTGAGTAACGGACTTAGACTTGGGTCCGCGTCCATCGCTCTCGGCCGGTTCATGTGGCTTGCAGGCCAAAGGAGTCAATATGGCAAGTGAAATTGCGATAACCATCGCGCGGGAGGAAACCCGCGTGGCGGTGCTCGACGGCGAAGTCGTCACCGATTTGTTCGGTGACCGCGCGAAGCATAAGGATTTTGTCGGAAATATCTATAAGGGAAAGGTTGCCAAGGTGTTGCCGGGCATGCAAGCCGCGTTTGTGGACATCGGCTTGGAAAAAGCGGCGTTTATGCATGTCTCCGATTTATTGGTAGATGCGGAGCCTGGCGATCTGTTGGTTGAAGCCGAGGAAGACGAAAAAGATTCGGAGATGCTCCGGCCGAAGCGCCAGAGCGCGAAACCGATCGAACAACTGCTGAGCGAGGGGCAGGAGCTGATGGTCCAGATTTCAAAAGGGCCGATCGGCACCAAGGGGTCGCGAGTGACGACATACGTCTCGCTTCCGGGGCGATATCTCGTCTTTATGCCCAACGTCGACCATATCGGTGTATCTCGGCGGATTCCGCGGGATGAAGAACGGGCCAGACTGAAGGAAATCATGCGCCGCGTCAGGCGCTCCGGCTTCGGCTATATCGTGCGGACGGTCAGTGAAGGGGTCAAGGAAGATGAATTGAAATCCGACGTCGACTTTCTGCACGTCCTCTGGCAGGACATTTTGACGAAACGGGAACAATTGCCCGCCCCCGCGCTGCTGCATTCTGATTTGAGCTTGAGCTTCCGCGTCGTGAGAGATCTGTTCAGCAAAAAGGTGGATCGACTGTGGATCGATTCGCGGGAGGAATACGAAGCCATTCGAGACTTCGTGCAACGTTTTTCTCCTGAACAGACCTCGCGGATTCATTTCTACGATAAGGATGAGCCGTTGTTCGATCACTTGGGGGTAGAACAGGAAATCGCGCGCGCATTGAGCCGGAAAGTCTGGCTCAAGTCGGGCGGATATCTCGTGATCGATCATACGGAAGCGATGACGGTGATCGACGTCAATACGGGACGGTTTGTGGGGAAACGAGATCAGGAAGAGACCATCTTACGCAACAACCTCGAAGCGGCTAAAGAGGTTGCCTATCAGCTGAAGCTGCGGGGAATCGGCGGCATCATCATTGTCGACTTCATCGATATGGAGCGGGAGAAGAATCGGGATAAGGTGTATCATGCGTTGGTGGACGCCATGGCGTCGGACAAGGCACGAACGAGGATATCCAGAATTTCGGATCTCGGCTTGATCGAAATCTCCCGAGAACGGGTGCGGGAGGATCTGTTACGCTCGCTGTCGGAGCCGTGCCGCTACTGCGAAGGTCGTGGATATACGAAGTCTCCCACGACCGTGGCGTACGAAATTTTCCGCGAAATCCGACGGATTGAACCGGCTGCCGATCAGCAGCGGATTATCGTGGGAGCCCATCCGACGGTGGCCGAATTGCTGCAAGATGAAGAGCGCTATGGAGTGGAAGTATTGGAGCGAGACTGTTCAGCGAAAATCATCGTCACGCCGGACAGTCAGTTGCATCTGGAGCAGTACGATCTGGTCGTGCTCTAGCCAAGTGCCGCCGGGGCCGCCTACCGGACCTCCGCTATTCAAACGAATTCCAGGCCGATGAACGAGAGCAATCATGGATGAAGCCGCGCTGATCTCATGGCTCACGCTCCAAGCCATTAACGGCGTCGGCGATCGCACCCTTCTCAAGTTGACACACGCGTTTGGATCACCCCATGCGGTGCTCGGTGCAACGAGGGACGACTTGATTTGTGCCGGTTGCAGTCCTGAGCTGGCCGAATCCGTGCGGCAGGGGCCTGAATCGAGTATCCGACAACAGATTGATCGCCAGGTGAAGATTGTGGAACGCCTCAAGATCCAAACAGTTACCTTGTTTGATCGATTCTATCCGGCCCGCCTCAAAACCATTCCGGATCCGCCGCCGTTGCTGTATGTGAGCGGAAGCTTCTCGCCGAAGGACGAGGTCGCCGTGGCGATTGTGGGCGGACGGCGGGCGACTTCACCCGGAAAACTCATCACGGAGGAGATAGCGAAGGACCTGGCCGGATGTGGGGTCACGATTGTAAGCGGTTTGGCTCGGGGAATCGATGCCGCGGCGCACCGAGGGGCGCTGGCGGGTAAGGGGCGAACGATTGCGGTTCTCGGTTGCGGCATTGATCGAACATATCCCTCGGAACATCACGCACTCCGGCGGAGCATCGAATCGCACGGCGCCGTGATCTCGGAGCTGCCGATCGGCGCTGCTCCTCAAAGTCATCACTTCCCGCGAAGGAATCGGATTATCAGCGGGCTTTCATTGGGCGTGCTGGTCGGCGAAGCCGCGACCGACAGCGGCTCGTTGATCACGGCAAAACTGGCGTTAGAACAAGGTCGAGAGGTGTTTGCCGTACCGGGCTCAGTCAGGGAAGAAGCCTGTCGCGGATCGAATCGCCTGATCAAAGAGGGGGCGAAACTGATCGAAGGGGCGCAAGACATTCTCGATGAGGTTCTGCCGCAAGTCGATGCTCGGCAACGGGCGACACTGCATCTCGGCCGTGCGTTGACGGAAGTGCGTGAGCCGCTGGGGAAGGAAGAGACATTGGTGTACGAAACGCTCTCCTATGAAGCCCGATCCATTGATACGGTGATTGAGAGCATTGGGCTGAGCGCTGCGAAGGTGTCCGCGGCGTTGCTTTCGTTGGAATTGAACGGACGAATTCGCCAATTGCCGGGGCAACAATACATCCGCCTCTAGCAGGATGTTGAAAAAGCCCGCCGGCTTCGTTCTCGCATCGCTCAAGGCCTCAACGTACCAACCGCGTACGCCTCGGCCTTTTGCTCGCTGTGGCCTTGCCGGACAGCCTTTTTGACCATCCTGCATGTGTGACGAGTGATATGTGACGAACATAGCAAGTAGGTCTTGTCGTCGGCGCTCGTTCTGATCATCACTGATGGTTCATAATATCTTGCTGATGGTTGCCGACTGCCATTCTAGTTGCACGAATCTCCGATATTTGGTACGGATGATACAATTCTCGAGAGACAGACGGAGTTGTCATGGCAAAAAACTTGATTATCGTTGAGTCGCCGACGAAGGCGAAGACGATTACGAAATATCTGGGCCGCGGGTATACCGTCATGGCGTCGGTGGGGCATATCAAGGATCTTCCGACCAGCAAATTGGGCGTGGATCTCGAGAATGATTTCGAACCGCAGTACGTCACGATCAAAGGCAAGTCCAAGGTGTTGGCGGAGATCAAGAAGAAAGCCGAGGAGGCCGACAAGGTTTTTCTGGCGCCGGACCCCGATCGTGAAGGAGAGGCGATCGCCTGGCACCTTGAGCAAGAGCTGCTCGGAAAATCGAAGAAGAAAAAGAAAGACGGAAAAATTTTCCGGGTCCTCTTCAACGAAATTACGGAGTCAGCCATCAAGCGAGCGCTCCAGTCGCCGGGCGAGATCGATATGAAACTGGTGAATGCCCAGCAAGCCCGCCGTGTGTTGGATCGCATCGTTGGGTATCAAGGCAGCCAGTTACTCTGGAACAAGGTTCGCCGAGGGCTCAGCATGGGGCGGGTGCAGTCGGTGGCCATGCGGCTGATTTGCGAGCGTGAAGCGGAGCGGGACGCGTTCCGAACCGAAGAATATTGGTCGATCACCGCCCTGCTGGCGGGAACTAACCCCCCGGCATTCGAGGCCAAACTTCACAGTATCAACGGCGAGGAGGCCTCGATTGAAAACGCCGAGCAAGCCGGCCGCATCGTCGGCGAGATTCAAGGAAAGACATTCGTCGTACAATCGATCGAGCGCCGAGAAAAGAAACGGAATCCCGTCGCGCCGTTCATTACGAGCCGTCTGCAGCAGGAAGCCTCGCGGAAGCTGCACTTTTCGCCGAAGAAAACGATGACCTTGGCGCAGCAGTTGTATGAAGGGATCGAAATCGGAGCCGAAGGAGCGACCGGTCTGATTACCTATATGAGAACCGACTCGCCGCGCATTTCCAACGAAGCGATGGCCGATGCGCGCGAGGTGATCCAGTCCCGATTTGGGGCGGACTATCTGCCTGCCACGCCGAATGTCTACAAGACCTCGAAGGCGGCGCAGGAAGCGCATGAAGCGATCAGACCGACTTCAGCGGGACGAGACCCTGAATCGGTCCGCCAGTACTTGGATCACGATCAGCATAATCTCTACAAGTTGATCTGGAATCGGTTCATCGCCTCGCAGATGGTGCCGGCCATTCTGGACGTCACCCGCATCGATTCGACACCGGTCGATATGAAAGAGAGGTATCTCTTCCGCTCGACCGGAACGGTCGTGAAGTTCCCTGGTCACACGATTGTGTATATGGAAGGGGTCGACAAGGAATTGCCTTCGCAAAAGCCGAAGGCCGATCAGGAAGCGGACGACGATGAACGTCAGCTCCCGACTCTGTCCGAAGGGGAGCGACTGCGACTGGTCGAACAGGAGGGACAGACGGTCCCGGGCATGTTGTCAAAGCAACATTTCACCCAGCCGCCGCCGCGATACAATGAAGCGCTCTTGATTAAGGAGCTGGAGGAAAAAGGCATCGGACGACCGTCGACCTACGCGGCCATTATCTCCACGATCCAGGATCGCAAGTACGTGGAAAAGACCGAAGGGCGCTTGGTTCCCACGGAGACCGGAAAAACCGTGAATGATTTCCTGCTGAAGGGCTTCCCCGAACTCATCAACGTCGATTTCACGTCTCAGCTGGAAGAACAGTTGGACGAGGTGGAAGAGGGGAATAAGCAGTGGGTCGCGGCGGTGCGCGATTTCTACATGCCGTTTACTAGGGAAATGGAACGGGCGAAGACGATTCCCGGCCCCAAAGATATTGTCGAGCCGCCGACCGACATTCCCTGCGAGAAATGCGGACGGATGATGGAGATCAAGTGGGGTCGGAATGGTAAATTTCTCGCCTGTCCGGCGTACAAGGACGATCCGCCGTGCAAGAACACGCAAAACTTTGAAAAGCTGCCGGACGGCACGATCAAAATCGTGCCCAAACAGGAACTGACCACCGATCAGATTTGTGACAAATGCGGAAGCCCGATGGTGGTGAAGACCGGACGTTTCGGCAAGTTCATCGCCTGTTCAGGCTATCCTCAGTGTAAGACCACCAAACCGCTGGCGCTCGGCGTCAAATGCCCGCAACCCGATTGCGGTGGCGACCTCGTGCAGAAGCGGACGCGTAAAGGCCGCTCATTTTTTGCGTGCAGTAATTATCCTAAGTGTGAATTTGCCCTCTGGGATCGCCCCGTGCCCAAAGCTTGTCCGACGTGCCAGGCCCCATTTCTGATCGAAAAAGTCAGCAAGCAAGAGGGCCGCAGCGTCCAATGTCGTAATCAGGACTGCGGTTACCGCGAAGCAGGGTGACGATTCGTGGTTATTCCCGTTCAGTTCCTTGCAATCCATCGATCACCGTAGTCTATTCTTTACATACACCCCGACTATCTTGAAGTCGCATACTACGTAGACAAGTTCATGCCTTGCCGTCTCGTTAACCCACTCACTATCTCTATGCCCAAGTTTGTCTCATGAACTCCATAGGCCGAGTGTGTGCACTGATGCTGCTTTTCGTAGAACTGGCCTGGTTGTCACCAGTTGCGGCGGAGGAACTGCCTGCTACTCTGATTGGAACACAGAGTGTCGGGATGGTGGTCGGTGGAATGCTGCCCCTTCGAGTGATGGATGCGCAGTCGTCCAAATTGGAGGGAGTCGCTGTGCATCCCTCGTGGCAGATCGCGCTGACCAATCCGATCGGTAGCGAGTGGTGGAGTGGCTCGCTTGCCCTGGGAGTCGAAGCGGCTCTCTTAGGAATCACGCAACCGACCGGGGCCTATGGGATTGGTGTCACGCCGAAACTGATCTATACGTTCACGTCGTTTGGCCGACTGAAACCCTATGTTGAAGGCGGCGGTGGTCCGCTCTGGACGAATTTCGACGGCCGCATTCCCGAGCAGGGGTCGGATTTCAACTTTCTGGTGGGGGGCGGTGCAGGCGCGACCTACGATCTGACCGCACGATGGGCGCTGAATGCCGGACTCCGCTTCAGCCACATCTCCAATGGCGGCACCGGTGTTCCTAACAGCGGGGTCAATTATCTGCTGCCGTTTATCGGGGTCTCCGCGAAGCTTTTCTAATCGGACAAAAATCATTTGTTGAGCCGGACATTTGTCCGAGTGCGCCTAGCAGGGTGTTGACAACCCTCTCCTCGGCCCGTCGTGCTTGTGATAAGCGAGGCTTCCATCAGGAGGGCCACACCGCTGATGGGCACATCCGATCCGCAGCCGTCGATGTTGTATCACATCAAGCTGGAGCAGTTTGTGACCGCCGATCATCCCATGCGGAAGCTCCGGCCGTTGATCGACACGGACCGGATTCGACAGCTGTGCGAACCGCTCTATGCCGATGTGGGGCGTCCATCAATTCCACCGGAGCAACTGTTTCTGGCGCTCCTGGGCGGCTATCTGCTAGGCGTGTCCTCCGAGCGGGCCTTGGTGCGCGAGCTGACTGGGAACCTGGTCCTGCGCTGGTTTGTGGGGCTGGATTTGGATCAGCAACCGTGGGGCCACTCGACGTTCTCGCAGAACCGGAAGCGGCGGTTTACGGAGAGCGGCCTGCTCGAACGCTTGTTTGATGAGACCGTGGCGTTGGCGATCAAGCAGAAACTGGTGTCGCAGCATACGACCCTGGACGGCAAGCTGGTACAGGCGAATGCTTCGTACCAAAGCTTTGTGCCCATGGAAATCTTCTTAAAGCCGGAAGCGTACAAGCGACGACTTCGGTCGCGGGAGGCGGGGCCGGAACGGGACCAGGATCAGGATCGGGGCAATCCCACGGTCACGTTTCGGGGCGAGCGGCGCTCGAACCAGACGCATGTCTCGACGACCGATCCCGATGCCAAACTGGCGAACAAGGGGAATGGCACGGCGGCGATGGTGGGTTACACGGTGAATGGGCTGATGGAGAATCGCCATCGGCTGTTGGTGGGGATCAATGTGGAGTCGTTCCGGGGGCCGGCATCGGAGACAGACGGTGGGCGCAACTTGCTCGATACGTTCCATCAGAAACACGGGATGCGGATGCAGACGGTTGGGGCTGACAAAGGCTATTTTGCTAAATCGTTTCTCACCGCCCTCTTCCGGCGCCGCGTCACCCCGCACATTGCGGCGAAAACCACCGGACGCGATACCGTGCATCAGCGGGTGAGGCGCCTGAGCCGCACGGTGGGCTACCGCCTCTCGCAGCGGGCGCAGAAGAAGATCGAAGAACTGTGAGGCGAAGCGAAATGCTGGCACGGGTTCCGGCGGTTTCGCCGACGAGGGCTTATCCATGTCTGAGATGAGGCGTATCTGATGGGCTGGCTGCTGCATCTGGGGCGGCTGTCGACCGTGCTCCCGGCTCCAGCCTAGGGGGAGCCCCACGGCGACTGGTGGCGCGAGAAGCGAGAACTCGAAAGAGCAGGATGCGGGCGAGACGGACCTCAGGATCGACACACAAGCCCATCATCAGAGAATCAACTGGTGAATGCGATGCGGGAATTCTCTAAAAACCGCAGTTTGTCAACAAACTGCTAGATAGGGGCGGTGAGCGGAGTAGGCTCACGCTGAGATGCGCAGACGCTCATAGCGTGACAACGGCTTCATCATCACTGCGTTTCTTACGATGCAAGAGTGATCGTTCACCTCGCCTTCCGTAGTTCAGTTAGTAATTCCTGAAACCTTATGCAACCTCGTGCCGTGTTACGCGTTAAGTGACAACGGTTTGTCCGTCGACACGGGGATGGGGAGAGGGATCGGTGAGTGCCACTTTCTAGGAAGATGAGAGGACTGCTGCAATACAACCGGTCAGCAACGTCGTCAAATAGGCGGTCCACAGCGCGCGCAGTCCCAGGAGCGAGATGTCCTTTGCTCGATGGGGCACCAAGGCGGAGATGCCGCCGACAAAGATGCCCATGCTCGCCACATGCACGAATCCGCAGAGGGCATAGGTCATGGCCGTGAGGGACCGTGGAGAGAGCGACGGCGGAGACGCGGATTGCACCGCGGCCAGTTTGAAATAGGCCGCCACTTCCGTTTCGATAAACCGCGACCCCAGCAAGTCCGCGCCGATCTGCCATTCCTCAGGGCGGAGACCGAGGAGAATGGCGAACGGCCAGGTCACCCAGGCGAGGATCCGTGTGACGGAGAGAGGCACTCCACCGAATGCGGGAAGCTGCGCCAGCGCCAAATCTACCAACGCTTCCAATCCAAGAAACACGATCAGCAACGCGGCAATGCCGACGGCCATTTTCATTCCCTGCCCCGCCCCATCGATCAAGGCGACAATGAGGTTGGAGGGCGGCGGGATCGCTTCACCGTCGGATGAAGACGCTGGGTTCCGGTCGGTGGGATCAGAGGGCACGCCGCCCAGCGTCACGGGCTGTCCATCCTCGGGAAACGAAAGTTTACTGATGAGCACCGCACAGGGAATGGAAATGATGGAAGCGGAAATCAAGTGCCCGGCGATCTGAGGCACCACATATTGCAAGGCCGACACGTAGATGCCCATGACCGTGCTTGCCACAGTTGCCATCATGCAGGTCAGCACCAAAAGCAGTTCCGATCGCGTCATGGCCGCGAGGTAGGGACGGACAATCAAGCCCGCCTCGATACCGACGAAGATATTCGCGGCGCCGGAGAGAGACTCGGCTCCCGATAAGCCCATGGTCCGGTAAAAGAGCCGGGCAAACAGTCGCACGGCCGCTTGCATGATGCCCAAATAGTACAGACCCGCCATCAATGCGGCAAAGAACACGACGGCCGGAAGCGCTTGCGCCGCCAAGATAAAACCGATCGAGACCGTCCCATCCGGCAGCATCTGGCCGGGACCGAGTGCGAGAGGCCCAAGGAGAAAAATCGTGCCCTTTTGAGAGGCGGTGAGCACAGCGACCACCATATCGTTGATAACGCTCCAGAGCCAGCGGGAGCCAGGAAACCAAAAGGATACGATACCGAGTCCCCAGGCCAAGGCCGCGCTGCCCCCAATGGTCGTCCAGTTCAGCCGACTGCGCTTCCCCGTCACCCAGGCCAGCAATGCGATCGTCACGAAACCGACACCAGCGAGCAGGCGATACGGCCATTCCTCCACCGTCAAGATCTCCTTGCAATGAAAGTCCGGCGGGAGGCTACGCTGAGAACCGGCTACCGTCAAGAAAGAAATGGGGGCTTGGAATCATACAGAGCGACAAAAGACAGAGGGTCGGATTTTGGGTAAAAGAAAATGTACGGGAGTCTTTTCTGTCCACTGAGTCCTGAGTCAAACCGTAACAACTGGACAGTCTCCTTAAACAGAAAGTTTTTCCCATCGCATCCGTCCCCCTAGTCCTGTGTGATAGTCTCTTCACGCCATGACGACGCGCCCTCATCAGGCCGGCCTCGCCGTGATTGCCCTGTTCAAGCTCGTGAAAGGGGTACTCTTGCTCCTTGTTGGGTTGGGCCTGCTCAAATTGATGCATGCAGACATTGCGACGCTGTTCTCCCTGCTGCTTGAAACACTTCATCTGAATGCCGATTCTCGGATCATTCATGCACTGGTTCTGAAAGTGGATGCCTTGCAACCGCACAGCGTCCTAATGGCTGGGCTTGTCAGTCTGGGCTATGCGGGGATGTTGTTGCTGGAAGGCGTGGGGCTTTGGCTGGAACGCTCCTGGGCCGCGTATCTGACGGTCATCTCGACGAGTCTGCTACTCCCCTTTGAACTCTATGAAGTGATCGATCGGGTGTCGCTGCTTCGAGTCGGTGTGCTGATGTTGAATCTGGTCATTGTGCTCTATCTTATCGTCCAATTAAAGCAGCATACCTTGCGCTCACGGGTGTCTGTCCCAAGACAGCTCTGATTCATCGTGACGGCGCAAGCAGATCGAACTGATAACAAATGATCGGCAACAGGTGAGGGGGAATTGACTGGTCTCGTACAAATGGAGCTCACCTGGCGCACCTACTTGACGTTCCACCTCAACGGCCAGTGTCGCCTTTGCCCCATCCATGGTATCGGTGGCCAGCTATGGATCAGTGCGCGTCATCTGACCGCGTTTTCCCCCAGAAGAGAGAATAGACATAACTCTGGTAAGCCACAACAAGCAGGAGGCCGACCCCGAACCAGGCAAACCCGATTGTTAATCCATAGGAATCGGTGGCTGCGTTAAACACCGTGAGGCTGAGCGCCGGATCAGTGGTTGAAACTAAGATGTAGGGATACATGCCGAACATGACGCTGGCGAGCATCAGCAAAATAAATGCGCTGGAGGTCAGAAAGGCGGCGGTGTCACGCCGTCGATGCCGAAGGTACAGACTGGATCCGAGCGCGAATATGCCGCTCAATGGAACCAGATATTCCATCGGATGACCGGCGAAATTGAGACGCAAGCTTGGCTGGACGAACGGGACGGCAGTCACAGTAAGCGCTGTGCACCCAGCCGAACCCCACCCCATGACGCAGGCGGTCGAGACGGCCCGCTGATACAGGGCGCCTGCTGTTTTCATGGCGAGATAATTTGCTCCGTGGAAGGCGAGGATCGACACAGTCGTTAGCCCCAGCAGCACCGTGAACCAGTCCAGGATGCCCGGTTCCGGTCCTGGCTGAAAGTCTGTCCAAAACGGGACGAAGAAATACCCGTCACGGTTTAAGGGCACACCACGAATCAGATTGCCCAGCGCGGCGCCAAAGACAAACGCCAAGAGCAAACTGGCCGTCGTAAAGGCCGTATCCCAGGCCTGTTTCCACAGCGCATGATCCACGTGCGATCGCAATTCCAGCGCGAGGCCGCGAAAGATCAGGAGCCACAGCACAAGGATCAGCGCCAAATAGAACCCGCTGAATCCGGCGGCGTAGGCCCTAGGATAGGCAAAGAAGAGGACAGCGCCGGCGGCGATCAACCAGACTTCGTTCGCGTTCCACAGCGGTCCGATAGAGGCGAGCACTGTCCGGTGTTCCGCTTCGCTCCGGACGACAAACGGATAGACCATGCCGACACCAAAATCGAATCCGTCCAGGACAATGAAGATGGCGAGCATCAGTGTGACAACGGCGAACCACAGTGTTTCCATCAACAGCTCATTCGTTCATGCATGAGACACCGCTTGTGGGCTGATCGAGCCGGGTCCGCGTCGAATTTTTTTTCCGAGAAGAAACACAAACAGCAGACCGAGCAGCAGATACAGCCCCAAGAATCCGATGAGGGTAAACAGGGCATTCCCCGAATGAACAAGCGGAGATGTGCCATCAGCGGTGCGCAACAAGCCGTAGACGAGCCAAGGCTGCCGTCCCAGCTCGGCGGTCATCCAGCCGGCCGATGTGGCAATGTAGGGGAATGGCACCGAGAGCATGAGTAACCACAACAGCCACTTCATGTTGAACAACCGGCCACGCCACAGCGAGAGCAAGGCCAGGCCAAAGATGGCGGCGAAGATGGTTCCTAATCCGGCCATGATGTGATAGGCGTAGTAGAGGAGTGGAAGATTATCCGGCCACTCGTCGCGAGGAAACGCGTCGAGCCCCTTCACCTTGGCGTAGAGGTCTTTGTACACGAGAAAGCTGAGCGCGTTAGGGATCTCAATCGGGTTGTCGATGGTCATCGTTTCAAGATTGGGTTGTCCCACCAGATAGAGACCGGCTCCTCTCTCCGTCGTGAAGAGCCCCTCAAATGCCGCCCCCTTGACAGGTTGATGTTCGAAGACTTGTTTGGCGTTGCCGTGTCCCGTGGGGAAAATCATCAGTGCAGACGCGATCGCGCCGGCGACAACCCCGGTCCGCAGGAAGGTCTTCGCATGCGGCAGATATTGACCGGACAACAGATAGTACGCGCCCACCGCTGCGATCATACAGGACGCCGTGACGACCGCCGCCGTCATGTTATGGGTGAATTGCCAGAACAGCCAAGGATTCGTGAGTAGTTCGCTCAGACTATCGACGAATACCCGACCATCCTCTCCCACATGATATGCGACGGGATGCTGCATCCAGGCATTCGTCGCCAGGATGAAGTAGCCGGACAGCCACGAACCCACAAAGAGCATCAGAGCGGCAACCCATTGCATCCGACGACTGAATCGTTTCCTGAACAGCAGGATACCGAGAAACGATGATTCCAAGAAAAATGCAAAGACTCCTTCCATGGCAAGGGTTTGGCCGATCACCCCACCCGCGAAGTTGGAAAATCTTGCCCAGTTGGTCCCAAATTGAAATTCGAGTGGGATACCGGTGACGACGCCGAAGCCGAAGTTTAAGGCAAAGATGCCTGTCCAAAAATCCGAGACTTGCTGATAGTGTTCGTCATCGGTGACAAGCGCCCGGCTGCGCAAGTACAGTAGCAGTAACGCCAGCCCCATCGTCAATTGAGGAAAAAGGTAGTGGAACGTCGCGGTGAATGCGAACTGGAGCCGGTCGTACAGTAGTGCGCTTGTCATGACATTTTCTCAAGTCCTACAAACCAAGACGAACCGGTCTCAGGTCATCCAACACGCGAACAATGGAATCGGGATATCCCAAACCGAAAAAGGCATCGCGAATCTTTTGTGTGACTGATTCGTTACCATACAAGATGCGTGACACGAGTGCCAGTGATCCTCGCGTATGCCTTCCACGAGTAGGCCGACTGAGTCGCACAAGGCAGCCATCTTCTCACACATTCCTCCGACTCATCCGTAGCCCTCTTCGTGGTACAGTCGCTGATCTCGTTTCGCCCCGCGACAATGAGTAAAGGAATGGGAATTCCAGTAAGTGGATAACCAGGCTTTGGAAGAAGCGACAACCACCACATCGACAACCGGCCTAATCGCCCGATGGCAACGCATCCCGCTCTACGCGCGCATCATGATTGCCCTGGTTCTCGGCGTGATGACAGGACTGATACTGGGCAGCGAGGCGGCGGTTTTGGCATTACCGGGGAAACTCGTACTGCGTCTCTTGGGTGCGCTCGCGCCGCCGCTAATTCTTGCAGCGATCGTGCACACGTTCATGACGACGAAACTCGGCGGTCCGCTTGCGATGCGGCTACCACGATTATTGCTGCTGAACACATTGGTCGCAATCCTTGTCGGCCTGACTGTCGCCAATGTGATTCAACCGGGGCAAGGGGCAGGACTCACGCCGCCAGCTTTGCACGAGGAAGCGACGAAGGCGGCCAATCCTCTTGTCACCTTTCTTGAGAATGTGCCCAAGAGTCTGCTGGGGCCGCTCAGTGACGATGGGAAGGTGATCGGCGTGATTTTCATTGCTGTAGCTTTTGGGATGGCTTTGCGCAAGGAACGTGAACGGCCTCTTGGAACAGTTGGACATCTCGTCGAACTTCTCCTGGAATCGCTGATCAAGATTTTGCACTGGATCATCGCACTCGTGCCGTTTGCCGTTTTCGGCATTGTCGCGAGCATCGTGGGGACGGAGGGGTTTGCTCCCTTCAAAGCGCTTGGGATTTTTGTACTGAGCGTGCTGCTCGCGCTTGCGATTCAGGCAGGGTATTACCTTGTTCGGATCCGATTCGGTTCGTGGGTGCGCCCGGGTGAGCTACTGCGCGACGGGCGCGACGCGCTGGTCATGGCGTTCTCCACGGCTAGTTCGACGGCCACAATGCCGGTGACGTACGCCGCGCTCAAGGATCGTGTCGGGCTGCGTGAACAGTCCGCCAGCATGGGGGCGCTGGTCGGCGCGAATTTCAACAACGACGGCACGGCGCTGTACGAAGCGATGGCGGCCTTGTTCATTGCCCAAATGATCGGGATGGATCTGAGCCTTCAGCAGCAGATGATGGTTGTGCTCACGAGCATCATCGCATCCGTCGGTGCCGCCGGCATCCCTGAAGCGGGGCTGGTAACGATGACTATGGTCTTTACCGCCGTCGGCTTGCCGGTGCAATACATTCCTGTCTTGCTGACCGTCGATTGGTTTCTCGATCGCTGCCGTACTGCGATTAACGTCATGGGCGACATGAACGTCAGTTGTCTCTTGGATGGAAAACAGAACGGTGGAACCATGCACTCATTCGACGACGCTGAATTCATAACGCGAGCTCGTCAGCGCGGCCAATAGATCCGATGCGTGATCGCGCCCACGGGTTTCCATCGTGATGTCGATCGTGGCTTCGTTCAGGCTCACCCCGTAGTGGGCGCGGTTGTACGACGTCTCCACGATGTTGGCCTGGGCCTTGGCGATTACCGATGCCAGGCCTTCCAATGCGCCGGGATAGTCCGGAAGACGCACTCGCAGACGCAGCCGTCTCCCGTCGAGAACCATGCCCTGCTCGATGATTCTCGCCAGCAGCGTGACATCAAGGTTGCCTCCGGACACCAGCACCGCGATGTTTTTCCCGCGATGGCCGGTTTTCGCTTGCAGAACGGCGGCAAGCGCAACGGCGCCGGCCCCCTCCGCCACCGTTTTCTCACCCTCCAGCAGCATCAGAATCGCCTCCGCAATCTCGTCTTCCTCGACCGTGACGAGCCGATCGACATATTTGCAGGCCAACGGCAGTGTGCGCGCGCCCGCTTTTCGAACGGCGATCCCGTCGGCCAATGTGGACTTCGCCGGAAGATCGACGAGTTGCTGTTGTTGCAGAGCCGCTTGCATCGACGGCAGGCGACCTGTTTGAACGCCGATCACTTGTACCGCAGGGTTTCGTTCCTTGACCGCACAGCCGACCCCGCCGATCAATCCGCCGCCGCCTACGGGCACAACGATCACATCCAGCGCGGGATTCTGCTTCAGAAGTTCCAACCCGATGGTCCCTTGTCCGGCGATGACGGCGTCGTCGTCGAAGGGATGAATAAACGCGGCCTTCCTCTGC
The DNA here is from genome assembly GCA_902500825.1 of uncultured Nitrospira sp. GTDB lineage: Bacteria > Nitrospirota > Nitrospiria > Nitrospirales > Nitrospiraceae > Nitrospira_D. Next base: position 314,694 of record CABVRX010000002.1, read on the forward strand.
ATGCTCCGTTCCATGGCTGCCTCGCAGGCCTCGTCGTAATTATCCCCGTGCAACACGATATCCGAGCCGTAGGCGCGGGTCGCCGTCAACTTGATGAGCGGCGTCGAACGCGGCATCCAGATTTGCACGGGGATGCCCCGCTGGGTCGCGTGATAGGCCACGCCCTGCCCATGGTTCCCTGCCGATGCCGCGATGACTCCCTGTCGCCGTTCGTCGTCCGTCATCGTCAGGATGCGGTTCAACGCGCCGCGTTCCTTGAATGATCCGGTCATCTGCAGATTTTCAAGTTTCAGGAAAATCGCGTTTCCGCTCAGCCGGGACAGTGTTTTGGAGTGGACCAACGGCGATTCATAGATGGACGGACCGATGCGGGTTGCGGCTGCTTCGATCGATTCAAGATTGACCATGCTCCGTGCTCCCCTCTCGTGATTCCTCCCAGCTTGCAACGCAATAAAAAACCCCTGGCGGAACCGAATCCGCCAGGGGCCGTTGCTCGCGTACGTTTCCAGTCGCAGGCAGGCTTAGGCGGAGCCGGCGATCATCATCGCCGCCGCCATGCTAATCCTGATGCTCTGCCGAACGATCATCATTGTTGAGTGGATACCGAGTGTGCTTCTCTCACGTGCAGCTTATACCATCAGGCCGTAGGCAGATCAAGAATTGATGAAGGCGGCAGGGGCACAGAAACTGTCTGCCGCGGCTACCGTGCACCGGTCTTTTGGTTGCGTTGATGGGTGAGGGCGGTCCGCAGCTTCTCTTCCTGCTCCTTGCTGAGCGACGTCTTAAGGATCATTCCTTCATATTGTGAAATTCTGGGTAATACCTTGTCTTTGTCAACGCTACGAATCAACAGGAAGATCGCGGAGGTGCCCCGCTTGATCGTGCTGCCTAAGTCCTTGATGAAACTATCGGGGATCCCATAGTCGCTCAACAAGCCATATTCGCTGGCGGCGGTGGACATAGCTCCTCCTCCTGCACCTCCGGCAATGCTACCCAACAAGCCCGCCAATGGATTCATGAAGAGCAGCCCCATCAGCCCTCCCCATAACACACCCAGCGCTACGCCATGCTTGGTGGCGCCTCCGAACACATCGACGCACTGTTTCAGATGCACTTTGCCGTTCATATCCCGGATAACGATCACGGCATCTTCGAGGTCCAAGACATATTCGCTTTCCATGGCTCGTAGCTCGTTCAATACTCGATCGGCTGTGCTTGAATCTTTAAACGCGATACAGACAAGTTCACTCATGATTCCTCTCCTTCAATGCTATGGATGCAGATACTTCTCGTGGTGATGGGTTGTCAATTTCATTATGCATGCACTATTAGCAGCAAGATCGTCCGTAGAGCAAGATGACCGTGTAAGCCGATTCACTTGCGACTCGGCATCCCCCTTCTAGCCCCTTGTTTTTCCACATTCTGTTCCCTTACTCTCGTCCCGCACTGTCGTTGGAGGTCCTATGTTGCAAGCTGTTTCATTACGTTGCAGTCGCGGTGAACGGCGATTGTTCACCGACCTCAACGTGAAGGTTGAGCGGGGAACAGTATTAGCCGTGGTGGGTGAAAACGGCAGCGGCAAGACCAGTCTCCTCCGTATCTTTTCCAGTTTATTGCCGCCAGAACAAGGCTCGGTGTTGTGGGAGGAGCAGGATATCCATCAACTCAAGGAGCTCTATTCTGGTCAACTGACATATATCGGGCACCTTAATGGGATTAAGGATGACCTTACGCCGCTGGAAAATCTGATGAGCGCGATGTCGCTTGCCGGAGAGCCTTGTTCTCACGACGGAGCAAAGGAGGCGTTGGAGGCGATCGGGCTGAAACGGCCCGTTCATCACCTGCCGTCCAAAGTGCTCTCTCAGGGGCAGAAGCGCCGGGTTGCCTTGGCAAGGCTGTGGCTCTCCACTCATCCCCTATGGCTATTAGACGAGCCGTTTACGTCTCTCGATACGGCTGCTACGGCGGTGGTGACACAACGGTTGCTGACGCATCTGCAACGCGGGGGGCTGGCGGTCGTCGTGACACATCAGGAAGTCGCGCTTCCTGCCGAGACCGTGCAACGTCTGAGGTTGACGGGATGAGTGGCTCCAGCATGTGGGAGGCGGTTAGTGGAATCATCCGGCGCGATCTGTTGTTGGCGATGCGGCGCCGTTCGGACGCCGCGATGTCGGTCTTCTTTCTCGTGATTGTGGCCAGCCTCTTTCCTTTGGGGGTCGGACCGGAGCCGGCAGTGCTGCGGACTATCGGTCCTGGGGTGTTGTGGGTGGCGGCCTTGTTGGCCTGCCTGTTGTCGCTCTCACGCGTGTTCACTGCAGATTATCTGGACGGTGTGCTTGAGCAGATGGTCCTGATTCCTCAACCACTTGCGGTATTGGTAGTCGGAAAGGTCCTCGCCCATTGGCTGATCTCCGGGTTACCGGTCGTGCTGCTTTCGCCGCTGCTCGGGCTCCAATTCGGTTTAAGCGGAGAATCCCTGGGAGTACTGGTGATGTCGCTCTTGCTTGGGACGCCCACGTTGAGTATGATTGGTGCGATCGGCGCCGCGTTGGTCCTTGGCGTGCGGGGGAGTGGTCTACTGGTTGCCCTCCTGGTGCTTCCACTCTACGTTCCAATATTGATCTTTGGGGCCGGCGCCGTCACCAGCAGCATGGCTGGAATCGGTGGGGAAGCAAATCTGTCGTTGCTTGGGGCCTGTCTGGTGCTGTCTCTTTTTCTGGCGCCCTGGGCTACGGCAGCGGCGTTGCGTATTGCGTTGGAATAAGAAGCCTTTCATGAGTGTGAACTGGTCGAAGTATTCGGCGCCGCAAACCTTTTATCCTCTGGCGGGACGCCTCATTCCATGGTTCGCCTGCGTAGCCGTTGTCCTGATGGGGATAGGGCTCTATATGGGGTTCTTTATCGCGCCCACGGACTTTCAGCAAGGCGAGGCATACCGAATTATCTTTGTCCATGTTCCGGCGGCCTGGATGTCGATGTTTCTCTATGTCGTCATGGCTGTGTGGGCCGGCGTTGGAATGGGGCTCAATGCGCGCCTTTCCTTCATGATGGCGCAAGCGATCGCTCCGACCGGGGCGATGTTTACGTTCTTGGCATTATTGACCGGGGCGATGTGGGGAAAGCCTACATGGGGAGCCTGGTGGGTATGGGATGCCAGGCTGACATCGGAACTCATCTTATTATTCCAGTACGCCGGAGTCATGCTGTTGCGGACCTCCATTGATGACGTGCGTCGTGCGGATCGGGCAAGCGCCGTCTTCGCCCTCGTTGGGGTGGTCAACGTCCCGATCATCTACTTTTCGGTGCAGTGGTGGAATACCTTGCATCAAGGGGCCTCGGTCAGCATGGCGACCGGCTCGAAAATGGCATCGACCATGCTCATGGCTATGTTGCTGATGACGGTGGCCTTCTGGTTGTACAGCATCGCCGTCATTCTTGCCCGAGTACGCTGTGTCATGGTGGAGCGGGAATCCTCGCCGGTGTGGGATGAGAAGCCCACCGCCGTCCAGGAAACGGTAGAGGCTCGCTGATGCAGTGGGGAAGCGCATCGGAATTTTTTGCGATGGGAGGGTACGGGCTCTATGTGTGGACTTCGTTTGTGGCCACGGCGTTGTGCATGGTGTGGGAAGTGCTGTCCTTGTGGCGTCGACGGGTTGCGGTGCGCGCCGAACAGCGCGCCGCGTTGTTAGGAGGTATCGATGAAACCACGGCATAAACGCTTTGCTTTTATCGGCCTGGGACTGCTCGTCTTGGGTGTAGCGACGGTGCTGATCCTGAACGCCTTTCAGAGTAATCTCGTGTTTTTCTTTACTCCCACTCAAGTGGCGAGCGGTGAGGTACCGCAAGGACGCAGTTTCCGCATCGGCGGCATGGTTGAGGACGGCAGTCTCGTCCGTGAGAATGATGGGCTGACGGTCCGTTTCATCGTCACCGATACGGCGAAAAGTGTACCGGTAACGTACAAAGGCATTCTGCCGGACCTCTTTAAGGAAGGGAAGGGTGCCGTGGCACAAGGGAAACTCAACGCCGACGGCACGTTTGTCGCCAGCGAAGTCTTGGCGAAGCATGATGAGAATTACATGCCGCCTGAAGCGGCTGAGGCGTTGGCAAAAGCCAAGGCGTCCGGCGCTCAGCAAAGTAAATCGCTTGTTGTCCCTCAAGGTAGGCAAGGGAGGGAAGGCTCGTTATGATTCCGGAGATCGGTCATTTTGCGTTGATTCTTGCACTGTGCGTCGCCGTGGTGCAGGGCATACTCCCCATCTACGGTGCTGCGGTCGGGAATTCGGCGCTGATGGCCGTTGCTAAGCCGGCGGCGCGCGGGCAATTTCTCTTGGTCCTCACGGCGTTTTGCTGCCTCGGCTATGCGTTCGCCGAGAAAGATTTCTCGGTGCTGTATGTGGCAGCCACGTCGAACTCCCAGCTTCCTCTGCATTATCGGCTGGCAGCGATTTGGGGCGCTCACGAAGGATCGCTCCTCTTGTGGACCTTTATTCTGACTGTGTGGATGTTCGCGGTCACGCTCTTCTCCGCTCACCTCCCGGATGCCACACGCTCTCGTATTCTTGGCGTGATGGGTCTCGTCAGCGTCGGCTTTCTTCTGTTCATGCTGACGGTGTCGAATCCGTTCGAACGGCTGATTCCTGCCGCTCTTGACGGGCGCGATCTCAATCCGCTCTTGCAAGACCCCGGAATGGTGATCCATCCGCCGATGCTCTATATGGGTTATGTCGGATTTTCGGTCGCCTTCGCCTTCGCGATCGCCGCATTGTTGGGAGGTAACCTTGACGCTGCTTGGGCCCGTTGGTCTCGGCCATGGACCACCGTCGCCTGGTGTTTTTTGACGGTCGGCATTGCGATGGGAAGCGGCTGGGCCTACTACGAGTTGGGATGGGGAGGATGGTGGTTCTGGGACCCGGTTGAGAACGCTTCATTCATGCCCTGGTTGGCCGGCACGGCGTTGGTCCATTCACTGGCTGTGACCGACAAACGGGGAGGGTTCAAAGTGTGGACCGTCCTGCTTGCCATCATGGCGTTCTCGTTGAGTCTTCTTGGGACATTCCTTGTCCGTTCCGGTGTGTTGACCTCCGTGCATGCCTTCGCCACTGACCCCAAACGTGGTCTGTTTATTCTGGCCTTCTTGGCCATCGTCATCGGAGGGTCGCTCGCCTTGTATGCCTGGCGGGCGCCGCGCGTCGGGTTGGGCGGCAGTTTCGCCATGGTTTCGCGCGAGGGGATGCTGTTGGCGAATAACGTATTGCTGATTGCCGCGATGGGCTCAGTGTTGTTGGGCACGTTGTACCCCTTATTCTTGGATGCACTGGATCTCGGAAAGATTTCTGTTGGGCCTCCATATTTTGATTCCGTCTTCGTTCCCCTAATGGCGCCGGCTGTCTTTTTAATGGGAATCGGTCCGTTGGCCCAATGGAAGAAGGCTAACTTACCTGATCTGGCCAAGCGGTTGCGTTGGGCCTTCGGGGTGAGTGTTGTGACGGCTCTTGCGTTGCCGTTTGTCATGGGTACATGGACTCCCTTGCTCAGCCTCGGTCTCTTATTGGCGATCTGGGTTGTGACGACATCCGTCATCGGTTTGCGTGAACGCCTGGCTCATGTGAGCGGGAACACGTTCCTTGAGCGTCTGTCTTCGGTGCCTCGATCCTACTGGGGGATGCTCGTGGCGCATTGCGGCATCGCGGTCTTTATCGTCGGTGTGACGATGGTGAAGGGCTTTGAAACCGAGAAAGATGTGCGGATGAACGTGGGAGAGACGGCGACCATTGACGACTATACGTTCCGATTCGACGGTGCGCAGGATGTCGTTGGGCCGAACTATACGGCGGCGCGTGGGGTTTTCCAGGTGAGTCGCGACGGGCGTGAAACGACCGTCCTCTACCCGGAGAAGCGACGGTATGCCGTTCAGAATCAAGTCATGACCGAAGCGGCCATTGATCCGGGGTTATTGCGCGATCTCTACGTGTCTTTGGGAGAGCCGCTCGATGACGGAGCGTGGAGCGTGCGACTCTATCATAAGCCGTTTGTGGATTGGATTTGGGGCGGCTGTTTTATCATGGCGCTGGGCGGCGTACTGGCCGTCAGCGATCGCCGGTATCGAATTGCATGGCGTCGGCAAGAGTCGGCCGTGCCTGCTTCGACACGAACGGCTAGGCGAAAAGTGGCATGAATCGGTTTCTTCTGCCGCTGTCGATTTTTATCGTGGTCGTCGTTTTCCTGGGGGTAGGGCTTAGACTCAACCCGCGGGAAATCCCGTCTCCCTTGGTTGGGAAGGCCGCACCTGACTTTTCCCAGCCGCAACTTTATGATCCAGCACAAGCGTTTTCACCGGCTGACCTCAAGGGGAAAGTGTGGCTGCTCAATTTTTGGGCTTCCTGGTGCAGCGGGTGCCGGACAGAACATCCGGTGCTGATGGAGCTGGCCAAATCCGGCGAGGTGCCGATCTATGGGATGGATTACAAGGATCAACGTGATGAAGCTATGACCTGGTTGAAACGGTGGGGTAATCCCTATCCCGTAGTGGGAGTGGATGAGGCAGGCCGAGTCGGCATCAATTATGGGGTCTATGGAGTTCCCGAAACCTACGTCATCGACAAGCAGGGTATGATCCGTTATAAACAGATCGGGCCGTTGGATCCCGACACTGTCGCCAAGAAGATCCTTCCCCTTGTGAAGCAGCTCGAATCACAATGACATGGCTGATGCTCATACTGCTGCTCCTGTCAGGACAGGCGTGGGCTGGGGAAGCCAGGCCGTTGGCCGATGATCCTGCCGCCGAGGCGCGGCTCAAGCATCTTGCCGTCGAGCTGCGGTGCCTGGTCTGTCAAAATCAAACGTTGGCTGATTCCAACGCTCCCCTGGCAGAGGACTTGCGGCGGGAAGTTCGGGAAATGATTGCGAAGGACATGAGCGACAAGGAGATCATCGAGTTTCTTGTCGCGCGTTATGGGGATTTCGTGCTGTATCGGCCGCCGCTCAAGGCCACGACCACGCTGCTGTGGGTGGGTCCGTTTGTTCTCTTGACCATCGGAGCCACGGTGCTGATCATTACGTTGCGGCGACGAGCGCGCAAAGTCGTCGATGTGCCTGTGACGGACGAAGAGCATCGACGAGTCGAACAACTATTGGCAGAAGGAGAAAAACGCTCATGACCGCTACATTTTGGTCGATCGTTTCAGCCATGACCCTGTGTGTCGTCGGTCTGTTGCTGAGACCTCTGTTGAAGCGCCCGTCTGCCGCTATGAGCGAACAGGAGAAAACGCTGCCTGTCTATCGACAACAGTTTTCTGAACTGGAGCAAGATCGTGCCGATGGATTGCTGACGGACGAACAGTATCGAACGGCAAAGAGCGAGCTGGAACGACGTGTGTTGGAGGAAGCAGGGACGACAGAGTCGCCTGTTGTGGTCGGCGGGGGGCTCGTGAATCTTCGGGTCGTTGCACTTTCCTTGGCTATGATCATTCCGGCCGCCAGTGGGGTGCTGTACTGGACATTGGGAAATCCAGCTGCGATGACGCATCCAAATGTATCGTCGGCTGCCACTCCGGGCGGTCCCGGTGATCCTCAGATGGCGGACAGTCTGAACACGTTGATCGAACAGTTGAGAAAGAAGCTGGAGCAAAATCCCAATGACGGGGTCGGCTGGGGGCTTCTCGCGCGATCCTATATGGCCATGGAGCGGTATGCCGATGCGGTGCCGATTTTTGAAAAAGCCACCAAGCTCGACCCAAGCAATGCCAGTCTTCTTGCAGATTATGCCGATGCACTCGGTGTGCATCAGGGGCGAAAGCTGGATGGAAGGCCGGAGACGCTGATTCAGAAAGCCTTGAAGCTCGATCCGCACAACGTGAAAGCACTCATGTTGTCAGGGACGATCGCGTACAACCGAAAAGATTTTGCTCGTGCCGCCAAGGAGTGGGAAGACGCACACGCCTATCTTCCTGCTGATGACCAGGAGTCATCCGACCAGCTCAAGGCCAGTATTGCTGAAGCTAAACGGCACCTCGGCGGTGGTCCCAGTATGAACATGTTGGTTGCGAATCCACCGATGGAGCAGGCCAAGCCTGCCAAGCCGGCGGCTCAATCCGGACAGTCTCGGGCGATCACGGGTAAAGTGGTGTTGGGGCCGAATTTGGCAAACAAAGCCTCTCTTCCGGATACCTTATTTGTGTTTGCGAAGGATGTGGCCGGTCCACCCATGCCGGTGTCGATCGTGCGGGCGTCGAAAAAAGATTTGCCGTTCACGTTCCGACTCGATGACTCCACCAGCCCTATGCCGTCGAGGAAACTGTCGGACATCGACACGGTGGTCATCGTGGCGCGACTGTCGAAATCCGGAAAAGCAATGCCGGAAAGTGGTGATCTGGAAGGGATGAGTCAGCCGATTAAACCCGGAACAGAAAATATCACTGTTGTCATCGATCGGGAGCGACCGTAGGGGTCATCATGTCCATCTGTTTCTCGCGAGAGGTATGAGCTGCTTCGTTGATCATAATCCACAGAAAATCTCTTGACAGTCCAGGAGGGCTAAGCTATATTTCGCCGCCATTCTTTTTTTGAAAATTTGTGCAATGAGCACGTATAAAAACAGCAGTGCATCGGGTGATTTTTTTTGAAGGGCAGTGAGGATTGCCCATCATACGGAAGGAGTAGAACTGTGATGGTTAAGAACATGGTGAAGTATGCTCTGGTTGTCTGTGGCGTGTTAGTCGCCGCACAGGCTCAGGCGAATTTCCCCACCGTTCCGAAGGAAACGTATGAGGCATTGAAGATTGATCGCTCTGCCTCGCCTAAGGAACTGTACGAGGCGTTGCTCAAACGATATATGGACCCTGCTCAAAATGGGCAAGGCAAGGGTAAGTACGGAGAATATTGGCAGCCGGTCTCGTTCAGCAAATATTTTGATCCCCACAGTTTTTATAAACCACCGCAGGCGGTGAAAGAGGTGGCCAGCCGCGAGCAATGCGTGAAATGCCACACCGATGAATCGCCAGGGTGGGTGGCAGCATGGAAGAAGAGCACCCACGCGAACTTGGATAAGATCCGCAAGCTGACCCCGAAAGACGAGACTTTCTATAAAAAAGCCAAGCTGGAAGCCATCGAAGGCAATCTGCGGTCGATGGGAAAGCTGGGCAAGGGTGAGAATCTGAAAGAAGTCGGCTGCATCGATTGTCACTTTGACATCAATACCAAGAACAAGGCGGATCACCGCAAGGATATCAAGTTGGCCACGGCCGACACCTGCGGGACCTGTCACTTGCAGGAGTTTGCAGAGCGGGAATCGGAACGAGATACCATCACGTGGCCAAAAGATCAGTGGCCAAAGGGTCGTCCGTCACATGCCTTGGACTACAGGGCCAATGTGGAAGTAGAAGTGTATGCCGGGATGCCGCAGCGCGAGATCGCCGACGGATGTACAGGTTGCCATGTCAACCAGAATAAGTGCGATACGTGCCATGCGCGACATGAATTCTCGGTGGCCGAATCACGAAAGCCGGAAGTTTGTGCACAGTGTCACAGCGGTGCCGACCATAACAACTGGGAGGCCTACAATCTTTCCAAGCACGGTTTGAAGTATCAGAGAGATAAAGACCATTGGAACTTCAATATTCCAATTAAAGAGGCGATGGCGAAAGGGGCGGAAACAGCACCAACTTGTCAATACTGCCATATGGAGTATCAAGGGAAAATCGCCCACAACGTCGTGCGGAAGGTTCGCTGGGCCAACTATCCATTCGTGCCCGGTATTCGTGAGAACATCAAGACAGATTGGGCTGAGAAGCGGAATGATGCTTGGGTGAAGACGTGCACCAATTGCCACTCGGAAACCTATGCCAGAGCCTGGATGGAATTCATGGACAATGGAACCTTCTCAGGCTTGGATAAGTATGATGAAGCTCATCATGTGGTTGAAGAGCAATACAAGTCTGGTTTATTGACCGGGCAGAAGACAAACCGTCCGGCACCTCCGGCTCCTGAGACGGATGGATTTGAAAAGTTTTTCCAAATCTATTGGTCGAAGGGGAACAACCCGGCCGCCAATGAGTTGAGATTGTTCGAAATGGCGGAAGATCACCTGGTGCAGTTGCATGTCAGTTTGGCGCACCAGTATTGGGGGTACACCTATACGGTAGGCTGGGCTGCGATGAATCGCGCCTATGTTGAAATTATGGACGATGACACTCGGCTCAAGGAGAAGCTTGATCTCCAAGCGCGTGTTGCTAAGCTCGAAGGTCAGGTGAAGCATGGCATGCTTGATCTGGATAGCGAGACTGGGAAGCTTTCCCTTGGCGGCATCGGCGGTGGGATGATGCTTGCTGGGACAATCGCGATCGCGGGTTGGAGGAGGAGCGGAAGGAAGGATCGTTGATCTCTGCTCCATCCCTGAGCGCGCAGGTGTCAAATCAGTCATGGTCTAAATTCCTCCCGTCACTAGGTATTCTCCTGGTGACGGGAGGTCTTTTTCTGACTGGATGGTGTGTCTATTTATGGCTGAAGCCGCTGCCTGCTCCCTACCGGTATGAGCTTATCGATGAAGGGAGCGTCGCAAAGTTCAACAGCCTTTCATTGCAGGCCTGGCCTGATTTGAAGATCAGTAAGTACGAAGTTCGGGTCGACTCAGTGGAAAAGCCAATCGCCATCGCCTATCGAACCTATAAAAAGGATGGGCAATCGGTTCTCATTGGTTGGGAAAATCTTGTTTCTGAACCGATCGGGGAAATGGGTGGTGATTTCTCCGAGTTGGCTACGATCGCTACCGATATTACGAAACATGTTCCCAAGGATGCTGTCCTGTTGGCTTGGTGGGACACCTCGCGTCAGCTCGAATTGCTATCTGAACGAAAGACTGTCTTTAAGTCTCATCTTGGACAACCTCTTATCGCTCCTTCTTATTGGAAGGCACGAGCAGATGTTATCAGCCAGTATGAACGCCAATTCTGGGGAGCCGAAGGGTCCGCTGAAGAGCAGACGCAGTTTCAGCAATTTGCTGATGCGCTAGCCTCTGAATCTGCGAAGGGGGCTACGATGCTTCGGGAATTGGTTGGTGGTCAGGATGCTTACATTGTCGTTCACCCAACCGACCTGTATAAGCTTGGTCTTATGCGCCCTGATCGGTTGGACATAGCATTTAAAGATTTCCCTCTGACCGGTAACGTGCATGGGCTTGTCGGACAAGTGAAGGCATGGATGAAAGAGAACGGGTACGATACCTATACCCTGCAGTCTCTCTCGGAAAAGTCCGTGCGTGCCTATTTTATGAACGAAAATAAGAATGGGAAAATATTACTGGCGCAAATGCTGCCGCTTATGAACTCAACACCCGTCGATTTTCACGCATTACAATTGGTCCACAAACACGGAGGCTACTGGGTGTACAAGGTTCCAGCTGCTGGATAGCAATTCTGATATTCAGTGACTATGATTCCGGGTGGCAGTCCAGAATTGCTCATGGTAAACTGACTCCGCTGGAAGTATTAATGACAAAAACTTGGGACAATTCTTCACTACGAGATATTCATCACAATCACTATGACCCTTATTTTATGTATCTATGGAAAGGAGATACCGTGAATCACCGCATAGTTTACGCATTCGCCGCTGCGGCGGTACTTCTGGCCGTGGCAGGGACGGCTTGGGCTGAAGGGACATTTGAAGGGAGAAAGAAGTGTTACAACTGCCATAAAGGAGAGGGCGAGTCATGGGAGAAGACTCTCCATGCTAAGGCAATGGAATCGCTCAAGCCCACCAGAGGCAAGAAGAAGGACGAGGCGATGGTCAAGGCCAAGCTGGACCCTAAGAAGGACTATACCAAAGACAAGGATTGCGTTGGATGCCACGTCGATGGGTTCGGTAAGGAAGGCGGGTACGTTATCGAGGAGCCGGAGAAATTCTTAACCGGCGTTGGTTGCGAATCCTGTCACGGAGCAGGTAGCGATTATCGCAAAATACATCGCAAGGCAGGTGAAGCGTTTGAAAAGTCTCAGAAGACCATGGAGCGAGCCAATCTCGCCGAAGCAGGTCAGGATTTTGAGTTTGAAGAAAAGTGCAACGCCTGTCATCTCAATTACGAGGGGTCGCCGTGGAAAGGTGCGAAAAAGCCTTATACCCCGTTTACTCCTAAAGTAGACAAGAAATATGCATTTGACTTCGAAAAGTATGTGAGGAACGACAAGGCGATGCATGAGCATTTCAAGCTTGCCGGCACGTTTACAGGTCCGCCCATGCCGAAGTTCCACGAAGAGTTCCAGAAGAACGCTAAACCTCCGGTGAAATCCGATAAGGCGGAAGACTAACAATGGCAAAGATAGGGACACTAGCGGCCGGCGCAGTTCTGGGGATTGTAGCGATCACCGTCGTATTTGGTGGTGAAGCTGCGGTTTCCAGGACCGAGTTCTGCATAAGTTGTCATTCTGAAATCTATCCCTATGAGGAGCTCAAGAAGTCGTCACACTGGGGTGCGCTTGGGATGGACCCTGGCTGTAAGGATTGCCACGTGCCTCAAGGCTTATCAAATTTCCACAAGGCTATTTATACGCACGTGGTGGATGGAGTGCCTTTCCTCATCAAGGAATTCACGACAGACTACTCAACGGTTGAAAAGTTCAATGAACACCGTCCAGAGGCTGCTTACAGAGCTCGAATGAAGCTCAAAGAATGGGACAGCCTGACCTGCCGTGCTTGTCATAAGAACACGAAACCACCGGGTGCTTCAGCCAAGGCCGCGCATGCCAAAATGCAGAGCGAAGGGGCGACTTGTATCGATTGCCACCAGAATCTCGTACATAAGAAGGTTCCGGAGCACGATCTCAACGCAAGCCTTGCCCAGGGACGTCCTGTGGTGAAAGAAGTCAAGAAGAAGAAAGATGACGACGATGAAGACGAGAAGGACTAGTCTTTGACGGAGTCACTCCATCCAAGGTAAAAGCATCAGGGCCGTATTCATTCCATGTGGTACGGTCCTGATGTTGAACAAAAGGAGACGAGATAGCTGCTCAGACTTCTACCTTCCCCGGTCCTTCCAGTCGCGAAGCAGTGTTTTCCGGTATCCCACTTAAAGCCCGCCGCTTGAGTTTTGTCCGCCATCTTGATGAGAGGTAGATGCAGTCGGCGAGGTCACGCGCGGCCTGCGCATCATCTGTACGATGGTGCATAACGTCGTTTGCTGCGGATACAGTCCAGTTTGGATGATGGCGTTCAACTAGAACTAGTCTATTTCCGGTTCCGACGTGACCTTCTCTACGGACACGGAAATACCAGCCGGTGCGACCAGTTTCCTGGACACGAAGAGCCAGATCCTTTATCCGCCAACGACGTGCCAGCTTCCAACAGGGTTGTCTGGGCTGTGAGATCTGGACCAAGGATTCACCAATCTCAAAAATATCACCGATACACACGTCGCTCTCCAGTAAACCTTCAACAGTAAAGTTTTCTCCAAAACTACCAGGTTGAAGATTAGTCAATCCTATTGACTGTGCCCAATAGGGATAATGTTCGGCAGGGTAGACATTGACGGCCTTTTCCGGACCACCGTGGTTCTCAAGGTCTGCTTGCCCGTCACCGTCTAGATTGGTCCGTCCCAGCCAAACTAGTCCGGACATAGGCGCCTTAAAAAATCCGGTCGTCCAGACTTGATCAATAGGATCAGTTTCTTGACCTGATCTAATAGTACGAGGTAGTCCCACTTGTAGGGACCGTACAGCTGCGCTTATATCGGATTTCAAGACAATCATTCAGACCTATCTGCAGACCCCAAAAGATCTTAACCGGTCGCGGACACGTTTCATTCCATAAAGCGCAGGTCCTGCTCCTCCGATTGCGACGGCATCGACTAGACAGTACCAAGCGCCCACCCCACTGGGAGGATTTCCTTGTGGCCATCCTAGCAGGGGGTCAATAGCAGCCCATTTCCAAGCGCCCACCGCGGTGCCGATCAGTTCGAGCCAGGTGGTAATAAAAAAAGCGGCGAGATAAACCATCGGTGAGCGGCCGATTATCAGCCAGACTAAAAATATGGAGAACAATAATGCACCGACCCAATCTCCTCGATCAGGATAACCGCTGATTCCCCAGAGAGACCAGGTGCCCCAAACTCCAACAACGAAAAAAACTATTTTCCCAGGATGACGGATAAACAGCCCAGATCGTGCCAACGCCACGGCTGTCAGATATACCATCCCATGTCCGGGTGGAACATAGGCGGGAACATTTTCAAATCGGTAGGTGTATCCACCCATGTAAATAGAGGCGAAATGTTCACCAATGGTCGCGAATAGAACGGCGATAGCGACCTGGGCCTTAGTTTCTCGATTTTCACCAAACAATAAGGCACCAAGAAATATCCATGCGAATGCTCCAAGCAATTGTTGTCGCTCGACGCTTGCGCTCATCTCGAACCAGGAACTAACTGCCACGCAGAAGAAGGTGAAGGCGGCGATTCCGTAGTCGCGCATTCGATGGGTATTGAGCGTGCTGGACTGCGGAAAGTGTCGGACGGCGATGCGTGTGACGGTGTCGAATAACGGTAAAGAAGAAGTGCTCGAAGGAGTATCCATGGATCTAACAGAGTCTACCATGCAGAAGTCTATATGCTGAGACGACCATAGATGTCATGGAGTTTTCCGAGCCGGAGCTCATATGAGTCGTGACATCATACAAGACCATCGTCAAACGGGGCAAGCTGTTGTAAGGGAACTGGGTTAGTATATTGTCCATCCGCCTTTTATAACCTACGATCTGTGCGGTGGAGGTTCGCTCTTCAAGATAGAACACCAAAGAAGGTGTATGAAGAAGTCAAAAGTGGCTCATTCAGACTCTGCGTCTGATTAAGATTGCTTAATGTCCACATTCATCGGGGGGAAAGGAGAAGAAACAAAAACGCCGACCCGCTTGACCATCATTTGATGGGGCGGGTCGGCGTCTTGTTAGATACGCGATGCTCTAGGCGCCCAGTCTTGTGAAGACGGGGAGAACCGGGGCCCAGATCGGATTGATGAGCCGCTCACCCTTATCTGTCCAGGACATCAACAATCCTGCGAAGCGCTGATCCGGATCGTGGAGAATGTCCACCAACCGTTGCACTTCCCACAGAACGTCCTTGGACTCGATCTTGATGTCAACAGTTTGACCAGGCAGGATCGGGGCTTCGTTGTCCATCGTCAAACCAGCCTGAGCGACCAGCTCTGCCGGATAGTTTGGATCGAGTTTGGTTGCCCCCATCTTGTTGGTAAACCGGATACCTGCGGTCGTGAATTCACCAATGGTCACAGGCTCAGTGCCGTTATTGGTGGCATGAAGAGTCATGCGCAAGGCCCGACCTGGAACGTCGTATTCAGCATGAGTGACTTCGACTGCGAATGGATTCGGCTTGATCGGCAACGGCTTGACCTTTGTCTCACCGGCCTGGAGCGGCACGCTCACAGGGTGCCGTGCATCTGCCGCCAGATAACCGACCACTACGACGGTCAACGTGAAGAGTAACACTGCAGTTCCCACTTTCCGGTCAATGGGGTCAAGCAGGATCTCGTCCCCATACGCAGCCAGTACCCGTGCACGGACTAGGTACATCGGTCGGATCATGAAGAAGCCAACCCAGAAGATGGCCACGGCTGCCCAAAACAGGTGCCACATGATTCCAGTGGCGGTACCCATAGTTTCTGAGTCGAACGTCTCACCGGTCAGTGTCTTGATCGGATTGGTGAAATCCTCATACCGACCAGTGATGTCCATCCATCCACCGGGTCCTGCGATCGGACCTGCATCCTTCACCGCAAACATCGGATGGATGTGATGGTGGCCGGGGAGTCTGGCCTTCAATTGAACCACGTACTCGTAATCCCGTCCGATTTCCATCGGACCTGCAACAAACATTGGCGTCCCATTTATCTTTGAGCTGAGACGCACAAAGACGGAACTGGGAGAACCGATGTTGAGGAACGTGCGGACCGGTTTGACAACCGCGCGAGGCCAATCCTCGGACAAATGAAACTTTCCCCTCAGCTCTGTCACATCATTAACTTTGGTCGACTTTCCAACCCATTCAGTGTCGTACCAATTCACAGTACGCATCCGCAGGAATGGCTCCTGCGAGCGCTCTCCGTGAGCGAATGCAGGGGTGATATCAAAAACCGGCGTGAATGCCAGCGTCGCCACCCCGCAAAGTCCCATTACCCAGAGTTTAAAGGCGTGTCTGATGTTCATGCTTTCCCCCCAACTTTTGCTTTGTCCTGGTTCGCCAAGGTGGCATAAGCAAACACATCGTACACCTTCGTGGTCTTCTGCCGGTCATCCGTGAGGTAGAAGTACGAGGTGCAGAAGAACTTCCCGAACTGCCACCACAGGATGTACATCAACGACGATGCAAACGCCGCGAAGAAGGACGAGATCATCGTGCTGTGCCCGCCGAACGTGCGCAGCGAGCCCACTTCGATCATCCGGATATATTCCGGCGTCCCGGTCCGGACATACGCGAAGCCCATGTAGTCCGCCCAGGAGAGCAAGGTGCCATCCACGACGAGCGGCGTGTGGCTATACGCAAAGATGGCCCAGTTGGTGGGATAGAACAAGGCTGCGAACATCCAGGCTCCGATCACCGCCGTCAACGTCCAGTTCCGGGTCAGCAATAGGACGATGTCCAGGACAATGGCGCTCGGCAGCAGGGTGGATGGCATGACGAAGTTATACGGGTAGTTCGACCACCACCACCAGGCGGCGACGATGGTGACCCATTTGCCCGCGAGCAGCGCCAGAATGGTGATGGTAGCGCCGAAGGGTTGCCGATAGTTCACCCAATTGTAGTACTGCAGCGCGGCACAGAAGGTGATCGCCGTGATCGGGGTCACGATCGGCCACCACTGCCGGTCCTTCCAGTCAATCCAGAAGTCCCAGTCGCCCGCCAGCAGGTCGAAGTGCATGTGGAACGTGCCCACGATGGTGACGAACAAAATCGGAATGAAGTAAATGTAGTCGATGTGCCGGGACATCGCGACGCCTTCCGGCGGAAGCTTCGAGGCCTTGATAATCTCATCGGTTCTAAACATAACTGACATCCTCCGTCATTTCAGCCGAGTGGAGCGGCGAATACGGACTACCAGGCTCGCCGCTCCTTCACAGCTAATGTTTCGGCCTATGATTCATGCAATTTACCATCACCGTTCAGCTCAGAACCAAGTCTTGTCAGTACCCGGCCTTGGCGTTAGGATTCACCTGGCTGGGGAACGGATCCAGGATGCTCTTGGGCGCGTTGTTCCAGATCACGTCCGCCAGATTCGACATCCGGCTCACGATCTGCGCCGCCACCCCGCCCGCGGCCCCGAACAACCCGCACCAGCCCAACGTCACGAAGCCCCAGTGTAACGGCGCCGCAAACAGCTCATCCACAAACCAGAACGCATGGCCCCACTCGTTGAGCCCCACGTTCGGCAGAATGAACATCGGCCCCACCACCGCCGCCACCAACGGGAACGACGTCGCTTGGCTGTACAGCGGCAACCGCGTCTGCGCATACAGGTAGCTCGCCACGCCGCACGTGATGTACAGCGGGAACGTCCCGTAGAACGCCACAATGTGGCTCGCCGTGAAGCTCGTGTCCCGGATGATCACTTGGTGCCACGCCGCATCCTGCTCTAACGTGTAGCTGCCCGCGTAGTACACGCCCCAGATGTAGCACACCAACCACCCCATCCAGTAAAAGTACCGCTTCAGCTCCAGCTTATGGTCCAGGTTCGCCAGGTTCCGGTCCCGCGTCACCCAGATCCACCCGATGGTCACGGCAAAGAACACGGCGTTCGCCAAAATGTTAAACCGCCACAGTCCCATCCACACCGAGTCAAACTCCGGGGTCATCGAATCCAACCCGTGGGAGTAGCCGAACGCCCGCTGATACAGGACCCAGAAGACCCCGATCCCCAGGATCGCCAACCACCCGAGCTTCACCGGCTTCGAGTCGTACCACTGCGAGATGTCATACCCGCGATCACTTGCCATAGTGTGACCCCCCTTTAGCTTATTGATCAATCACTCGCACTCGCCTAACTATCATCCTTACTGAACTGATATCTGCTCTCCAAATCTCCGTTTCATAACTAATCAGTCACCTGTGATACTACCTTAAATCGATAGGCCAATGTCAATCGATAATTTCATTCTCTTGTTCGTGGTTAAGCTCTGTTATTTCAATAGGTTATGTGATCATCTCTGATCGTTTTACATTACTTTTTAGCAAGTTCAATGTTTTCACCAGCCCCAGCAAGTCCAACACTGAAAACGTTGATCCTTTTGCATCTCACAGCGTAGGATATCTTTTTTGGCAAGGAGCAACATGAGACCACTTGGATGGGCAAGGCCTCGAGGAATCGTTACCGCGATAGTCGCGATAAGTGCCCTTTCCTTACTGGCGTACACACAGATGAAGCCTCAAATACAGGGCAGAGAAGAGGTGATCGCCGCCATCATCAAGAATTGGCAACAGACGCATCCGGCGGCCGAACGGTTCGTGATTTTGCCAGACTTCAACAACGATGCAGTCCTCGATAAAGATACAAGTCTCATCTGGGAGCTCTCCCCCACACCAACGGCTGTGACATGGAACGAAGCCCGCGCCACATGCGTAACCCGAGCGACCGGTGGTCAAAAAGGCTGGCGTCTGCCGGCGCCGGCCGAAATGCGTAGTCTTGTTGGTCCAGCAGTGGACTCACCTATCCCGAATATCCCACCAGGGCATCCATTCGTGAACATCCAGCCAACGGCCTATTGGACGGTCGTCCCGGAAGCTAATCAGCCATCATATGCGCGGTACGTGGACGCGTTCCTCGGCAACGTGCTCAGTTTCATGAAGCTATATACATACCCGGTCTGGTGCGTTCGTGGCCCGATCAAGCAGGATGAGAATAACCCAGTTTTGTAAGAGCTGTCGCTTCAGCGCAATGTACGCTCCCGGTCACCCCTTGTCCGACCTATGATGGGCTATGCTTGCAGGTGGCTCTGTCAGGAGATACGCCGTATGAACATCGTGGTGACCGGAGGCACAGGATTCGTTGGGCGGGCGTTATGCGCCGTGCTCCTCCACGGAGGCCATACAGTTACCGTTCTGACGAGACATATGGGACAAGTTCTTCACCGGCCCGACGTGCATGTAAACTCGGTAGAATGGAACGCCCGAGACACGGGACTCTGGGAGCAGGCTCTTGAAGGAGCAGAGGCGGTCATTAACCTTGCTGGTGCACCGATTGCCGACGCACGCTGGACAGACACGCGAAAACAACTCATCACCGACAGTCGGGTACTTACTACCCGCTTACTCATCAGAGCCCTGTCCCGCTATTCTTCCAAACCCATAACGTTCATCAGTGCATCCGGCATCGGTTATTACGGTGCAAGCGACGATCGTTGTCTTGACGAGGGGGCGGCACGCGATCATGGCTTCTTGGCCGATCTGTGCCTCGCATGGGAAGCGGAGGCCCTTCGGGCTGCGGAGTTCGGCGCACGGGTCGTCATCTTGCGAACCGGAATGGTGCTCGAGCAAGACGGTGGGGCCTTGCCCAAGATGCTGTTGCCCTTTCGATTATTTGCAGGTGGTCCCATCATGCCGGGAAGCCAGTGGGTCTCATGGATCCACCGGCGTGATCACATCGGTCTGATCCAATGGGCTCTCACCACGACGACAGTTTCCGGTCCGATCAATGCCGTGGCCCCAGAGCCTGTGACGATGAAGACATTCTGTGAGGTGCTTGGACGGGTTATTCACAGACCATCCTGGCTTCCCGTTCCAGAGTTTGCCCTGAACGTTCTACTTGGTGAGTTAGGGACATTGATGACAACCGGCCAGCGCGTGATTCCTGCGAAAGCAATGGCGGGAGGCTATACGTTTCGGTACCCAACGTTGGAGCCCGCGCTGCAAGCTATCCTGATCGGAACGACAGACGCCCCGAGGGCAGCATGAGTCGCGGGATGACGACGAATCTCTTTGCGGGATTGTGGATATCCGTCGACCTCATACTTAGGGGAAGGGAGTAGACTCTGCGAGGAATTGTTTGGTTCAGGCGCGATCTTCGGTTGCATGATCAGCCGGCTTTGGCGGCCGCTTGCGCGGAATGTGAAGAGATCGTGCCGCTCTTTGTGTTCGATGAGCCGTTGTTGCAGTCACATGAGTTCGGACCGGCATGCGTAAACTTCATGATCGGGTCTCTAGAGCAACTTTCCTCGTCATTGGCCGGTTTAGGAATCCAGCTCCAATGGCGTCGAGGGGAGCCGGTCGAAGAAGTGGTTCGCGCAGTACGCGACTGGAGGGCCGACATCGTCTATTGGAGTCGTGACTACGAGCCACGGGCGAATGTCCGCGATCGCCAGGTCCAGCAGGAGCTCATGCGGATGGGAGTATCCACGCGAACCTTCAAGGATCAGGTGGTATTCGAAGCGGAGGAGGTGCGCGGCGTCAGCGGAGAGCCGATGCAGCGCTATAGCGCCTATCGCACCCGCTGGTGGGCCAAGTGGCAGGCCACTAAGCCGGTTGCGCTGCCAGTTCCGAAGGCGATCAAATCCACAAGACTGGTTTTATCCCCATCCATCTCCACGCTCCCTTTAGCACACGACTTGGGCTATGAGGTGCTGGCGCCGTGGGTCGAACCGGGGGAACATCACGCGCTTCAACGATTGCAGAGTTTTCTCAATGGTCCCATACACCGATATAGCGATGGGCGGAATCTTCCCGCAGTCGATGGCAGTTCAAAACTTTCTCCACACTTCAGATTCGGAACCCTATCGCCACGCATGGCCATTCATGCTGCCTTGCGCACATTAGCCGAAAAGGGTCGGGTGTCTCGTGTTGATGTCCTGACTTGGGTCGATGAACTGATCTGGCGCGAATTCTTTCACCAGGTCCTGATGGCATTTCCACACGTCATCGACGGGCCGTTTCGAAATGCAGCGGTTCCCCCCTCACGACGTCCTGGGCTGGAGCGAGATCGACTGTTTCAGGCTTGGTGCACTGGGCAAACCGGTTATCCGATCGTGGACGCTGGCATGCGGCAACTCAATCAGACTGGGTGGATGCACAACCGTGTCCGGATGGTCGTGGCCTCATTCCTGATCAAAGACCTTCGGATCGACTGGCAGAGCGGCGAGCAGTATTTCATGCGTCACCTGCTCGATGCGGATGTCGCCGCCAACAACGGCAATTGGCAGTGGTGCGCCGGGACCGGCACCGACGCCATGCGGGGTTATCGGATTTTCAACCCTGCTCTCCAGAGCAAGAAATTCGATCCGGACGGGACTTATATCCGCCTCTACGTCCCCGAGCTCGCCAAAGTGCTGGCAAATAGGATTCATGAGCCACACCTTATGTCTCCTGACGAACAGGATCGATATGGTTGTCAGATCGGGGTCAGTTATCCTGCCCCTGTTGTGGACCATCGCCAGGCGCGTCAGGAATACTTGGATCTCGGCAAGCAGGTAAAGCAATGACAGGTGCCCCGATCCGCCTGGGCATCAGCCGCTGCCTCCTCGGCGATGAAGTTCGCTTCGATGGCGGACACAAACACGATGCTTTTTTGACCGATGTCTTAGGTCGTTACATTGAGTGGGTCTCGGTCTGCCCCGAAGTTGAAGCGGGATTGGGCATTCCACGTGAAGCGATGCAGTTAGTGGGCAATCCGCAGCACCCACGGCTGATGACCATCACGAGCAAGCAGGATCACACTCAGACGTTGGAGGCAATGATCGAGGGGCGTCTGGACTCCCTTTGCAAATTGAACCTATGTGGGTTTGTCTTCAAGAGAGGCTCGCCCAGTTGTGGCATCGAACGGGTGCGCGTATACACGGCACAGGGGATGCCGAGTCACAGTGGCGCTGGAATCTTTGCCAAGGCCTTTCGAGATGAGTTTCCCCTGATTCCCGTCGAGGAGGAAGGCCGACTCTGCGACCCTTCGCTTCGAGAAAACTTCATCGAGCGCGTTTTTTGCTACCGTCGGCTGCAGGATCTCTTACAGAATAGGCTCACCAGGCAGAGTCTGATCCGCTTCCACACCATCCACAAGTATCTCCTCCTGTCCCACAGCCCACAGCATTACAAGACAATGGGCCAGCTGGTGGGTCATGCAGAGCAGTACCGCCCCAAGGAATTGACGGTGAAGTACGGAGACCTCTTCATGAAGACGTTGGCCGTGAAGACGACAGTGCGCAAGCACGTCAATGTGCTGCATCATATCGTGGGCCACTTCAAGGGTCGACTCAAGGCTCAAGAAAAAACCGAGCTGTTAGGAATCATCGACGACTATCATCGAGAACTCACGCCCTTGATCGTTCCACTGACACTGATCAAACACTATGTTCGAATATTCGACGTGGGGTACATCCGCGATCAGGTCTATCTTAATCCTCATCCCAAGGAACTGATGCTTCGAAACCACGTATAGGAGAATTCATGGCGACACACCTGCAAGGAGTCATTCTGGTGGGACATGGCGGAATTCCAACCGATTGCCCGCAAGATTTAGTGACCAGGCTGAAGCGGCTGGAAGCCCAGCGCCGCGCAGCCAAACAACCGCCGTCTGCTGAAGAACTCGAATTAGATATGAAGATCCGGCGATGGCCGCGAACGCCATCAACCGATCCTTACCAATCCGGCCTTCAAGCCGTCGCAGCACGATTACAGCCCCAACTCAATGATATTTTGTTCGGACTAGCCTACAACGAGTTCTGTGCTCCAACTTTGGAAGAGGCAGTGGAACACCTCGTTAGACAGGGGGCCGCTGAGATCACTGTGGCAACTACCATGTTTACTCCTGGAGGTTCTCATTCGGAGATCGAGATACCGGAAATCTTAAACCATCTCCGGACAAAATATCCCGGTGTGGCACTCCGTTATGCCTGGCCCTTTGATCTCGAATCGGTCGCGAACACTTTAGCCGAGCAGATCCGACGGTTCTCCACGGCAGCTCCTCACTCGGATCGGTGAAAAGGTCTATCAGCAGTCGGTTGGTCAGTGTAGAATGCCGACCGTAGCGGGACGCCGAACGAGGAGGACCAATAGTGACGGTTCGAGAGCAACTGGCAAAAGCGTTCCATGATACTCAGTCCTTTAAATGGGATCGCGACAAGGGATTCAAGCTCGCATCCGGCGAGATCAGCCCGTTCTATGTCGATTGTCGCGCCCTCATGGCGCACCCGGAGGCGCGCCGTCTGGTCGCCCAATTGGCTTACGAGGCGCTCACGGACATTGAATTCGATTGTCTGGGCGGCCTCGAACTCGGAGCCATTCCGATTGCTGTAACCATTTCTGATTTTGCCTGCGCTGCTTCGCGTCAGCGTCTCTGGCGGACATTCGTCGTTCGCAAGCAGCCCAAAGACCATGGCCTGGGAAAGTTGATCGAAGGCAGCATTCGTCCGGACGATCGAGCCCTGATTGTGGACGACGTGCTCACGAGCGGCGGGTCGTTGCTGAAAGCGATGGGAGTCGCACGCGAGGCCGGGCTTCGAGTAGATCATGCCCTAGTCATTGTGGATCGCCAAGAACAGGCTGGAAAAGCGCGTGTGGAAAAAGAGAAGGTTCAGCTCACCAGTCTCTTAACCATTCAGGATCTCATGAACACGATGAAGAAAGACTAGTGCCACCTGCACGGATTGTGCATTCAGCATCTATTCATTTGCACTCGAACTGAATTCCCCAGCGCCGCTCCTCTACCAACTCTTGCGCCCCATCAAGTGGACTTACGACTCGCGTGCGTCCTTTGGTTTCTCCTTCCCGAACAATGTTGTAGGATCTGCCGGTACAGTTCGCTTTTATAAGGTCAATGGCATCATTGCGGAAGGAAGAGAGCATAGGGCCTTGTCCTTCTTTAAACGGATAGATAGCGACCCCGCCAGTGTCGTGTTGCTGAACGATCTTTGCGCCATCGGCACAGCCTCCGAACGCTAGCCATGTCGCTGCTACGACAACTTTTATCCAACATTTGGCCATTATCTTGGACTGGCCCCGATTACGGTGGGTAACGGAATATGAGACCCCGTGCTTCCCCCGAACAGACTCTTCCAGGAAGCGTGTTCTTGTACCTGTAGATCTTTTTCCCACAGCGACTCCATAATACGGACATCTGAAGAAGACCCGCCGTCCATTGCCATCGCTTGACGTACAGCCGGAAGCGTATCCTTGAAACACCGACCGATGTCGTATAAACGAACGGCTCCGAGACTCTTCAGGAGAAGGATGTGTCCGGCCTCTGTTTCAGCGACAATCGTCTGATAGGCATGCTTCCCACTCTCGCGGACACGGATCTTGCCGCTCAGATCCAGAAGCATCAAAGCCTGTGCCGCTTCACGGTAGCGCGGCTGTCCTTCGTCGAAACTCTCTGCAGCCAAATCAAGGATCCGTGCCTTCTGTAACCCCGATGCGGACGGTTCAGCGACAAACAACCCCTGCCACGAGGTATGGCGCCGGCTTCCCAACGGACGCCCGTCTTTATAGAGAAGACCGAGATACGCGAAGTTTTCACGGAACAACCCCGCATTAAATAGCACATGATGGCCTGTTCGTTTCTGCCATTCGTCGATCCTGGGAGGCTCTAAGAGGCCTTCCTGGGCGTAATGATGAATGGAGAATTTCGTCCGTTCCGGATCCATATCGACAACCAGCATGCTCGGCACGGTAGGACAAGCATCGCCTGGATTCCACACTGAAACCGCTAAGCCCTCGGAAAGGCGTTCCCACGAGATATCCTGAGCTGGACACAGGCTGGGCAGAAGAACGACGCTCAGCAGGACGACGCGTCCGGCATACTTGGCTTCTTCACACCATTGACTCCTATCCATGGCGTCCATGCAGATACCAACCGTACCAAGCATGCAGATGATAGCTCATAGTTCAGGATCGTTTGACGCTTGCTGACTGCTCACTCGATTCCGGTTGTTGGTTGACTCTCATCCGATTTGTCGGTTTCACATCCAAAAGTTCCCGTACGGAGCTTGCCAACGCTTCGGGCGTAAATGGCTTCTGTAAGTACGCACTCGCAGGATCATCGGCCCCGATACCGACATCATCCGTATATCCTGAAATGAAGAGAAGCTTCAATTCCGGCTTGATCACGCGAAGGTGCCTCGCCAGTTCAGTCCCACTCATCCCCGGCATCACGACATCCGTGAGTAAGAGTTTGAGCTTCCCGATATGGGGAGTGGCCACCAGACAAGCTTCCACACCATTTCTTGCCTCAACAATGCGATATCCGAGCTTACGAAGCTCATCCCGGATGAGGACGCGAACATCCTCCTCATCCTCTACAAGAAGAATGGTTTCATGACCCTCCACTGATGTCACCGGCAGGTTCTCGTCCGTTGGTTCATCGATCTCGCTTGCGACGCGCGGGAGATATATATCGAAACGTGTCCCCACTCCTTTCTCGCTGATCACATCCAATCCTCCGCCGCTTTCGGTCACGATACCGAACACGGTCGACAGCCCGAGTCCCGTTCCCTTTCCTTCCTCCTTGGTCGTAAAAAATGGCTTAAAAATATGCTCCTGTACTTCTTTGGACATTCCGCATCCGGTATCCGACACCGAAAGTCTCACGTACTCTCCTGGCGCTATCGGATTGACGTGGTATTTCGGCTGATGGTCGAGTTCGGCCGAGGCGGTTTCGACTATGAGCTTGCCGCCGGTCGGCATCGCATCCCTGGCGTTCACGACCAGATTCATGACAACCTGTTCAACTAGTGCTGGATCAGCTTTGATGCGGAGGTCGTCCATGCTCAGTTCCAACGTCAATAGGATATCCGCTCCGATCAACCTCCGAAGCATGGTCTCTACATTATTGAGAGTGGCATTCAAGTTCTGCACTTTCGCTCCGGACGGCTGTTTTCTACTGAACGTGAGCAACTGGCGGATAAGAACCTTCGCGCGATCACCTGCTTTATGCATTTCTTCCACCCGACTTCTCAGCGGATGATCAGGCCCCATTTCACCAAGTAGAACCTGACTATGGCCCATGATGACCGTCAGCAAGTTATTGAAATCATGCGCCAGTCCCCCCGCCAGACGACCGACGGCCTCAAGTTTCTGTAGCTGCCGAAGTTGTATCTCGCTTTGCAGAAGCGCCTCTTCTGCCTGTCTTCGTGCCGCACGCGCTTGTTGCTCACGCCATACCCGGCGCACCGATGGGACAAGTCGCCCCAAATGTTCTTTGTGAATGCAATCCGTCGCTCCGCGCCGCATTTCTTCGATACACCGCGTCTCAGTCAGTGCCGCGGAGACAAAGATAAACGGCACATCAAGAACCGACTGTTGGGCTAACTCTAAGGCAGCCCCCTCATCAAACTCAGGCATGGATAATTCGGCCAGGATGAGATCGACCTGCCCATCGTTCAACGCTGAGACAAAGGCCCGGCGAGTTTCCACGCGTCGTATCGCACAAGAGAGGCCCCCATCGATCAACACCGCCTCGATGCGATCACTCTCTTGGTGGTTAGTCTCTAGATGCAGCACTCGCAACAGAGTCGTCATGGCAGGGTCATTGGGTGGAACGACAGCTTCCAGGAGGAGGTTCATTGATGACGCCCCAGAACGTTCCCAGCTCCTTAACTGCGGACAAAAATTTGTGGAACTCCACGGGCTTGACGACATACGCGTTGGCCCCTAAGGCATAGCTATCCGCAAGGTCACGCTCTTCTCGCGAGGATGTCAGCATCACGACGGGAATCGGACGAAGATTGGCGTCCGCTTTGATAGTACGCAAAACCTCGAGGCCGTTCACTTTCGGCATTTTCAGATCAAGGAATACCACGGCAGGGTTTCCTCGCAGCCGTGACTTGAATTGTCCGCGGCAATACAAGTAATCCAAGACTTCGGCGCCGTCATGACACAACACGACTTTATCGGAAATCTGCTCTGCTTCCATGGCAGCCAACGCCAACTCGGCGTCTCGGGGGTTATCTTCGGCGAGTAGAATGGGTTTGGCCACGGTCATGAGTCACGCCTCCTTGCCGGCAACAATACGTAGAATGTCGCTCCCTTATCCTGTACCCCTTCGGCCCAGGCTCTCCCCCCGTGACGATGAACGATCCGACGAACGTTGGCGAGGCCAATACCGGTTCCTTCGAATTCATCGGCTCGGTGCAATCTTTGAAACACTCCAAACAGTTTTGCGGCATACTGCATGTCGAATCCCACGCCGTTGTCGCGGACAAAAAGGACGATTTCGCCAGAGCTGGGATGTTCCACACCGATCTCAACCGTGGCGATCGGCCTGGTGCTCGTAAACTTGACGGCATTTGTGATTAAATTCATAAATACTTGTCGGAGCATGGCCGGGTCGCCCTGTACTTCAGGCAATGCAGCGATTGTCCATGATATCTTTCGTCCTTGCAAGTCCAGACGGAGATCGGAAAAGATGCTTTTGATCAATTGATCTAGATTGACGGCCGTGCGAAGCATTTCTTGGCGTCCCATACGAGAGAAAACCAACAGGTCGTCGATCAGCTGTCCCATCTGTTTAGCGGAATCAGAAATTGTCTGCAAATACCGCGCGGCCTTCTCACTCAGCGAATGCTCGACCGATTTACGTAAGAGCGCGGCATAGCCGTCGATATGACGCAATGGCGCTCGTAGGTCGTGAGACACGGAATAGCTGAATGCTTCAAGCTCCTTGTTTGCGGCCTCCAAGAGTTCTCCCCGACGCTGGAGTTCTCCGGCAATACGTCGCCGTTCCGTAATGTCATGCCGAATGAGGTAGTACACCCACGCCAGCAGAACCAGCAGCATCAATGCGCCGATGCCGAGGAGTACGATGGTATTCCTTGTCCAGGCGGCGGACTCCTCTACACGTCGTGCAACCGCTTGCCGCTCATGTAAATCCATTTCTGTAATGATTTGGTGAATGACGCCGAGCTCGCGCTTTCCCGCGCCCTCAAACGCCATTTTCTTGGTGGCTCGGAATCCGCCCTCATGAAACAAGGTGATGGCTTTGGATTCGGCACTCAGTTGCCGTTCCATCATCCGATCAAGGATTCCGATCCGTTGCCGCTGCTCCGGTGACTCACCGACCAAGTCATTGAGATACGCGGTGAATGTCGGCTTTTGCTTTGTGACCTTCTTGTAGATCTCCAGATACGATGTTTCCCCCGTCACCAGATAACGCCGCTGGGCATCTTCTGCTTCGATCAGCGCTGCATCAATAGTATTCAAGAGTTGAATGAGATCATGGCTGCGACCATCCAGCTCACTATTGGTCAGCAGGATGCTCGTATTGTGATAGGAGATCCCACTGACGATCAGAATTCCAACGAACACCAGGCTGAAACCGGCCAAGACACGCTGTTCGATGGTCAGCCTGTGAAACCACGCAACTGAACCGAGGAAGACAGTGGATGAACCTGCAGGGACGGAAGCTGGCGGTTTAGGCCTCTCGGTCTCTAAAAGAGGAGTCTGTGAGTGGTTGGAGGCCGATTCCATCGATCAGGACGACCTACATCAGGACATTTCGGTGATCGTACGGAAGCCATACAGCGGACTGTGTCTCTATGGTGTTAATTGTAGCAGAACTCTTGAGAGGCGAAAGCAGAAAACTAACCGCCTAGCGGGAGACTCGGAGGAATCATCGTCGCCGAGGGGCCGATCAAATTCGAAAACATGAGCGTTGCACTGACAACCCAGTCTGTAAACGGCTGCGGGTAGATGCCGATCACCAAAGTTCCGGCCAAACCGACATAGATCACTGCCTTCATTGGGCCACTAACCCCGATAGGAGAGGGGTCCATCGGCTCATTGATGTACATCTGCTTCACGACGATGAGGTAATAGTACATCGAGATCACGATGTTGATCAGCCCGACCGCAATCAATGTATAGAGCCCTTCCTTTATGGCTGCCACGAAAATGTAGAGTTTACCGATGAACCCCGCAAGAGGCGGTACACCGGCCAGAGACAGCAGAAACAGCAGCATCGCGAACGCCAGAAACGGCGACCGCCTGTTTAAGCCTCGATAGTCCTCGATTTCATCTCTTCCTATGGCCTGGCTGACGGCAATCACGACGGCGAAGGCCCCGATATTGGCGAACAAGTACGCCAGAATATAAAACAGAATGGCATCGCTTCCCATTTTGGTACCCGCCGCAAGGCCGATCAACACATTCCCGACTTGAGCAATGCCTGAATAGGCGAGCAACCGCTTGATGTTACGTTGTGCAATGGCCACGATATTGGCATAGGTCATCGACAGGATAGACACAGCCACTAAGAAGGACACCCAGAGCGGCTTGAACGTAACCAACGCCACCAAGAAAATGCGCAACAAGATCGCAAAAGCCGCAGCTTTTGGAGCGATCGACAAAAAGGTCGTCACAGGAGTCGGCGCACCATGGTAGGTATCGGGAATCCATGCATGGAATGGAACGGCGCCGATCTTAAATCCAAGAGAAGCGAAGATCAGCAGAAACCCGATGATCAAGCCAGGTGTTGCCTGGGCGGACGTCATGTCCGAAAAGACCAGCTTGCCGGTTTCACCATAGACAAGACTGATCCCATAGGCGAGCAGGCCAGCCGCAAAAACACCCAGGATAAAAAACTTGAGCCCTCCTTCGTTTGAAGCCAAATCATCGCGCAAATACGACACCAGAACGTAGAACCCCAGCGTTGCGAACTCCAGGCTGACAAAGACGGACAGGAGATCGTTGGCAGACGCCATGAACATCATGCCGAGTGCCGCCATGACGACGAGACAATAATACTCTCCCCTGAAAAGAGTGAAGCGATTGACGTATTCGATTGACGCGAGGATGACGAGTATCGTCGAGCCCAGAATAATGACCTTGAAAAAGATCGCCATGCGATCCAGCACGAACATGTTGCCAAAAAGCGTCCCGGAAATGTGATTGACATCAAACCAACCCAAACAGCCGAGTGTCGCCACAAGACCGGCGACGCTGAGATAGGCCAGTCGCTCCTTGGGCAGGCGAGGAAGAGAAAAATCGACGATGAGCACCACACACAGCCAGCAGGTCAGAAAGATCTCCGGCAATAAGAGCAGAAGATCGGAGAAGGTCATGTTCAACGAAAACGTCATTCTCGACCCTCTCGCGAGACTTGAGGCGTATAGGATATAGACTTGTGTGAAGCCAGCGGGGCAGAGGAATTTTCCGGCGTTGTCGCCTGACTTCTCCTCATCTCTACTCCTTCACCGGTTTCCGCTACCGGAACCACGCGCGTAATCCTCGCAACCAACGGATCCACTCCGGAACGAACGACATCGTACAAATGCATCGGGAAAATCCCGAAGCCGATGCTGATCGAGATCATGACTAACAGAGGCAGGCGGTCGACCGTAGAGATCGCATCGTGCGCATGACTGTACTTTTGGCTCATGGGGCCGTAAAAAAGCCCTCGCATCATTTTGAACAGATACGCCAAGGTCAGAACGATGCCCAACATGGCCACAATCACTTGGAGAGGGTACTTGTTCCAACTTCCGATGATGATCATGATCTCCGCGATAAAATTCACCGTACCGGGCATCCCGATCGAAGCCATACAGGCTACGACGAAACAAGCGGATATGAACGGCATCTTGTTCGAAAGACCACCCAACGAGGGGATGTCGCGTGAATGGGTTTGGTCATAGACCCATCCTGCCATGGCGAAAAGCATGCCGGTCGCCATGGCATGGGCGAACATGTAGATGACGGCGCCGCTCAAGCTGATGTAATTCAAAGCCGCCATGCCAAGAAACACGTAGCCCATGTGACTGGAACTGGAATAGCCGATCACGTATTTGGTGTCTTTAGCGTAAAACGCCACGAAGCCGCCGTAGATGATGCTGAACATGCACAAAACGGCGGCTATCGGCATCAACTCCCTGGTCGTTTCAGGGAGAATCTCGAAGGCCACCCGCATAATGGAAAAGTGCCCGAGCTTCATCAAGACACCCGCATGAAGCATGCTGGTCGCGGCCGGCGCTGCCGCATGGCCGACCGGGGACCACGAGTGCAACGGCCACAGAGGGGCGATCGATGCAAAGCCGAAGAACACCAACACCCAGATGATCTTGTCCAAGGTTGTGCCGAGCACCGGGATATTCATAAGATTGGCCTGCTCACGGAGCACAAGGATATCGAACGTATTTAGGCCGGCGTATTTATAGATGAGTAAGATGCCCATGAGCGCGACGACGGCAAACGCGGAGAGGAAGAGCACCAGTTTCATCGCCGCATATTCTTTACTATTCGATCCAAAATTGAGGATAAAACCGACAGAGTCCCGCCGCTTCAACCCTTCGGGATCGGTCATCTCTAAATACTTCTTCGTGTGACTGCCCCACATCCCCAACAACAGGTACATCGGGATCACGGACATCTCATAGAAGAAATAGAGGAAGAACAAGTCGAGGGACATGAACACGCCGATCGTGGCGGCAGCCAAGATCAATAGCCAAATGTAAAACTCTTTCGTGCGGTCTTTGATATGCCAAGACACGAAGATGCCGGCAAACAGTAGGATGGCGGACGCGAGCACGAGAGGCGTCCCGATTCCGTCCACACCGAGATGCAATGAAATACCGAGTTGCCTGGACCACTCAACCTTTTGAACAAACTGGAACCCGCCTTTCACCGGATCATACGCATAAAAGAGATACAGCGATGCCAGCAGCGACACGCCCGCGGCGCTGACTGCAATACTTCGCACGAGCAGAGGCTGTCGATTGGAGACAAAAATCAACGCCAGAGCCCCCGCAAACGGGGCAAAAAGGATATAGAGCAGTGCGTACTCTCCCATTGACTTAGTACCTTCTTTCGAATCCGTTGCCTTCTAGCGATACCTTCGTCTCCTGAGAGACTCGATCAACGAGTGCTTGGATCGATCCGTTCATGATTCGCAAGAACGGTGACGGATAGAGCCCGATCCAGAGAATCATGACCGACAGTGACACGGCAATGATCTTCTCCCGCGGTTGCAGGTCGCTCATCGTCCCCTTCACGGCAGCACCTAACGGGCCGAACATTGAACGTTCGTAGTACCAAAGAAAATACGCGGCCCCAAAAATCACGCCCAAAACGGCGACGGCACCGAACCACCATTTGGCTTTGAACGCCCCCAACAGAATGAGAAATTCGCCGACAAACCCGTTCGTGCCGGGAAGTCCAATCGACGCCAGCCCGATAATGAGGAAGAACGTCGCCAGAAGAGGCACTTGTTTCGCCATCCCGCCAAATGCCGCCAACTGAGTCGTCTGCTGCCGAGAGTAGAGAAACCCGGCGATAAAGAAGAGTCCCGCCGTACTGAAGCCCAGATTGATCATCGTGAGCAAGCTGCCTTGCAGACCCTGATAGTTCAACGCAAACAACCCGACGACAACAAAACCAAGATGACTGACGCTGCTATAGGCCAGCAAGCGTCTAAAGTCCACTTGAACCAAGGCCATCCACGCTCCATACAGAATCGCGCAGAGCCCGAGCACAACGACTACCATGACCACCGTCTCGCTTTTGGACGCATCCGGGAGCAAGGGAATGCTGAAGCGGATAAAACCAAACGTGCCCAGTTTCAAACCCGCCAAGACCACGGCCATCCCAATCGGCCCTTCCAACAGCGCATCAGGCAGCCAGGTGTGGAAAGGAAACACCGGCGCTTTGAACGCAAATCCTAGGAACATCAGCCAAAAGATGACGAGTTGCTGAGAGACAGGAATCGGCACCGTCAGCAGTTCGAGCAGATCAAACGAATACGTCTGATCCGTGTGATGCAGCGAGGCCCACTCATGGTAATTGATGTTCAGCAGCGCGATGCCTACGAGCATGAAGACACTGCCCAAGAGCGTATACAGAACGAACTTCAGCGCCGCATAGTGACGCTCCGCCCCTCCGCCCCAGAGTTTGATCAAGAAGTAGCTGGGAATCAGCATCAGCTCCCAGAACACGAAGAACAGGATCAAATCCAGCGACACAAAGACACCCATCGTCGTCGTCTCAAGCGCCAAGAGACACATCATGTAGAGTTTGACTTGATGTCGAATCGTATCCCATGAATAGACGACCACCAACACCGTCAAAAAAGCCGTGAGTCCGACGAACAAGACACTGATTCCATCGACGGCCAGGTGATAACTGATACCTAATGCCGGAATCCATCGGACACGTTCTGTGAACTGCATGGCAGCCGATTCCGGTACGAAGCGCAACAGAACAAAGACGGAGAGCGCCAGCTCCACCAACGCAATCGTGAGAGCTGAGGTCCGAACCATATCTTCTTCGTCGAACAGCCAGAGCACAGCCGCTCCGACAACCGGCAAAAATAGAATACAGGACAGAATTGGAAATCCGGCTGTGAGTTCTTCGAGCATGGATGCAGCCTAGTTGGGTTACGACCTACATCGGAGCAAACAATTGAACGACAAGAACGAGAAGGAAGAGCCCTGCGACGATGATGGCGGCATAATGATGGACCATTCCACTTTGCATCTTCCGACCCTCGCGAGCCGCGAGATGGTTTCCATAACCGATCACGTTGAGCCCCGCATAGACGATGTGCTTCTCAATCCAGGTGGAGCCGGAGGCTCCCCAATCGGTAATGCGCCCCACTCCACGTACGACACCGTCGATGA
The DNA here is from genome assembly GCA_902500825.1 of uncultured Nitrospira sp. GTDB lineage: Bacteria > Nitrospirota > Nitrospiria > Nitrospirales > Nitrospiraceae > Nitrospira_D. The sequence goes on from CABVRX010000002.1 coordinate 348,273, forward strand.
CCGTTCGATCGAACCAATCAAGCATGGCGCCTAGACGTTTGAGCGGTTCGACGAACATGAGATCGTAGAATTCATCAACATAATACTTGTTCAATAAGATCCGATACGCAGCGGAAAATTTCTCTGCCCATCCATCGGCAGTCGCCGGGCTCACAACATAGAGAAAATGTGCGAGTCCCCAGCCCATCAAGGCAATGGCGATCGCGATGCCCATTAAGAGAACCACCATGCCGGCGCTGGCCTCATGCTCGCTTCCAACCCCGACGACAGGTCCCAAAAACCCATGCAGCCAGCCATGCTCCGGCGGAAACCCCAAAACCACTCCGCCGACGATCGAGAGGAAGGCAAGGACCATGAGAGGGGCGACCATGATCATTGGAGATTCGTGCACATGCTCAGCAGTATGATGATCCATCCGAGACGACCCGTAGAACGTGAGATAAGTCAGACGGAACATATAAAAAGACGTCATCAAGGCCCCACAGGCCGCCATGCTATACAGAAGATAGTGCTGATGGGTAAAGGCGTGGGCCATAATTTCGTCCTTGCTCCAGAATCCCGCTAAGGGAGGAAGCCCGGCAATGGCAATGGTACCGATCAAAAACAGACGATGGGTCCATGGAATTCGGCTGCTCAATCCGCCCATCTTGCGGATATCCTGCTCCCCCGATAATGCGTGGATCACCGAGCCCGCCGCTAAGAACAACAGCGCCTTGAAGAAGGCATGGGTCATAACGTGAAACACGGCGGCCGTATAGGCACCCACCCCGCAACCCAGAAACATGTATCCCAGCTGGCTCACGGTCGAATAGGCCAAGACGCGTTTGATATCGGTCTGGACGAGTCCGATGGTTGCCGCGAACAAGGCGGTGCCACCGCCGACGAACGCCACCATCGACATCGCGAACGGCGAGAGATCGAAAATCGCGTGGTTGCGGACGATCATGTACACACCGGCCGTCACCATTGTCGCCGCATGAATAAGCGCGCTCACCGGCGTCGGCCCTTCCATCGCATCAGGCAGCCATGTGTGGAGGGGCAGCTGCGCGGACTTCCCGATCGCACCAAGGAGCAGGCAGAGCGCGATGGCGGTGGCCATGTCCGGAGACAGTTGCCCAACCTGGGCAAAGACCTTTGTATAATCGAGAGTCTTAAAGTTTATAAAGATAAGAAATATGGCAACGAGAAATCCCGCGTCACCGATTCGGTTGACGACGAACGCTTTAGATGCGGCTTTAGCAGCGGAGACCTTGTCGTAGTAATAGCCGATCAAAAGATATGAACAGAGCCCGACGCCTTCCCAGCCGATGAACAGGACCACATAGTTGTTCCCCATGACCAGAAGTAGCATGGAGACCATAAACAGATTCATATAAGTGAAGAAGCGCGTGAACCCCGCCTCTCCATGCATGTACCCGACTGAATAAACGTGAATGAGAAATCCGACGCCGGTGACGACCAGCAACCATGCACAGGTCAGAGGATCCACCAGGTAGGCTAAATTGATCGCGAGATCTCCCCCGAATATCCACTGATAGGCAATGACTTCATGGGAGGCCCCCGTGCGCATCACATCGATGAATACGATGACTGTACAGAGAAAGGATAAACCGACCGACCCCCAAGCCAATCGATGGGCCATGTCATGAGAGTACCGGTGTCCCAGCACTCCGTTCACAAGGACCGCGAGCAGCGGGAACACAGGGATTAATTTGATGAGGAGATCAGTCAAGTCAGACACAGTATTGCGCCATTTCGAGGATGTTCAGCTAACCAACCATGCGGCACGGAGCCGGAACCTAACGCGTACTCTTAGGGGGTACGTTGAGGAGTACGAGCCACCGACTGCACCGTTGGATGTGACTGTGCACATCCTGCTACCACTTTAATAAGTTCATTTCATCCACGTTCGTGGAAATCTTGCCTCTGAACACGACAATGATGATGGCCAAACCGACGGCCGCTTCACCCGCCGCAATGGCGATAATGAACAGGGCCACAAGTTGCCCCGCCATAGATTCCAAATAGTGTGAAAAGGCCACCAGATTGATGTTGGCCGCATTCATCATGATTTCAACAGACATCAGCACAATGATGAAGTTCCGCCTGACAAGCACACCCAAGAGCCCTGTCATAAAAAGGACGGCGCTGACGGCGGTATAGGCGGACAGGGGAATCATAACCGCTCTCTCTCCGTATCCAGCGGTTTAGGAGCCTTGGCCAGGACGATCGCGCCGATGATGGCCCCAAGCAGAAAGATACCGACGATTTCAAATTGCAAAAGGTGGTCGCTGAACATCTTAATTCCCACGGCGTATGTATCTCCGTCTTGCAGCACGGCAGCGGCAGGAGTATCACCTTTCGCCCCACTAAACGGAGACTGCAGGAAAAGGTACAGAACGTAGCCAGTTCCCAAGACGGTAGGCCCTAGAATATACAGAGCCGAGGGATGAAAATAACGCTCATCCGTTTTGAGGTTCATCAACATCAACACAAAAAGATACAGCACCAGAATGGCTCCAACGTAGACGATGACCTGCACGGCCCAAAGGAACTCCGCGTTCAGGAGGATGAACAGGCCGGAGACGTGCATGAGCAACACGAGCAGAGAGAGCGCGCAGTGAACAGGGTGTCGCAAGGTCACCGTTAACACACCGGCGGCAATACTGACCAATGAAAAATACGTGAAAAAAATTCCGACCATGTGCGCGGCTCAGCTCAGATGTTTGGGAGGCGGTTGGGTCGACTTCTGTACCGACTGTGGGAAATAGTAGCGGTACTCCCGGCTCTGTTCGACATTTTTTTCCTGGTTGTGTGCGTACAAATATTTCTTCCCATCATCGAGATGCCGTTCGCCGATGTCGTACAGTCGCTTCTTGTCGAACAGCAGACTGCGCTTGTCGTGGGTTGAATATTCGTACATCTTGGTCATCGCAAGCGCGTTCACCGGGCAGGCTTCGACGCAATAGCCGCAGAACACGCATTTTGTAATATCGATATAGAATTCACTGGCGTAACGCTGGAGCGGTCGGGCCGTGTCCTCGGCGCTGATCACTTTGATGCAATGCGAAGGGCAGGCTGCTTCGCAGAGATCGCAGCCGACGCACCGTTCTTGCCCATCATCATACCGAAGCAAGCCAAGCGCGCCACGATGCGCATCCGGGATCGCTCGTTGTTCCCGCGGATACTGAAATGTCATCGGTCGATGAAGCATGTGCCGAAACGTGACCTTCATCGCGTCCCAAATCTCATAGAATAACGCGGCGTGCAGGATTTTTTTGGTCAGCGCGGCGACACTCATCGGAGGCTCCTCATCACGGACGTAGATATCCGCTTACGCCTGTTCAACACTTACCCAAATCTGTTTGAACGATGGGACACCGGTTGTGGCATCGACCGACACCGGCATCAAGTCCTTCACTGGTGGTTCATTAAAATGCTCAGGGAAAAAACAGGTGCCTGGCGCAATAGACTGATCCGACTGCACACCGATCTGAAGAGAACCACGATCAGAGGTCAACCGCACCTTCGTACCGTCTTGCAATCCAAGACCCTCCATGTCCCGTATATTCATCCGCAACTTGCCTGTATTCGGAGCGATCTTGATAAGCCCGGGCGCTTGTGTCGACAATTTCCCTGAATGCACTAATAATTGCCCCATCAACAGACAAAAGGGACGCGCGTGTTCTCCCGATAGCGGAGCCTGTTGATAACGAGCCTTGACCTCCGCCGCGTAGCCGTTAGACAAATACGGATCAGGGGAGGGCACGACTTTACGAGGTTGCCCAAGATTATAGTATCCGGGCAACAGCTTCATGATCTCGGCTTGAATATCATTGGCCGATTGGTATTCCCATCGGCACCCCATGGCATTCGCAAGGGCTGTCATGATGTGCCAATCCGGCAGGCTCTCCCCAAGCGGATCCATCGCCTGACGAACGCGAAGCACACGACCTTCGAGGTTCGTAAATGTGCCGTCCTTCTCCGCATAGGTGCAAGCGGGGAGCACAAAATGAGCCAATTTCCCGGTATCAGTCAAAAACGGATCTTGCACGATCAAAAGTTCGAGTCGTTCGAGAGCGGTACGCACCTCCATCGAAGCCGGCAAGGTCGCGAGCGGATTTTCGCCAAGAATGTACAGGGCTTTAATCTGCCCACTCTTGCACCGCTTCAAGATTTCGATGAGATGGGCCCCCGAACCGACAGGAGGTAGCGACGCTTCCCATGCTTTCGCGAAACGGTCCCGAACTGCTGGGTCATCAAACCGAGCCTGACCCGGCAAAAACTCAGGTGCCGCGCCCATATCAACGGCCCCTTGTTCATTCGGCTCTTCCGTCACTGTGTTCACACCACAACCTGCTCGTCCAAGTTTGCCGGTAATCCAAGCGAGATCCATTAGTTTTAGGATGTTCTGATAGCCGTTGGTTCGCCGGACAATGCCTTCCGCGCACAAGATGATCGATCTCGACGATTCGGCAAAAATAGCCGCAATTTCTTGGAAGGCTTCCACGGGAAAGCCGGTCTGAGCCGAAAGCCGCTCCAACGAAACAGTCGTCATCGCGCCTTTGAGGGCTTCAAATGCTTGGGGGTGTTTCCCAACAGTCTCTTCATCCACCAAATCCTGATCGATGGTTGCCTTGACCAACCCATCGATCACTGTTCCCTCCGTCCCAGGCTTGATCAAAAATGGGTGCGACGCCAGCTTTGAAATATTCGTGATGGCACTGTCGAGCGTCACCACCTGAGCCTTGTAAACCCGCATGGCTTCTTTGATTCGCACGGCAGTCAACGGGTTTGTCTCGGTAATATTGGAGCCGATCAAAATGATGGCTTTCGCCTTTGTCAAATCTTCCCAATCATTCGGAGTTCGCCCAAGTCCGACGGCATGTTTGGACGCGAGCACAAAGTTCATATGGCCGTAACGAGCGCTACTATCGACTTGGTTGGTTCCAAAACCAGTGCGCATGAGTTTCTGGAACAAATACAGCTCTTCATTCGTACAGCGTGCCGTTACGAGGCCGCCGATGGCATCGGCACCGTATGTGCTTTTGATTTCGGTCAACCGGTCTACAAGCAGATGCATAGTTTCCAGCCAAGGCTTCTGCACCAACTGCCCTCCCTCACGGACGAAGGGCTGTGTAAGCCGGCTCTTACTGTCCATATATTCAAACCCAAAACGTCCACGTACGCAGAGTCCGCCGTGCCCCTTGGCAGTTTCCGATCGATCTCCCCACTTGTTCTTCCAAGATAACGGAGAAGTGACTCGGACTACCTCTTCATCTTTCGTTTCCAGGTGGAGCTGGCAACCGTCTCCGCAGTAGTTGCAGGTCGTCGTCGTTTTCTTCATTTGCCACGGTTTATACAGATACTTGGAAAACTTGTTCGTGATGGCTCCAACCGGACAGACCGCCAAACAATCTCCGCAGAATTCACAATTGAGGGCGAGGTCGCCCTTGGCCACGACCTGATTGAATCCACCTTTCTTCATGAACTGCAAGGCATCGATCATCAACACATCCTTGCAAACATTGATGCATTCCGCACAGGCGATACAGCGGTTCATGTTGAAATCGAGCACGGGACTGCGCGTATCTTCCGGAATGAATTTCTGTTTGGCATTAGCCAGATTGGTCACGCCATGCTGAAACGCCATATCTTGTAGTTCACAATGTCCGTCTGCGTCACACACAGGGCAGTCGAGCGGATGCACCGACAGGTGTTTTTCGACGGCTTTCTTCCGCGCGAGAAAGAGATCCTCTCCTTCTGTACGAATGACCATTCCCGCCGCCGCCTTGGCGGTACACGATCGAACGGGAGCTTTCTTCCCTTCTTGCATCACGAGGCACATGCCACAAGAACCGAAGGGGTCAAATGTGTAGTGATAGCACATGGCGGGGATGATCTTGCCTGTCATGGCGATGACGTCGTACAACGACACGCCGTCCCTTGCCGTGACAGATTTTCCGTCGATGCTCAATTCAATCGCTGCCGCTTCGACGTCTGGATTAGTAGCTGGCTTCAAACCCATAGTTCTTCTCCGTGAAAGGACAACCGTGACCCGTAAAACAAACCCTGATTTTACCTTTCACTATTCGCATCTCGCGTTTCACATTCTATCTGTCGCATTCGCCCATTACGACATCGTATGTCCCGAAGATGGTACAGGCATCCGAGATCATATACCCTCTGGCCATATGATCGAACGCGCCCATGTGCACGAACGAAGGCGCGCGAATCTTCAGTCGATAGGGCTTCCCTCCCCCTGTACTGACGATGTAAAAGCCCAGTTCCCCTTTGTGCGCTTCAGTGCCGCAGTAGATTTCTCCAGGCGGAGCATCGAACCCTTGCGAGAAAAGCTTGAACTGTTGGATCATCGCCTCTAGGTTTGTAAAAACCCGTTCTTTCGGCGGGAGCGTCACGCTGGGAACGTCAGCCATGATGGGTCCATCCTGCATCTGCTCCAGACATTGCCGAATGATCTTGACGCTTTCGTAGAGCTCCATCACCCGAATCCAGTAGCGATCGTACGTATCCCCGTTTTTTCCGACCGGCACGCTGAACTCGCACTTTGGATAGGCGCTATAGGGCTCGTACTTGCGAAGATCATAGTCCACGCCGGACCCGCGAAGAACCGGTCCGCTTAGTCCAAAATTGACTGCATCTTCGGCGGAGATCACAGCGACTCCCTTGGTGCGCCCAAGCCAAATACGGTTTCTCTCAAGAAACACCTGATATTCATCGATCTTCGGGGGGAAGTAATCCAGGAACTGTTTGAGTTTGCCGATCAGCGAGGGAGTCAGGTCCCGTTCAACCCCACCGATTCGGTACCAGCTCGTCGTGAGACGAGCTCCACATAGCTCGTCGAACCAATCGAGTAGGATTTCCCGATCCCGAAAACAATAAAAAAAGACGGTCATGGCCCCTATGTCGAGCGCCTGGGCGCTCAACCAAAATTGGTGCCCAATGATGCGTTGAACTTCCGCAACGATTGTCCGGAGGTACTCCGCCCGCTCCGGAACTTGTAAATTCAACAACTTTTCAACAGCACGGCAATAAGCGAAGTTGTTGTACATCGCGCAGACATAGTCGAGCCGATCCGTATGAGGAATGAACTGATGATATGTGCCGTCCTCAGCGAGCTTTTCGACTCCCCGGTGGAGGTATCCCATCACCGGCGTAGATTTCACCAACCGCTCCCCTTCCAGCTCTAGGATCACTTTAAGCACCCCATGCGTACTGGGATGTTGTGGTCCCATGTTGAGCAGAAGCTCCTCGGTTCGCAAGGTCGGAAGCGTCTCGCTTTCCGGATGCTCCGGGTTGATCTTATAGATAGTGGTTCTTTGATCTTCAAATGCCATGCTGATGGAACATCCTATCGTGGAACTTCATCTAGAAAATCAAACGTGTCTCGCCAACCTTTACCGCGAAGTGGAAAATCCTTACGCAAAGGATAGCCTTCGGTATAGTCATCCGGCATTAAAATCCGCCGAAGATCGGGGTGATTTCGAAACCGGATACCCATCATGTCGAAGACTTCACGTTCCATGAAATCGGCGCCTTTCCAAAGATCCGTCAAGGAATCAACGATGCAATCCGATTCTGGCACCCGTGTCTTGAGCCGAATGCGATGCCGTTTCCGAATCGAGTAGAACTCCCACACCACTTCGAATCGCTCTTCATCGTCGGGCCAATCCACGGAACTCACATGGACGATATAATCGAAATCCATCCCCGGATCATTGCGCAGAAACTGAGCAACTTCATGGAGTTTGTCCCGCGAGACGGTCACCGCCATATCGCCTCGCCACTCAGCCAAGCCGATGACTCCGACCGAGAACGTCTGCTGAATTCGCTGGAGCAGTGGATGCATAACGACGTGTCAGACCTTCAGGCTAGCCTTCACCTGCTCCGGTTGAGTCACAAACACACGTTTTTGCATAATGCGCTCTTGCAGTTTTAGGATACCGTCCAAGAGCGCCTCCGGAGTCGGAGGACAGCCGGGCACATAAATGTCAACGGGAATAAATCGGTCGACTCCCTGTACGACACTATAACTGTCATAGATGTTCCCAGAGGTGGCACAAGAACCCATTGAAATCACGTATTTGGGTTCCGGCATTTGGTCGTAAATCTTCCGAATCACCGGTGCCATTCTTCGGCACACGGTTCCAGCGACGATCATCAAATCCGACTGCCGGGGCGAACCGCGAAATACTCCTGCTCCGAACCGATCCATGTCGTACCGAGAAGACACGGCGGCCATCATCTCAATGGCGCAGCAGGCGAGCCCGAAGGTCATCGGCCAGAGAGAACCCTTCCTTGCCCAGTTCACAGCTTTTTCTAGAGACCCCGTGATGACGTCAGGAACTCCGTCTTTCTCGTGCCGTCCCAGCTGGATCAGTCCCATACAATCCTCAGTCCCACTCCAGTGCGCCTTTTCGCCAGGCATACACATAAGCCACGATGAATAATCCGATAAAAATCAGCATTTCAATTAACCCAATCACCCCGATCTTGGTGAATACGACGGCCCACGGATAGAGGAAGATGACTTCAATGTCGAAGATGACGAACAACATCGCAAAAATGTAATACCTGACGGGGAACGGCATCCGGGCGTCGGAAAACGGTTCGGCTCCACATTCGTAGGTTGATAATTTTTCTGGTTCCGGATACCTGGGTTGTACGAAATAACTGACAAGCAAGGTCACGACCCCAAAGGCCAACGTGACAAAGATAAAAAGAAAGACCGGGAAAAACTTTGTCAAATATTCTAGAAGAACCTCGGTTCCGGTCACTTAGTTTTCTCTCACAAAGCATTGACCTGAAAAGGGTATTGTAGATCTGACACTTAAAATATTAGTGCCCTGATCTCAGGGATAGCAAGCGAACAAAGGACCTAATTTCTGTGGACCCGAAAGCCCTAGGTGTGTTGGGCTGAGGGTGGAACGTAGGTTAAGCGGGTAGGTTCTTGTTGCAACTCACGATCAGGGGTCAACGCCCAATCTCTTTCGCTTTTGTTTATCACCCCGATAAGAGGCCGGTCCAGCCTGTGAGCTCTCCCATTCTGATTCGAGAGGAGAAAACGCCTTGACCTTTCGTCGCCGATGGATCTGTGTATCGATTCGTTCTCTCTGGCCGGAGTTTCTAGAGAGACGCTGACCCTCTTTTTTGTCACCATTCATTGGTCAATTACGCCCTTTGGACACATACGGGATGACAAGGCCACACATTAACATTGGAAAGAGAGGACCGTCAAACTCCTACCAATCCAGCTCAAAACCTTGACAATATAGCGTCTTTTGCTATGTTTTTCAAAGCAACACTAGCCTCAGAAGGAACTACTATGAAAACCTTGGCGGCCATCGTTCTATTCCTGTGTTCAGGAATCGGCCTCTCACTTGATAGCGCGCGCGCACAGGTGCCAGACCTTGATTCCATTCGATATTCGGAGGCTGCACTCGCCTTTTCCAGTGGCGCCATCCAGAAGACATCCCCGATCGACGGAACCGTAAACTTGGTAACAGGTGATAATCAGTCAACGGGCAATCGAATGCTTCTCGGGAGGCGAGATTCGCTTTATCTCAAACTGAACAACCCAACGGATGTGGCTGTGGGTGATCTCTTCACCGTCTACCGGCGGGTTCGGAAAGTGTTCCATCCTGTGACAAAGGAATACCTCGGTTTTGTCATGAATCGTTCAGCCATCGTGAAAGTGACTGCCGCCGACCATGCTCTCACGACAGTAGAGGCCGTGCTCAGTTACGGACCGATTTCTCCTGGGGATCCTGTCGCGCGTTTCGTTGCCCCGACTCCTGACGCAGAGACAAGCTCCGCAACTAATAGTTCGGACATCGAGGGCATGATTGTTGAGCTTCAGTCCGACCGGACTATGACGCTGGTGTCACAGTCAAACATTGTGTATCTGGACCGAGGGAAGGAGGACGGACTGAAGGTCGGTGATTTTCTCGACATTCATCGTCACAGTGCGGGGCTTCCCCCACGAAAGATCGGCCAACTCAAGGTGCTGTCGCTGGAATCCCGCACAGCAGCCGCTAAAGTCATCAAGGCAAACACGCGTGTCATGAAGGGAGACCGGTTCAAGCACATCGGATATTCGACGCCCGTTACCCAGTCGTCGGTAGAAACTATTCCGGAATTGCCTACCGCTCAGTCCAATCAAGTAGTTCCAGCTGATTTAGTATCCAGTAAGCTAAAAATACGGGATGAGGCGGGACAAAGCCGCCTTAACCTTGGGAATCTTGCGAAATTCCTTCACTACGACTCAGGGGATGCTGCTATTAAGGTTGAAAACTACAAAGTGCTTGATCAGTTGATTGAATACCTACGCGCCAGCGGCGACATGAGGATGATCCGAATCGAAGGCCATACGGATAACGTGGAGATCGGCCCTTCGCTCAAACCGCGGTATCCAAGCAATTGGGAGTTGTCTAAGGTTCGCGCAAACGGCGTCCTCCGGTATCTCGTAGAAAAGGGCGGCGTGGAGCCGGGACGGATCAGCGCGGTGGGGCTCGGCGACACCAAACCAGCCGCCACGAATACGGTAGAGGAGGGCCGCACAAGAAATCGGCGTGTGGAGATTCTTCTCTCTATTGCGGACGCTTCGGCACTTAAACCTGACTTGCAGACTCAAGTGCAGAGACTCGAACACAATCCTTCGAGTTTGAGCGCACGAGGAGGTAACGACCAAGCGCTTCCTCCCACTGCTACTTCAGACACAGCCGGTTCCTCTAGTCGAGGGACCTTGTCCGTCGGCAATTCTTCCCAGGTTTCTATAGGGGACGGATCAGATGCCGCCAATAACCCCGATACGAGCGCCGCTACATCGACAGTCACCAACAAACAGGATACTCCTACTCAGCAGTCAACCGCCGAAACTCCGGCGGAATAGCATCGGACGAGGCAGGAGTGCATCGGTATTTGGATTCTTCCCTCGACAACCATAGATATCCTCATGATGAGAACACTGATGTGACCGGTGTCCTTCGTATTTCCAGACTGTAAGCCAGATTGTTAGAATGTGACATGGCTTCGGATGGAACCTCGCCCCTTCCTCATCGAATGGAGACGCTCTATGCCGACGTTATTGTGCCTCGCCACATCGCGAAAGCCTTCACCTATCGCGTCCCTTCCACTTTAGCTCAAACCATGACAATAGGGCGTCGCGTTCTGGTCCCGTTTGGACGGACGATGCTGGAAGGGGTCGTCACCTCACTAAGTCATCACCTTGCGACCGAAATAGAGTCTGCTTCCATTAGAGAGATCCACTCGCTCAATCACGATGAGCAAGCTTCAACAACACCGGTGCTGTTTGAACTATCTCGCAAGGTTGCAGAATACTATGTTGCACCCTGGGGCCAGTGTCTCCGGCTCATATTGCCCCCCAGGGCAACCCGAAAAAATTCCCGCGCGCGATACGTGGCCACTGCGCAGGGGCGCGCGGCCTTGGAAGCCGGCCTTTGTCCGGACGATCTGAAGCCCATTCTTGGCCGAATCGCTCGACGAAATCCAGGAATCCTATCCTCGACACTTGAACCAACCAGACAGGGAAGCGCCGAGCGGATCGCTGCCCTCATCAACAAATCGTGGATAGCGCTCATGCCTTCGAACAATACCAACGTCGAGCTTCAAAAGCCGCGTGGGAAACTCTCCTCGGACGAGTATGATCGCCCCACATCAATGGACGGCATGTTGTCCACCGAAACACTCCCAGATGTGGACTCCTCTTGGAAAACGCGCGTTGCGCACTGCCTTCACAGCCATCACATGACGAAGCTCGTGCTCCATGCCCCATGGGAACACCGACTCGGCCGACTTGCCGACGCCATTCAGCAAGCGCACTCAATGAAGAGATCCACTATCGTTCTCACCGGTGAGATTGCCAGAGCATCGTGGTTGAAACAACTGCTCTCAAGACTCACGGACCTCCAGATTACCCTCGCACACCCATCTTCAGAATCGGGTCGATGGCAACGGAGTCAGGGACAGACTCCCTCGGTAGTCGTAGGAACCCGTTCGGCCATCTTTTCTCCTCTTGAATCGATCGGGCTGATCTGGGTGGAAGGAGAAGAGGACCCCGCCCTGAAAGAACCTCAGGAGCCTCGTTATCATGCCAGAGAGGTGGCCAGCTTGAGAGCCGAGAGCGAACGGGCGCTCGTTGTACTGGCCTCGGCCCACCCATCCCTTGAATCGAGATTCGATACTGAGGCTGAGATCCACCACGTGCAACAAGACGTTGCTCTTCAACCTAGGATTGAGCTCGTTGACCTCCGCAATGAACCAGCAGGAACCCTCTTCAGTCATAAACTCCTCCAGGCGATGCACGAAGCTCTACATAACCATGCAAAAATCCTGCTCTTTCTCAACAGGAAAGGGTATGCTGGGACCTTGGTTTGTCGAGACTGTGGCTGGGTTCCTCGGTGTGATTCCTGCTTCGTGCCGCTTGCCTACTATCGTGAAGCCGGCCGGCTGGCTTGCCGCTACTGTGGTAAGACAGATCGATTGCCGGATCTCTGCCCTCTGTGCCGTATGCCCCGGCTGAGTCCTGTTGGTGATGGCACCGAGCGTGTTGAAGCTGAGGTTCGTCGCATATTTCCGCAGACTAACGTCGCTCGGCTGGATGGTGACACACTTCGGCACTCAGCATCCGCTCATGCTCTATGGGAAGGTGCCAGATCTGGCACGTGGGATGTTCTCATTGGCACCCAAGCATTGTTTCGTCGAGAGCCACTGCCTCACTATGGCTTGGTAGGGATCCTTCATGCAGATTCCGGGTTGCACGTCTCGGAATTTCGTGCGGCGGAGCGTACCTATCATCTGCTGGTTGATGCTGCCAACCTGGCATGTCCAGCATCTACGGGGGGTCGAGTCATCGTTCAGACGCGCCTTCCTACACATCATGCTGTACAGGCTTTGATTTCAGGAGATCCTGATCACTTTTACAATGAAGAAGTCGCCGCACGCCGGCTTCTTCATTATCCGCCCGTCTGCCGTTTGGCTGATCTCACGGTAACAGGGAAAGACCTTAGGATGCTCGAAGAGGCCGCCAAGCGATGGGCGGCCGAGCTTGAACAGAACACTCATGACCGGGAGCCTCTAATTGTCTTGGGACCAGTTCCGGCAATACGCAGACGTCCAAATGGCCACCAGCAGTATCGTATCTTGGTAAAAGGACCTGCTCTCACAGACCTAAGCCGAAGAATCCATGATTCCGTTCAAAAAATGGAGCGAGAATACCGAAAGGGAGGGATCAAATTCATCGTCGACATTGACCCGATCGAGAATGGATAGGCAAGCCTGGACACATTTCTTCTTGCGGCTGATGTAGCGAAGCAGGGTTGATTTCCGACTGATCCCAGGGGTTCAGCGGCGTACACAAGGCGCTCTGGCCGGATCCGGTGAACCGCCCTCACACTCTTTCAAGCACCAGTACCAGCTGTTTTTCAGGATGCCGTTGCCGCGTCGCAGGTGCCGCTTCGATTGGTTCCCAAAGTGCTCACGGCCAGTGATAGGATGGCCCCGTTTTGATACCACGGTCTGGCTGTGCTTGACGCGCTTGGGCTGGAATTCGGAGACAGCCAGCACATCGTACACCTGAACGCTATCGGTGGAGACGATACGGTCCGGTGTCACGGGCTGGGCGTTGGCGTCCGGCCCCCTCGCGTGAATAACCTCGAGACAGGCACGTTCCCTGCTGCCCACCGCTCGCGTCGTCCTTTACGCACCCCACCACAACAGCGTTCATCGGTTTCGCTCTCACCAGACAGAAGAATGCGCTTGCTGGCACTTTCTTGACGGAGCCGCTGAAAACATACCACGGCCGGCCCTGGATCCCGACTAACTGTGCGGCGGCTCGAGACTCTCCCAAAACCGCTTAGGCACATCGAACGAATACCAGAGCTGCACAGCCACGTATTGTTGCACGAACCTGCCCTTGTGAATTTCTTGCTCATGACTTTGTGTTTCGAATGATAAGACGTAGCGCGATCGGAAATACCATGACATAAAACAACAGCAATCCTCCCACCAGGAGCTGACCTCGAACTTGTATGGAACCCGCGATGGTGTCATGCTCCTGCATCCAGAGATGCTTGGTCATCAGATCGCACGCAAAACCTGCGCTGACCAGCGCATACCAGAACCGCCACCGGCGCGATGTATACAACGCCTGCTCCCGTCGGTGGATCAGAAAGACCTGAGCAAGGATCCCAATGATGGCCAGATATTCCGTCCACTCAGGAATCCCATAGGATCCAGCCAGCATGATCGAGGCGAAGACCATGACGAAACTCATGATGCTCCCAAACAGGAATCCACGTCGCGATTCCGAGAGGGTCGTGCCCAGGCTTTCCATTTTGTGCCCTGAAGAGCTCATTTCATGTTCGCCTTGCCGGTTGCCCACTCGCCGACCGCGAGGTTGTTCAGAGACTCCGGCATCAGAAAATCCACAGAACCATTTTTCTTACTGATTAGGAAGCGGGTGATGATTTTAGCAAATCCTCCCTTCGCATCGTAAGTGATCTGAAAGAACGTCCGTAGTGCGACGATCTTTGTGACTTTCGACGGTGTCCAGTCGAGATCGGTCGGTATACCGAGCTTCTGAATCCGGAGGTGTTTTATGCGGCGGGATTGGAGGAGATCCGCAGCTGCGGTCACCGTTGGCCTTCTAAAAACGGCAAATGAGCGGAAGGACTCACTGGGGAGTGAGCTCGCAATGACCAATAGCTCATGCCCTTCAGAGAGGCCGACTATGAGAAGCTTGAACAAGAGCCGTTGGCCCCTTTTGAAGCCTCATGGAAGACCATCTTGGCTCGGCAGATTGGTCCGACTTGTCAGGCCCTTCGAGAGCTTTTCAATGGCGACGGTACTTGGGCTCAATTTGAATTTAAAGAAACGGCTGCCATCGGCCGGAGGCGACTGGGCGTGCAAAGGAAGTGCTGTCCCCAATCGGAATGTAAGCCTTTCAATGCCACATCTTGCTTACCTCGTCATCCAGTTTTCTGGAGAAGCTCCGGCCCGCGCCGCGTAATGGCATTGAGGAGCAGATGGGAAGGCCTGGGCCGGAGAGCCCCTTTGGTGTTTCGATCAGCGGTAGCCGCTTACCAGCGATCGCGCTTTCCACCTCCCCCACGGCCACCGAATCCACCGCCGCCGCCACCGGAACGCTGCTCCATTGGTTTCGCTTCATTGACCGTTAACGTGCGGCCACCCATGTCCGTGCCATGAAGCGCCGTGATCGCGGCTTTCGCCTCAGAATCTGAGGACATTTCCACGAAGCCAAAGCCACGCGACTGTCCCGTGAACTTGTCTGCGATAATCCTCACAGAGGCCACCGTGCCATGCGCCCCAAACACCTCGTTCAATTGTTGCTCGGTCGCCGAATAAGGCAACCCACCGACGTAAAGCTTCGAACCCATGTTGGGTTTCTCCTTTAATGATGACATTGTCTTGGACTCGAGGAACGGGGCAGGAGCGAGCCGAAGACGCGGGTAATGCAGCGACTTAGGTCTGACTTCCGACAGGATTCCCGGTCAAGGCAACATCGATGTTGCAAGCCTTCCTCAAACCAACTTCGTCGCGAGGCCCGTACGACGAGGGTACAACCGTAACACAGGGGTTGGTGCTTTACAACGTGTGCACGTTGCGAGTGACGTAAGTATTGGTACCTGGTGTCCCCAACGGGATTTGA
Organism: uncultured Nitrospira sp.; assembly: GCA_902500825.1. Classification (GTDB taxonomy): domain Bacteria; phylum Nitrospirota; class Nitrospiria; order Nitrospirales; family Nitrospiraceae; genus Nitrospira_D. Next base: position 363,982 of record CABVRX010000002.1, read on the forward strand.
ACCCGTGTTACTGCCTTGAAAGGGCAATGTCC
>CABVRX010000003.1 GCA_902500825.1 uncultured Nitrospira sp.
CAAAAGCACCGAACTCAATGCCGACATGGTCCGCCACCATTTGACGGTCTAAGGTCCGGTAAACGGCGTGCCTGTCCGATGCACGGTTCGATACCGTTCGTACCCTCCCTCGTCTCAGGGCAATCCGCCTCGGGTTTCAGGGTATTCCCCAATAGATCCACTCTCCAGTTTTGTGATAAGCGTTAACTTGCAAATAATAAGTCAATCCCACCTCGACAATGTTTTGTCGTGTGGAAGACCGACCAGTATCAATTCCTGCACCTAAGAGAGGTGGGTGGTGAGTCTGGTTTTTATCAGTCTCCAGTGTAGCAGTCGGTATCTCCTCCCCACCTCTCTGAGCGTACAAAATTCACTATCACCGAGTCGATGATTTCGTTATTGGAACGTAGTTTGGGGGTCAAGTTTTAATCTGACAGAGGAGGAACTATGCGTCTAAGCCCGAGAGAACAGGACAAGCTGATGATTTATGTGGCGGCTCAGCTTGCGACCGATCGTAAGAAGCGCGGTCTCAAGCTGAATCATCCCGAAGCGGTGGCCTATCTTACCGCTGCTGTTTTGGAGGGGATTCGGGATGGAAGAACCGTTGCCGAGCTGATGACCTATGGCACGCAGCTTCTATCGCGCAAAGATGTGATGCCTGGTGTTCCGGAGATGATCCGTGAGTTCCAGGTAGAGGGGACCTTTCCCGATGGGACGAAACTCGTGACGGTTCATAATCCCATTCCTTAGCATACGTACACGCGGTGGACTCTCATGAGATGTTGTGGAGGATACTCCTTGAGCATGGAGGATGCGTGATGGTGAGGAATTGTTTAGACCGACACAGAGCACGAAAAAGGAGTGAGGGAATATGAAAACGAAAGACCCACAAGATTCTGGAGATGACAAGGGAAAACAAAGCGCTTCCGAGCAAACCGGACCGTCTCGGCGGCAGTTTCTGGCTCACAGTGGACGCGTGGCGGCTGGAATCGGGGCGGTATCACTATTGGGAAACGCTGGGCAACAAGGCATTGCGTATGCTGCAAATGAGTCGCTGATCACAAAGGTCGGTGGAGCAGGAGGAGCAAAAATGAAAAAACAGGACGCGCCGCAAAGATCGAAAGAAGCCTTAGCCGCTGCGGTGAAAGCCGAGCTCTCCGCCCCAATCATCCCCGGCGAGGTCATGACGGTGGCCGGCGACATCGAGGTCTTCAAGGGGCGAGAGACGAAAGACATGACCATCAAGAATGTGGGCGACCGCCCGATTCAGGTCGGGTCGCACTGTCACTTCTTCGAATCGAATCGTGCGCTCAAGTTTGAGCGCGAGCAGGCGTTCGGCTTCCGGCTCGCCATTCCTGCCGGCACGGCGGTTCGGTTTGAACCGGGAGAAGAAAAAAAGGTGACGCTCGTGGCCCTTGCAGGGAACCGGCTCGCCCAGGGGGTGAACGGATTGACGGAGGGACTGTTAGACGACCCGAAGGTCAAAGCCAAGGCGGTGGCACTCGCTGCTGATCGCGGATTTGGAAAAGGAGGCGCACGGTGAAAATTTCACGGAAACAATATGCATCTCTGTACGGTCCCACGGTCGGCGATCGCATCCGGCTTGGCGACACGGATCTCATCATTGAAGTCGAAGAAGATCGGGTCGTTCCAGGCGAGGAAGCCGTCTTCGGCGGCGGCAAGACTATTCGTGACGGTATGGGGCAATCAGCTCGGGCCACGAGTGCAAGCGGCCAGCTCGATACCGTGATTACCAATGCGCTCATTCTTGATTATACCGGGGTCATCAAGGCCGACATCGGGATTAAAGACGGGCGCATCGTCGGTATCGGTCATGCTGGAAATTCCGACCTGATGCCGAATGTCACACCGGGCATGGAAATCGGCCCAGGAACGGAAGCGATCTCCGGAGAAGGCCGTATCATCACCGCCGGCGGCATCGATACACACATCCACTTCATCTGTCCGCAACAATGTTGGGAAGCGCTGTCAGCCGGTCTGACCACGATGATCGGCGGAGGGACCGGTCCTTCAAGTGGAACGAGCGCGACGACCTGTACACCGGGTCCATGGAACATTCATCGCATGCTGGAAGCTGCCGAAGGCATTCCCATCAATCTGGGTTTCTTGGGGAAGGGTAATGCCTCCCGGCCTGAAGGGTTGAACGAACAAATCGAAGCCGGCGTCATCGGATTGAAGCTGCATGAAGACTGGGGGACCACCCCGGCCGCGATCGACACCTGCTTGAGCGTGGCGGACCGTTACGATGTCCAGGTCGCAATTCATACGGACACGCTCAATGAGGCCGGTTATATTGAGGATACAATCAGAGCCATCAAGGGAAGAACGATCCATAGCTTCCACACGGAGGGCGCAGGCGGCGGTCACGCGCCGGACATTATTAAGATCTGCGGCGAGCCCAACGTGCTGCCGTCCTCGACCAACCCCACGATGCCGTTTACCGTCAACACGATGGATGAGCATCTCGACATGTTGATCGTGTGTCACAACCTGAACCCACGGATCCCCGAAGACGTCGCATTTGCGGAGTCCAGAATTCGACGTGAGACGATTGCCGCGGAGGACATTCTTCATGACATGGGAGCAATCAGTATCATGTCATCCGACTCGCAGGCCATGGGCCGCATCGGGGAAGTCATCACGCGTACGTGGCAGACCGCCCATAAGATGAAATTACAGCGTGGGCATCTCGCACCGGTGAGCGGCAAGTCGTCCGCTCAAAATGACAACTTCAGGGCCAGGCGCTATGTGGCTAAGTACACGATCAATCCGGCCATTACACATGGTATCGCCCATGAAGTCGGTTCGGTGGAGGTCGGCAAGATCGCCGATCTCGTGATCTGGAAACCGGAATTTTTCGGGGTCAAGCCGGAGATGGTGTTGAAGAGCGGCTTCATCGCTCAAGCTCAAATGGGCGATCCCAACGCGTCGATTCCAACGCCGGAACCGACGATCAGCCGACCGATGTTCGGCGCATTCGGCCGTGCCTTGTCCAGCACCAGCTTTACCTTTGTCTCGCAGGCGGCTCTGGATCACGAGATTCCGAAGCGGCTCGGGTTGCAGCGGCGTGTGTCGGCGGTCAAGAACATACGGAATCTGAAAAAGCGCGATCTGAAGCTGAACGACGCGCTGCCGAAAGTGGAAGTCAATCCCGAGACGTACATTGTGACAGCGGATGGTGTGCCGCTCATCTGCGAGCCGGCGATTGTGTTGCCACTGGCGCAGCGGTATCAATTGTTTTAACGAACAGAACAGCCGGTTCTGCTACGAGTAACGGAGCCATCGTGAGGTAGCGGGCCGGCTGTTTTATTCTTGTGTGCCCGATATGAATACACCCGCACTACTTGAAGGGTTGCGGTTCATCGACACGTTCTTCCCTTCCGGTGGCTATGCGTTTTCCTCGGGATTGGAGGCGGCCATCCAAGGGGGGGCTGTGAGGAATTCTGATCAACTGGCGCGCTACGTGGGGGACCTGCTGCGTGGTGGCATGAGCCGGCGGGAGGCTTTCGCGGTTAAATGGGCGAATCAAGCCGGAGCCGATGGAAATGTCTCTTTGGCCGACGAGGTGGATCGAGAGTTGGATGCGACGAAGCTGAGTCGTGAGTCGCGAATGGCCAGTCGCCAAATGGGTCGTCAGGTCATACGCATGGCCGCCGATCAGCTACGGACCAAGACAGTTCTTGGCGAATACCGCGACGCGATAGAATCTGAACGAACGCCCGGTCATCTGGCGGTGTGTTTTGGACTGACACTGGGTGTCAGTGGATGGGAACCCGAAGCGACTGTGGCGGCCTTCTTATACCAGACTGCGGTTGGGTTTGTGTCTGCCGCCATGAGATTGAGTCCGATCGGTCAACATGAAGGACAGCGCATGCTCAGTGAATGGCTTCCGTTGATTGAACGGATCAGTCGAGAGGTTGAGGTAGATACAGCGATGAGCTCGTGGTCTCCTATCCAAGATATTTATGCGATGCGTCATGGCCGTTTGGAGTGGAGACTCTTTCGCTCTTAAAGAGAGCAAACATTGCATCGTAAAATGGGAAGGGAGAAGAAGGGCTGCTATCAGCCCTTCACATTCACATGCATGATCTAAATCGTGAGCACAGTCACAATTGGACTCCGACTCAAGCGCGCAAACAAGGCATTCCGGTCATTGGTATTGGAGGACCCGTTGGGTCAGGGAAGACCGCGCTCGTCGAAGCGCTGTGTCAGAGACTTCGGGATCGGTACAGCTTGGCTGCCGTGACCAATGATATTTTTACCAAAATCGATGCGGAAATTCTGACCAAACGCGCGGCGTTACCGGTCGATAGGATTCTTGGTGTGGAGACGGGTGGATGTCCCCACACGGCGATTCGAGAAGATGCGTCGCATAATCAAGAAGCCATTGACGACTTGCTGCGCCGCCATCCAGACGTGGAGTTGATATTTTTAGAAAGTGGCGGGGACAACTTGGCCGCAACCTTTAGCCCTGAGCTCGTGGATCATGTCATCTATGTGATCGATGTATCGGGAGGCGACAAAATTCCGCGCAAAGGCGGCCCCGGTATCACGCGCTCAGATTTTCTCGTCATCAACAAGATGGACCTGGCGCCGCACGTGCGGGCCGACCTGTCGGTCATGGATCGTGATACTTGCAAGATGCGTGGTGATCTTCCCTTCGCGTTCACCAATATTCTTTCCGGCGAGGGGATGGATTCCGTCGTGGCCTGGGTAGAACAGCGCATACCTCAACGAGCCAGGCGCTCGTAACCATGCCGATTCGAGAGAGGCAGCAAAAGAGGACGCCTCGAAAAACCGGCACGTCTTCACAAGGGAAACCTTCCGGGAACAGAAAGCCTTCCCCAAAAAAGAAGAGCCCAGGACGGTTTGCGACGGAATTGGTCGGACGAGTCGGTGAGCTCCGGCTTGACTATGCTAAGCCGGACCGCCGAACCATCATCTCGCATTCGTACTTCACGACACCTTGGAAGCTGCTTCCTCCTATTTACCTTGATGACACAGGAACCGCGTACACGCTTCTCGTCAACCCATCCGGCGGCCTAGTCGGAGGGGACCGTTTGTCGATAGACATGAACCTGAATCGAGACGCGCACGTCCTGATTTCCTCGCCTTCCGCCAATCGGGTCTATCGGACTGAGGGCAAGATTTCAGAACAGCACATCAATATCACTGTCGGGTCTGGCGCAATCTTGGAATGGCTCCCGGAACATACTATTCCGTTCGCTGGCTCACGGTTTCGCCAAATACTCCACGCCACGCTGGCGCCTGGCGCCACCCTTCTCCTATGGGACGCCGTCGCATCCGGCCGTATTGCCCGTGAAGAGCGATGGGCGTTCACCGATCTGGAGAACGAAATCCGTATCACGACTGCATCCGGCAGTTCTCTCCTGGAACGATATGTGTTGGATCCCGCCTCCGACTTGGGCTGCGTAGGACTTGCAGACGAATGGAACTATGTGGCCTCTTTCTATGTGGTGAATGATGCCGTGGCACCGGAGGTCTGGAGCCGACTGGAGTCGAAAATCGCGCCGATCTTGGATGAACGGCCCGGCCACGTGTTAGGGGGAGTATCGACACCGACTGTGCCTGGGGTTGCCGTCAAATTGCTGACTCAAACAGCACCCGACCTTATCGACATGCTCGATGCTCTCTGGGCGACCATCCGCGAAGAGCTGTGGAATCTCCCGCCTGTGTCGTTGCGGAAATACTAAGCACGAGGTTCGTTTGCTTGCTGCTGATATGGTTCTGCTGGTTTGGGCTACAGACAAACTAAATATTTGAAACTTTACCCTCAGCGGCGGAAGCAGTACGGAGCGACCAGGCTAATCCCATGAGGGAAAGCATGAAAATCAACCATTTTGATGGGTCGAAGTTGTACCAGCGAGGACCGTTGCGGTAGTCGCTTTGGTAAGTGTGATGATAGTTGTGATATCCCTCGCCGAAAGTCAGGAGCGAGACCAACCAGCTATCTCGACTGGAATCGGCCTGGCTATGCGGTTGGCTTCCCCAGAGATGACAGACTGAGTTGATGCAAAAGGTCGAATTCAGCACGGCAAATGTCCGTCCAAGACCTGCCAACATGAAGCAACTGACACCGCCGACCCATCCGGAGTAGAGAAAACCCACCAAGAACGGAAGCACCAACCCTGAGAGGAAGATCGGCGCGTAGTAACGATGCTGCCACATCACAACCGGATCCTGCCGGAGGCGCGAGGCGTATTTTTCGTCGGAATAGCGCTGGTCTGAAAAAAGCCATCCGCAGTGACTGTGCCAGAACCCCAGCGTTGCATTGTACGGATCAGCGTCTTGATCACAGGCAGCGTGATGACGAATGTGGTCGGCGCCCCATTTGAAAGCGGAATTTTGCAGGGCCCACCCTCCCGCGATCAGGAGTCCGGCCTTGACCCAATCCGGACAGTTGAAGCTCCGATGTGAGATCAGACGGTGATATCCGACCGTAATACCCAGGCCGGTGATGATGTAGAGCAACACAAACATGGTCCAATCCAGCCACGTATATCCGTAGACATATCCGAATAACGGAACACCGATGAGTGCACCCATGGCGATGAGACCGAACAGCAACACCGTCACATAGACCGAGTAGGTGCGCGTAAGGCCGTTGGCAGACACTGTTGATGCTGTCATTGGAGTGCTGATGTGGGAAGGAGCATGTAGCCGTGATTCACTCAGAGAGTCCAGGTTGAGGAGGCGTCAAAATTTTCGTCACTGTATCAGGACGATGGCGAAATTGCTACTGTGGAAGGGCACAAGTTCCCCCTTGTTTGACATTGACAGCAGGCGGTAAGATTTCATATACATACTTGATCCGGTCGGCCTCACCAGCAGGAATTCAAACGTGTCGAGAGCTTAGGTTGTAAGCTAAGAATATTCCGGTCGAGGGGAAAAGAGGGGAACGGATAAGGTCAGGAATTACGTGATCAATCACAAGGAGGCAGTACAATGAAGAGTGCGTTATCAATCATGTTTGGTGTAGCAGCCGTCGCGTTGGTCGCGGCGCCTCTCACCTCGTATGCCGGCGGAACGATCTCCGGGAAGGTAACCTATGCCGGGAAGGCAGAGCAGAAGGAATTCCTCTTTTCAAAGTTTCCGAATCCCAAGTTCTGCCCTAAGAACCCCAACAAAAGCTTGATGGATGGGGATAAGCGGTTTCTGAAACAGATCGAAGTCGGGAAGGACGGTGGTTTGAAGGGTGCGGTCGTTGCGGTAGCGGATATCGAAGACAAGGCGTTCGTAGACGGCTATGCCGGCACGGAAGTGGTGGCCGCGTTCTGCGAATTTTTGCCGTTCAGCGGCATCGTCGTCAACACCCGTCCGTTCAAGGTTGAGAACACGGATGCTGATCCCGATGATCCCAAGTCTGTTGCCGGTGTACTCCACAACCCACACAGCTTCACGGTGAAGGGTGCTTCGTCGGCGACCGGTTTCAACATCGGTCTTGCGAAGAAGGGCGACAAGCTGGATAAACCGGTGACCTTCCGTGGCGGCGCAGAAAAGGAAGGGTACTTCCGGTTACAGTGCGACCAGCATGAGTTCATGCAATCGTTCTTCCTGCCTGTGTCGAGCCCACATTTTGCGGTTGTGAAGGACGATGGATCGTTCGAGATCAAGGATGTTCCTGCCGGGAAGCACAAAGTGGTGGCCTGGCATCCTTTCGCCGGGAAGGGCAAGAAAATCGAGTTTGAGGTCGATGTGACGGATGGCGGAACCGCCAACCTCAAGGCCGAAATCAAGTAAGGTTGTTGGTTGAATTCTCGTAGTCGAAGGGCAGCGGAATACCCGCTGCCCTTCGTGTTTTCAGCCGTTTTCCTGCCAGATTAGTCACCTTGCCTTTCGCTTTCCGCAGTAGGTAAGATGCCAATTTACAGCGCCAGCTTGAAGGATTGGTGTGTCACGAGAACTCTCACTCGCGGAAGTTTTCCAGCTCGGCTACTACTGGGAGACCAAAATCCTCCTGACGGCCGTGAAGCTGGATGTCTTTTCCGCAATCGGTGAAAAACCGAAGGCCGCCCAGGACATTGCAGGTCGAATTCAGGCCGATGAGCCGACCTTGGTGCTTCTCTTGAACGCCCTCGTCGCAATGAAGTTGTTGACGAAGGAGGAGGAGGGTGATTTGTATGGCAACTCGTCGACGTCGCTGAAGCACCTCGCCCGGCATTCGGGGCAATACGTCGGCCATCTTCTCCTTTTGCACGATGCGGAATGGAACAACTGGGGAAATTTGGAGGAGACGATTCGAACGGGACGACGGGCAGTCGAGCGGCATGTCTTCGAGACCGATCCAGAATTGGGGAGCAACGTGTTGGCGGTGCTCAATCGGATCGGCCAGCAAAGCGGACCTGATTTTGCCAAACGGCTGAAGCTCATGGGAAGCGAACGGCTGTTGGATCTAGGCGGCGGGGCCGGTACCAACTCCATCGCCTTTTGTCAGGTGTACGCTGAATTACGCGCGACGGTCTTCGATCTTCCGGCGACGTTGAAGTTGACGGAAAAAACGGTCAAGGACGCAGGGTTGGAGTCACGAATCACACTGCATCCCGGTGATTTCAATAAAGATCAACTCGGGGGACCGTACGATGTGGTCCTGATGTCGGACATTCTTCACTATCAAACGTTCCAGATGAATCACGATCTGGTCAAAAAGGCCTTCGTATCGCTGGCGCCGGGGGGGCGATTGATCATTAAGGATCGCTTCCTGGACGAGGCCGGTACCGGCCCTGCTTGGACCACCGCGTTCACGGTCCATATTCTTGTGAATACGCAGCACGGCAGTTGTTACAAATGCAGCGATGCGATGCAATGGTTGACCAAGTCTGGATTTGACTCTGTCGTAGAATTGGAAAAGACGGCTGTCGTGCAGGGTCTGAAATCTCGTGAAGCGTGAAGCCCGCTTCGACTCAGCGAAGCGAGCGCCGTCCATGAAACGCGAACTCAATTTCGTGGTGCGATTCTTGAGATACGAGCGACGAAGAGCAGAGCGATGGATTGGTTAAGAGAACCGGGGTTCTTCGGAACCCACGCCACAACCGGGGCGGACTTAAGCCAATTAATGGCCACTTTGTTTACTACGCTCTTTGTCATTGGGTGGTACCAGGCGCGTAAGCGACAGGCCGATGCACATCATTGGTTGATGCTGGGTGGAATGATTTCCATGCTCAGCTTCTTCATCGCCTACTATTTGTTTCGTCAGCTCGGCGTTTTGGCCGTGGAGGGGAAAGAGGGATTCGGCGGCTCTCAATCGCTCTATGATTATGTTTTCATTCCGGTGCTCACGCTCCACATCATCCTTGTCATCATCGGCTTGGTCATGGCGGTGTACATGATTGTGCTCGGTTTTCGCGCTCAACAGTTGGTCGACGGGGTGCGCTCCCTCCGTGAATCACGGTTGCTTACGACATGGAAGAAAATCGGACTCATCTTCAGCGGAATCGCCTTTGTAGTGCTGGGGTTATTTTTTTCGCGCGTGGCCACGGCCGGTTTTTCAATGCGAAAGCTGGAGGTGTATCTCGTATTTCTTATGGTGGTCGCGTTTGTGTTCGCAATTGAAATGACGATTCAACGGATCTGGCCTGATGGAGCGCAGCGGCATCGCGCGCTCGGCCGATTTACGATGGTCATTTACTGCGTCTTGTTTGTCACAGGGAGCTTTACCTACACCATGTTGTATATTCTTTATCCCGGGAAGATTGGGTAATGTATTGAGATGCTGACCTGCGGCTGTGGTCGATGGATGCATACGGAAGGGATTGAGGAACGTGACGGGGAAAACGGTATCTCTCAGTGGTTCATCCGATCGGAATGCAAAGGCTGTGGTCTGAAAGTCGGTGTCGACGTACCGGAGGGACAGACGCACGGATTGGTCGATCGATTCATGTGGACTGACGAGGCATTGCACCGGCTGGATCGCCTCCCGCCTTATGTGGCAACTCTCGTTCAAAAGGATGTGGAACACGATGCTCATCAGCGTGGAACTCGGGTGATCTCGTACGATGTGTTGTTACGTCCACAAGGCGGGGAGCGAATTGAATGGGAGCCTGAAGCCGAGCGGCGGCTGGAACGAGTGCCGGCTCCGGTTCGGGCCATGGCTCGGATCGAACTCGAACGCACCGCGGCGGATCGTGGATCATCACGCGTTACGGTGTCGCTGATGGAAGAAGTGAAGGCGAAGTACTTTGGAATGGGGGCTTCAAAATAGTAACGAGTGTTGAGGACTGAGAAGGGGAAATGGGTAACACCGGCCATTTCTCCGGCTCAGTCCTCAGTCCTGCTATCTCAGTCCTGAATATCATGTTGCATCGGATGGCCTTGCGGGTGCTTCCGAGTTTAAGTTTGGCGGTTACGGAAGAGCCCGTGCGCAAGCAAAAACGGATCGTGATGTTTGTCCCCGGGCTGATTGCGTTCGGGGTGTATCGTCTCGTCAAACATCTCGTTCCAATCGCAGATCCCCTTGTGCTGTTGACGGTCAGTAGTCTGGTGGCAGCGGTCACCTCGGTCCTGGCCTATCGGGTCGGTCGGGCTGCCCCGTGGTCCGTCATCGTCCGCCAAGATGGAGCGCGCCTCCTCAGCTGGCTTGCCGGCTGGATCGGTGCCGTCTATGGCATTCAGCTCTCGTTGTTGGTGCTGACTCTGTTGTGGATCATGAATTACGATTATCTCCAACATCCTGATGGGCCCGCCATGATGGCGATCATCATTTCATGCACGGCGGTCGCTCGCGACGCGTTTGAAATCGGACATGTGCGCAAGCTCTCGGTGTTGGGACGACCGTTTCTCACGTTCCCTGATGGAGCGCAACTTCGTGCCTTGGTGCAGTCTAGGGCTTGGCAATGGGGGCCCTGGACCGCTGCTGGCATTGGTATGGGCGCAACTGCATCATTGTCGGGGTTCGCCATCGCGGATGTTCAGGGAGCTGCGTTGGCTCAATTGTTGAGCGTGACAGTTTTCGGCGGAGGTCTGGCACTCTGCGCCTACTTTGGCGGGCTTTATCCGTCTGTCCCGTGGGTTCACACACTCCGCCAAACCGCGTCGGGGGAATTGCTGAAGTATTGGTGGTGGCCCGGGATGGCCTTTGCCTCGACCTATTATCTTGTGGCGATGGGACTGTTGCTGTTTGTCGTACGGCAGCCGACGATTACGCCGGCCTCAGCCGCCGTGATGGGTGCCCTGGTTACGGCGGTGATGGGCTTGTATGGGTATTATCTGGGTGATCGCCGCCATGTGGAGGATGAACAGGCTCCGCAACTATCGAGTGGAATGTTGCGTTGTCCGTTTGTGATGGGGATTCTTGGAAAACCGGTCAGTGCCGACGGTGCGGCTGGGGAGTTGGCAATCGGCAAGACCGGAATGAAGGGGTAGGGATATGGGGCAAGGATTCAGGTTGAAACGCTCCTTGATCAGTGTTGCGATCTGTATCGCGATGGTCGCGATCACCATTGGAAGCGTGTGGAACGGGCCGGATCCGTCATTTGCGGAATCGTCGACGGATGTGTACTTCGGCACTGAGGGAACTCCGCAGGGACCGGCGGCTCCCACTCCTCATGAAACGGTCTATCCGCGTATCGGCTCGTTGGACAGTCGGTTGCTGGTGTGGTTTGTGACGCAGCAACATACCTATTTCGGAGGATTCGTTCTCGCCCTGCCGTTATTTTGCGCATTGCTTGAGTTTCTTGGACTCATAACCTCGAAGCCGGCCTTGGCCCTTCGCTACGATGGTCTGGCGAGAGATCTCGCGAAGGTAGCGGTCTTGGCTCTGTCGGTCTCGGCGCTCATCGGCAGCCTGATGCTGACGATGTTCATCATGCTGTATCCCAGTTTCATGAAGTATATGGGTGGAACATTCAAAGGGTTTATGCCGGCCTACGCGGCCGTGTTTGTCGGAGAGGCGCTGCTGCTGATCGTCTATTACTATGGGTGGAATCGGATGACGGATCGGGGCATGAAATGGATTCACGCCGCGATCGGGATTCTGACCAACATTGTGGGAACGGCCTTATTGATGATGGCGAATGCTTGGTCTGCCTTCATGATGTCGCCTGCCGGGGTGGATGCGCAAGGGCGATTCCTGGGAAACGCCTGGCATCTGCTGCACTCAGCGCTGTGGAACCCTCTGAACGTCCATCGCTTCCTCGCGGATATCATGTCCGGTGGGGCTGTGGTGCTGGCCTATGCCTGTTATCGGTTTTTTACCAGTAAAACCGACGAAGAACGGGCCTATTTCGATTGGGTGGGATATGTCTTCCTGTTTGTCACAGTCTGCGCGCTCATCCCCATGCCTATTGCAGGCTATTGGCTGATGAAGTCCGTGTTCGTGTTTCGCCAGACCATGGGTGTGACGATGATGGGCGGGTTGCTTACCTGGCTGTTTGTCGTTCAGGCCCTCTTGATTGGTGTCCTCTTCTTAGGAATCAACTACTACCTCTGGCAGAGCATGGCTCGAATCAAAGGGGGCGAGCGCTATCAGCCCTACTACCAGCTCTTGTTGGGTGTCTTAATGCTGGCGCTCTTTATTTGGCTGACACCGCACACCTTATTGATGTCTGCGAGCGAAGTGAAGGCGATGGGTGGGGCTCAACATCCCGTGATCGGCAACTATGGTGTCATGTCGGCCAAGAATGGAGCGGTCAACATCCTGATTCTCGTCACGGCGCTCAGTTTTTTGTACTATCGTCGGGCGAATCGAACCATGACCATTTCGTGGGCCAAAACCGGAAATATCGTGCTCGCCGTGCTCTACCTGGTCGGTGCGTTGAACATTATCTGGCTGTCTATTTACGGATTCTATTTGCCGGCAAAGATTCGTGTCGGTCTGTCAGCGCCTCAAGCTATTACGACGCTGACGGTGATCATAACCGGTGTGGTGATCAACCGCCTCATGCTCAGAGGAGCTGTGCTGCATGGCCCGATTCAGTGGGGGAAGATTCCGCTGCGCGGCATGGTTGGATTGTTTGGATTGGCTGCGTCCTTCAGTTGGGTGATGGGTTTGATGGGATACATTCGTTCGTCTGGGCGCTTGTCATGGCATGTCAGTGAGTTGATGGCCGATGTTTCACCTTGGGCGTTCACGCCGGATCTTCAATATGCCACGAAAATGGTAACGCTGAACATGGTGGTATTTTGGGCAGCCGTTCTGGCGTTGTTCTGGATGTGCGAGCGGGGGCAACAGCCGGTGATGGGCGAGGAACTTCAGGAGGAACAGGCGCCTTTGCTTTCGCCGGTTCCATCGCAAGAAACATAGAAGGGGAATAGAGCCTATGGAGCGCCGTACGCCGATTTGTACTGCCGCCGTTTTCAGTATTCTGGCCGGTGTTGTTGCCTGGCACGTTCCCGTTGTCGCCCAAGGGCAGTCCCTCGTGTTGGAGAATTTCCAAGCGAAGGAAACGGACGGGTTTCCTTCCCTGTGGGACCACGAAAATCAGCGAAGTCAATCGAAAGGCCGCGAAGCCTACAAGATTCAGTCTGAAAACGGAGCGAATTTTTTATCGGCAAAGGATGCCGGTCAGCGGATCAAGAAAAAGAAAATCGACTGGGATCCCAAGGCCTATCCGATTTTGACTTGGCGATGGCGTCTCAATAAGGCGACGGCTGGAAATGAGCCGCTAGCCGCGGTCTATGCTTCCCTCGATACCGATCTCCTCTTTATCCCGGTGTTCACGAAATATGTGTGGAGCGAGTCGAAACCGGATGGCACCGTGACGGAAGGCGGCATGTTTAGTGGCTCCGAGATCGTCGTCCAGACCGGAACGAAGGAAGTCGGACAATGGTTTGAGGAACGAGTGAATGTGTACGAAGACTTCAAGCGGATTCACAAGCATGAGCCAGCGGAGAAGGCCTGGGGAATCTCCATCATCGCGGCCCCTGGCGTGGAAATCGATTTTGGCCCCCTGATTGCTGTTTCAGCCAAGTAGGAGATCCGCTTTTCGGTTCATGAAGGATCAGTGATGGCGAGAAACAAGGCGTTTGATATTGCACTCGGAATAACAGTGATGGGTACAGTCGGTACTCTGATCGGGCTGACCATGGGCGGAGGATTGATGCCGGTTGCCGTCTCTGTTGGACTTGGGCTCGGTATTGTGATCGGCTTTCTCGGCGGCCGTCGATTTCTCGTCAGCATTCTTGTCGGTACTGTGCTGGGTGGAGTGTTGGCCTGGCTGATGGCCGGTGTCGATCGGATCTGGGTCGGCGCCGGAGCAGGTGCTGCCATGGGTGGCTTCTTGGGAGTCCAAATTTCAATGTTGCTTGATGTGCGTGCTGCCAAGAAGGCGGCATCCGAACAAGCCGAGACATTGCCGTCTTACCGGTAGGTACTCTCGATTAACGAGGTGTTCGTGGAAAACAAAGGTGTGTTAGTCGGGTCCATCATTTTTGTATTTACATCGTTTTTTCTCATGATCGGCCTGTTGGCCTATGAGTCATATAAGGCCAAGCAAATGAAACAGCTTGTCGCATCAGTGAAGTCGGAAGCTCGACCGACGGCGAGTAGCCTGCCGGCTCAGGATTTCTCGATGTACAAGACAAAAATCGGAGATGAAGGCCGAGAAATGGTGCAGATCCCGGAAGGCCCTTTTACGATGGGAAGCAATGACGGCGATCCGGATGAAGCTCCTGAGCACCAAGTCTACTTGAAGGGGTTCTATCTCGACCGAAAAGAAGTCACCCAAGAGGAATACATGCGGTTCGCGAAAATGACCAAACGCGCCATGCCCAGGATTGAGGTGTTCGACGATGATCAGTCGAAGATTTTGAAGCCGGGATTGGCTGCCATGAGCGTCTCCTGGGACGAAGCGGCCGCCTACTGCAAGTGGGCCGGCAAGCGACTTCCCACTGAAGCAGAGTGGGAGAAGGCCGGCCGAGGCGAGAGCAAGAGAAAATATCCGTGGGGAGATAAATTTACCATCAACGCCGCCAATGTCGACGGTAGCGAGGATGGGTATAAGTATCTGGCGCCCCCCGGATCGTTCGAGGCAGGGCGGAGTCCCTACGGCCTTTATGACATGACGGGTAACGTAGCGGAATGGGTGGAGGATTCATACAGTGAACACTACTATAAGAAATCTCCATTTCGTGACCCTAAGGGACCGGAGAATGCTGACCTCAAGGTCGTGCGCGGAGGCTCATGGCGGGAAACGGAGCATAATGCGAGGTTGTCAAAGCGGTTTGCCGCCAAACATTGGCGGACGGACGTGACGATCGGCATTCGTTGTGCGAGTGCTCTGGAGCAAACTGTCGGAGACGGCGCTGAGTCATAGATCAGTATGCTCGAATCAAAATTCAAATTGGTCTTTCTGCTTGTTGTGCTGGCCTGTGCTGCGATGCCCATCATCGCCATCTTGCGTGGTACTACGTTAACGCCGTATGAAAAGTCAGAGTCTGGAGCTGACGCTGAAGTTGACGCGACGCCAGAGAGCGCTCCTGGAGAGGAACCGATTCCAGACGAGATGGTGACGATTTCAGCAGGGCCGTTCGAACGTGGAACTGAGAGCGGAGGGTTCGATGAACAGCCGCGGCGCACCATCTTCCTCGATGCTTTTTCGATTGATCGGTACGAAGTGACCAATCATCAATATCAACAGTTCGTCCTGTCGACCGGCCATCGGAAGCCTGGGCTACCTGCGCGGTACGCTAAGAACGGTGGAAAGATGAAAGGAACGAATCAGCCGGTCGTCTATGTGTCGTGGGATGATGCGGCGGAATATTGCCGCTGGAAAGGCAAGCGGCTTCCAAGCGAAGCCGAATGGGAAAAAGCCATGCGAGGCACCGACGGGAGACTTTGGCCCTGGGGAAACCAGGAGCAACCTCATGGTGCGAATTGGGCCCGTGTGCAGGACGGCCATGAGGTATCTGCACGTGTGGGGAGTTTCATGACTGACAAAAGTCCGTACGGGGTGATGGATGGGGCCGGCAATGTCATCGAATGGGTGGCTGATTGGTACGATGAGACCTATTACAAGGACTCGCCGGAACAGAATCCACCAAGCCCTGAGTATGGCACCTATCGGGTGCTTCGAGGTGGAGGCTATACGACGACCGGCGGGGATATTCGGGTCACCAGCCGAAGCAAAATGATGCCGGATTTTCGAGATGAGACGATCGGATTTCGTTGCGCAATTTCTGCGACGGAAACGAAAGAAAGTGGAGAGAGGAAAACCTGATGAATTTACAAAAAATCAAAGTAGTAGAGAATCAAAAACACGGCCAAAATGATGTTGACAACCATACCGGCCAAAACTATAATGTCAAACACTTTTGAGTTTTTTGTCACAGTTTCTCCTGTTGCTACGATTGCGAACAGCAAAAATCTGATAACACAGGGTTAAATGCCTGTCAAGAAAATGCAGCAATTCTGAACTTCCCTTCTAACTATCTTGATCGGAGTAAAGGCAACGATGGCTACAGCTACCCCTGATAGCGACATTAAGATAAAAATCGGCAAGATGATTTTCTACATTACTTGTGCGGTAGGAATATGGTTTTTCTACTGGTTTGCCGGAGTCCAGTGTCCCTGCTGAGATCATAGATCTCGCCTAGCCCACAGGGTCTGGTTCGTAGCTCAATCAACAGATGACCAGGTAAGCAGAGGAGAAACGGGAAATGAGCGCGTTGAATAATCCTGTAATCGCGGTAATTGTCTCACTCATTATTGCAGTCGGCTATTTTACGCTGGTCGACCATTATCTGATGGATATGCAGGGGCTGGACTACTGGTACCTGTTCCGGAAGTAAAGCTGTGGAAAGGTAGTTGAGCCGGCCTGGTGAATTTCGTGAACTTTTAACATACAAGTGTATCCAAGGAGGTATTCCATGGGCCTTTTAACCGGCAAGCGCGTATTCTCAATTATGGCGCTCTGCATGATGGTTGGCCTCCTTCTGCTTCCGATCGTCGTAGCTCTGCCTTCACCGGCTATCGGTGAGGAGGCTCCCGCCGGCGATGCGGTGAAGAAGGATGGAGATAAAGTAGAAAAGGGTCGGGATGTCTATTATAAGACCGAAGGTATTGTAGTCGGTGCTCCTGCCCCTAAGACTACGGATGGCCCCAAGGACTATCCGAGATACAACTTTGAAAGTCGCGTGTTGCTCTGGTTTGCTAATCAGCAGCACCTTTATTATGGCAGCTTCGTGTTGGCTGTGCCCATCTTCTGCATGATCATCGAGTTTATGGGCGTGGTAACGAAGGATAAGGCGCTTGCAAAACGCTACGATCAGCTGGCTTATGACTTTATCAAGATCAGTCTTACGGCATACTCTCTCACGGCTATCCTTGGTGGCATTCTAATCTTTACGTTTCTGACTCTGTACCCGGCGTTCTTCGGGTATCTGTCCAGCATATTCCGTCCTGTCATGCACATCTACGCATTGATGTTCGTGGCTGAGAGCGGAACCCTCTATATCTACTATTATGGTTGGGACAAGATGAAGGAGGGTTTCTTGAAGTGGATTCACCTGAGTATGTCGGTGATCCTAAACATCATCGGCACGTTGCTCATGTTCTTGGCAAATTCATGGATTGGCTTCATGATGTCGCCGGCCGGCGTCGATGAGCAGGGGCGATACCTTGGAAATATCTGGCATGTGATCCATACGGCCTTGTGGAACCCTCTCAACCTCCATCGCATTCTGGGCAACATGGCGTTCGGCGGAGGAGTTGTGGCCGCTTACGCCGCCTATAAGTTCCTCGCAGCGAAAACCGATGAGGATCGAGCGCACTACGATTGGATGGGCTACATCGCCATGGCGCTCGGCGTGTCTTTCCTGATCCCCCTACCCTTTGCCGGTTATTGGCTTATGCGCGAAGTATACGCGTATCGTCAGCAGATGGGGATCACGTTGATGGGTGGGTTGCTGGCCTGGCTGTTTATTATCCAAGCCACGATGATCGGCATTCTTTTCTTGAGCACCAATTACTATCTCTGGCAAGCAATGGGCCGCATGCGCGGCGCCGAAAAGTATCAACGGTACATTAAGTATCTTGTGTTTCTGCTAGTCTGCGGTTTCCTGGTTTTTATTACTCCTCACACAATGGTCATGTCGCCCGCCGAATTGAAGGCCATGGGAGGTCAGCAGCATCCAGTGCTCGGGAACTTCGGCGTCATGTCTGCAAAGAATGGCGGCATCAACGTCATTATTACAACGACCGTCCTGAGTTTTGTGTGGTACATGCGAGGCAATAAAGTCTCAACTGTGTCATGGGCGAAATTCGGGAACATCTTTATGGGCGTATTCTTTGCTTGTGCGTACGTTAACATCATCTGGCTGGCTATTTACGGGTATTACATCCCCGCGAACGTGCGAGTTGGTTTGTCCGTCCCTCAAGTGGCGACAACGTTGTCATGTCTCTTCTTTATGTTCGCGCTGAATAGCGTGATGATGAGAGGGGCAAAGCAAATGGGTCCAATTGAGTGGGGTAAAATTTCCGTCCGTTCGCAATATGCCCTCATTATGTTGGCAACGGCCTTTACCTGGATGATGGCATTGATGGGCTATATTCGCTCTTCAGTCCGTCTATTTTGGCACGTCAATGAGATCATGCGCGACAATTCCCCATGGGCCTATACACATACGGTTGGATTTGCTGCCAACATGATTTCGTTCAATGTATTGTTTTTCTGGATCAGTATTCTTTTCGTCTTCTGGATGGGGAGTTTGGCGGCGAAGAAGGTTCCGGTGGAGGCCAAAGCTGGCATCCCGGGCAATGTCCCGCAGCCGGCTGCTAGTCACTAATCACCGACTTTTATCGATAGTTGGTGTATGGCGGCGGAGATTATCTTCCCTGCTCTAGCTGTAGGAGGTCAAGACCTTGGGTAATCTGATTGCTGAGACGCTTTCAATGAGTTGGATGGCTTTGGCCATCCTGGCGGGCCTGTTTGTTTATTTTCAGGTATCGATCAGTGATCCTGTTGCAAAGAAGCGGGCAACTTTCAAAACCTTTATTGGAATTGTCGGGACGTTTTTGCTTTTTATGGCGATTGCCAATTACAAGAACAATTTTTACGGTGAGAACCGGCTTTTGCCCGTCTCGTTGGTGGTGATCACTGTGACGACCTTTGTCATGGCGTTGTACTTCACTAATATTAGCGCCATGCTGAAAGTTGGCGGATTCATGTTCTTTGTGGCGGCGTTTCTTTCCGGATATGGAAATTGGCTTCCGCAAGTCGAAGGTGGTTTCCCGCCAAAGGAAGAGAAGCTGGATTTTAGTTCGATGACCTCTCAGCAACTCGCAGATGAGGGTGAAAAAATCATCTTCGGTGGGATTGGAAAAAATAAAGAGCAGGGTGCAATTGGGAAGGGACAATGTCCGCTGTGCCATGCCTTTCACGCCGGCATGCTCGGTGAGCGAGCTCCAAATCTCTTGGGTCTTCCGGAGCGTTCCGACAAAGAACGTTTGACAGATCCTAAGTATTCCAAGGGCAATCCGTCCAAGCGTGAATATGAACAAAAGGAAGCGTTCCCAGGGTCAGGAACTGCTGAAAATGCGCTAGAGTATATTGCGGAATCACATGCCTGCCCAAGTTGTTATGTTGTGGCAGGGTATGGAGTGAAGGGCACTAACGACAAACAGAGTCCGATGCCGGCGATCCACAAGCCACCAATCTCTTTAAGCCTTCAAGAGCTGGCAGCCGTAGACACCTGGTTCTATGTCCGTGAAGGTCGCGACTCGCCTTCTTTCGAAGAAATTGTGAAGTCGTACGAAAAGTTTATCCCTGAAGCTGACCGTCCTAAGATGGCCGAGGATAAGCCTGCGGGAGCCACTTCGCTCATGGCTGATGGGTCAGAACCAGTTGATCAAATTTTTGCCAAAGCACAATGCGTGTCATGCCATACGATCCCAGGGATTCCCGGCGCTATGGGAACGATCGGTCCGAAGCTGGAAGAGGGTACAACCGCCCCGCAGCGCATCAAGGATCCCACGTATAAAGGTACTGCAAAGTCTTCTGCTGAATATATTATGGAATCTATCGTAGATCCGAGCGCCTTCGTGGTGAAGCCGTTTCCTGACAACACGATGCCCAAAGTCTTTGGGCAAAAGCTGAGCGCTGGTGCCTTGAAAAAGATCGTCGATTATTTGTCACAGGTGAAGGCCGGAGCGCCGCCACCAAAGATTTCGTAGTCTCCAGCTGCTTTAATGCGGAGAGCAAAGGGAGTTTGCCGATGAAAGCGTTGATGTCACTCGGTGCCTTGATTGGAGTAGCAGGGCTTGTCCTTCTGGGAGGGATGATTTTTGACGTTATTCCGTCCACCACTGTACGCTTGGTCGAAGGCTATATGCCGATGCAAATGCTTTTTGAGTTTGCATGCTTCGTCGCCGGATTTGCAGGATTGAGCTACATGATGAGCGCCGTGGGAATGCCGTTTCCACGTTTTTGGCAGGGAATTGGGTTCTGGGCATTTGTGCTGCTTTATCTGAAGTATCGCGTCTATCCTCCGATTCCATTCAGTGTCCGTGCCATGTACGGAACTGTTACCCTTGTCGCCGTATTCATGTGGATCTCGGCGAATGAAGAAGACTGGAAGAAATTCAAGCAGCCGATTATGAACGTGCTTGATGCGCAAACTGGTATGAATAAGCTTTTGCGGTATGCGTATCTTGTGCTCCTTCCAATTCTTATCGGTGGCTTTTCCTACAACGCAATGAAGCCGAAGTCTGAGGAGCCGATCGAATTACGAACGGTCCATCCAGCGCCGCCGGCAAGCACAAAAGTCCATGGTAAGACGTATACATTGCAGACCTCGCAGAATCCTTACCGTGTGAATCCGGAAGGAAAATACGATCAGGAATTCTCAAACGCCAACATCGTCGAACAGGGCATGGGGCGATTGATGAAGCCGAACGCCAATCCATGGGATGACAAGAATACTGGATATTTGAAGTACGTGCGAGAAGGGGGAGAGATATTCTTCCAAAATTGTCATTTCTGCCATGGTGATAATCTCAACGGTCGCGGGCTTCATGCTTTCGCCTTTAATCCGATTCCTGCAAATTTCACCGATCCAGGCACTATTGCGCAGCTTCAAGAAACCTTTATCTTCTGGCGTGTGTCAAAGGGCGGGATCGGGTTACCCAACGAAGGTTTCCCTTGGGCTTCAGTTATGCCTCCGTGGGAACAGCACCTGACTGTTGATGAAATCTGGAAAGTGATTCTGTTTGAGTATTGGCACACAGGGTACTATCCCCGAACCTGGGATTAGTTGCCAAACAGTTTGATTGCCAAACCAAACAAAATGGAGATGAGGTTAACCATGATAGACAGCATTACTCAGAAGGCCGGAATCATAGCGGCTGCTGCCTTCGGAGTCGTTCTTGTGTCAAGTGCAGGGTTTTCAATTGCTTTGGCCCAAGGACTTCCTGAAGGCTTTAAGAAGGGAGATCTTGCTCCTGAACCGTCGGCAGACATGATTGAAGCGGGAAAGCGAGTCTATTTTACCAAATGCGTGTGGTGTCACGGAGTAGACGGTGCCGGTGACGGACCCGGAGCCGATCGCCTCTGGCCTCGCCCGCGGAACTTCAATCAAGGGACTTTTAAAATTCGCCACACGGCGAGCGGTGAGCTCCCATTGTTTGATGCGAAAAAGCCGATCCCGGGACAAAACGACCTCTTTGAAACAGTTACTCATGGATTGCCAGGTTCTGCCATGCCCTCGTGGGAGGGAATCTTGACCGAAGAGCAGCGCCTTCAGGTCCTGTCTTTTGTCACCACTCAACTGGTCAAGGATCGGAAATTCACTGACAAGCAATCGGAAACCCAGACGGTGCTGCAGCTGGCTGATCTTAAACCAAAACCTGCGACCGACGAGAGCAAGAAACGGGGTTCCGAACTCGTCGTCGAAAGGAAATGCGTCGAGTGTCACGGGATGGAAGGGCGCGGAGACGGAAACGCTTTTAATTTAAAGGACGACTGGGGTTTCTCAATTCAACCGGCTGATTGGCACAAGTGTTGGAACTTCCGAGGTAGTCGTCAAGATCCGTATAATGTTGCCAACATCTTCCGAACATTCTCGACCGGTGTCAACGGCACCCCAATGCCATCATTTGCTGATAACACCACAGTTGATGAGCGTTGGGATATCGCAAATTTCGTCAATTCTCTGTGTGAGCGGGATGCATTGGGTAATCCGCTTCCAATTGATCCATTAACCGATAAACCAAAAATCAACTTCGTGATCCCGTCCGATCTTGTTGAGGGAGAAATACCGGTTGATATCGAGCATGAAGCTTGGCAAAAGACTTCCAAGCGCTATGTGGCGATGGGAGGGCAAATCACCCATAAGCCGAGAAATTTCGTCAATCGAATTGATGATATTTGGGTGCGCTCTCTCTATAACGACAAGTCAATTGTCTATCTTATCGAGTGGGATGACAGAACCAAGAGTGTGGCTGAAGGAAAGCTTCCTTGGGCCCCAACCCAGGTCAATATAGATGTTAAAGAGCAGGATCCGAAGACAGGCGAAGAAGGCTCAATCGCAGCGCACCAAAACAACTACACTGTGTACAACGATGCCATTGCTATTGAGACTGCCGTAAAGTGGAAAGAGTTACCGGCTCCGATCAAGCCTCGCTATCTGTTCGGGAGTAACGACCAATTCCCTGTTGACATCGTCAAGTGGGAAGCCGACGGATCCCTCCGCGCGTTTAAAGGTACGGGATGGGATAAGGATTTCGAGGAGCGC
The DNA here is from genome assembly GCA_902500825.1 of uncultured Nitrospira sp. Taxonomy (GTDB): domain Bacteria; phylum Nitrospirota; class Nitrospiria; order Nitrospirales; family Nitrospiraceae; genus Nitrospira_D. The sequence goes on from CABVRX010000003.1 coordinate 22,684, forward strand.
GACAATTACGAAGAGAGCATGAAGCTCTTAAAGAGTGAGTGGAAGAACGGACGCTGGTACGTCATGTTTCAGCGGCCGGTGGGAAATAAGAAAGATCAGGATTATGATGAGGATACCTTCTTCGAGGTAGGACAATATATCCCAACCGTGTTTTTTGCGTGGGACGGGCATAATGGTGATGCCGGACGAAAGATGGCGGTGTCGGCGTTCTTCTATACCTTTATGAACCCACCGATCCCTCAGGAAACGTATATTTATCCAGCCGTTATTGCGGTGGGCGTTGTCTTGCTGGAAGGATGGGTTTTGACTCGTCGAGCCAACAAGAAGAAGGGCAAGACGCTGTAGCGTTCCTTAGAGACGCGCTTTCGCGCAGTAAAGAGATGGAGGGGGTAGGGCGACCTACCCCCTCTTTTTTTTCACACAGGTCACGTAACCATGATCACCGATGTGACGGGCGTATTACTGGCCGGCGGGAAAAGTAGGAGGATGGGAGAGGACAAGCGATTTATCCTTGTCGGTCAGCGGACTCTCTTTGCGCGGAGCTGCGCAGTTCTCAGTCAATTGTTTGAACAGGTATGCGTTGTCATCGCCCAGGATAGCCCTCCGCTGCAAGCCGCAGTGCCCGTGATTCGAGATCTTATTCCTGACTGTGGGAGCCTTGGCGGATTGTACACGGGCCTGCAATGGGCGAAGACTCGACATATCTTCTTGGCGGCCTGTGATATGCCGTTCCTCAACCCGGATGTCATTCGGTATATGGTTCGCCTGAAAGATGAGGCTAATATTGTTATCGGTCGGTGGGAGACTCGTTTGCAGCCAACCCATGCAGTGTATGGCAGAGACTGCCTTCCGGTTATTGAGGAGATGATGAATCTCCATAATAGAAAAATTCACAGCATGATAAACCACCCCGCTCTTCGCGTGCGCATGGTTGCCGAAAGGGAGATCGGACAAATAGACCGCGATGGGCGTTCCCTGTTCAACATCAATACACCATTCGATTTAGAACAGGCTCGATCAGTGGACGATGTTGATACGGGTTTCGAATCCTAGCGTTTTAGGAAGACCTGTGAAACGTACGATCCTTATTATTCATCCCGGCGCACTTGGCGATGCCCTGCTGGCTGTCCCGTCGATAAGGAGTCTGAGCGCGAGGTTTCCCCAGCATGAGACCGTACTCATAGCTTCTGCAGCTGTCAGTCGACTACTATCGGAGTGTGGACTGATTGACGATTGGATTCCACTGGAAGGGCAAGCATGTCTGGGATTATTTTCAGGAACATCGTCCATCTCAGGGGAATTACAATCCAGGTTGAACCGGTGTGATTTAGCCGTAGTCTGGACGGAAGACAAAGATAACGCTCTTCGTTCCCGCTTTCAGGATTTAGGTGTACCGCGGGTTCGGATTCAATCCCCATTTTCTCAGGAGTTACGCACGAGGCATCAAAGCAACCGTTTTCTTGAGACGCTGGGCGAAACGGCTGGAGATATTTTTCCAGAGAGAACGGTGCAAGTTCCTTCCCATCTCTTGGAGTGGGGTAAAGCCTATCTTGAGACTCTGAATACCTCACCTGATCGACCGCTGGTCCTCGTGCATCCTGGGAGTGGAAGTGCTCATAAGTGCCTTGAACCCAGAAGAATGGTCTTGCTGATTGAACAGTTGTGGCGAGGAGGGGGGTGTCCGTTAGTCTTGGAGGGACCGGCTGATAAGGACATTGTGAGCCATACACTCCAGTTTATGAGTAAGCCACCCCTTGTTCTCAGAGACCTTGATCTTTCCCAACTTACGGGCGTGCTCGCGCAGATCGCAGTATATATCGGTCATGATTCCGGTGTGACCCATCTGTCTGCTTTGTTGGGTGTACAGACTATCGCCTTATTTGGTCCGACAGACCCCCAGCGGTGGGCGCCGCATGGCAGCCATGTGACAATCTTGTGTGGGGCGCCCTGTTTCTGTGAGTCATGGGAAACAGTGAAAAAGTGCGAAGGGAAGCCCTGCCTTCAAGTGCCGATCACAGAGATTCTGATGGCATCGGGACTTGCGATAGAGGAGGAGCAGTGCAAACCCTCGTAATTCCAGATAAACCGCCTTGTCTCTGCCTACCCTGTGTGATACAGTGGCGCGTTAATTTCCTTTTTTTTGGTAAGGACTTAGAGGAAGTATTGTGTCTCAGGGACTCGTGCAAGAGAGAGTCACGTCCGCCTTACTTGGCGCCCTCAATGGTGCGCGGCTCAAGGGGCAGTTGAAGACGACTGATTGGCCCACGCTTACTCTTGACGCGCCCAAACGGCCGGAGTGGGGGGACCTCGCCTCCACGGTGGCGATGTCCTTGGCCTCCTCCGAGCACAAGGCGCCTCATGATATCGCCCAAATCATCGTAGAAAACCTTCCTCAGAGAGAGCAGTTGTTTGATCGTGTTGAGATCATCCGTCCCGGTTTCCTGAATCTGACGGTTAAACCGGCTCTCTGGCAGGAGGTCATCCGCGAAATCGAATTACAAGGGGCTCGCTATGGCCGAGCGGACGTCGGTACCGGTCGTCGAGTGTTGATTGAATATGTGAGCGCAAATCCCACCGGTCCGTTGCATGTCGGCCATGGCAGGGGGGCAGCGGTCGGGCAGGCAGTTGTGCGATTACTGAATGCGATCGGGTACGATGCCGCAGGCGAGTACTATATCAACGACGCTGGACGACAGATGAAATTGTTGGGGGCGTCCGTGTATGCCCGTTACCAAGAGTTGTCGGGGCGGACCATTGAATTCCCTGAGGATGGCTATCATGGCTCGTACATCGCAGCTGTGGCACAACAGATCAAGGCGCAACTCGACCTTGTTGCCGGTGAACTGACTCCTGCCGACCTTGAAACTCGCTGCCGATCCCTTGCGTATCAGAAACTGCTAGGACTCATCCGTGACGATCTTCTGTCATTTGGCATTGAGATCCAATCCTGGTTCAGCGAAGCGTCGCTTCTAGAGTCCAACGCTGTCGAGCGGGCCATGGATGAATTGAAAGCCCGTGAGCTCCTGTTCCAACAGGAGGGTGCGTGGTGGTTTCGGGCGTCCATGTACGGCGACGAAAAAGACCGTGTCGTTAAGAAGCAGGACGGTGAGTATACGTACTTAGCGTCCGATATCGCCTACCACCATGACAAGCTCCGGCGCGGTTACGATCTGCTGATCGATGTTTTCGGCGCCGATCACCATGGGTATATCCCGCGCATGCAAGCCGTCATGCAGGCCTATGGACATCCAAAAGATCGTCTCCATGTCGTGCTGGTCCAGTTGGTGAAGCTGCTGCGGGATGGAGTTGAAGTGAAGATGTCGAAGCGGACCGGGGAATTCATTACGATGAGGGAAGTCATCGACGAGGTCGGCGCCGATGCAGCGAAGTTCTATTTCTTGATGCGGGATTCCAAGACGCATCTGGAGTTCGATCTTGAGTTGGCGAAGCAACGATCCGCCGACAATCCGGTGTACTACGTCCAATATGCCCATGCCAGGATCTGCAGCCTCTGGCGAGTGGCTTCCGAAAGGGGAATAGTCCGTCCATCCGCACTGGAGACGGACTTGACGGTGTTGACCGACCCCGATGAATTGGGGTTGATCAAAAAACTTTCGGCCTACCCTGAAATGATCCAGGCCAGCGCGTTGGCCTTTGAGCCGCATCGAGTGACGTATTATCTCCAGCAATTGGCTGCGCAGCTGCATACGTTTTATAACAAACACCGCGTGTTGCCTCCTGTGACCGATCAGGAGCATGCCGAGTCGGTGCCCGCCGAAGTCCTCACGCCCAAACGGACTGCTGCGCGACTGGTCTTGATGGGATCGGTCCAGCACGTTCTCAGAAACGGACTCGATGTGCTCGGCATCTCAGCGCCCGAGCACATGTAGCGATCGGACCCCATAGACGATGATGCAGTACCAAGTCCAACACTCAGACCGGCACTCCAAAGGCCGCACCGGCCTGCTTACGACCGGTCATGCAGAGATCAACACACCGGCCTTCATGCCGGTCGGCTCGTTGGGACCAGTCAAGGGGCTCGAACCGGAGGATTTGCAGAGTCTTGGGTTTCGACTCATTCTCAATAATGCCTATCACTTGTACTTGCGTCCCGGTCACAAGATTGTGGCTGACATGGGGGGGCTTCATGCCTTTACCGGATGGTCGGGAGCGATCCTCACCGACAGCGGTGGGTTTCAGATTTTCAGTTTGGCGAAGCTGTGCGAAATTACCGACGAGGGCGTCACGTTTCAATCGCACATCGATGGGTCGACTCACTTCATTACGCCGGAAAAGGCGATAGAAATCGAAGAGGCGTTGGGAGCCGATATCGTCATGGTGCTTGATCAATGTGTGGCGCTGCCCGCCGATCGAGAGATCATCCGGGAAAGTGTGCGTCGAACTCAGCTCTGGGCTGAGCGCTGCCAGGCGAGCAGGCGACGAACGGATCAAGCCTTGTTCGGCATCGTACAGGGGGGCCTGGAAACAGACTTGCGCGTCGCCTCGGCGAGGGCGTTGGTGAGATTGGGGTTCGACGGGTACGCGATCGGCGGGTTGTCGGTCGGAGAAGGTAAGCCCGACATGCAGGCGATGCTCGATGCGACGGTTCCGGAGTTACCGGAGAAAAAGCCTCGGTATCTCATGGGAGTTGGACATCCGGAAGATCTGCTTGAAGGGGTGGCACGCGGCATCGATCTCTTCGATTGTGTTGTTCCCTCGCGCCATGGAAGAACCGGCTCTCTGTTTACGACAACCGGTCGAGTGGTCATCAAGCAAGCTCAGTATGCTGAGGATGAACGGCCGATTGATCCTGATTGCGCGTGCCTGGTCTGTCGTCGATACTCACGGGCCTATTTGCACCACTTGTTCATGGTCAAAGAAATGCTGGGAGCGCGACTCAACACGATTCATAACTTATGGTATTTTTCCGACTTGATGCGTCGGATACGAGAGACCTTGGCAGAGGGAACCTTCACCGAATTTCGGGAAGCGTTTTATCGCAACTATACCCGACAGGCAGTGACGGCTGGTTCAGCGGGGCGCGAAGAATCGTACGGAGAATTGCAGGGGAATGGTCATATATAGAAGAAGGGGATTTGCTCGATGTTGATGGAATCGATAGCATGGGCTGAGGGGACGGGCGGAGGGGGGTCACCCGCCAGCGGAGGGGCAGGCGGGATTCTATCGTTGATCCCGTTCCTTTTGATCTTTATTATTTTCTATTTTCTTTTGATCCGTCCGCAACAGAAAAAACAAAAGGAACAGAAGGCGTTGTTGGACGCGGTGAAGAAGGGCGACAAGGTGGTCACGACGTCAGGGATCTGGGGCACCATCACCAACATGGGGAAAGAGACCGTGACGCTGCAGATTGCCGATAATACCAAGATCAAAATGCAGCGCGAGAATATTGCGCGAGTGCGCGCAGAGGATGAAGACAAAGAAAAAGACTCGTAGTTCAATGGAATAAGGGGTCGCAGACGACATGAAAAAAGTAAGCGGGCGGCTGTGGTTATTAACGTTGGTCATCGTGGGATCGGTCGTGGCCTTTCTCCCGTCGTATCAGCCGGTATATCAAGCCTTACCGAATTGGCTGAAGGGGGTTTTGCCGAACAAGGGCATCACGCTGGGGCTGGATCTGCAGGGCGGCATCCATATGGTCCTGGAGGTGGACGAGGACCGTGCCGTGGAGATCGCGGTTGACCGTTCTGCCACCGCGCTGCAGGATCTCTTGACCGAGAAGAAGCTCGCGGTCGACTCGGTCAAGCGAATCGGACATGATCAAATCACGATTCAGGTGCAGAATGCCGATACGAAGGCCTCCGCTCAAAAACTGATCGATACGTTCCCTATTTTTTTCGAGAAGGAGTCGGCGGGGTCGACGAGCGTCGTGATGTGGGAGCTTCGTGAGCCGGAAACCAAACGAATCAAGGATTCCGCCATCAACCAGGCGTTGGAAACCATCCGAAATCGGATCGATCAGTTCGGCGTCGCGGAACCGATCGTTCAGCGCCAAGGGTTGAAGCAAATCGTTGTGCAGCTCCCTGGTGTCAAGGATCCGAAGCGTGCCAAAGATCTGATCAAGGAAACGGCGCTGCTCGAATTCAAAATGTTGGACGAGGACATTCATCTTGATCTCCCTGTGCGCGTTCCGAAAGACAAAGAAGCCGAGGTGATCCAGCAATTTGCCGGCAAAATGCCCGAGGGCGACCAGATTTTATTCGAGCGTATGGTCGACAAGGATACCGGTGTGGAATTTCGCATTCCCTATGTCGTCAAAAGGCGGGTCATGCTGACCGGGGATGTACTGAGCGACGCGCGTGTCGCCATCGGTCAATTCAACGATTCCTATGTGTCCATTACGTTTGATTCCAAAGGAGGGCAGGAGTTCGAACGGATTACGGGCGAGAACGTCAAGAAACGGATGGCTGTTGTGCTCGATAACACCATCTACTCGGCGCCGGTCATTCAAGAGCGAATTTCTGGAGGACGAGCTCAGATTACAGGGACATTCTCGACGCAGGAGGCCAATGATTTGGCGATTGTCTTACGAGCCGGCGCCTTGCCCGCGCCATTGAAGATCGTTCAGGACCTCACGGTCGGACCGTCGCTTGGGCAAGATTCCATCGACAAGGGCGTCAGGGCTACCCTCATCGCCGGGGCGATCGTGGTGATCTTCATGATCGTGTATTACCGCCTTTCAGGGCTTATCGCCGATTTTGCATTGATCGTGAACCTTGTCTGTCTCATGGGTGCACTGTCCGCATTGACCGCCACGTTAACGCTTCCCGGCATCGCCGGTATCGTGTTGACGATCGGAATGGGAGTGGACTCGAACGTCTTGATATTCGAGCGTATTCGTGAAGAACTCCGTGGCGGAAAGGCCGTACGGTCGGCAATCGACGCGGGGTACGACAAAGCGTTACTGACGATCGTCGACTCACACGTCACGACGTTGATCACCGGAGTGGCGCTGTTTCTATTCGGGACCGGGCCTATTAAGGGATTTGCCGTGACGTTGTGTCTCGGTATCGCCATCAATCTCTTCACGGCGTTGGTTGGCACGAAAGTGATTTTTGATCTGCTGTATCAGCGACACAAGGTCGAAGCGCTGAGCATCTAGCCATGAAGCCGACAGCGACTAGTCTTCAAGGTGAGGTCCTCCAACGCGATCAAAGGGGAGTGCGCATGTTAGAGATTCTCGGGAAGACCAATATTGACTTCATGGGCAAGCGCAAGTTCTCATTTCTCTTTTCAGGGATGATGGTCTTGCTCGGCCTCATCGCGCTTGTCCAGATTGCGCGAGGCGCGGCTAATTTGGGCATCGACTTCGCGGGAGGAACGGCGGTCCAACTGAAATTCGAGCAGCCCGTTCGGATTGATGAGGCCCGTAAGGCCTTGGAGACGAACGGTCTGAACGATGCGGAGTTGCAGGAATTCGGACAGGACAACAAGCTGTTGATTCGGGTGAAGGCTTCAACGACGATTGAAGAGAAGACGGCGGATCGTGTGATGGGAGTGTTCGCCAAAGAGTTCCCGAACAACAAATTTGTGGTGGACTCCACGACCGAGATCGGGCCGACCATCGGCAAGAAGCTTCAAGAAGATGCCCTCGTGGCCATCGTCGTTTCATTTGCAGGTATTATTTTGTACATTGCGGCGCGATTCGAACTCCGGTTCGGCATCGCGGCGGCATTGGCGACGTTTCATGACGTCTTGGCCGTGGTCGGGGCTTTCTATATCCTCGACAAAGAAATTACGCTCTTGATCGTAACGGCGCTCTTGACTCTCGCCGGGTATTCCTTGACCGACACCGTCGTGGTGTTCGATCGGATCAGAGAAAATCTGAAATCGCGTCGTCGAGAGAGTGAGGAAGCGACCATCAACAGTGCCATCAATCAAGTCTTGAGCCGTACGATCGTCACCAGTTTGACGGTCGTGCTCGTCCTGATCCCGTTAACCATGGCAGGAGGAGAAGTTCTGCACGATTTCTCACTCGCGTTGCTTTGGGGTGTGATTTTCGGCACCTACTCATCGGTATTCGTTGCCAGCCCTCTCTTATTGTTGTGGCCGGGAGCGCCGGGTCGACTCTTGAAACGCAGCTGAGCGAATGGTGGAATAGAGCGTCATTCGTGAAGCATCTCGCGTGTTTTGGAATGTTGGGTTTTGAGTGTATGGTATTGAGTTGAGGCGTGCACTCAATATTCAACACTCAAACCTAAAAGCTTCGACACGGCAGCAGCTTTCTTGCATCTCCGTGGTGTAGTCATGGCACTCTGGAGCCGGTCTTACAGTCTCCAGCAGAAGATCATTGCAGCGATCGTGATGGTCGGTCTTCTGCCGCTTACCCTCCTGCTCGCCCTCATCTATATCGAAGAACGACGCGCCTTGCGGGAGTCGACGGGGGCGAATTTCAAAGAAGTGGCCGTCGAAGCAGCCCGTCGGATCGAAATACACATCACTCGAGGTGTGAACGAAGCCCAACAGCTTGCGACAGCGCCCTTCCTTCACACCGCCGTCTCGGAGGCCAACCGGACGTATGAGGGCAAAGATGCTCAGAGTATTTCTGACATCATCAAGGATTGGCAGCAGCGGTGGGGCCAGCGCGACAAGCGAAGTGAATTTCCGCTCTTCATCAACCGGATCGTGACCAACTACTTGATTCGATGGCACGAAATTCGAAAATCGGATTATGTCGGCATTTTAGTCACCGACGGACAGGGGGCTTTGGTCGTCAGTTCGATTCCCCAAGTGGAATATTCCTATGCCAAGACGATCTGGTGGCAGACCGTGGTAAAAGGCGGCAGTCAGCGGCCCTTCGTGAGCGAAATTGCCTTCGATCCAGCGTTTGGGACTCACGTCGTTGTCGTGGCCGCTCCGATCCTGGACGATCAGCGTCGGGCTGTGATCGGCACCGTCACGATCTTGCTCCGGCGGGACACGTTGTTCCAGTCCATCGCCGAGGGATCGTTCGGTGCGACTGGCCATGCCATGCTGTTCACTTCAGACGGGGGTGTCGTGATTTGCCCTGTCCTTGCGCCCGAAGCGCACTCGATCGATGCCGAATTGCTCAGCACGCTGGGGGCTACGAAACCAGGATGGGCGGTGACCGCCGACGATTCACATGGAAACAAGCATGCCCTGATCGGCTTTGCACCCGTTCGGTTGGCCGATCAACTCGCGGCAGGCAGTTTCGGCGGAAAATGGTGGATTACCCTGGTGCGTCAGGATGCAGCGGAGACGTTTGCTCCGCTGGGTGAGCTGATGGGCAAGATGTTGGTGTTTGGCTCCGTGGTGTTGATGGGGCTCGGAGGAATCGGAGTCATCGTTGCTCACCGGATCGCACAGCCGATTCGATTGTTGCACGAGGGCGTACGGCAGATCGGGAGCGGTCGCTTGGAGCAGCGGGTGGAGTTGAAGACCGGCGATGAGATTGAAGGGCTCGCTCAGGCCTTCAATCAGATGGCGTCCAATCTGCAACGTTCGTTCGGGCAACTGGAACAACGAATGACGGAGGTCCGGCAGCTCGAGGAAAAGTATCGAGATTTGATCGAGCATGCTCCGGAAATGATCTGCCAACTCGATCGAGGGGGTCGACTGGTGCACGTCAATAAGACCGGACTCGACAAACTCGGATATACCCACGATGAGATGTTAGGCCTGAAGCTATGGGATTGTGTTCGTAGTGGGCAGGAATCACACGTACTGCATTTCCTGGAACAGCTCGTGTCACATGGGCAGAGCTCGATGGAAACAGTCCTGTTGGCCAAAGACGGACGGTCGATGGATGTGGAGGTTCATGGGACCGCACTGTTCGATCAAGAGCGGGGCGGGTTGATTCACTCGCGCGCGTTCGTTCGAGATGTAACCGAACGGCGTCGGTTGGAGCAAGAGCTACAGCGGTACACCGTTGGATTGGAACAGGCGGTATCGGAGCGTACACAGCAGCTGACGGTCTCTCAAGCCCGGTACAAAGCCTTGTTCGACTTCGTGGCCGATTCTGTTTTTATGGTGAGTACAACGGGGTCCGTCATGGCCGTCAATGAGCGGGAACAACACGTACTCGGCTATGCCGAATCGGAGATCGTCGGGAAAAACATCCTCGACATTGTACCGGTCGCGCATCACCAGGCCTTCACCGGTTGGTTGTGTGATGTCAGCGCAGAGCAACGGCAGGTCGCCACTCAGGAAATGACCGTGTACCATGCCGATCGCCATGAGATTCCGGTGGAAATGGACCTGATCCGCGTGAGCGGGACCGAACCATTGCTTGTGATGGTGCAACTGCGTGATATTGCCGATCGGAAGAAGCTCGAACGCCAACTGCAATCATATCGAGAAGATCTGGAGCTGAAAGTCCGTGAACGCACCAGAGAAATCGAGGAGACCAAGCAGTACTTGGAAAATTTGCTGGAGAATGCCAACGACGTTATTTATACCCTCGATCTGGATCAACAGTTCACCTATGTCAACAGCAAGGTCAATGCCTGGGGATATCGCAAAGACGATTTGATCGGCCGGCCATATCTCTCGCTCCTTTCGCGGCGCCATCGGGGACGGCGGCTCAAGAGCACATTGGATATCGGAGCCAAGCAGGTGTACGAGGTCGAGGTCGTGACTCGGTTGGGTGAAGTGCGTGCGGTCATGGTCAGTGTCTCACCTCTTCAAGGGGCCGACGGAGAGATCCTTGGGGTGCTCGGCATCGCGCGTGATATGACGGAGACCAAGAAGCTGGAACGGCAGATCCGCAATGCGGAAAAACTGGCCTCCATCGGCCAACTGGCGGCGGGGGTGGCTCATGAGATCAACAATCCACTGGGGGGAATCCTCAATTGCCTCTACAACCTGCGAAAAGGGACCCTCTCGCCGGCACGTCAAGAAGAATACTGGGCCTCCATGGAACATGGCGTCCGGCGTGTTCAAAAGATCGTTCGGCAGTTGCTCGACTTTTCACAACAGCACGAACCGGCATTCAGCCCGGCTGATATCAATCGAATCGTCGACCAGGTCCTGGGGCTGACCACTCATCTTTTTGTTCCCAATCGGATTCGTTTGGAAACATTTCCAGGCGATGGCTTGCCCAGCATGATGGTTGATCGGCATATGATCGAACAGGTCTTGATGAATTTGATCTTGAACGCCGTGCAAGCCATGAAAAACGGCGGGGTGTTGACGATCAGGACATCCGTGGCTGAGGGCATCTGCCGGGTCGAGGTACACGACACGGGTTCGGGCATCCCGGCATCGGTCCTTCCGCGGGTCTTTGATCCTTTCTTCACGACCAAAGGGGAAGGGGAAGGGACGGGGCTGGGACTCTCGGTCAATCTCGGCATCGTGGAACGTCACGGCGGAAAAATTTTGGTCGAGAGCGAGGTCGGGAAGGGTACGACCTTCACGCTATGCCTGCCGGTGTCACGAGACCGTACCTTAGCGGAGAAAGAAACATGAAAGGGTTGACCATTCTGCTGGTCGACGATGAGCCCTTGATGCGTCTGTCCATGATGGACGGATTAGAGTCTGTCGGGTGCGATGTCCAGGCGGTACCGACCGGTACGGAAGGGATCGAAGCGATTCGAGAGCGGAGTTTTGATTTGGTGATCACTGATCTTCGGCTACCGGGTGTGGACGGGTTGACTGTGCTCCAGACGGCCAAAAACAAGGAGCCCCAGACCGAGGTGCTCGTGATTACCGCGCATGGATCGGTTGAAACAGCGGTTGAAGCCATGAAATTGGGAGCGTTCGATTACATCACGAAACCGTTCCAGATGGATGAACTGCTCCTGATCGTTGAGCGGATCAGTGGCATGCTGACACTCCGTCGGGAGAATCAGGATCTCAAACACCAGCTCGAAGACAAGTTCTGCTTCAACGGCATTTTGGGAGCGAACAGTCAGATGCGCGCCGTGTTGGACAAGATCAAGCTCGTGGCTGAGACCGATTCCACCGTCCTGATCGTCGGGGAGAGCGGCACGGGTAAGGAACTTGTCGCCAATGCCCTGCATCAGAACAGTCCGCGGAAAGGGTACCCGCTGATTAAAGTCAGCTGCGCCGCGTTGCCGGAGACGCTGCTGGAAGCGGAACTGTTCGGCCACGAGAAAGGCGCGTTTACAGGCGCCCTGCGCCAGCGTCGAGGGCGATTCGAAATGGCGAATCGAGGGACCTTGTTCCTTGATGAAATCGGCGAAATCTCGCCCGTCGTGCAGGTGAAACTCTTGCGTGTTCTGCAGGAGCGAACCTTCGAACGGGTGGGAAGTAATGAGCCGATCGAAGCGAATGTGCGGCTCGTATGCGCCACTCAGAAAGATTTACGCAAAGAGGTGGCTCAGGGCCGGTTCCGTGAAGACCTCTTTTACCGGCTCAACGTCGTCCCGATCGTCGTCCCACCGCTCAGGCAACGGCAAGAAGACGTGATGGTGATCGCCGATCACGTCCTCGAAACATGCTCGCTCAAACTGAACAAGCAACTGCGCGGGTTTTCCCAGCAGGCGCGGGAATTGTTGCTCCGCTATTCGTATCCCGGGAATGTGCGGGAACTAGAAAATATGGTTGAGCGGGCTGTGGCTCTCGGACGGGATCGGACTGCGGTTCAACCGGCCGACCTCTGTGGGTTTCAACCCTGTCCCTACCTGGGGGGCGTCCCACAAGAATCCTGCGGGTTCTGTGGTGAAGGGTTGACCGGAGGAAAAAACAAAAAAGATTCGGTCCTGACCTCGCTGGCCGCCGCGCGAGAAAGTTTTGAGAAGAACTACATCGTTTCCGTATTGGAACGTGTCGACGGAAGCCGCACGACCGCCTCGAGAATCTTGGGATTGTCACGAAAGGCCCTGTGGGAAAAGTGCAAACGCTACGGGATCCCCTCGGCACATAGCGACGCTGAGCAGGAAGCCTAAAGGGCGCTCGCACGTGGAGGAAGGATCGTCGTGTGTGACGGATGTAACGTCCATGATGGAGGAGGAATCTAGGTCATGAATGTTTGGCGCAGAGTCATCATCGTCTCGTTGTGCATCGTGCCGCTTGCGGGAGTCGTGTACGCCGTCGAGCCTGTCGAAGTGGAACAGTTCGTCAACGCCCGCATCGAGATCGGTGAGATGATGACGAACTACTTTAAGGGTGGCCAGGGCTATGGAGAGGGGCAGCGTCCATCCCAGGAGCAAATGCGACAAATGGGAGCGGACATCAACACCAAGCTCACGGCGCTGCTCGCCAAGCATGAGTTGACGCTCGATGACTATCGCAAGCGCAGCCCGGAAATTTTTGCGGATGATGCGGCAGTCAAGCGCTATCTCAACGAGCATCCGGACCTCAAACAACGTTATGAGGCGCTTCCACTCGATCGAATGGGGCGTGGCGGCAGTACGGGGCGTGGGTATTAACTTCTGTCTGGTCACGTTGCTCCGGAATAAGAAAGCGTTGCCCTCTTGCAATACGTTCATCTCGGTCGCTCAGGACTGAAAGTCAGTCGGCTCTGCCTCGGCACGATGAATTTCGGGCCGCACACGAGCGAGGCGGACAGCTTCGCCCTGATGGATCGGGCATTGGAACTCGGCGTCAATTTTTTTGATACGGCGAACGTGTACGGTTGGAAGCTCGGTGAAGGCTGGACGGAACAGATCATCGGCCGCTGGTTTGCGCAAGGGGGAGGCCGCCGGGACAAAGTGGTGTTGGCCACCAAGGTCTACGGTCGCATGGGCGACTGGCCGAATCAGTCGCGCCTTTCGGCAGTGCACATCAAGCGAGCGTGCGAGGACAGCCTCCGACGGTTGAAGACAGATTGGATTGATGTGTATCAGATGCATCATGTCGATCGAGAGACACCCTGGGAAGAAATCTGGCAAGCGATGGAGCAGTTGGCCAGAGAAGGTAAAGTGGTGTATGTGGGCAGCAGCAATTTCGCCGGTTGGCACTTGGCCCAAGCGCAGGAAGTTGCGCGCAGCCGTCACTTTTTGGGGTTGGTGTCCGAACAAAGTCTCTATAACCTTAATGAGCGCACGATTGAACTTGAAGTCATTCCTGCTTGTGAGGCCTATGGCATCGGTCTGATCCCATGGAGTCCGCTCGGCCGGGGACTGTTGGCCGGTGTTCTGCAATCTGTCGACAGCGGCCGTCGCGCAGATGAGGACCTGAAGAAAGAGGTGGCTCAGTCCCGTCTCAAATTAGAAGCGTACGAAGGGCTGTGCGCACGGATTGGTGAAAGCCCGGCGACCGTCGCACTCGCTTGGCTGCTGCACCAACGAGCTGTCACGTCACCCATTATCGGTCCTCGCACGATGGAACAGTTGGAAGGGGCGATGAAGGCATTGAGCCTTTCCTTGGGCAGCGACATCTTGAAACGACTGGACGAGCTCTTTCCTGGTCCCGGTGGAACCGCCCCGGAGTCCTACGCCTGGTAGAGCAGTCGCGATTGTTCCTGCTATCTTCACCACTATCTGCATGTCTGGCGAGCGGACTGACTTCTCGAACGAGCGAAGCAGAATTCAGAAGCTGTTTCCCCCGGTATAACCGCTACGCTTATGCCGAGCCGGCCGTTCGGCTCTGGCCCTAAGACATTGGTCCCTAGACCTGGTTCTCCATTCGGGAGCTGTTTTTCTGCTTCTAAGCCCTTGACAGAAACGAAACCTCGCTCCTGTTGCTGAGAGCAGTCATCCCCAGAAATGTGATGAACCTGTGGATAGTGATCCGAATGACGGCAATAACCTGGGCATAACAGCAAGCAAGGGGATTACGTCAAGGCATATTCCTAGGAATATGCAAGAACGTAAGGAACGTGTGCCGATCCACCTATTACTTGTAGACCTTCCGTTAGGGGGCGGATGCCTAAAAAATAGGCGATTTGATAAATATGCACGCCATTCGCCCCATCTTTCCCGCAAAAAGCAACTTGTTCACAAGGTTATCCACAGAAGATGGGGAATGTGAATGCATGAATTTTCATGCCAGTTTGACTGATAATTCGTTTTTCACGGGATTGGTTAGGAATGGGATAGAAGAGAGGCGGTAACGGCTACTGTCAGGCGTAGGGTGGCGCATGACCCAGCTTCCACTTGATGCTGCAACCGATGCTGGGCTGTTGGTTGGTGTCGACCAGCCTGTCGTCAAATACGGCGTGGATGGCGGCACGGAGATCACGGCCGGTCACCGGTTTATTATTGGCGGGACGACTGTCATCCAATTGTCCACGGTACACCAGTCGTCTGTCACGATCGAAGAGATAGAAGTCCGGAGTGCAGGCGGCGCGATAGGCCTTGGCAACCTCCTGCGTTTCATCGTGACAGAATGGAAAGGTAAAGCCTAGACGCTGGGCCATCTCTTTCAGCTTGGGCGGCGCATCGTCCGGGTACCCGACCGGGTCATTACTGCTGATCGCAATGATGCCCAGGTTTGTGTCGCGATAGTCGCGTCCGAGTCTGGCAAGTTCCTGCTCGATATGGACCACATAGGGACAGTGCCGACAGATGAACATGACCAAGATCGCGGTCTTCTCGGCAAATGAGTCGAGCGAATAGGTTTTCCCACTCACGACATCGCGCAGTGAAAATGGCGGTGCGGCTGTTCCTAGGGGAAGCATGGCGGATGATATTGCCACAATGGCACCTCCTTTCTGATGCTGGTAGGAAGAAGATGGCGTATGTTTGAAGTCGCGTCAAGTGGCTGGCGAGTGGTTGCGTTTCTTGCGTCATGGTTAAGAGGGAAGCTATGCTGCCGCACAATTCTTGGATGAATGGACAAGCCAGAGATGAATTACACCGTCAATGAAAGGAGGAGGAGCATGCGGGTAGTCCGGCTATTAACGCTGCTGATATTGGGGTTTCCGGTTGTGACGCTGGCGCACGATGAGACGAAGCCCGAGACGCCGACCCTCACGGTCAGTGAAACCGGGACGGTGACGCAGGCGCCGGATACGGCGTTGGTGACGTTCGGCTTGGACAGTCCCGGTAAAGTACTCGCCGAGGCGCAGAAGCGGAACAGCGCCGCCATGAGCAATGTTATGGATCGGCTGCGGGACTTACAGATCGACAAGGACCGAATCCAAACCTCGTCCTTTACCGTCTCTCCGCAATATCGACCGCCGCCTAAACGCTCCGCCGATGCGCCGCCTGCTCCTCCGGAAATCGTCGGGTATGTCGTCAGCAACATGGTGACAGTGGAAATCCGCGCCCTCGATAAGGTGGGGACGGTCATCGAAGAAGTCTTGAAGGCCGGCGCGAACAGCTTTCATGGGTTGCGTTGGGGATTGCGCGACGAACAGCCGGCACGGCTGAGCGCATTGAAACAGGCTGCGGCCAAGGCACGGGAGAAAGCCGCAGTGCTGAGCGAGGCGCTGCAGGTGAAACTCGTGCGGGTGTTATCAGTCAGCGAAGGGGGCCATATGATCAGACCAGCCGCTCCGATGGCGCGTATGGCGATGGAGGCGAGCGCAGGCGACGTGCCAATCTCGCCGGGGGAGATGAAGGTCGAGGCAACCGTGACGCTGGTGTACGAAATCGCCCCAAATTGAAGTGGGCTTTTCTTTGCAGGATTCCGTGGAGATGCTGCGGAAAGTGACCGAACAGCCGTTGCAGAACAGTGGGCTTGGTGCTAGCATTATGCAAGCGTAATCAATCGGACCGAAGGAGGCTTGTGAATGGCACAGGTTCTTGTTCGAAATCTGAAGGACACAGTCGTGGCGCGGCTCAAGAAGAGAGCCAAGACTCAAGGGCGGTCACTTCAAGCTGAAGTCAAGACGATCCTTGAGGAGGCTGCCAAAGAAGGGTCGGCCGACTTCTGGAAGGAAGCCGAGCGCATCCGTGAACGGCTCAAACGGTCTGGGAGGAAATTCAGCGACAGCGCCGAGTTAATCCGTGAGGACCGCGATCGGTGATGGCGTATATCATCGATGCCAGCGTCATTCTCAAATGGTTCATCCCGGAGGAGCACAGCGAGCGGGCCTTGCGACTCAAGGACTCCGATGCGCGCCTGCATGCTCCCGCCTTTCTCACGCTGGAGGTCGGTCATGTTCTATCCAAAAAGCGCCGCCGTGGTGAATTGGCCGCGCAGGATACCGAGGACATTTGGCGGGCATTTCGACGGGCGCCAATCCGTCGGCACGCCGATGAGACGCTGGTGCTAGCCGCATTCGATCTCGCAAACCACACAAAGCAGAGTTTGTACGACAGCTTGTACCTGGCTCTGGCCATGCAGCTGGACCTGTCATTTTTGACGGCCGATCGCAAATTCTACAATGGGCTGCAACACAGCGAGTACCACAGACGGCTGCTCTGGATCGAGGACCTCACATGAAGTGGAAACCCTATTCGGTCTACAAAGAATTCCCGGTGTGGTTCTAGCGGTGCCCATCCCCCTCGCGCTCCGAGGTCTCAAGCAGGTTGACTGATAACTTGACTCATACTTGACTCATTTTCTCCCATCACCACCGAAATTAGGGTAACAACGTGCCTCGTTCTACCCCCGTTTCTGCCAGGCACTCAGTAGAGCTTATCGGGCAGGTCCTTCTAGCCGGATGATTTCTTTGAGCTAACAGGGTATCCTCCGGCGCGGTTCTTGTACCGATCGGTCAAGGATGGTGTGAATGGCCAAGAAAGCCAAGTCTTCGGCAAGGTCGAATCAGACTGCGCCATATAAGCATCCCGAGGCGAAGAGCCTCATGCGGCCGGAGGTGGGGACGCAGGCGCAGTTCAAGAAGAAGAAACCGCCGAAGACCTACCGCTACGATTCCTCGCTCTCGCCAGCGCTTGATTGGGATGCCAAGAACCCGGCCCGTGAGCAGGGGGAGACTCTCATCAAGCAGGTCCTCGATGCCAAGAGCCTCGAAGAAGCCAAGGCTGCCGCGTCCAAGCTCAAGAGTCTCAGCAAGCCGTTTCTAAACTGGGCGGGCAAGGCCGAGCGGCTGTCGTTCGACGTGCCGACCTTGCCGCTCTTCATCCACGAGCGTCTCTCCACCAAAGCCATCATTGAAACGCTGGCCGGGCATAAGACCGACAGGCAAGAGGATATGTTCTCCCTCTTCGGCGATCCGCAACATTCCATCACCGATCAGGTATTGAAAGCCTACGAGTATCAGGACAACTGGACGAACCGCATGGTCCTGGGCGATTCGCTCGTCGTCATGAACTCGCTGCTGCACTACGAAGGCTTGGGCGGCCAAGTGCAGATGGTCTACATGGACCCGCCCTATGGCGTGAAGTTCGGCAGCAACTTCCAGCCCTTCGTCCGCAAGCGCGATGTCTCTCACAACGACGACGAGGACATGACCCGCGAGCCCGAAATGGTCCAGGCCTATCGGGATACGTGGGAACTCGGTCTGCATTCCTATTTGACCTATCTGCGCGACCGGCTCCTCCTTGCCCGCGATCTCCTCACCCCGAGCGGCAGCATCTTTGTCCAGATCAGCGACGAGAATCTGCACCATGTGCGGGAAGTGATGGATGAAGTGTTTGGGGCGGAGAATTTTGTCGCGGTTATCGCGTTCAGGACTGCTGGCAGCTTCGCGACAAATGAAATCAGTCGTAACACGGACTATCTCCTCTGGTACGCCAAAGACCGCGACCATGTGAAATATCGTCCGCTTTACGTTCAGCGGACTTTGGCTGAAGACGTTGGTCAACGTTACACGCGCATTGAGTTGCTCGACGGAACTCGACGGATGTTAACCTCAGCAGAGCGGGAGAACTCAAGTGTCATTCCTCTAGGATCAAAGGTGTACCGTCACGATAACTTGACGTCTCAAGGCGTCAGTCCAAATACGACGGTCGAATTCGATTTTCAGGGTAAGCGGTTTCATCCGGGCAAGAGCAGCCATTGGAAAACTTCGGTCGAAGGTCTGCGACGGCTTGAAGCGGTAAAAAGGCTTGCGGCACCGACTCCAAATTCCTTGGCTTACGTTCGCTATCTTGATGATTTTGGTTTTACGGAAGTCGCCAACGTATGGATTGACACACAAACAGGGGCATTCACGGATGAAAAAATCTACGCGGTTCAAACCAACACCAAGGTCATTCAGCGCTGCCTCCTCATGACCACCGACCCAGGCGATCTGGTACTCGATCCGACCTGTGGTAGTGGCACGACAGCCTATGTCGCCGAGCAATGGGGCCGGCGCTGGATCACAGCCGATACCAGCCGCGTGCCCCTGGCGTTGGCTCGACAGCGGCTTCTGACCGCCACGTTCCCTTGGTACGAGTTGAAGAACCAGCAGCGTGGCCCGGCCGGAGGTTTTACCTACAAACGCAAACAGAATAAGAAGGGCGAAGAGGTCGGCGGGATTGTTCCGCACATCACGCTCAAGTCCATCGCCAACAATGAGCCGCCTGCGGAAGAAGTGTTGGTGGATCGGCCTGAAGTTGAGAGCGGCATCACGCGCGTGACCGGCCCCTTCTGTGTTGAAGCCACGATTCCTACTCCGGTGGATTGGGAAGGAGATGGCGTTGAAGATTCCGGTGCCGGTTCCTCAGAAGCCTACGGCTCGTTTGTCGATCGCATGCTGGAAGTGTTGCGCAAGAGTCCTTTGTTGCGGCTCGAAGGCAACAAGACCGTTACGCTCAAGAATATCCGTCCGCCCGCCAAGACCTTGTCCTTGTCAGCGGAAGCTCTTGTGGCAAATGGACAAGACAAGCCGGTGGCGCTAGTGTTCGGTCCGGAGAATGGCTCAGTCAGCGAAAAGCTTGTCTATGAAGCGGCGCGGGAAGCGCACGCCAAGAGCTACGCACATCTCTATGTCGTCGGCTTTGCCATTCAACCCAACGCGCGGACGCTGGTGGAGAAATGCGCCGAGGTGATGGGCGTGCCCGCCACCTATGTGCAAGCCACGCCGGATTTGATGATGGGCGATCTGCTCAAGAACATGCGGTCGAGTCAGATTTTCAGCGTCTGCGGCCAGCCGGAGATTCAAGTCAAGAAGCTCAAGAACCCCTCACCCCGGCCCTCTCCCTCAAAGGGCGAGGGTGTACAGTATCAAGTCGAACTGCTTGGCTTAGACGTGTTCGACCCGATCACAATGGAAGTCGCGCATCGCAGCGGCAACGATGTGCCGGCTTGGCTCCTCGATACCGATTACAACGACCTCTGTTTCCACGTCTCGCAAGCCTTCTTTCCCCGCACGAGTGCTTGGGACAATCTGAAGAAGGCGCTCAAGGGGGAGTACGAAGAAAGCGTGTGGGATCATTTGTCCGGCACCACGAGCGCGCCCTTTGAGGCGGGCGAGCACAGGCAGATTGCCGTCAAAGTCATCGACGATCGAGGCAACGAATTGCTGGTGGTGAGGAAGCTTGCGTGATGAGGAGCAAGTCATGAGATGCCGAGTGTGCGGAGCACCCATGCGAGCGACCGTGACGGATTTGCCGTTTAAGCACAGCGACCGATCCATTGTCGTGATCAAAAATCTGCCCGTTCTGCTCTGTGAAAACTGCACAGAATATTCCCTTGAAGATCCCGTCATGTCGGCAGTTGAGCACATTCTTGATGCAGTGGATGATGCTGCTGAGTTGAGCGTGGTCAAATATGCTGCCTGAGCAAGAGGTCGTCTCTCTTTGACCATGAGCGGCTACGAAGTTCCGGAACCTATCCTGAATTCCCCGTTCGACGAACCCTCCGAACATTGGCATATCGTGGAAGGCGAAATGCCTGAACGGCGGCCGGGCCGCCGTCCGGCGATGTACTTTTATCGCGACCCGAAAGCTAAACCGGAGACGGAAGCCGGACGAGTGGTCGGCACCGCCATTGAACTGACGCTCGTCAACCGCATTCGTGAACAGGTGAAAAAGTGGCGACTGGAGGGTTATCCCGGCGTAACGAGAACGACGCTGGAATTGCTGCGCTGGTGGCGACGAGACGGGCGGGCGCAGCGGCTCTTCTTTGCGCAGCTCGACGCAGTGGAAACCATCATCTTCCTCACGGAGGCCAGAGCCGACTACCGACAGGGCATTGCGGTGCCTCAGGAAGAAATCAGCGAGGACAAACGGAACGATGGCTTTGCCGGATTCCAGCGCTATGCCTCAAAAATGGCGACGGGTTCCGGCAAGACCACGGTGATGGGAATGTTGGTGGCCTGGAGCATTCTCAACAAGGTGAATGACCGAAGCGATGCACGATTCTCCGATGTGGTGCTGATCGTTTGCCCGAATGTGACGATCAAGAACCGGCTCCGAGAGCTGGACCCTGAAGGCGGTGAGGCCAGCCTCTATCGCATGCGCGATCTCGTGCCGTCCCACTTGATGCCATCGTTGACGCAGGGGCGAGTCCTGGTGACCAATTGGCATGTCTTCGAGCCGCAATCGATGCAAACCGGGGGAGTGGGCGCACGGGTGAATAGAGCCGGGGTCGAAGTGCGCACGAAGGAAACCATCACCATCAGCTCGAAGACGACCACAGCGCGAGGTACCCGATATCTGACCCTGGAAGATTTCGAACAACAGCTAGCCGCCGGATTATTGACGGCGCTCGACGAGGAGCGGGAGAAAGACGGTACATTGAAGAAGGTCAGTGTTGAATCGCGGCGCTATGTCGAAAGCGATACCGCGCTCGTCAACCGTATTCTCGGGCGTGAGGTGGGCGGCAAGCAGAACATCCTCGTGATGAATGACGAAGCGCACCATGCCTATCGCATCGTCCGCGCGGAACGAAGCGAGGAGGAGGACGACCTCTTCGGCGAGGATGAAGAGGCCGAGGACTTTTTCAAGGAAGCCACGGTCTGGATCGACGGACTGGACCGTATTCAAAAGCTGCGCGGAATCAATTTCTGTCTCGACCTGTCCGCGACACCCTATTTTCTCGGTCGTGTCGGACAGGATACGAATCGGCCGTTTCCTTGGGTCGTCAGCGACTTCGGGCTGATCGACGCAATTGAGTCAGGCTTGGTGAAGATTCCCCAACTGGCCGTTCGGGACACGACCGGCAAGGATATCCCAGGCTATTTCAATATTTGGCACTGGATTTTGCCTCAACTCACTCCAGCGGAACGAGGCGGGAAGAAAGCGAATCCCAAGCCAGAGGCGATCTTGAAGTATGCCCATCATCCTATTGCGATGCTGGGCGGTCTCTGGGAGAAGGAACGTGAGGATTGGGTGAAGGATCGGGACGATCACCGGCCGCCGGTGTTCATCCTGGTCTGCAAGAACACGCAGATCGCCAAGGTGCTATACGAGTGGCTGGCCGAAGACAAGGCGCCGACCGGCATTCCACCTGTGAAGCTCGAAGGGTTCAGGAACAACGGTCGGCAAAACACAATCCGAGTAGATTCCAAGGTCGTGCATGAGTCGGATTCCGGAGAAGCGAAGAACGATGAAGTCCGCTGGATGCGGTTCACGCTCGATACCGTCGGGAAGACTGCGTGGCCGGCGGACCGGGTGGGCCGGCCGATCTACCCGGATGGCTTCAAGGAACTGGCCGACAAACTTGGGAGACCCGACCATCCGCCAGGACGAGACGTGCGTTGTATCGTCAGCGTGGGCATGTTGACCGAAGGATGGGACTGCAACACGGTGACGCACATCATCGGGCTTCGCCCCTTCATGTCGCAATTGCTCTGCGAACAGGTGGTGGGGCGAGGCCTGCGGCGCGCCAGTTATGAAGTCGGTCCCGACGGAAAGCTGACAGAGGAAGTGGCCAAGGTGTTCGGCGTGCCGTTTGAGGTGATTCCGTTCAAAGCCAATCCTCAAGGCCAGCCGCAGCCGCGCGTGAAGCGATATCATATCCATGCCATTCCTGCCAAAGCTCAGTTCGAGATCACGTTCCCGCGTGTGGAAGGCTACACCCAGGCGATTCGCAATAGGGTGACAGTGGAGTGGGGAAGCGTTCCCCCGCTGGTCTTGGAACCGGGCCGGATACCGCCGGAAGTCGACATGAAGGGCCTGCACGTCAACAATACAGGGCGGCTTTCCCTCAGTGGTCCCGGTCGAATCGATGATGTGACACTCAATGAGTTTCGCGCGAAGCGGCGGATGCAGGAACTGGTGTTCGATCTAGCCAAGACGCTCGCGCGGGATTATATCGCCCAAAAACAGTGCACAGCCCCCGTGCATCAACTGTTTCCTCAACTCGCCGGCATCATTCAACTGTATCTCGACAAGAAGGTGGAGGCGCGACCACCCGCCGACAAGAAAGATCTCTTTCTTGCGCCCTACTATGGCTGGGTTGTCGAGCGATTGCTGGAGGCGATTCGGCCTGATACGTCACAAGGGGAGGCGCCGGAGGTCCCTCGCTATGAAGCGACCCGTGGACCAGGTTCAACGGCTGATGTGGACTTTTGGACGAGTCGAGAAGCGCGGGAAGTCATAAAGAGTCATCTCAACTATGTCGTCGCAGACACCAAGCAATGGGAACAGTCCGCAGCCTATTACTTGGACAAAAGCAGACTAGTCGATGCCTTCGTCAAGAATTCGGGGCTTGGGTTCGCGATTCCGTACCTGCACAATGGCCAGATGCATGACTACGTGCCGGATTTCATCATTCGGCTCAAGGCAGACCCCGTGAGCTATCTGATCTTGGAAACCAAAGGGTACGATCCTCTGGAGGACGTGAAACGCGCAGCGGCTGAGCGATGGGTTGCGGCGGTGAATGCGGATGGAACCTATGGGAAGTGGCGATATGCCGTCGCGAAGAAAGTGTCGGACGTTCCGGACTTGCTGATGTAAGCCTGACGTTACTCTTCCGTCTTCTTTCCCCCTTCCCACAGCTTCACGGTCCGATCCCAGGAAGCGCTGGCGAGGCGTGTGCCGTCGGGTGAGAAGGTGATGCAGCGCACGGGGCCACTATGGCCTTTCACGGTCCGGAAATTTCGGCCGGTGCCCAGATCCCAAAACTTGATCGTCTGATCGTCGCCGGCGCTGACCAAGACTTTTCCGTCCGGAGAGACGGCGAGGCTGCGGACCCAGCCTTTATGCCCTGTCAGCGATTTTTTCTCGACCGCGTTCGGCATCTCGAACAGTTTGATGGTCGTGTCTCGGCTGCCGGTAATCAAGAGCTTGGCGTCCGGGGTAAAGGTCATGGCGCCGATCCAATAGTCCATCGGCTTTTGGAATGCGCCGTCATCCTCGATATAGTAGCCGCGGGTCTCCGTGGAATCATGCTGGTCTTGCCGCCAGTGGCCATCGTGGAGCACCTTTTCCTCTCCACTCGGGAGGACCTCCCACACTTTGATCTTGCCGATGTCGGTTCCGCTGGCGAGGTGAATACCGTCCGGGGAGAAGGCGACACAGACCGACCAGTGATGGTCGTACTCATCCTTCCCGAGCAACGTCATCAGTTCCGTGCCGGTGGTGATCTCCCAAATCTTGATGTCTTTGTTATGGCTGCCGCGGGCGAGCATGAGGCCGTCCGGGGAGAGCGACAGGCTGCAGACATTATGATCGTACCGTGTGAACAACAGTTTCATCGGCTCGCCGGTCTTGCCGTTCCATAGCCGGATCGTGCGGTCTTCGCTCCCGGTGGCCAGGACCTGTCCGTCCGGGGTGAAGACAATGGCGCGAATATCGTTGGTGTGGCCGCGAAGCGAACGGAGGAGCCGGCCGGTTTCGATGTCCCACATGCGCACGAGGCGCTCGGCGCCGCCGCTGGCGAGTGTCGTTCCATCCGGTGAAAACGCGACCGCCCAGATTCCGTGCGAGTGACCGCGGAACGTTTTCACTTCGCGGCAGTCGGTCGTCCAGTATTCCAAGAAATCGACGGGAGGTGTCGTGGCAATTGCCGTTTCAGAGGAGATGTTGACAGGCGAAGGTGTCATCGTGGGTTCCAGCATTGTTAGGGTGCTTGTCTAGGCCGCCTGGTCCTTGATTGGGCAACAGCCGGGCCGGTATAATTCTGTCGGTCGTTTGGATCGTAAGAGATGCCTCGCGGCCAAGTCAAGCTGGCCCCACGACCATGCTCGTCGATGGGTTGTCTCATTTTAGGATATCTTTAAGGTAACCTCCTCACGCCGCTGAAGGTTCTTCAATAATGGAAATCAGATTTCAACCGGCTTTGCTCCAAGAAGTGATCGACTCATTCGTTGAGAAGACGGAACGGGAAGGCGATCCGACCTACTACAAGGAATTCCATGAGTATGCCGACCCCATTTATGAGAAGTTCACCCTCGAAGACCGAGAGGCGGAGTTCAAGAAGCTCTATCAGTATCTGTTCGGTATCTGGGGGTTTTCCGATATCGTGCGAGACTCCTTTCGCGAGTATCCGCTGTTGAAAGAGAAGGTCGGAATTGTCCTGGTCAAAGGCGTGCTGAAGGAAGATCAGGAAGGCGTCGACATCCTCCGGAAATGGGGGTCGGTGGAGAAAGGCTTGGCGCAAGAGTTTGAGGCGAAGGGGATGAAGGGTGTTGGGATCAAGTTGATTCCCCGCAGATTTTATGACCCGGCATTGACCCGCTATTGCCGACATGAATTGATGCACATCTCGGACATGATCGACCCGCTGTTCGGCTACGATCCTGACACCAAGCTGGGACAGAATCCCGGCGAAGAATCATTGATTTTGCAGCGCTATCGCGTGCTCTGGAGTTTGAGTGTGGATAGTCGACTCGTTACGGCAGGCAAGGAGCCGATGCTGAGCAAGGAGGACCGATTCAAGGAATTCCGGTCGTGGTATCGGAAGATTCCTCCTCCTCAATTGAAGTCGGTGTTTGAGGGGCTCTGGCAGACCGCATACTTCACTCATTCAGAGCTGATTGAGATGGCCGGCGACACGCTCCGTGTGATGGATCGAGCCGTGGATGTGGAAGGCGGCGAGGTCCCGGAGCTTGAGAATAAGATCATGCTCATGCCGGGTTTCCCCTGCCCGCTCTGTCGGTTTCCCACCTATTCGTGGGTCGAAGATATGGGGACGAAATTGGAATCGTACGTGCTCGACTTCATCCGCGAGAATCACCCAGGCTGGGACGTAGAATTTGGAGCCTGTGATCGCTGTGTTGAGGTGTATAAGCTGCGTGCCGATGGTGTCATGTAATGCGAATGGTGAAAATAGCAGCCAGCTTTGTTCTCGCTTCGCGTAAGGCCTCGACGTACCAACCGCGTACGCCTCGGTCTTTCGCTCGCTGCGGCCGCGCTGGACAGGTATTTTGACCATTCGCTAGGCCCAGTTGCTTGAATGGCGACCAACCCTTCATACGGCCGGCGAGATTTCCTGAAAGATTCGGTTCTTTCTACCGTCAGAGCCGCGCATGAGCTCGTCAAACAGGCGGACGGTGTGTCGGCGGTGCCGGCTCCTCCGCCGACTCGTACGGACTGGCTGCGCCCCCCTGGGGCGGTGGGGGAGGAAGTGTTTCTTGAACGGTGTACCAAGTGCAACGATTGCGTCACGGCCTGTCTGCCCGGCGCGATCACGATACATCCGTCCGACGGCACCCCGGTGCTCTTCGTCGATCAGTCGCCCTGTCTGTTGTGCGAAGACTTCCCCTGCATCACTGCGTGTGGGACGGACGCACTGTTGCCGGTCGGCGGGATTGACCAAGTTCGAATGGGAGTCGCCGAGGTTTCTCATCGACTCTGCACGGCCGGCCAAGGTTGCCATGCCTGTGTGTCGAAGTGTCCGACGGATGCCCTTGCGATGGATTTCGCGTCGTTGCATCTGTCCGTGGTGAAGGAAGCCTGTGTCGGGTGCGGAATGTGTGAGATGATCTGCAAGACCGTCAACGACCATGTGGCTATCCGTGTGACACCTTCAAGACGGCTGGCAAGGATCGATTCATGATGACGTCACTCCGGCGAGATCGCTCAGCAGGAACTTTCAATTTGCATTATCGAACCAATTCACCCTTGACTTCGTACCCCCCTTTTCATATACATACAAGGCTCTCTCACCTAACCGTAGTGGGCAGGGTGAACGAGGCGGCCGGGAGACGATCGCTATGACGAGTCCACAACCGATGCAGGGCGCATCCGCAGCCGCCACGTTGCCGAGCCCTTCCACCATCAAAGACTCTCCCGCCGTTGAACGTGCGTTAAATCGCAGCAAGATCTATTTGCTGATCTCCTGGAGCCTACTGTACCCCGAAGATGAAGAATTTCTGGATTACCTCCGTTCCGGCGAATTTGTGGAGGATGGCCGGGCTGCTCTCGATGCGCTGGAAGTCGCTCTCGGTTCCGACGGCAGTGGGCTGGCCAAGGAAAAGTTGGGCTCGCTCAAGCAGCAATTTGATCGAGTGGAGAGCCTGATCGCTTCCGAATGTGTCAACTGGCAGCTGAGCGATCTTCAGTCGGAACATCGCCGCGTGTTCAGTAACGTGATTACGCTCGATTGCCCTCCCTATGAGACTCTGTTCGGGAATGACCACGTGTTTGCGCAATCCCACGTGATGGGCGATATCTCCGGCTTCTACAAAGCCTTCGGGGTCGAGCTGTCGAAAGATATTCACGAGCGCCTCGATCACCTCAGCGTTGAATTCGAGTTCATGCACTTCCTCGCGTACAAGGAATCCTACTCGCTGTGCCACGATGGGTTGGAAAAGACGCAGATCGTGGTCGACGCGCAGAAGAAATTCGTCAAGAATCATATCGGCCGATGGGTCCCGCTGTTCTGCCGTATGTTGACCAAGAAAGCGGACTCCGGCCTCTTTAAACTAGTGGCCGATGTGACGGCTGATTGGATGGACTTTGAGGCGGCTTTCTTGGGCGTGGCCCCTCAGCCCTACACGGAAACCGACTATCGTCCGGCGACGTTCAGTTCTCCCGAAGGCCAGACCTACGAATGCGGTGCGCAAGATCAGGGGAACGAATTGACCATGTTGTTGAACGAAGTCGGTGCGCAATCGTTTATGGATGTGAAAGAGAAAGACAAGGAGAATGAGGAAGGGCGACCTTCCGGAACGGCGTAAGTTTGGTTTGGTAACGGTTCAGGGCACAAACGCATTTTTTATCATAATTGAGAGGAGGGAGTAGCACTATGAGGATCGCGCAGACGACCAACAAGAAATTGGTGTTTGCCATTCTTCTCTCCGCCCTCACTGTCGGCCTGATGCTGACGTTGGGGCGAGTACCACTCGCCGTCAGTCAGCCGGTGACGATCCCGGCTAAGACGGTGAAGGGCCCAATTCCAATGGACGGCGCCAACCCCATATGGGAAGGTGTTCCCGGCGTTGTCGTTCCGTTGAGTGGTCAGCTCATCACGACACCGATGCACCCGAATATCTCGGTGAAGTCGGTATTCGTCAAGGCGATGACCAACGGAAAAGAGGTTGGGTTGCGGCTGGAGTGGATTGATCAAACGAAGAATGACACCACGATTGGCCCGCAGGACTTCAGGGACCAGGTTGCGGTGATGTTTCCGGTGAATACGGCCGGGGCTCCGCCGTTCCAGTGTATGGGACAGTCCGGCGGGACGACCAACATCTGGCGGTGGAATGCGGAATGGCAGAAGGACCTCGGTAAGGACAGCGCGGGAATCTGGGATGTCGATGATCAGTATCCCGGCATTTTCTGGGACTACTATTTTGAAGAGCCGGCCGGGGGCGTCACTTATCCCGACCGTATCGGACGAAGCCTGGGACCATTCAACTCCGGCATCTGGTCCGGGAACATCATGTCTGATCCGACACTTCGCGTGAGTTCGGTTGAAGATTTGAGCGCGAACGGCTTCAGCACTCTCACGACGCAAGCTCACCAGGATGTCCTCGGAAATGGCGTCTGGGAGCCGTCGGGATCCGTCAAGGGCGGTGGGTACACCGGCCCGACATGGCGGGTTGTCGTGAAGCGGACCTTGGAAAACGGCGATGCGAACGATGTCCAGTTCAAGACAGGAATGTCGGTGCCGATCGCGTTTGCAGTGTGGGACGGCGCCAACATCGAGCGGAACGGCATGAAGTCGCTGTCGACCTGGTTCACATTGAAGCTGTAGCGACCTGGCGGCATTCAAACCGCGAGCAACAGCTGTCGCGTTTCGTATTACTAAAGAGGCCTCGGATCGGGCTCCCGGTAGGTAAGGGAACGGTTCGGGGCCTTTTTTCTAGCAGGATGCTGAAAAGGTCCGCCAGCGGCGTTCTCGCCTCGCTCAGAAGCTCAACATAACCGAAGCGTACGCCTCGCCCCTTCGCTCGCTGCGGCCTTGCCTGTGGAGAGGCGCGTCTTGGCGCGCCAGGGTCGGGCGGGTGAGATCGATAGCCTTTTTGAGCATCCTGAAGATATTCTGGCTTTAGCACCTTGCGGAGTATTCCAACCATGCTATTGGCATCAACCACATTTTTCCGCAGCCTAAGTCTCTCTGTCTTCGGGATTGCATTTCGAAAAGAGCGGAGAGTATAAGAGAAGGATGTATCGAACTAACTGATTTTCAAGCATAAAAGGACCAGCATCGCATGAAAGTCTCGCTGCTTTTCCCTCCGACCTGGCATCCCTCTCAACCCTATCTCAGTTTGCCGTCCCTCACCGGGTTTTTACATCAAGGTGGGGTTTCCAACGTGTCGCAGCGCGACCTTGGTATCGAACTGTTGGATACCGTGCTGACCAGAAGCTATGCGGCGGAGGTGCATCAGCGTTTGATTGCCAAACAACATGAGCTTGAACGGGCTCAAACCGGGGAGACGGGTCCAGGAAGCCGCGAGCATTACGTGAAGGTGACTGACTCGCTCGATCGGTTCTCGTATCTCGTCGACCGCATTGAGCTTGCCAAGGAAACATTGCGCAGCGAAGGATTTTACGATCCCGACGCGTATCGGGCGAGCTTATTCATGATCGATAAGTGGTTGGAAGTGGTTTCCTCAGTCTATTTCCCGACCAGGCTCACGGTCGTGGATAATCAGTTTGGGAGCTATTCCATTTATTCCTCGAAGGATCTGATGAAGGTCGTTCGTGACGAAGCTCAGAATCCCTACCTGAGCCTCTTTCGCGACCGATTCATCCCGTCGATCGTCAACGACCGTCCTGATCTCATCGGGGTCTCAATTACGGCCACGTCCCAAATCATCCCTGGCCTCACGCTCTGTCGATTGATCAAGGAAGCTGCCCCCGACCTTCACGTCACCATCGGCGGCAGCATCTTTACCCGTCTTGTTGACAATATTCGTCGCTGTCCGAGCCTCTTCGAATTGACCGACGACATCGTCGTATTTGAAGGCGAAACGGCCTTGCTGGAATTGGTCAATCAGCTAGCCGGCAAGAAGGACTACAGTAAGGTTCCCAACCTGATCTATCGGCAGAACGGAAAAATTACGGTCAACCAACCGTTCTATTCAGAGAATGTCAATCAACTTCCCGCGCCGAACTATGACGGATTTCCGCTGGATCGGTACTTGTCGCCGGAGCCGGTGCTGCCGGTCCAATTTTCACGAGGCTGTTACTACAAAGATTGTGCATTTTGTGCGCTGACCCTCGACCACCAGAATTTCAGACAGAAGGACCCTGGGCGGACGGTCGAGGAGCTCCAGTGGTTGAAACAACGTTATGGTGCGCGCCATTTCTTTTTCACCGACGAATGCTTTGCGCTGGCGCCGACCAAGCGGTTGTGTCAGCAGCTGATCGAGAAACAGCTTGATGTCAAATGGACATGCGAGATGCGGTTTGAGAAAAATCTCTCCCGCGAGCTGTTGGCGTCGATGCGGGATGCCGGGTGTTTGAAGATCGTCTTTGGGTTGGAGTCGTTCAATCAGCGTATTATGGATTTCATGAAGAAGGGGATCAAGCAAGAATGGGTCCGGAGGATCTCGAATGACTGCGTGGACCTCGGCATCGCCGTCCATTGTTACATCATCGTCGGATTCCCCACGGAAAAAGAAGAAGAAGCGCTTGAAACCATGAACTTTGTCGTTGAAAACAAGAAACTCCACGAGTCGTACGGATTTTCTTGTCAGCCCTGCCTGTTCGATTTGGAAAAGGAAGCTCCCATTATGAGCGATCCCGGCGGGTATGGGATTCGGCGGATCATGCGTCCGTCGGCGGAAGACTTGAGTCTTGGGTTTTTCTATGAAGTGCAGGAAGGCATGACTCCCGACGAAGCAGAGCGGCTGTATCAGTATGTCTATGAGCGGATCAGTGAAGTCGTATGCGAGCTCCCCTTCAACTACGCGATGGCAGATGGGTTACTCTACATCTCACGGGCGAAGGAAGGAGCCGGACAGGCGCCGATGGCCGCACATTGACCCCATTTTTTTGCGACAGCTATAATGCTTGACTCTATGGTGTGGTCATGAAAGCAGCGGCTCTCAGCACGCGAGTGACAGGGAAAGTGTCGGACTTCGGTCCCCTGTTTGAATACACCGTCAAACTTGTTTTCCTGACCTCCTTTCTTGAGTTGATTCTCTATCGTCTGGTCTCCCGCCTTGGGATGCATCTCAGTAAAATGGCGGCAGATCACCCGTGGATCACGCCCACATTCACCGCCCTGACCGAGGTGGGCACATGGTTGCTCAACATCGTCGCCGTGTTGTTATTCTTGGCACTCACGTTGACCGTGATCAACCGATGGGGAGGACCTGAAACAGGTCGGCTCAGTAAGTTTGGGAGTGTTGGGACGGCGTTCTTGTTGCTCCTAACTGTGATGTTTCTCGTTGTGCAACCCGGCATGCTGGGCGCCATCATCTACAACGGATTGACGGTGCTGGTGCTGACGGCGTTTGTGTCGGAATATGTGATGACCCACCGTGAGCCGGCACAACGTATGCTGGCGGCCACGTATTACTTGGGCGTCTCGGGGTGGTTGTACTATCAGATCGTTTCGACACTCTACAGTTTGATGGGAACGATCGCAGCGCCTCCCTTGGTCTACGAATCCCATCGTATGGGTGAGGCGCTGATGGTGCTGGCCAGTTTCTTCGTGTTTGTGGCCTATGGCAAAAGCAAGAGTCTCTCGCTGCGAACGAAAAACCGACGGCAGCGGAACCGAGCCATGTGGTTTTGGTCGACGACGGGGATTATTTTCTCTGCTCTCCTCGTCGCAGACTACGTGTTGGACCTGTATAATCCGGCATTGGCCTCTACTATCCGGCAGGCCTCGCAGGGCATCGGTTGGATCTTTCAATTCGGAATGGGCTATACTTTTTACCTCCCTTTTGCGGTGTATGTCGGGGGATTGCTCTGCTGGTCCTACACCGTTGTCAAGTTGTTGATGATCGGACGACTGGCCGGCTATGGGATCGGTCTGATGTTCATCGCCGGGTATGCCTTATTGTTTTCGAACCTTACGTTGATGGTTGTCCTTGGAGTCATGTTGCTTGCCCTTGATCGAGTGAAACCAACCGCCGCTGAATCGGTGCCGGCTGCCGCCGGCCCCATGGTATCGGAATCGGACGGCTTACTCCCCGGGCAGGCCTAGAGTTTCAGAGCGAGAATATTATGGAAAATCCAGAATCGACGTCATCGCAATCAGAGACCGTTCTTGATCCCGGCGATCAGCCGCTCACTCCGGACGAGGAGATCTCCGAAATCGAAAAATTATTGGCCGACGAGCCGGATGACTTTCAGGCTCGTTGTCGACTCGGCGAATTGTACTTCAGCAAAGGGCGGCTCGACGATGCGTTGGCAGAAGTCAAGAAGGCGATCGAGATGGCGGAATCTCTTCGCACGGAAATGAATCGTTCGCTCGCCATGTATTATGCGAATCTGGGAACCATCTACGCGACCAAGACCATGCCCGATGAAGCCGAAGCCGAGTTTCGGCATGCGCTGGATATCTTCCCTCATGATGTCCTGGCGCTGTTCAACCTCGGGAGGCTCTACGCAGACAAGAAGCAATTCATGGAGGCGAAGAATTACTATGAGCGCCTCGTCGAAATCACTCCGGACGACCCGATCGCTTGGTATAACCTTGCAGGAGTCTATATCGAGTTGGATAACCCTCAAGTGTCCGACTACAACACGATCGATGTCGGTATTCAATGCTACCTTCGCACCTTGGAGCTGGATCCCAAGCACTTGGAGTCGAGCTTCAAGCTGATGGAAATTGCGCTCAATCATAAGAAGAGCGATTTGGCCGTCAGAGTGATGGAGAGTGCAGTGGAGCACAATCCGGATGAACCGCTCGCGTACTACAACCTCATCAGCGTGTATGACAAGTGCAAGATGTTTGAGCAGGCGGAAGAGACCCGCAAGCGGTTGAAAGAGCGATTTGCCAAGAAGCCGAAGGATGATTCGAGGTCCTAATTCACTTTTAGGAAGAGGTGCACTATGTTTGGCAGCCTAGGATTCACCGAGCTGATCCTCATACTCATGATTGTGCTGATTATCTTCGGCGCCGGGAAATTACCGCAATTGGGCGAGGGGCTCGGCAAGGCGATCAAGGGATTCAAAAAATCCGTTCATGAGGCGGACGCAATCGAGGCTGACGCTCAGGCAGCAGTCCAACAGGCTGCGGCACCTCAACCCGTGACCGCTGCTCCGACTCAGAATGCTGCTGCATTAAATCAGCCTGCAGGAGCCACGGCACAACCGGCTCCACGAGCCTAGCATGGAAACCGAACTCGGATTGGCTACCGGTTATATTGAAACCTTTGCCGGGAACGGCAAGGCCCGAAGCACGGGTGACGGCAAGCGTGCGGTGAAAGCCGGAATCCCGCTCCCTCATCACCTCGCACTCGACAAGACTGAGCAGTGGCTCTACTTTGCCGAGTCAGGGTCCGACCGAGTCCGCCGCATCAATCTTCTCGAAGGCACCGTCCATAATTTTGCCGGGATCGGGGAGACGTGCTACAGCGGCGATGAAGGTCTCTGTGGAGAAGCGGGACTCTATCTGCCGTTGGATGTCGCGTTTGATTCCCAGAACAATTTGTATATCTGTGATTCCGGGAGCAACCGGATCCGAAAGGTCGATCATGAGACGGGCATCATTACGACGGTGGTCGGCACCGGTCAGCATGGATTCAATGGGGACGGTCCCGCGCTGGACGTCAATCTGACCTGGCCTGCAGCGATCGCTTTTGATCGCGACGACGTGCTCTTTATCGCCGATACCCAAGCGCACAAAGTCAGGCGGTTCGATCCGAAGACAGGATTAATCACGACGATCGCAGGGACCTGGTCGGCCGAAGATGAAGCGCGAGAACAACCGCTGGTCGCGAGGAATTTGGTTGTTTTGTCAGGCGACGCGATCGGAATCGATTTCAGCGATGATCAGGGATGGCTCATGCCGGTCTGTTCAGACGGGTTGGATATGTCGATGTATTTGGACGATGGAAGGCCCGCGATGGACGCGCGGCTCTACGACATTGTCGGACTAGCGGTTGATGCAGGGGGTGATGTGTATGTGGTCGACAAGGGCAGCAATCGCGTCAGAAAGATTGATTCCCAGACGGGAATTATTTCGACTGTCGCAGGGGTCTGCCGATACGGATACGACGGCGACGAGAAGCCTGCCGTCAGAACCATGCTGCACGCCCCTGAAGCGGTGAGCATTGATCGAGACGGCAATCTCTATATTTCCGATACCATGAACCATCGGGTTCGCAAGGTCGATAGAAAGACCGGCCTTATTGCCACGGTCGCAGGGAACGGGGACAGTGGATATGAAGACAAGAACATCGGCGGTTGCGGGGCTGCTCGATTTGTCGCCAAGGAATCGGCCGGAATGTTGAAACACGGGGACGGTCTGTTCGGAACCGAGGCTGTGGTGAATTCGCCCGTCGGGTTGACCATGGATTCGCAAGGCCACCTCTATATCTGCGAACGCGGAGAAAATAAGATCCGCCGTCTGAAGCTCTCATAGTCGATAACCCCTTGCCTCCGCATTTGTCCCGCACGGGTTTTGTGGTATTCTGAGTTCGAATTTTTCTCGGAGTACTGCGCGGTGCGAATGACGTCCATCGACAGTTCCCACTCTCACTTTCTTGGGTTGCTTTTCAGTCTTATTATTGTTGTTGCCGGTGTGCTCGGAGCGTTCGGGATTCCGCTGGTCAGTTCGGAGGGGATGACCGTCAGATCGTACTTGGTCCAAGGCGACCTGCCGAATGCCGCCGATGATGCCGCGTGGAAGAAGGTCTCGCCGATCACGATTCCACTGAGCGGGCAAGTGATCACCAGGCCGGTGTGGCCGGAACCCACCGTGCGGGCACTAATCGTAAAGTCCGTGCACAACGGAACCGAGATCGCCTTCCTCCTGGAATGGCAGGACAACACGAAGAATGATCAGCTGACTCCCGGCACTTTCCGGGATGGAGTCGCCGTCGGCATTCCCCTCGGCGATGCGCCGGCATTTTTCTGCATGGGACAGTTGGACCACTACATCAATATCTGGCATTGGAAGGCGGATTGGCAGAGCGATATCGATCGACGAGCGGCTCGGGCATCGGAGAAAAAAGAGGGAGGGGTTCGAACGTTCGAGGTCATTCCTCGGCGGGTTTCTTCGGTAGAGGATTTAATCGGCGGAGGATTCAGCACGCTGACCACAAAGGAGAGACAGGGAAGAGTGCAGGGACAAGCGGTATGGAGGGATGGTGTCTGGCATGTCGTGATGCGGCGTCCGTTGGCAAGCGAGGAGCAAGAGAATGAAGCCTTGCTCGTTCCTGGTCGCATTCAGGCCGTTTCATTCGCCGTGTGGAATGGAGAAAATAAGGAGCGAAACGGCCAGAAGGCAGTGGCGCCGTGGTTTCAACTAAGCATCGATCCTGTCGCAAAACTGTAAGCCAAGCGCGTGAAGTGTGAAGCATACCCCGTTGGAGACATGGGTGGATCGATTTCGATTGTTCGCCTGGAGAACTGCTGTTTTTGGATGGATGGCGTTTTTGTTGAGCGGCCTGATCTTCGCGGATGTGGTTGTGGCCCAGGCTGCGAACCAGCGCGATGCGATGACCGAGGACGAGGCTTCGAAGCTTGGAGAAGAGTTCGGCATCGTTGTCGGCGCGGTCGATGAAGAAATTCAAAAGGAACTTAAACTGCAGAAACCGCAGGGAGTGGCTGTGTTCGAGGTCATCGGGAATTCGCGCGCGGACTATGCGGGAATCAAGGTTCGATCCGTCATTAAGGAAATCGATAAACAGGAGATCCGAAACATGGCGGATTTTGGGCGAGCGATCAAGAAAGCGATGAAAGAGTGCAACTTTACCGTCGGAACCTATGAACCGGCAGATCCAGGCGATCCGGTCGGCTGGGGGGTGAATTTTCACTTTGTCGGCTGTAAGCGAGATTAATGGTGCGTGGTGAGGCGTGAGGGGTAAGAGGTGAAAAGTGAGGCGGAGGGACAGAACGGTAAGGTGCAGTCAGGCTGCTGCATAGCATTCGTCTGTCTCTTGGCACTCGTCGGTCTGAGCGGTCAGCATGACGACCGGGCTATTGCTCAAGAGTCGAATGGTCAGCCTTCGCCTGACTGGGTGGCGGAAATCGAGAAAATTTTCACCCGCTCCGAGGACTGCAAGCAATGTCATGAGCGTCATTACGAAGAGTGGAAGGGCGCCAGAGAGCAGACGACTGATTTGAAAACCTTCGGCCGTGTGGATGCGGCTCTTCTACACGGCACGTCGTTGGAATCACCTGTCTTTCGAACCGTGCTGGGTCTGTGGAGACAGACGAATCCGACGCCCGATGAACAGCGCCGTTGCCTCTTGTGCCATGTGCCTTCCGCCAGCGCCTTTCCCCAGCATGTGGAGAAAATAGTGGAGCAAGTGATTGCCGGCACGCCAAAAATTGAAGGGATCGGCTGTGCCGCCTGCCATTTGATGAATGGGCTGGAAAAGGGCTTACACTCACCGCCGACATTCAAATTGCAGCCTGGCAGCACGTTCTATGGTCCGTATTCCAATCCTGAGGAGAACCTCGTCCATCCGGCTGCGCTGTCGGATCACTTCAGAACGGCTAGTTTTTGTGCCTCCTGTCATTTCGATAAAGTGAAAGATACGGCGCGGAAGGATCTGCCGGGTGAGATTCTTCAAGGCACGATTTGTCAGGATTGCCACATGGAGCCATCGACCGGGAGCTCGACGTCCAGACGCGGGGCCCTGACCAGAGCCATCGGACGTCATTGGTTTCGCGGCGTGGTCGTGTCCGGGACCATGCTCAAGAATCGGAACCTCCAGGCTGAGTGGATGCCTCGGATTGATATTGAGGTGGCGAAGATCGGCCTAGTGGTCGAGGGAACCGGGGTCGTGAAGGTCGGCAGTCTCCCGCACAGTTTCCCCGATGGCGATCCGGTACTGAAACAATTCTTTCTGACCGTCACGGTGAAGGACGGGGCGGGCAAGACATTAGCGGAAGAGATGAAACAGTTTGGGTTGTCGTACGACAAAATCCTTCGCGGCCCGATTCCGGATCCTTTCATCAAGGGCGGCAACACAAGGAAGGTCCCATTTTCGCTGACGCTCCCGTCCGGCACAGCCGCCGCGTCGGTAGAAGCCGTGCTGACCTACTCGCTTCTTCCTACACCCGAATCTCTCTTGCAGGAGCGATACCTTGGGACTCTCAAAACCGAAGCCGAACGGGACGAGGCGAGAAAGATCATTCAGGAATATACGCAGCGGCGTTTTCTGACGTATCGTGTCAAATCACTTTCCTAGGGTTCGGTCATCGTGAAACTGTTGTCTACTATGATGGCGGGCGGGCTCAGTTTTGCCGTAATAATTGGTGCGACCGTGTTATCCGACGGCGCGTTCAATTCCGTCCTCGCACAGAATGCGGCAAATCAGCCCTTGATCGAGAAGGCCTTTCCACATTCCAGCAAATGCAAGCGTTGTCATGAACGCGTGTACGAGGAGTGGGAAACCTCCCCTATGGCCAAGTCCATCCATTCCCCGGCGTTTCGTGCGTCGCTTGATATTTACTTGAATTCAACGATGGGAAAAGACAAGGCGCTGTGTTTTCGTTGCCATGCCCCGCACGTGCGAGAGTTTTCGGATCATGCGCAGCTCTTTGTGGATCAAGCGAAAGCGGGCGACCCCTCCTTGGATGGCGTAGCTTGCAGCCAGTGCCATCTGATCAAGTCTCTGGACCTGGCTAAGCATCCCCCGGAACCCAAATATGAGATTGGGAGCAAAACTCTCTATGGGTCCTACGGTGACTTTGTTCAGAACCTTGCACATCAGTCCATGGAACTGAACCTGTTTCAAAAGTCGGACCTCTGTTTGAATTGCCACCAATCCGTACCATCAGCATCAAACCTGGGCAAGACCAACGACTTGCTCGGGAATTGGGACCAAAGCCGGGCCATAAAGTCCGGTAAAGAATGCCAGACTTGCCATATGCCGCAGCAGGTCGGCGAGTCGGCCAATGGAGAAAAGAAACGTAAAATCGCAAACCATACGTTTCCAGGGCGAATCGGTAAGTTGCGTCAGGAAGCGGCGAAACTAGACGTGCAGACAAAGATCGACGGGGACAAGACAACCGTCATGGTAAAGGTCCAAAGCCTGGTGCCGCACAACCTGCCTACCACTCATCCGGCTTGGGCTTCGGTGGTCTTGGGTCTTGAGATCAAGGGGAAGAACCTCAAAACGGTATTTTCCGATAAGCGTGTCTACGGTCGAACGTATCTGGATGCCCAAGGACAGAAGACCGTGTTTGACTTCGAAGCAACGAAGGTGGCCGAAGACACGGTCCTAAAGCCAGAAGAAACCAGAGAAGAAACATTCACGTTTCCGACCCCGAAAGATACCAAGACGTTCGACGTCGAAGTTGGATTGAATTACGCTCCATTGAACGGCCCTGCCTTATTCCTCCAGCGTGTTGAAGTGGAGTCATCCCAAGGCTCACAAGACCCAGTCTTTCAGCCGATCGAGATCGTCAAGCGGACGGAGAATATTCCGGTCGGCAAGTAGCTGGGCGGGCGTGAAACGTAAAAAGGTAAGATGAGAAATCTGCCGGATTTGAATCTGTTTGGCGCTGAGGTATACTGAGCCCATGTCCTTCAACCTCCCTCTCAAAGATATGAGCCTCCACGAAAAGCTTGCTGCGATGGAGTCTTTGTGGGAAGACATTGCCCGTACTCCGGAAGCCATCGAGTCCCCCGCCTGGCACAAAGACATCCTTGATGAGCGCCGCCAACGACTTGCCCAGGGACAATCTGAACTCGTCGATTGGGAGACCGCCAAAGCGGACATCAGAAACAAGGTCTTGTGAAAATCAAGATCCTGGACGAAGCCCAGGATGATTTGATCCAGGGCTTCCGCTTCTATGAAGGCCGAGAGGCCGGTCTTGGGGCCTACTTCCTAGACTGCTTGTTCTCAGATATTGATTCTCTTCTCCTGTACGGCGGAATCCATCAAGTCGTATATGGTCATCGCCGGTGCCTCTCCAAGCGCTTCCCGTTCGCCATTTACTACAGCGTGGAGGAAGACATCGTTCATGTGCATGCCGTATTGGATTGTCGCAGAAATCCATTGTGGATCAGGAAACGATTAAAGGGAGAGGGCTAAACGGGTGTCCCAGCCAGAAACAGAAATCGTGCCGAGACTGAAAAAAGTTCCAGGAACCATGGAGGGAACCAAGATGCTGGTCTCCAGCTTGACGGCATATTGCATGGTGCGAGAATGACTGAGCCGGTCGAACAAGACATAGAGTTTTCAAGCCTTCCGGGCTTCAATGCCGTAGAACATATTCTCAAACGCAGGTCCTCTGCGGGCTGTACGATAGTCCGGCAGTTCATCATCCGAAACCAGATAGTGGAAGGGTCATTCAGATGCGACCTTATTTTGGATTTTGCACACGAGTATGACGATACAGAAGCCGTGCGATTTGAGTTCGAAGAGGTGCACGGTCTCAAGATAGAAGAGACACACCAAGTTTCTGGTTTGGCCATCAAGGATGTTAATTCGAGGGGCTGGGATCGCACTCGGTATGAAATCTATGATTACGAGGGCGACGCGATAAGATTCTATTGTCGTACCGTTAGGCTTAGCCGCATAACAGAATGAGACACGGAACAACAAATCATTGGAGTAAACCGCGGGTTGCGGTGAAACAGAGCAAATACAGGGTCAGATCTTGTTCCGTGCGTCACCAAATTGTGATATGTGCAGATCCCATGCACACACAAGAAGTGACTCTCATTGCTTCGGGTGGGTCAGCCGACCATTGCACGTGTAGGACGACGCACGTTTGCTGGTAGGAGTCATCCCTGGATGCTACCGATGCAGATGGCGTGGGCGACGGATCGGCCGTACCGCACGTCGCGGCATTGCTCCCAATCCGACTCAATCCAATAATTCTGCTTTGAAACCCGTTTGAGAAAATGCTGGGTTGTGAACGGACTCTTACCGCGGTTCTGCAAATAATCGAAGTAACGATTGTAACCGATGGGCAAGCTGGCAACGAGTTTGCCGGACGGGGCCAGGCAGGCGGATTGGAGATGTTCAATTGCCTGCAACAGCTTGATTGGTACCTGTGGTTGTTCGTCCCAGCCGACATGTTCCAAGGTTGAGATACTGAGAATCAGATCGTATTTATCCTGAGGGACAAATTCGACGATATCCTTATTGATGACGCCGGAACTGACCTCATATTTGTCGACGACCTCATGGTGAATGGGGAAATAGTGAGATAGGACGTTGCCCACTTCGAGCACCCGCTTGCCTTCATGTTTGAGGAGGAGTTCACGGAAGATGGGGATCTCGACACCGCGCTCATTTTTCCAGGTCTTGTTATACGGATGGTATAGGTATTCATACTCCCGACCGTCGAACTGGAACGTCTTGGTTCGCACGAGGCGGGTCAGCGTCATCTTCATGAGACGCCAGTAGAGCCTGGACGCGCGTTCCCCAGCTGCGGCTCTTGTGTAATCGTAGGTATATGGCAAGAAAGGCCTGCTTCGAGAGCTTACTCGAAGATGATGCGAGACCCGGGTGATTTCATTTTGAAGATCTGCAAGGCGTTGTAAATGCCTTTGGCCGGATGGTTCAGGATCAGGCGAGAGTTCGTGATATGGGTGTCGAGCAGTTCATACTGCCCGCCGCTATAGTAGAGATCGCAGTCGTCGATCTGGCAGTTCTTGTAGACGTGATTATCCAAAGAAAGTTTTGCCTTGGTAAAGGTCTGTCCATCAATGATGATATAGCTTGGTTCGAACGCCATGGGACTCCTGCCGGGAGGACTATAGCAAAGTCGCTAACGGTCGTAAACAACCTTAAGCGGAGTGGGGGGCCACATGTAGGACACGCCAAGAACTCTAATTCGGAACAATCCGAGACACAGTCCCACCGATGGTCAGGATATAGAGCTCTCCCACGCCATCCTGGCCGAAACTGGTGATGGAAGACGCAGCCAGCAAGGGCCACTGTGTTTGTTCGAGGACTGAGCCATTATTGAAGCGGAAACTACGGACAAAGCCGGCACAGAAATCTGCATAGAAATAGGTCCCTTGGATGGCCGGTGCTGCTTGGCCGCGATACACATAGCCGCCGGTGATGGAACAAGCTCCGTTGTCGTGTGTATACTCAACAGTCGGTGACGTGAGAGTTCCGTTATTGCAGTTGGTTGACGGATTAAAACAGGCTGATCCTTCCATCAGCCGCCAACCGAAATTGAGTCCTCTCCCGGCGTTGGGGCCAGCCGACACAGTGATTTCTTCTCGAGCGCCTTCACCTACGTCTCCGATATAGAGGTCGTCTCCATCAAACGAAAAGCGCCAGGGGTTGCGCAGTCCGTAGCTCCACACGAGCGGGTTGCCTCCGCTTAAAACAAAGGGATGTAATGTTCCGCTGGAGCAGGCTGTTCCTGTGGCCGGATCAATCCGGAGTATTTTCCCCAGTCGGCTTGCGAGATTCTGAGCGTTATTGTCCGGATCTCCGGCACTGCCCCCATCTCCGACTCCTGCATACAGGCAACCATCCGGTCCGAATGCCAACATGCCTCCGTTATGGTTAGCGAAGGTTGGATGGGGAATGGACACTAGGATGACCTGTGAAGCTGGGTCAGCGACGTTAACATTCGTTGCCGACACCAAAAAACGAGCGATGGTGATCGCGCCATTGGCGTCAGTATAGTGGATATAGAATCGGCCGTTGGCAGTGTAGTTCGGGTCAAAGGTCAGACCGAGCAATCCTTGTTCTCCTCCCGTTGTAATGCCGGTTACAGTGAGAAATGTTGTGAGTACAGTTCCACTCGTTCGATCAAGAACCTTTATGGTGCCGCCTTGTTCGACGACAAACAGGCGACTCGTATCCCCAGGTGGGGCCCCCAGGAATACCGGAGAGGTAAGGTTGCTCGCGAGGGGTTGGAGCTTCAGAGCGGTTGAAGTCGGGATGGTATCTTGTGCATCACCTTCTCCCTTGCATGCAGCAAGAAGGTTGATGAAACACACACACAGCGTGGCCCAGAGGACAACATTTCTCATGGGTAAGTTCTTGTCTTACTTGATGGATAATTCATATCCTATTATCTCTTCTGGTATCAAACCCTAGACTAGTTGAATGCGATTGGCTTATCTCAGGAATATCAGGGATAGAAGTTCCAGCACAACCTTGGTCGATGAGGGTGGCTGGGAAACTGCTTTCTAAGAGGGCAGTCTTTTGGCTTGATCCGTTCAGTGTGACTCTATAGAATAACCCAGCTTTTCGGGTGGTTAGCTCCGCGTTTGATTCCGCCCGCCTTGGATTTACCCACTCGCGCATGTACTTTGGATGGGTTGAAACCACGGAGAGCCGTGTGACATAAGGAGTCCGTTTAACCAGCAGGAGGATTTCCCGTGAGTGACTCAGCGATTGTAACGTTTGCCCTCATAGCGGCCGTAGCTGGTATTGCCTATGGGCTGTACCTCGCGATGTGGGTGTTCAGGCTCGACGCCGGCAATGCCAAGATGCAGGAAATTGCGAAGGCCATTCAAGAAGGCGCCGGCGCCTACATGAATCGACAGTACAGGACCGTCGGTTATGTGGCGGCAGGCCTGTTCGTCATTCTGGCAGCTGCCGGAGCCGTGTCGGATAAATTTGGTCTGCTTACGGCGGTCGGTTTCTTGGTCGGAGCGGGAGCCTCGGCCATCGCCGGCTACGTGGGCATGATCATCGCGGTTCGCGCCAATGTGCGGACGGCCCAAGCGGCACATAACGGTATGAATGCCGCATTGATCGTTGCGTTCCGTGGCGGCGCGGTGACCGGTCTGCTGCTGATCGGGCTCGGACTGTTGGCTATTACCGGTTTTTACACTATTGCCGTATCAATGGCCGGACAGGAAAAAGCCGTTCACGCATTGCTCAGTCTTGGATTCGGTGGCAGTCTGATTTCCGTCTTCGCACGCGTCGGTGGCGGTATCTACACGAAGGCAGCCGACGTCGGCGCCGATTTGGTGGGTAAAGTCGAAGCGGGGATTCCGGAAGATGACCCGCGCAACCCAGCGGTTATCGCAGATAACGTTGGTGACAATGTGGGAGATTGCGCCGGCATGGCGGCAGACCTCTTTGAAACCTATGCCGTGACGACGGTGGCGGCGATGGTGTTGGCCTTTACGATGTTCAAGGGGGCGACTGCCCCGATTCTGTATCCATTGGCCTTGGGCGGTATCACGATCTTTGCCACGATCATTGGGATTCTCTTTGTGAAGGTCACTCCGGGCGGCGAAATTATGCCGGCACTGTATAAGGGGTTATTTGTAGCCGGTGGGATTGCCGCCGTGGCATTTTTACCGATCACCTTCATGATTATGGGCGGAGTCGGAGGTGTCAGCGGGTTCAGTTACTACCTTGCGGCGCTAATTGGCTTAGCGGTCACTTTGGCGCTTGTGTTCATCACCGACTACTACACATCGAAGAACTATGAACCGGTGCAGTACATTTCTAAAGCAAGCGAAACCGGGCATGCGACGAACATCATCGCCGGTCTGGCGGTGGGTATGCAGTCGACGGCGGCTCCCGTGGTGGTGATTGCAGCGGCGATTCTCGGAAGCTATTGGGTGTGCGGCGGAGCGGAGTCTGGCGGATTATACGGTGTGGCGGTGGCGGCAGTGGCCATGCTCTCGATGGCAGGGATTGTCGTGGCGATCGATGCCTTCGGTCCTATTACGGACAATGCCGGCGGCATCGCCGAAATGTCGCATTTGGGCAAGGAAGTCCGTGACATCACGGATCCATTGGATGCGGTCGGCAATACGACGAAGGCGGTCACGAAGGGCTATGCGATCGGGTCCGCTGGTTTGGCTGCAGTGGTACTCTTTGCCGAATACTCGCGTGAAGTTGCCGCGCATAATCCGGCGCTGGCTGCGTTCGATCTCTCGAACCCAAAAGTCTTGGTTGGTCTCTTTCTCGGGGGGATGCTCCCGTTCATCTTCGGCTCAATGTGTATGAGAGCTGTTGGTGAAGCAGGAGGGTTGATCGTGGAAGAAGTGCGTCGGCAATTCAGAACGATCAAGGGTATCATGGAAGGGACAGGCAAGCCGGAGTACGGCACCTGTGTGGATATCGTGACCCAGGCGGCAATTCAAAAGATGATGATTCCTGGTTTGATTCCAGTTGTCTCGCCGGTGATCATCGGTGTGGTGCTTGGACCGCAGGCGCTCGGTGGTGTGTTGGTGGGTAGCATCGTGACTGGTTTATTCGTCGCGATTTCCATGACAAGCGGGGGTGGTGCGTGGGACAACGCCAAAAAGTTTATCGAAGAGCAGGGTTTGAAGGGGAGTGAGACACATAAGGCGGCGGTCACCGGCGATACGGTCGGTGATCCTTATAAGGACACGGCAGGACCGGCCGTGAACCCGATGATCAAGGTCATCAATATCGTTGCATTGCTCATTGTGTCCTTGATCGCGGGCTAGTTTGTTACTGTCGTATCCGCTGGCACAGATGAAGCGCCGTGTCCCAACCGGGGCACGGCGCTTGTCGTTTCTCCCCTTGCCTTGACGGGTTTTGGTACCCTGGAGTATGGTGGGTTTATCACCGGCAGTAGCCGGTTGATCGCGAGGGTTTCCCCTGGTCCACGGGAGGTGCTCGAATGGAAAAACAGGAACGGAAACAAGAGCCGCGACGAGAACCGCAGGGTAAGGAAGAGGTCAAGGCCAATCCAAAAGTTGTCGAAGCCGGTAAAAAGATCAAGGAAGATATCGATAAGCTGGTCGATGAAATCGATGACGTTCTTGAAAAGAACGCGGAAGAGTTTGTGAAGAACTACGTGCAGAAAGGGGGAGAATAACAGCGATTCCCATCCCCTGCTCCAACTCGATTCCTGCTACGTCTCGTC
The DNA here is from genome assembly GCA_902500825.1 of uncultured Nitrospira sp. Classification (GTDB taxonomy): domain Bacteria; phylum Nitrospirota; class Nitrospiria; order Nitrospirales; family Nitrospiraceae; genus Nitrospira_D. The sequence continues at coordinate 67,659 of CABVRX010000003.1, forward strand.
CAAACCCATAGGTTTGACAAAAAAGAAGCGACTTATTACAGTCTGCGTCGTTCCTCTGATATGCATGGTTTGAGTTATGGCACGGCCCAGGCCCTCAAGGAGGCAGGGATGAAGTCTAAGCTCTGGGTCATTCGCCAGGTCGATCCAGTCCAACGAGGCCTCTTGTCACAGGCCTTATCCATTTCCTCGGTAACCGCCGCACTGTTGCTCAATCGAGGGGTGACGAGCGTGAACCAGGCGACCGCCTGGATGTCTCCACTCCGAACCCACGATCCCTTCTTGATTCCCGATATGGAATCGGCGATTGACCGTCTGTATCGAGCGATGCAACGACGCGAGGTCGTATGTTTCTATGGTGATTACGATGTGGACGGCATGTCGGCCACGAGTATTTATCTTTCGTTTTTCCGTGGACTCGGTGCCGAAGTCCGAGCCTATGTCCCGCATCGTCTGCGTGAAGGGTATGGACTCAATGAGAGAGCTGTTCGGACTTTGGCGAAGGAAGGGGTCTCTTTATTGGTGACTTCCGATTGCGGGACCACGTCGCATCGTGAGATTAGCCTGGCCAATCAATTGGGGATCGATGTCATAGTAACCGACCACCATCAAAGCGACGGGGAAATGCCGCCGGCTTTGGCGGTAATGAATCCGCATCGGCCGGAAGCTCGGTATCCCTTTCACGGGCTTTGTTCCGGTGGTCTGGCGTACAAGGTTGCTCAGGCTTATGACAGGAAGTATGGTGCCGGTTCGGTGCCACTGGAGTCGCTATTGGATTTGGTCGCGCTTGCCACAATTGCTGATGTGGTTCCCTTACAAGACGAAAATCGACTATTTGTTCGAGAGGGGCTTGCTCATATTTCACGAGGGACGCGCTGCGGCATACGAGCCTTGAAACATGTCGCCGGTATCACCGGTATCAGTTGTGAGTGCACGGCGGAAACCATTGCGTTTAAACTTGGACCTCGACTCAATGCCGCAGGCCGATTAGATGAGGCCATCAAAGGTGTGAGACTTCTGACGACGGAGTCTGAACGGGAAGCCAAAGAGTTGGCTGAAGATCTGGAGCAGTTGAATCGAGCCCGCCGTGAACTCGAGGCTGAGATCTTACAGGAAGCATTGGCTCAGGTGGAATCACGAGCATTACCGGGCGGCATCGTCCTGTATGCACGAGGGTGGCATCTCGGGGTCGTCGGTATCGTGGCCGCCCGTATCATGGAACGGTTCCATCGTCCGACGGTCGTCATCGCGGTGAATGAACAGGGTATCGGAAAGGGGTCGGCACGGACTGTGCCCGGATTCGATTTGTATCAGACTTTGGCGGCCTGTCGAGACCTGCTCATGGCATTCGGCGGCCATCCTAGTGCTGCAGGGGTCACGATACAGGAAGCGAGGTTGCCGGAATTTGTGGAGCGATTTTCCGCGATCGCTGAGACATGGATCCGAGAGACTCAAAGTGTTCCCATGCTGCATGTAGATTCGGAAGTTCGGTTGAACGAGGTCACGTTGCGGCTGATTCGAGAGATCGGGACGCTGCATCCATTCGGGGCTGGAAACCCAGAGCCGACGTTCGTCGTCAAAGGTCTGGACATTCTCAACGCTCGAATGGTCGGAGAAAAGCATTTGAAGATGACAGTCCGCCAGGGAGGGTCGGTCCCGTTTGATGGTATTGGATTCGGGATGAAATCGTTGGAGGACCGCGGGTTGTCTCTCAAAACCCCCATCGATGTCGCATGTACGCCGGAACTGAATCACTGGAATGGTTACGATCGGATTCAACTGCGCATCCGAGATATACGGGCCGCCGGTCGTGAGTCATAGATGATGTACGAAACCGTGACGAACATCGACCAATTGTTAGATCGTCTGCAAAGCTATCAGCCTGATGCCGATCTCGGCATGGTACGGAAGGCCTATGAGTTTTCCGCGAAGGCGCATGAAGGACAAGTCCGTCAATCCGGAGAACCCTATGTGAAGCATCCTGTAGCGGTGGCCGGAGTATTGACATCTTTGAAAACCGACGTCACCGCGGTTGTGGCCGGGTTGTTACACGATACGCTGGAAGATACGGTCGCGACGACCGATGAGCTTCAGCGGGAATTCGGGAAGGAGGTCGTTCATCTCGTCGACGGCGTGACAAAGATCGGGAAGATCACCTTTAAGAGTTCGGAGGAAAAGCAGGCTGAAAATTTCAGGAAAATGGTGCTCTCGATGGCGGACGATATTCGCGTCGTGATCATCAAACTGGCCGATCGGCTTCATAATATGCGAACTCTTGAACATCTCCGTGAGAAAAAACGGCAAGAAATCGCACAGGAGACGTTGGAAATCTATGCCCCTTTGGCCAATCGCATCGGAATCGGCTGGGTGAAGAATGAGCTGGAGGATTTGTGCCTGAAACATCTCAAGCCGGATGTCTATGAAACCTTGCGGGTGTGCGTGGCGAAGCGCGATGAAGATCGCCAGCAGTATATCCAGGAGGTGCAAGCGTTCGTCGAAAGGGCTCTGAATGAGAATGGGCTTGCGGGAGCAGTATACGGGAGGCCAAAACATCTCTACGGGATCTATCAAAAAATGAAGAAGCAGTCGATCTCGTTCGAAGAGGTGTACGATCTGACCGCCTTGCGGATCATTACCGACACGAAGATGAACTGTTACGCGCTGCTGGGCATCATCCATTCGTTGTGGCGACCGCTGCCGGGCCGCTTCAAGGATTACATCGCGATTCCCAAATCGAACCTCTATCAATCCCTCCATACAACCGTGGTCGGGCCGAAGGGCGAGCATGTCGAGTTTCAGATCCGCACGGAAGAAATGCATCGCGTCGCCGAGTACGGGATTGCGGCGCATTGGAAGTATAAAGAACAGGGGCGGGTGCAGGATAAGGACAGCAAGGCCTTCGGATGGCTGAGGCAGTTCATCGAATGGCAACAAGATCTGCCGGACAATCGTCAATTCATGGATTCCGTGAAACTTGAGTTGTTCCACGATGTGGTCTATGTCTTTACGCCCAAGGGAACCGTCAAAGAACTACCGAAAGGGGCCACGCCGGTAGACTTTGCCTATGCGATTCACACAGAAGTCGGCGATCACTGTGTCGGGGCAAAGGCCAACGGAAAGATCGTTCCGCTTAAGCATGAACTGACGAACGGCGACACGATCGAAATTTTGACATCTCCGAACCAGACGCCGCACAAAGATTGGCTCAAGTTTGTCCGCACGTCACGGGCGAAGACGAAGATTAAACATTGGGTCAAGGCAGAAGAACAGAAACGAAGCTTGGAAATCGGTTGGCGGTTGCTCGAATCAGAGATTCGGCGCCATGGCATGGCACCGTCGCAGATCCTCAAGTCTGATGCCTTGCTCGAAATGGCCAAACAAGAAGGCTACGCAACGATTGACGAGCTTGCGGCGGCCGTGGGATTTGGTCACCTCGCCACGGCTCAACTCATTGGACGGTTGGTGGCTCCGATCTCAGCCGACGCTCCACCGCTGCCTCAACCGGCGAGTGTCTCCAAAACCGCCAGCACGAGAGGAGACGTGCCTGGCGTCCAGGTGAAGGGGGGACGCGATCTGTTGATGCAACTGTCGCGATGCTGTAACCCTGTTCCCGGGGACAAGATCTTGGGATATATCACGCGTGGAAGGGGCCTCACGATTCATTCGGTCGATTGTCCCAACCTGGAAGCATTGGATTATGATCGAGAACGTTTGGTGGAAGTGGAGTGGGATACGGCTACGCCGAGTCAGCATGCGGTTAAAATAGCCGTCGTCGCGGAAGATAAGACAGGAGTGTTGGCAAACGTTTCCTCAGCGATCGCCGAGTGCAAAGCGAATATCAGCCGCGCCGAAATCATCACTCGGGAAGATCGCAAGGCGGAGCTGGATTTTGTCGTCGAAATCGCCGACACGGCTCACCTGAATCGCGTGCTGAAAACCATTGAACGGATAGGCGGTGTCATTACGGCGCGACGCGTTCGGTCCTGGCAGGAACGCTCATAACGGCAGCGTGCCGAGAGAAGAGGCTAGGGTTGGCCGAACAGCAGTTTCGTCCCTTTCTCAATCTTGTAACTTTCAACTGTCCCCCCAGCAATTTCAAGCACGTACGTCGCATCATCGCTGTTTGGGCGGTATTGAGGACAGGAGTCGTCGGTCTTTGTGCAAATCGGTATATTGCGCTCAATATGGGTGACCCGTTTTTTGGCGTCCAGCCAGATCAGATCAAGCGCGATTTTGGTGTTTTTCATCCAGAACGACCAGGCTTGCGGTTGATTGAAAAAAAATAGCATCCCATGATCTTTCTTGAGGTAGTCCCGATACATCAATCCGACTGAGCGTTTCAGCGGTGTATCGGCGACTTCGGCATGGATTGTGAGGCCCGAAGGGGTCTGAATATGTACAAGTCCTCCGTCAGAGGCGAAGGATGCCGGCATACCGAAGAAAAGTGATCCAAAGATTCCCATGGAACACAGAGAGAAGAGAGTTGATCTCCTAAAAGGCATGGTGCGCATCGTAGCCATCCGACCTCCATCAGTCAAGGAACGTATTGGATTGCTTGCGATCGGATAACGTTCAATCAATCTTGCAATCCTTTCGGGCGATGTGCCATCCTCAAGCTCCGCAAGAAAGAGGGGGCCATGCAGGAAAAACGACGGGTGTTATATAAAAAAGGCGTATTTGTCTGTCCAGGATGTCGCCAGTCTTACGTTCAAGAGAAATGGATTGAAGAATGGCGGATTCGGTGCCATCGCTGTACCTACCGTGGAACGCTGACAGAAGTGTCGGTTGAGGAGCATATGGAGGAAGAGACGATTCGGCGCTAACCCCTTCCATATTTGTTCGATCCGGACCATGACGTTGTGTCACCATACTTCACCAAGCCTCATACCGCGAGTGAGTTAGGGCAACGTCTGGCCGTTGCATTGACGTTGGTCACGCTTTGCACCGGCTGCGTGTCCTGGTCATGGGCAGGCGAATCCTCGCCCACGATCAGGATCCTCGTGACCTATCATTCACTCTCGGGAAACACCGAACGCATGGCGGAAGCGGTGGCAGCAGGGGCAAAGTCGATCTCCGGTACTCAGATTGTCTTGAAGCGCGTCGGGCAAGTGACCGCGGAAGATTTGTTTTCAGCCGATGCGGTGGTGGTCGGTTCTCCTGTTTATTGGTCCAACATGTCCGGAGAGGTGAAGGGTTTCTTCGATAATTGGCAGTTCAAATTCGGCGTCTTTCCTGAATTCAAGATGAAAAACAAGGTAGGGGCTGCCTTTACCACGGGAGGGCAAATCTCAAGCGGGAAAGAGATTACGATGTTGACTATCCTTGCCGCGATGCTGGGAAATCAAATGATTGTGGTGAGCGGCGGCGGAGCCTTTGGGGCGTCGGCCACAACCGAGGGTGAGAGTCCGGGAATTGATGACAAAGAGCTTGCCGAGGCCAATGCGTTAGGACGACGCGTTGCTGAAATAACAAAGCTCATCAAGATCGGTTCTTCACGTTAAATTATTGTGAGTGAAAGAATGACCGGAGCCTCTTCTCTGGCGAACAGGGAGAAAAGGAGGGGAAAGTCTACCTACCGGTCCACTGTGCTAGCTGATGCTCCTTGGACGGCGAGCTCGACAAACTCATGGATGTTTTTTGCGCAGCGACCACAGCTGCCGCTCTGCTTGAGGCCAAATTTTGACTTGAGCTGACAGGGCATCACAAACCCCGCTCGCCCCGCGTCACGAACATCTGACTCAGTGATTCCTCGGCACAAACAGACGAACATTCAGTCACCATCAAGAGATTATGAGAAGCATTCTCATTGTGCCATTTCAGAACGACTCTGTCAAGTTCTCTCATGAAATCCTGGCCAAACGTCTATTTATGCCTTATCCATCAATGAGGTAGGTTCACGAGAGGGTTTCTTCCAGCTGTTGTACCATCTCCTGAATGGTATCAAATCCTGATTGCCAAAAGGCTGCGGATGTCATATCCACACCCAATTTGCTGAGAATGTCTTGAGGTGATTGAGAGCCCCCGGTGGCAAGCAAATCCAGATATTTGGGAACAAATGATGCCCCTTGCTCCTTGTACATTCTGTATAAGGCCAGTACGAGCAGATTGCCAAAGCTGTAGGCGTAGCAGTAGAACGGACTGGCAAAGAGATGGGGAATCATGAGCCATTCCCATTGAAACTCGTCCGGTACTCGTACCGCCTTGCCGAATTGCTGCTTCAGTTCTGAAAGATAGGCTTGTGCCAGTTGGTCTCCCGTTGCTCCTCCCGCTACCATTTGATGCGCTGCTTGCTCGAAGCGAATGAAATAGGCCTGCCGCAGCACGGTTGCATAGATGTCATCCAGCTGACTCACGAGTAGGCCCTGTCGAATGGCTTTGTTGCGCTCATTCGACATGAGGGTGTCGGAGAGAATGCGTTCGCCGAAGACGGAAGCAGTCTCCGCCAAGGGAAGGGTTGAATGGAAGGTAAAGATCGAATGGTCTTTTGCCATCATCCCATGGACGGCATGGCCCAGCTCATGGGCCATCGTGGCAATGTCTCGGGCTTCTCCGGTGAAGTTCAACATGACATAGGGGGTGAGGCCCGGTACCATGCCATAGCAATATGCGCCGCCCAGTTTGCCGGGACGTGTCGGCCCGTCGACGTGCCGTTCTCTCACGACGCGTTCGGCCAGGTCTGCAAGCTGGGGAGAAAAGCCTCGATAGGCACCCAGCACCATATTGACGGCATCGGCATACGCATATTTCTTGGTTTCTGCCCGATGGGGAGCGTAGATATGATACCGATTCATGGGGAAGATTTTGCAAATCTTCGCCTTCAGTTTGAAGTAGGTCTGGAAGATGTCGGCATTCTTGGCACAGGTGGACAACAGTACGTCGATGGCTTGGTTCGGCACATCATTGCCGAGGTTGCGGGTTGCGATGGGGGAAGCAAACCCTCGAAGTTCGACGTTCTCAGCTTTCCAGTCGTTCACGAGTGTCCGATACATCTCTCCGAGCAGGTCACGCTGGGCTGCGAATACACGATAGAGTTCTCTGTAGGCGGCTTGGCGGATGGATGCTTTTGGATTTCGCACATGGCTCATGAGTTCTTCGCGGTTCATGGTGCGTGTCTTCCCGCCGATCTTCAGCGTGAATGTCAGTCCGTTGGTCACGACGTCATACAGTGTGTTGACGGCACTCCGGCCGGTCACATTTTTCACATTAATGATTTTCTCTTCCGATTCCGAAAGCGTATGAGGCGTGTAACGTCTGATGGTCTCCAGGTAGTACCGAAGGTCGCCGGCGTCGGCCATCAGCCTTGCCGCATTCTTGTTATCCACCCCTTGCCACCAGAGGTCCAGAAACAGCAGACGATTGTTGACGGCGGTGAGCTTCTCCTCCACTTGCGACTTAAACGAGCGTGCTTTGGTGTTTTTGGTGTCTTCTGAAAACCAGAGGTAGGCGAACGCGCCAAGCCGGGCGGAGCATTCCGTGATCGATTCGGTAAGCGTCAGGATTGATCGGAAGTCAGGGCTCGCCATTGTTGCCTGGAGCCGAGGACGAACCGACTCAACCTGCAGGACTTGCGCATCAAGCGCTTCCAAATGTCGCTCCAAGTCGTTCAAGGGGTTCTTGACGAGGTGGGTGAGGTCCCACCGGTCAGGTACCACAAGGGATGACGTCTTGCGCCGAACCGGCCGTTTCGCGATCATGCTCAATCTCCTTTGCGTAGCTGCCAAGCGGCGAGCAAGTCGCATTTTATCATCAGGCTGCGCCGTGATTGGAGAAAAACATCAGATTAAATGGATGCGCAGCCGCGTTGACAGTCAACCGTTGGGATGTAATGATTGTTTTTCACGGACTGCGACATGAATGACCATGAACTCCATCGTGTGGTTCAATATGTGACCGCCAGCACCTCGTATGCGCGTGACACGGTGTCGGACATCCTTCGCACAGGTCTCGGAGAGCTCTCCGCCTTGGCCGCACAGTCGACCAGACCCTTCGAGCGGGGAGCGCTCCTCGAATATATTTCACAGTGGACGATCAAACGAACGGGACAGCCGGAGCCCTTGGTGCGTGAAGTCCTGGGCTGTGCCAGCCGATGGCTGGATGAAGCGTACGACGAACTTGCGAAGCAGCAGCCCAACGATGGTGGGATGGGCTGAGAGACAACAATTGCCTCTACGCGGGTTTGATTGCGATGAAACCGATCGTGGCGTGATCTTGACTCACCGGGTCCTGACGCGCATCAGACAAAAGGCGAAGCAGCTTGCCGACTATTGCGATCCGGTCATCCTGAGTATGTCAATTCCCCGGACGGATCCTGCTGGGCGGGCATCAAAGTCGACGTGAGCAGATCCAAGTAGATTTGAAGGCGTTGGCTGGTTCCATCACGGTTGATCTGATGAGTCTTTGGAACCTCAGCGACGTGTTGATTTCGCTCTGGGACGTCGAGCCGCTTCCCTCTCGAGCGGCGTTGAGGCTTGCCAATGTCGAGATAATTGAACGGACTAAACAGCAGCGCACCCAACATCGCGTGCGGATGCTGATTCAGAACCCCAACGCTTCAGCTCCACTCTCTGAATCGCACGACGCTTCGATCAGGCAAACTCTCTAACAGGTTGTTGACAAGCTCCTCCTCCGCCCATTGTGTTCGTAATAAGGGAGGCATCTACGCCGCTTGCGAGCATACAGGGCGAGGGCTCTACCTACCGCAATCGCCTGCTTGGCGAACATTTGGATGAAGGCTTTTCTCAGGCCACGGATGAAGAACCCTTTAACCAAATTGAGAAAACCCAGCAGATACGTAACGCACTGTCAAACCTGCCGTCACACCATTTGTACAAACGGGAAGATAGGCGTCCGCTAGCACGCACCAGATTTACCTGAATCATAGATCGAGAAAAATCATTGTCTCAAACATCCGTGCCGAGAAGTCATCTTTGGCAATACCAGCTTTTGCCCTCCTTTTCCCCTCGCAAGAGGGATAGATGAACTAGCACTAGCACTATACATGTAGTCGCCTGATGGGATTAGCCAGTGTGATGGCTCCGTTTGAAACAGAGAACGCGACGACTTGCTTGCCCGCTCTATCTCATCGCATGACGCAACTTGTCACAATCATGATGTGTGTGTCGGCTGTTTGGTTTTCCACATCCTGTGACGCAACAAACCGCAACGAGACAGAAATACATACCTTACAAAAATCTACAAAACACCCTGCACCGCGATTCATCCCGTATGAAGTGTTGGTTAAGTTCAAGGATGGGATTTTACAAGAGAGAATTGCGTCCATCCTGAAGGATAACCGGATCGACGTGATCGCTGAAATCTAACGGGGACGCCTCTATCACGTCCTGATTTTAGATGATCGGTCGGTTGAATCCGCGATCGCCACACTCATGTCATATCCGGAGGTCGAGTATGCAGAGCCCAATTATCAGTATGAAACACAGAAGTAGCGCGATGAAAATTGTGTTCTGTTGGGTCGGGGCCATTGTAGGCATCATAACAACCGTGGTTGCATTGTCGGGACTCATGTCCGGAGATCGCTTGGTGTATGCGAAGCAGAAACAGACATCCGGGGGGATAACGTCGTTATCAGGGGACACGCGTCACTCTGCGCACTATGTTCCGGGAGAGGTGCTCGTCAAGTTCAGGGATGAGGCGTCCTCATCGAGAATCAAGTCACTGAACGTCGATATGGGCGCCAAAGAACTCAGAGCGGTATCGGTGAACGCTGGAGTGATTCATCAGTATAAATTGGAAGGTGCCTTGTCGGTCGAGGAAGCGGTCGTGAAATATCGAAGTAACCCCGCCGTTGAGTATGCCGAACCAAATTATCTCTACCGGCTACAAACCATTCCCAGCGATGCGCAGTTTGGCTCGTTATGGGGTCTCCATAACATCGGTCAAACTGTGAACGGAACGGCAGGAAGGGCAGATGCCGACATTGATGCTCCTGAAGCCTGGGATATCAGCACGGGCAGCCCAAATGTGATTATTGCAGTCATTGATTCAGGCATTGCTTACGACCATCCGGATCTCGCGCCCAATATCTGGACGAATCCGGGAGAGATTGCCGGAAACGGCGTTGATGACGATGGGAATGGGTTCGTCGACGATGTGCATGGGTGGGATTTTCTTATGAACGATAACGACCCGATGGACCCTATTGACCTCAATCCCGGAGGTAACGAGGGACACGGCACGCACGTCGCAGGCACCATCGCAGGAGCGGGAAACAACGGAACCGGAATCACAGGGGTCATGTGGACCGCGAGACTGATGGTTTTGAAAGCCGGAGGGGTGGACCGGTCTTTGTCCACTACCGGCATTATCAACGCGATCCACTATGCCATCGACAAAGGCGCGCGCGTGATTAACGCCAGCTTTATCGGACCTGAATGCAGCATGGCCTTCTATGATACCGTGAGTGCCGCGAATGCAGCAGGTATCCTGTTTGTTGCAGCGGCAGGCAACGGTGGAGATGATGGAGTCGGCGACGACAATGACAACGTCTCGAACTTTCCCTCAAACTTCAGTGCGCCTTCAGTGTGTGACGGGCAACAGACGGCCGCGCTGGCAAACGTGATCGCGGTAGCAGCGACGGACCAAAATGATCAATTGGCGGCCTTCTCGAATTTCGGATACACGACCGTCCAAGTGGCCGCGCCGGGAGTCGGAATCAACAGTACGAGGCCCACGTCGAACGTTAGGAATGTGCTTCTCCATAATTTTGATTCCAACCCGACCGGCCTCGGATATGTCTTCGGAGGAAGCAATTCTACTTGGGGATTCACCAATTCCACATCATTTAGTCAACCAACGAGTTTGACCGACAGTCCAACCGGAAACTATCAGAACAACACCGATTCCTTCGCGATTGGACCAAAGTTTAGTACCACGGGACAGAGAGGATGCCGATTGGACAGCCGCGTTCGCATGCAAACCGAGCTTGATACCGACGGAGTGCTTGCGGAAACATCACCCGACAGCGGGGCCAGCTGGCAGATCATTAACGGACTTTCAGGGAGCAGCAATGCCCAATTCGTTCCTTTCACTTGGGGGGACGTCGCGGATGGAGTGGCCGATTCACGGTTTCGCTTTCGATTCATATCGAACGACAGCCTGGCCTTCGACGGCGTGTATGTCGACAATGTCCGCATCGTCTGCGTTGCAGGTTCGCCGTCGAGAACCACGGACTACCAGTTTTTTCAGGGCACTTCGATGGCCACCCCTCATGTGGCAGGACTTGCTGGATTGTTGCTCTCCATTAATCCTAATCTCACCGTAGCCCAACTCCGGAATGCAATTCTGAGCACAGTGGATCGGAAGACGTCCTTGAGTGGAAAAGTGTCGACCGGTGGGCGTATCAATGCGCGGGCAGCGTTGGCCAGCGTAATCCCCAATTCCACCGTTACCGTCAACCAGGCCGGTACCGGCACCGGTACTGTTACGTCCAATCCTTCTGGAATTGACTGCCGAACGACATGCAATGGGCAGTTTTCTCTGGGCAGCACTGTCAATCTCACCGCAGCACCCGATCCTGGGTCTGTCTTTGCAGGGTGGGGTGGAGATTGCACAGGAACCGGCTCCTGCTCGCTTACCCAGAATGCAACTGTAACCGCAACCTTCAACATTGCGTCGTCTCCTCCGATCCCTAGCCAAGCCCCTAGCAATGGCGGAGGAGGAGGCTGCACTCTCGCCCCTGGCGCAACTGGAGATATGTTGCTGCCCGCCATGCTATTCCTGTCTCTGGTAGCCTTGTTGTGGAGGGCAAGACGCCGATGAGACTGAATTTCGGTGCGAGTGGAATATCGTTACAGCAGAAGCTGTACTCCGCCTGCATGGTCGAGGCACAGGGCGCTTCTTCTGATGTATCTCCTCTACCAAGCCGCTCAGCACAAATACTGGCCCTACTTGGACTTCAACTTAATCGTCCCTTTCATCGGGATTCTGTATTTCTCCTGTTGTTCGCTCTTGGCCCGATAGAATGGCTTTCCATGATCAGGTTCTTTGAGCTTCAACCGCTGCCTTGGCATGCCATATGGTCACCGGCTTTCCTCTCTGCCGCCCTATGGCAACCACTATTCGAGGAATTGCTGTTTCGTGGCATCGTTCAGGGCTATTTGCTCCAATCCATGGCGGGGCAGAAGACATGGTTTGGTCTATCCATCTCCAATCTGCTGACATCCTTCGTGTTCACCTTGGCTCATCTGACCAGCCATTCTATCTGGTGGTCCTTGCTCGTCTTCGTTCCTTCCCTCTGTTTCGGCTTCGTACGGGATCGCTTTGGATCTGTGTATTCCTCCATCGCTCTGCATGCTTTCTATAATACGGGTTACTTTCTACTTACCGGTGGGGTCACCCTTCTAAACCCCCGCTAAGAGGCCTTACCTTTGGGCTGCTAGCATGGGTTCCGCCGGTTTCATCGGCGAGGGCTGCAGCAGGTTCGGGATGAGGCGTATGCGATGGGGTGGTTGCTCAATCTGAAGCGGCTGGCCACCTCTGCTCTCAGCTAAGGCTAGAGGGGAATCCTGCGCGACGGAGGGGCGGGTCGAACAGATGAGTGATACGCTGATCATCGAGCCCAGAACGGAGCCGCTACCTGCAAAACAGCAGGAGCGTTTCAAGAAGACCGGTTTGTCAACAGTCTGCTATTACTTCACGGAACTATTCATGGGAGCCTGGCGAACCACGAACAGAACCATAGAAGCTTTTGAATCATTCGACAAACTCACGGCGCACATGATTGTTATGGGATTTATACGATTAAAGGACACGACACTCGCATCATGATGTGGCCGTTCCCGAGCCCTTGCGGGCATTATAAACTCGACCTCCAGCTTGCTGATACAGCTGAAAGACCGCGATAGCTTCCGATCGGTACACGTCCCGAACCACGGAAATCCCTCGATGTTTTAGCGCCGTCACCCAGTTTTTTGGTTTCGGAGCTTCGTCAAACCCGATCGCCGCTGCGTCGGTTCCTCGCGCGCCGCAGATAAGTTTCCGGACACCAGACCAAAGAACCGCCCCGTAACACATGGCGCAGGGTTCACAACTTGTCACCAGTTCGAGCGTCGGCATACCGTCCGCTCCGAGGTCGAAATGCTTCAGGACTCGATGTGCATTCGCAAGCGCCACCACTTCGGCGTGGGCGAGTGAACAGTTGGTGGGTTCGACAACATTTACACCGACGGCGATGAGTCGTCCCGTCTTGGTTTCGAATACTGCCGCGCCGAAAGGTCCGCCGGTCTTCGCTGTGACATTGGTCAACGCAAGTCGGATGACGAACGTCATGCGATCATGAGTCGATAGGATGGGATTTTGCCGACGCACTGCACGGATGGTCCAGGGTGGAAGGTGAAAGGGAGGAGTGTGTGAGGGGACGGATTTCACGATGGCAGCGAAAGCTTCAACGCCTCGAGGTTCTTTGTGACCATGGCGTCGCCGTTTTTTGTTGAGACGTCGATGCCTGTGGCACAGACGGTTCGACACTCATCGAGACGTCCTAGTTTGTGGAGTGATTGAGCGAGTGCGAGATAGGCGGCCGAATAGGTCGGTTTAACGGTCACACACTGGCGTAAGGATCTGGCGGCCTCTTCGAAGTTCCCATCGTCCATATACGCTTTCCCCAACCCGAACCAGGCGACGTCGTCGTTCGGATCCATGGCGAGGACTTTCTTCAACGGTTCAATTCTTGGATTCGGCATGTGTACTCCTGTCGTTGGTGGCAAACGATAGCAGCGCCACAGGTGCATTGTCTATGAACTTTCTTGCATGCTAATCTGACGGCATATCAGTCGTGCGTTTCACCTTTCACCGCTCACGTGTTACGACTTTGTCATGGGCAACACCGGTCTCATCTATCACTCGGCCTATATCGAGCATGATATGGGCCCCGGACATCCGGAGTCTCCCAATCGGCTGCGCGCGATCATGCAGCAGCTTGAGCAGAGCGGTACGATGGCCCGCCTGATCACGATTGAAGCGCGCAAGGCGGAAGATGAATGGATTACACAGATTCATTCGCCGGGCTATGTGGCGTCGCTGAACCGGCACGCGCCCACGAGCGGCCGCGTTTCGCTCGATGCCGATACCTCGATGTCACCCGGCTCGTTGACTGCCGCATACTTGGCGGCAGGAGGCGCATTGGCAGGGGTTGATGCCATCATGGCTCAGAAGGTAAAGCATGTGTTTTGTGCGGTCCGGCCTCCTGGTCACCATGCCGAAGCAGGACGTGCCATGGGTTTCTGTCTCTTGAATAACGTCGCCATCGCCGCGCGCTATATTCAAAAGAAATATGGGGTTACCAGAGTGCTGATCGTCGATTGGGACGTCCACCATGGGAATGGGACACAGCACAGTTTCGAGGATGATCCGTCCGTGCTTTTTTTTAGCACGCATCAATATCCGCATTATCCCGGTACGGGCCGAGGCACCGAGCGAGGTAAGGGAGCGGGAGTAGACTTTACAGTCAATGTCCCGATGGAGGCTGGGGAGGGAGATGAGGAGTATCGCGCGATCTTTCTCAAATCGTTGGTTCCTGCAGCCGACATGTTCAAGCCGGAGTTCGTTATCATCTCAGCGGGATTCGATGCGCACAAGGATGACCCGCTGGCAAGCATGGGTCTTACAGAAGCTGGGTACGCTGATCTGACGAATATTGTAGCAGATATTGCAAAGCGTCACGCACAGGGGCGCATCCTTTCGTCTTTGGAGGGCGGCTACAATCTGACTGCGTTGGCGCGCTCAGTGGATGCGCACATCAACGCGTTATTACATGCTTGAATCACACTACGGCGAACTGTAAAGAAAGAAGACGCCATGAAGCACCCGTTATTGATCGACACCGAAACGCTTCAGCAGCACTTGGGCCGACCTGATCTTGTCGTGATCGATGTCCGAGGCAAGTCGGCGTACGAATTCGGTGGACATATCCCCGGGGCCGTGCATTCGACATGGCATGAGTATAGTGATCCCAACGCCGTGCCGAAGGGATTGCTCAACCCTGACCTCGGCCAGATTGAGCGTATTCTGAGTCGGCTCGGAATGAATCAAGACAGCGACGTCGTGATCTACTCCAATCCATTCGACAATTGGGGCGATGAAGGGCGGATGTTTTGGATGCTGGAATATTTGGGCCACAAGCGCCTGCGTATTTTGGACGGCGGATGGGTGAAATGGACGGCTGAGAAACGGCCGTTCGAGCATGGGCCGGTCTCTCCAATGGCGGGAAATTTCAAGGCTCAACCGGTGCGGGCTCTGATCGCCTTGAAGGACGATCTGAAAGGTCTTGTCAGGGGGCCGCATCCCCAGGCGGCCGTTCTGGATGCTCGCAGCGTTGAAGAGTATCTTGGGAAAGAGGTGTCCGGCCTTCCACGGTCCGGTCACATTCCCTCAGCCATACATGTGGCGTGGAATGGCTTCCTGAACAAGGATGCGACCGTCAAGGATCTCTCCGTGATCGAGGAAATGTTGGAGGCAAAAGGAATACGGAGCGCGCAGGAAGTCGTTTGCTACTGTACCGGTGGTGTACGATCGGCGTGGCTCTATTTCATCCTCAAGCTGGTCGAGTATCCGAAGATCAGCAACTACCCTGGATCGTGGTGGGAATGGAGCCGGGACTTTGCCTGTCCCGTCGAAAAAGATCTTCATGCGCTCCAGAAAGTCCTCGGGTTTGATCCGGCCTCCAAGCCTTCTTGACAGGCCAGAGGGTGCTGTGTAAGGTGAATTCACGATTGATTTGTTCTCGTTGGGCAGAAAATTTCAACCATGGAGGAGGCAACGATGAGGATGAAAATCCATCGAAGCGCATTGGTGATGGCTGCGATTGGGGCGCTCGCTGGAGCGCCGATGTTGATTGGACCGGCTTTTGCGGGTGCTCCACCGAACATCAATAAGCACGTTGCTGAAGCTGTCGAACACGCGAAAGGGGCTGCGTCGCATGGCAAGGAAGGACATGCGGATGCTTGTGTTGAACACGCAAGTGAGGCGCTTAAACATGCGACAGCTGCCGGAGTGAAAAATCCCCATTTGGATGAAGGTATCAAGCACCTAACGGAAGCCGTGAAACACGGTAAGGCAGGACATGCCGATGCCTGTACTGAACATGCCGATGGTGGAGCCACGCATCTGGCTGAAGTGAAGTAGCCGGCGCTGACCGCGACTCCAGCTGGTTGTGTCTCGAAAGAATGTTTTCTAGAACGGGCAGGGATTATGTCCCTGCCCGTTTTTGTATGCAAGGGAGTGTGTCGTGCGCGTCGGATTTTACCAATTCGATCCACAGTTCGGTGAGGTGGCCAAGAATCTGGAAATGGTTACGGCCAAGCTGGAACAGGCGGACGCGGATCTCATCGTGCTGCCGGAGTTGTTCGCGTCCGGCTATCAATTTCTCTCGCAGGAGGAAGCACAACAGCTTGCCGAACCGGTTCCGGACGGCCCGACGGTCCGTCGTCTGGTCGACATCGCGAAACGCCGCACGATGTATCTCGTGGCGGGACTTCCTGAACGCTCCGGCCCCCGCTGTTACAATTCCGCCGTAGTTGTAGGACCGTCGGGTTTTCTCGGATGTTATCGAAAGACCCATCTCTTTTATGAAGAGACGCAATGCTTCACTCCCGGTGACTCAGGATTTCTGGTGTGGGATATCGGGGCCGCGAAGATCGGTATCATGATCTGTTTCGATTGGTACTACCCGGAGGCTGCACGCACCTTAGCGATGCAGGGGGCCGATATTATTTGTCACCCCTCGAACCTGGTCTTGCCGAACTGCCCGGATTCGATGCCGGTTCGGTGCCTCGAAAATCGGGTATTTGCCGTGACGTGCAACCGCATCGGCAGCGAAGCACGGGGTGGCAAAGAGCGGTTGACCTATATCGGCCAGAGCGAAGTGGTCACCCCCAAGGGGGGTATTCAACATCGGGCGTCTCGTGACCAAGAAGAGCTGACCATCGTTGAGATTGACCCGGTTCAAGCCCGCAACAAAAGTCTGAATCGCTACAATGATCTGCTTCGCGACCGCCGCACGTCGCTGTACAAGATGTAACCCCAACCGTCATCTCCTGCTGAGAGGGGCCCAGTGCTTGCGCAAGTTGCGTGGGGCAGGGTAGGATTTCATTCATGGACACCGATCTCCATAAAGGCATTTTTCTGATCGCTGCGCCGAGCCTGCGTGACCCCAATTTCCGTCAGTCCGTCGTCTTGCTGTGCGAACATGGGCCGGAGGGAGCGCTCGGCGTCATCGTGAATCGTCCGACGGCTATGTCGATTTCTGAAGCGCTGCCACAAGTTCCGGTGATCGAGGGATCAGGCCATGTGCTCTATGCCGGTGGTCCGGTGCAGACCAATCAAGTGATGCTGCTTTATCGTGGCGATCAATTCCCGGACAATGCCCACCATGTGTTCGACGGCGTCTGTCTTGGCGGAGACGTCGGTATGGTCGAACGCATTCTCACCGATGTCGAGCCGACAGAATTCTTCCGCGCCTATCTTGGGTATTCGGGATGGGGACCGGGACAGTTGGAAAATGAGATGAAGACCGGATCGTGGATCACGTTGCCTGCCGACCCGAAAGCGGTGTTTGAAAAAGACCCGACGCGCGTCTGGGGAGATATCCTTCTCACGCTGGGTGAAACCTATCAGCCATACGCCGAAATGCCCTTCGATCCATCCTGCAACTGAACGGTCTGTGACCTCTTTCTGCATCGGTATCCACCATATCATCGTTGAAGCTTGCCGTGCCGGATGCTAGGGTCTACGAACCTGATTGTGGGTGGCTTCCGTCCATGTGCCATTTTGTGTGATTGATGCGCTCCTTCTGCGAAGTGATGCGCGTATTGGTCGAAGGTCAGGTGGAGCCGCGCGGTAGTCGTCGATAGAAGAGGGGGTCTAGGTGAATCAGTCAGAGATATCTCGGCCAGGCGCTGAAACATTCTTGAGGAAGTTGCACGAACGTCCGCACCAGCCGATCGGGAAATGGCTGCGTGCACCGGCCCATGTGCATTACAAAGCGTTTCGTATGTCCGACCCGCCGACGCAGCGTCCGGCCAGTCGCTCGGAATTCCAGTCGCTGCTAGGGTATTTCAAGGTTCCCGTCGAGACGACTGATCTCCGTGAAAATTTCGGTTACGGTATCAAGGAATCCGACAACGGCGATCGGCTCATCCTCATCTGGCAGGCGCATACGGAATACTATAACTATCAACTCTGGCATGTGCCGTCGCACGCGAGCGGTGCAGCGACCTTCGGACCATTAACATTTCCGGATTACAGGTTTCCCGTGGAGCCGCTTGGGTCGATGGTGTGCCGCTTGGACATTCTGCTCTCGACGGGCATGCTGCCGGCGCGGAGCGAGCTGCGTGGGCTGATGCCTGGCCCCGTCTTGTACGGAAGTCGAATGTTCAGCGAACAGACATGTGTGGCGACGAGCTTTACACCGGATGACCAAGGGCGAGAGCGGTACTGGGTCAGTGTCGGACCGTCGCAAGGCGACCCCTCGCGTCTGAAAGACATCGTTGATGCCATTGTGCGGATCGAGACCTACTATCATTTATTGTTGATGCAAAAGCCGCTGTTCTCCGCCGCCATCGATCAGGTCTATAAATTTGAGCAGGTTCACCTGAGGCAGCGGGAAATCATTACCTCTCATATCGGCCACGCAAACTCGGAAACCTTGCAGCGATGGCTGAACACCCTCACCCAGGATCTGTTGAAGACGAACCGTATGGCGGGAAAGCTGCACTTCGAGTTGTCCGCCTCGCTCCCCTACGACAAGATCGTGCACACGACGTTGGCGTCCATCGCCGAGCATCCAATGGATTCCTACCGCCCGATCTCGGATTATGTGTTGGCAGGCATTACGGGAGTCGCAGAAGGCTATCAGCAGCTCTTGCGTCGTATCGACACGCTCCGTGGAGGATTCGAAGGCATCATCGCGATCATTCGGACCCGCATCGACTTGATTCTGGAATCGCAAAACCTCGCGCTGCTCCAAAGCGTGGACAAAACGACGAAGAGTCAAGTGCTCTTGCAACACACGGTTGAAGGCTTGTCCGTGATCGTGATTGCCTACTATCTGGCAGGACTGGCCGGATATGTCTTCAAAGGATTTGCCGAACTCGGTTGGATCAAGAACGTGAATCTCGCCTCGGCGATCTTCGTCCCCATCGCGATCGGGCTTGCCTTTTCCATCACGACGTTCAGCAAAAAATATCTGCACAAGAAACTGGCGGGCGAACAGCCTGCAATGAAACCCGACAAGTCTGACGAATAGCTCACCGCCAATACGGTAAGTCCCGACATCTTGTATCGCAGGTATTGCTCTTCTTGTTCCAGCGACGCACGGTCGCACTGAATACACCATACTTCTCGCACCCCATCTAGACCACACACACAGTCACCGTTGTCTGTCTATAGAAGTTTCTAGTGTCCCAGACAGTAGCGTACTGGCCATGCACGTGGAGTAGCCTCCATATCGATTTTCCCTGTGCTCTTTTTCGATTAGATAAAAGCGTATTGAGCTGTTCTCGTAACGTATGGGATCTGATGCAGAGCATGAATCTATTCCGATACAGGGTATGAATCTTTCCTGATACAGATAACTGTGTCCAGGAGATGTGCGTCACAGGGAGGGTCCTACTTGGTAGTACGTATAGCACTGAAAGTAAAGAGCTTATGGGCAAGATCAGGGATGACTCAACGCCGTCTTTCAACAATGGCATCCCGCTTGCTCAAGGCTGATACGGAATAGCACGGGATTCTAGCTGTGCATGAATTCAGTTGGTTTCAGTGCGACCTGCGTCAACCAGGGAAATTGGTGAATCCAGGAAAGGAGGTGGTGGTCGGTCTCATGTCTCGTCTAACGGTTCACCATTCTCACTGTATGGATCTATATCTGTATCGGTTGGTGCAACGTTCATTCACTTATATCAAAAGGGGATATTACAATGGAGGAACAAGAGCGAGCTCAGGATAAGAAGAAGTACCCTGCGCGAAAGTATGGCAAGCCCAAAAAGAGCGACCCGATCCTTGGCCCACTAAAGTTACTTCCTGGTGTGTGGAAAAGCGAGGGGCGCGGATGGAACATGATCGCGTTGCCCTTTGCGACGGCGCCGAGCCCCAGGGATTATCGGCTGCTGTTGAACCAATATAACGAACAGCTCGAATTCAGGCTTGTGGATAACAACGTACCGAACCGTGGCGTCGACAAGAATCCCCCTGCTCCAACAACCCAAACCGATCAGTTTGTTGTCACGCTGGACTACCAACAGACGATACAGCAAGTCGCGGCCGTCGATTCCGAGAACAGCCCGCTGGCCGGTCCTGCTGGCCTCCCAATTCATCATGAGCCTGGCTTGTGGCTGCATATGAAGGATGAGATCACCGATGGCCTGGATATTGCGCGGCTCGCGACGATTCCACACGGTGATTCGGTGCTGGCCTTGGGTCAGAGCAGCGAACACGCTGGTGCATCATGTATTCCCCATATCAATAGCTTGCCGGAGGGGGTCTCTCAAGACAAAGAAAGAGATAAAGACGGCAAAATCGTTTTAGATAAAAACGGTAAAGACATTCTCGTTAATCCCTACTTGCGCCCGTATCAACAATTCCACGCCAATCCATTTAAGGGAACTGTCACCGCTCCAAATTTCCCTGGATTCGATCCGACGGCGACGCATGTACTGCTTGAACTCGCCAACCAGGGTGTCAATGTTGTAAAGACCACAGTGCTTTCGGTCGACAGCACAATCCCGACGGGAGGCATTACGAACATTCCGTTTGTCGTGCGGAAGGCCAATGCTGCCTTCATGAAATCCATATTCTGGATTCAAGAATTGGCGGAGAAAGATAAGTACGGGGACCCGAAGCTCCGTCTGCAATACTTGCAGCTGGTCATGTTGGATTTCTTCCCGCGGAGGGATGGATTGCCTCCTGGTTGCTGCCCAGGCCTGATACGATGGCCACATGTCAGCATCAATACGTTAGAGAAGGATGTTGAGGCGAGCAAACCCTGCTACGAGTAAAACATCTTGATCTCTCTACCTCGCGCATCGAAGCGCAGCAGCCTTTTCGGTTGCCGCGCCTCATGCGCCTTTCTCCGTGAAAGGGTTTCCATATGGCGTTGATTGACGAGGTGAAAGCTGTGTGTGATCGGCTGGCTCCGTTGGGTTGGCGGGACCTGTTGCTGAACGTTACCGGGGGGCAGCTCGATATGTTTAAGCCCACCAGCGCTGCGCTAAAGACGGAACTTACGAAAACGCTCACGGCCATTGATCGGACTGTAGCGGGATTTGCCGATTTCTCGCTTTCCGGGGTCAAAGCGATTACAGCGGGATCGCCGGCGAATAGCCTGTTGTATCATGCATTGGCGTCGCCGAATGTGACGGCGGGACTCAGTGGATTTCCGACGCTCAAGGAGGTCGAGACGGTAGAGAATTATGTGTTTGGTGTTCAGCCGCCGACACTCGGGAATTTGAAAACCAAGGCAGGATTGACCGGTTCGCAACGCCTTTCAGTGGTGTTGTTTGCCTATGAGTATCGACCGGCGCGCGATACCTGCACCAGGCGTCAAGCCGACATGGTGTTCTCACGGGCCGGCGTGTCGCGTGTGGGGACACGACCGGCTCGGTATGATGCACGAAATCGTGGGTTTCAAGCCCAAGTCGCCGACGATCCATTCGCATTCCGCGTGTGTCCGGCCCGGTTCGCGGCGTTCCTTGCTGTACAAAAGAAAGGGAGCGACATCACGGTCATGCGTGCCAGATCCGGCGATAACACGCGTGATTTTTGGGTGCCGATGCATAAACTTTTCAACGGTACGGAGTGTGTTGCAGGCTTGAATCTTCAGGTTGATCTGTCCGCTTTTCATTACAACGATAAGATTCGACGGACCCGTGCCATCACCTTACGAATGACGAGAGTGCCCACCACCGCGCCGTTTCAATTTTCGACGGGAATTGCGGAGCTGTCCACCGATGCCGCTTTGGGTGCGGGGATCGTCATGCCGGTGCCTCATCCCAGACTTGTGGAACCGGCGACGGTGAATGGACGGTTATTGACCTACAGGGTTCCGCAGGGGCAGAAAGCGTTTGCCGCATTGGAGCCTGGCGCTGTTTCGGGTGTTGATGGATCAGAAATACGCCCTGCGCCGGCCTATGTGCATGCCCGAACGCAGGTGCGTAACGGTGCGTTGATTGACCTGAATAACGATCCCACCAGACCCGACGTCAACGACACCGTTTCCACCGGAAATTATCGAGCGCTTCACTACGTGGATTTCACCGGAGACGGTCAGGTCAGTGCGAGTGTGCCGGCCCTGGCTGGAAAACCGGAAGTGGCCGCCGCAGTGGTTCCCTGTTATTCGCTTGTTGGAGCGCCTGATTTCTTCACCGCCGCCGGCCAGCGCGAATTATTTGAAAGTGTGCCTGATGACCTCTGGGGCGTGCCGCCGGTACCACTATGCGACACGCGGCTTCCGGCGAATCTTCAGATGCCCGGGAACGGTTTCAGCCCCTCGGAGCTGACCATCTCTGCCGTCGTGCCACTCTTAGGCCCGGCACCGACCGGAGTCACGATTCCTCAGTCGTTCGATGCCGATCGACATTCATGCTTGCCGGACGATTGTGCCGGGGTCTTCGCGCCGGGTTGGGATGTCAGCACTGATCGTACGAGGGTGTCTGGCGCACAAGTGCAGCACTTAGCAGCCTATGGATTGGGAAGCCCGTTCCCGGAAGACACAAAACTCTGTGCGGCGCTCAGCACATTCTGGCCGGCCGTGGCGCCGGATGCATCCAGAGCGATGTCGCCGAACACCGGAAACCCGAACTTGCGGGCAACCATCGCGCCCCTCACCGACGAGGAGATCGGTCAAGTGGGCGCACTTCCTTGGGATGGGGTCGTCGGCCCCAAGATCGGTACGTTCGGCGGCGTTGAGTTTCTCGATTGTGAGAAATTCTTACATGTGGACTACGTGAAAAACGCCTTGGAAGGACGCTTTACGCCGCGACTCACGACCCAAGTCTCGAGTGAAGAGTATCAGCGGCGGATGGAGGCGATGGCGAAATGCTACAGCATTGTGGGCGACGATCGGAACCTGCGGTTTGTGGTCTCCTTCCGTACGGTCAGCGCGGGTGATCCGGAATTGCAGCGCGCTCAATTGGATACGTCGACGGTGTTGACAGGAGAGACCTATCGAATCGACATGATCTTAGGAGGGGAGGACACCGAACAACCGCATCCGAGCGACTTCCGCCGTAGCCTGCTCCCGATCCAAGATCGACAGATATTCTTGGTCAGTCCACGGACCGATACAGCGCTTCGTAAGCGGGCGAACCAAACCGTATGGTCGCGCGTATGATGCGTGTCGTGATTATAGGCGGCGGCCCATCAGGAGCCGCCGCCGCGCTCACACTCCTCGATGCGCAGATTCCCGTCACCATTGTTGAGCAGAAATCATTTCCGCGATATCGCCCGGGAGAAACGTTGCATCCGGGTATTGAGCCGCTGCTCGACAGACTGAGGGTGGCTGATCATCTGCATGCGGCTGGATATGTCAGGCATGCAGGGGTTTGGTCGGGATGGGGCGGCGTGATGCAATTCGTGCCATATGGCGAAGATACGAGCGGGCCCTGGAGAGGCTATCAGGCGAGTGGTGCGGATTTTGATCGTCGATTGCTTGAGTGCGCCGGCACGCGTGGTGCGACAGTGCTGGCAGGCAAAGTGTCAGGGGTGTTGTTCACGACGTCCGGTGAGGTTGCCGGCGTGATGACGTCCAAGGGGCCGGTGCCGGCAGCCTACGCGATCGATTGCAGCGGCGGCGCTCATACACTCGCACGGCAGCTTCGCATTCCGATTGTGAGGTATTCACCCCGATTGATCGCACGCTTCGGCTATGTCAACGGTCGTTTCGACAACCCATCGCCGTCGATTCGTTCAGATCAAGAAGGGTGGACGTGGATAGCCGAGGTCGAGCCAAATCGGTATCAGTGGACTCGTGTGACTGAAACACATCGTCGGCCTGATCGAACATGGATTCCACATGGTCTTCGAGATCTTGAAGTCGAACCGTCTCGCAGCGCAGACGTGACATGGCGTCTGGCGAAGACTGTAGCCGGGCCTGGCTATTTCCTCGCCGGTGATGCTGCGGCGGTGCTTGACCCATCATCTTCGCACGGTGTTCTGCGGGCCATCATGTCGGGAATGATGGCGGCGCATCTCGTGATCCATCGTCTGCGTCATGAAGCGGATGCGCAAATGTGCGCATCGAGATATCAAGATTGGTTGACCGGGTGGTTTCGGCATGATGTGGAGGAAATGAGTCGCGCCTACCGCACGGCACACTTGTTCGGTTTTAACGGCTAACGTGAAATAAGTCACTTCGCCAAGCCTGAGCATGGCGAAAGAAATCACGAACCATTGTGGGGGAGAACTGGCCTGAGAGTTTCCGCCAGAAACCGCCCTGTATGTGACGAAGCCGACTTCGCCACCTGTTCCGGCCTTCCTTCTGCGACAATCTGACCACCTGCTGCGCCGCCTTCAGGGCCGAGGTCGATGATCCAATCGGCGGATTTGATCACGTCGAGGTTATGTTCAACGACTACCAGCGTATTGCCGACATTCACGAGTTTGTGGAGGACGGCGAGGAGCTTCTTGATGTCCTCAAAGTGTAGCCCGGTTGTCGGCTCATCCATAATATAGAGGACATCCTTGGCTGAGGAGTCCTTCAATTCAGCGGCGATTTTCAATCGCTGGGCTTCGCCGCCGGATAGGGTGGTGGCGGATTGACCCAGCCGCAAATAGCCAAGGCCGATGGAGGTAAGTAGGTGTAGCCGTTCCTGGAGTTTCAGCGTCCCGGTGAAGAATGAGAGCGCTTCCTCCACAGTCATGTTGAGGACTTCAGAGACATTCTTGCCACGGTACCGAATCTTCAAGATCTCCGGTTTGAAGCGTCTGCCTTCGCAGACCTCGCAGGGCGCGTAGATATCCTCGAAAAAATACATCTCTAACTTTTCCACTCCGCTGCCTTCGCAGCGCTCGCATCGTCCACCGGCGGTATTGAACGAAAAGTGGCCGGGGGCGAATCCCTGCCGGAGCGCTTCACGTTCCGAAGCAAAGAGCTGACGGATGTCATCGAATGCTTTCAAGTACGTAATCGGGTTGGAGCGAGGCGTGCGGCCAATGGGCTGTTGATCGATCAAGCGGATACCTTCGAGGTGCTCGATGCCTTTGATCGCCTTAAACCGCCCCATAGGAAGGGAGTCCACGCGGAAGGCCCGGGCGACGGATCGGTAGAGGGTATCTTCAACCAGCGTACTCTTGCCGGAACCGGACACGCCGGTGACACAGATCAGCATGCCGAGGGGGATGCGAACGAATAGATCCTTCAGATTGTGTTCGCTCGCGCCGGCGATCACCAGCATCTTGCCGTTCCCGGATCGCCGTGATGTGGGTTGGAGGATCTGTTCTTCGCCGCGCAAATACCGGGCGGTGGTGGCCCGACGGTCCTGAATAAATTCCTGCGTAGATGCCGCGCAGACGATCTCGCCTCCTTTTTCGCCGGAGTGAGGGCCCAGTTCGACAAGGTAGTCGGCCGACTCAATCATGCGGCGGTCATGTTCGACGACGACGACCGTATTACCGGTGTCGGCCAGATCGTGGAGGATGCCGGCCAAGAGATCGGTGTCCCTTGCATGAAGGCCGATGGTCGGTTCATCGAGGACATACAGAGTGCCGACCAACTGAGATCCCAGTTGATTGGCAAGCGCGACTCGTTGGGCCTCACCGCCGGAGAGGGTTTTGGTTTGCCGATTGAGCGTGAGGTACCCAAGGCCGACGCGCCGGAGAAATCCGAGTTTGGCTCGGAGTTGTCGGAGAATATCGGCAGCGACTTCTTGCTCAAAGGGCGAGAGGGGAAAGGATTCCACCCATTCTGAAAGGCTCTCGATGGTCCGCTCCATCGCTTGATGGATGTCGGCGCCGGCAATTTTGACGAACAGCGCATCCGGCTTGAGGCGGCTGCCATGGCAACCGGGACAATCGAAGGGCGTACGATAGCGGCTGAGGAAGACGCGGACATGCAGTTTGTAGCGCTTCCCTTCGAGATATTCGAAGAAGTCGTTAATGCCGTCGAATGACGTATCCCCCTCCCAGAGCAATCGTTGCGTATCTTTGAGAAGCGATGTGAACGGGACCGTGGTGTCGATTCCATGTCGTTTCATCGCGAGCAACATCTGTTTCTGCCACCAGACGGAGCTGGGTTTGCTCCAGGGCTCGACCACCACTTGGGCGAGGGACTTGGTTGGGTCGGGAATGACCAGCTCCGGATCATACCGCAGCACATTGCCGAAGCCTTTACATTCCGGACAGGCGCCAAGTGGGTGGTTGAACGAAAAGAGAATCGGCTTCAAGGGTTCGAATGTCCGTCCGCAACTCTGACAGAGAAATCTCGTGCTGTAGGATTGGCGTCCATGATCGATGATGTCGACCGAACAGCGGCCTTCTCCTTCACGAAACGCCGTTTCGACTGCTTCGACCAGACGAGTGCGGTTGTCCGCTCGAATCACCAGGCGATCGAGGATGATAAAGAGTGAGGGGTATTTATGGAGTAAAGGCTGTCCGATCTCGTGCAGATCCAGCACATCGTCGGTGGTTTTCACTCGGGTGAATCCGCGAGTGAGAAGCGACTGGACAAAAGCAGGTTCTTCTTTGGAGGAAGGCGTCGCAATGGGGAACAGCACCATCGCCCTGGCATCGGGCCATCGTGTCAGGAGGTCGTCTGCCACCGTGTCAGGCTGAAACGAACGGGCCTCTTGCTGACAATCCGGGCAGGTGGGTTTGCCGATCTTGGCGAACAGCAGGCGCAACAGATCGGCGATTTCGGTCGTCGTTCCGACCGTCGAACGAGCCGTCCGCACCTGATTCTTCTGCTCGATGGCAATGGCCGGTCGCACATTGAGGAGGCGATCCACATCCGGACGGGCTACCTTGTCCAGGAACATTCTGGCGTAGGTCGAGAGCGACTCGACATAGCGCCATTGGCCTTCTGCGAAGATCGTGTCGAAGGCCAGCGAGGATTTCCCCGATCCAGACACGCCGGTAATAGCCGTTACCTGATTGTGCGGAATCTGCAGCGAGACGTTTTTGAGATTGTTCTGCCGGGCCCCTTCGATAATGAGGTGACTCGTCGAAGGATTGGAGTTCAGAGGGTTCGGCACGGCAATGGTTCCAGTAGAAGAATGACCGACTATCGTAGCAACAGTCGGAGGCCGGTTCAATGAAGGAGCAGTGGCAGTTAGGTGGATTGGGCTTCTTGTCTTTATAGGACGAAAGCGTAAAATCCGACGAATCGTGCTATCCGACGTGCGATGGACCGCTCGGTATTTTCTGAAGCCGACCCAAGCGTGGGACAAATATTGGGATCACGCACGGCAGACCATCCGGCTCGACAAGTTCTCGTGTGCGAGGGAGTCTATTTACACGGTGATTCAGCAAAAGGCTTCGCGAGGCAGTTCAATCCATGAGAAGATGATGGCACTAAATCAGGAGGACACATGATTCTTTCCACGACCAACAACATCGAAGGTAAGAAGGCCGTGAAGTATTTGGGCTTGGTGTCCGGGGATGCGATTCTTGGCGCGAATATCTTTCGGGATTTTTTCGCATCGATTCGAGATATCGTCGGCGGTCGCTCGGCGGCCTACGAAAAGGAACTCCGAAAGGCCAAGAATATCGCGATTGAAGAGATGCAGGAGCAAGCCGAGAACTTGGGCGCCAATGCGATCGTCGGTATCGACATCGATTATGAAACCATCGGCACCAACAGCAGTATGTTGATGGTCAGCGCGAACGGCACGGCGGTTGTGGTGGAGTAACAGGAGGCTGACAATGCCCACCAGCTTCGTTCTCGCATCGTTCAGACCCTCAACGTACCCCAGAGGGTACGCCTCGGTCCTTCACTCGCTCCCGCATTGACTGTGGAATGGCGCGTCTCGGCGCGCCGGAGTTGGGTGGGTGAAAACAGTGGCCATTTTGAGTCTCCTGCGGTAAGGCTGAGCCAGCCTGACGAGATATAGTTAAACACTCGCTCGTGAAATCTATCGCAGCACCAGCTTCAGCAGCCCAATGCAGCCCATATATAGGACAAGTGAGCCGACCATCGCCGGCCAGAAGCCGAGGCGAGGAACGCCCATGATCATGGCGACAACGTAGACAATCCAGGGCGGGACGAACCACAGCAAGTTCTTGGCATAGTCGACGGTTGTTGCCCCACCCCCATTGGCATAGAGCAGGATAAATGTCACGCCGGTGATGGCGGGAAAGGTGCTGGCCATGGCGGCCAGGAATGATTTGCCTTGTGAGCCAAGATAGGTGGAGAAGCTCACGATCGAGCCGCCCAGGAGGAAATAGAGCAGATACTTGCCGAGATCGTTCACAAACTATCCTCCATAGTTTTCACAGATCATCCTATAGCTACCTTTACGGCACTATACATCACAATGACTTCGACCGCGTGCGCGACGATGGTAATCCAAAGGTTTTGCGTTCGGAGCCAGACAGCTCCCCAGACGAGTCCATCCCACAACGCGATCCAATGGAGATAGCGAAACGTATTCTCCATGAATGGGTCGAAGGCAAACGTGAGCGTGCTTGTGATCAACGCCAGAGGAAAAAAACGCCGGCTCGAATGTGTTCCACGCCAGGTCGATTCAAGGTCGGCGAGCCGCCCCAAGAGAAAGCCGCGAAAATTTACCTCCACAAACAGTGCGATACCGCAGATGAACCATGGCACCATGAGTAAGATCGGAAGTCGGCCATGGGGCGTCTGTTTGAGGAAGGTGATGTCGTAGCCGAGGGATGGATAGACCGAGAGGATCACGAAGGTATTCAGGCATCCTAGTAACGACCCTATGATCAGTCCCCATTTCAGCCCGTTTCCGAATTTCGCTTTTCCCAATCCCAGTTGAGCCGGGATCTGAGACGTTCTCGAAGCCCAGAAGCCCATCGCCAGATAGGCAAGAAGTTGTGGCGTGAATTGGATAAGCAGCTCTTCTTGGAGTGAGCTGGGAAGCCAGTAATAACCGAACGTCGCTCCGATGGGGATCAGCGGAAGCGCTGGTGGCACGTTGGATATATGACCTGGCGCCAGTCGATCCGGCCCGAAAGCCATAGCTACGAAAGTTCGAGATGATACCGGTTCAGCGTGGTTGCTTTATGCCGTGCGAGATTGGACAGTGATTTGTTGTAATCGACGATCGCGCGCAACTCATTGCCTTGCGCCGTCGCGAGGTCACGCTGGAAATCGAGTACGAAGCGAGTCGTGCTGAGTCCGACTTTCAACCGTTCCTGCTCGGCCTGGAGCTGTTTCTCGGCCATGATCCGTGCCGACCTTGTGGTCTCGATGCGCTTAAAGTCGGTTTGGACCCGACGCACCGCTTCGCGGACCCCGACGATAATGTGCTGACGGACGTTCGCCAGCGCAGCCTCGGCATTTTTGGCTTCGAGCTGTCGTTTGTTGTAGTTGCTGATGGCGGAGCGGTTGCCGAGCGGATAGCTGAATACTAACCCTGCACCATAGTTGTAGAAGTCGCTGCTGAAGTTCCTGGTGAAAGACTCGCCATAGTCGCCGCCGAGACCTGCGAGCCCCATGGTGCCCTGAAACGACAAGGTCGGAAGTAACTGATTCCGGGCAAATTGTTTGTTGAGTTCGCCTGACTCGATGTTCTTTTTCGCCTGGACGATCTCCGGCCGTTGTTCGATTGCGGTATCGATCGCTTCCTGGAGGCTGAGGGGCTCAAGGAACGTGACGGGCGAATCGGCAGGTGTGAGGCGGACGTCTTGCCGCAATTCATCTTCTCCGGGATTCAAGAGACGGCGTAGTTGATCTTCTTGGTCACCGATGGCTTTCTCGGCGACCAACACTTGTTCCACCCTCGATGCGACTGCGGCTTCGGCCTGGAGTACGTCGACGATGGACATCACGCCCGCTTTTGCTTTGGCGCGGTTGGTTGCCAACAGCTCTTCGGCGGCCTTCAGGGCGGCTTGCGCCACTTTTAAGTTCTCATTTGCAAATACCAGTTCCCAATAGGTTTGCTCCACTGTGGTGATGACGGTCATGACCCGGTCTCGAAACACGTGCTGTTCGACCACGGCATTGTTTTGAGCGACTTTGATGAAGGTCTTGTTGATCTCGATTCCAGCGTTCCTGAGCAACGGTTGGGTGAAGGTCAATGCCAGGCCTCCCGTCCAGGACGGATTGAATAAAAATCCTCTGGCGACGTCCTGATTCACACTGCTCCTTGCCGGGCTATAATTCACGTCAAAATTACCGCCGGTGATGAGATTGGTTGAGGCATCAAAGGTGACAGAATGGTTGCGTTGGTCGAAGATCCGTATTTGATCAAGCGAGCCAAGCGTTCCTCCGAACACGGGTCGATTGAGGGGGTTGACCGTCCGGTTAAACTGACCGTTCACGCTCAAGGTCGGATCGAACTTGGACTGCTCAATGATGATATCGGCCAACCGACTGTCTTTGGTTTGACGGCTGATACTGATATCCAGATTGCTCTGGAGCGCGCGAACCGCCGCATCCGCCAGCGAGACCGTTTCACGACGTTCTGCAAGGATTGGTTGGGTCACATCCAGGCTCCAGCCATTGGGTGGACATGAGATGCACCCTAAGCCGACAATCACGATGGTCGCGAGGCGGTAAGGGATGGCTGAGGGGGTGCGGTTCATACGTGTCTCCTTGATCGACGATTGTCAGGAGAGCATACTATAATGTGTCCGGTAGGACCTGTCATGAAGATTCATACTCCTCCGTGGGGCAAAGAACCAGGCGGTCGTTTTCGACGCATAAGTGCGATCGGTGGTCTGCTGTTTGCCTTGGCCGTCGGTGCACTCTCTGCCGAGACGTCGGTATGGGCACAGAGCGCGTCAGGGGCGTCAAGTGGCCGGTCGCTTGCCGGAGGGGTTGCTCCACAATTTAAATTCGGTGGAGGGACTCTGTATATCGATAATCAGGGAACGCAAGGATTCCTCTACACGCCGGGTCAGAACTTTGAGTCGTACAACTTTCGAAACCCCACCACGGGCCAAGCTTGGAGTGGCGCCGTGATGACCTTCGGTCCGCAATTGTCCATCGGGCTCATCCAGGGGGCTAATCAGGTAGGAACCGCCACTGTACTTCCCAGCCCGCCGCGAGAAACCGCTCCGTTGCCCCCGATCGAGTCCGGCATCCTCGACGAGATTCCCTAATTTATTGAACAAACCGGTTCTCGCAACGCTTCACGGTCCATAGGCAAGTTGCCACGTCACAGCCAATACGTACTGAGCCACTGTTCTTAAGATTTCCGGATCGATTGTTTCGGCGGTATCGCTCGGTTGATGAAAGTGCGGGTGTACGCCGCCGCTCACCACAGTGACTGTCGGCACACCGGCTTCTTTGAACGGGACATGATCTCCTCCGGGGAAGAATCCATAGAGATCCAGTTTCTCATGGATGCCGGCGGTCCTCCCCGCGTCCAGAAGAGCCTCCTTTCCCAGTTCTGTCACGCCGACCGTGAGTCGCCCGTTTCCAACCCCGGCATGGTCGATGTTGATCATGGCTTTTGTAGAATTGAGCGGAATCACGGGCCGCGATGTATATAGACGCGAACCAAGGAGATCGCGTTCCTCGCCGCTGAAGGAGACGAAGAGGATGGTCCGGGAGGGGTGCGGCGCAACTTTGGTGAGGGCTCGAGCCACTTCTAGGATCACTGCCGTTCCGGAGGCATTGTCATCTGCGCCGGGAAAGAGTATGCCCCCCGGGTGACCGAAGTGGTCTCGATGGGCCCCGATGATGATCGACTCTGTTCCGGTTCCAGGGATTATTCCTACCACGTTGACTAATAGTCCGTCTTCCGTCGTCGTCTTCCACCGAAGCGAGGCGAACCGATCTATTTGTGTTGCTTGTGACGACGCTGCTTTGTTCAGGCGTTCTTGAAAGACACGCAGGCGATCGGGAATGTTTCCGCCTGGGTTTTCGAGAAGATCCTGGGCCAGGGCTGAGCTGATCCAGGCGCCGGGGATAGCTTGGTCAGGAGGCAGTTGTCCGTAGAAGGCGCTGGGACTACCAGTTAAGCCACGGCGGATTTCATAGGGGTGGAGAATTGGGCCCGTTGCTGTCAGATAGCCGATCGCGCCGCGTTCTCGTGCAAACCGAACTTTGTCGGCGTGACTGACGGTTCGTGGGTAGTGTTCCGGCTTGCCTCGCAGAAACAGCACAATGCAGTTATTTACATCGACGCCTGCGTAGTCATCGATGCTATGGGCAGGATCGACGATGCCATATCCGACGAAGACGATGTGGGCTTGGAGATCTGCGGAGGGTGAATCGAAGACGGGAAAATAATCTGAGCCTAAAGTTTTGGTGGCCAAATGGTCTGTCGGACCGACTCGTAATATTGGATCCGGTGCTATCAGGGGAGTGGATATCAAGGTAGCCATCATCCCTAATGAAGCGCCGTCCTTTCCTGTCAGGAAAGGGACTATCAGTGAGCCATTGTGAACGAGTGGTAGGCGCAACCCAGCCGAGAGAAACTCTTGTGCGATCCACTGCGCCGATTGTCCATCGTCGTTCGTGCCGCTTTGCCGTCCATTGAACAGGGGGCCGCTGAGCATTCGGATGTCGGCCAGCATCCGGTCTGCGGAGAGGGAACCGATGGCGGTCTGAAGGACCGTTTCAGGCGATTGAGCCGAGGTTGGTGTAAGTGGGAGAAGAAGGAAGACGGTTGCGAGGACCACGATGCAACGGTTCTTGGAATCGTCGGGAAAACAAATAAGGCTCATAGTGGCTAGACCAGGTTTGAATTCAGATGTGGGATCATAGCATGGTGGAAAAGCAGGTTGCAGAGCCGCATTGAGCACAGGTAGTATTCGACGGGCAGTAAGCGGGTGGCTATGGAGTGTTCGGACAACGTTGGGACCGACTGAAGCTGTTTCTAGAGTAAGGGAGCGGTATGGCCGGTGGTGAATCAGGGAAGGGATTGTACGATCATCTCTATCGACGATTTTTTGATCAGCGCGATACCCATGAAGGGTATTCGTTCCAGCAGGCTCCTGGCGGTAGTGCTCCGACGCCGGCGGTGACGTTCCGTGAAAAACTGCGTTGGTGGACGTATGATCGATGGCAGCGACGGAAGAAGATCCTCGCCGAGCGGGACCGTCTGCAGCGAGAGATTCTTCAAATTAAGAAATCAGAAAGCTCATAGGATGCGGGTATTGTCTAAGCTGGAGAAATTTCGAAGGTGTCTCGTCATCAGGCGAGCCTGGACAGGGCTCTTCGGCCTCTTGATGGTTTGCCTGGGGCTCCTCATAGCGTACACCCCTAGTTACGGAGTGCAGAAGGAAACACAGGAAGAAAAGGCCGCCAATCTGAAGAAACAAGCGACGGGTGGCCTTTTCCAAAGGTGGACGTTCGACCTGGATCAACCCAACACTCAGCCCAGCAGCTTCGTCAAGGGGATTTCCACTGACGAGCCGCTTGGAAATTGGATTGTCCAGGAACATGCGACGGCGCCTTCTTCGCCCAACATTATCGCGGGCTCATCCAGTTGTACGCAACTCTGTTACCAGATGTTGTTGGTTAATGGATTGGAATATGAATATCCGGACCTCAGCGTCCGCTTTCATGCGCAGGAAGGAACGGCCGGGCTCGGGGGCATCGCGTTTGGCGTGCGCGACATGCGCAATTTTTACGCGGCGATCGTCGATCCGATCGGTCAAAAGGCGCAGCTTGTTCGCCTGTCGAATGGGCAAGAGCTG
Source organism: uncultured Nitrospira sp. (assembly GCA_902500825.1). Classification (GTDB taxonomy): domain Bacteria; phylum Nitrospirota; class Nitrospiria; order Nitrospirales; family Nitrospiraceae; genus Nitrospira_D. The sequence goes on from CABVRX010000003.1 coordinate 101,442, forward strand.
CCCCTCGCGCAGGCGTCGATTCGTCTGAAACCGGTTGACTGGCATTCGCTCAGGGTGCAACGAAACACCATTATCAGCAAAGATTTTATTGAAGTAGTTGTGGATGGAGTGCTCGTTCTTTCCGTTGAAGACCAAGCCTTGGGATTGGGGCAGATTGGACTACTCGTTCGAGGAACATCTACCGTGTTGTTCGATAGCTTCCATGCAGTTCCTCTCTTCTCCCACCGACCGCTTTCCGCGCCGCCCGCCTATTGAATGCTCGCTTATCGGCGAGCCGGTTTGGCCTCAAACTTGCCTTTTCTCGTCGGGCTGGAGTAGCATATGAGCGCTGGCTTGCGAAAGGCCTCGCAGCTGGCGCTGAGAGCGACAAGGCCTGAATGGATGTTGTATTGGGCCAGTCCGGGAATCTGATCGAAAGCCAGAGCTAAGCTGCTACTGTGTTGACGTCTTCGGCCCATTCCTTCCCCGTTGCTTTTTCGAGTCCAAGACAACATCATTGTGTCAAAGGAGGAGCCCGATGGGTGCGAAGATCTATGTCGGTGGATTGCCGTATGGAACGACTGAGCAACAACTAAGCGATCTGTTTGCGGCGCATGGGGCCGTGGCCTCGGCGAGGATTATCACAGACAAGTTCACGGGACAGTCTCGAGGGTTTGGATTTGTCGAGATGTCGTCCGATGGTGAAGCGCAAACGGCGATTACTGCCTTGAACGGCACGCAACTCGGTGGTCGTACGTTAACGGTGAACGAAGCTCGTCCTCAGGAGCCCCGTTCTGGTGGAGGAGGACGCGGAGGATTCGGAGGCGGTCGCGGGTAACTTCAGATCTGTTTCGTTGTGATGAGGGCTGCCGGAATTTCCGGCGGCCCTTTTTACTTTTTAGCAGGATGCTGAAAAAGTCCGCCAGCTTCGTTCTCGTCTCGCTCAGAGGGCTCAACGTACCGAAGCGTACGCCTCTTCTTTTCGCTCGCTGCGGCCTTGCTGGACAGCCTTTTTGAGCATCCTGAAGTTAGTCTGGCATTTGCACCGAACGGAAACTTCCGGCCATATTGTTGGCATCAACCGAGTTTTTCCGTAGCCTGTTAGATCGCGACAGCGAGAGTCACCGATGTCCATCTGGATTGTCATTCATATCGTTTTACCGAGGGACCGTGTCGATCTTTAAGTTAGAGGCTCCCTTTAAAGCTTGCGGGGATCAGCCGGAAGCCATCGCAAAGCTGACCGCCGGGGTGCAGTCAGGGAAGAGACACCAAGTTCTACTGGGAGTGACGGGGTCCGGCAAGACCTTCACGATGGCGAATCTCATCGAGCGCGTTCAGAAGCCGACGCTCGTGCTGGTCCACAATAAGACGTTGGCCGGCCAGCTCTATCAGGAGTTCAAGCAGTTTTTCCCCCACAACGCCGTCGAGTATTTCGTGAGCTATTATGACTATTATCAACCGGAGGCGTATATCCCGCAGAGTGACACCTATATCGCGAAGGATGCTTCTATCAACGATGCCATCGATCAGATGCGCCACTCCGCCACGACTGAGCTATTACAACGAAATGACGTGCTGATCGTATCCTCCGTGTCCTGTATCTATGGACTCGGGTCACCGGAGGTCTACCATGACATGCTCATTTATTTGGAGGAAGGCGTCGAAACGAGGCGAGAAAAGATCTTATCGAAACTGGTGGAGATTCAATACGAGCGCAATGATGTGGATTTTCATCGGGGAACGTTCCGGGCGCGTGGGGACGTGATCGAGATTTTTCCTGCCTCGTCTGAGGCCAAGTCGGTGCGCGTCGAGCTGTTCGGAGACGTAGTGGATGCTATCCATGAGATCGATCCGCTTACCGGGAAATCATTGGGCAAGCTTCCCAAGATCGCAATCTATCCGAATACCCATTACCTCATTGCTCCAGATCGCTACGAACGGGCCATTACCGGCATCGAAGAAGAATTGGAGGAACGGTTGGCCTTGTTCAGGAAGACGGGGCGGCTGCTGGAAGCGCAGCGGCTTGAGCAGCGCACCAAGTTCGATCTGGAGATGATTCGAGCCATGGGGTATTGCCATGGGATCGAAAATTACTCACGTCATCTCAGCGGGCGGAGGTCGGGTGAACCGCCTCCCACATTGTTGGATTATTTCCCGAAGGATTTTCTGTTGGTCGTCGATGAGTCTCACGCGACTGTTCCACAAGTCGGTGGGATGTATGAGGGAGATTACTCCAGAAAACGGACGTTGGTGGAGTATGGATTTCGACTTCCGTCGGCGGTCGACAACCGTCCACTGAAGTTTTCCGAGTTCGAGCATTGCCTCAAACAGGTGGTGTATGTGTCCGCCACACCCGGTAGCTATGAGTTAGAGCATGCCGGCCGTGATGTGGTTGAGCAAATCGTTCGCCCGACCGGTCTGATGGACCCACGAATCGATGTCGTGCCGGCCAAGGGGCAGGTCGATCATCTTCTCGGGCAGGTCCGCTCGGAGGTAGCCAAGGGCGGCAGGGTTCTCGTGACGACCTTGACGAAGCGGATGGCGGAGGATTTGACTGAGTATTACCATGACTTGGGTATCAAAGTGCGCTATCTGCATTCCGATATTAAGACACTCGAACGAGCCGAGATCGTCCGCGACCTCCGGTGCGGGACGTTTGACGTGCTGGTCGGAATCAATTTATTGCGTGAAGGGCTTGATCTCCCCGAAGTGAGTTTGGTGGCCATTCTAGATGCCGATAAGGAAGGCTATCTGCGTTCGTACCGCGCGTTGATTCAAACGGCTGGGCGAGCCGCACGCAATCTCGAAGGGCGGGTTATTTTTTACGGAGATGTTGTGACGGATTCGATGAAGCAGGCGATCGAGGAAACGAACCGCCGCCGCGGGATCCAAGCCGAGTATAACCGCGTCAATGGGATTATTCCGGTCGGTATTACGAAAAGTATTCCTTCCCTTGAGTATGCGGTGGCCGACATGGACTATGTTCGGTTGGATCTCGCAGCTGAACCGATCAAGTCATACGAGAGTTCAGAATCAACGGATCAGCTGATCAAACGACTGGAGGCAGAAATGAAAGCTGCCGCTAAAGAGCTGGCCTTTGAGCGAGCGGCAGAGTTGCGCAATCAAATTCGATCGCTCCGGCTTCAAGCTTTGAACGAGAAGTCCTAGGTAAGGAGTAATAGCGGAGCTCCGTCTACAGAAACTTCAGGCAGGATGGTCAAAAAGGCTATCCAGCAAGGCCGCAGTGAGTGAAGATGTGAGGCGTACGCTTTGGTATGTTGACCCTCTGAGCGAGACGAGAACGAAGCTGGCGGACTTTTTCACCATTCTGCTAGACGTGTTTGTAGAGGTAGATCCCAATGAACATCCCGAGGATGCTCAGAATGTTTACTTTAATGTTGAATCCAAAGACAAGTTTGATCAGGACAAGGTTGATAGTGAGTGGTGGGTCGATCCCAGGGTTATAATTCGTCGCAAAGATGCTTTGAATGGTGCCTTGAGGGGCCATAGCGTGGAGAATCTCCCCGAGTATCCCGCCAAGGAGCCCTCCAATCAGCACGAAGATGAACAAAACCCAGGGTGATTTTCTCACGCGGCCACTCTTTATTCTTTATGAGTTCCCGTACAGGTCGGCCTTAGATGGCTGAAGGGCACCATATCCGAAGGGTTTCGGCATGTCAATAAAACTACTGACTTGTTGATGACCTTGACTTGCCTTGGTTGGTCCGATACACTCCCCGATGCTCTTTTTCCAGGATTTTCGAGGCGATCGGAGGTCTGGTGCAAGGCTTCGATGGCCTCTTTCTTTATGGTGATACGGCGTCATGCTTGATGCGCTGAGCGATAAGTTTGAGAAAATTCTGAAGAAACTCCGGGGGCAGGGTGTGCTCACGGAACAGAATATTACGGAAGCACTGAAAGATGTGCGGTTTGCGCTTCTTGAAGCTGACGTCAACTTTAAGATTGTCAAAGAGTTCATCGATCGCGTCCGTCAAAAGGCCGTTGGTCAGGAAGTTCTGCAGAGTCTGACTCCCGGACATCAGGTCGTCAAAGTTGTCTGGGATGAGCTCAAGGCGATGATGGGACATGAGCGGGCGGGACTGGCCTTGAGTTCAAAGCCGCCGACGATCTTAATGATGGTTGGATTGCAAGGAGCCGGAAAGACCACGGCCAGCGGCAAGCTTGCACGTCTGTTTAAGAATCAAGACAAGCGAGTGCTGTTGGTAGCCGCCGACCCGCGTCGGCCCGCGGCCGGTGAGCAACTGAGCGCGCTTGGTCGGGATCTCGGAGTGGTGGTTCACCGCGCGGATCATGCTCAGGCTTCTCAATCGGATGTGGTGCATATTTGCCGTGCGGGGGTAGAGCGGGGGCGCGATCAGGGTTTTGACCTCATCATCTTGGATACCGGAGGTCGGTTGCATATCGACGATGAGTTAATGAACGAGCTTATCGCCGTGAAAACAGCCGTGTCTCCTCATGAGGTGTTGTTGGTTGCCGACGCGATGACCGGGCAGGATGCGGTCACAATGGCCGGCCAATTTGATCAAAAGGTCGGGCTGACCGGCATTATTCTGACCAAAGTCGAAGGGGATGCACGCGGTGGCGCGGTCTTGTCGATTCGGGCCGCAACCGGCAAGCCCATCAAGTTTCTTGGTGTCGGGGAAAAGTTGGATGCGCTGGAGCCGTTTCATCCGGACCGAATGGCTTCCCGTATTCTTGGGATGGGTGACGTACTGTCGCTCATTGAGAAAGCCCAAGAAAGCATCACTCGGGAACAGGCGGAGGAGGCTCAGAAGCGGCTCACCAGCAATACATTCACCCTGGAAGATTTTCGGACTCAGCTCGGCCAGATGAACCGCATGGGCTCATTGGAGCAGATTCTTGGCATGCTTCCAGGTGGACAAAAACTCAAACAGGCAATCGAAGGCGATAAGCCGGAGCGAGAGATCGGCCGCGTGGTCGCGGTGATCGATTCGATGACCCCGAGGGAACGCCGCGATCATACGATCATCAATGGAAGCCGGAAGAAGCGGATTGCCCGAGGCAGCGGCACGACGGTACAGGAAGTGAATCGCCTCATCAAGCAGTTTCTGTCCGCAAAGAAGTTGGCAAAGGCAATGACCGGTGCGGGAGGGCGTCGACAGCTTGCCCAACTCATGCGTTCTCGGTAAGTGATGATTACGGGTAGTGCGAATTCAGCGTAAAGGAGGATAGTTGTGGCTGTACATTTGAGATTGGCTCGAACGGGAAGACACAAGCGGCCGATGTATCGGGTGGTAGCGGCTGATTCACGAAAAGCACGCGACGGACGGTTCCTTGAGATCCTTGGAATTTTTGATCCGTTGAAAGCAGCCGGCGTGCCGGAGTTGAAGCAGGAGCGTGTTCTGACATGGCTGAGGCACGGCGCTCAGCCCACGGTGACCGTGCGGACGTTGTTGCGCAGGGCAGGAGTCTGGAAGCAGTTTGAGGCTGAAAAAGCCGCGCAGAAAAAAGCGCCTGCAAAATCTTGACGTCTTGATGGTGAATCAACTGGAAACCGTGACGGTGGGACGGATCGAGCGGCCCTTTGGCGTCAAGGGGGAAGTAAAGGTTCGGCCGTTGTCCGCTGTTCCTGGCCGATTTGAAGGGTTGAGGGCGGTGAGTCTCCTGGCAAGAAACGGACAAACCCTTGAGACCAGCGTTACCCATGTGAGGCGGGCTGGAGCTGAATTTATTCTCGGATTGACCGGTTTGACCACGCCGGAGGACGCGAGTCTCTGGCGAGGCGGATTCATACGGACGATTCGGGGGGCCGTGCCCGGGCTTCCGGATGGCCAATACTATGAATGCGATCTAATCGGTCTTGCCGTCTACACCGAAGAGAGGCAGGCGATTGGTGTTCTCGAAGAAGTCTGGGATTTGCCGGGAAATCCGGTGTTTGTTGTTCGCCAAGGAGCCAAAGAGATCTTGATCCCTGCGGCGAAAGAACTGGTTCGTGCCGTCGACCTGACAGCCCAAGAAATGATCGTCCGATTGATCGACGGATTGGGTGAGTAGCATGTTACGGTTCGATGTGCTGACACTGTTTCCCGGCATGTTCGCTCCGGTCTTGACTCACAGCATGCTCAAGCGGGGCTATGAAAAGGGGCTTCTCGCCGTGAAGGTGCACAATTTGCGGGACTTCACGGCGGATCGTCACAAAGTGGTTGATGATATGCCGTATGGAGGCGGGGCCGGCATGGTCATGAAGGCGGAACCGATCCTTCTCGCGGTTGCTGCGCTCCGGACTGAAGCGCGGGCAAACGGTGAAGACATTCGGATGATGTTTCCGACTCCTCATGGCCGGCCTTTTACGCAAGATTATGCGCAGAAGTTGGCAGCTGAGAGTCGACGAATCGTCATTCTGTGTGGGCACTATGAGGGAGTGGATGAGCGTGTCCGTATGACATTGGCTCCGGAGGAAGTCTCACTCGGAGATTATGTGTTGACCGGAGGTGAATTGCCGGCGCTTGTCTTGATCGATGCAGCGGCCAGGCTCGTTCCCGGCGTTTTGGGCGATCCAAGCTCTGTCTTGGAAGAGTCGTTTTCAGAGGCGTTACTGGAGTATCCGCAGTACACGAGGCCCGCAGAGGTCGGAGGAATCGGCGTACCCGATGTCTTGCTCTCGGGCCACCATGAGGCCATTCGGTTGTGGCGCAGAAAACAAGCGTTGCGCAGCACGTATTTGCGACGCCCCGATCTTCTGAAAGATCGGATGTTCACGAAGGAAGATCAACAGTTGTTGGATGAATTGATGAGCGAAGGCCTTTTGACGGCCCCGACATCATGCCTGGAGGAGGGGCAAGTCCATGAATCAGTTGGAGCGAATTCAGCGGTCGTTGACAAAAAAATCGGTACCGAGCTTTGAGATCGGGGATACCGTCAGGGTCCACGTCAAAGTCGTCGAAGGTGAGAAAGAACGCATTCAGGTCTATGAAGGAACTGTGATCGCGCGCAAGGGGAGTTTGAATACCGAAACGTTTACGGTTCGAAAACTTTCGTACGGGGTCGGGGTCGAACGGATTTTCCCGGTGCATTCTCCCATCGTCTCCAAGGTTGATGTGGTTCGGCAGGGGCGCGTTCGGCGCGCGAAGCTGTACTATCTGCGCGGCAAGAAGGGAAAGTTTGCGAAAGTCGAAGAGCGCGAGTTTGTCGGTGAGAGCAAGCAGTCGGCACAATCATCGGCTTCTGAGGAAGAGACTGTGAAGGCCTAGACTGCTTCCACGGATAAGTTCCCTCACGGCAATGCGTTGGCGCGATCGGTGAAGGGATGTTCGATGGGCCAACCGAAGAGTTCGAGCGGGCAGCCCGACTGTGCGGATATCGTCGTATTGCCGGTATCGATGAGGCCGGGCGCGGTCCGTTAGCCGGTCCGGTCGTCGCCGCTGCTGTTGTCCTACCAGCCCGATGTCGATTCTCAGGAATCGATGATTCCAAGCAGCTTTCCGAAGGGCAGCGAGAGCGATTGTACGCAGCTATCCTCGATCAAGCCGTGGGGATGGGAATCGGATCAGCGGACGTCGGTGAGATCGATAGGCTCAATATTCTCGAAGCGACCAGGCTGGCGATGCGGCGAGCCGTCGACCAGCTGACTCCTCCCCCTGATTATCTTCTCATTGATGCTGTTGCTCTTCCTGGAATCAGAATCTCCGTGCGGCCTATCATCAAGGGAGATTCCCTCTCCTTCTCGATCGCGGCTGCCTCCATCATCGCCAAAGTTACGAGGGATCGTCTCATGGCGAAGTACCACGAAATGTTCCCTGAATATGATTTTCTCTCGCATAAGGGGTATTGTACGACAGAACATCTGCAACGATTGGCGCGTCATGGCCCGTGCTCCATTCATCGTCGAACATTCATGCCGGTGCATGAGGTGATCGTCTCCACGAAGAAAGAGTCGGCCGGACAGATGCTCTCCACATTGTTCGAACAGTAAGCGAATGGCCACTTCCGACCCGCGCCATCAGTTCGGCCAAGCCAGTGAAATGCAGGCCGAGCGGTTCTTGCTGGCCAAGGGATATCGAATCCTTGATCGCAATGTGCGGACTTCTCTCGGTGAATTAGATCTCGTGGCAGAAGACCAGGGGGTTGTAGTCTTTGTCGAGGTCAAGGGCAGGACCACGGAAGCCTTCGGCGGTGCTCTGCTGGCGGTGAATCATCGTAAGCGGATGAAACTGACAAAATTGGCCGCGCAGTATTTAGCACAACGACATTGGTCAGATAAGTTGTGCCGATTCGATGTGGTGTTGGTCCAGGAAAAATCTTCCGGCCAGGGAGGGATCGAACACCTTCAGAACGCGTTTGACGCCGGCGAACACGGAAGGTTCTAGATTTCCATGGATGCCATCATCCAACTTATCCACGTATCCAAATGGCATGATCGAAAAGCCGCGTTGTCCGACGTCACGCTCGAGATCGAAAAGGGGGAGTTTGTCCTTCTTATGGGATCGAGCGGGGCCGGGAAGTCCACCCTGCTGCGCATGTTGATCGGTGAGGAGCAGCCGGACGAAGGACAGATTTTTGTGCACGGCAGGAATGTGACGAAGCTCAGATCGGCCGAGATTCCTCATCTCCGACGGAAGGTCGGCGCGGTCTTCCAAGACTTTCGTCTCTTGCCGAAGAAATCCGTCTTCGACAATGTGGCGCTTCCGCTGATCGTTCAAGGTGTTTCCGAGAAAGATATCCGTCGTAAAGTCACGGAGGCCTTGCGTGCCGTCGATGTCGATCACAAAAAAGATCAGTTGCCGAACAGTCTCTCCACGGGAGAGCAGCAGCGTGTCTGCATTGCCCGGGCGATCGTCAACGGGCCGGTGGTGCTTCTGGCCGACGAACCAACGGGCAACCTTGACCCGGAACGCACAAGGGAGATCATAGAGTTGTTTAAGCTGATCAATGCACGAGGGACGACCGTGATCGTCGCGACGCACGATTCACACGTCGTGAGCCATGCGAATCGACGGGTGATCACCTTAGTTCAAGGGGTATTGTTGTCGGAGCGGCGGGTCGGGCAAGGGATCGGAGTATGAGGCGACTATTTTATCTCGTTCGTGAAGCGTGGGCAAACATGCGTATCAATCGCACGACCACGATCGTCGCTGTGTTGACCACGGCGTTTACCTTGGCCTGTGTGGGCATCTTTCTGTTGCTCTATGTGAATCTGCGGAACGCAGCGGGGTCGCTTCAGGAAGATGTCAAGGTCATGGTCTATTTGGAGGATCGACTTCCCAAAGAAAAGGCGCAGGAACTCGATCGAAAACTCAAGCTCGATCGTATGGTTGATGAGGTGGTTTTTATTTCGAAAGAACAGGCATTGGGAGAGTTTCGAGTTCAATTCCCCAGTGAGTCTCATTTGCTCGAAGGGCTCGGCGAGAACCCGCTCCCGGCTTCGTTCGTGGTAACGCTTGCGCCGAACTTTCGATCTCCGGACGCCATGAAGGGCTGGGTTGAACGGGTGCAAACAATGGAAGGTGTTGCCAAGGTCGACTATAATCAAGAATGGCTGAGTCTGCTGGCCGAATTGATAGGATACATCGAGTTGGCGGCGATCGGGGTGGGCATACTCCTCTCCGCAGCTGCTGTGACGATCATCGGGAATACGATCAGGCTTGCATTGTTGGCCAGACGGGAGGAGATCGAAATCCTCCGTTCGATTGGAGCCACGCGCATGTTCATCCGTATTCCATATTTCCTCGAAGGCGCCGTGCTCGGAGCCTGTGGCAGCGCGCTGTCGCTGGGGATTCTCAAGTTTGCATTTGAATTGTTCCGGCAGCAGATTCAATTGACGGGCCGTTTCAGCGGGATCGAAGGCATGATCTCGTTCTTTCCCCTCTCGGTGTGTCTGGCGCTCGTCATGATGGGAATGGGGCTTGGCTTTGCCGGTAGCGTGGTGTCGCTGCTTCGTGTCGGGGAAGGGCGGGCATGAGCATCTCCTTCGTCATCCTACTCTGGGGGCTTGCGGTGGGAGGAGGAGGGACATCGGTGGCGAGCGCGGCAAATGATCCGATCGCCGAAAAAATTGAACGTGAGCGGAAGACTCTTGAAACGTTGAAGGGTAAGATCGAAGAAAAACGGAAACGGGCCGAGGAAGCAGAAAAGAAACGAGAATCGGTTTTGCAAGGCATCCAATCTCTGGACGAACGGCTGGTCCATCATCGGCAAGATCATCATGAGATCAGCAAGAAACTGCGACAGAAAGATCGGGAGATTGAGGAAGTTACAGACCGGCTGGGGGCGATGCAAACCAGCATTGATGCCAGACGCGACGCCATTTTGGCCCGGCTTCGCGTACAATACATGGAAGGGCGGTTTGGTCGTGTGAAGGCCCTCTTAACGGCCGACTCATACAGTGATTTCCAACGTCGCGGACAATACCTCTCGGCCGTTTCACACAAGGACTACGAATTGCTGGAGACGTTTAAGACCGATATGGAGCGGATGCAGCAGGCTGAGCATCAGCGCGCCGAGGCCAGAGCCATACTGGTTGCCTTCAAGCTAAACATCGAGAAGAAACTGGCCGACATCCGAGTGCTCCAGAAGGAGAAAAAGGTTTATCTGGCGAAAATCACGCACGAAAAAGATGCCCATAATCGCACGGTCGAAGAATTGCAGCGCTCCGCCTCGCGAGTGGATGGCTTGTTGCATGATTTAGAAACGCGCCGACGTGCCATGACCGTGCATCCTCCGACGTCTTCACCCTTGGCTCATGGAGTGAGAGGCACGTTGCCTTGGCCGGCCGATGGAAAAGTCGTGTCGTTCTTCGGGCGTCAGAAACACCCGACGTTTAATACCTATGTCCAGCGCAAAGGCATCGAAATCCGAACAACAGAAGGAAGCTTAATCCATGCCGTTATGACCGGAGGCGTCGTCTATGCGGACTGGTTGAAAGGATACGGACTCGTTATAATCTTAGATCACGCCAATGGGTTTTTCTCCCTGTATGCGCACGCATCCAAGTTGCTTGCCAAAGTGGGTGAACGAGTTGCCGAAGGTCAACCTATCGGGGAGACCGGGGACACGGGCATGATCGGAGAAAATACTTTATACTTTGAATTACGTGAAGGGGCCGAGCCGGTCGATCCGCTCCACTGGCTGGCAAAACGATAAGACGCGTTGTCGGTGTCGATCAGGTCTGAGCGTTCGACAATGCAGGAAAGAAGGGATGTGAAGATTATGGAACAGCAGCCGCGGCGGAAGTCTTGGGTGGTTGGACCGATGATCGCACTCGCCCTGCTCTGTGGAGTCGTCATTGGGAAAGGCTGGGAGCGAACCGGTCACGCAGGTGAAACGTATGAGGAGCTCAAAACCTTCTCCGAGGTTTTGAATCAAGTTCAAAAGCACTATGTCGATGAGACGAAGCCGAAAGATCTTATTCAAGGGGCCATTCGCGGCATGCTGTCGACGCTCGATCCGCACTCAGCGTATATGACTCCGGAAATGTATAAGGAGATGCAGGTCGAAACAAGGGGGGAATTCGGTGGGGTCGGCATTCAAATCGGTGTGAAGGACAACCGGCTGGCCGTGATCGCGCCGATCGAAGGTACGCCGGCGCATCGAGCCGGGATCAAAGCCGGCGATTTCATCATTAAAGTCAACGACGATACCACGAAGGACCTGACGCTGATGGATGCCGTCCAGAAGATGCGCGGGCCGAAAGGCAGCAAGGTCAATCTCACCATTCAACGGGATGGAGCAACGGATCCCTTGGTGTTCACCCTCGTCCGGGACACCATCAAAATTGAAAGCGTAAAGTCGAAGGTCATCGACAATCTCGGCTATGTTCGGCTCACGCAGTTTCAAGAAGCGACCGGACGTGACCTTTCCAAAGCGATCAAACAGTTCAAGGAGCAGAAGGTTCAAGGAACCATTCTCGACCTTCGAAACAATCCAGGCGGGTTGCTGACTGCGGCCGTCGATGTGTCCGAGCAATTTCTTCCCAGCGGGAAGCTGGTTGTCTATACCAAGAGCCGGGAAGGAAAAAAGGACGAATGGTTCGCGAAGTCCAAGGACCAACTGGAAGATCTTCCGGTTATCATTCTCGTCAACGAGGGATCGGCGAGTGCGTCGGAGATCGTAGCCGGGGCGCTGCAAGATTGGGGACGAGCCGTCGTGGTTGGGACGACCTCGTTCGGGAAAGGGTCTGTGCAGACGATCTTGGCCTTAGGTGATGGTTCGGGGCTTCGCCTTACGACCGCGAAGTACTATACGCCAAAAGGTCGGTCGATCCAGTCGACCGGGATTACGCCTGATATTGTGGTGAAACTGCCGACGCCGGTGCTTGCCAAGGCGCCGGACGGGAAGCCGGCTGAAAAGGACACGGAGGGGAAGGCCGTCAAACCACCGACAGGAAAAGAGGCATCACCCCCAGGTGGAAAGTCTCCCGATGAGGCCAGTCCGAAGAACGGCACATCCTTACCGGCTGAAGCGGGAGGTGAACTCTCGCTTGAGCAGGATGTCCAGCTGCAGAAGGCGGTAGAATTGCTGAAGAGCTGGAAGATCTTCAAGGAACTCAAGACTTCCTAACGTTCTTGAGCCTGAATTCGTTGCTGAACGGCTTGGAGTAAGTGCTCTTCGGACCCGGAAAAACTCGGCAGGGTTCGAAGCAGGTGAGATCGAATGAGCTGATCGAGATCGGGGAGCGTCCGTATGCCGAGTCGGAAATATAAGTACGCCACGAGTGATTCGGAGAGGCCTGGAAGAGTTGCCCAATTTCTGACTTCGGTCGGGAGCGGGACCTGAAGCTCCTGGTAGGCGCGGATGGTGCCGGTCTCCAGAAACTCTTCGATCTTTTTCGCCAGATCGGTTCCAATCCCTTCGATATCTTCAAGCTCCCGGCGTTCAGCCAGGGTCGCCACGTCTTCCTCAATGACAAGCAGAGCATCCGCAGCCCGCTTATAAGCCCGCACTCGATAAGGGTTTGCCCGTTGAGAGGCTAGGAGGTCAGCCATCGACCTGAAGATCGTGGCCAATCGTTGATTATTCTCCTTCATGTTCATGCGCAGCACCTTGGACGGGCATTGTGCGGTTTCCTCGGTCTTCCAGGCAAGGGGCACTTTGTTGACAAGATGAATTCAGGTCTCATAGGATGACAGGCGTGTTGGACACTATCCACATCCACGTGAACGGGCAGGCACGGACCTGGCGCGATGGCGGAACGGTCGCCGATCTGTTGCAAGACCTGGACATACAAACGGAGCGGGTGGCCGTGGAGCTGAATCTTGAAATCCTCGATCGGGCGGCATTTGGTCTTCGCCGACTCCAAAACGGGGATCGAGTCGAGATTCTCGGCTTTATTGGCGGCGGATCATCTTATTAAGAGGAAAGTATGGCGGACGATCGACTGGTTATTGCGGGGCATGAATTCAAGTCCCGGTTATGGGTCGGAACAGGGAAATATAAAGATTTTGTCGAGACGCAGAAGGCCATTGAAGCATCCGGTGCCGATGTCGTGACCGTCGCGGTTCGTCGAGTGAATATCACTGATCGTTCGAAAGACAATCTGCTCGATTACATCGACCCGAAGAAATACACGATTCTGCCCAACACAGCCGGATGCTATACGGTGGAAGATGCGGTGCGATACTCACGCCTGGCTCGAGCGGCTGGTGTGTCCGACTTGGTAAAGTTGGAAGTGCTCGGTGATGAGAGGACGTTATTCCCGGATACGGCCGGTTTGATCGAAGCGGCCAAGATCCTTATTAAGGAAGGATTTATCGTCCTTCCGTACACGAATGACGATCCGATTGTCGCGAAGAAACTCGTGGATATCGGATGTCCGGCGGTCATGCCTTTAGCGGCGCCCATCGGATCCGGGCTCGGAATTCGTAATCCGTACAATCTGAAAATCATCATGGAAACCGTCAAGGTGCCGATCATCGTCGATGCCGGAGTCGGCACCGCGTCGGACGCAGCCTTGGCGATGGAATACGGCGCCGACGCGGTGCTCATGAATACGGCTATTGCCGGTGCGCAGGACCCGCTTGCCATGGCGGAAGCGATGAAGTACGCGGTGCATGCCGGCCGTCTGGCTTATAAGGCCGGTCGCATTCCCCGTAAACTCTATGCGACGGCCAGCAGCCCGATCGAAGGGATGCTTTAACAGGATGCTGGAAAAGTCTGCCAGCGTCGTTCTCGCCTCGCTCAGAGGCTCAACGTACCACCGGGCAAGAGCTGCCAGAGCAGCTCGGGGCGGGCTGGGTGAGAATAGCGTACGCCTCGCCGCTTCGCTCGTTGCAGCCTTGCCCGTGGAGCGGCGCGTCTTGGCGCGCCGGGGTTGGGCGGGTGCGATCAGCAGTTTTTTTGAGCATCCTGAAGGCCTTCTGGCGTTGGGAGTGAGTTCTCACATTCAGCATCGATCAACGCGCATCTTCCTCGGACATGCCGTCCGTTAACTTCCGGTTGCTGCTCGTCACAGACAGGACTCAGGCAGGCAGCCGATCTCTTCCATCTCTTATCCGACAGGCAGTCAGCGCCGGATTGCCTGCTGTCCAATTGCGGGAACGGGATCTATCGATCCAGCAATTGCTTCCGTTGGCGCAGGAGATTCAGTCGATCACGGCGTCGTGCGCCGTTCCGTTGATCGTCAATGATCGTGTCGATCTCATGATGGCGCTGAATTTTGAAGGCGTGCATCTTCGATCCGACAGTCTGCCTCCTCTTCCTGTGCGACAGATGATCGGATCGCGCCGATTGATCGGAGTGTCCACACATTCCGTCGAGGATGCGCGCTGCGCGAATCAGAGCGGGGCCGATTATGTCGTGTTTGGTCCCATTTTTGAGACTCCATCGAAGCGTTCGTTCGGGCCACCGCTTGGGCTTCATCTGCTGGCTGATGCCTGCCGCCGATCGTCCGTCCCCGTACTTGCCATTGGAGGAATCACGTGCGAACGAGTACACGACGTTCGTCGAGCCGGTGCTCACGGAGTGGCTGTGATCGGGGCGTTGTTGTCACGTGACGACATCGGCGAAGCCGTTCGAGAGTTCCGACAAGCTCTGGAGACGTGATACCGCGTTACACGAAGGAGACAAGTTTCGCGCGAGATCGTCCGTTGGAGTTGACCACCCCTAGGTCGGGTGTTAGAATCCGATCACCAAACTATTCGCGCTTACGCTCGATGTCCTGAGTTATCCGTGTCGTCCCGATATGGCGGAAAGCAAGGGCCAGCCAAATCGACTCCGGTCCCTCCGAGATTCTGTCAAGAAGATCACGAAGCGGCTGTCCGAGGGGAATGGAGAGATGATTCACAAGAACGACGAACACGCGCGCGAGATGGAAAAGCTTCGCGTTCAGATTCAGTCGATGGAGGAAGAAATCCGTCGGCTCTACCAATCACGCCACCAACTCGATCAAGCCAATACACAGAACGAAAAACTCGTGGCCACGCTGCAGGAAGCGAAGGCGCAGATCGAGGCGCTCCGTACCGAGGTGGAAAAACTGACGGCGCCGCCGTCGGCGTATGCCATTTTCTCAAGTATGAATGAGGACGGTACGGGAAACGTGTATGTGTCGGGACGAAAAATGAAGGTCAGTCTTCATCCTTCGATCAAGCGGACTGAATTGCGGAAGGGACGAGAGGTCGTTCTCAACGAGGCGCTCAACGTAATCGAGGTTAAAGGTTTCGACAGCCAGGGAGAGGTCGTTCGACTCAAAGATGTGTTGGAAGGGGGACGGGCATTGGTCACCCTCCATTTCGATGAAGAGAAGGTGGCCGAGCTCGGCGACCCACTGCTCGTGGAACGGCTGAGTGTGGGGGACCATCTATTGTACGATCCCCGTTCCGGGTATGTCATCGAGAAGCTGCCGAAGTCCGAAGCGGAAGAGCTCGTGTTAGAAGAGGTTCCGGATGTCGACTATGAACACATAGGAGGCCTCCAGAAAGAATTGGAGCAGGTGCGCGATGCTGTCGAACTTCCGTTCCTGCATCCGCACGTGTTTTCCGAGTATAAGCTCAGCGCACCGAAAGGGGTTCTGCTCTATGGCCCACCCGGTTGTGGGAAGACACTGATCGCCAAGGCCGTCGCCAATTCGATCGCCAAGAAATTAGGCCATCGGGCAGGCAAAGAAATTCGGAGCTACTTTCTTCATGTGAAGGGCCCCGAATTGCTCAATAAGTATGTCGGGGAGTCGGAGCGTCAGGTACGCGAGGTATTTAAGAAGGCGAAGGAACGGGCGGAGGACGGTCATCCGGTGATCGTGTTTTTCGATGAGATGGATGCGCTCTTCAGAACCCGTGGAACAGGGATATCCTCGGATATCGAGTCGACGATCGTTCCCCAGTTTCTCTCTGAGATCGATGGGGTCGAACGATTACGCAATGTCATCGTTATTGGGGCCAGCAACCGTCAAGATTTGATTGATCCGGCGGTGCTTCGCGCCGGTCGGTTGGACGTCAAGGTCAAAGTAGGGCGACCGGATGCCACGGCTGCACGTGACATTTTCTCGAAGTACATCTCGACGGATCTCCCTTTTGCCGCCGAGGATTTGGAACGGCATGGAGGCGATCGACAGGCTCTGGTCGATCGGTTGACGGCTCTGACGGTCGAAACCATGTATGCAGCCAGTGAAGAGAATAAATTCATCGAAGTAACCTACGCCAACGGCGAGAAGGAAGTCTTGTACTTCCGGGACTTCGCCAGCGGAGCCTTGATCGAAGGAATCGTTTCGCGCGCGAAAAAATTTGCCGTGAAGCGCGTGATCGCGTCAGAGGGAGCTGGCTTGCGCTCAGACGACTTGATCCGCGCCATCCGTGAGGAGTTCAAGGAACACGAGGATCTTCCCAATACGACCAATCCCGACGATTGGGCGAAAGTCGCCGGGAAAAAAGGCGAGAAAATCATTCATATCAGGACTATCAGTGGTGGACCCGCCGAACATCGGCAGATTGAAACCATCAGTACCGGCCACTATCTCTAACTATTCTATGCCAGATCACACATCCACGAATCGCATGCGCGTGCTCGGCACTGAAACCGAGTTCGGCATCGCGGCAAAAGATCCATCTGCGATAGACCCTGTGTCTGGTTCATTCGCCGTGATCGGACAGTACCCGAGACTCCCGGCCCCTGGGGCTCTGTGGGATTACGAAAACGAAAATCCACTTTTAGATGCCCGGGGGTTTGAAGTCGACGGCGAGCGCGAACGTCCCAATCCAGACTATAACCGGCAGCTGAATAAGGTGCTGGCGAACGGCGGACGCTTATATGTCGATGGAGCTCATCCGGAGTACTCGACACCGGAATGTTCGAATGCCAGAGAGATCGTGGCGTTCGAACGAGTCGGGGAGCGCATTCTCGCTGCCTGCCTTCAGGCAATGGTTCGGGTGAGGGGGAGCGAACAGTATGTTCTGTACAAGAACAATTCCGACGGCAAGGGTAACAGCTATGGATATCACGAAAACTATTTAGTCTCGAGGTCCGTACCGTTCGACAAGATCGCTCGGGTGTTGATGCCGTTCATGGTCACACGACCGATTTTCACCGGGGCAGGAAAAGTCGGGGCTGAAAATCAGACCAGCCCGACGGAATATCAAATCTCGCAGCGCGCCGACTTTTTCGAATGTCTCATGGATCTCAACACGATGGTCAAACGGCCGATCATCAATACACGCGACGAACCGCATGCCGATGCCGCCAGGTTTCGAAGACTCCATGTCATCACGGGGGACGCCAACATGGCGGAACTCTCCACCTATCTCAAGGTGGGAACATTGGATATCGTCTTGGATTTGCTTGAGTCTGGAGCCGATCTGCCTCAGTTCGACCTGGACGAGCCGGTTCGTGCGTTCAAGCAAGTGTCGCGCGACCTGGATGTGAAGGAAACGGTGAAACTGGCCGGTGGAAGACCCACCACGGCTCTTGCCGTCCAGCGGGCGTACCTCAGCGCAGCCAAGACGTTTTATGCCTCGCAGGAGCACAGTCCCACGACTCACGACATGTTGCTTCGTTGGGAAGATGTGTTGAACCAGCTCGATCGCGATCCGCGGTTGCTGGTGAACGCGTTGGATTGGGTCGCCAAGCGACATATGATCGAGTCCTACATGGAGCGTAAAGGTTGCGGATGGGATGATCCTCGAATGAAGCTGATGGATCTCCAATATCATGATGTCCGTCCGGACAAGGGATTGTTCTATACGCTGGAGCGCAGTCGCCTCGTCGAGCGGATCGTCGAAGAAGACGATATTCAACGAGCTGAGCTTAATCCGCCGACAGGAACCAGGGCCTATTTTCGAGGGCGCTGTGCCAGTAAGTTTGCGAAGGCGTTGTACGGGGCCAGTTGGACGTCGGTGTTGTTCGACGTCGGCAATACGACGATCAAGAAAGTGCCGCTAATGGATCCCCATCGAGGGACGCAGGCATTGACACAAGAGCTGCTCGATACAACCGACTCGATCGATGCCCTGATCGAAAAACTTAAGGTTTGACGAACGGTGGTTCAAAGACCACGATGAAGCTTCCTTATCTACCCGACCACGACGGATCCAGTTTTTTTGACTTCGTCTCAACCCATCATCCTGAGTTGGCATTACGTAGCCATGGAATGCCATCGGGTCCCGACCAGATGCGCGCCGTAGGGCCGGTCGCTGTGCCATCCGCTACGACCGTGCTGGCGGTCAAGTATCAACAGGGTGTCGTGATTGCCGGAGACCGCCGAGCGACGGAAGGGTTTCAGATCGCGGATCGCCGGATCGAGAAAGTTTTCAAGATCGACGACTGGTCGGCCATGGCGATAGCCGGGGCGGCCGGTCCCTGCATCGAGATGGCCAAGTTATTTCAAACCGAGTTGGAGCATTACGAAAAGCTGGAAGGCATGCCGCTCTCCTGTGAAGGGAAGGCCAATAAGCTGGGCCAGATGGTCAAGGCCAATCTGCCGATGGTGTTTCAGGGATTGGTCGTCATGCCGTTGTACGTCGGGTATGACTTGAAACGAGGCGAAGGCCGCATTTTCAAGTACGACATCACCGGTGGGAGGTACGAAGAGTCCGACTACCATGCGATCGGTTCCGGAGGGAAAGATGCCCGCAACACGATGCGCGAGCATTTTCAACGGCATCTCTCCGAGGGAGACGCGATAAAATTGGCCTTGTTGGCGCTCTACAATGCCGCGGACGACGACGTTGGGACCGGCGGACCGGATCTCGTGCGGGGCATTTACCCCACCGCGAAAGTCGTGACCGCTCAAGGCATCGCCGACGTATCCGACGACACGCTGCGTGCCGTGTGCAACGATGTGATGGCGGCACGCCGTTCAAGGGAGACGTAACCATGCCGATGCCTTATTACGTGTCCCCTGAACAGATGATGCAGGATAAGGCTGAGTATGCCAAGAAGGGGATTGCCAAAGGCCGCTCGATCATCGCGATGGAGTATATCGACGGCATTCTGTTGACGGCGGATAATCCCAGCGCCTCGCTGCACAAAGTGTCGGAAATCTACGACAACATCGCGTTTGCGGGCGCGGGCAAGTACAGCGAATTCGAGAACCTTCGCAAGGCGGGCATCCGCCATGCCGATCTCAGAGGATTCATGTATAGCCGGGAAGATGTGACCGGCCGCTCGCTCGCAAACGGATATTCGCAAAGCCTGGGGACCGTGTTCAGCCAGGAAATGAAGCCGCTTGAAGTTGAAATCCTTGTGGTGCAAGCCGGTGCGGATCATCATCCGAACGAAATCTATCGTATTTCGTTCGACGGCAGCATCGTCGACGAGAAGAACTTTGCGGTGATCGGCGGACGGTCTGAGGCGGTGCACACCGTGTTGAAGGAAAAAAGTCCCGGCGAGGTTCCGCCCTTGGACGCTGCGTTGAAGCTGTGTGTCGCGGCGCTGGAGCAAACGGCCAATCAAAAGCTGCAGCCGGAAGGGTTGGAAGTCGCGGTCTTGGACCGAACTCGTACCGGCCGAAAGTTTCGGCGGTTATCGATCACCGACGTTCGATACATCCTCTCTCCCTGACCCTCCCCTCCATAGGGACTTGCTTTGTTGAAAGTCCGAAAAGCGGCGTATAATCTGTCTGAAGGCTTTTCATGATGTCTTCGGGTCCCATGAAACAACGGATATTCGGCCTCGAGAACGAATACGGCCTCATTTTTTCTCCCAACGGCCGAATCTACCTCCCCATGGAAAAAGTCCTGGGGTACATCTTTGAAGGACTGATTCCGAATAGCTGGCCGTCGAACGCATTTTTGGTCAACGGGGCGCGGTTCTATCAAGACACCGGCTGTCATCCTGAATACTCGACTCCGGAGTGCGATAACATCCTTGACCTCGTGATCCACGACAAAGCGGGCGAGCGCTTGCTGGAAGCCTGTTTGCCTGCAGCGGAGGAGCGGCTTCGAGAGGAAGGATTGTCCGGGGAAATCTATATTTTCAAGAACAACACGGATTCCCTGGGGAATACCTACGGATGCCATGAAAACTTCCTCATGCGGCGCGACGTCGATTTCTGGAAAGTCACTGAGCAATTGATCCCGTTTTTCGTGACCAGGCAGGTCTTCAGCGGGGCCGGAAAAATATTAAAAGTATCCGGCAAGCCGCAATATTTCATCTCTCAGCGCGCGCAACATATTCATGAGAAGACATCATCGTCGACGACGTCTTCACGAAGCATCATCAATACCCGCGACGAGCCCCATTCGGACGCCGAACGATATCGACGCCTCCATATCATCGTCGGGGATTCCAACATGTCGGAGTATGCCACCTATCTCAAAGTCGGGACGGCGGCGCTCGTCTTGTCGATGATCGAAGAGGGGTACACGGTTCATGGGTTGGAGCTGGAGGACCCGGTCAAGGCGATTCGAGAAGTCTCTCGTGATCCGACGCTGAAGAAAAAAGTGAAACTCGATGACGGCCGGCAGATGACCGCCATTGAAATTCAGCTGGCGTACCTCAAGAGAGCCGGAGAGTATCTGAATCAACAGGCGCATGAACCCATCCTCGACGATGTGTACGACAAATGGGAACGGATGCTCCAGCAGCTGGAAGAAGATCCGATGCAACTCACCCATCAGGTCGATTGGGTCACGAAGAAACATCTGATCCAATCCTACGTGGACAAGAAGAACTGCGGGTGGGACGATCCGAGAGTGTTCCTCCTTGATTTGCAGTTCCATGACGTGAAGCGGACGAGAGGGTTGTATTACCTGATGGAGTCTCGAGGGCTCGTCGAACGTGTCGTCGAAGAGGAGGCGGTTCAGCGGGCGATGTCCACTCCGCCTCAAACGACCAGAGCCAAGGTCCGTGGGGATTTCATTCGGTTCGCTCGAGCGAAGAATCGATCGTATACCGTGGATTGGACGTATCTGAAGCTGAACGGGTATTGGGAGGAAACCATCCTCTGCATGGACCCTTTCAGTGCGGTAAATCGGCGCGTTGAAGAACTGATTTCTCAAGTATCGGGGGGACGGTTTTATCGATGAAGCCGGCGGTGGAACTGCATCGCTCTCGATATGTCATGCCAGTGCGGTTTCTATTCGGTATCGTCGTTCTGCTTGCCGGTTATCTGCTCATTGGCTTCGTTCCAGGTGCTGTACCGGTTGCTCAGAGTGCCGATAGCCGTTATACCGGGAAACAGGGAGAAATTATCGTTGTCAAAGTTCCAGCCGATGATCCGGCCGCACGCGTGCAGGGGAGATTCCTGGGACGCTCCATCAGCTTCTTTCCAGACACGCGCCTCGAAGAACCGAAAGGATTTGTGGGATTGCTCGGGATCGACCTGCAGGACGAGCCGGGGACGCATGAACTGACCGTGGAGCTGAAGACGGGTGAGCAGAGTCGCACGCTCCGCTACAGCGTATCCATCCTCAAAGTGAAATTTCACGTCGAGCATCTCACGCTGCCTAAAGACAAGGTCGATCTCGATGATAAAACCTTGGCCCGTTGGAAGGCGGAGCAGGAGCAGGTGAAAGAAGCGCTCGTGACGGATTCTCAGAGCAAGCTCTGGCAACCGGGTTTCGTGGAACCGGTGAGCGGCAAACGAACCGGGATCTTCGGGAGTGTCAGAGTCATGAATGGTCAGGCGCGGAATCCGCACAATGGTGAAGATATTGGTGCGCCGCTCGGGACGGACGTGCTTGCGACGAACGATGGAGTGGTGCGGCTTACCGTCGAGCACTTTTTTTCAGGAAAAGGTGTGTTTCTGGACCACGGGTTGGGTTTCTACTCGATGTATTTCCACCTGTCCGAAGTCCTGGTCAAGGACGGCGATGTCGTGAAGGCCGGGCAGATCGTCGGGAAAGTGGGTGCGACGGGTCGCGCCACCGGTCCGCATCTCCATTGGGGGGTGAAACTCAACGGCGCGCGGGTCAACCCCTATGCCTTGCTGGATCTGCCGTTTAAAGGCATAGTCCAGTCGGCAGCTCCTGTGCCTGTCACGGATCCCGCCAGTGTTGGTGCCCCTGCACAGTAGTTTCCATCGGTCCCTTTCCTGCAGGCCATATGATTTCCGATTGATCTCGTACCATCACAGGCATACTCTCTGTCTTACATCCAGGACACGAGGCATCCTGCATGAGAATTTTCTTGTTCCTCTGCTCGGCACTCTCTCTTCTGCTCGCCGCGCACCGGTTCTACCTCGCCGAGCATACCGGGCAGCACAAGGGAGGGCTTTTCTTTCTTCTCATCGGCATCCAGCTGCTGATCGCCGCAGCACTTATAGGTGGCCATCGAGAAGAACGCGCCTCCAAGCCACCGACCGCGACCGAAAAGGAAGATCGCAAAGAGACCGATCAGAGCGCGGTGAATGCCTCGGAGGAACGAGGAGAGAAATCGTGATAGTGCAGTGAGCGCGCGACAGATCGAATAAGCTGGACGGGATTACTATCCGAGCGATGTTCTTCCATCCTGGGCCGAACCCAATGCGTTACCTTGAAGGCGGACGCTAATGTTGAAGTTGAGCAAGTCAGAGTTGAATCAGCTACTGAAGTTTAAAGGTTATGGGAATCTGAATGGTGGTGTTTGGTTTCTAGGAATAGAGGAGAAACTTCCGACCAACTTGATTAGGAACAGAGAGCTGAGGACTCGGCTTCGGTTCGAGTCTCCAATGGACTTAGCGAAGGCGCAGACAATACTAGGCAGAGAGATCCTCACTGCGAAGACGAAGACATGGAATTGGATGTCGAAGTTCGCGCTTGCTCTCTTGCACCCTGCCTATGATTGGAAAGATAGAGCAACAACAAGGTTCTATAAAGCGGAGTACTTGGGGCGCAGTAATGGGAAAACATTCCTATGGGAACTGTTTCCCTTACCAGCGGCGAGTAAAAAGACCAACCCTTGTCGCGAAGAATATCGCACACGAGATGATTATGATCGGCAGGTGCTACCTGCTCGAATCCGTTGGATCAGTGACGCAATTAAGAGGCACAAGCCACGCTACATCATTATCTACGGTGCCTCAAGAAAGTACAGGGATCTCATTAGTGAGGTAGGTGCACTTTTGGTAAAGAAAGTGGGGCGTGGAGAACTCTATCGCTATAAGACTACCAAAATCTTGCTGTTCAGCTTCTTTTCACGCGGTTTAAGCCTTAACCAAGTAGGGAGAGTACTTCGCTTGCTCAAGGACGATAGGATTCGAGACCACCTAAAGGGTTGGATACTTTTGTCTGCATAAGTCGGTACGTCATCTGACCGCACAGCGTCGAATTTCAGGAGTCCAATCGGTGACTTTACAAGTTTGGCGATGATTTGAGAATCGCACGGCCCTCTCAATATACAATGGCCGGCCGCTTACCTTTGACGATCAACAGCAGCCGCTTGAATTGTAACGGCTTGTCGGGATCTCTCGTATAGTGGGTGGGATCTTCTGAAACCTCAAGATCGCTGAGCGGGATTGACAATTCCTGCCGGAGATGGGGGACGTTGGTTTCCAATTCCACATCAACGAGGCGCTCGGTGCAGCCGGTCACAATCGTGTTGATATCGTATTGGTCGTCAAACTGCACGGTGATCCGTTCTTCGGGATTGATCCATGGCGTGATGCGGGCGACCTTTTCCGCACCACTCATCGTGGAAGCGTTATCCATGCTCCTATCATACTCCCATTCGTTCCAAAGACGTCACTCGGATATTCCCGAGCAGTTAACCCTAATCCGAAATAACTTTGCCATCAGAACGCATTACCGTTGCCGGTGGCGTGGCAAACGGGGTGATCTTTATCACCCACCCCACCTTGCCGCGCCGAGACTTCCGTCAAGTGCACGCAACGGAAGGGCCCCACTGGGGGATGGGTGGAGTGAGCACGATGGGACTGTTCAACACGACAGGACTCGCGGAATAAATCAACGAGGACAGATTTATTTTCGAATTAGGGTTTATTCGGCGAGATGCCCAAGTCTCTCAACGATAACGGGGTGGATAGCGGTATCTGCCTAAAAGCGAATGTTTCCGAACAACGCCGATTGAGGATCAGGGTCTGCACCGGTAACGCTTACGGAGTGCTTCTTGATTAACTCTGGAACCCCCGTAGATTTCTCAACCCTCCCACGCCCAGACCGACCAACGCAATGAGTCCAGCACCAAAGAGAAGCACTGCTGGAGGCAACGGCACAGCGGTCAGACTACTTATTTGTCCGTAATAGGCGAAGGGCACGCCGTCAACATTCTTGAAATAGAGCCGCCACGTCTTCGTATCCAGACTACCCAAACTTGGTGGATTTTGGAGATCTGTATTTGTAAACAGCCCCTGCCCTTTACGACTCAGATAGAGATCAAAATTATATGGTGTTGTCTCCCCCAACTTGCCACCGGTAGCAGGAGATACCAACGCCCAACGATCGCCAAAAACCCCGCCACCCAGATCGGTGTTCTGCGAGATAATCACACCGTTGAGACCTGGGGCGAAGACCGAAGTGTACACCCCTTTGTTAAACACCAGTTTGAATCCCGTTACCGCGCCGGAATACACACCACCACTCCCACTCGTCATATCGTCGAATTGAAATGTCCCGTCTACCGGGATTGCCACGCCCGGATTGTTAGTAACGCCGGTGAACGAATAGGTCACGGACGCTGCTTGCGCTGCCATGATCGGAATCGAGAGGGCACACACCATGGCAGCCGGCAGCGCGAATCCTCTCCTAAACAATCGCTTCATCATCGACATAGACAGCGCTCCTTAGCTAGTGCGTGACATCTTTGAACGAAGCACTGAGCAGCAATTCCCAGACCAGGGCCGATAATTCCATATTATTGAAAATTAAGATGATTGATGAGGGCTCGTAGCTGCTACTCTGTGGATATTCGTGCAATGGTGTTCAAATATGCATCAGCCGTTGACCGGACGGGAAAAACTTCCTTTCTCAATACATAACGGCTTGGCGTTTTCGCTTGGCGGTCGACAGCAGCCGTTCATGGTTTATGTATCTTCAGCTGCGATTTGGTATCGCACAGGCGAGGCGTGTGTTTTGTGCGGCTTGGTTCAAGGCCTTTGCGAGGTTGCCGGTTAAGGACGTCGCTCGCTCATAGACGGGAAAGTTGCAGTGGTTACGTCGGCGTCATACTGGGCAGCTTCCCGTCCCTCAACTATCATCTACTCCGTCGTCGCCGGGTATGTATCGGGGTTGATTGCAATGACACTGTATCCGCTCGCTCAGCTGGACGGGTTTGAGCTTATCGCCATGTCGCTCCGGTTCTCTACAGGTGAAGTCGTGGTCGCGTTCTTCTGGTTTCCTATCAGGCTACTGAGCTGACTCTTTGGCGGCATAGCCGGCGTGGTTATGATCGTGATGCGTCGAAGATTCACGCTGTTCCGTAGTGAGCGAACGCAGGAATGAATTAACTCCGTCATTCTGTGTCCCGGCAGAGGCGTGCCAACTAAAGGCCACTCCTGTTGCCCCATCGCCCACCTTGATGGCACTGGTTCTCTCCCTTCAGCGGCGGATGAAAGGGTAACTGAGGAGAGGAGTACGTGGCTCTCTTAAGACGCGATGGTCGGGCGCTTGTCTTTGATGATCAACCGCAATCGTTTGTGTTGCAACGGCCAGGTGGGATCACGTGAGGGTGGCTGTGGCAGTACCGGGGGAATCAACATCGCGTTATGTCCACCGTCAACGGGATGTGGAAGCTTCCATCTGCAGGTTGAGTGTCCGTTTCTTAGTTTGGCGAGATACCTAATCCTCCCATCAACGGCATCAAGCTTTCTTCTCCTGGTCCCTTCCCCTGCTTCGATGCGTCACTGATTTCTTCAAGCAGTTGACCGGCTTCGGGGCTCAACCGTTTCAACTTTTCTCCAAGGTGCCCGGACGTCAAACCTTGTTGAATCTCGGCGTCCGAGATTTTCCCCTCTTTGATGCCCTGTTGAAGAATCTGCGCGAGGGACCTCACCTTTGCCTGGACGTCGGGGGGCATGCCGTTCAGGATATTGACCGCATCCTGCCGGCCACCTCCAAGTTGTGCATAGGATGGAATTGCCAACCACATAGAGAGCCCCAAAACAGCAATCACCGGTTTTCCTGTGAGCACCATGAACAGCCTCCTCTCTTTTGGCATCATGAGTCGAGTCTCCCAATCAATTTGATCTCTGCAGGATACCTGCCAGTTTCACACAAAAATGAAAATGATGCTTTAAAGAGAAGGAATAAGGTCAAGTCGATTACGGTATTAACCGATACAGTTCCGTACCCATTTGAGAAAACGAAGGATTTCAGAGCGACCGGTCTGAGAGATTCGTACGGTTTATCATCATGAAACCGAGAATGGAGGAAAGCACTGATGCTTGAAGGGTGGCAATCTCCCGACGTGACGGTTTATTTCATGGCCATTCTTGGACTTATCGTCGTGTGGCAGTACTACCAGATGCAAATCATGTCCGGGCGCATTCTGGCCATCGATATCTTTGATCGTTCCGGCATTCGCATGTATATCTATGTGACTCCCAGTGACGACCATATCTGTGAGGTCTGCGCGGCATCGAATGGCTGCTTCTTCCTACCTTCCCAGGTGGCAAAGAAGAAATTTTCACCGCTTAGTGGGAAGTGTCAACGATCGACGCCCTGTATCGGTGCATTGGTCGGGCTGTACGGAGCTTGGTTGGAGGCGAGGGGCGTGTTGGAACACCTCCGTACAAATGCCAAAAAGGGCGGCATCCAGTTGTCTACGGAAGAAGTGCGGGCTTTAGTGAGCGGGCAGTGGGAACGGTGCATCAGCGCAGACACGGATCGCCTGGGGATCCATATGATAGAAGCCCTCAGCTATGAAAAGATCAATCCGGAGGTCTCAGTCGAAGGTTATCGGTATGTGGTCAACGAGGTGAAAGAAGTGCGGCATCTGCTGTTTCTTGTTCCTGCCTACCTCCGCCTCATGCAGTTGTTGCTTCTGGCCAAAGAAGAGGCCGAAGCGTTGGAGACCATCGAGCGGTTCGAAGCTCGCTTTCCACAGACGAAACGCGGCCCTCATTTTCCGTCAGATGAGCAGAGGGCGATCATGAAAACGAAAAAATCCCAGTTGCTGAAAGACCTACCCCTCCCACTGTCCGCCTAGCAGGCTGTTGAAAAAACCTCCGGCTGCGTTCCCGCTACGCTTAGAGGCTCAATATACGACCCAGACAACAGGCCAAGGCTGCCAAGCTGCGGGCTCCAGTTTTCTCGTCGTTCACGAAACGACGATTGACTCACCCATCGTCAGTAGTTGGATTCGAGGCTCGTCGGTGTCTTGTTGAGGACAGTCGCGGCAGCTTGCGACAGGGCTGCGTCGTGGCGGTGGTCGGGAGAATAGATTCGAAACTGAATGAGTCTCGTGGGCAGAAGGTCTAAGAATTCTTCCAGCGGCTCGGTCGAGACCTGCCCCGTCCCGGGATCGTACACGTACAGAGGATTTCCACGACGGTCTTTGGGATCTGGCCGTGGATCCAACAAGGCCATGTCTACGCGAAACGGCAGCCGCCTCAAGCCGGACGGCAGCTCTTTGGCAATCTGCTGCTCAAAATGCCGATGGTTGGGGAACGCCATGCCGCGTTCCTGCCCTTTTTCTTTCAACGTCGTGCTGTAGGCCATCTTCCATTTGACGTCTCGGCCTACGATCCGTGCCCACTCCTGACCCAATTGACGGCGAGTTCTGTGGCGAGACTGTTTCCATCCTCGGACTTCTTCCAAGAGCGACCAATCGGTCAGGGTTCGATACCCCTCCATATTCTTGCGCGGATCGTTGGGACAGAGCAGCTTCATCGTCTGGCCGAAGATGTCCCTCAGATGGATGTCGATCGCTCTGGTGGTGCGATGGAAATAGACGTTGGAGTAGAGGTACATCCTAGTGTTCAGGAACATTTGCAGGGACGGGAGCCCGGTTTTGTGAATGGTGAACCCTTTCTCGGTCACGATCGTGTAATGAATCAACCTCGTCAGATCGACCGGGCCGACCGCCACACCGCACATATACGAGTCCCGCAAGACATAGTCCAAATTATCTCCGGTGTAACTCCCGGAGATCACAGGCTGTAGCATGTTCAACCATCGAGGGAGGCGGGAATTGTCCTTTCCTTTCTCCTTGAGGATCATATGGGCGATCTGGTCGGGATTCAGTTCTTCACCTTTTGTGAAAGGGCCTGACGGGCTTCGACGAATCTTCCTGATGAGAGGGGCCAAATGTTCCCGGATGATGATTTGGCCCAACCGTTCATGGGTGAGGCCGTGGGCATGGAGAAAATTGTCATCGAAGAAATGACAAAACGGACCGTGCCCGATGTCATGCACTAAGGCCGTCACCCGCAAGAGTTCTTCGACAAAATTGGCCGACGGTACGTCTTTGACGGTTTTCTTGAGAAATGGATACAGATGCCGGGCGAATCGTCCCGCCACGTGCATCGTCCCGAGCGAATGCACGAATCGGGTATGTTCCGCCGAGGGATAAACCCAGCGGGCACTCTGGAGCTGGTAGATGTATCGCAGCCGCTGAACCCAAGGGGAATCGATCAGGTCCTTCTCGGTGTGTTCATGTGGATCAGGCTGTGCATACGGTACGGTGAAGGTGACGTACTTGTGGATGGGATCGGCGATGAGAGCCGATCCATCATACGGAGCGTTCGGTCGGTCTGTTGATTCCATGACTCGTGGGCATCTTAGCCCACCTGGTCGGAAGGCGGCAACGGTTCGGTCGTGGGTTTGGCGGAAGAGGAGCGATGTTTGTGGAAAAACAAATAGGCGGCCGGATAGGATAACAAGGCTCCGAGCACACTGAGAACGAGTCCTCCGAGTATGAAGGGAGCTGCGTAGGGAAGGACCTGTTCGTAGATGCCGCTGAAACTCAGATCCTGCCAATCAAAATGCGGCATATCGGTCCGTCCCAAGAGCAATGCACCGGTCCAGTAGGTTGCGCCTAAGATCGGAATGATGGTCCAGGGATTGTTGACCAAGGCACCGGTGAACAAGGCCAAGAAATTGAGCCTGAACAGCCAGGTGCACAGCACGACCATCGCTGTGTGTAAGCCATAAGCGGGTGAGAACGCGATGAAGACACCCAGCGCAAATGCCAGCGCGGTGCGTTGCGGTGATTCCTGTAAATGAAGCATCTGGCGCAAGAGAGCCCGGAATGATCGGGCCCCTTGCGCTGAGGGCTGGCGGTTCATATCGAACATCAGCGGAAATGCTCGTAACTGGTGGCGGGCATCGGCTGCGTCCGACCGTCGGACGTCATCTGAATCCCGAACCGGTGCGGGCGAATCGTACCGATACGAGTCATGCGATAGCCTCTGGTTCGTGCTTGTCGCTCAATCGTATCGCAGTCGCGGGGAGAAGCAGTGAACAGCAGCTCATAGTCTTCGCCGCCGGCGAGCGCGAGTTGAATCGGCAGGACTTCGATCGCCGATGCATAGGCTCGACAGGCCGGAGAGATGGGCAGCTTTTCGAGTTCCACCTCTGCACCGACTCGACTTGCTTCGCACAGACGCCGAAGATCTCCGGAGAGGCCGTCGGACAGATCGATGGCGGCGGAAGCCAGTTGCTTCTCGTTGAGCCATCGGCCTTCGGCGACCCTTGCGGTTGGGTGGGAATGGCGGCGGATAAGAAATCGCCGATGAGAGCGCAAGAGCGTGGTCTTCTGCTTTGCCAAGGGATGTGGGGTTGTGTCGCTCATCAAAAGCTTGAGGCCCGCCAGAGAGTCTCCTAATGTGCCGGAGACATAGATGCGATCTCCCACTTTGGCACCGTGCCGAAAAAGTGCCCGATGCGCGTTTGTTGTGCCGACCAGAGTGATGCTGAGAAAGAGTCCCGCCTTGGATGCCGACGTATCTCCCCCGATGAGTGCTACGTCATATACCCGACAAGCCTTCATCAAACCGCGGTACAACTCGTGGATGTGCGGCCGCTTCATCGTCTGAGGGATGGCGAGCGAAATGAGCAGATAGCGAGGGACGGCACCCATCGCGGCAATATCGCTGAGGTTAGCCATGGCTGCTCGGTATCCGACCGACTCAAGGGCAGCGGACCTTAGATCAAAATGAACTCCTTCAGCCAGCAGGTCCGTAGTGAGGTGCCACCAGGCTTGGGCGGAGGTCTCGATCACGGCTGCGTCGTCGCCGATCCCTTGAACGAGACCCGGTGCGCGACGTGCAAACCGATCTTCGAGGGATCGGATCAGCTCAAATTCTTGAAGGGAGTTGGCCTGATGACGGGCCACGGCACTATCCTATGACCGTGCGGGCCGTCGATTTGCCATCACCGTGGCAGGGAGTTCGTGCGATCGCCGACCCTTGCCGGATCGCAGAGGACGGATACGTGGTGGTGCCGGAGGCGCCGATGGTTTTCTTGATGTCGGCGAAGCCTTGACGGTTCGGCGAAGAGCGATCTTCATCACGTCGTCCATGGTGTCGGCGAATGCCAACTGAATGCCTTTGAGGAGATGTTTGGGAATTTCCTCCAGGTCTTTTTTATTCCGACGCGGGAGGATCACCGTGGTGAGCTTCGCCCGTTTCGCCGCCAAAATCTTTTCCTTGAGTCCCCCGATCGGAAGCACGCGACCACGCAAGGTGATTTCACCGGTCATCGCCAGATCTCGCCTTGCCGGCGTACCGGAAAATGCCGAGGCGATGGCGGTTGCCATCGTGATACCGGCCGACGGACCGTCTTTTGGAATAGCCCCTGCCGGCACATGGATGTGGAGATCTTGTTTGCTGAACATGCCGGGGTTGAGATGCAAGGTCTTTTCTCGTGAACGGACGTAGCTCAGAGCCGCCTGAGCGGATTCTTTCATCACATCGCCCAAGTGTCCGGTGAGGGTCAATTGGCCTTTCCCTTTCATGACCGTCGCTTCGATGTAGAGGACATCGCCGCCCGCTTCGGTCCAGGCAAGGCCGGTTGCCACACCGATTTCGTCTTTCTCGAGTTCCGCCTCAGGCACATATTTCGATACTCCTAGATATTTATGGAGATTGGACGGTTCGATCGGAAACCCCAGACCTTTGCCCTCAGCGACTTTCTTGGCAACCTTACGCATCACATTGGCGATCTCGCGCTCAAGGTTCCGTACCCCGGCCTCTCGCGTGTAGTGCGAAATGATCTGGCGGATCGCCGGTTCCGTAAGACGGACATGTTTGTCCGTAATCCCGTGCTCTTCGAGCTGGCGGGGAATCAGGTATTTCTGAGCGATGCCGAGTTTCTCTTCTTCGGTATATCCGGGGATCTCGATGACCTCCATGCGATCGCGCAATGCGGGTAGGATCGGATCGATCAAATTCGCCGTGGTAATGAACATCACTTCGGTCAGGTCGAAAGGGACCCCGAGATAGTGGTCGGTGAACGCACTGTTTTGTTCAGGGTCGAGGACCTCCAGCAAGGCCGCCGAGGGGTCCCCTCGAAAATCCATCCCGACCTTGTCCACCTCATCGAGCATGAACACGGGGTTGGCGGTGCCCGCTTGTTTCATGCCCTGTATGATGCGTCCCGGTAATGCGCCGACATAGGTGCGGCGGTGGCCCCGGATTTCGGCCTCATCCCGCACGCCGCCCAAGCTGATACGTACAAACTCACGCCCCAACGCGCGGGCGATCGACTTCCCCAGCGATGTTTTTCCGACTCCCGGAGGGCCGACGAAGCAGAGGATCGGTCCCTTCATCTTCTCTTTCAGTTTGCGGACGGCCAAATATTCGAGAATCCGCTCCTTGACCTTTTCAAGGTCATAGTGATCGTCGTTTAACACTTTGGCGGCGGCCTTCAAATCGAGGTTGTCTTTCGAACGCTTGGACCATGGCAATTCGACCATCCATTCCAGATAGGTCCGCACCGTCGCGGATTCGGCGGTATCCGGGTGCATCTTTTCCAGGCGCTTGAGCTGCTTTTCGGTCTCCTTCAAAACCTTGTCGGGCATCTTCGCGTCTTTGATCCGTTTGCGGAATTCCGTAATTTCTTCCGCCCGCTCATCGAGTTCACCCAACTCCTTTTGAATGGCCTTCAGTTGTTCCCGCAGAAAATACTCCCGCTGGGTCTTGTCCATTTCGCCCTTGGCTTGCGCCTGAATCTTTTGCTGCATGGAGAGGACTTCGATTTCCTTTCCGAGAATGGCGCTCACCTGGCGAAGGCGCTGAATCGGATCTGAGATTTCCAAGACGGCTTGGGTGGCATCGACTTTGAGCCCGAGGTTGGAGGCCACCATGTCGGCCAGTCGGCCAGGCTCTTCGAGGTTTTCAATGACGACCATGACATCAGGAATCAACACTTTCCCCAAGCTCACGATTCGTTCGATCTGCTCTTTCACGGTACGCATGACGGCTTCCGCCTCAAGGGTCGTGGCCGTCGGTTTCGTGTCGATCAGCTTGTCGATCCGGACGGAGTAGTAGGGGTCGGTCTGAATGTATTTGGTGATCTTCGCTTTGGCGATGCCCTGTACCAGGATTTTAATGCGTTCATCAGGCAGCTTTAGCATCCGCATGATGATGCCGACGGTGCCGATGGAGTGGATGTCTTTGGGAGCCGGATTTTCGACGTCGAGGGCCTTCTGAGTCGCGAGGAAAATCATCCGATTGCCGGCGAGGGCGGCTTCGATGGCCTTGATCGACATGTCGCGTCCGACGAAAAGGGGAAGCACCATATACGGAAAGACGACGATATCACGGACCGGTAACAGCGGAAGCTGGCCGGGAACTTCAACGTTTTGCGGAGGCTGAATGTCTTGTTCGTTTGGGTCGGTCATGGGCCTGCCTGTTCTCTAAGATGTGGCGGGTTCGACGAATCTGGTCGTGCAACGGCTCATCATACGTTTGAACGACATGCTCTCTCTCGTCTCCAAGTCTTCAGTTCCATCCTATGGAACTGAATGACTGATCGGGATTGCGCGATGCACCGGCTCGGACACTCGATCCCCTATCAAGCCTGGTGCAGATGGTCGTTGCTGGGAGTCTCG
The DNA here is from genome assembly GCA_902500825.1 of uncultured Nitrospira sp. Lineage (GTDB taxonomy): Bacteria > Nitrospirota > Nitrospiria > Nitrospirales > Nitrospiraceae > Nitrospira_D. Next base: position 134,751 of record CABVRX010000003.1, read on the forward strand.
CGACTGACCGCCCATCTATAAATGATGGGATCATCCTCGACGATTATTCGGGGCGGCGTGCATTCTGGTCGAAAGGTAGTCGCGGAATTCTGCTCCCAATGTCGGGTTCTTCAACGCGAACTCCACGGTGGCGATCAAAAAGCCTAATTTGTCTCCGGCGTCATGACGCTGTCCCTCGACTTCCAGCGCGTACATCGGAGATTTTTTTGCCAGTGTCTTGAGTGCGTCGGTCAGCTGAATTTCTCCATTCTTTCCAGGTGCGGTCCGTCTCAGGATCGGAAAGATGTCCGGAGGAAGGACATACCGACCGATCACGGCGAGTGTTGACGGGGCGTCGGCCGGCGAGGGTTTCTCAACTAAATCCTCGACCCGGTGCAGGCCGTGAGCCAGGCGCTTGGGGGTCACAATTCCGTACCGGCTGACATCCGCCTTGGGAACTTCTTGCACTCCCAGAACCGCCCCATGGCGCTTCTTATAGATGTGGATCAATTGCGCAAGCGCTGGAACATCGGCGTCGATGATCTCGTCTCCGAGAATGACGGCGAAGGGTTCATCGCCGATCAGGTGTTGCGCACACAACACGGCATGCCCCAAGCCGAGGGCTTCGGATTGCCGCACATAACAGAAATTCGCCAGGTTCGAGATCTGTCGGATTTGATGGAGCACCTGACTCTTGCCGGTGCCTTTCAAATTTTCTTCCAACTCGACGGACCGATCAAAGTGATCCTCGATGGCGCGTTTGCCGCGTCCGGTCACCACGATAATGTCCTCGATGCCGGAGGCCACCGCTTCTTCGACCGTATATTGAATGAGCGGTTTGTCGACCAACGGTAACATTTCTTTGGGGGATGCCTTTGTGGCGGGAAGGAACCGTGTCCCCAGGCCGGCAGCGGGGATGACCGCTTTTCTGACAGTCAGACGAGACATGAAAGGATACTATGTGATGGGGTGTGTGAAGTCAAGAAACACACGAACTCATCACATCGAAGACGACGTTTCCGCCTTCGTGAAAGGAAGACACGAGCGATTTTCACGAACCGTCATGATCGACGCAATGTGTGGGAGCATCGCGATCAGAGCCAATCAAGATTGTACGGACATCGAATCAGAGAGCGGGGCACTCCTTTACAATGCAGGATGACCTCAATATAATTCCGAAGTTTTGCGCGGTCGGGTAGCGCCGGAACATTCGGGTGTAGAGCTGCCGGACTGCGAATTCCCGACGAGGGTACTTGTGCGGTTCAGCGCGTGCTCCAGAACCGGATGATTGACTCGTAGGGAGTCGGCGTACGGTCGATTACAGAGAGAGGACCTGTGTGATAGGTTCAACCGCATCATCCGTCTCCATACTTCGCTACAGGAATCCTTATCGGTGACCGAACACGCCGTCTACAGGCCCCGATCGTTCGTGGTCGCGGTCATGGTTGTCTCTGTCTTGTGGAGCGTGCTCGAAGGACTCGCTCAGACTCCCGACCCCAAGGTTGCTTCGATTGAAATTCGAGGAGCCAAACGAATCGAAGTTCCGGCAATTGCCGGTCGACTCACGCTGAAAACGGGCGATCGCTATACATCGGACAATGTACGCGGACAAGTAAAGATCTTATACGACACGGGGTTTTTTGCGGATGTGCAGGTTGAAACCGAATCGATCGCCGAGGGGATGGCGGTGACCTTCCTCGTGCAGGAGAAGCCGTTCATTACCGAGATCGTCTTTGACGGGAACGAGCAGTTGACCGACGAGAAGCTGAAAGAGAAAACGACGATCAAGAGCCAGACATTTCTCGATCAACAACAGGTGAAGGAAAGTGCGGAGACCATTCGCCAGACCTACCAGCATGACGGATATTACAACGCACAGGTCGTTCCCGTAGTCGAGACGCTGGATGAGGAACGGAAGCGCCTGACCTTCCATATTACGGAGGGGGAAAAGGCCAAAGTCAAGACGGTGATATTCGAAGGGCTACGTGCGGCCACGAAGAACGAGATGCTCAATGTCATGTCGACTCGGGAATGGATTCCTTGGTATGGCCTCGTGACGAGGCTCAAGCTGCCTTCGGTCGTATCCGACGCGGGCGTCTTGAAGCGTGAGGAGCTGGGCAATGATGTCGAGCGAATCAAAGAAGTGCTCCTGAATAAAGGCTACTTCAATGTTCGAGTCGGCCAGCCGTCCGTTGAGCTCAGTGAAGATAAAAAATGGTTCATCGTCAGCTACTCGATCACTGAGGGAGAGCCGTTCACCATAGCCGAAATAGGGTTTCGAGGGCACACGGTATTTGAAGACCCGGAACTTCGGGAGGGATTGAAGATCAAGGATGGGGAGATCTTTCAGCGTGCAAAAATTCGAGATGAGATCTCTCGCGTCACGGATCTGTACGGAAGCAAGGGATATTCATTTGCCGAAGTCGTGCCCAACGTGAATCCGAACAATGAGGAACGGACGGTCGGCATCACCTTCAACATCAAAGAAGGGGAGATGATGCGGATCCGACAGATCAATATCTACGGGAATGACAAGACACGGGACAACGTCATCAGGCGGGAGATACGAGTGGACGAACAGGACGTGATCGACACCGCCTCCCTGAAGCGAAGTTTTCAACGATTGAACAACTTGAATTTTTTCGAGACGGTCGAAATCCTGCCCGCGCAAATCGCACCCGACAAGGTCGATCTGAACGTGCGTGTGAAAGAAAAACCGACGGGGATGTTCAGCCTCGGCGGTGGGTTCAGTACTCTGGATCGATTGGTGGCGATCGCGGATATCACACAAGGCAACTTGGGCGGGTACGGTTATCTCGGTCGTATCCGCGGGCAACTCGGCCAGCGAAGAAGTCTCGGGTCCATCACTTTCCGCAATCCCTATTTGTACGACTCGTTGACCTCGCTGCAGCTGGACGGTTACCGCAGCATCACGAATTACCTGTCCTATTTTGAGGAACGGACCGGCGGAAACGTCACACTCGGCCGGTGGCTGTCGGAATATGTGACGGGGAGTGTCAGTCTCTTTGGAGAACAAATCACGTTTAAAGACCCTCAACTGGGTATTTGCACTCCGGGGGCTGAACTGGTCCCTATCGTCTGTCGGCAGTTGGGGACGCAGACGTCGACGGGATTTCGCTTTGCCCTGTTCCGGGACACTAGAGACTACTATCTCGACCCCAGATCCGGCTGGCGTGTCGGCGGAGGGTTTGATATCGGAACTCCCTATATGGGCGGGAGCAACAACTTCATTAAATATTATGTGGATGTCATTAAGGTCACGCCGCTTCCGTTCGACCTGAGGCTGTCATTACGGGCGCGCTTCGGCGAGGTTCGAGCGCTCGGCGATAAGCAGATTCCCCTCAATGAGCGGTTCTTCGTGGGCGGCATCAATACGATGCGTGGGTTTGCTTTCGGCCGGGCCGGTCCGGTCGTTCCCACGACGAAGGCACCATTCGGCGCGGCCAAACAATTGATCTTCAGCAACGAGCTGATCTTTACGATCTCTTCCGAGGCGAAATTGAACGGCGTGCTCTTTTTCGACTACGGAAAAGGTTTTGACGATGATGAACCATTGTCGATGGATCTGCGGAGCGCGGCCGGGATAGAAGGGCGCTGGATCTCTCCATTCGGTCCGTTGCGCGTCGCCTATGGGCTCAATCTTGATAAACGGACCGGTGAGCGATTCGGCGTGTTCGAATTTACGATCGGGACCTTGTTTTAGTTGGAGCGTTGACGTGGTACGTTGGCACAGGAATCGGTGGAAACCATCGGCAGGATGGATGGAATGGACGTTGATGTCGGCTATCGTCGCCATCATGCTCGCGCTCAGTGGGTGTGCCGGCAGCGGAGGCAAAATTGATGCAAAGATCGGAGTGATCAATTCACAGCGCTTGCTCAACGAGACGGGTGCGGGCAAAAAAGTCAAAGAGAATCTGACTGCCTTTTCGAAAAATCGACAGGCGCTGATGGAATTGGAGGAAAAGGAGTTGCGGAGGATGGAGGAAGACTTTGTCAAGCAGTCTTCCGTCTTGAGCCCAGGCGCGAAACGAGACCGGGAAGAACAGTTTCGCCAGCGCATGCAAGGGTATCAACACAAGGCCTCGGAGTTGAATCGGGAAGTTCAAGAAAAACAAAAAGACGTTCTGGAAGGGTTCCGTGACAAAATCGAAATCATCGCCGCGAAGGTTGCCAAACGTCTCGGGTTGCAGGTCGTCGTGGATAAGAGTAAGGGTGGTCCGACCGTCTATCATGAAGAAGGTCTGGACATTTCAGGGCCGGTCATTGAGGAGTTTAACCGAGAATATCCCTAGCCGCTCCGGGAGGTAGGTCATGATGAGAGTCGTGAAGATGGTAGTGGTGGTCATCGCGTTGTCACTGACCCAATGGATTGAGCCGGTCTCTGCCGGTGAGGTGGTTCGGGTCGGGGTCATGGATCAACAGATGGTGATGGAACGAACGAAGGGCGGGAAACTGGCCATGGAAGATGTGAAGGGCTATTCCATGACCAGGCAGAGGATCATTAATGCCGATGAGCAAGAATTAAAAGATTTGGATCAGTCTTTACAAGATCCGAACGCGAAACTTACCGACCAGGCGAGACAAGAGAAAGAGGAGCAGTTGCGGAGTAAGATGGAAGCGTATCAGCGCCGATTACAAGAGTTTAATCGAGAAGTTCAACAAAAACAGCGCGAGATGGTCGTGGAATATGCGCAAAAGATCGCCGCTGCTGCGAAGGCTGTGGCTCAGAAAGAGGGGTATACGGCCATCCTCGACAAAGGCAATGAGGCCCTCATCCGAATCGTGCTCTATTCTCAGCCGACGCTGGATGTGACGGACTCGGTCATCAAGGAATTTGATCGGCAGAATCCTTAAACCGTAGAACTATCCTGGACAGAGAGGAGACGGAGCCATGGCATCGGTCGAGCAGGCTGAGATTCAGGCATTACTTCCCCACCGGTATCCCTTCTTGTTGGTGGATCGAATCAAAGAGTTTGAGCCGCATAAGAGGATTGTGGGGTTCAAAAACGTGACGGTAAATGAACCGTTTTTTCAAGGACATTTTCCCGGACGCCCCGTGATGCCGGGGGTGCTGATTATCGAAGCCATGGCGCAGGCAGGAGGCGTGCTGGTCTTCAAGTCGGGGGGGTCGGTCGGAAAAACCGTCATGTATCTGACGGGTATCGACGAGGCAAAATTCAGGCGACCAGTGGTACCGGGCGATCAACTCCGTCTTGAGATCGAAGTACTCAAAAAGCGTCCGCCGTTCTGGAAAATGCAAGGGAAGGCATACGTAGACAATGAGGTGGTCTGTGAAGCCATGGTGACGGCGATGGTGATGGAAGAGAAGACGGACACACGGTAATGGCCCTGATCGTTCCTCGATCCCTGAAGCGTAAGGCGGAGTGTGGGCAAGGTAATGAGTGGTTGATCAATGACCGGTCATGTTTGACGCGAGTATAAGGGGGCATGCGTGAAGATACATCCTACAGCGATCGTTCATCCCAAGGCGAACCTCGATAGTGACGTGGAGATCGGGCCATTCTGTGTAATCGGGGAGCATGTCGCGATCGGAAAGGGAAGCCGATTGCTCTCCCATGTGACGATCGATGGGTGGACGGAGATCGGGGAGCGGAACGACGTGCACCCGTTTGCGTCGATCGGAGGGCCTCCTCAACACCTGGCTTACAAGGGGGAGCCGACCAAGGTCATCATCGGCCATGACAATATCATCAGGGAGTATGTCACGATCAATCGGGGAACCGTCCAAGGAGGAGGAGTGACCTCTCTGGGGTCGAAGGGCATTCTGATGGCCTACGTGCATGTGGCGCACGATTGCCGGCTTGGCGACCATATCATCATGGCCAATGCGGCAAGCCTTGCCGGGCATATCACCATCGGCGATCATTCCGTCATCGGAGGATTGACCGGTATTCTTCAGTTTGTGCGCGTCGGAGACTACGTGATGGTCGGCGGTTGTTGCGCCATTGGTCAAGATATTCCTCCATTTACGTTTGCAGCCGGTGGGTATCGCGCACATCTGTACGGTCTTAATTCGGTCGGGCTGCAGCGCCATGGTTTTTCGGCCGATCGGATTGCCCTGTTGAAGAAGGCCTTTGACCTGCTCTTTCGAGCCGGCCACCGAACAGCTGAGGCGATTCGACTGGCCAAAAAGGAGTTTAAGGGACAGGCCGATGTGGCCAAGATTCTCACGTTTATGGAAGGTACCAAACGTGGAATCTCAAGAGCTGTCAGTCCCGACCTTGAGCGTGAGTTCGATCAACCGGTGTGATATCAGCCACTATGACCCAGGCCATGCCAATAGCGGACGGTCGAATCGGGGTGATCGCCGGAAATGGACGATTTCCGATCATTTTTGCGGATAATGCCCACAAGATGGGGCTGCAAGTATTCGCGGTAGCCCACGAGGGTGAAACCGAACCGGAGCTCGAACAGCATGTCGATGGGATCCATTGGGTCAAGATCGGCCAACTCAATAAGCTGATCAACGCGTTCAAGTCCGACGGAGTGCGGAACGTTGTCATGTTGGGAGGCATCAAAAAAACTCACGTCTATAGCCATGCGCGTCCTGATTTTCGCGTGTTGGCGCTGGCCACGAAATTGGTCCTCTGGAAGGATGATGATATTCTACGGGCACTCGCCGCGGAACTTGAAAAGGATGGAATTACCATCTGTGAGTCGACGTTCGGTTTGGAAGGGATTTTGGTTGAGGAAGGGACACTCACGTCACGCCAACCGACCAAAAAAGAGTGGGTCGACATACGCTATGGCTGGGGTGTGGCCAAAGAGACGGGGCGTCTCGACATCGGCCAATGTGTCGTGATTAAAGACCGGGTCGTCGTGGCGGTCGAAGCGGTCGAAGGAACCGATGAAGCGATTAAGCGTGGTGGCGAACTGGTCAAGGATCGTGCGGTAGTGGTGAAGCGGTGCAAGCCGCAGCAGGATCTTCGGTTCGACCTGCCCGCCGTCGGCCCCAGGACTATCGAGGTCATGCGTTCCGTCAAGGCCTCGGTACTTGCAGTCGAGGCCGGTCGGTCCGTCATGCTGGATCGAGAACTGCTGATCAGCAAGGCGGAGGAGGCTGGAATCGCCGTCGTCGGCCTCGCGCGCGAGGAGGAGCCGAGCACGGGAACCTGAGTCAACGGAGAGGATTTCGGAATTCAGAAAAACGGTGTATGGCCAAGCTTCGTACCGGTGTCATCGGGGTCGGACATCTCGGGCAACATCACGCGAGACTGTATGCCTCGTTGCCGGACGCGACGTTAGTCGGCGTGGTCGATCACGATCATGAACGAGCTTCTCTCATCGGCCGTCAATATGGTGCCCGAGCGTTTGACGATCTGCCGGACCTTTTAAAACACGTCGATGTCGTGAGTGTTGCCGTCCCCACATCCGCTCATTATTCGGCTACCAAAGCCTGTCTCGAAGCCGGGAAACATGTTCTGGTGGAAAAGCCGATCGCCGTACTGCCGATCGAGGCTCGGGAGCTGGTGGAGTTGGCCAAAATAAATAGATGCACGCTACAAGTAGGGCATAGTGAACGGTTCAACCCAATCATGCAGACGATGCGGCCGCACATTCGCCGGCCGGTGTTGTTCGAGGGGCAGCGGATGGGGGTCTACAGCGAGCGCGGCACAGACGTTGATGTCGTCCTGGATTTGATGATTCATGATTTGGATTTGGTGTTGTCCTGCAATCCAGGCCCGGTGGAAGAAGTACGAGCAGCCGGCCTGTCGGTGCGTTCTTCTTCAAGCGATGTCGCCAATGCATATATCCAATTTGAGAGCGGGTGTGTCGCCAGCTTGATCGCAAGTCGAGTTTCCTTGAAGGCGATGCGGCATATGCGTCTGTTTCAAGCGGATGGATACGTATCCATAGATTTCCAATCTCGCCGGGGAGTGATCGGCCGCCGATCGGTTGAGCCGGGCCTGAAGCCGATGGTGGCGGTTGAAGAGTTTCAGGCCGGCGATGATGAACCACTGAGATTACAGTTGGAGTCGTTCCTACAGGCCATTCGTGCGCAATCGTGCCCGGTCGTGTCGGGCGAAAATGGGACGGCTGCCCTAGAGGTGGCGCATCGCGTGCTGTCCGCCATCAACGCGTTCGGACAGCGTAATGCCTGAGGACATCTTCCGTCGGTTGACCACAGTGTCACCTCTCGCGGTCTTGCATATCAGGCTGCAGTCATGTTCATCGTCTTGTAGAACATCATGGCCCGTATCCTGATTATTTCCGGTGAGGCCTCCGGCGACCTTCACGGAGCCAATCTAGCCAAAGCGCTGAAAGCGCGCGATCCTCAGGTCTCATTAGCAGGCATCGGGGGACGTGCGATGGAGGCGGCCGGAGTGCGATTGGTGGAGGAGATGGGGCGATTTGACGTCATCGGCATGGTCGGCCCCTTCGCATTGGTGTCGATCATACGGCGGTTTATCACGATGCGGCGGTTATTTCGATCACAACAATGGGACACGGTGGTGTTTATCGACCACCCGGGTCTTAATATGCGTTTTGCGTATTTTGCCAAAGCGGCCGGTCTGCGGGTGGTGTACTATATTGCGCCACAGATTTGGGCGTGGGCGCCTTGGCGGATCCATTGGGTCAAACAGCGGGTCGATCATGTCTTGGTCATACTTCCTTTTGAGAAGTCTCTCTACGACGAAGCGGGAATACGGTGTACGTTTGTCGGCCACCCCATATTGGATGCGGTCGCGGGCCGTTATAATCGGAGAGAGCTTCGCAGCGGATTCGGTTTCTCCGATGATGAGCGAGTGATCGCCCTGTTGCCGGGTAGCCGGGCTCATGAAGTGGAGGTTCTGTTGCCGATCCTCCTCGAAGCAGTAGAGAAATTGGCGCGCCGCGAACCCAAAACGAAGTTTATCCTGGCGCAAGCCTCCACCATACACGATAATCTGTTGCAGCCTCTTCTGGAGCGCAGTCCGGTTCCTATCGCACTGGTGAAGGAGCAGGCCGCCGAAGCGATGGCCTTGTCGGATCTTGTGCTGGTGGCTTCGGGTACGGCTACGCTGCAAGCGGCCGTAGTCGGAACTCCGATGGTATTGTTCTATCGAACCACGCCGCTGACCTTTTGGGTTGCGAATGTTGTGTTACGATTCGTGATTCGAGTCAAATGGATCGGGCTGGTCAATCTGGTGGCCGGCCGGACTGTCGTGCCGGAGTTGATCCAATCCGCTGCGACGGGGCAGCGATTGTATGAAGAAGCTCTCCGGATCTTGGAAGATCGATCGACATACGATGAGATGAAGCGAGACTTGGCACAGGTCCGGGACGCCTTGGGTGAACCTGGTGCGTCAGCCCGAGCTGCAGAGGTGGTATTGGCGACATGTCAGGCTTAGAGCGATTCAAGCGGCTGATGGGGTATGTGAAGCCGTATCGTATACGGTTTCTGGCCGCCTTTGCCTGCTCAGGTCTGGTGGCACTGCTCAGCGGAGCCTATGCCTGGCTCGCGCGCCCGGTGTTGGACGATATCTTCATCCAGAAAGACGAACGGATGTTGTTGGTGTTGCCGTTGGCGCTCTTAGGGGTTGCAACGCTCAAGGCGGTGTTCAGCTACGGCGTGGGATATTTGATGGCCTATGTCGGCAATGGAGTCGTGGCGGACATCCGACAGCAATTGTTCCAGCAGCTGATGCGGATGTCCATCGGATTTCATGACACCAATACATCGGGACGCTTGGTCTCGCGGGTCGTGAACGATGTGGGGATGATGGCCAATGCCGCATCGAGCGTCGTCAAAGATATTTTTCAGAACGGTCTCACCTTTCTGGCGATGGTCGGCGTCATCCTCTACCAGAATTGGAGATTAGCGGCGATTTCTCTGGTTGTGATCCCGCTTTCGGCGCTGACGATGGTACGGGTGGGAAAACGGTTGAAGCGATTGGCGACCAGTGGGCAGGAACAAATGGGGGACATGGCCTCAACGCTCCAAGAAACGTTCGCGGGCATCCGAGTCGTGAAAGCATTCGGGCGGGAGGAGGCGGAGGCTGAACGATTCAAGGAACGAAACCAGACCTTTCTTTCGACCACGTTGAAGTCCAATCAAGTCTGGTCGCTCGGCCATTCGCACATGGAGATCATCGGAGTGATCGGCGTCTCGACCATTATTTGGTATGGCGGTTACCTGGTCATTCATGAGGCAATGACCCCCGGCGCCTTTTTCTCGTTCATGGCGGCGATGTTTATGGCCTATACTCCGATCAAAAAATTATCAGGCGCCAACAATTTGATTCAACAGGCGCTGGCGGCGGCCGAGCGGGTCTTCGACGTGTTGGACTTGGAAACCGAACAGTCTCAGAATCGTGGTACGGTCCGGTTGGTAGGAATCAATCGGGCGATTGAATTCCAAGGTGTCTCGTTGCGGTATGAGAATCAGACGGCCCCGGCTCTGACCGATGTCGATTTCACGATTAAGCCCGGCGAAGTGGTTGCGCTCGTCGGAAGCAGCGGAAGCGGAAAGACCACATTGGTCAGTTTACTGCCGCGCTTCTATGAACCGACGATGGGTGGCATTTATATAGACGGCATCCCCTTGACCTCATACGAGTTACAATCGCTGCGGGCCCATATCGGAATCGTTTCGCAAGAGATCGTCTTGTTCGATGATACTGTCCGAAGCAACATCGCGTTCGGAAGGGCCGGTGCCGTCCAGGCCGATGTTGAGCAGGCGGCAAAATTGGCTTATGCCCATGACTTTATTCTCCGCCTGCCGGAAGGATACGAAACGGTCATCGGGGAGCGCGGCCTCAAGCTGTCGGGCGGCGAGCGGCAGCGCCTGGCGATCGCCAGGGCTATTCTTCGCGATCCTCCGCTTCTGATCCTCGATGAAGCGACCTCGGCGCTCGACACCGAGTCTGAACGGATCGTACAGCTGGCCTTGGGCAATTTGATGAAGAATCGAACGACCCTGGTGATTGCGCATCGGCTCTCGACCATTCAAAACGCGGATCGAATCGTCGTCTTGGATCGAGGGACTATTGTTGAAATAGGCTCTCATGACGAACTGCTTCGTCTGGGAGGCGTCTATCACCGCCTGCATGCCCTACAATTTCAGGATGTGACCAGTGTGTGACGACGTGAGGTGCTGAGTGCTGAGTGCTGAGGGTGGGAAGAGTCTGAAGAAACTCGCCGAACAGTGGGTGAAATTCTCTCTGTTACCCCCGATTGCAGCTACTGCTATTCGCGGCATCGCACGCTCGATGCGCTATGAGACTCGCGGGCACGAAGCGGTTGATGCGCTGTATCGAGAAGGACGAAATATTATCGTGGCCTTTTGGCATGCCCAGCAGTTGATGATCCCGTTCGGCTATCGAGGAACAGGCGCCCATGTCTTAATCAGCCAGCATGGCGATGGAGAGATTATCGCCCGGATCATCGCCCGGTTCGGCCACGAAGCGGTGCGTGGGTCGAGTACGCGCGGAGGCGCTGGAGCGCTTCGTGCTCTGATTAAGCTTGGACGGTCAGGTCAGGACGTGGCGGTGACACCAGATGGCCCGAAGGGCCCGCGTCACGTCGCAAAACTCGGAGTGATTCATCTGGCGAAAGCAACCGGCCTTCCCATCGTGCCGTTGGCCTTTGCCTGTTCAAAAAAAAACTCTTTGCGAGCTGGGATCGCTACATGGTCCCGTACCCGTTTTCCAAAGGGTTATTTCTCTACGGAAATCCGCTCTGGGTCTCGCGCGAAGCCGATGAAGCCTCGCTTGAGGCGACTCGCCTGGAGCTTGAGACGGTCCTCAATCGGCTGACAGATCAGGCGGAACAAGACATTATTCGTTAACCCCGAGCGGTACGGCCAATCTCCGTTTGACGCGTGATGAGTGGCGGTCAGTGGTGTTTCCATGTGGAAGCTTCTCTATAACATCGGCCTGCTTCTCGCGACTCCTGTGATCGTGGGCGTCCTTCTGGCCAAGCCACGTTGTAGACCGGGATTTTTCCAGCGGATGGGTTGGCAGGACTATTCCCCGAACGGTGGTGGGTCGTATCAGCCGCTTATTTGGGTACATGCGGTGTCGCTTGGTGAAGTGGTGGCGGCAGCGCCGCTCGTTAAGGCGCTGCACAAGCGCCATCCGGAGTTTCGCTATATCGTGACGACGGTAACCGAGACCGGCCGTGAGGCGGTCGAACAACGCTTAAGGGGTATTGCCGAACATCGATACGCTCCGCTCGATTTTTCCTGGGCCGTGGCCGGTATGGTTCGGCGCCTGCGTCCAACACTCTATGTGTTCGTCGAGACCGAACTATGGCCGAACTTACTGTGGACGTTACGAAAGCAGGATGTGCCCTCTGTATTGGTGAATGGACGGTTGTCTTCCCGGTCGTTTCACCGTCAGGACGTGCCCGTGATCCGGTCCTTCTATCGCTCCGTGCTTCAGACACTGACTCTCGGTCTGATGCAATCCGATCGGGATAGAGATCGTCTTGTTGCGTTGGGGGCCGATCCGACGCGGGTTCATGTGACCGGCAATATCAAGTTCGATCAACCGCTTCCGGATGTTCGAGCGGATGAGTCGCTTCGACAAAGCTTCGGGCTTGATGAGCATGAACAGTTGATTCTCGCCGGCAGTACACATCCCGGAGAGGAGGAACAGTTGGTCTCGGCTTACCGGCAGATCGTGAAGACCTATCCCTCAGCGGTCTTGATGTTGGCACCTCGCCATATCGAGCGGACGGACCGAGTCGAATCGACGCTTCGAGAAACGGGAGTTGTCGTACAACGGAGAAGTCGGATTCTGGAGAAGCAAACCGGCCCACGCGTGATCATTTTGGATACCAGGGGAGAGTTGTCCCGCGCATATCGAGAAGCTGTCGCGGCATTCGTCGGCGGAACTCTGGTTCCCGTGGGTGGGCACAATTTGTTGGAACCGGCTGTGTGGGGCATACCGGTCATGTTTGGGCCACATACAGACCATTGCGCTGAGGTCGCGACGCTCTTGTCCCAGGCCGGAGGAGGTCGACGAGTAGCGGGAGTGGAGGATCTCGTCGCCTCGCTTGAAGAATGGCTGGGTCAGCCTGAAATTCGATATCAGGTAGGGCAGGCTGCAAGACAGGCGGTATTGGACAATCAAGGCGCGCTCACACGGAGTCTGGAGCTTATTGAAACGTGTTTCCGCGCGGCTCCTTCGTATTCCGCCCCTTGTGTGGAGCCAGGGACGGGACCTCTTATGGCCAAACGCTGATATGGCATTCTTGCATCCTGGACAACCGGTCCGTAAAGGACTTGGGTGGGTTGCTGGGTTGTACGGACTCATCATCCGATTTCGGCTGTGGTGCTATCGGAAAGGTTGGCTGACTACGACACGGCTGTCCTGTCGTGTCGTGAGTGTGGGCAATCTGACGGTCGGAGGGACAGGCAAAACCCCCATCGTCATTTTCCTGACGGAGTGGTTGTTGGCCAAAGGACAGAGGGTCGCGATCTTGAGCCGGGGGTACAAACGGGCAAGCAAGGCACCTCGTCTGCTCGTGTCCGATGGGTCGAGAATTTTGGTTGGCCCGCTGGAAGCGGGAGACGAGCCGTTTCTCATGGCGCAGCGTTGCCCACAGGCGATTGTCGCGGTCGGAGCCGATCGAGTTGCGCTAGGGCAATGGGTCTTGGAGCAGCATCCGATCGACTGCATCGTGTTAGACGATGGTTTTCAACATCGGTCGCTTCATCGCGATGTCGATCTGGTGCTGCTGGATGCTACCGATGCCACAGGACTTGACGCGCTGCTTCCGGCCGGAAGATTACGGGAACCCTTGACCGAGCTGTGTCGAGCGAATGCGGTCATGATTACGCGTGCCGATTCTCGTCAGGATGTGGACGCGATTCGTAGTCGATTGAAAACGATTTCTTGCTCATCCGGCGACGCCGTTGAAGTTGTGTTTCGACCGGAGAGCGTCATCGCAATCGTTTCGGGTGAGCGGCAACCGGTTGAATGGTGCCGAGGAAAAAAAGCTTGGTTGGTCAGCGGTATCGGGAATAGCCGATCGTTCCGTCGATCAGCCGAATCTATGGGGGGTGAGATCCTGGGTGAGGCCGCATTTGAAGACCATCACAGCTATCGCCATGACGATATCGAGAAGATTCGCGCTAATCTACAGGCTACTGGTTGCGAGATCATTCTGACGACAGAGAAGGACGGAGGGAAATTGCGTCCATTGCTCATGCCAAGCGACTCCTGGTGGATGCTTCGCCTTGGGACGGAAATCGTGCGCGGGAAAGAGCGGCTGTACAGATTGATCGATCGGTCGCTCATCGATGAAACAGTACCGGTGGAGCCTCGTGCGTAGGAATCTGCCCCGCAAAATTCTGGTGCGAGCGCCGAATTGGATCGGCGATGCCGTCATGTGTGAGCCGGCCGTCCGGGGGCTGCGGTCTCTGTTCCCTGAGGCGGAGGTGACGATGCTCGCCAAACCTGCCGTCGCGGAGCTCTTCATCGCTCGCCCGGAGCTTAACGCTGTGCTGGTGTACGATGACAAGAGGGTTCATGCGGGAATTTCAGGAAAATGGTCGCTTGCCGGTACATTGCAAGGCCACCGCTTTGATTTGGCGGTGTTGTTTCAGAACGCGTTCGAAGCCGCATTTCTTGCGTGGCTCGCCGGCATTCCACGGCGATATGGGTATGCCACGGATGGAAGGGTCTTGTTTCTGACCGAACCGGTCGCTGTTCCCAACGGTTCTGTGGCGATGCATCAGGTTGCGTACTATTGGAACTTGTTGAGACCATTGGGATTGGCCGGCGTAGCCCCTCTCCCCACGCTGCTTGTTTCTGCAGAGGAGGATCGAAGGGTCGATGTGCGGCTTGCTTCCGCCGGTATTGATTCGTCGGATCTCATTATTGGGATCAATCCCGGATCGACTTACGGCAGCGCCAAACGTTGGTTGCCCGACAGATTTGCCGAGGTCGCGAAACGACTTGTGCGGCGATTGGAACAGGCTGAGAGCGCGCATGGCGCAGTGGTCATTCTTGGAGCGAAGGGAGAGGAATCGCTGGGGCAGGCCATTGCGGCTCAGCTTGGCGGACGATCGGTTGTCTTATCCGGCGCGACGACTATTCGTGAGCTCATGGCGGTGGTGAAACGTTGTCGCGTGCTGATTACGAACGATACTGGACCGATGCATATTGCCGCGGCTTTCGGTGTGCCGGTCGTTGCGGTGTTCGGTCCTACGGACTGGCGCACCACTGCGCCCTACGGACAAGAACGCTCGGCTGTGCGGGAAGCCGTAGATTGTGCGCCGTGTCTCCTTAGGGAATGCCCGATCGATCACCGTTGCATGACTCGCATTTCCGTTGACCGGGTGTATGACGCGGCAGTGCAACAGATTGCGGGTGTATCGAGTCTTTCTGGTCGATCCGGCGCTGCGGATCAGCCGGAACAGACCGCCCGAACAGACCACACGAACATTCTTTCCGGCTATACCATCTTTCTTGATCGAGATGGAACGCTCAATCCCGATCCCGGCTACATCAACTCTCCCGATCAGTTTGAACTGTTTCCCGACGTGCCTGAGGCGCTCGCCAGGCTGAAGCGGGCCGGTGCTCGTTTGATCGTCGTCACCAATCAATCAGGGCTCGCGCGAGGATTCTTGACGCGCGATGACCTCAATGCCGTGCACATGAAACTTAGGCGTCTCCTCGATGGTGTCGGTGGGTCACTCGACGGGATCTATTTTTGTCCTCACCATCCTGACGACGGCTGCGACTGTCGAAAACCGAACCGTGGGATGATCGACCAGGCGGTGCGGGAATGGGGGGTGAATCTTGACCGATCCTATCTGATCGGCGATCACATCCGCGATATCGAGTTGGCGAAGCGGATTGGTGCGCGAAGTGTCTTGGTGACGACGGGGGTCATTTCGCCTCAGGAAGCAGAAAGTCTGAAAGCCTCGGGGGCGGTCCCAGATTGGATCGCATCCTCCCTGGCGGAGGCTGCCGACTGGCTGTTGTCCGATGTAAGCAAGTCGTCCGTGCAGCTCCGCGAGCGTCAGGTGTCGCAGCCGTGAACACGTGATGGAGATGAGGAAACTGGTCCACCCATCTTGTGTCGGATCGAGCGCCGGCGTAAGTTGTGTCGGTAGAGTGCGACGCGCAAAGGGGCGGCTGTGTTGCTCAAGAAGAGAGGAAGACGGCAGTGAGCCGGCAAATGAACGCTTGTTCCATTCCATGTAATCTTTGTGGCGGCATCGAGGTGTCGATCCTTTCGAACAGGAGCCGAAGCGGGAAGCCTTTACGGACCGTTATTTGTCAAGCCTGCGGGCTCGTGTGGTCGGACCCGCGCCCTCATGACGCCAGGCAGTTTTACGAGGAGGAGTATCGCCTTTCCTATAAGCAGACCTACAGCCCAAAACCGAAACATGTCTTGCGCGCAGGTCATGTGGCCTTATCGCGATTCGAAAAGATCGAGCCGCTGCTGTCGAATCGGAAAACCGTTCTCGATGTCGGCACCGGCGGCGGAGAATTCGCCTATCTGCTTCAATCGTTGGGGCATGGCGTAAACGGGATTGAACCGAATAGAGGGTATGCCGACTATTCCATACAAAAATATGGACTCACGATTCAGATCGGGTTCGTGCAAGATGCGGCGTTTCCCTCCGAATCGTTCGATGTGGCCACGATCTGGCATGTGCTCGAACATACGGAAGATCCGGGTCTCATTTTGGCCCTGCTCCGATCCTGGCTGAAACCAGACGGCACGCTTGTGGTGGAAGTTCCGAATGTGGAGGCGACTTGCCAGGCCCCCGGCAGCACGTTCCATGAAGCCCATCTCTATAATTTCAATGTCGTGTCGTTGCGCCGGTTGGCCAAGAAACACGGGTTGTACGAAGTCAAACATCTGATCTCTCGCGATGGCGGCAACATCACGATGTTCCTGTCCCGCGCGGAGCCGCTCATTGAGGATCATTACGAAGCCGCTATCCCAGGCAACCACGAGTGGATCACGAGAATTGTGCGTCAACACAGCAACGTGCGACGCCACTTGACGCCGCTGCCGTATCTGCGGGCTTGGCATCGCCTCTGCCGATCGCTTCAAGAGCGGCGTGAAACCGCGGATGAGCCGGGCGGAAAGGCACTACTCGACAAACTCTATTCTCCTCAGCTGCAGCTCCATTCCGTAGGGCTGCCATAGAGAGATTCAGATCGTGCAAGGATTAGTGACACGCATTCTCTCTTCGTCGTCGGTCTCCGACGAGCGAGGTTTGCTGAAAGGATGTCCGGCGCCATCTGTCAACCATCCGGGGAGTCGTTCCTCATCTGCGTTGAACAGCGCCCGTATTCTTTTGATCAAGCCCAGTTCTCTTGGGGACATCGTTCACGCCTTTCCCGTTGTCTCGGCGATCAAAGCGCAATGGCCGGGATCGCATATTACATGGCTGGTAAAGCGCCAGTGGGCTGATCTCGTCGAACGGGCGGAAGGAGTCGACCAGGTCTGGCCTGTGGAGATGACGGTGACGAGTTGGATCGAAGCAGGGCGTGCGCTACGCGCACAGCGGTTCGACCTTGCCATTGACCTACAGGGACTGTTTCGTAGCGGCATCTTGGCGCGGCTCAGCGGTGCTCCGACACGTATCGGATTCGCGAATGGGCGGGAAGGAAGTCCATGGTTCTATACTCAACGCGTACCGGTGCTCAGCCCCGATCTCCATGCCGTTGATCGATATCTTTCGGTTGTCGCAGCGTTGGGGGCCTCTCTGCCTGACAAACCGCGATTTAGATTCAGATTGTCGGAAGAAGACATGACCGTCGTGAGAAAGCTTTGTCAAAGCAAAGGTTTGTCGGTGGACAAGCCGTGGGTGGCGATGAATATCGGCGCACGCTGGCCGACAAAACGCTGGTCGCCGTCGTCGTTCGCCGCCGTCGTGGATCAGCTGCATGAGGTGCAACTTGATCCTGTCGTCATGATAGGAGGCGCAGAAGAACGCGCGTATACGAATACGTTGAGAGCTCTGACGGACCGCCCGTTCATCGATTTGAGCGGTGAGATCCCATTGGGATATTTGCCGGCCCTGCTCTCGAAAGCGACCGCCATGATCACAAACGATTCCGGCCCAATGCATATCGCGGCGGCGCTCGGGGTTCCCGTGGTCGCGATATTCGGACCCACGAGCCCGGCGCGGACTGGACCATATGGAGGCGGCCATCAGGTACTGACCAGTCGGATCCCTTGCAGCCCTTGTTTCAGTCGTGTCTGTCGGCACGTTCCTGAATTGGAATGTCTTCATCGTATTCAGCCGACCCAAGTGGTCGATGTCATACGGCCGTTGTTGACGGCTCATGTACCATGTCGATGAACGTCTTGATCGTTCGCCCGGACGGCATCGGCGACGTCCTGCTCTCTCTTCCCGTGGCGACCCAACTCAAACGGCTTATGCCGGGAGTCACAGTCGGGTTTCTCACCAGTCCTACCGTCGCGTCCCTTCTCGATCGCCATCCAGACGTGGATTATGTGCGAACGATTCGCCTTACAGATCCATTCAAAGAACTTCGTCTCGCCTTTTCACGAGGAATCGAGGCGGCGATTTTTCTGAAGCCGTTTCGTCGTCTGATGTGGGCCGCATGGGCGGCCGGTGTCCCGATTCGAGTTGCGACGGGATATCGTTGGTATAGCGTGTTGGCCAATCGTTATATTTATGAACATCGCAGCGAATTTTCGAAACATGAATCAGAGTACAACGTTGAGATGTTGAAGGGCTTGGGGTTACGCCCTCAGCCTGTAACCCCGCCGGTGCTCACGTTGACGGAGGACGAACGGGCCGGCGGTGCATCTCGATGGTCGGTGTTGCCGAGTCCTCGCGTCGTGGTTCACCCGGGAGGAGTGTCTGCACGCCGCTGGAAGCTGGAGCATTATCGTGACCTGGTCATGGCACTGACGGACAACGGGTATGGTGTTGCGCTTACAGGCAGCGATCAGGAGCGAGCCGCGTTTGGCGGCGTCGCGCCTGAAATGCCGCCTTCATCAGGAATAGTTGATCTTATGGGAAAGCTGTCGCTGCGAGAATTGATGTCGGTGATCGCTAACGCCCATGTCGTCGTCTGCGGAGCGACCGGACCGGCTCATCTCGCAGCGGCCCTGGGTATCCCCACCGTCACCTTGTTTGACCCTCGACGAAACAATTTGCCGGTGAGATGGAAACCGCTTGGGACAGGAGTCTTGCTGCGACCAGATGTTCCCACTTGCGAAAAATGTATCGGGGAGGTCTGCCCCCACTGGGATTGTCTTGATCGGTTCACTGTGGCAAAGGTCATGTCCGCCATCGCCAGAGTTTCAGAGCTCCCGTCAGCGCTTACCGTGCTTCATATGTAAAGCGATCATCATTGGGCGAAGATTTTGTTCTCCGGATCATGCTTGACTCCAAGTCGCTTCTGTGTTCATATTCTGAACGCATGGTTCTAACTATATGAATCTCCAAGGGCAACGAGATCTTCTCCTGCTGACCGAGGTAGAACGAGATGGTGCGGTTACTCAGCGCTCTCTCGCTTCCAAGTTAGGGGTTGCTCTGGGTCTGACCAATCTCTATCTTAAACGATTGGCACGGAAGGGCTATATCAAGATCACCACGATTCCCTCACACCGAGTTCGGTATTTGCTGACTCCGCAAGGGTTTGCCGAGAAATCCAGGCTGACCTACCTTTATATGGAGTATTCGCTCTCACACTACCGCGATATGCGTGCGCGGCTGCGAGACGCGCTTTCCCAGGTGGTCACAAGCGGAGCGAAACGAGTCGTCATATATGGAACCGGCGAACTGGCGGAGATGGCTTACCTGTCGCTCAGAGAAATGCAGATGACCTTGGTCGGATTTGTCGGTGATAGCCGGCAAGAGTCGTTCTTATCCTATCCGGTCTGGCCGCCGGAGGCACTGCGTGAATGGGAGTTCGATGCGGTGCTACTCACGGAGATTGAACGAACGGTACGACACCGTGAAATATTGGGGCAGTCTCACGTTCCAGATGTGAAAATTCTCGCGCTGGTCCCGTCGGTCTAAGCGCTTGAAGGATAGACGAGTTTTTCCGTTCACTGTAAGTGAGAGGGCGAAGCTGTGTTCGAGACCAAGACGAACCGTCTTCACTGGTACGCGCTTCGTACGAAATCTCGCCATGAAAAATTCGTGCGGGATCAGCTTCACAAACAGGGCATCGAACCGTTGTTGCCGACGGTGAAGCGGCTCAGTCAATGGAAGGACCGCAAAAAGGAAATCGAAGTGCCGTTATTTTCCGGCTACTGTTTTGTGCGATTCGGGCAAGAGGGAAAGCTACCGGTGCAGAAGGTAGTGGGAGTTCTCGAAGTTGTCGGCAACAAGCGACCGGAGCCCATTCCCGAGGAGGAAATAGAATCACTGAAGACTTTGATGACCAGTATCCTTCCGTTTGATCCGCATCCCTATCTGCATGAAGGCATGAAGGTCGAGGTCATTCGCGGTCCCTTGCAGGGAGTTCATGGAATTCTCTTACGGAAGGAAAAACGACATCGGCTCGTGATCGGAGTTCGAGTGATTCAGCAAGCGGCGGTAGTCGAAATTGATGTGAAAGACGTTGTGCCGGCGTGAGAAGCTTGTCGTTCAACCAGGTCGTTTCTACCCCATGTAAGTCGGCAGTCAGCACCGATGTCTGTTGTAATAGGCTGATTCGCTTGCCCGAAGCATGAAGAACTCCAAGATTTGCTCCATGTATGGGAACAGGGTCGTGGATGGGATGTGTGTACGCGTGGGAGTCGGGGTGGTTGTGCGAGGTCCAGGAGAAGCCATCCTGTTGGAAAAGCGTCGTGACTGTGGATGGTGGGGGTTACCGGGAGGAAGGGTAGAGCCGGGTGAGTCTCTGATTGAAGCAGCCGTACGAGAGGTGCTTGAAGAGACCGGCCTCACGGTGGAAGTGACGCATCTGATCGGCGTGTATTCCGACCCCGATGGCCGTATTGTGACCTATCCGGATAACGGCGATGTGGTCCAGTTGATCGATGCCGTCGTTGGCGCGCGGGTTCTGTCCGGACAAATCATATGTAGTCATGAGAGTGAAGAGGTCAGGTTTTTCTCCCCGTCTCAATTGCCGGAACAGATTGTGCCTCCGGCGCGACAACCCCTTGCCGACGCATTCGAAGGGCGACGCGGAGTCCTGCGCTAGAATGGGCTTGTAATGACACCATTCCGCGATCTTCTCGTGCTCGGTCTTGGACGGGGGCTTCAAGTCCTTGCAGGACTTGTCACGATCAAGACCGCGACAACGATATTGTCACCAGGTGAAGTCGGGAGCATGAACCAGCTGATGAGTTTAGCCATTTTAGGGACTTCAGCCTTGTTGATGCCCATGACTGCCTATATCGGTCGTGGATGTTTGGAGTGGATGGATGCTGGAGTATTGAGCCGAAGGTTGAACTCCTATCTGCTCATTATTTTGGCTATCGCTCTGCTCTGTGGTTCGATCGTTTGGGTCATTCAGGTTCAGTTGACGGTCGTTTCAGGAATGACTCCAATTTGGGCCGCAGGATTAGTCGTGCTCTATACAGTCGGTTTTGCGTTACATACGATGGGGGCCTCGGGACTGAATCTTATCGGCCATCGTTTTCTCTACATCCTGTTCGTGAACCTCGCGGCCTGGGGAGGGCTTCTGTTAGCGATGTGGTGGTCGAAACAGGAAGCAAGTCCGGAGATGTGGTTGCTCGGAATCTTTTGCGGCTTTCTTCTCTCGTCCCTTTCCTATGTGATTTTAGACCGACGTGCCAGAGAGTCTGGTCAAGCGAGAGCAGCTCACTTGCCGGGCATACTGGCGTTCGATTGGTGGACACTATTGATGTTTGTGGGGCCCCAGGCGATAGCGTTCCTGTTTTTCTGGATCCAAACACAAAGTTATCGGTTTGTTCTCAGCTGGGTTGCCGATATCACCACCGTCGGCTTGTTTGCAGCAGGGTATATGATTTGCTCGGTACCCATGCAGACTTTGGAAAATCTTTTCAACGAGTTTTACAGTCCGATGTTGTTTCGAGCCCTGAAAGGGCAAGATAGGGAGGGGATTGCGCGCGCATGGAATGACTATGCGGCAGCCTACATTCCCACTGTCATTTTGTTCGGCGCGTTCCTAATCGGGAATGCCGCATTTATGGTGAAACTCCTCTTAGGTGAACAGTTTCAAGCAATAGCATCGATTCTTGTTTGGCCTGCGTTAACCGAGACCTTTCGAGCCATCTCGTCGACACTTCACCATCTCGGTTTGGCGAAGGTCGATATGACGGTCAATGTCTTGCCTGTCGCGCTTGGTGCGCTTGTCGCGCCCATACTCGTATACCTTCTGGCTTCCCAGGAACCGCTATTGGGGACGGCGTTGGCGCTTCTTGCGGCAGCCGTGGTTGCATTTGCTGCGGTGATTCCCATCAGTCGCCGCGCTTTACCGGTCGTATGGCCCGTGAGGCGAATCATGTACGCTGTCGCATTAGCCGTTCCATTGTGCTTGCTGGGACATGCGATGGGTGTCGGGTTTGGAGAATTGTCTGAAAGCAAGGCCATGGTTGCGTTGGTGATCTCCGGACTCACCATGCTGTTTCTTCAGTATGTGATGGCGAAGGAATGGATTCGTCAGGCTCGTCCCGTCGTGGGTAGGGTCTCGGGGGAGATCGAGGCGTGCCCCCAATATGGGACGAGTTCTCAAGGGTAATGTTCTTGGATTTGGTAGACGTTTCGCAACCCGTGATTTCAGTCGTGACTCCGTCACTCAACCACGGACGCTTTCTCCGGCAGACCATCGAAAGCGTAGCAGCGCAGACCTTCCGAAGCTTTGAGCATATTGTTGTCGATGGAGGATCGACAGATGGGACGGTTGAGATTCTCAAGAAATTCCCCCATCTCCGGTGGATATCTGAACGGGACGACCACGTTGTTGAGGCCTATCAGAAAGCCTTGGCTATGGCGAGAGGGCAGTACATTATTCAATGCTGTGTCTCGGATGGATTTCTTGATCCGAACTGGTTCAGAAAATGCATTGAGGTGCTTGAAAAGGATGATGAGGTGTCGTTGGTGTGGGGCTTTGCCCAAACCATGTCCGAGGAGGGCGATCTGCTGAATGTCTGCTTTCAGGATTTTTTTGCGGATCCCCCTCCACAGAAGCGAGACTTTCTGGCGTTTTGGCTGGTAAGCGGATTTCCATTACCCGAAGGGAACTATTGCGTGAGGGCCAAGGTGATTCAGACGTTGTTTCCCGATACTCAGTCGAGCGATTGGTTTCGAACCTGTCCGCATCTCGGGTTCATGTACAAGTTTTTTACGGAAGGGTACAACCCATCTTTTATTCCGGTGGTCGCAAATTTCGGTCGTTTGCACCACGATCAGCGCAGCCGGCGTTTGAGCGATGTGGAGAAGCCTGGACAAGTCGCTTATCTCAAGGCTGTGAAAGAGTATGGGAGGAGCATTCTCAGTGGACGCGCGATCCATCGCTTTCGCAACGGCAAGTCGCAGGTGATCGGGCAGATTCAGCCGCAGGACCTCCCTTCGCTGAGGAGAACGATGTGGCGGCATCGGTTGCTCCGTTCCCCTCTGCTTCGAATCGATCCCTATACTCTGGCGGTAAAGCTCGGCGCGCGAATGTTCAGTTGAAGCGAGCCATGGCGACGTTTCAGCTCGTGTTCTTTTTGTAATTGCAGTTATGTAGTGGGCCTGGCATGATGAGCGGGCCATTCTCGTGAAAAATATCCCACTGCAAATCGAAGAGAGGTAGAGAGAGTGATGGCTGCATCACGCATGCCTTCCAAAAGGCTGGATGTGCTTTTTGTCAACGCCGATTCGTCGTTGCAGGCCTATCAAGGGTTGGCGAAGACCTATTCCGCCATTGAGCCCCCTACATGGGCGCTGTTGCTCGCACAGTCATGTCGAGCGAAGGATTTCGGCGTGGCGATACTGGATTGCGATGCGGAGAAGTTATCGTTGTCCGAAGCCGTGAGTCGGATTCAGAGCGCGAATCCTCGACTGGTCGTGTTCGTGGTGTACGGACAGAATCCCAACTCCGGGACGACGGGAATGATCGGAGCCAGCGCGCTTGCAAAAGAACTGAAGCAGCAATATCCGGAGTGCCCGATTTGTTTCGTCGGCTCCCACACGAGTGCTCTGCCGCTCGATGTCTTGGGCCTTCCGTTTGTGGATTTCGTGCTCCTCAATGAAGGTGTGTATGCGTTGCACAATCTTTTGCGGACCGACCTGCGTTCAGGGCTGAAGGCGGTGAAGGGTATTGGATACAAAGTGGATGATTCCAAGGACAATCGCCGACCGGTCTTGAACGAGCCGCAATCCGTGGTGCCGCAAGATCGGATGGATATCGACATGCCCGGCTACGCATGGGATCTTCTGCCATACCGGTCGCGTCCGCTGGATCTGTATCGGGCACACTTTTGGCACGCAGAGTTCGATCATGAGAAACGCACTCCCTTTGCCGCGATCTACACGTCTCTGGGGTGCACATTTGCCTGCGATTTCTGCATGATCAACATCGTGAATCGCGTAGATAACGGAAACGGAATCGATGCGTCCCATTCACGAGGGATGCGGTTTTGGAGTTCGAAGTTGATCGCGGGCGAGATCGAAACACTTGCAAAGATGGGAGTGGAGACGATCCGTATCAGTGACGAAATGTTCTTCTTGAATCGGAAGTACTACGAGCCGCTCTTAGGTGACATCATCGAACGTGACCTGCGCTTGCGGATGTGGGCCTACGCCAGAGTCGATACGGTCCGTCATGAATATATTGACTTGTTCCGGCGGGCCGGCATCAACTGGCTGGCGCTCGGGATCGAAGCGGGGAACCAAACAGTACGGCAAGAAGTCTCAAAGGGATCGTTTCAAGAGGTCAATATTCGAGCCGTCTGCGACAAGGTGCGGGCTGCCGGGATGAACGTCATCAGCAACTACATTTTTGGATTTCCCGACGATACGCCGGAGACGATGGGGGAAACATTGGATTTAGCGCTTGAATTGAATACCGAAATGGCCAATATGTATCCCTGTCAAGCCTTGCCGGGAAGTCCGATGTACCACATGGCCAAACAACAAGGGTGGCGGCTGCCGGATAGCTATAGCGGGTACGCCTTCCTGTCGTACGACAGTCAGCCGCTCCCGACAAAGCATGTGACGGCGGCGGAGGTGCTGAAGTTTCGAGATGAGGCATGGCAAAAATACTTTTCAAATCCGGCGTACCTGAACTTGGTTGAAACGAAGTTCGGTGAGAAAGAACGGGCCAACGTCGAAGCCATGGCCAAAGTGCGGTTGCGCCGGAAACTCCTCGGTGATTGACGCGGATCCGGTTTTGATGAAGAAACAGTTGAGGCTTGAGGCATGATCATTACGCGAACACCGTTCCGTATTTCATTTTTCGGCGGCGGCACCGACTATCCCGCTTGGTATCAAGAGCATGGCGGAGTTGTGTTGGCGACCTCGATCGATAAATACTGTCACATCAGTTGCCGGTACCTCCCGCCTTTCTTCGAGCACAAGCACCGCATCGTCTATTCGCTTATCGAGAATGTGCGCTCCGTCGAAGAGATCAAACACCCGGCTGTCCGCGCCGTCCTTGCCTGGGCAGGGTGCGATGATCGGGGGCTCGAAATTCATCACGACGGCGACTTGCCGGCACGGTCGGGTCTCGGATCCAGTTCGTCTTTTACGGTGGGATTGATTCATGCCATCGCCGCGTTGCGGGGGAAGTATATTTCCAAAGACGAATTGGCCGCCCAAGCCATCCATATGGAGCAGCAGGTCATCAAGGAACATGTCGGTTCGCAAGATCAGATCTCGGCCGCATTCGGTGGGTTCAATCGAATCGACTTTAAGAGGAACGATACCTTCCAAGTGTCGCCTATCATTTTGACCAAAGACCGGGTGCAAGAGTTTCAGTCCCATCTGATGCTGTGTTTCACGGGTTTTTCAAGAATTGCGTCGGAGGTTGCCAAATCCAAGATCGAGAACTTTAAGAGTCGCAGAACTGAGTTGAGTCGCATGAAGGAGATGGTGGATGAAGCCATCCAGATCCTTCAGAGCCCCAGGGCGCCGATCGAGGAAGTCGGCCGATTGCTCCACCAAAGCTGGATTTGTAAGCGTAGTCTTTCGGGAAAGGTCTCTACGCCCGAGATCGATCATCTGTATGAGGAAGCGATGAGGGTGGGTGCGGTGGGAGGGAAGCTTCTTGGCGCCGGCGGCGGGGGCTTTCTGTTGTTGTTCGTAAAGCCGGAACTGCAGTCAAAGGTCCATGAACGACTGAAGCATCTGGTGCATGTGCCGTTTCGGTTTGAAAACTCAGGTAGTCGAGTCGTGCTGTATCAGCCGCATGGACTTTCTTGAACGCGATGATGAAGCATGATGCCGTCATTTATGTTGCAGGCCATGCCGGTCTCATCGGCTCGGCGGTCATTCGGCGGTTGGAGCAGAATGGGTATCGAACTCCGATCACCAGACGACGTGGTGAATTGGACCTTCAGAATTCCGGACAGGTCTCTGAGTTCTTCGAGGAGGCGCATCCGGAGTATGTGATTCTTGCTGCCGGACGAGTCGGCGGAATCGTAGAAAATCAGACATTTCCCGCTGATTTCATGGATGAAAATATGGCCATTCAGCTCAATCTGCTGAAGGCTGCGCGTCGGGTCGGGGTGCGGAGGCTGATTCTATTCGGCTCTTCCTGTATGTATCCTAGAGAATGTCCTCAGCCGATGGCTGAACATGCGCTCTTATCCGGCAAGCCAGAGCCGACGAGCCTACCGTATGCGATTTCCAAGCTCGCGGGAACCTATCTGTGTCTGGCGTATAACAAGCAAGATCACGATACCCGCTTCATTCCAGTGATTCCGAATAGCGCCTATGGGCCGCACGACAATTTTGACCCAAAATCAGCTCATGTCTTGTCCGCGCTGATGGCACGCTTTCATCAGGCCAAGGTGAGTGGCGCAGAATCGGTCGTCTTGTGGGGAAGCGGCTCGCCGAGACGAGAGTTTATCCATGCGGACGATATCGCTGATGCCTGTGTGCATCTCCTAAGACAAGACGATCTCGCTGTCGAGCTTCCCATCAACATTGGCGTGGGTCAGGATGTATCCATTAAAGAACTGGCAGAGTTGATCGCTGAAGCGGTGGGGTACCAGGGGCGAGTGGAATGGGACCGGACGAAACCAGATGGCGCGCCACGAAAGCTGCTCGATAGCGAACGAATCCGTTCTCTGGGATGGAAGCCAACGGTTACGCTTGCCGAAGGGATTGCCGCCACCTACCAGTGGTACCTCAACCATGTTGACAGAGAGACCTCACAGGTCTCGTAGCGTTGCAAAGGACAGGAAGATGACGAAAGAAGAGCTGATTGCCTTTGAGGAAGAGATTGCATCGTTGTTCAACGCGGGTAAGATTCGCGCGCCCATTCATCTGTATTATGGAAATGAGGAGGCGATCATCCGAGTGTTTCGCAACATTCGTGCTCAAGACTGGGTGTTCTGCTCGTGGCGGTCCCATTATCAGTGTTTGCTCAAGGGGGTGCCCAAGGATCGTGTCCGAGACGAGATTTTGGGCGGACGATCGATTTCACTCTGTTTTCCCGAGCAGCGTGTGTTCTCTTCGGCCATCGTCGGTGGTGTCTTACCGATTGCCGTCGGTGCGGCGATGTCGATCCGGCAGCGTGGAGAGGATGCAAAAGTCTACTGTTTCATGGGTGACATGACGGCGGAAACGGGGGTTGCGCACGAAGCGATCAAATACAGCCGGAACCATCGCTTGCCGATTCACTTCATCGTCGAGGACAATGCCAAGTCCGTCTGTACCGACACCAGAGAGGTTTGGAATCAGCCTCGTCTGAGTTTTGAAGATGCAGCCGATGAGTACATCAGCTACTATCGCTACGAAACGAAGTATCCGCATGCGGGCGCCGGCGTGCGGGTTCAATTCTAAGGGTGAGACATGAAATATTTTGATGAACTGAAGCGGTCCATGAATTTCCTGGCGCAAGACTCGAGGACAGTTTTTCTCGGACAAGCCGTGTCGGTTGCGGGAACGGCAATGAGCAACACGCTCAAGGAGGTGCCGTCCCACCGGTTGATCGAGCTTCCGGTCGCCGAGGAAATGCAGATGGGGATGACGACCGGCTTCGCTCTGACCGGACTCGTTCCCGTGAGTATTTTCCCGCGATGGAATTTCCTGCTCTTGGCGATCAATCAATTGGTCAACCACTTGGACAAAATTCACGTGATGTCCAACGGTGGGTACAAGACCAAGGCTATCATTCGGACGGGAATCGGGTCTCAACGTCCGCTCCACCCTCAGCATCAGCATGTGGGTGACTTTACGGAAGCGATCCGGATGATGTGCAGCACGATAGAAGTCATTCGGTTGGAGGAACCGAAAGACGTGTTCCCCGCCTATGAGTGGGCGCTGCTGCGTGACGATGGGCGCAGTACCATCGTGGTCGAATATGGCGATTACTATGGCGAGAAATAGTAGGATGTTGAAAAAGTCCGCCAGCTTCGTTCTCGCATCGCTCAAGGCCTCAACGCACCAACCGCGTACGCCTCGGCTTTTCGCTCGCTGCGGCCTTGCCCGTGGAGAGGCGCGTCTCGGCGCGCTGGGGTTGGGCGGGTGAGATCAGCAGCCTTTTTGAACATCCTGCATCTATCCCATCCGGTTTGAGAGCTTCCATTGGAGGGCGAATAGGTTTATGAAATTTCCGTTGATGCGCAACAACATCCTCCGTGAAGATTTGGATGCAGTGATTGAGCACCTCAAACAGGAGGATCCGATCCTGACGCATGGTCCGAATGTGCGGGCTTTTGAGGCCGAATGGTCTGCCTGGTTGGGCGTGAAGCACAGTGTTTTCGTCAATTCCGGAGCGTCGGCGAATCTCTTGACCATGGCTGTCCTCAAGATCCGTCATCCGGAAGGAGGAGAAGTCATTGTTCCACCGTTGGCCTGGGTGTCCGATATCGCGTCGGTGCTGCAGAACGGATTCAAGCCGGTCTTCGTCGATATCGATCCTCAGACCCTGGGGATGGATCCTGCAAAAATTTGTGCCGCCATCACGGAAAGGACACGCGCGGTGTTCCTGACACACGTGCAAGGCTTCGATGGGCTGGAAGACCGTTTGTTGACTGAGTTGCGGCAGCGGCGCGTTCCGCTGATTGAGGACGTGTGTGAGTCTCATGGCGCCACGCACAATGGCCGCAAACTGGGGAACTTTGGATGGGTGTCGAATTTTTCCTTCTACTATGCGCATCACATGAGCACGATTGAGGGGGGGATGATCTGCACGAATGACCAGGAGGTCTACCAGCAGGTTCGCATGTTGCGCTCTCATGGCATGGTTCGTGAGGCCAATGACCCAGCCGTCCAGGAGGCCTACCGATCTGCGGACCCTGAATTGAATCCCGATTTTATCTTTGCCTTCCCGGCCTATAACACCAGGAATACGGAGATCGGCGGCATCCTCGGTCGGAGCCAACTGAAGCGTTTGGATCGCAACGTGAAGCGACGAACGGAAAATCTGATGCGATTTCTGAAGCAGATCGATCCTACAAGGTACCGCACCGACTTCAAGGTCGAGGGGTCGAGTAATTATGCGTTCAATCTGATCCTCAAGCGTCCCGATGCTGAACTGGTTGAACGTGTCATGAAGGTCATGCGCGAGTCGGGAATCGAGTTTCGGCGGGGAAGCGCAGGCGGCGGCAATCAGATTCGCCAGCCGTACCTGAAAGGCGTCGTCCCCAAAGATTACCATTTGCTCTTCCCTGAAACCGAGCATGTCCACTTCTATGGTTTTTATATCGGCAATTATCCGGATCTGCGAGATGAGGAAATTGATGAGTTGTGCAAGGTTCTAAACTCCGCGTGAGAGTGTCATGCCCTCGGCCGTGATTCTTGCCGGTGGACTTGGGACCAGATTGCGCAGTGTGGTGTCGGATCTTCCCAAACCGATGGCCCCGATCAACGGCCGGCCCTTTCTCGAACATCAGCTCGATTACTGGATTGCTCAAGGGATCAACGGCTTTGTCCTGTCAGTCGGGTACCGTCATGAGGCCATCACGGGACATTTTGGACCTCAATACAAAGGAGTTGAGATCGAGTATGCCGTTGAGGAGCAACCGTTAGGGACTGGGGGAGGGTTTCTGCTTGCTGCGGAGAAAGCCTGCCGTTGTGGACCATTCTTGCTCCTGAACGGAGATACCTACTTCGAAGCGGATTGGAATGTATTGAATGCCTATGCTCTGGCGCATGACGCAGACTGGTGTTTTTCTTTGTTCAGGACCAGAGAAAAGGGGCGGTACATGGGCATCGAGTTGTCGCCTCAAGGGCGGATCGTGTCGCTGAAATCCGGCGTTGAGCAGGGACCCCGCCTTGCCAACGGCGGAGTGTATTGGGTACATCCGCGAGCATTGCGTGGGACCAGGGTGTCAGGTGAGAAGGCCTCGCTTGAAGACAACATATTTCCTGACGCACTCGCCGCTGGCCAGCGGTTATTTGGACTCGAATTCACGAAGACGTTTATCGATATCGGAGTGCCCGATGACTATCATCAGGCCGCTACGTTGCTGGCAGGGTAGGCTCACGAGATCACAGTTCAATCAGCAGAAGAGGACACGTCCATGAGTTATAACATTCTCGTTACCGGTGGCGCTGGCTATCTTGGTTCTACCATGGTTCCTGATCTGCTTCAGCTAGGCCACAAGATTACGGTGCTGGATAGCTTCATGTACAAGCAGTCCAGCCTGAACCATGTGTGCCATCATCCCAACTTTTCAGTCGTGAAAGGCGATATCCGCATCGAGAGTGTGATGGCTCCGTTGATCAAGAAGGCCGATGTGGTGATTCCGTTGGCCGCGTTGGTGGGAGCGCCGATGTGCAGCCAGGACCCCGTTGGCGCAACAACCGTCAACCACGACGCCATTATGCTCATGCTGAGGCTCCTGTCGAAGCAGCAAATGGTCCTGATGCCCACTACCAACAGCGCCTACGGGACCGGGGATCAAAATAACTTCTGTACCGAAGATTCACCGCTCAATCCGATTTCCCTCTATGCGAAGGAAAAAGTCGGTATTGAGAAGGAACTGATGCAGCGGGAGAACGCGATCAGTTTTCGTCTGGCCACCGTGTTCGGGATGTCGCCGCGCATGCGGATTGATTTGCTGGTCAACGATTTTACCTACCGGGCCGTTTACGACCGCTTCGTCGTGTTGTTTGAAAGTTCCTTCAAACGCAACTATGTGCATGTGCGTGATGTCTCGCGTGTGTTTCAGCATGCCATCGCCGATTTCGACAAGATGAAAGGCCAGATCTACAACGTCGGCCTGTCCGATGCCAATGTGTCGAAGCGAGAGTTGTGCGAACACATTCAGAAGCAGGTTCCTGACTTCGTGTTTCTGGATGCGCCGGTCGGAAAAGACCCCGATCAACGTAACTATATCGTCTCCAATGCCAAGATCGAAACCACCGGGTTCAAGCCGATGTACTCGCTTGATGCGGGAATCAGAGACTTGATCAAGGGATATACGATGATTAAGAACACGCGCTATGGGAATGTGTAAATAAACGAGAGGTTTCCGCCTGGTAGGCTGGGGCAGCTACAGCAGTTTCACGCCTCACCCAAGCTTCACGTCGTCTACTGCCGCCGTTATCCAAGCTGAGTGCAGTGATCATATAAATTTCGTTGCATATGGTCGTACGTTTGCTCAGTTCTGTTTATCGCTATCAGGCCATGATTTATGCATTGGCGTGGCGGGATCTGCAAAGCCGGTACGCAGGAACATTGGGCGGGATTCTGTGGACGTTTGCGCATCCGCTTGCGGTGATCACGATATTCTATTTTGTATTTGCGGTCGGGTTCAGATCTCAGGGGCCGGATGGAGTCCCGTTCTTACTCTGGTTCGTATGCGGGTTGGTGCCATGGTTCTTCTTCAATGAAACGCTGCTGGCCGCGACCGACTCGATCACTCGTCACGCGCATTTGATCAAGAAAACCGTCTTTCCATCTGAGATCCTTCCCATGGTCAATATTACCGCTGGCCTCGTTCCGCATTCGATCTTTCTGCTCATTGTGGCAGGCTTGCTGGCCTGGTTCCAGGTTCCGTTCTCGGCAGGGCGATTGCTGGTCGTCTATTTTCTCCTCTGTACCTGCGTCTTACTCATCGGACTCGGTTGGCTGCTCTCTGCGATACAGGTGTTCTATCGCGATGTTTCGCATGCGTTGGCCATTGTGCTGAATTTGCTGTTCTGGACTACGCCGATCGTCTGGTCGCCAGACATGATACCTGAAAGCTATCGTGACCTGTTGTTCTGCAACCCGATGTATTACGTCATCGAGGGGTATCGAGGCCTGCTGGTCTTCCATGAAACAGTATGGCCGAGCGCGGCACATACAGCTTATTTTTGGTGTGTCGTGACGGCGACCTTTCTGGCCGGCGCCTATGTGTTTAGTCGGCTCAAGCCTGAATTTGCGGACGTGATGTAGCATCTTTAATCACCAGATGATCGCCATCTCAGTCAAAAACGTGTCGAAGAAATTTAGGCTCTTCACCTCTCCCAAGGACCGTCTCCTAGAGACGTTTCATCCGTTCCGAAAGCGCTATCATCGAGAATTCTTGGCCCTTAATGGCATTAGCATTGATGTTCCTAAAGGACGGACTATTGGAATTATCGGGCGAAATGGATCAGGTAAATCCACTCTACTGCAGATCATTGCAGGAATACTCAGGCCGACCGAAGGAAGCCTGTCCGTAAATGGCCGTGTCTCGGCTTTGCTTGAGCTCGGGGCTGGGTTCAATCCAGAGTTCACAGGACGTGACAACGTCCTGCTCAACGGAGCCATCTTGGGAATTCCTCGTGGCGAGATGATCGAGCGCATGACGAACATTGAAGCGTTTGCCGATATCGGCGAGTTTTTTGATCAGCCCGTTAAGACGTATTCGTCGGGTATGTTCGTGCGGGTTGCGTTTGCAGCTGCGATCCACGTGGACCCTGATATTCTGATCGTTGATGAAGCGCTGGCGGTTGGAGATGCGAAATTTCAGCACAAGTGTTACCAGCATTTGTCGACGTTGCGCGAGCGAGGCATAACAATTTTGTTTGTGACTCACAGTACTGCGTTGGTCACAACCTATGCTCAACAGGCCGTTCTTCTGGATCATGGGGAGTTGATAGCGATCGGTGAGCCTGGATTTGTTGTCGATAAGTATCATGAGCTGCTCTTTGGTAGAAACGGTTCCGAGCAAAGCTTGCGGAGCATCACCGAGAAAGAAAAGATTAAAAGCGTGAATTGTGAAGCTCTCGATATGCTTGGTAAGCCTTCCGAGGGCGATCTCTGCTCTGCTCGGAGAAGCTACAATAAGACCGAAACGCGATTTGGAAACGGTGAAGCCAAGATCGTAGACTATGCACTTCAATGTGATGATCTGTGGGATGCCGTAGATGTCCCTTTTCGGTCGAAGCTCAATATTTATGTGAAAGCAGTATTCTTTAGCGATGTGTCAGAGCCTGCAGCCGGATTCTGCATTAAGACTGTCGAGGGAATTTATGTCTATGCCACCAATACGATTATTATGGGTAGAAAGCTGAGTCCTGCTTCTAGCGGAGATGTCTGGGTATTCAAGTTTTCATTTACGCTAACCGTTGGTCCTGGGGATTATTTCCTTGATCTTGCTATTCTGGAAGTAGATGGTACTCGAGGGGGATGTGTGCTGGATGTCCGCCGATCGATTGCTCATTGCGTGGTGTCCTTGGAGCGAGACCGACCGTTTGATGGTCTCGTCGACCTCGATCCGAGCTTTGAGGTTCTAGAGGCGCAATCACGAGTCCGACCTTAATTTCACGATTGACTCAAGGAGTCAAACAATGAATCGTTACTTCGATATGGATGGGATGCTGTCCTTGCCGAAAATGATCGAAATCGACCCGGTGGAGACGTGTAACCTTCGATGCCGCATGTGTCATGTCAGTTTCATGCCTTCAGAGAAACATCCGGTTTTTGACGTCAATCTGGTTCCCAAGTTAAAGGCATTGGAGGGAGCCTTCGCTTCCATCGGTTCCGGTTTCGAGCCGCTGTTGTATAACGATTTTGATCGACTCATGGGTGGGCTCGCCGATCTGGGCGTTCGAATGCAGCTCATTACCAACGGGACGCTGCTTAATAAGAGTAAATTACAGAGATTGCTTGAGTGCGATATGGATATCATCAATTTTTCCTTCGATGGCATTCGAAAAGAAACTTTTGAGCATATCCGCCGTGGAGCCGACCATGCCGACACCGTGAGGAATATTTTGGACACCCGGGCGGGGTTTGTGGGTAGGCAAACGGCATTCCTTATCAATACTACAACGATGAGAAGTAACCTTGATGAATCAATCGAGATTCTCGACTTTTGGGATGGTCATGATTTTGATGTCGTGCGGTTTTTACCGATGGTGGTTCGCTACCCCGATCAAGAGTTGATCCGGGAAAGCCTGTATCCAGCCAGAGAAGATATGAAGAGGGTGTTTGATAGTGCGGCGGTGCATTTGATCGAGAATAATCTGAAGACGGTCATGCTCCTTCCATATTTATACACCTCTCAGGTCCGAGAAAGGTTTCCTGAGAATTACGATGGGTTATATGTCTGTTCCAATAATTCGGCGAAGCGAAAGATTCTGAGCTTACGGGAAAGATTTCAGCTTGGCGATCATCCGCTGATGCGTTTCTATGACTGCCGTGCGGCATTTACAACTGCCACCATCTTGGCTAATGGCGATATCCAACTCTGTTACAAGTATTCGATTGGCAATCTTCACAAAGACAGCTTCGAGGATATCTGGTTCGGTGAAGAAGCGAATCGCGTGCGGCAACTGATAGTCGGCGAGCCAGTAGATTGCGCGGCGTGCGACTGTTTCAAATTCGGTATCGCCTTTCATAAGCTTGATGCGGACTGCGTTGAAAACTATTTCACGGCGGAGCTAAGTCCCTACGTCAACGATATTGATTTTATGACTGGGGTGATCCACGCCAAGGTTACCCCTAAGCCCCCCAGACTCGTGCTTTCAGAAGGGGACTACAACATCATAGCCTATAGCGACAAGTATTTCGGAATACCGCATACTCTGGGGCCTTTGGAGGTAGATAAGGTCGATTTCTCAACCATTCCAAACGTAATTGTGGAAGGTCGATTTAGTTCGGCACTCGCACGCGTTCGCACGGCCTCTTCCGAAGCCAGGTGTAACCCCGCTAAGATCACTTCTAGGCCCCCCCAGCTCGTGCTGTCAGAAGGGGGCTACAACATCGTGGCGTATGATGGTAAGTATTTTGGAATACCGCATTATCTAGGACCTTTGGAGGTAGATAAGACCGATTTCTCGACCATTCCCGATGTAGTGGTAGAGGAAGAATTTGAGTCGGCTCTGTCGGGCGTCCGAAAAATGGCTAAGTCTAGGGTGGTCTCCAGGTAGTATTTCTATGATCATTCATAAGAACGCATCGCCATCTTCACCGCGATTATCCATTATCCTATTGGATTGGGGTTGTCGCGAGCGATTCACTACCCTCGATTGGTTGCTGCAACAAGATGTGCCCAAGGATCAGTACGAGTTGATCTGGGTGGAAGTCTATGACCGTGTCGTCGATGAAGTGATGAAGAAAGCGGATATCGTCATTACATGCAATCAGCAGGGCATCTATCACAAGCATGTGGGGTATAACGCCGGTTTGCTGCACGCGCGCGGTGAACTGATCTGCGTGTGTGATAGCGATGCAGTATTTCCGCCCGATTTTGTGCGTTCTGTGTTTCGTTCGTTTCAGATGGACGGCGATGGATCGGCCATTCCGCTGGTGCTCATGCACTATGAGTGGCGCACGTCCCTACTCTATCCGGAGGACTTGACCGACACTGAAACACTCAAAGACCGTGCGCGTTGGCAATGGTGGCCCCTCATTGTCAACGAAGGCGCCTGCATGACCGTGCGCCGAGCTGATGCGATCCGATTCGGAGGGTTTGATGAACATCCCAGCTATAAAGGCTATCTGTGTGGGCCCTACGATTTAGGTTGGCGGCTGATCAATGCCGGTTGGCCGGAAGTTTGGCACGATGAGTCCGTGGCGCTATGGCATTTTGCTCATCCGGACCCAATCGGCACAAATGGCCAGCGGGCGTCGCTGAAACAGCTGATGGAAAAGGCCTACCCACATGTTGATGGCCATGCGCTGACGGCCGTAGAAGCGTTTTCTACAGGACGATTTCAACCCTTGCGTGAAAATCCCGACATCTGGAAGTTGCGGATGCGGGACCGGCGTATCGGATCCGAGCTTGAAACCCGGTATGCCGATTTGACCGGACAGGGCGGCTACTCTCCACGCACCATGCTGTCGTTATGGGTGTCGCTGGCGAGAGAAATTATAGGACGCTATTGCGAGGATCACTTGTGGAACCCCATTCGCAAGGGCATTGTCTCCCTTATCGGGCAACGTATCGCTGGAATGCTCCGCGCTTTTTATCGAAATCATATCACCCCACGAAGAGTTAATCATGACGTGCCTGCGGATCATCCGACTCTGCTCTGTTCCGTGAGAGGGTACAATATCATAAAAGTCAAAGATGCCTTCTACGCTGCGCCTCAGAGCGTCGGCAAGCTCGATCTGTCATCAGATGAGGGAAGGGTCCATCCGGATCTGCTTGTGTCCGAAAGCTATGATGTGCTCCTGGAAAAAGTCCACGTGGCATCTAGGGGTTAGACCAGGTATTGATCGATTGCGGAAAGCTCATAATGACGAATTCGAAAACGTACGATCTTTTTGTTACTCACGCCTGGCGTTTTCATGAGGATTGGACGAAGTTCACAGAACTCATGGACAAGATGTCGGGACTCCTGTGGCGCAACTTTAGTCTGCCCTGGCATGATCCTGCCATAAGTCCGAATACGGAAGTCGGAGGCCGATTCATTCGCAGTTCCCTGGAAAGCCAGATCATCCCCGTACATGTCGTTGTGTTGCTTGCAGGGGTATACGAAATTAGGAGCGCACGGATTTGGGTCGATATGGAAGTCGAAATGGCCAAAAAACACAATAAACCCATCATCGGGATGCCCGCAATCAATAAGGACTCAATACCGGACGAGCTCCTTGCGCTGTGCGACGCGAACAGTAAATGGAATGCGACGCAATTGATCGCCACCATCGATGAAGTGCGGGCCATGCCAAGATACGCATCTCAGTCTTTAAGATGATGATTTTGGAGGATGGAAACTGTTTCCTGGAAGATGCTGGTATGGCATGTGATCGTGAACGGTCAGAAAGTTTAGTTGATACCGCACATCTGCTTGTGTATTTTTATTAGTAGTTACTCGGTCGCTATCATTCCCTACCCGACGGAAGAAATCTCGTGAAGGACCGAGTAAGGTTTGAAGTATCGCGATTCTCTAATTTTGATATGAGGTAAGTGATGTCCGATACAGCCGTCGTTCTAACTCTTAAGAAAGGCCATGCAACTGCCAAGCTGGAGGGGACACGCGTCACGTTCAGCCCTCACCAATGCTTTGCCTTCGACAATGGGCCGGACGATGTGGCCTGTCTGCGCGCGGTCGGGGCGCATCTCATGACATTGCCCGGCCTGACCCTGGTTGGTTCGAAGAGGTTTGTCGATTATCTCTTGCGCCATGCTCCTGGTCTCAATGCCTGGATTATGGGCATTGTGCCGTACGAAAATTTTCCGGAGACGCATCAGCCGCATGGCCTAGCCGACATCACGCTTGGAGCGTTGCCTCACGAAACACAAACCGCTTTTCTCTGCGAAACATTGGCGTTGCCGCGCATGCAGATGATGAAGCAGCTGCCTCAATCGGTCACGATCATCGATCTCATGATTTTGGCGGACATTGCGCCCGACGTCATCCCCGCCCGCGGGTGGACACCGTTACCGCGCAATATTTATCCGATCGAGATCCCGGAGATCCGGTTCGAGAAGGATCTGGACGTAGCCATCGTCGACTGCCCCTCACGCAACCTGTCCTTGATGCCCAATGGATTGGGATATTTGAACAATGCCCTGAAGAAGACGGCGGTGTCCTTTCAAATCGTCGATCTCGATATTATTTCCTACCATCGGTTTCATATTCACCGGCTCTTTGATATGGGTGGCCGCATCACGCTCGCCGGTGATTTGGTATTGCCGGAAGATCCTTGGCAGGCGGAGCACTACGACTTGTGGACGGCAACGGGTGGAGGGGCTTCCGGTCCGACTGGGCGCAACGAGGTATTGGAGTTCTTCAGGCCCGTCATCGACGAGACGATCGCGGCGTTGGTCGCAGCACGGCCAAAAGTACTCGGGCTTTCGATCCAAGGATGTAATGAGGCGGCGGCGCGGGAGGTTGCGCTCGGCGTCAAGGCCCAGTTGCCGGATATCATGATCGTGGTGGGAGGGTTCAGTTGCTATAACGCGGATGTCGGCCGCCGAGCATTCCCGGAATGCGACTACATGTGCATCGGCGAGGCGGACCTCACGGCGGGTCCGCTGTTGGAGGCATTGGCCGGGGGCGAACGGCCGTTCAACCAGCCGGGTGTGCTATCCCGTTTCGATACAGCCGATTATGCGTATATTCCGGCGCCTATGATCCATAACCTCGATCAGATCGAATTTCCCAAGTACGAGTGGTGCGATCTGAGCGTGTACAGAAATTTCAATGACTACCAACTGACGCCCATTATCGCAAGCCGGGGCTGTCGGTGGTCTCGCTGCACGTTCTGCGCCGAACGGTTTTACTGGCGCATTCGCACCAAGGAAAATTTCGTGGATGAACTGGAGTGGTTGGTCGGACAGGGGTGCCATCTGTACATGTTTAACGAGAGCGATCTTGGCGGCATGCCCGAGCGCGTCATGGAGATTTGTGATGAGATCATTCGCCGCGGTCTTCATCGCAAGGTGAAGCTCACCGGCCAGCTGCGCGTCAACAAGAAACAAAACCGAGCCTTCTTCGAGAAGCTGCGAGAAGCCAATTTCGTCGCGCTTCGTTTCGGGATCGACGCGTTTTCGGAGCGCACGTTGCGATTGCAGATGAAGGGGTACACGGTCGACATGATCACCCAAAATCTGAAGGACTGCTGGGAGGTTGGAATCTTTACCGAGGTCAACTGGGTCATCGGCGTTCCAGGAGAAACCGACCAGGATGTTGAGGAGGGGATCGAGCTTATTCTCAAGGACCGCAAATATATCGGTCGCTTGGCGAACATCAACCCGCTGATATTAGTGAACGGCAGTGTCTACTGGATTGATCCGGCTTCTCACAACATTGTCTTGAAGGAACCTCAGGAAACCATGTACGAGAAGTATCCGAGAGCCCTTCCCGCAGACCAGTGGTACAGCACCGATCCGTACATCGATGCCCAAGTCCGCAAGGAGCGATTTGAGCGTATCGTCTTGGCCCTATACGATGCGGGCTTCAACGTAGGGGCCTGGGCGAGCCGCGTTATCGAGGACGTCAAATTCAATCGCGACAAGGCCCGGACGGGAACGTCCGGCACATCGGTCAGCGCCGGAGAATTTGAAGTGGCCGGTGGTCACGACGCGTCGAATATTCTGAGTCCGACAGAAGAGGAACGGGCGCTTGAGGTTGCCGGCCAGCGTTCACCGCTTGCTGAGGAAAACCAGGTACGCACAGCAAAAACACTTCCTATGTATTCTGCGGAGGATGCCCACTCACCGGAGGCCGACAAACCGTTGGCGGAACCTCCGTTATTCAGGATCGCGGGAGAGTCGCCGCGTATGATGCGCAAAATGGACACGCATACGATTCTTTTCTATAACGGGTGGTACTTTGGCATTCCCGCCGCATTAAGCACTGTTGACGTGACAAGCCCTGAATCGACTGCGATCGCGGGAATTCTCCGATATCCGACTGAAGAGGAAGTCATCGCGGCTATTGAAGAGAGCGCCCGATGGGCGAATTCACGCGGTCATTACGATGATCAAAAGAAACAGCGAGCGTCCGGATCCTACATGCGTGCGGATAGCGTCGGCGAAATGTCCGAATCCGTTGAGATTTCCAACAGGCCTCGCATTCTGCAATTCGACAAGATGCATATCGCTGTGGATCGGGACGCCTTACAGGATCCGTTCGGTCGGAGATCCGTTATTGAAAGAAAATCCGGGAGCCAGGGAGAAAGCAAACGCAACATCAGTCTATGGCGCAGGGTGGCCGAGCTGCTGCCTGCTTCATTTGAAGAGGAGCTTCGGCGTCTCATCCGTCAGGAACGATTTAACAAGGGAAACGGAGGGTACCTGAGCGATGTGCAACTCGCCCGTATGCTCCCACGCGCGGTAGCTGTCGCCTATCTCAAAGAGCCCCTGAAGCGTCTCATGCGATCTGTGTCCGGACAGGGCGCCGGTAACGAAACGCAGGCCGGAGTACCGGTGAAAGGAGCGGATTTCTCCATCCTGTCCGTGGTGACCAAAAACGCTCAGCCGGAATTGTTATGGACCATCGGTAATTACAATCTCGTGAAATTTGACGGCAGGTTCTACGGGGTGCCTCATGGGGCTTATGTGGAATGGGACTCTGGTTTCGTCGCATCGATTCCCGGCATGCTGGTCGGAGAGAGCATTGGCGAAGTAGACGGTATGATCAGGGACCTGCGAGGGGAGTCCGGGGAGGTTTCTCTCTCTCCAACTGACGGTCGCTCTCACGCATCTGGGTTTACCAAATCGCCTGTATTGCTTCGTAGCATGCCGGAGGAAGGCTATGACGTCATCTCCTATGAGGGTTGGATCTACGGTATGCCGCATGCCTTAGGTTCTATTGATCTGACCGAGATCGATGTCATTGAGATGCCGGGCGTCATTCGAGACGTGTCCCGTGATGCCGTTGAAAATGAAATTCTTGCGCTGGGCCGAAACAATAACAGGTCGTGCAGCACAGTCGAAGTATGAGGTTATTTCAAAAATGTGTTTCCACTCCCGGCATCTTGCAGAATGTTCATCCGGCTTCCTGGCGGGATCATCGTTTCGGTTTACCGCAAGCCAGGTGGGAAGCGCTTAAGGGGAGGAGTTTTTGGATCACCGGCGCAGGAACCGGATATGGCCGGTGCATTGCGCTGGCTCTTGCCGCGGCAGGAGCGCGAGTCTTTATTTCCGGAAGACGAATTGAAAAATTGCGCGAGACTGTGGAAGAGGGCGAGGCCCTTGGCATTGATGCCGGCCGCTGTATGTCCGTTCCAGTGGATATTCGATCGGAAGAGGATCTTACCCGCGCGGTGAGAAGCATCCAACACGTAACCACCAGCCTGTATGGGTTGGTGAACAGCGCCGCCCTTCCGCAATCACCAGGGACGGTGTTTCCGCTCACCGACCAAAATATGGCGAGCTGGACGAATCTTCTGACGACGAATGTGACGGGATCATGGTTGACCTGTAAGGCGGCGATGCCGCTTTTGGACAATGGAGAGGGATTTCGTATTCTCTTCCTGTCTTCCTTCGCGGGATGGGCGTCGACGCCTGGGTTTGGTTCATACAATATCAGTAAGTCGGCTCTCAACACGCTTGGAGCGTCTCTTGCTGCCGAATGTGCGGCGAGATATCCGGATAAGGACGTTCAGATCAACGTGTTGGTTCCCGGCGAGGCCCGCACCGAGATGAATCAGGGATCGACCGAAAGTCCTTACGCGGTGGTCAGCATGGTGCTCGTTCTCTTGTCCCATCCTCCGGGAGGGCCCAACGGGTTTTTCTTCAATCGCGATGGGCGCCACCTCGCATTTGCCTATACGCAGGAATATCCTCAACCGCTCTTGGCGGTGCGCTAATGCGTCGCGTCTTACGCATCGCGGTTCCTTGGAACCTGAGTCACTATATTCCCTTAGATGGCTTTCATCCGCTCTATCGGGCATTGTTCGATCATGTTTCGGATGGTGTCAAGATTGCTGCCTGGGATAACGTCAAGCTGTATCGCAAGTTTCGAGATGATGCTGCTGTGGGCAGGACAGTCGTAGAGAAAGCAAGGTGGGAAGCGCATCGCCGCGATCAACTTGACGGAAGTTCAATTGCGAAACGGTATCAGGAGTATTTCTGGCCTCCTGATCA
This sequence comes from uncultured Nitrospira sp., assembly GCA_902500825.1. Classification (GTDB taxonomy): domain Bacteria; phylum Nitrospirota; class Nitrospiria; order Nitrospirales; family Nitrospiraceae; genus Nitrospira_D. Next base: position 176,757 of record CABVRX010000003.1, read on the forward strand.
TGTTCTGACGACCGCTCTCGAAGGGGATCTGGAGTTTCATCATACCGCGCCATTTCCCTCACTCACACGGCCGTTTGTTTTTCACTGCGAGTCGTTTGCGCCGCTCTTGTTCCCGTTTGCTCAACAAGGGAGCGGCGACATTGAAAACTATGAAGAGCTCAAGGAACATTACAGAAGCCTTTTTGCCCATCCTCTGTGCCTTGGAATCTTTTCCCATGTGCCGGACACGCTTCATGCACTCAGCCTGTTCTTATCCGACTCAACCATCGATGGGAAGTTGTTTTCCTCAAGAACGGGGTTGAGTGCCGATGCATCCTCTCTTCACGAACCAGAGCCAAACCCGTCGCTTTCCAGGCCGCGATTCTTGTTTGTCAACTCTGCCAACCAGAATCCGGTGAATTTCTTTCGGCGCGGCGGGCATCTTGTCTTGCGTTTCTGGAAGGAGCTGGTTGCCGACGGTCGAGACGGCATGCTGATGCTGCGTTGTGCGATGCCCGACGATATCGAGTTGCGTGAATATGGTGTTGATGTCGCTTGGGTCAAGCATGAGATCGGTCGAAGCATCGTCTGGGATCAAGGCTACCTGGCCGCCCATGAAATACAGTCCTTAATGTCCGGCGCGCATTTTCTCTTGCTTCCCAGTATGTCGCTGCACTCTGTCTCGATCATGGAGGCCATGAGAGCAGGAGCGATTCCCGTCGTGTCTGATACTGTGGGCACCTCGGTGTATGTGACTGATGAGGAGAATGGGATTGTCTTGTGCGGTGTACGTGAGAAAGTCAGGCCTCAAGAGGGAGAAACGGACCATGTGATGGGCAGATATGGTCGATGGTCGGAGCTTGACAACTTTCTTGTCGAGCAAATGATAAACCGTGTGTGTGCCTTGTTGGACAAGCCTGGGGTCTATCGGGATGTGCAGAGGCGTATGCTTTCCCATGCGAAGGAACGATTTTCCGGGCAAAGTTTTGCCCTGGACTTCTGGAACTCCATATCGGATCTTTATGCGCAATCCGGACCAGCATCGAGTAACGAGGAGACCGGTTCCGATCGCCTGGGCCGGTCCTTGAACGAGTGTACGATTCAGCGTGATGGCTGGGCGCGAGTGTTTGAAAGCCCCCCACAACCGATGTTACGCATTAAGACGGAGTTCGGCACGGTATGGGAACTGGGCGGCGCCATGATCCAAACGTATGGGAATCCTCGCATCGAACTGAATGACTGGTCCGTATTGGCGCGCTACTATAAGCCAAATGCTCCGCCACAGACGTACGCCAATAATTTGGAAGAACTGGAAGGCAACTACCTTCATCCGCTCGGAGGGCGCCGCGAAGGAGTGCGGCGCAAGCTGGTTCGATGGGTTTCCAAAACGCTCAGGCCATTCCCTGCCTTGTATTGCTATGCCGCCCAGGTTCTCGCGGTGTATCGTCGACATGGAGGGCTCAGGTTGGCCAGGCCAAAGGCGGAACCAGAGATCGAGCTCGTGCGTCAGGGAGTAAGCGGATATAACATTATCCGTCATCGTGATCGATACTATGCCATTCTTCAGCGCGAAGGAGAATTTTCTCCGGAGAAGGCCGAGGCCGGCGGCTATTCATCGTGTTATCGAGGGCATTCCGTCGATGAGGTGCTTCGAAGTATCGCTGCAAATATTTCGGCATCGAGGTCGTTCGTCTGCGAAGAAGGCGCTGAACCTGCGCAGGTCATCGTAGAGGGGTTTCATAATTTCAATATCGTCCGTCAAGGCAAGGAGTTTTACGCCTTCTTGCAAAGCGAAAGCGAATCGGCCCGATCGAAATTATTCTCAAAACACTATGCCCCCTCTTTTTCAGGTCTCTCGCTTGAAGAGGTTCAGCGCAAAATTCTGAATGCACTCACTGCCGAGTCGGAGTGGCTCCAAGGCTGGAAGAATCCCGTAGATTCCGTCGAAGCGTCGCGACGAGGCACCCGCTGAAGAAGCCTTCAATTCATTGTTGGGTCTACAATCATCAATTGTATGGGATCGGTGACCAGGTGAGCTTTGCGGTCGCCGCATTCCGAGAACACGGCTATCCGGTTTCCATTGGGAGACAGCCGAGCCCTTCATCTCTGAATGTCGTTATTGAAGGGTTTCCCTCGGAAAGCAGTAGGGATGTGTTGCTGAATTTTTGCCGATCATCACGGAAACGAGTCGCAGTGATCATGACGGAGCATTTAGATTTCCAGCATGGCCAGGTCTATTTCCACGGCGCTCCGCTTGGCAGTCACAACGATTACATGCACTCCTCCACGATCCTGACACGGATGAAGCATCTGTTGGAGTGCGTGCCCTATCTCCGCTGTTTCTTCGTCTTGGGAGACTTACCGGAGTTACGGAATATCTCGACGCTTGTGCCGGGTATTGATGTGTGCGCCATTCCATTTCCCTCTCTAAGCGGAGGCCGGTGCGCAGCTGTTGCAACGTCTTGTGATACCGTTCACGATCTTGTATTTACCGGAGCCATGACGGACTATCGCACCAAGCTGATCGCGTTGTTGGAGGCCGAGGGGTTGTCAGTGGCCTGCCCGCGGAGGTTTCTATCGAGGAATCGCCGCAACGCCCTCAATCGATCGGGGAAAGTGATTGTGAACATTCCTCAGCGGGGAGGTTGGCAATGGCTGTCATTAATGCGAATTATCGCCGGCCTTCAAACAGGCCGCCCCACAGTCTCATTGGGAACACATGATGCCTCTCAGATAGCTTCCTGTTGTACCCAGTTGGATATTCAAGACCATGATTGGGTGAGTAAGGTGAAAGAGTGCGTCGATGGTTGGAGATCGCTCTACATGAGGGATTTCATGAGCTATGCCGCCATGGCGCAGAAGTTTGAGCGGGAAAAATCGTTTCCGCATGACATCTTCGAATACTGGGGTGTCACAGATAGAGTTTGCAGTTGAGAAGGAGTTGCCATCCAGCCGTCCAGGTTATCAGGTGTTATTCAAGCCTTTAGCGTAACAATCAACTCAGGTGGCTTGATTACCGGGGAGCATTACCATCAGCTCCTAAGCTAATATCGCATTGTCCCATGGATGCTGTTCTAGTTATTCCAACTTGAAGGATTCAAACAGCTCTGCTTCTTTGATGCCACGTTACCATCCACAAAGGTGATAATAATTTGGGCTCGCTGAGATTGATTCTGGCTCTATCGGTATTTTTTTGGCATATCCCCGGTCACCCTTTTCGCTTGGTTCATGGAGGTATCGCTGTCGAGGCATTCTTCATGATATCCGGGTTCTACATGGCGCTCGTTATTAATGAAAAGTACTCTCGCCTTCCCCACTCCTCATGGATTTCCACGTTTTACCAAAGTCGCATATTACGATTGGCGCCGACATATTTTGTTATTTGTCTAGTAGAAGGCCTTTTGTATATACGCAGTAACACGCCGAATATCTTCTCAGGCAATGATCTGACTCTACAGGCAAGATCTGCGCTATTCTTTATGAATTTTTTCATATTTGGACAGGACACGTGGCAAACAATCCTGTCCCATTCCGCCACCAACATTCCAAACTCCTTTATTCAATCAGCGGTAAATTTCTTCGGCAAGAACGCTCTTGAACCTATCTATATCTACATCGGTCAAGCCTGGTCGCTTGGCATCGAATTGATTTTTTATGCAATGGCTCCATTTGTCGTTTTATCTAGAATAAGAGTCATTGCGCTGTTTATTGCCTGCCTGCTTATTCGATTCTACTTCGTTGAACACGCCGATCTATTCCCCAACGACCCATGGCGTTCCCGTTTTTTCGCAAGCAATATGACCTTTTTCTTTTTGGGAACCATGAGCTATTGGATTTATGCCCGAGCTGTAAGTTTCGAGTATGCCAAGACCGTTGGTCGCATGGTGGCCATATTAGGAATGTGTTCCTTGATTGGCAGTGTGTATTTCGCTGGAGGCATGTTTCTTTTTGATGGCCCTGAGGATTACGACCAGATCAGGTTATGGATCTTTTATCTTTTGTTTACAGCCGGAATGCCATTCCTGTTTATCCTGACGAAGGACATCAAGTGGGACAGCTATATAGGAGAAATATCTTATCCGCTATATTTGGTCCATGGATTTATCATTGGATCGTTGAACTATTTGCGTTTCAGCCCATCTGTTAAACTCGCTCTCATCATCGCAGCGACACTGGCAATATCAACTGCCTTATTCGTGTTTGTTGATCGTCCAGTAGACCGTTTTCGACATAAATTGACAACATCGCCTAAAACCATAGGCGTGCGGTCATCACTGTATAGGAGCGTTAGATATTCTCTTTCTGCTGTACCCGTCTTGCTGTTTCTACTTGTCCTATTCCGGCCCACTACTGAAGCCAGCCCCGTGCCGCATTTAATTAAAGAGGTTGGGCACTATAACATTGTGGCCTTTAATGGGAAATTTTATGGCATTCCGCAGGGTATAGCGGTTAACTGGCAGAAGGATGATTTGCTTGCCATTCGTGGAATGCTTGTCAGCACCACCGCAGAAAACACAGAACAATTAATTGTGATATCGCTCAAGGCTATTCAAAATACCCCTCAATTATGAGTTTGCCGGCTCGCAGAGAGCTCTCTGTGAGGATTCTGAGAGACAGGGAGATGGCGATGGCATCCGAATCAGGACCACCTATTGAGCGGTGGATGGCGAAGCAGGAGTTGAAGGCCTCCGATGTGAAGCTGCTGAAAGCATTGAAGTATGAGAATAGCCGATCTGTCATATCCCACCTCGGTTGGCTGCCTGCGGGTCAGCCTTCATAGTGTCAATTCTCATAGCGTGAGACATCTTTTCCGCCACAGTGCGATCGTCCGATGGGGCGCCGCGTTTCTTGGCCCCCACTTTTTTGCCAGCCTTGGAGCATTGCCTCGCTATCTCGGGGAATGGAAAACCTACAATAAGCAGGCCGCTGCACAGCAGATCGCTTTCCGAGATTCGTATCCATGCCTTGCTGATCGTACCGTGGCCACGCCGTTCGATCCGCACTATTTCTTTCAGGCCGCGTGGCTCGCACGGCGGTTACAAGGATTCCGCCCGGCCTTTCATGTCGACGTCGGTTCCAGCGCGATGATGATCAATGTGCTGAGCGCCGCCGTGAAAACCGTGTTCGTTGATTATCGCCCGCTTCATGTGCGCCTTTCCAACTTTACGTCGCTGGCAGGAGATATTGTGCAATTACCATTTGTTGATGACAGCATTGCCTCGCTGTCCTCCTTACACGTCATCGAACATGTGGGCCTGGGCCGATACGGCGATCCGCTGAATCCTGCCGGCAGTCAACTCGCTGCTTCAGAACTCCAGCGCGTGTTGATGCCTGGTGGCAGATTGTTCCTGTCGGTGCCGGTCGGACGCGAGCGGGTGTGTTTCAATGCACATCGAGTATTTTCGTTGAACACTGTCAGGGGCTTCTTCCAGGAACTCCAGCTCAAGGCGTTTTCTCTTGTTGACGATGCCGGGCGGTTCAACGAAGAGGTTCCACCGGAAGCTGTCGCCGATCTCGAGTATGGGTGCGGTCTTTTCGAATTTGTGAAGGCACATGAGTAATGGTCTACGAGCCTGGCTGGCTCAGAGTGAGCTCTTCGCCTATAACGTCGTGCGGCGCGATCATTGGATCGCGCAACAGGCGGCGCTGGTTCCGAGCGGGACGAAGGTGCTGGATGTCGGCGCCGGGTCCTGCCCGTATCGTGTGCTGTTTGCACACTGCGACTATCGTACTCAGGATCTTGCGCCGTTGCGTGGTGATCAACTGCGACATGGCGGCTATGGGGCGCTCGACTTTGTGTCGGACGTGACGGCCATTCCGGTTCCTGACGGCAGCTTCGGAGTAGTGCTTTGTACGGAAGTCTTGGAGCATCATCCCGAGCCCATACGGGTGGTTCACGAATTGGCGAGGATTCTTCAGCCGGGAGGAACGCTCGTGCTCACCGCGCCGCTTGGATCAGGAATTCACCAAGAGCCGTACCATTACTATGGCGGCTACACGCCCTGGTGGTACGAACGATTCCTGAAGGCCGCCGGATTCGAGGAAATCAATGTCGAACCGAACGAGGGGTCGTTTCGATTTTTCGGGCAGGAATCTTTACGGTTTGTTCAAGCGACCAGTCCGTGGAGCGCGAGTCTCCCGGTAGGGATTCGGCTGCTCTGGCTTCCGATCTGGATCGTGCTCTTTCCCGTCCTTGCTTTGATCGTCCCTGTATTCTGCAAATGGCTGGATACGTTCGACCGCGAGAGGCGTTTTACAGTCGGCTACCATGTGACGGCGCGTCGGGCAACCATCGCCTGTTCCTCGTGAATGTTCTTGATCATTCGGGAATATGAATGGATGCGATCACGTTATGTTGGAATGTTCTGCGCCGGGTCCGTCATGTCCAGAGCGTCGAGGTTCGGAAAGACAGGCAGTGAATATCAAGAATAGGGAGCTATGGGGCTAGTCAGCCGACTTAGGCGGCGGTTCAGTCATTTGGCCAATTGGGCGATCGGATCTGAAAAGATCTCCTATGCTCAGTGTGGGGAAGATCTCATCGTCGATTATGTCTTGGCCGTGCTTGATGTCGGGAAAGTGTCCTACCTTGATATCGGCGCGCATCATCCTCGATACCTCAGCAACACGTACTATTTCTATAGACAGGGTGGACGTGGTGTTTGCATCGAGCCTGACCCGAATGCCCTCAGGGCATTCAAACAAGCTCGCCCTCGTGATGTCTGTTTGCCGGTGGGCATCGGAGCTGTGCCCGGCACGGCAGATCTTTTCTTGATGACCACTTCGACCCTCAATACTTTTTCCCGTAAAGAGGCCGAGCGGTATCAGGGGTATGGGGCAGAGCGGATTGAACGCGTGATTCCAGTGGAGATCAAAACGGTCAATCAAGTTCTGGAGGAGTATTTCGAGTCGGCGCCGGACTTTGTGTCGATTGATGTGGAAGGGATGGATGTCTCGATCCTGAAAGATTTTGATTTCGAGCGGTTCAGGCCGAAGGTAGTCTGCGTTGAAACGCTGACCTATACGGAAGACGGAGGCGAGGAGAAAATAATCGAGCTGCAGAACATTTTGCAACAGAACGATTATGTGATTTATGCGGATACCTATATCAATACGATCGCTGTCGATCGCCATGCGTGGATGAATCGGAAATTACTCCAGACCCGCAAGCGTGTTTCCACCGGACCGTAATGTCTTCGTGCATCAGCATCCGATACGGACTTGCCGTACAGGTTGTGAGGACGATGAATTGACCCGTCCCGATGTACGTGAGCGATCTGTGCATCGTGCCCGATCGTGCGGAAGAATGTTTCATTGATGCGCATCTTCTGCGTCTTTGGTCGACACAACTATGGCGATCCCATGCGTGGGGATGGGTATGAGTTCAAAAATTTTGTGCCTGCATTTCGGGCATTGGGACATGAAGTTTCGTTTTTTGATTCCTGGGATCGGTCTGCCTATTGTAACTTTGCGGAGTTGAATCGAGCATTTCTACGCCGAGTCGAACAGGAGCAGCCGGACGTGATCTTTTGTGTGCTCCTGGGTTACGAGTTGTGGGGGGAAACGCTGGATATTGTTCGGTCTAACGGGTCCGTTGCCATCGTCAACTGGGGTACGGACGACTCCTGGAAGTACGAACAGTTTTCGCGCTTCGTCGCTCCGCATGTCGATTGCTATGCGACGACCTATCCGAAGGCACTGGAGAAAGCGTCTTACCATGGGTTGGACAACTTCGTGCTGACTCAGTGGGGGGCGAGCCGGGACACGTTGGTTGAGCCGTTGCCTGCCCGGCGGTGCAAGTATCCCGTGACGTTCGTGGGCAGTGCGTATGGCAACAGGAGGAAGTGGATCGACATCCTACGTGCTAGAGGCATTCAGGTCGCGTGCTTCGGTCACGGTTGGCCGGCCGGGCCGGTCTCTGCCGAGGATCTTCTGCGTATCTACCGTGAGTCTGTGCTCACCCTGAATTTCGGAGACTCGGGTATTCAATTTCGAGGGCTGTTGCCGTACCGTAGTCGCCAAATTAAGGCGCGGGTATTCGAAGTGCCTGGTGCCGGTGGGTGTCTGCTCACTGAACCCGCTCAGTATCTTGAAAAGTATTTTCGCATCGGTGAGGAAATCGTCGTGTTCGATGGCCCGGATGAACTCGCCGAGCGCATTACGTATTTGTTGGCCAATCCTGAAAATCGGGACACCGTTGCCTATCGAGGATTTAAACGGGTCAGCAGCGAACATACCTATGACCGTCGATTTGAGGCATTGCTTGAAAAATTAGCTCCGCGGGTTAGTCGGCCCCCCATTCGTGCCATCGATTGGCCGATCTTTGAACAAGCCGCCCGTCGCCACAGGATGGGACCATGGGTAACATTGCTCAGAGCGTTATGTGTTTCATGCGCCAGGTTGATTTGGGGAAAGCATCGCGGTCCACGTGCCGCGCGTCGTCTGGCCTTCGAGCTGTCCTGGCGTCTGCGGGGAGCCTGGACCTACAGCGCCGCCGGATGGCCCGGTCGGATGTTTTACAAGGAAAGTTGATTGAGCGCACCGCCTCTGGTCACTGTTGCGATGTCGGCGTACAACGCGTCCGGGACCATCGATCTTGCGTTGCGGTCGATTCTGACCCAAACCTATCAAAACTGGGAATTGATCGTCGTCGATGATGGTTCGACCGATCGGACTGCGGAGAGCGTGTCGCATGTGCAGGACTCCCGAATCCGATTCATTCAAGAGCCGTCAGGGAATATGGGGCTCGCTGCACGGTTGAATCAGTGTGTGCGTCTCGCAAAGGGACAGTATGTCGCCAGAATGGATGCCGACGACGTGGCGTATCCTCAGCGTCTTGAACGACAGGTTCAGTTTCTTGAAGCTCATCGCGAGATTGATCTACTGGGAACCGGCGCCGTGATTTTCAGGGGAAAAGGCGAGATCGTCGGCTGCTATCCAACGGCAAGCTCACACGAGACTATTTGCCGAAGACCATGGTGGGGATTTCCGCTTGCTCATCCGACATGGATGGGCAAGCGGGCCTGGTTCTTATCGCATCCCTATTCCGATGAAGATACTCGGTGTGAAGATCAAGTACTCCTTCTTCACAGTTTTACTCACAGTCGCTTTGCGGCGCTGGAGGAAGTCCTCTTGGGCTACCGTGTGGCTGAAATCGAAGCTGGAAAATTGGGCCGTGGGCGACTGAACTATTGCCGACGCTTAGTGGCGAGGGTCACTGACCTGTCATCATTGAAATGGGCGATGATGGGTTTTGGCGTGCATAGCATCGCTTTTTCAAGAGACGTAGTCCTCCAGTTTTGTCGCGCCAGTGGAAGCGGATCTCGCAGATCCTGGGGTTCTGTCGGCCAATCAGAGAGAGACCAGTGGCAATCCGTGTGGGCCGGAGTGGTGTGCGACCATACGGTTCTTCATGCCTGACCATTCAATGCGTTTGGTACGCTGATGTGCGGCATTGCCGGAATGATGTCCTATCGGGGGCCTGCCCTCGGCCGTATTGTTTCGGGAATGGTCGAGATGATTCGTTATCGCGGTCCCGACAATTCAGGAGTGTGGTGCGATGCCGACCACGGACTTGCCCTCGGCCATGCCCGCCTGTCGATCCTGGATCTGTCTCCCGCTGGCCATCAACCCATGGAATCGACCTCCGGTCGGTATGTCATCGTCTTCAACGGCGAAATCTACAATCATCTGGAACTCCGAGGGCAGCTCACGGGCCTGCCGTGGCGCGGGCATTCGGACACGGAGACACTGTTGGCGGCCTTTGAAACCTGGGGTGTGGAAAAAACGCTTCAGGCCACCGTTGGGATGTTTGCGTTGGCCTTATGGGATCGCCTTGAGCGGCACCTAGTTCTGGCTCGTGACCGGATCGGAGAGAAGCCGCTGTACTATGGATGGTCCAACGGGACATTCCTCTTTGCCTCTGAGCTGAAGGCGTTGGAAGCCTACCCGGATTGGCGCGGTGAAATCGATCGGGATGCCCTGGCTTTGTTCATGCGCTACGCCTATGTGCCGGTACCACACTCGATCTATACCGGGATTCGAAAGCTCTTACCTGGAACGTATGCGACGATTCCTTCCGAATGTCCGGCCCGCTATTTGCCGGAACCCACCACCTATTGGTCTGCGGCGGCGGCTGCGAGACAGGTTCGTCCATGCGATTGGACCGATAGCACGGCGGCGGATGAGCTGAACCGGTTATTGAAGGACGCCGTCAAGGGACAAATGCTTGCCGATGTGCCTCTCGGTGCGCTGCTATCAGGCGGGATCGATTCCTCGACCGTGGCGGCGCTCATGCAGGCTCATTCGTCTCGTCCGGTCAAGACCTTCTCGATCGGCTTCCATGATGATGAGTACAATGAGGCTCAGCATGCGAAAGCCGTGGCGGCGCATCTTGGAACCGACCACACAGAGTTCTACGTGAGCTCGGCCGATGCCTTAGCCGCGATTCCGTTCTTGCCGTCGATGTATGACGAGCCGTTTTCCGATCCGTCCGCCATTCCTACTCATCTTGTCGCCCAGCTGGCCAAACAGCATGTCACCGTCGCGCTCTCCGGGGATGGTGGCGACGAGTTGTTCGGAGGGTACAACCGGTATTCCTGGGGAAGGTTGATCTGGCGCCGAATCGCGCGAGTGCCCGTTCCCATAAGGGCAATGGCGGCATCCGCCCTGACCCGGCTGTCGCCTGAGCAGTGGGATAGGATCGGCAGGACACTGAGGTCAGGGCTCCCGGCTTCCCTCCATCTGTCGACCCTCGGGGAGAAGGTGCATAAACTTGCCGCAGTCTTGGATTCGGAGAGTCAGGCGGAATTGTATCGCCGGCTCCGGTCGGTACAACGAGAGACTGTTTCCTTGGTCATCGGGGCTCAGGACAAACCGATCTGGGCCGACGTTCAAGGGCGACTGATGGGGGATCGGGATTTCAGCGAAGCGATGATGCTTCACGATTTGGTCGGATATTTGACCGACGATATCTTGGCCAAAGTCGATCGGGCTGCGATGGCGATCAGCCTGGAAACCAGGATGCCGCTGCTGGACCATCGCGTTGTGGAATTTTCTTGGAGTCTTCCGCTTTCGATGAAGATCAGGGCAGAAAGCCAAGGGAAATGGCTGCTTCGACAAGTGTTGTATCGCTATGTCCCGAAACATCTGGTTGAACGACCCAAGATGGGTTTTGGCATCCCGTTGGACTCCTGGCTCAGGGGCAGCTTGAGGGACTGGGCAGAGGCGTTGTTGGAGGAGTCGCGGCTCAGACGTGAAGGATATTTCGATCCGGCTCCGATCCGAACGAAATGGCGGGAGCATCTTTCAGGTCGGCGCAATTGGCAGTATTGGCTCTGGAATGTTTTGATGTTTCAAGTCTGGTTGAGTGCTCATGCGCGATCGCCCTCGCCTGCTGTATCTCATCACTGAGGATTGGTATTTCTGGTCTCATCGTCTCGATTTGGCTCGCGCCGCACGGGACGCAGGCTATGATGTCATCGTGGCGACTCGCGTGACTGATCACGGAGAACGAATCCGAGCAGAAGGGTTTCAGCTCGAGTCGTTGGAGATGGTCCGTCGGAGCCGCAATCCGTTCCGCGAGGCGGTCGCTGTCGTCGAACTCGCGCGATTGTATCGGCGCGTCAGACCCGATGTCGTTCATCACGTGGCCATGAAGCCGATCCTGTACGGGTCCGTGGCTGCGTGGTTGACCCGCGTCCCGGCGGTCATCAACGCATTCGCCGGCCTCGGGTATACCTTCATGGACGGACGGAACCGGCTGTTACGCTGGGGCATGAAGACGGCGTTACGAACCGTTCTCAGTTTGGGTCATTCGGTCGTTCTGGTCCAGAATCACGACGATCAGGACCGGCTCGTCGGAGAGGGTGTAGCTCTTGCTTCTCGAACGAGAATTATTGCTGGGTCCGGCATCGATGTCGCGGTGTATGCCTTACAGCCGCAGCCGTCCGGTGTCCCGATTGTTGTTCTGCCGGCACGCATGCTCTGGGACAAGGGTGTAGGCGAATTTGTGGAGGCTGCCAGACGGTTGAAGCGAAAGGGCCTTCATGCCCGGTTCATTCTCGTCGGTCGACGGGATGAACATAATCCTGCGGCTATCTCGGAGATCCGTCTGAAGGAGTGGATGCAGGAGGGAGTCGTCGAGTGGTGGGGGCATCGAGAGGACATGCCGGCCGTCTATGCAGAGGCCACACTCGTCGTACTGCCCTCGTATCGAGAGGGGCTTCCCAAAGTGCTGTTGGAAGCGGCGGCCTGTGGCAGAGCCATGGTGGCTACGGATGTTCCTGGCTGTCGAGAGATCGTGCGAGATCGGTTTAACGGGCTACTGGTTTCCCCTAAGGATTCTGTGGCGTTGGCAGCGGCCATTGAAGAATTGCTGTCCGACCGAGAGGCGCGAGAGATTATGGGACAGCGAAGCCGGACTCGTGTGGTGGCGGAATGGTCGGGCCCCAGAATTACCGAACAGGTACTTGCTCTCTACCAGGACATGGTGAAGGTTTCGGCCATCGATCGTTCCCATGGATATGCATGACCAACGTACTGGTAACAGGCGCCGCGGGATTCCTGGGAGCGTTGCTTGTCGACAAGCTCTGCCGATCGGGCCATCATGTTCGGGCTGTCCTTCATGATTCGACGCACTCCATCGCACATTTGCAGAATGTCGAGACGATGGTCGCTGACATCCGAGATGCGAAGAAAATGCAAGATATAGCGGTCGGCTGTAGCGCCATCGTGCATCTGGCGGCGAAGGTCCACGCAGTTGATGACTTCGGAGCAGAGAAGGGCTACGAAGCCGTCAACGTCGAAGGCACGAGACACATCCTCGACGCAGCCGTGAGATCCGGAGTGAACCGTATTGTGTTTGCTAGTTCGGTCAAAGTCTTCGGCGAAGAGACGAGCGGGTGTGTCGATGAAACACAGACTCCTGATCCCCAGACGGTCTATGGCCTGTCAAAATGGCGGGCGGAGCAACTTGTCACGGAGTATGCGGAACGACATGACCTCACCGCCGTCTCGCTTCGGCTTCCAATGGTCTATGGTCCGACAAAGAAAGGCAACCTGTATCGGATGATCGAGGCTATCGATCATGGGAGGTTCCCGGTCTTGCCTCGTCTCTCGACCGTCCGAAGCCTCTTACATGTCGAGAATTTTGTACAGGCAGTCTTCCTGTGTCTTCGTGCGCCATGTTTTAAGCGGGCGGCATACATCGTCGCTGATACCGAACCGTATCGCGTGACCGATCTGTATGACTGGTTGCGAGCCGGATTGGGGAAGGCGCCTCCCCGATGGCGAGTGCCCCTTTGGATACTCAAACGCGGTGCGCGATGCGGCGATGTGCTCCAGGCGATCTGTGGGAGACCTGCTCCCTTGACGACGGAACAGTTGACAAAGCTTATCGGTTGCGCGTGGTACAGTTCGACGGCCATCACGCATGAATTGGGATATCAAGCCTCGTATTCCTTTGAGAAAGCGGTTCCCGAGCTGATGGCATTTTATCGTGGTGCAGCAAGTGTAGGCGGTTAAGAGAGTTCAAAGGCTCGCGTGTCTTGATTTCGACTGGAAAATGAGTCATAGAGCTTGACCGAGAGGCGTCCGTTTAGAGTGGCGGCTTAGTTAAGGGGCAATGAAGGGGCAATGTCGGTATGTCGATCATGATGGTCGCCTTCCCAGGAATCTTTGCCTTTGTATTGGCCTGGTGGCTTACAAACCGGTTATGTTCACCAAAATCATTGCTCTCCATACTCGCTCATCCAAACGAACGGACATTGCATTCCATGCCGACTCCTCAGACCGGAGGGTTGGCCATCATCGGCAGTGTGGTGATCAGTCTCATTCTGGCCGCCAGTGTTTTGGCGATTACCGAACCTTCGAAGGCGGTGTTGCCGAAAGGTGTGGCATCAGGGAGTGTGTGGATCGTGGTTTCGATGCTGCTCATCTTTATCGTGTCCTTCATCGATGACTGTGTCGGTGTTCCCGCCGTACTTCGATTGGGCGTTCAAGCAGTCTCCGCTTTTATCATTATCGGGGGTGTCGGCTTGACCTTGTCTTCCGTCCCAATTCCCGGAGGACCGAACATTCTGCTCGGGGTGGCCGCGATTCCGGTGAGTGTCCTTGTCCTCCTGTGGATGGCGAACCTCTATAACTTTATGGACGGGATGGACGGTTTTGCGGGAGGCATGACGTTTTTTGGGTTTGGATTTCTCGCATATTTCGGATGGCAAGCCCACTTTCCGGTCATGCTCATCATCGCCACGTTCGTTGCGATGGGCGCACTAGGATTTCTCACCCACAATTTCCCGCCGGCGCGTATCTTCATGGGCGATGCGGGGAGCATTACGATCGGATTCTTGGCTGGGACATTGATGATCCTTGGGGTTCGCGACGGAATATTCGAGTTGTGGGTCCCGGTCATGATTTTTTCGCCATTCATTGTGGACGCGACGGTGACCCTGATCCGACGGGCGCTCCGTCGCAAAAAGATCTGGCAAGCCCATCGGGAGCATTATTATCAGCGGTTGGTTCTGAGCGGATGGAGTCATCGTCGAACCGTGCTTGTAGAGTACGGAGTTATGATTCTGTGCGGAGGACTGGCCGTTCTGTATCAGCACTCGACGGATGAAGGGCGGCTCATTATTCTTGGCACATGGGCCGGTACGTTTATCCTGCTCGGAAGTTTGGTAAGCAAGTTGGAACGGAATGGAAAGGTCTCCTGCGCCCATCGAGATCCTGTCGCATCAAGTAGGAAGGCCGACGTGTCGGTTGTTGCGGTTCAAGACCCTCCACGCGTTGTCGTCAAGACATAGCTTGAAATCTGCCCTAATCGTAGGCCGACCAAGAAATAGCAAGGTGTCTGGGCGTGTCGTCGGCCGGTTGCGAGTGAAGGCCGCCTTTGCATTGGCTTAGTGCGCAAGTGATGAGTTGGACGAGGGAGAGGTTACAGGTGGAGGCGAGGCGAGCGGCGGGTTGGACGACGACCGCGCTCGCGTTCACCATTCCAATTTGGGTCGTCGCGGACGGCATTCTACTCGGCCTGCTCGTGCTATGTTGGACAGTCAGTGGCGGGTGGCGTGAAAGACTTCATCGGATCACCGCGAATCCAGTGGCAGTTGCGGCTATCGTATTGTTTGCATGGCTATTGCTAGGTACGGTTTGGGGAGGGGGAACTGTGGAAGAGAGAGCATTCTGGGTAAAGAAATACGCTAACCTGTTGCTCATTCCCCTGCTGATTTCGATGGTGATCGATGCCCGAGAAAAAAATCGCGCCATCCTAGCCTTGGCGGCATCGCTGACCGTGACATTAGCATTGTCTTTTGCCTTAAGCGTGGGGATCCTTCCAACCGGCGGACTCATCAATTGTGATCCTTTCAATCCGTGTTTATTGAAAAAGCAGATTCCATGTGATCCATCCATTCCCTGTGTCCCCGCTAATTACCCTCCCGTCTGTGATCCGTCTAATCCGTGTATTTTGAAAAAACACACGACTCACAACTTGCTCATGGCCTTTGGTGTGCTGCTGTTCGGTGCGCTGGCCTGGAAGTCCTCACGCCGATGGGTCCGATGGTGGTGGGCGGGGGTCGCTTGCTTGGCCGCGAGCAATGTCTTATTGATGGTGCAAGGCCGAACCGGATACGTGGTGCTGGCCGGACTTGCCATGGTGGTATTCCATATGTACTTCGGATGGCGGGGCATGGTGGCAGCGGTTATCGTCCTCACGGTGACATTTTCGACGGCCTATCAGGTTTCCACCTCTTTCCGAGATCGGGTCGATCTTGTCGCCACGGGTGTCGCGCAATGGAGTCCCCAGACGGCTACCTATGATGGCGTGACCGAACGAATGGAGTTTTTTTACCACACCGTCGGGATCATTCAGGACCATCCTCTGCTGGGCGTCGGCACCGGAGGGTTTGCGCAAGCCTACGCCGCGCGTGTGCAAAAAATCGGCCTGTCTGTTCCGACTCATCCTCACAATCAATATCTCCTGGTCATGGTACAAGTGGGAATACTCGGACTCTGTCTATTGGTCTGGCTCTTTGTGCAACAATGGCGATCGACGGCCCTTGCAGACGATGCGACGTATGGATTGATCGCGAGAGGTCTGGTCGTCACCATCGCGATCGGCTGTCTTTTTCAACCTGCGCTCAACGATCATACCGAGAAACTGTTTTACTGCTTGTTCTCCGGTCTTATGTATTCCGGGGATGATTCGCAACTCGATACGAGGATATGAATCTTTCCGCTTACATTATCGCCTACAACGAGGCGAAGAAGATCGCCGACACCATCAATAGCGTCCTGTGGGCCGATGAAATCATTGTGGCCGATTCGGCCAGTACCGATGAGACTGCTCGGATCGCTCACGACATGGGAGCCCGCGTCGTCCAGATTCCGTTCGAAGGATTCGGCCATTTACGCAACCAAGCCATCAAAGCTTGTGCGCATGACTGGATTTTCAGTCTCGACACAGACGAGCAGTGCACCCCCGAAGTTCGTGACGAGGTCCTCATGATCCTTTCTGGAACTCCCGCACACGACGCGTACCTCGTGCCAAGGCGGAATTACTTCATGGGGCGCTGGATCGAACATTCCGGTTGGTATCCGAATTTCCGCCAGCCGCAATTGTTTCGGAAAGGGGCGATGAAGTACCTGGAATCTCCTGTCCACGAAGGGTATGAATTACTGACTGCCAAACCTGTCGGTCGGCTGGAACATGCGATTTGGCAGATCCCGTTCAGGGACTTTGAGGAGGTCGTCAAAAAGGCCAACCGATATTCGTCGCTGGGGGTGCTGAAGCTCGCCGATCAACGAGTGTCGATGGGGACCGCGTTGTTTCACGGCATTTGGTCGTTTCTCAAGCATTATGTCGCGAAGCGAGGGTTTCTGGACGGGTGGGCCGGGTTTGTCATTGCCTTCGGAAATTTCGAGGGAACGTTTTATCGGTATGCCAAGCGGTTCGAACAGCAAGAGACGTGGTCGCTCCCCAAACAAGCGCCTCTTCGGCGCAGTGGCGACTCGCCGTCGAAATGAAAACATCGGTGATCGTGACGACATACAATCGTCCTGATGCGCTGGCGGTCGTGCTGGAAGGCTATTGCGTTCAAAGCGATCAAGATTTTTGGCTTGTGGTCGCCGATGATGGGTCTCAAGGGGAGACCGCCGAGGTCGTGCGGCAATTTGCACGGCGCGCGCCGTTTCCGCTGACACATGTCTGGCACGAGGATCGTGGGTTTCGAGCCGCCGCCATCCGAAATCGCGCCGTCGCGTCGACAGACGCAGACTATGTGATTTTCACAGACGGTGACTGTGTTCCCTCGCGCCATTTCGTGCGTGTTCATAAGCAACTGGCCGAACCGGGTTACTTCCTCGGATCGAATCGTGTATTGCTCTCGGCCGAGTTGACGCGCCGTGTCCTACACCGACGGCTGCCGATTCATGCATGGGGCGGAATCGATTGGATACAGTCTTGGCTTCGACGCGAAGTCAATCGGGTGCTTCCGCTGATCAATCTGCCCGATGCTCCGTTTCGAAAGTGGACGCCGGACCGTTGGAAAGGCATCAAAACATGTAATTTCTCCGTTTGGCGGACCGACTTGATCCATGTGAACGGACTTGACGAGTCCTACGAGGGATGGGGGCTGGAGGATTCTGATTTAGTCATTCGACTACTCCATGCCGGAGTCAAGCATAAGAATGCCCGCTTGGCTGCGACGGTGTTTCATTTATGGCATCCTGAGCAGGATCGCATGAGGCTGCCCGATAATCAAAAACGCCTGGATGATCTGTTGCGGTCGTCGACAGTTCGGGCCGCCGTCGGACTCGATCAACGCGGCGGTGTCTGATGCCGGTCCGACATCAAGAGGTGACGAGATCAGGATTGTGACATGAAGCGGGAAATGAACAGCGCGCTGGTCGTGTGTACGCGTCGAATCGGGGATGTGCTCTTATCTACGCCGGTCGTTCGCTCGCTCAAGGCGGCGTTGTCTCATCTGATGGTCGATATGCTTGTGTTCGAAGGGACTCAGGATATTGTATCGGCCAATGGTGATATCCGACGAATCTGGACTATTCCCGAACATCCTCCGATCGGTACCCATCTGAGACTGCTCCGCTCGATTTGGCAACGGTATGATGTCGCCCTTTCCGTCCTGGCCGGCGATCGGCCTACGTTTCACGCTTGGGCCGCCGGCCGATATCGAGTAGGCACTCTCTTGCCCGACAAGAAATCATGGTGGAAGCGGAGGTTGCTGGATGAATGGGTGCCGTTTGACAATCTGAACACCCATACAGTCAGCATGAATCTCCACCTTCTTGAACGGTTGGAGATTGAGCCGATTGGGACCCCTGTTGTCAGTTGGAGACCTGAAGATGAAGAATCCGTGCATCGCCTGTTTCCTCGTATGAGGGATCCTCGACCATACGCCGTGCTCCATGTCTCCCCAAAATTTTCCTATAAGACCTGGACCGTAGCCGGGTGGATTACCCTTGGTCGATGGCTGATCGACCATGGGATGACGGTTGTTGTCACAGGGACTGAGTCAGTCGAAGCGTGGTCCTGTGAGCACGTGGTCCAAGGGTTGCCGGATGCGATCAATCTGGTCGGTCAGGTGACGTTGCCGGCTCTTGGTTGTCTTTTAGGCCACGCGGCACTCTATGTCGGAACGGATACGGCCGTCAGTCATATGGCGGCAGCGGTCGGTGTCCCGACCGTTGTGCTGTTTGGACCGTCAAATCCCGTGAAGTGGGGCCCCTGGCCAAAAGACTTTCCTCCGACAACACATAGTCCATGGCAGAGGCAAGGGTCGCAACGGCAGGGCAATGTGTTTCTCCTCCAAGGTGAAGGGGAGTGTGTCCCTTGCCTGGGTGAAGGTTGCGACCGTCATATCAATAGTCTGAGCGATTGCCTGCAACGGTTGCCCGTGAATCGTGTGATCCAGGCCGTTGAAACGATGCTGGCGAAAAGTAAGTCACGGGTTTTGACCCTAGGTGGCGTATGAAACAGACTGCGGCGAAGCTTTTTCACTCCATCGCCGGGCGATATGGAAGCCTCGTGCTTGCTTACCGATCTTTTGTGGTCATCGGCACACAGTTGATCTTGATCCTGGCGGCCAACTTGACGGCTTTTGAGTTGCGCTTCGAGGGAGATATCCCTCCTGAATACAGGCAGATCATGTGGGACCATATGCCTGCGGTCCTATTGATTTTCGGTTCCAGTTTATGGGTGTTCGGAATTCAACGGGGGTTATGGAGGTATGTCGGTCTTTACGACTTAGGAAAGATCATTCTGACCTCGCTTGTCAGTGCGACAGTATTTTACGGAGTCATCCATTTGGCCGGAGGAATCAAGGAATACCCTCGATCGGTCATCGTTCTGACCGGTGTGTTGAACGGGTTGTACTTGGCGGGCATACGATTGGCTGTGCGGGGGTTCCGGGAGTGGCTCCAGATCGTTGGGCCCACAGCCAGGCGAGTGTTGATCGTCGGCGCGGGACATGCCGGAGAGCTTTTGGTCAGAGACATGCTGGCGGATGCCAATTACAACAGTCTGCCGGTCGGGTTTGTAGACGATGATCCCGTCAAACGCAGGATGAAGATTCACGGCGTACCGGTCGTGGGAACGATTGATGAGATCAAGAAAGTGGCGGATCACCTGGGCGTGCAAGAGATTATCGTTGCCATTCCAACGGGCTCCACGACCGTGAAGCAAAAAATTCTGGCGGCTTCGGAAGGTTGTGCCGTCCCAATTAAGACCCTTCCCGACATCAAGCAGCTCCTGGGCGATCCCGTCTCGTTGTACCAGGTGCGACCGATGAGATTGGAAGATCTGCTGCAGCGTGAGCCAATCCAGATGGAGCATCTGGAGCTGTCCACTCTCATCACAGGAAAGACAGTGCTTGTAACCGGCGCCGGCGGTTCAATCGGATCCGAGCTATGCCGGCAACTGGCGCGGTACAAACCAGCATCTCTGGTTCTGTTCGAGCGGTATGAAAATGCTCTTCATGCCCTGTTGCTAGAGTTGCGAGCGGCGTATCCTGAGGCAGCGATTGTTCCGATCATCGGGGACGTCACAGTCCCAGATCGCGTCATAGAGGTTTTTCAACAGACGAGCCCGGACTTCGTCTTTCACGCCGCAGCGCACAAACATGTTCCGCTGATGGAACTCAATCCCAAAGAGGCGATTCGCAATAATATTCTTGGAACGCGCGTGGTCGCTGAAGCTGCTCTGCAAACGCGTGTAGACCGATTTGTTCTGATTTCAACAGATAAAGCCGTCAACCCGTCGAGCATCATGGGTGTCACCAAGAGGATAGCGGAGCACTTGATGCAGGAGTTCAACCACACCAGTCTCACAAAATTTACGGTCGTGCGGTTCGGCAATGTATTGGGAAGCAATGGGAGTGTGGTGCCCCTGTTCTCCGAACAGATCCGCAAAGGCGGGCCGGTAACCGTGACCCATCCGGAGATCAAGCGGTTTTTCATGACGATTCCGGAGGCCGTGCAGCTGGTTCTGCAAGCGAGTGTGATGGGGTTGGGAGGAGAAGTGTTCGTGCTGGATATGGGAGAACAAATTAAAGTCGCCGATCTGGCTCGAAACATGATCATGTTGGTTGGCCTCGTTCCGGGGAAGGACGTTGACATAGTCTTTACGGGACTTCGGCCCGGAGAAAAGTTATACGAGGAGCTGTTTGAGGACAGCGAGCACGTTGAGCCGACCATCCATCCCAAGATTCATCGAGCTGTTGGGACGCCTGTCTCAGTGGGCGAATTGGGTGAATGGTTGGAGTCATTGCCGACGACTCTCCCCACACGCGACGAAGAAGAACTGCTTCAAGATCTCAAACGACTTGTGCCCAGCTTTCAGCCGGATCTCTCTCAGAGAGTTTCGTAATTTCTACATATCAAGTGCCGATTGTCCCCCTTCGTGTTATCGTCAAGTTCTACAGTTCTAACCGGCGACAACCGATAAGAACAGCGGGGAACCGCTTACAAGAGGAAGGTGTAGCAGTGAAAGGCGTGGTGCTGGCGGGAGGGTTGGGGACCAGGTTGTTGCCTCTTACCAAAGTCACAAACAAACACTTGCTTCCGGTCTATAACCGGCCAATGATTTATTATCCGATTCAGGCGCTGGTCGATGCGGGTGTGACGGAAATCATGTTGGTGACGGGTGGGAACAACGCGGGTGACTTTTTAAAATTGCTTGGGAACGGAAAAGAGTTTGGGCTCAAACATCTCAACTATACCTATCAGGAAGGTGAGGGCGGTATTGCCGACGCGCTTCGGTTGGCTGAGCATTTCGCCGATGGGGAATCCATCTGCGTGGTGTTGGGCGATAACATCATTCAAGGGAGCATTGCCAAGGCGGCGGATCACTTTCGTCGCCAGCGAAGAGGGGCAAAAATTCTCCTCAAAGAAGTCAAGGATCCGCAGCGGTTTGGCGTGCCGGTGTTGGAAGGAGAGCGTGTCGTCAAGATTGAAGAGAAACCGCTCCATCCTCGATCGCCGTATGCGGTCACGGGCATTTATTTTTATGATCCACAAGTATTCGGGTTCATCCGATCGCTCAGACCCTCAGCTAGGGGGGAGCTCGAAATTACGGACGTCAACAACGCCTACATCGAGACCGGAATGCTGACATGGGATCTGCTTGAGGGATGGTGGACGGATGCCGGCACCATCGAATCTCTCTATCTAGCCAACCAATTGGTCGGCCAAACCGGCGCCAACAATCTTAATGTGGCGGCATAGATGCGGATCCTCATCACCGGTGGAGCGGGTTTCATCGGTTCTCACCTTGTCCGACGTCTGCTGGACTCCGCACAGCACCTGGTCGTCAACCTTGATGCCCTCTGCTATTCGGGGAATCTGGCCAACCTGGACAGGGTAAGCCGACAGCCGGGGTATGTGTTTGTCCACGGCGACATTTGCGATGGATCGTTGGTGTCATCCGTGCTTCGCAAATATCGAATCGAAGGCATCATCAATTGTGCGGCGGAGACGCATGTCGACCGTTCGATTCTTGACCCGGGGTGCTTTGCGCGCACTGATGTCGTGGGCACGGGTGTGTTGCTTGAACAAGGACGACATGCCGGTGTGAAACGGTTTCTTCAAGTCAGCACGGACGAGGTGTACGGCAGTGTTGAATCCGGTCTGTCGACGGAAGAAGACCGGGTGGAGCCACGGAGCCCCTACTCGGCCAGTAAAGCAGGAGCGGATTTCCTTGTGTTGAGTTACTGGACGACCTATCAATTTCCAGTGGTGGTGACGAGGGGCAGCAATACCTACGGCTCCAATCAGTATCCGGAGAAATTCGTTCCTCTCTTTGTGACGAATGCCATCGATGATCAGCTGTTGCCGTTGTACGGCGACGGCAGATACCGTCGTGATTGGCTTGCCGTTGAAGACCATTGTGCCGGGATCGAGCAGGCTTTTTTTGATGGAGAGCCGGGGACTGTGTACAACATTGGTGGAGGAAACGAGCGTGAAAATATCGTGGTCGCCGAGGAGATTCTCTCGCAACTAGGCAAGCCGAAGAGCTTGCTTCGTTTCGTGATAGACCGGCCTGGTCATGACCGCCGGTATGCGGTTGATAGCGGGAAGCTCCGTCGGCTCGGATGGCGTCCAGTCGTGCCGTTCGAAGAAGGGCTGCGCGCGACTATTCAATGGTATCGAGAACATGAGTCCTGGTGGCGTCCCATCAAGTCCGGGGAGTTCCGGAAGTATTATGAGCAGATGTACGGCGCACGGTTGCAGCAAGCCAGCTGAGAGGACGTTCGCCGCTGAATAGCCGCGAGTGACGCTGCCGAAAACTCCATCTATAACCTCCTCTCAGCCGAGTCCCTTGTCGATATGAGAGTTCTTCTTACTGGCGCCAATGGGCAACTAGGCAGCGCGCTTTGCGAAGTGCTTGGGTACGAAACAGTTATTCCCAAGGACTTACCGGACTTCAATCTTATGCACTCAGGCGTTGAAGAGGAGATTATCGGATGCGCTCCTGACCTGATCATCCATGCCGGGGCTTACACCGATGTCGATGGGGCCGAGCGAGAACCGGACCTCGCGATGGCAGTGAACGCCAAGGGGACGGAGCAGATTGCGCGTGCCGCTGTTCGGCTCAGAGCCCGCCTCATTTATATTTCTACAGACTATGTGTTCGATGGAAAGCAACGGATACCGTATGGTGAAGAAGATCGCCCCTGCCCGATCAACCGATATGGATTTTCAAAATGGAAAGGAGAACAAGCCGTTTTGACCTCCGGTGCCAGGACGCTTGTCATCCGAACCGCTTGGCTCTATGGAACGGCAGGCAAGAATTTTGTGAAGTCGATTATGCGGGCAGCAGGGAGTGAGCCGATCTTGAAGGTCGTGAATGATCAATCAGGTTGCCCTACGTATGCCGAAGACCTGGCCGCTGCCGTTGCTTCACTGGTCGAGAAGAATATAGAAGGGGTGATCCATGTCACCAATCGTGGGCAGTGTACGTGGTACGAGTTTGCGCAAGCCATCGTCCGCGAAATGGGGCTCGGCTGTTCCATCATGCCGATTACGACGGAGCAGGCAGGACGTCTTGCGAAGCGGCCGCCATATTCTGTGTTGAGCCCAGATCGGTTGGTTGCATTGGGGTTTGCGCTACCGGAATGGAGCCAGGCCCTGAAACGATTTGCCAAAGTCGCACCCCTGCCTCTTGGTTATTCTTCATGAGTGAGCGTTTCTCTCGGTCAAAAATCTTTTGCAATTGTTCTGAGGCTCGTTAAGATAGCAGTCGATTCTTACTGAGGCGTCCAGTTCTTCTTGTGATAAGCGCGTGAAATCGAAAGCTCGGCGAAAACCCGCGAAAAACCTCTTGCGGGAAATCAGATTGTTCGCAACCGATGTGGATGGAGTCCTCACCGATGCCGGTATGTATTATTCCGAGTCGGGTGATGAGTGGAAGAAGTTCAACACCCGAGATGGAATGGGGATCAAAATGCTGCAGAAGGCCGGCCTCATCACGGCAATTGTGACGCAGGAACGAACCAGGTTGGTCGCTCGCCGGGCGGAAAAACTCGCGATTCCTGAACTTCATCAGGGAGTGATGGACAAGCTGCCGGTAATCCAGGATATGGCGAGGCGACATGGTATCTCACTCCGGCAAGTTGCGTATATCGGCGACGATGTGAATGACATCGAATCCCTCCAGGCAGTGGGATTGTCAGCGGCGCCTGCGGATGGTCTTCCACACGTGTTGGACGTCGTCGACTATGTGTGCCGACGGAAAGGCGGGGAGGGGGCGGTGAGAGAACTTGCAGAAATGATACTCCTCTCTCTCACTGAGCCGAAGAATGCGGACAAGACGCGTCGAGGGGGCAAGCATGGCTCGTAAATACTCACTGTATCCGGTGATTATGGCGGGAGGGAGCGGGACCAGGTTTTGGCCCTTGAGCCGCCATCTGTTTCCGAAGCAGCTCTTAAGGATCGGTGGAGAACATACGTTGATTCAACAGACCATGCGACGTGTCATAGGCTGCGCGCCGGCCGCTAATGTCCTGATCTCGACAAACGCGGCGCAGGCCGACTTGATTCGTGTGCAATTGGCGGATTGGAAGGAAGATCTCACGGAGGGATTTCTCCTCGAACCAGAAGGACGTAACACGGCGCCCGCCATTGCGTTGGCGGCGCTCGAGGTGCTGACACGTGATCCTGATGGGCTCATGGTGGTGGTTCCGGCCGACCATGTGGTGACAGGACAACGCGACTTTGAAACTGCAGTCCGATTGGCCGCACGATTGGCTGCAGAGGGTTACTTGGTCACGTTCGGGATCAAACCGATCAGACCGGAAACCGGTTACGGCTATATCAAACCGAAAGGCAACGCGCTGCTCGGTAAACAGGGCAAGTTGCGAGGTTATCTTGTTCAAAAATTCGTAGAGAAACCCAACGCCACGAAGGCTGCTCAGTACATGAAGGCCGGCGGCTATTTTTGGAATAGTGGGATGTTCGTGTGGCGGGCCGCCACGATCTTGGAGGAGATCGGCCTTCACCAGCCGGCGATCATGACCGCAATGGAACGGATCAAGAAGCTTAAAATGGATGGCGCCTCCAAGCAGACGATCGACGATGTGTATCGCCGAATCGTGTCGGTCTCTATCGATACCGGCGTGATGGAACGGTCGTTGAAGGCAGCCGTGGTGCCGGTGACGTTTAAATGGTCTGATGTCGGGAGTTGGGGCAGTTTGGATGAGGTGGCGGAGAAGGACCCGTCCGGCAATGTGATCAC
Organism: uncultured Nitrospira sp.; assembly: GCA_902500825.1. GTDB lineage: Bacteria > Nitrospirota > Nitrospiria > Nitrospirales > Nitrospiraceae > Nitrospira_D. Next base: position 201,982 of record CABVRX010000003.1, read on the forward strand.
CGGACGAGTAATCGATCTTGAGAGCAAACACTCGATTGTTTATGCGGATCGGCGTGTCGTTGCGACGATCGGGCTACACAATATGGTGGTGGTGGACACTCCGGATGCCACCCTGGTCTGTCCGAAATCCCGATCGCAGGATGTGAAAAAAATCGTCGATATTTTGAAACAACAGCAGGCGCCGGAACATTTGGAACATCTGACGGTTCAGCGACCTTGGGGCTCGTATACCGTGTTGGAGGAAGGCCCCGGATTCAAAGTGAAACGCGTCACCGTGAATCCAGGCGGGAGGCTTTCGCTCCAGATGCATCATCAACGCAGCGAACATTGGGTGGTGATCGGCGGTACGGCTCGCGTCACAAGAGATCAAGAAGTCTTCGATCTGCAGGTCGGAGAAAGTACGGCTATTCCGGTGAAGACCACGCATCGATTGGAAAATCCTGGGCAAGAGACAGTGCACATCATCGAAGTGCAGAATGGGCCTTATCTTGGCGAGGATGATATCGTGCGGTTCAAGGATGACTACGGTCGGATAGCAAATAGTTGATTGGCTGAGTGGAGGAGGACTCGTGGGTTTGTTTCGAGAATATGATCTCCGGGGAATTGTCGGCAGTGAATTGACCGAGGATTTGGCGGAACGGTTGGGCCGAGCCTATTCCACGTATGTGAATACGCGCGGAGTGAAAACCATCAGCGTGGGGCGTGATGGTCGGTTGAGTTCCCCGGCCCTCCACAAGGCGCTTTTGAAGGGGTTGCTTGCCGGCGGACTCGATGTCATCGACATCGGAATTTGTCCTTCCCCCTTGGTGTACTTCTCATTGTTCACCCTGCCGGTCGGCGGCGGGATCATGATTACCGGGAGTCACAACGCGGCAGAGTATAACGGGTTCAAGGTGTGTGTCGGTAAGACGTCCATCTATGGAGAAGAAATTCAGGAACTTCGAAGAGTGATGGAAAAAGGCACATTTGTGTCGGGAAGGGGGCATCTCTCCGAGCATCCGATTATTCCCGACTATCTGGCTTACATTCAGGAACACTTCTCTCATGTCCAAGCGAACCGGTTGCATGTCGTGATCGACAGCGGGAACGGCGCGGCGTCCCTTGTGGCCAAACAAGCGCTGGAGTTGTTGGGATGTAAGGTCACGGGGTTATACTGTGATTTGGACGGACGTTTTCCCAATCACCATCCGGACCCTACGGTGCTAGAGAACTTGTCCGACCTCATGCAAGCGGTGAAGGATCATGGGGCGGATGTGGGAATCGGGTATGACGGGGATGCGGACCGGATCGGCGCTGTTGATGAGCAGGGCGACGTGTTGTGGGGAGATCGCCTGTTGGTCCTCTACTCGCGTGACATCTTGGCCGTGAAATCGGGCGGCACCATCATCTCGGAAGTGAAGGCATCGCAGAGTCTTTATGATGACATCGTCAAACGCGGCGGGCGCGCCATCATGTGGAAGACCGGTCATTCGCTGATGAAGGCGAAAATGAAGGAAGAGACGGCGGTATTGGCCGGTGAAATGTCAGGGCACATGTTTTTTGCGGATCGGTATTTCGGGTACGACGATGCGGTCTATGCGTCGTGCCGGCTCGTAGAAATTTTGGCGAAGGCCAGACAGCCGCTTTCGGCTTTAGTGGCTGATCTTCCCCGATCGGTCGTCACCCCAGAGATACGAGTGGATCTTCCGGATACCGTCAAGTTCGATGTCGTTGAACGGATTTGCCGGAGATTCACCGAGTACTTGAAGACCAAACAGGGCCTCGGGCCGAGGCAACTGGTGCTTCAAAACCTGATCACGATCGACGGCGTCCGTGCGATATTCGATGACGGGTGGGGGCTTATCAGGGCTTCCAACACCCAACCGGCCTTAGTATTGAGATTTGAGGCGACATCTTCCGCACAACTCACCGTCATTCGAGCGCTCATTGAGGACGAACTCGCGGCGGCGAAACGGGCGCTCGGGTGCTAAGACTGTCCGCTTTCTGGCTCGTTTCCGTCTTGCTATTCCTTGTCGGTTCAATCGATGTAGAAGCGTTGGGCGAAACGACACGACCCTTCCAGATCGGAGAACGGCTGACGTACGAAGTCTCGTGGCTCAACCTGACGGCCGTGATCGCTGTGATGGAGGTGGCCCCCTTGGAAGGGACGAGGGGTAACGCGGTTGCCAAGTTGGTTGGGACAGCGCAATCAACACCGATCATCACAAAGTTTTTCCCGATCGATAATCGTGTCGAGTCAGAGCTCGATCTCGACACACTTGTTCCGGAACATATGACGTTCCATCGGCGTGAAGGCAAAAAGAAAGAAGATATCGAGTATGTCTTCCACCAGAAAGAGGGCATGGTAATGGCCGTCAGAGGAGGAACGACGGAGTCGCTCCCCATTCCGGCCGGGACACAGGATATCATTTCATGCTTGTACTATACCCGTACCGTCTTGCCGCCGAATCCTGGTGCCTCGTTGAAGATGAATGTGTATCATGACAAGAAAAATCGTCCGGTCGAGGTTCGTGTCGAAGCTGTTGAGACCATCGAGGGGGTATGGGGAAAGGCTGAGACCGTTCGAGTGCTTGTGATCATGCCGTTCCATGGACTGTTTATGAATCAAGGCAACATCCGTGTATGGGTCACGAATGATGAACGGAAGACCCCTGTCCGAATGAAAGCGGAGGTCGTGCTGGGATCGATCGTTGCCGATCTGGTCGACGGCTTTGCGGGAATCGGATCGGCCGAGCAAAAGTATTGAAGAGAGATTATTGTTCGGACAAGTCAAACCCGTTATACTGAGCGTCAGCATGCGAGAATTTCCCCTTACTTTAAGCCGCTTTATCGTTCAGAATCAGACCTCGCATCAAGATGCGACGGAAGAATTCTCCAGTTTGTTGACCCAGATCGGCCTGGTCGGCAAGCTCATTTCGCAAGATCTTCGGCGTGCCGGACTGCTCAACATTCTTGGAACGACCGGTGACACGAATGTGCAGGGGGAAACCGTTAAGAAGCTGGATGCCATCGCCAACGATGACTTCGTCAAAGTCTTTCAACACAGCGGGTATGTCTGCGCCTTGGCCTCGGAAGAAATGGAAAAACCGATTTCGATTCCAGGCAACTGGCCGCACGGCACATACATGTTGCTGTTCGATCCGCTCGACGGCTCATCGAACACGGACAATAATATGCCGCTCGGAGCCATTTTTTCGGTTCTCAAGTATGGCCGGGCCGATCGTTTGCCCACTGAAGAGGAATTGTTGCGTCGAGGGACCGAACAAGTCGCGGCCGGGTATCTCCTGTACGGATCGAGCACCATGCTGGTGTATACCGTTGGACAAGGTGTGTATGGATTTACCCTCGAACCCGGTATCGGAGAATATCTCCTGTCGCACGAGAGGATCAGGATTCCAGAAAAGGGCAAGGTGTATGCTGCCAACGAAGGGAACTATCACAAGTGGTCTGAGGGAACAAAAAGGTATCTGGATTCACTCAAAGTCAGCGACAAGACGAGAGGCCGTCCGTACAGCAGCAGGTATTCGGGTTGCCTCGTGGCCGACGTGCATCGCCTGTTGCTCGGGGGCGGGATCTATCTTTATCCGGGGGAAGTCGATAAACCAGAAGGAAAACTGCGCCTGCTCTACGAAGCGAATCCGTTGGCATTTGTTGTCGAGCAGGCCGGAGGGAAAGCCTCGACGGGGACATCGAGAATTTTGGAAGTAGAACCCAAGAAATTGCACCAGCGCGTGCCGTTGCTCATCGGAAGTCGACAAGATGTCGAGCAAGCCGAAGCGTACGTTCAGGGGAAAGCCTAGATGCTCGTTGATATGGTACGGTGATGTTGTGTGGAGGGAATTATGGGAGACCGGGTTAAAGAAATTCTGAGTTGGTATGGCAGTGACAATGCCGGGACAAAGACCAATATCGCTCGTTTGCTACGGTCCGGCAAATTGGCCGGGACCGGTAAGTTGGTCATTTTACCGGTGGATCAAGGGTTCGAGCACGGTCCTGCGCGGAGTTTTGCGCCGAACCCACCAGGGTACAATCCTCATTACCACTTCCAGCTTGCGATCGACGCTGGGTGCAACGCCTATGCCGCTCCGCTGGGATTTCTGGAAGCCGGGGTAAGTGAGTTCGCGGGCCAGATTCCTCTCATCCTCAAGCTCAACAATCACGACGTGCTGCATGATGAAAAGGATCCGCTGCCGTCAGTGACCGGTAGTGTGAAAGATGCTCTTCGGTTGGGTTGTTCGGCCGTGGGGTTCACGATCTATCCCGGTTCCGCCCATTGCAATGCCATGTATGAACAACTGCGGGCGATTGCGGAAGAAGCCAAAGAGAGCGGCCTCGCGGTTGTGGTCTGGTCCTATCCGCGTGGATCGGTCTTGAGCAAAGAAGGGGAGACCGCGATAGATGTGGTTGCGTACGCGGCGCAGATCGCGGCGCAATTAGGTGCACACATCATCAAGGTCAAATTGCCGACTGCGCATTTGGAACAGGCTGCCGCTAAAAAGGTGTACGAATCAACACACATTCCGATCAAGACTCTGGCAGAGCGAGTGCAGCACGTTGTCCAGAGTTCGTTCGATGGCCGTCGGATCGTTATCTTCTCCGGAGGCGCCAAGAGTGAGGATACGAACGTATTCGAAGAAGCCCGTGCTATTCGGGATGGTGGTGGTTTTGGCTCTATCATCGGCCGGAACTCATTCCAACGTCCGAAGGCGGAGGCCATCAAGTTTCTCCACACCATTATGGGGATTTACGGCGGCGAGATTCAGTGAGCCGTGCATAGGCCTTTTAATAAAAGTGAATCGATGCCATGAATCACATAGATTTTGACCGCAAACCACCTCAAAGAACCAGAAGTTGGCTTGTTGCTGCGACCTTGTTGACGGCTGGCATCATCATTGGGTTTGTAATTGCATCGGATCTCGGCTGGTTGCCTATCGGCCACGCGGTCCCTGATTCCGCCTCCGTTGCGCCATCTCCTCCCGTCGCCAGACCCGTTTCGACCGCTCCGCAGCCCGTGCTGGGCGGCGGCAATCAAACATTCGTGGACATTGCAAAGTCGGTGAAACCGGCGGTGGTGAATATCTACGCGACTAAAAGCGGGCGTTCTGAAGGCTCCGGCGCTGCGCCGTTTGATGACCCATTGTTTAGAAAGTTTTTCGGCGACGAGTTTTTCCGGAAATTTGAACACCCGAAAGAACGCAAAGAGCGAGGGCTTGGGTCCGGCGTGATCGTCGAATCAAACGGACTCATCATTACCAACAATCATGTGGTTGGCAAGGCGGATGAAATTCGCGTCACCTTGTCGGATAAACGCGAATTCAAAGCGAAGCTGATCGGCACCGATCCGAAGACCGATGTGGCCGTCGTGAAAATCGATGCGACAGGGCTTCCGACCGTAGCCTTGGCCGATTCGGACAAACTGGAAGTCGGGGAGTTCGTCCTGGCCGTCGGGAATCCGTTCGGACTGACCCAGACCGTCACCTTGGGAATCGTCAGTGCTCTTGGGCGAGCCGCAGGTATTGCCGAATACGAAGATTTCATCCAAACGGATGCGGCCATCAATCCGGGCAACTCCGGTGGTGCCTTGGTCAATGTGCGAGGCGAGCTGGTGGGAATCAATACCGCTATATTCAGTCAGAGCGGTGGAAACATGGGGATCGGTTTTGCCGTGCCGAGCAATATGGCGCAGTCCATTATGGGCCAGCTCGTGCAAACGGGAAAAGTTGTTCGTGGCTGGCTTGGGGTCTCTATTCAGGAGTTGACGCCGGAACTGGCATCCCAATTTGGTATCACGGAGACAAAGGGTGTGCTCGTCAGTGATGTCATGGACGAAAGCCCGGCGAAAAAGGCCGGGTTCGAACGGGCCGACGTCATCGTCGAGTATGACGGCAAGCCCATGGATACACCGACCCACTTGCGCAATGCAGTGGCTCAAACGCCGGTTGGAAAAAAAGTCACCATTAAATTCATTCGTGATAAAAAACCGAAAACGTTGGACCTCACCATCGTTGAGCAGCCCAAGTCGATGTCGCAAAACGGCGAAGACGATGGAGGGGAATCGGTCACGCCGACCGGTGTGCTCTCCAGCGTGGATGTCCGAGACTTGACTCAAGAGTTGGCAAGTCGGTATGGGCTGAAGTCAAGTGAGCGGGGCGTGGTCATCGTTCGGGTCAAACCTGGGAGTACGGCTGAAGAATTGGGTGTTCGAGAGGGCGATATCGTCCTCGAAGTGAATCGTCAAACGGTGACGTCGGTGAAGGTTTTTGAACGAATCGCCGGCAAGCTTTCTAAGGATCAAGCGGTCTTGCTCTTGTTGAAACGGCAAGGGCGGACGATCTACCTAACGCTTCGTCCTTGAAGACCTGCATTTGCCGAGAGAATCGGGTTTGGGATATGGATGCCGGAGTTGTGCGGACAACTTGCGTTGGTACGCTTCCCTCAATGAGTAAGGATAGTCTAGACTTCAGTCGTGAATAACCACACCGTGGCTCTCGTCCCTGCCGCCGGACGTGGGCTTCGCATGGGCGGCTCGGTGCCCAAACAATTTCTCGCACTCGGCGGTCAGCCTCTCATCCTCCACTCGCTCCGTGTGCTTCAAGCTTCCTCCGTCATTGAGGGAATCATCCTCGCTGTTCCTCAGAGCGAGATGGACTATTGTCTCAAAGAAATCGTGGCGAAACATCGCTTTACCAAGGTGACGAAAGTGGTGCCGGGAGGACACGAACGGCAGGATTCCGTCAGGCATGCGCTCGAGGCGGTCCATAGTGATGTCGATATCGTGCTCGTGCATGATGCGGTTCGTCCATTTCTCACAGCGCGGATGGTGGAAGGGGTTGTGAAGGAGGCACGGGCCAAGGGCGCGGCCATTATCGCCCTTCCCATGAAAGATACCGTCAAGCAAGTGGGATCTGACCATGTCATCGAACGCACGATTGATCGGCAGTCATTGTGGCTGGCTCAGACTCCACAAGCGTTTCGACGAGACTGGCTGCTGGCGGCTCATCGAAAAGCTCATGCGGAAGGGATTCGCGCGACCGATGATGCCTATCTCATCGAGTGGGCCGGACATCCGGTATCAGTCGTCGAAGGAAGCGGCGAAAATATCAAGGTGACGAGACCGGAAGATATGGTGATCGGTGAAGCGATCTTGGCGTCCCGTCGATCAGGCGATATGAAAGGATCGGTATGAAGAAAGGATTTCGCATCGGCTATGGGTACGATGTCCACCCGCTCGGGTCGGACCGCAAATTGATTTTGGGAGGCATTGAGGTCCCACACACAAAAGGATTGCTCGGCCATTCTGACTCCGACGTCCTCGTTCACGCGATTTGCGATGCCTTATTGGGGGCGATGGGGGAGGGAGATCTCGGCCGGCACTATCCAAGTTCCGATCCCAAGTATAAGGGGATCTCTAGTTTGAAACTGTTGGAAGATGTTATGACGAAGCTGAAAGCGAAAGGGTATCGGGTAGGAAACATCGACACCGTGATTGTGGCCCAGGCCCCTCGGCTTGGTCCGTATCTTCCAGCGATGCAGAAACAGATGGCAGAGGCTGCCGGCATCGATCCGGATCTGGTCAATGTAAAGGTGAAAAGTGGGGAAGGCTTGGATGCGGTCGGCCGCGAAGAGGGGATGATTGCTCATGCCGTGTGTTTAATCGAACCGGTTTGACGTCATAAGATCACCACGCGATGTTGGCAAAAATTAAACAAGACCTCCAAGCCGTCTTCGACCGGGATCCCGCTGCGACCAGCAAGCTGGAAGTGATCCTCACCTACGCAGGGTTCCATGCGCTTCTGGCCTATCGTATCGCTCACCGGCTGAAGGCGCACGATGTCCCGATCTTGCCGCGGGTGATTTCGCAGTTGACCCGCTGGGTGACCGGTGTGGAAATCCATCCTTCCGCAAAAATTGGGACCGGCTTTTTCATCGACCACGGGATGGGAGTCGTCATCGGCGAGACGGCGGAAATTGGGGATTATGTGACCCTTTTTCAAGGGGTGACCTTGGGTGGGACCGGCAAGGAACGGGGCAAAAGGCATCCGACACTCGGCAATCACGTGGTGGTGGGCGCCGGTGCCAAGATCTTAGGAGGGATTATAATCGGCGACAATGTCAAGATCGGGGCCAATTCAGTGGTGTTGAAGAACGTTCCGGCCAATTCGACGGTGATCGGTGTTCCGGCTCGCATTATCAAGACACAGGGCGAACGTCTTCCTGATGCGACGATGGATCAGGTTAATCTACCGGATCCCATCAGCGATCGTTTCCTGGCGCTTGAGCAAGAATTGATCGAACTCAGAAAAAAACTCGAAAACCCCGATGAGCAATCCCAGCGGTAAAGGTCATCGATACAGGGAGGCTCGTGGACGAATGACCCCGGCGCGACATAAGGCCGCGCCGGGGTCATTGAGCTATGCAGAAAGACAGTCGCTCATAAACTTCTTCCGGTCGTCGCCCTTCAGTTTCTTGTCGCCCGCCTCTTTATTGCACGCCTTCATCTTATTCTGCTGAGTCTCTTTGCCACCTTCCGTTTTCTCCGGCTTGGCGGAGAGACATTCCTTCATAAACGCCTTCCGCTCCTCGCCTTTCCCCTCCCCCAACCCCTTCGTATTTGCCTGTTCGTTGCACGCCTTCATCCTATTTTGTTGGGCAGGCGCGGCCACGGCGAACGGGGTCACTCCAAGACTGAGCACAAACAATCCGAGTGCGAGAGCACGCAAGGATATCACCATGCTGGAACTCCTTTTATAGTGAGGGATGAGGTGCAAGTCTGGACTGCATCATAGCAAAACAATACGTAATTGTCTGTAAATGAATGTGCAAAAGGTCACTCGTAGTCAACCTGCACCAAAAAGAGTCCTTGCGGGGGAGCTGTTTTTCCGGCAGCCGAGCGGTCATGTGCTTTGAGTATGGTTCTGAGGCTCTCCGGTGCGCGCTTGCTCAAGCCGATCTCCACGAGCGTGCCGACGATCGAGCGGATCATCTGTTTAAGGAACCGATCGGCATAGGCTTCGATCCGCAGCCGATCGCCTTCGCGGAAGACCGTGAATCGCTGCAGATGACAGATGGGGTCGTCGTTGTCGGTGGGTTGGGTCTGGAACGAAGAAAAATCGTGCAGGCCGATCAGGATGAGTCCCGCTTGATTCATCACCGCGTCGTCGAGAGGCTGATGGATATGCCAGCAGTAATCACGCGCAACCGCCGGGCGCTCCGGACGATTCAAAATACGGTATTCATACAACTTGCCCTTGGCCGAATGCCTTGCGTGAAATGTGTCCGGCATGAGCGCGGCTGATCGCACGACAATGCTTTTCGGGAGATGGGCGTTCAGCGCCCTAGTCCATTCCCGGGGGGTCATGTCACGCTCGATACGGAAGCTCGCGACCTGCCCCAGAGCGTGCACGCCCGCATCGGTGCGTCCGGCGCCTATGACCGATGTGGTGATTTGAGTGACGCCTAGGATAGCTGTTTCAACAGCTTCCTGGATCGTCGGCTGGTCGGGTTGACGTTGCCAGCCTGCGTAGGTCGTGCCGTCATATTCAAGAATCAGTTTGATAATGGGCATGAAGCACGTGGAGGGCGATGAGCGAAGTGATCATCGGATGCCCGGTCGATTATTGACAAGGAACGAAACAATGCCATGATAGAGGGATTGAGCGACATCCCGAATAAAGGCCGGTTTCCTAAGGAGATCTTCTTCGTCAGGGTTAGAAATATAGGCAATTTCCGCCAGGATGCTGGGCATACTCGTAAACCTCAATACATAAAAAGGTGCCGTTTTGACGCCATGGTCGTTGAGCAGGTATTGCCCGTTCATCTGGGAGACCATTGCCTCTTTGGCGTTCCAAGCAAGTTCTAGGGACTCCTCGATTTTCTTCGTCGTTAAGAGATCTGCCACGAGGTATTCCCATCCGACTCCGGTGTTGCTGATCGGGGTGCCGTTCTCCCGTGCCGCGACCGCGAGAGCCCGCTGATCTTTGGCCTCTCCGAAGTGATAGATTTCAGTCCCTTTGACCACGCGTGACGGGTGAGAGTTGACATGGATGGAGATAAAGAGGTCGGCTTCGTTGCTGTTCGCGAACTTGGCTCGATCTTCCAGCTCAATGAACACATCACGGTCCCGGGTCATCAACACGCGCACGCTGGACTGCTTTCTCAGAAGCTCACGAAGCTGTAGACCTACCTTGAGGGTAATGTCCTTCTCCTCGGTCTTTCGGATTCCACGTGCGCCAGGGTCTTTCCCACCATGGCCGGGATCGATCACAATGGTCGCGTATCCCTTGGCGCGCGGCGCCATGGGTTGCGAGGCGGGAGAAGTTGGCCGCTGAGGGATCTCGGGCAGGTCAAGTGCGGAAGGAGGGATTTGTGTAAGGGGTGGAGTCACGTCAATGACCAAGCGATGCGGATGAGAAAGCGTGAAGTGCTTATAGGTCCGGAACGATGTGATTGGAAGAGATACAGCGACAACGTGAGAGGGCAGTTGAGTGACGATGAAGGGCGATGGGATGGTCCCATTCATGATCTTGGTTTGCGCTGGTTGGCTGAGTCGTGCGTTGGGAAGCGCGATCACCACGTGACTTGGATTGCCAGCTCGCTGCTCAATGGCCGTGGCGTGACGATCGAGATCCATCACCAGTCTGATTCTCTCTGGGCTCGTCATCACGCGGAAATTGCGAACGGTAACGGGGCCAAGGGAAGCAGTCGTTCCTTTGACGCGGCTGTGTTCCGATGACATCACCGGCAGAGGACGGTGATCATCGGGGGACCAAGCCCAAGCCGCCTGGGTCAGGATCACGTCTGCGGACAAAAGGAACATGGCATTGGACAAGAGGAGGGCGAGGGACCTTATTGAAAGCAGCCGAGGCTTTCGTACTTGCATGGCCTTTTTAGTAGAAGACAATGAGAAACTATTCTCAGATGTCCGCCGTCTTGTCAAGAATTACACCGGTTGGCCATGCGTTATTCGCATTGACTGTCTGCTCATAATCACGATAGCGTGAAGTATGCCGCTGCGTCTGATCGTCGATGGGTATAACCTGCTGGCTGGTGCTGGAAGCCTTTCCGGGCATCTTGAATCGGCCCGCGAAACATTGGTGCGAAATCTAGCCGCTTATCGGCATCGAAAGAATCACCTCATCACCGTCGTGTTCGACGGCTGGCAGCAGGGCCAGCTGTCGGAACAGCGGGAACATTGTGCCGGCGTCCAGGTAATCTATTCAAAACGGGGTGAGCGGGCGGATCAGGTCATCCAACGGTTGGCACGGGAGTATGGGGTGGATTGTGCGGTCGTCAGTTCCGATCATGAGATCGTGAATGCGGCTAGAGCCCATGGGGCCTTTACGATGGGCGCCCGTGAGTTTGCGGGTAAGCTCCGTATGTCATCGGGGGAGGTCGGCACCTTACCATATAAAGAACTAGATTCTGGGGACGATAGTCATCCAAGGCGAGGATCGGAGAAGAAGGGAAATCCTCGCAAGCTTCCAAAAGCGCAAAGGCAGCGAGACCGCCGACTCAGGAGATTTTGAAAAGCCGCTTGGCGTTCATGGTGGTTATTCGTTGGACATCGTCCAGGGAGAGTTCGGGGTGGAGCACGGCAAGCTGCTTGGCCACCTGGGATACGTAGGCGGGTTCGTTGCGTTTTCCTCGGTAGGGGACAGGGGTGAGATAGGGGCTGTCGGTTTCGATCAGTATGTGGTCGAGGGGAGTATTTTTAGCGATCTCTCTTAACGGCACTGCATTCTGAAATGTTAGGATTCCTGAAAACGATAGGTAGAATCCAAGCCCCAGTGCTTCTTTAGCCAGCCAGCTATCTCCGGAAAAACAATGAATCACCCCACCGACCTCTGACGCGCGCTCTTCTTTCAGGATTGTAATCGTATCCTCCTGCGCCTCCCTCGTGTGAATGATCACGGGCAGCATCAGTTCCCGCGCCACCTGAATCTGCTCACGGAATCGGTCGCGCTGTTCATTCGGCGAAGAGTGATTGTAATGGTAGTCCAGCCCGATTTCTCCGTAGGCCACGACGCTCTTGTTTTTTGCCAGGCGTCGAAATTCATCGTACCAGCCATCCCGGACATGTTTTACCTCGTGTGGATGGACGCCAATGGAGGTGTACACGAACGGAAATCGATCGGCGAGCGCAACGGCAGCTTGACTGGTCGTCAGATCGCAGCCAATGGTGACGAATGCCTCAACTCCGGCTTCCCGCGCGCGGGTGATGACAGCTTCTCTGTCTTCGTTGTAGCGGACATCATCCAAGTGGATGTGAGTGTCTATCAACATCGTGAGGCATCGTAGCATGGGTGATGAGTCGAGAGGAAGTTCGATCGGCCGGTGAACAGTAGTGTCGGCCGAATCAATGGAGCGTCGGGCTATTTGTAACGGTCTCACGATGCGGAGTCGCTTTAGAGGGATGAGTTTTCTGATTTTTTGAATTAGAGGGATTGACAAAACACAACATTGTAGATTATTGATACTAGTTATCATAATCACGTCCGAGGCCATTTGTGGCATAGGACCTCGGTTAGAGGCCAGAGTACTTTACGTCCAGAGCCCATGGCCGCCTAAAGGCGGCCATGGGCTTTTTTATGGACTTGGCATGACCAAGGGCCTGCGACCTAGGCACTTGGAGAAAAATTTGAGTCATTCTGTGAAACAGGGGATTTTTTCTACATGAACGTACTTACACCGCTGGTGGATTACGGAATTATCGGGCTGCTCGTCGTACTCAGCCTATGGGCATTGGCCGTGGCTGTGGAGCGGTGGCTCTACTATCGACGTGTTACGCCTCATCAGTTCGAGAACATTCAGACTATGGAAATGGCCCTGACAGAACGGCTGGTCGTGATTGGAACGGTGGCAGCCAACGCGCCCTATATTGGACTTTTGGGAACTGTGTTGGGGATCATGTTGACGTTCCATACGATGGGCACCTCGGGAACGATGGCGGTCGGTGCGATTATGGTTGGGCTAAGTTTAGCGCTTAAGGCGACGGCTATTGGGCTCCTGGTGGCGATCCCATGCGTTGTGCTCAACAATATCCTGCGTCGGCGCGTCGCCGAATTGCTCACGTTGTACAAGGTGCAGCATGGAGCGTGAGCTGAATCAAATCAATGTCATTCCACTGGTGGATGTGATGCTGGTGCTTTTGGTCATTGTCTTAACCACAGCCACGTTCATATCGACGGGGCAAGTGCCGGTTGAATTGGCGAAGGCAAAAGAGGTGAACGATCATCGAGACGTGCCGTTGATGATTACTCTGACTGCTGATGGCCGCCTGTTTGTGAATGACCAACCTATTCAGGAGGATGGGCTGGCGACTGTCCTGAACCAACATTCTCGTGAGTCAGCGGTTATATTGCGGGCTGATCGCGTCACAGTTTTAGAGCGATTTGTGGGTGTGGTCGATGAAGTGCGGGGCCTCGGATTTCGACAGGTCAGTTTGGAGGTCCTACGATCATGACCGTCATCGAATTTAATCGCATCAGCTCAAGCACTGGCTCTGAACAAGCACGAGGTTGGATGGCGTCCGTGATGCTGCATCTCTTAGGCTTCGCCGGCGCGATACTCCTCATGGCGAAAATCGAGCAACCGGCTCTGCTGGAACCATTTCACTGGGACATCTCAATGGTAGAGGCTCCAGTCCGCGATGAACCGACCCAGTCCGAGTCCATGCCGGTTGAACGAGTGATCCAGCCTCCCCCTTCACCCGTCAAACCGAAACCTCCGGCTCAAACGGCCACCGAGCCCATCGTTCAACAAACTCCGCCACCGACTCCCTACGATGCAACGGTTCCTGTTGAAACGACGCAAGTCGTGAAGGACGTGGTTGCAAACGGAGAACCAGTGATGGAGTCTCCTCCCATTGAATCGTCGGAAAGCCAAGTGGTCACCTCTCAGGTAGTCATGACGGAACCGACTATCGAACTGGAAAAGCGCATTGAGTCGACCGAGTCGGCAGTAGAACAGCGCGTTGTCCAACAGAGGCTTGTGCATTATCGTAAAACTCAGGCGGACTACGGTTGGCTGGGGGATATGGTCAGGAAACGGATCGAAGAATTGAAGCATTATCCAAGGATTGCACGAGAGAACCATTGGGAGGGCCGAGTCGTTGTACAGGCGGTCATCAAGGCTGACGGAACGGTTGGAGATCTCAGCGTCGCTGAAAGCTCAGGCCACGCGTTACTGGATCAGGAGGCATTGGTGGTTATGAGGAAAGCCTCTCCGTTGACGCTCAAACATCAATTGGAGAAGTCGCAGATTACTATTCTGGTTCCGATCAGTTATCGCTTGGAAGGGTAGCAAGCGAGCAAGAAACTCTAGTCGCGTGGAACACGTATAAAGGAGAATCACAATGGATTGCCAGACGATCATAGGCTCAATCATCCGCACCGCGTCATTCGTATCTGTAATGGGGACGCTTTGTTTATTCAGCGATCCTGCTTGGGCCCAGAGCAAAAATGAGAAGGCCTTCCACGCCGTGGCGGTTGATGCCAAGAATATTGAGACCGACGTCAAGAATGTCATCTTTTATTATGAAGAGAAGATTAGCGAAACGGCGTTCGTCCCGCACGAGCTTCGTGAATTACCGGTCAAGCGGGGGACCGCCACGGTCAAGATCAAGTTTGACGGCATCAAACATGTCGACCTCAAGCCATCCAGTAACGGCACAGCGCCGAGCGTGACAATTACGCTCAACGATGGCAAGACGGGGGAGTTTATTTTGGCCGTCGCAGGCAGTTTCAAAGGGCAATCCGAATTCGGGGAAGTCGAATTGCCGGCTGCTGAACTGAAAAAGCTGGCATTCAAGTAACTGTACTTCACTGCGCTTGGCAATTGCTCAACGAGATTCCGTTCTGAATTTCCTCCGAGTCGACTTAATGGAAAAGCGCATGTCTTTTTATTTTTCTCCGGATACCTCCTTGTCGTGTCGAGCCTCCGGCAAGTTTGTGAACATTCATGTGCCATATCCCTCGTGGATGAGATTCGATCTTTCTCAGTTTGGACAACGAAAATCATCATACGCGAGTCAGGTAGAGCATGAGTGAGTCTCGCATGCCGGCCGCATCAGACATGGACGTCCGGTGCCACTGCGGGAAGCTGATGGCCCGCTGGCAAGGCCAGAGTTTAGTCATTAAGTGTGCACGCTGCAGGCGATTCATTAGGATTCACGCGTCTGCCATCGGCGGTCGGCCACCTGAACTGTGACTGATTTACATCAGTAGCCTCTCGCCGTAGGTAATCTACTTCAGGGCTGTGACTCCATAAAGTCACTACGTACTGTCGGGAGAGGCGGCGATGAGAGATCTGCGAAGTCGTCCCTCTGAGGTCTGCGAAGCCAAGTCAGGTGAGGTTTCTGCGCGCTTTCCCGTCTTTAGTGGAGAGGTGGGTCTGTTTCCCAGATCCACGCAAGAAGCAATGGTTGTGAAATCGTAGAGCAATGCGCAGTGGGTATTCTTCGATTCGTTCATAGGTTCTTTGGGCGGTGTGCCGAAGCCTTGGCGTAGGGGGCATCCTTCGGCGAGGCGTCGACGAACACTACCTGATAGACCTCGGGAACAAGCTCCATGTCGGCAAGCCACTTGTCGGAAGTCTTTCTCCAACACGAACCAGATCTATTTCGTTTTCTCCTGCGGCGATTGAAATGTGCGCTTACAGCGTAGGATCTGACGCACGAACTATTTGTCAAGATCACGACACAGCACGATGTGCCTGAGCGGCTGCCGGTTTCAAAGACACCGAGTTAGGTGTATGAAGGAAACCGGAGGTAGGTCATGGAGCGACGCAAGTTTACGCGAGAGTTCAAAGTGGAGGCGGTGAAGTTCATCCAAGAGCGCGGGGTCTCCGTGGCGCAAGCCGCACGGGATTTGGGCGTACACGGCACGGTGTTGCGCCGATGGGTGCGGGAGAGGACAGCGGACCCGCAGCAAGCCTTCCCTGGCCCGGGGCAGATGAAACCGGATCAGCTGGCTGATTGAGCGCCTCCGACGCGAGGTGACGAAGCTTAAAGCGGAGCGGGACATTCTAAAAAAGCCGCGGCCTACTTTGCGAAGGAGTCGCTGTGAAGTGCGGCTTCATCGTGAAGCACCGGGGGCTCTGGCCGACGGCGTGGCTGACGCGTCCACAAAGCTCGCGCGCTCGTCGCGACGAGGTGTTGGGGG
>CABVRX010000004.1 GCA_902500825.1 uncultured Nitrospira sp.
AGCACTGTCCCCAGTCCACATTGCTGTGGCAACTCAATTCATACCGTCTCCTTTGTCAGCGACGGAATCTTCGTTCCTCGTCTGCCGGTTAACTGGTCGACCACATCCATTGGATTTCCACTCGTATCATTTTCATTCCTCAGATTTTTCTCTAGATTTGTGTCTAGACTTTCCTCTAACTGTTTCAGCTTGTCTTTGCTGTCGGCAATCCACTTTTCTTCTTGAACCAGGATATTGGCTCCACTACTGGCTGTGCTTAAGGCCTTTCGCTGTCTCCCCGACAATTCTTCCAGCATACCGATGAGTGGTTTGCTATCCGACGACATGGCCATGAGAAGGCGTTCGTCAGGATCGAGCTCACGTACTCCTTCCGGGCCGTAGAGAAAGTAGCTTTTCTTAATCGGACGTCCTTCTGGGCAAAGAACATTGGAAGATGTTTCATCCGAGGGCGCTGTGGATGGGGCTGCGCCACCGCCATTAAGCAACTTCACTCTATCTGTAATTATTCTCTGAATCTCCTCCAAGGCAAGAGGTTGTGCTGGATCTTTCGCCAGACGGTCTTGGAGCTCACGTAATTCCCTGATCTCTTCTATCAATCCACCACGTAACTCTTTTTGACGCGCTATAGATCCTGTCTTAACCTCGAAACGACCATTCTTATATTCCACGCTACTTCCGAACGGGTCTATTTGGTCGGCGCGCAGAACTCCCGAGCCAAAAGTTATCTTGTTGAAGAGAGCACTCGCTTTTCCCGTCATGCGAAACCGGTACACAGTGTCATTGACGACTTTCGTCTTCCCTGACTTTCTCTCGATGAACGGCCCAAACTTGGCATAATCTTTAAGCTTCGCCGAGCCGCCGCCAGAATTGTCTTCGCCATCGCTGCGTCTCGTTGAATTACCTTCTTCATCAATTCTGCAGGAGTCCAGGACTCGGAAATAGTACGTCGTTCTAAATCTGGTGTACTGGTCTTGCTTGTCAGGGTCCATGCCGCTGTCGATACGCAACGCTGCAGGGACATCGCCGATAGCGCATCCGGCAAGGCCGACAAACATTAGGATGAGAAAAAGATTGCTCCTCATAACCACCTCGCTAGCTCAGTGCATCGAGCACCACCCACCCCCACTGCAGACACCCAAGAAGGTTCGGAACCTTTCTTATACATACTCTTGTACATACGTGGTTCGGACAACTGACGCTTATCCGATCCCCTAGGCATCCACTGTGCCAATGCAGAATGAAGGCTTGAGCCCGCAGAGATCGAGGTTACGAAGGCGTTTTCGGCGTTTTTATAGAAATTACGTATACACGGGAGGAGTAACGGGTGTAATTTCCGGCATTGCACTGAATCGTTTTCGATTCACCATGAATCGAAAACGATTCACCTCTTTTGTTCCAGCATTTGAGGTTCTGAAAAGACCGGCTCCTGCTATCCAGGATGTACGCGATTGACGGAGTGTGAACGTCATCACCAAATCTGGAGCCAGAACGGTCGGAACCACCATTCAGAATGGATATGGGAAATTCAGGATCCTGCGAGGCGCAGGCGTGCAGGCTAGAACGATTGGGAAGTTCAATTATCGACTATGGCTTCTGGCGCGCCAGAAGGCGACGATCTCGGCCTTCAATATGTTGAATTGCTCAATACGGCCTGTTGGAGAAAGGGAACCTGTGCACACGAGACCTAACAGACAACCTCGCTCAAAACTTACGCCGTGCCTGTTTGGCGACGACCAGAATATTATCAATGAGCCGAGTTGGCCCTATACGCACTGCTCCAAGCAACACCACCTTCCCCGTAACGGTTGGGAGTGGTTCGAGAGTTGTCGGATCGCAGACCGCCAGATAGTCGATTGTGATGGCCGGTTCTTTCTTGACGACCTGAGCCATCGCTGACCGTACAGCCTCTCCGTCTACAACACCGTTTCGAATAGCCTCGGCTCCTGTTTGCAGGCTCTTGTACAAGGTGGTGGCACGAACTCGGTCATCAGGCGACAGGTAGATATTGCGTGAACTCATCGCCAGGCCGTCCGCTTCACGTACGGTAGGACAGACAACAATCTCCACACCCAGGTTCAGATCCTGCACCAGCCGTCGGACCACTACGGACTGCTGAAAATCCTTCTGTCCAAAGAGAGCAAGGTGGGGTCGGACCATTCCAAAGAGCTTCGTCACGACAGTCGCAACGCCGGAAAAGTGATGAGGACGCGCCTCCCCTTCCCACCGACGAGCAATTGTCGGAAGCGTCACCATGGTTTGAAACCCGTTCGGGTACATCGCCTCTACGGTCGGCTCAAAACAGACATCGACCCCTTCTTTTCGGCATAGCGCCCGATCCTGCCGGATAGGACGTGGGTACTTGGCCAGATCTTCCCGAGGACCGAACTGCGTGGGATTCACGAAGATACTGACGACCAGCGCAGCGCAGCGCAACCGCGCCGCCCGTATCAGCGCCCGATGGCCCTCATGGAGCGCCCCCATTGTCGGGACGAAGCCAATCCTTACGCCTTCGCGCATAAGGTTCTCGCTCCAAGCTGTCATAGCTGCGGGTGAGCGAATGATCTTCATGAGCCGGACGGCGAGCTGCACGCAGGACGAGAACCATATTTTGAAGAAGGCTGGGGGAAGAGGAATCGAACTTGAGACGGGTCCTTGGCTTCCGTCAATAACTGGGCCACTGATTGTTTGAGCGTTGGATGGACCCAGAGCGGATCCAGCTCATTCATCGGCATGAGGACAAATCGTCGCTGATGAAGACGCGGGTGCGGAATGGTCAACCCCGGTTCTTTGATGACTTGCTCGCCATAAAAGAGGATGTCCAGATCCATCGTGCGAGGACCGGAGCGGTTGTCATCATCCCGCCCGAGAGAACGTTCGATTTCCTGGAGGGTCGTGAAGAGACTGCGTGGCGAGATATCCGTTTCAAGCTGCACCACCCCATTGAGAAACCAGCCATCCCCAGGATCGGTCCGGTCACGGACCGGTTCTGTTTCATACAGCAGTGAGACTCCTTTGAGCAGCGAATGCGGGAGGAGGCTGAGCAACGTCACCGCCCGATCGCAATAATCGACCCGATCACCGACGTTCGACCCGAATCCGATAAAGACCGTTTCCATAGGTATTTGGGCGTGAAGGGTGGGGGTTATTAGAATCCTGCCTTCTTGATCCGTTCAACGGCTTCCGCCAACCGTTCTTTGGAAGTACAGAGCGTCATACGGATGTACCCCTCTCCCGGCGCGCCGAACCCATTACCGGGAGTCGTCACAATGCCGGTCTTCTCCAAAAGGTGCGCGGTAAACGACGCCGACGTATAGCCCTTCGGCACCGTCACCCACACGTAGAATGCGGCTGGAGGAGGATCGACTTCTAAGCCAAGTTTCTTGAGGCCGGGAATAAGGGTGTCACGACGATCCTGGTAGGTCTTTCGCAAGTTGTCGGTTACCGAATCGTCCAGGCCTAGGGCGGTAATGCCCGCCTCTTGTACGGCCTCAAAACAGCCGGAGTCCAAGTTGCTTTTGACCTTTCCAAGACCGGCCAGAACGTCCTTGTTGCCGACGGCAAAGCCGAGGCGCCAGCCGGTCATGTTGTAGGTCTTCGAGAGCGAATGGAACTCAATTCCGACGTCCTTTGCGCCCGCGACTTCCATGAAACTCGCCGGGCGACGCCCATCATAATACACCTCCGAATAGGCGGCATCGTGACACACGATCACCTGATTCTCCTGCGCAAATTCCACCACCCGCTTGAAATAGTCCTTCGTCATGATCACCGAGGTGGGATTGTTCGGAGAATTGAGCCACATCAGCTTGGCCTTCTTGGCCACCTCTTTCGGGACGGCGCTGAGGTCAGGCAAGAACCCGTTGGTTTTCGTCAGCGGCATGATGTGCGATGTGCCGCCCGAAAAACTGGTACCGACGGGATACACGGGATAGCCGGGGCTCGGAACCAAAACGATATCCCCAGGATCGACAAAGGCAAGATGAATATGTCCAATGCCCTCCTTCGAACCGATCAGCGTGAGGACCTCGTTCGTCGGGTCAAGCAACACATTGAATCGGCGTTTGTACCAACCAGCCACGGCTTTTCTGAAAGACAACATGCCTTCATAGGAGGGATATTGGTGATGCCTCGGGTCCTTGGCTGCGTTCGCTAGACTCTCGATAATGGGCATCGGCGTCGGCAAATCTGGGTCGCCGATGCCAAGGTTAATAATGTCCACTCCACGCGCGATGGCCTCTTGCTTCATTTTGTCGATCGCGGCAAAGAGGTAGGGCGGTAATGTCTTGATACGAGTTGCCACTTCAATCGGAAAACCGGACATTCCTTTGGCTCCTTTCGAGATAAGTTCACATATTGGAACGCTACACGGTTAGGAAGCGCAGAGAGAGACTTTCCATTTTTTCCACTTTCACGCTGGAAGCGATAGGGTACTTCAGCACAGCGTCGGCAATCAACGTGCAGAAGTAAGAAGATGGCCGATCAGCCGGTCGGCCATGAGATGGAGCTGCGGGAGCTGTGACAAAGCGGCTGACTTGATCTGCGGTGCTGTAAGGCGAGCTTTGATCAAGTCCGGCACACATTCTCGGCAAAGCGAGTCGATTCCACCTTCCTCCATCTCCAAATGAAAGAGTAGACCATAGGCACGATCGCCATACCGAAACGCCTGTAGTGGCGCAACGTCGGAGCCGGCCAACGGCACGCAGTTCTTCGGCAAGTCAAAGACTTCCCCATGCCATTCAAAGACGGGGAAGGAGTCGGGGGCGGCCCCAAACACAGGGTCTTGTTTTCCTGCCTCAGTGAGACGAACAGGAGTCATGCCGATTTCCAATGCCTGGCCTGATCGGACAGTGCCGCCGAGCGCCTTGGCCATAAATTGGCTCCCCAAACACACCCCGATCATCGGTGTACCGGCGAGCAGTGCAGATCGAATGAAGGCGGTCTCCTCGGCAATCCACTTGTTGGAATCGTTCACTGACATCGGTCCGCCCATCACGATCAACAAGTCCCCACCATCATGAGGTAGGCCTTCTTTCGGGACAAGTGAATATTCGAGCCCCACACCTCGCCTAGCGAGGGCCTTTGCAAAAGCACCCGGACCTTCGAAGGAAACGTGTTGGAGACAAACAACGCGCATTGATCCCATTGCGGAGAGACTTGGGTTCTTATATACCGAATGGCGCGATGAATAAAGAGTGGAGTCCCCCTATTCAAGACGAGCCCACATGACAAGCAGCGGTCGACGTCATTGTGACGGACGATCATTGCAAGATATTGTAAATACGATGGAATAACTGTGGCGGTTCTGAATATGGCAAAGGGCCTGCGTGCCTCAATGGTCCGCAGAACGGCTGTTGCAACTCCTGGGCGGCTTCCCTTTTCTGTTCGCTCTCCCTTAAAGTAGGCGACCCGTATGTTTACACCTGATATGACGCAGTCGCTGATTCGTGGGATTGATCGCGTCCTGATCCAGACGCAGGACGTGGAGCGTGTCTTTGGGCGATTTCGTCACGAGTTCGGCCTGCCGGTCGTCTGGCCGATCACCGACTGTGGCCTACTCACGTCGGGTGGGCTGTACGCGGGCAACATGACTATCGAGATCGGCCGGTTCGCAGGATTTGGGCTTCCTGGGACCTGTTTTTACGGGCTCGGCCTAGCACCATGGCAACCGACATGGGAGACGGTAAAGGGATTAGCATCTCGGAAAGTGCCGCACGCGCCCCCTGTGACTTTGCATTACGAAGACTCGATTGCGACCAGGTCTACGTTCACCTTCTTGCGCGATCTCCTCGACGGTGAGCCACACACACCGTTTTGGCTTGGTCAGCGTTTGGGTGGAGATACACGGATAGGTCGAGCCCTATCGACCCTCAGCACCTGGATGGTCGGCACAGATGTCGGCTCCATGACGTTTTCGAAATTGCTGGGCAGCTCCGTGGTCTTCCTCTGCGAGAACCACATCGGTCGTCGTCAAGAACGGCTCGCGGAATTGAGGGCCAGCTGGCAGAGGACGCAACAAAGCCGGCCCTTTGGCATCACTGGGATTGCAGCGGTCGATGTTGAGGTTGCTATCAACACAGCCGGTTGGGGGAGACTCTTGGATCGGCCTGACTTGGACACAAATTCGATTCATTCGTTCAGCATGGGACCACGGCTCCGTTTTCATCCCGGTGGGGGAAACCGATTGCTCGGCATCGAGTTTTCGTGTGCCGACCTCGAATCGACCACTCAGAAACTTATTGAAAAACGATCGCTCGCTCCGACAGAGGACAGGAGGATCACCCTCCCCCCAGGTCGAATGGACGGGTTGACCATCGGATTCAGCCAGTCTCCAACTAAGAGAGTGAATTCAGACCCGAGCCTTCCCTAGTATCAGCACCGGCAGCTACAGCTATTCGATCGAACTCGCTGCCAAGGTTGCCGTTGTTCGCGATGCTATGGCAGCGCTCTCCATGATCAGAGAAGTGATCTGTTGTTGCTACTCCCCAAGCGACCTGGCACTGTATCAACGGCTGCTCGTCGAAATCCGCTGATCTATTCGCTTGCTTGTCCATTGAGGGATGACTACCTACGTCTCTTCGAGAACGTTCCGTCTCGCCCCGATGTCACCGATCATCCTCGTTGTCACGCTCGTGCTTCTGGCCTTACCCGTCGGCTTTTTGGTTGCGGCCATGGCGGGAGCACGGTTCCATGTCGTTCCATGTTTTATGGTGACCGCCTTCTATACATGGATATGGCTGCGGTTTCGACCAAGCCGCTTCGTCGTGCACGAGCGATCTCTCGATGTGATCTGGCCTCTGAAACGTCGAGAGATCGCTCGTGACAGTATCTCCGGTGTTCGGCTTCTCGATCGAGAAGAATTGAAACAGGAAATCGGCTGGGGCATGAGGATAGGCGCCGGCGGATTGGGCGGGGGATTCGGTCTACTGTGGACGAAGCGGCATGGCTTCGTACGGATGTATGTTTCGCGCGCCGATGGGTTCATCTGGATCGACCGGAAGAACAGCCAACCGTGGCTTATCACGCCGGAACAACCGGAGGCGTTTGTGCGCGCTTTATCCTCATCGCCCGGCATCCCTCATTCTTTTCAGGACTGACACGACGTCCCCCCCTGCGCTAGAATTGGTGTCGTGAAACACTCCCTCAAGAACACGGATGATCTTCGGTGGCTGATCGAACATACGGGCGGTTTCCGCTCGGGCTACGTGACCGACGTACAGATGTCCAAACGCCGACTCTTCGACGAAGGTTCCGGACGAGAGGTGCCCGCCGGTACTTCCGTCTCTGTCACCATCCGGTATGAGACTCGCGGGATGGTGCGAGTAGCCAAACTCACCATGACCGGCGTAACGGATTTTTCCATCTTCGAGCAGGATGGCGCCGATTGCTCCGCCCTTAGTGTCGTTCAAGCGGAATTCAGCGCAGGAAAACTTCGCTTCTGGTTTGATCCCCAAGGAGAGCTCTACGTGGTGTGCGATGAGGCCTATTTGGATGAAATCGCCGCGCCGTTCATGACGGCCGACCGGGCGGCCGAATTTGCTCGATGGACATTCCAAGCTCGAACAGCCGAAGGCCCCACGGTGGAGTGGCTGTTACATGAATTGGATCGAGCCGAGCTGCCCTGTGCTTGGCGTGAAGCAACGCGTGCCGTCGCAATTCATCCGGCGGTGCAGTGGGAAGGCGATCTGATTCCGATAGGCGACTCCATGGCCGAGGGGAAAAATGTGGTTCACATCATGGCCTATGGTCCGCTGGAAGGGCAGGGTTTCGGTTTGATGCTGCGGGTCTTTGGGATCCAGAATCGGCGGATGAGCCGAATCCTCGAGGTCCTGACCGATCAGATCACTCAACATTTTGCGGGTGACTGCCTCATCGGCACGACGATCATTCCTGGCCGGGAATGGGAGGGTTGGTTGATGCGGGAGCACTATGCGCGACACGACCGAGGCGGGAGATGAGAGGGAAGCCGATCAGTGCGCGTGCTCGGGGGAATAGCGCCCGTTGCCGTTCCCGTTTGCAAAGCCGGCGGTGCCGTTGCCGTTTACATACCCAGTGACCGGATGAGCCACGGCATTTCCGTTGGTCTGGTTGTCCTTACTGTTGACACATTCCACCAACGCCCACAACCGTAACGGGTTGACCCGCTGTTTTCTGGCAATCTGCAGGGATGTTCCCTCCAAAACGGTATTCAGCGACAGGTCGGTTCGCCAGCCAAGGTGTTTGGTCAGCGGAGAAATCACCTTTTCGACGGCGGCAATAACCTTGTTGCCGTTGCTGAAATGATTGAGCATGATGATGCGACCGCCTGGGCGGCAAACTCGAATCATCTCATTGACGACTTTGCGATAGTCGGGAACCGCCGTCACGACATAGGCGGCAACCACCGTATCGAAGCTGTCATCCGTAAACTCCATGGCGCCTGCATCCATGCGATGGAGCTGGACGTGATCGAGGCTGTGGGCTTCAGTCTTTTCCTTAGCTTTTGCCAGCATACCTTCGGACAGATCAATCCCGACAATCCGGCAATGTCGCGGATACATCGGAAGGGCGAGACCCGTTCCCACTCCCACCTCAAGAATCCGTTCGTCAGGCTGCACATTCAGATTCCGGATGGCCGATTCACGTCCTTCATGAAAGACTTTCCCAAAAACCTTATCGTAGAACCCCGCGTAAGAGGTGTACACACGCTCAATCTTATTGGGATCCATGCTCTCCTCCAAACCTCAACACAATCCAGCCTCTGCGTTCACTTTCATCAGAGGCGCCAGACCGCCATGGCAACGCGGGGAAAAATTGAGGCGGGAAATTCACGTGGTGCAAGGCCCGCCCAGAACGTAGACCGGCGTACTGTAGCCAATCTCGTCTTCATGAGTCAACAGATTCTTGGAGGGTCTGAAACAGAAATACCTGCCTAACGTCGCACGAGCAGGTCCGTGATTTCATGTCTTGTCTTCTTGATTCATGCCTCGTTCCTATGTGATAGCTACGGTGATGATGCTGGCCGGCTTCTTCGCAGGAATCTTATTTATCGGGCTGATCGTCGGTGATTGGCTCTATTTTATTCGGCTGACTCCGGACGCCATCCGGTACGGTTGCCGTGTCGCCAAAAACCAGGATCAGTGGACCGGAACGTTGCTCACAACCCTGGGCGAGCGGTTCACCGCCGAGGGCGTACTGATGCTTCCGCACGGGGTGGCTTGGTTTTATCCGGAACTCTCTCAGATTGCGATCCGCCCGCAGTATCGATTGTTCTCCAGGCGATTCCGGACCGCCTGGCCGGTAAAAGGGTTGATTCATCTTTCGTCACAGGACCAATCGTTGAACACGCTGTGTGTGAAGCGTATGCCGTGGTCATCGGCGCTCATGACGCTCCTGTGGTTTGCGCTCGTCTTGATCGGGTCTCTGACCTTCGCAGTTCAGTATGCTATGGATGGAGGATTCGCTTCACTGGGAGGAACCCTTACAGGCGTGGCGGTCATTGCCCTTGCCGCCCTTGTGCTGGCCTTCGGACTCGTCACGGTGGCCCTCGCGTATCGGCTTGAAGACAGCCGGCTCATGAAAGTCTACGGCGAATTGCGGGAGGCCGTTGCGCTTCCCGTCTCTTCCTTTCCCTAACCTGACCCGTTATGTTTGTTCTTGCGGAGTAAATAAACTCAAGAAGTGATCGTATTCGGCGGGTAAATTCAGGGCCGATCGGTTACGAGCGAGGCCGGCAATGATGCCGTGATGTTTGTTTGCGAGGCCGGATGCATCAAAGGCCGATCGGAATTGCTGCCATCGTAAGGTCGGATCGGAGACGATTCGAACTTGTTCTTCTTGCGGCAGTGCGTGCATGATAGTCGTCAGAGTCCGAATGGCTTTTTCCACGCTTTCGTATGGCGGGGCCAGCTTGAGCCGGGCATAGAATGTTTCGAGGTGCCGGCGGAATTCATCTTTAAGGAATTGAAGTTGATCTGAGAGAGTCAGTTCAGCGTCGGGCATGGTATTTCGGACAATGATACGGTATGAACAAGGGATGGAACAACTCTTTTAGGGGAGGAAACACATGAAACGGATCGTAAGCGGGTTGCTTGGCGCATTCGCGGTTACCATTTTAATCGGCTGCTCATCCTCTCACCATCACCACGGCATGATGAGTGGTGCCAAGAGCGAGGCTTACTGGCAGAAGGGCCAGCAAGATATGGAAGGGCTGATCAATCGGACGGTGAAAGACCCCGACAAGGCGAAACAGGTCAATGGGCTCGTCGGCGAGATCATCACGGAACTCAAGGCAAGCCGTGAACAGGAACGCGCCTATCACCGGGACCTCTATACCCTGAACGCCAGCTATACCGCGGCCCCCGATGAGTTTTCAAAAATCCTCAACGAGGCGACTATTCAACGGACGCAGAGTTCGGCCAAAGTGTTGAGCCTCCGGTTCAAGATGAAGGATCTGATGACCGCCGATGAGTGGAAGGCGCTCTCGGACCGCATGATTTCGTACAGCGGCCGTTATCAGCATGGAAGCGCAGGAGCAAAGACGGGATATTGAGAAGGTCGAGGCTAAGGTTGAGGTTAAAGGAACGCGATTAATCGTTCACCCTTGGCCTCAACCTGTACTTGCCACCGGTGTTGCAGCCTTCAGGGGAACCGGGACCCAAGTTGCACCGGCATCGGTGGAACGATACAGGCCGCTGCCGTTTGTCCCGGCGTAAAGCAGCTGCGGATTCTTGGGATTCATGGCCAGGGCGCGAATATTGAGCGTTGCCATGCCTTGATTGATCGCCTGCCAGGACTTCCCGCCGTCGAAACTTTTCCAGACCCCTTTCGGGCCACCCACATAGAACGGTGGCGGTTCCGTGGGGTGAAGCAGAATGCTGCTGATAAAGGGGTCGGAGACGGATTGACCGATCCGCTCCCACTGCTCTCCCTTATTCATGGTGCGAAAGAGGCCTTTCGTCGTCCCAGCATACACGACGTCAGGGTTCGCTCGGTCGATTTCAATGGCATTGACACCCAGCGCCATCGACGCCATCAGCTCGCTCTCCGGAATCAGCCCGTTGTTGATCCTTTTCCACGACATCGCGCTGTCATCAGAACGATACATCCCGCCGGTCGTGCCACCGTACAAAATGGTGGGATCTTTCGGATTGATGGCAAGGGACGTCACAATGTGGACTTCCTTCATCCCGTTCATCCGTTCTTCCCACTCACGGCCCGCGTCGTTCGTATAGAACGCCCCCACGGTCGTCGCGATATACATCTTCTCGCTTAGTGCGGGATGAAACACGAACTGATTCACAAAGGACACGTGTTCTTTCAACCCGACGTTATGCGGCAGCCAATGTTGGCCGCCGTCCGAGCTCTTATAGACCGCATCCCCCATGGTCCCGGCATAAATCGTCGCAGGAAGGAGCGGATCGATCGCCAGCGTCGTCACCCTGCGGGCGCTGAAGCTCGGAAATTTCTCCCATGTCCCTCCTCCATCACGCGATTTATAGACCGCGTCGTTCGTGGCGACATAAAGGATGTTCGCATTCGTTGGATGGAGTGCGATCGACACGACCGACTCGCTTTCTCTCTGGCAACCAACCGAACTTAGCGCGATGAGCAGAAGGCCGAAGAAGAGCACCCGAAAGTGGTGAAGAAGGGGCATAGTGGCCGCAGACCTAAACATAGGGATTGGAGATGAGTCAAGCAGGAGGACGAAACGCGAATGCCGGCGAGGTGAAGGTAATTGCTAGGCCGCGGTACCGATGAGGCTTTCCAAAGGGATGTGCAACTTGCGGTGAAGTCGACGAATCATTTCGAGAGAGAGATTTCGCTTCTTCGTCAGGATTTCCGACACGCGTCCTCTCCCACCCAGCACTGCCTCTAAATCTTTCCGCGTCAAGCCGAGTTGGTCCATCCGGAATTGGATCGCCTCGATCGGGTCTGGAGGATAAATCGCATGATGCTTCGCTTCGTACGCCTCGACAAGCGTCGTGAGTACGTCCAGCTCATCACCGGCCTTCGTACCTGGCTTCGCCTCCATCAATTGTTCAATACGACCTAATGCCCGGTCATAGTCTCGGGCTGTTTTGATCGGAGCAATGGTCATGTCACCTCTTCGCCTTCGAGATGGTCGTCACATCGATTGCGTCATACTCAGCGTGTGTGCCGATGAATCGGATATACACCACTCGATACGGGTAATTGATCTTCACGACGAGCCGGTACTGATTCCCTGCCACGTTGAAGACAATGCGATTACCCTGTAGAACGCTGGCTGAACGGAAATGCGGCTTGACGGCCGATGGGGATGCCCAATCGGCATGGGCGGCCTCCTGGTGCCAGGCGTCCAAAGGACCCTTGGACTTTGGGTATCGCTTCCAGAAGTTCCGTAGCGTCCGCTTGGCAATGATGCGCACGGACCACTCTAGCACGATCCCAAATTGGGATCAATCGGCCGTTCCACCACTTCTCCTTCTCGTACCGGCATAGATCGTGGCCGGCAGAAGAGGGTCGATCGCGAGCGTGGTGACCCGGCGCGCGCTGAAACTCGGGAATCGTTCCCAGGTCCCCCCGCCGTCGCGCGATTTGTAGACGGCGTCGTTCGTAGCGACGTAGAGGATATTCGCGTTCGTCGGATGGAGCGCGATCGACACGATCGACTCGCTCTCCTTTTGGCAACCGAGGGAGAACAGAGAGCGCGCAAGCAGGCTGAGGCTAATGGTTGTGCGAAACACCTTCATCGTGGTGCGGGACCTCATCGGAGTGGCCGGAGGGGATTCAAAACGACGGGCTAGCCTGACTACACTTAGGGCGACTTCCATCGTTCTATTGCGAGGAAAGTGTCGCGGCATATACTGCCTCCGCAGTCATCTTAGGATCGCAGCCATGTATTGGGATGTACAGCATGTCACGCCGCTTTCAGACTACCGCCTATACGTTGAAATAGCCGATGGTCGGCGGGGCATCTTCGATGTCACACCGTATCTCGGCCACGGTGTGTTTCGTGAATTGCGCAGCCAGATTATTTCAGTCAGGTCAGCATCGTCTTGGGCGCTTTGACATGGCCCCACGAGCCGGACATTGCTCCGGAAACCCTGGTTGCCGAGCTCATCGTCGTCGATGCCCCTCCGCGCGAAGCGCTCCAGCAGAATACGTCAGACGCCGCGCGCCGCGAGTAAAAAGTCCATACCTAGGCCTGCCACCGGCTGATGTCTCATGCACAATTCAAGATCCCGCCCTACTTCCACTTTGCTCGCCAATTCAATAGATCTAATTGGCTCTAACACGAAGAGAGCCAGGCCTGATAGGAATACTTATGTACAATGCTTTCATCGACACTGCGACAAAGCGACGGACAATACCAAGTCAAGAAGCATGACAGGCTCCATAGGTGTTGATCCGCTACGGTCAAAATCGAACGGAGTGCTCGTGACAGTCAAACAGCGCATTTGAGCCAGACAGTGGTGGTTCCAGTAAGAAAATCAACCTCTCTTAAAACCTATGCGGAGCCTATTTATGAATAGAATGATACTCGTCTGTGCGCTGATGGTGCTTCCCGTTTTATTGGGGGCAGGTGAGCAAAAGGAGTTATTGATAGAGAATTCCACTGGGTATCCCGTGGATGTCCTCTTCATCGCCAAGGGGAAGACCGACTACACGAAGCACGCGACGATCGAGACCGGCGTTATCAAGACGCAACCGGTGACGCCGAACAGTACGTGGTATTTCAGGGTACTGACGGGCGACATCATCGGCCAATACACCGCCAACGACAATGCAAAACAGCGGGTCGTTCTCGATCAAGGCGTGCTGGATGCCGCCGGGGTCCCCGCAGCCCCTAAACCGCAGCAAGACACCACCGGCGCCACCGGCAGTCTATTACCGCTGCCCATGCCGGCGCCGACCTTTACCAAGCCGTCCGATGAACCGAAACCGCTGCCTCCCCGATCCACACCTACTGTCCAGAAAGCGCCCCCACGTGGAGCACTGGTTGCCTGGTACGAAGGCACGCCGCCTGAGGCACGGGCCATCACCACCAACAAGACGACGTTTTTGAATGTCGGCGAGAACGGGTTGGTCAGTGAGGTATCTTCGTCTCCTGACAACGTGGCGAAGACGACCGCCGCCTTCATGTTCAAAAGCGTACCGGGCAAAAAAGATACGTATCGTCTACAAAACGGCTATTACCTGGACAGCTACCTCTACCTTGATCCCACTGCCACGGAACACGCCCCGATCCGTTGCGGCCCGGAAGGCGAAACCTTGCCCACCGGCGAATGGCTCATCAAAAAGGGCCAATATTTTTACAGCATCATGAATGCCGCAATCCCGAGCTTGCGCATCGGGGTGCGAGAAGGATCGGTTGTGGCCAGCGCGAAAACGTACGGCATAGACATTCCTCCTAGCATAGCCGGCTCGGATCTTTCGGACGCGGAGAAGAAACAACGTGCGTTTGACATGGCCGACACGACGGCCTATTCCGCGGGCGATGCCTTCGTTCTGTTTGATGTCAAGAGCTACCGGGAACTGCTGAGTTTGGCGCCGGCATTGGAACAATGGGCCAAGACCTTGGATGCCTTAGAAAAAGAACGCAAGGCAAGCGCCGAGGCGGCTAGGCAAGCGAAGAAGGCGGCCGAAGAGCGCGACGCGAAACGCCGCGCTCTCGCTGCCGAACCGGAGCTCACGCATCCCTTCGGTGGAGAGAGTCTGGGTGTTCACCTGGGCGTTGGGCCCGTTTTCGAGACGAAGGAAGGCTATAAGGCGATCAAGTACAAATTTTTGCCAACTGGCAAAACATCTAAGCTGACCGCGGATCTTCATACATCCCAGGACCCCAGCAAAAACCAGACAATGGACTTGTATATCAACCCTGAAATCGCGGCCTGGGTCCAGGGTGGGGAACTCTACATCGCCATCGACACGGACAAGGAAACCAGAATCGACCTGCGGTACGGCTCCAAATCCAGCACCCCCAGCACCGACCACGCCACCGATGGCAACTTTTACATCGGGGAGGTGCGGATGAACATCATGCCGTTGGAAGCCAAGGAAGTGCTGATGTACCCCACGACGGAGAACAGGGAGGTCAGCGCCGGGTCAAGCTCGGACATGAGCAAAGGAATCAATGTCTCGGTGGATGAGATCGTGGGCGCCGATATGTCCGAGTCCAAGGGATCCAACTTCAACTTTCAGTCACGGGAATACGAGGTGAGCGGCGGACGCGGCCCCGCAGAGGACGAAGCGTTCGGCTCCGTGCAATACTTATGGCATGGTTGCGGCCTCGCCGATAAACCCAAGACCACCGAGAATTGCACCTATACAACGCCCGTCGATCTCTACGATGAGGCAACCCAGAGTCTGCGGAAGATTCCGAAGATTGCCCAGGCCCTGAGAGGGCTTGAGACGCGGACGGTGCTGAAGACCCGTATACCCGTCGACTGGGGACTCAGTTCCAGACAGCAGATAAACTTTGACGTGGCCGTCCAACTCCATATGGTGAAAATCCTCCCCAGCACCACGAAAAACACGAAAAATAAGGGCTGGAATGATTTCAAGGCCGGCTTCACGTACGTCTTTAGGCCGGATCTCTGGGACTTTGATAAGTCCTTTAAGGACCGGGACATCATTAAGAAAGCCTTATATAAGCCCGTCGGCGCTACTCAGGATGTAACCTTCAGGCTCTGGCTCTGGGTCGAGATCGACGACCTGAAGCCGTTCATGGAAAAAATGGGGAGATTCGCGCCATGAAATGCATCACGCTTCGCAATGTGGCCCTGGCGCTGCTGTTCGCACTGCTGGCGAATGCCGTCTATGCCGGTAGCGGCGACGGCCCCACCCCCTGGCAGCGAGAACAGCGCCGGGGCAATAACAACAACGGCGGCCAGGGGCAGCAAAGATCACAAGGTGCTAGGGAACAGGCAAGACCTGCACAGGGTCGCGGGATCGATCTGGACCAGTTTAACCAACAGAATAATCCGGCAGCCGAGCGTGCTCCAAACGCAAATCCAGCAGCTGGAAATCTAAGCCGTAATCGGCGCGCTCCCGGGTTGCCTAATCAAGGGGGGGCCGCTGTCCCGCCGAGTCCGAATCAGGTTGATGTAGACACTCGGAATAATCAGGCAGCCCCTCCTGTTCCAAACCGAGGCCCCGTAGGTGGAAATACAAACGTTCCTGCGGGGCAATCTAATCCGCTGAATCAGGGGAAGGTGCGGCAGCTGCAACAGCAACTGGGGCTCGACCAGCAACTGGGGCTCGACCAGCAACTGGGGCTCAAACAGCGACTGGGAAATGGTCAGCCTCTAGTGCTCGGTGATGCCAATCAACAGCAGGCAGTGCCACGTCGGCCGGCGCCCCCTGTCCTACAGAATCGGAATCAGCAGGATCGGGCAGCCGAGTCTAATCCAACCGCAAGTCCAGCAGCTGAAAACCAAAACGCTCCTGCGGCTCAACTCGGGCGGCGCAATCATGGGGAGCTGCCGCCCCAAAGGTTGGGTGATGCCAATCAGCCGGCAACGCCGAAAAAGCGGCCAGATTGGCCGGCGCCCGCTGTCCCACAGACTCAGAATGCGACGGGTATAGACCTCGATGATAATGCGGGTATAGACCCCGATGCTAATCGGGTAGCCCAGCCTACTCCAAAGGCAAATCCAGCAGCTGGAACCCCAAACCCTGTTCAACAACTGAATGCGACACCGAGTCAAGTCCCCGCAACCGTCTTCAATCCGCTTACTGAACCAACGATTAGGTACAGGGGAACTGTGTGGTTTTCACAAGATGGGAATGGCAAGAGCGTAGCGTATCTCGCGGAGAATGGCTCGCTTAATAGGCAGCCAGTCGGAAAGTTCATTGGTGGGGGTGCTAATTCCAGAGTTCACGAAAGCAGTAATTCCCAATTCGTTAAGAAGCTTATCAGCCTGGATTGGCAGGGGGATCCAAGACAAGCAGCCGCGACCATAACCGACCAGAACTTTGGCCGCAAGATCCTCACGGATCTCAAAGTCACGCCGCCTCCATCTCCCCTCTTTCGCGTTGCCAAATTGGAAAGGCAAGAGGTCGTCACCGCCTCGCAGGATAATACAGAATACCGTTTTGTGTTCAATCGCGAAGAGAATATTGCTTCCGTGGTATATGTACTCGAGGACAACTCCAAGAGTACGCTTATACTTGCTGACCAAGACCGTAAGCCAATCACAGTCACTAATGCCCAGGACCGCGCAAAGCTACGCAAGAAAGCACAGGAGACTTCTGCTTCAGGTTCCTCGCCGCTTACCGACCTTGAGGAGCTGACCATCAATCTCGCCATCCGCACCCTAAACGATAACGGCATTGTCTGGACCGACCATAAGTTGGCAAACCTGGATATTGTTCGCAGTGCGGAGTCGCCCACGGGGTATCAGGTGATTTTCTTTGATTTCGACGGATTCAGACGGGTGAAAGGCAAGGACTCAGCAACAAAGGCCGCCGCAGCCCGTGATATCCAGAAAGCCTTCGACAATCCAGCGCTTCCTAATCCCAACACACCAGGAGATAGAGGTTGGGAGATGATGGATAATCGTGTGCAGCAAGCCTACCGGAAGCATTACCCTGAGGAGTGTAAATCATACAAAGATGCCAACATGAATATCCCCCTTGATCTGGGCTTTGACCTCGCCGCCTTCAAAGACGAGCCCGTGCGTACGTTAGCCACTCCCCCCGCCAATTTGAATCGCATCAATTACCTCTTCTTCAACGGTCTTAGCGAGGATGCGTTCAAAAACCAAGTCGCTGCAATAAACGGTACGTATAACCGTCGCATTGAGTTTAACCCCAACAACCCAATAGCGCCCACCATCCCAACGCTGAACAATAGCCACCGCTGAGAGCCGGGGCGGGAAACTGATGATCGATCCCTGCTTCCCAAGCAACCACCGGCGTGAGACATTTTGCTGCTGCATAAGGACGAACATGCTGGGCAGCTTGGGGTCAGGCATGCGCATTGACGTAGTAGGACATTCTTGGTTTTGGTTCATCGCCCAGACGTTCGACAGGCGATGAGTCGGCCGCGACTCCCAGCCACACCTCATTCCATTTCGGCATCCTCATCATGTCCTTCGCCGCCCTGGAGCTCTCTCCATCCTTCTCCAAAGCTGCGCTCGATCGCAAATGGCTTGCGCTCGGCGGTGTCGTCAGTGGGTTCTTCGGCGGACTGTCGGGGCATCAAGGCGCCGTTCGCAGCATGTTCCTGATCAAGGCGGGCCTGGAGAAAGAAGCGTTTGTCGCCACAGGGATCGTGCCGGCTGTCATGGTCGATGTTTCCCGCATGCTTGTCTACGGGGTAGGCGTCTCGGTCTCCCGTGAGGCCATTGAGTGGCCCTTGGTCATTGCTGCGAGCGTTTCTGCCTTTGATGGGAGCCTACGTCGGAGCGAAGGTGCTCCATAAGATCACGCTTCGGTCGGTCCAGCTGGTGGTTTCGGCTTTAGTGATTGTGGTGGGGGTTGGTCTTATCACGGGTGTCTTATAACCAGACGATGCTGCCTTACTTCTACATCTTGAGCCGCTCGGCATAGCCGGTCAGCTCGACGTAGCCTTGGCCTTTGATAGGCTTGCCTTGTCTGGTCCCGGTCACGGCCACTGCCCCTTCCCAATAGGAGACCTTGGTGCTGCGCGAGGTGCGTAATTCCTGACCCGCGAGCAGCGGAGTGACGTCCAGCGCAAGATCGAGCGACGGGAGCTTCAGCCGCCATCGGCTGGGATACGTCGCCTTACTTTCGGCGCTGGTCCAGGTTCCGGTCGATTCGATTTGAAAGTCCGTCACCTCGAGGTGTCGAGTGCGTCCATCCGGGGACACGGCAGTCCCACTCGACGCAAGATCGGACGATCCATCTTTCCGACGCATCCGGTACAGCATGAGCTCGGTGTCGTCCTCCAACTGGATGCTGAACCAGTCCCAACCGACTTGATCCGCCCCCAGTTCGGCCGAGCCGAATTCATGGTCCATCCAGCTGGTGCCGGTCACATCGAATGACTCACCATCGATCGTGAGCTTTCCGCTCGTCGCAAGCCTCGTGAACGAATAGTAGTGAGAGGCTTGCCCCACATCTTTCCCCTTTCGACTGATGCCGGCCGCGCCGTGAGTGGCAAGGGGCTTGGCTGGTTGGAGTGTCAGGGCGAGGGCATGCGTCTCGTCGTGGGCTACCAAAGCGTGAGAGCCGGTCGAATCCGTTGAAGCCTCGGCCCGCCAATCGTCGATCCAGACTCGGAGCCGAGACTCGTCGGCCCCGGCCTTCCCTAAGCCTTCACGGCTGAATTTTTCTGAGAAATGAAATCGCTTCCCGGTGATGTCGGTCACGGCGAAATGAGCCAGATACAGATCCTTCACCGACCATTTTGACGGGAGCGTCTTAATTTCGTCGGGCGGCACCCCCCGACGAAAAAACGTCAATTCAAAACCGAATGACCGACCGCTTTGTGAATGCAGATGGCCTGTGTAGTACCACCACTCGGTTCGATAGGTCGGGTGAGATCCATGGTCTCGTGGGAAATTGTACCGATACCCGGCGGTCGCGAACTGAAACGGGACCGGTGGTGAGCCGGCTCCGGACACCACGCTAAGGTCAAAAACCAGGAAAGCCACGATGACGATTACTCGCTGAACGACGTGCATCATCCACCCCTCCTGGGGTCAACCAGTGCATTGAACCAGCGCTAAATATCGTGCGCTGTTTATATCATGTGCGCTCGCGAGCAACAAATCGCTCGTCTGAGAGCGGTGTTTGTCATTTAGCCGTCGCTCGGCGGCTGCCGCGCGGCGTTGACAATTTTCACACGTCTCAGCTATCGTGAGTCATGCAGACTGATCGTGAACGGGGGCCGTCCGACCGGAGTCCGTCCAACCATGTCGAACCTTTTCCGATCCCCAGCCGCCTTCCGGTATTTCCATTGCCCAACGTCGTCTTTTTCCCCAAGACGTACCTGCCGCTCCACATTTTTGAGCCACGCTATCGCCGGATGGTCGCCGACGTGACCATGGGCAGTCAATGTATAGCCATGGCGCTCCTGAAGGAAGGATGGGAGCCGGACTACTATGGGAATCCGGCGATCTATCCTGCGCTCTGTATCGGACGGATTGTGAGTGTCCAACCCCTGCCGGACGGGCGCTCCAACATCTTGCTGCAAGGGCTCGACCGGTGCGAGATTTCCGAAGAACACTTCGATAAACCCTACCGCGAAGCGACGATTCGCGTCACGCCCATGCGCCACGACGAGGGGCTGACGAACGGCGTTCGGCGCGCATTGATCGACGTGCTCGGGCGATACCTCCAAGCGAGAGAGGATAGTGCGGCGTGGCAAGGGTTTTTTCGCGAAGAAGTCAGTGACGAAGTCTTAGTCAATACGCTCTCCACCTACCTGGACTGTACCCCCTTGGAAAAACAATTCCTGCTGGAAGCGGACGGACTCCACCAGCGGGCTCGTCGATTGAACGATCTGGTTCAATTCATGCTGTATGAACATCACGGCACAAAGGGCTTGGAATAAATCATGGATCGGACTATCGCCATCAACGTCAACCGTCTGTGCAAAACGTATGACAACCATAGGGCTGTCGATGACCTTTCGTTCCAGATCTACGCGGGGGAAATTTTTGGTCTATTGGGGCCGAACGGCGCCGGGAAGAGCACCACGCTTCGCACGCTCATCACGCTGCTGCACCCGACATCGGGCACGGCAACCGTCATGGGCTATGACACGGTGCGCGAGGCGGATCAGGTCCGGACCGTGATCGGCTACGTGCCCCAAGAACGGGCGATCGACCGGTTTCTGACGGGACGGGAACACCTGCAACTCCTCGGCGCGCTTTACCATCTGACGAAAGACGACGCGGCGAAGCGGATCGGCGAGCTGCTCAAACTGGTCGACCTGGAGGCCCATGCGGACCGGCCTGCCAAGACCTATTCCGGTGGCATGAAGCGCAAACTCGACATTGCCTGTGGATTACTGCCTGACCCTAAAATCTTGTTTCTCGACGAGCCCACGCTCGGTCTCGACGTGCAAAGTCGCCTCCGGATTTGGGAGTACGTCCGGATGCTCAAAGCCCGAGGCATGACGGTCGTGATGACGACGAATTATCTGGATGAAGCCGATCAACTCTGCGATCGACTCGCCATTATCGACGGCGGCAAGATCAAGACCTTGGGCTCACCGGTGGAGCTCAAAATCGCGCTTGGTGGGGACATCGTGTCTCTTACCCTGAAAGAAACCAGCCGAATTCCGGTACTTGAGGCGGACGTGAAAGATCGTCCGGCAATCAAGACCGTGAGGGCGACCGCCAAAGGCTTGGATATCAGAGTCGAATCGCCAGAAAAGGCCTTGCCCGCCATTCTCGAATCGGCCAATCGATTGGGTTGCGACATCGAGTTTATTCAATACAACCGTCCGCGCTTAGACGATGTGTTTATCGCGCATACAGGGAGAGCCATCACCGAATCGCCTCCCGACATCGAGTCGGCATAAAGGAGTCACGTGGCGCACTATTGGCAAGAGATCAGCGCATTGACGATGCGATGGGTTCGGCGGTTGAGCCGGGAAAAATTCAGCATGCTGTTCACCTTGGTGCAGCCGATGCTGTTCTGGCTCATCTTCTTCGGAAACCTGTTTCAGCGGGCCGCCGACACCCAGGTCATGCAGGCGCCCAACTACATCAGCTTCCTCGCGGCCGGTGTCGTCATCATGACGGTCCTGAACAACGGCTTGGCCGGCGGGGTCGATCTGCTGTTTGATAAAGAAAACGGGTTCCTCGAACGGTTGATGTCCACGCCGATTCATCGGACCTCGGTTATCCTGAGCCGCTTTATCTTCGTCATGGCGATCACGTCGATGCAGGTCCTTGTGATTCTCGGCGTGTCGTACCTGTTCGGCGTTCATCCCGCGACGGGTATTCTCGGTGTGGCGACGATCTTGCTGATCGGCATGATGTTCGGCGTCGGCCTGACGGCCATTTCCATGGCGATGGCATTCTCCGTGAAAAGTCACGGCGATTTCTTTTCCGTATTGGGATTTCTTTCGCTGCCGATGATCTTCCTCAGCTCTGCGCTGGTTCCGTTGACGGCGATGCCGGGCTGGATGAGTTTTCTGGCGCAATTCAACCCGATGACCTGGGCGATCGATGCCGTGCGACCATTAATTCTGTCCGGCTGGACTGAAGCCTTGCCGCACGTCGGCATGGTGATCTTGGTCATGCTCGTGTTCGATGCCCTGTGTCTGTACGGCGGAGCCAAGGCCTTCCGCCGTGCAATGGGGTAACCTCACTATGACCCATGGATCAGCTTGACTGACGACGGAATCCATCGGATCATGTCCGTAATACCGCCATACCTTAGCCTGTGAAGGACAGAGAGTCGTAGGGATGATCCCTGAAAATCAAATTCGCGCGCTTATTCGCCTCCTTTCCGATGAGGACGACCGGATTGTTCGTACCATCAGCGGAAGACTCATCGATATCGGTCCCTCGGCTGTTCCTCTTCTCCAGGAAGCGGAAATTGAGCAACCGGAGATGGCCGATCGGATCGCTTCCGTGCTCGAAGAAATCCGAGGAAGCAAGCTGGAAGATGAACTGGCAAGCCTGGTAACCCTCTCGGACGAAGCCATGAGTCTGGAAACCGGTGCCTTCCTGATCGCGCGCTATGCCTACCCCGCGCTGGATGTCGCTCGCTATGGTGAACAGCTCGATACGATGGCCGGCGAAGTTCGGGCACGTATCGGCTATCGAGCGTCAGGGGAAGAGGCCGTCAATGCACTCAACCGATACCTCTTTACCGAACAAGGGTTCAAGGGAAACACCAAAAACTACTATGAGATTGAGAACAGCTATCTCAACTGCGTCATAGATCGGCGAGTCGGCATTCCCATCAGTCTCTCGGCAGTGTATCTCTTGATCGGGCAGCGTTTGGCACTCCCGTTGTTCGGTATCGGCATGCCGGGCCATTTCCTGGTGAAGTACGACTCCGACCGGTACAAGATCTTCATCGACTGTTTCAACGGCGGAGCCTTGCTGACGGAGAAAAACTGCGCCCGCTTTCTGACCGAGGCCGGATACGGGTTCGACGATAAATTCCTCCAACAAAGTCCGGTTCGAGCGATTCTGTCTCGCATGGTCAAGAATCTTTTGGCCATCTACTCAAAATCGGGGGACATGGAAAAAACTGTCCGCCTGACCAAATTCATCGAGATCCTCGGCGGCGCTCCTCGCGAAGAAGGTCTTTAGGCTAGATACGGACCGTTAGCAGATCTTTCCCCTTCCAAATCTTTCCACCATACTGCTCCCCCGCTTGGGCTTCGACATCGTACCGATCCGCAATCGGATAGAAATGCGACAGCACGAGCCGGCCGACGGCAGCCTCCCGAGCAACCTGGCCGCATTGTCCGGCATGCAGATGAACAGGACCCGGTCGATTAGCAGGGAAAGAACAATCCAAAACGGCAAGATCGGCATCTTCGCAGAGACGCACGAGATTGCGGCAATATTGCGAGTCTCCCGAATAAGCCAGGGCCTTCCCGTCATATTCAAGCCTGTATCCCAAACAGTGCAGACGGGGGCTGTGGACGACTCGTCGTGGAATGATCTTCGTCTTCCCGATCCAAAATGACCGGTCATCGACTTCCTTCAACGTCACACCGAACGGCGCGCGGCTGAATCCTGGGAGCGTGGCAAACAGACTCTTGAGAAGCCGTCGTGTGCCCGGCGGGCCGATCACGGTGAGGGGCGGTCGTTTCCCGCCTTCATATTTGGCAAAGATCATGGCGTCGAAGAAAAAGGTAATGAAATCGGAAAAATGGTCCGCGTGAAAATGGGAGATGAGAATGTGCGTGATCCGATGTCTATTCACCCCGGTTTTGATCAAATTCATCAAGGTGCGGGGGCCGAAATCTAGGAGAAGGTGCTGATCAGTTTGCACAAGGTAGCCAGCCGCTGCTCTCGTGGGATGCACATTGGTACCGGAGCCAAGAATAGTCAGACGCATGAATTGAATTAGATATGGTTAAACAGCAACGTTCAGTTGATCAAGCATTCTTTGAGCTTCAATGCAGTCAGGGTTGGCATCTTGTGCGCCAAACTGGGAAAGGGTTGCGTTCAAGAGCCTCCTGGCCGTATCCGATCTATTCCGTTTCCACAATAGTCTTGCCATGGTCGTCGCGGCTCGAAGCTCCAGCATTTTCGCATGCTGATCCCGCGCAATCTTCATGGCTTCAGTGAAACACTGTTCCGCCGAAGAGATCGATTGATCGGATTGCGCGAGCAGCAATTCGCCTTTCAGCCGAAACAGTTCTGCTTGCCAGCACCGTTCTCCTTGAGTCATCGCAAGTTCTTGGGCTTCCTTGATGACATTCAAGCCTTCCTCAATCTGCGTCTTCCTCAAATAAATGTCTGCCAGTAACGCCAAGGTATAGGTATTATTGAGACTCGCTCTGGCGGCGCGTGTAGCGGAGAGGCCGTTCACCAACCTCCCGATCCCCTCCTCTTGTCCCTTTTCGGCCATAGCCCATCCTTGAAAGGATGTTGCCCACGCTAACGGCACTTCAAATGAATATTTTGTCGACAGCGCTATAGCTTCTTCTGTGAGGTGTAATGTGCTGTCTGTGTCTCGAAGCGTGGAATAGGTCCAAGCTACAGTCGTCAAGGTGAACGCCAACGTAAAGGGGTGTCCCAACGTCCTGGCCATGGCGATGGCTTCCTGACACAGCGTTTCGACCTGATCGACCTCGCCCAAGATCCATAATGTTCTGGCAAGCAGGATTCTGGCTGTTATGCCGGGATCTTGAGCATAGGGCAAGGTCTGTAAGCAATGTCTATCAGGATCGTACAGCGCCTTTGCAGCAAGCAGATGGGTTTTGGCCTCGTCAAATCGACCAAGAAAGGAATAGGTTGAGCCGACACTCTCGTAAGCTCGAATCAGCAAGTCAGGGTTTTGCTCGCGCTTCGCCAGGGACAAGAGTTCTTCGGCCAGGTCGCATGCAGTTGCGAGAGGCCCTCTGACAAGATGAAAGACCCACAACCCCCACACTGAGAGAAAGTGATGCTCAGAGCCGCTGTCCTGAGAAAGCTCCCTTGCCCTAAGATAATTACGCTCGCTTTCCTGCGAGGCATAGCCTTTCACGGTCACCATGGGGGCCCCTCGCGCGATGAGGAGATCCAACTCTAAGGCATCACGCTCTGTGCCCGCAGGCAAATCTTTCAGCAACGTCAATGCGCTATTGAAATGGTTCAGCGCTTCGATATTGGCCGAGCGTTCCACGTCTCTCCTGGCCGCAAGATGCCAATAATCCACGGCTCGGCCGATCAATCCTGCCTGTTCATAATGATACGCCAAGAGTTCCGGTTCCACCTTGACGCGCTCCGTGAACCTGCTCTCTAGGATTTTGGCGATGCGGGCGTGGAGGGCTCGACGAGACTTCTTGGGCAATGTGCTGTAGGCAGCCTCCTGCAAGAGCATATGCTTAAACTGAAATTTTGCGGTCGGTATGTCACCCTCTTGGAAAATGAGGCCGGATTCAACGAACAGATGAAGGGCTTTTTTCAACTGACTTTCCGTGACGTCCACCACGCCCCGTAGCAACTCATAACCGAATTCTCGCCCTATGGCTGCGCCGACTTGGATAATTTCCTTGGTCGGCCCCAATCGGTCTATCCGTTCCATGAGCAAACCTTGCAGGCTGTCGGGAATGGACAAATCTTTTAATGGCGCCTTCAAGCTGAGAGAATTGTTCTCCTCAATCAGGAGTCCGGATTCCAATAGGTTTTGGGCCAGCTCCTCGAGGTACAAGGGCACTCCGTCGGTCTTTGCTAGAATCGCCTGCTCCACTTCTGGCGGGAATGCTTTTCCTCCTGTCACCGACGCGAGAAGTTCGGCGCTATGCCGACGGGGAAGCCGGCTCAGCGTCAGAAACGTCACATGGCCATAATCGGCCCAAACCGGCTTAAAGTCAGGTCGAAAGGTGACGATCAATAACACCCGCATCGGCTGGATGCGGTCAATGACTCTTGTTAAGAGGTCCATCGTTGTCGGATCAATCCAATGAGCGTCTTCCACAATGAAGAGTGTCGGGGAGCGATCCGCCAGCTTTTGTAAGTATTGCACGAGCGCTTCAAGGGTCATTTGCTTCCGTTTTTCAGACGACACATTCAGCGGTGGGTGCCGGGCATCTGTTCGGATTGAGAGCAGGTCCGTCAGTAATGACACCGTCGTCTGGTCATCGATGCCGTTGTTGAGCGCCAGCGTGTCGAGCTTCTGCAGTTGCGTGGAGGGACTGTCCTCACCGGTCAGTCCGGCGGCCTGTCGGAGATACGTGATGGCCGGATAGAGTGCCGTATTCGTGTGATACGGCGAACATTGAAATTGAATCGTCTGGTAACGCTCTTCGGCAAGTCGATCACGCAGACTACGGGCAATTCGCGACTTGCCGATGCCGGCTTCACCGCAAAGGATCACCACCTGCCCCTCACTGCCGACGGCTTCACGCCAGCGACCCAAGAGAAGCGCCGTTTCGTGCTCCCTGCCTATGAAATTGCCTAATCGACCTGATCGATAAGACTCGAACCGGCTGGCCGATGGTTTGATATGTAGAACCTGCCAGGTATGTACCGGGGTTTTGAATCCCTTGAGAGAACAGGCGCCTCGATCAGCAAACTCGAACTCGCTTCCGACCAAGCGTTTCGTCGTTGAGTCAACAACCAACTGATTGGGTGCTGCCAATGCCTGCAGGCGGGCTGCCAGATTCGGAGTTTCCCCGAAAACAGACCGCTCCTTCGCCGTTTCCTGTCCCATGACTTCGCCCACTATGACGTGCCCGGTTGCGATCCCAATTCGTGCTGCAATTTCAAACCCTCGTTGGGCTGGGTATTCGCGGGGAAGGGACTTTACCAAATCCAACACAGCCAGTCCGGCATGTACTGCTCGTTCCACATCGTGCTCATGGGCATGAGGATATCCAAAGTACACCAGCAGTCCGTCACCCATGTATTTGGCGATATAGCCATTGAAGCGGCTGATCGCATGGCTACAGGTATCTAGAAAACGCCGGATGGCCGTTTGGAGGTCTTCAGGATCCAACTGACCTGCCAGCGCCGTCGACCCCACGAGATCACAAAACATGATCGTCAATTGCCGTCGTTCTGCTTGGTCCCGACCGGTGAGGACTGATTCTGCCGCTTTCGCGGTGATACTGGCGGATGGTTCCGCTTGATCACCCTCACCGCTTTGTGACAGGTGCGCGATGGCTCGCAGGATTTTTTTTCGATGGCCCAGTACAACGCCTAACGATATCAAATCATCGTCATTCACTTCGGGCAAGACATCCCACGTAATGGCATTCTGCTGGAACACTTCTCGATATTGATCAAGACCAAGCCCCTGTAGCCATTCTGCGACGCGATCATTCATGATGAGTATTCACAAGCAAGGGAGGGGTTAACGGCTTCTTGCAGCCGATGGCGCCTTTGCTCGATAATATTGCCATGATCGATGGTTCTTCTGCGACAAAGACCGGTCATCGGCCCATACTCCGCCAAATAGAGTACCGACTCATCTCGATCGGGATGTCGCTGATCGCGTACCTGCTTGAGAGGGCCATGCTGCGCTCGATCAAGCGCAACGCACCCGGATCATGAAACCAAACACGTGCTGACAGCACGAGCTGGTTTCAACGTCTCCGCACGAGATCGAGAACCAGCCCAAGTGACAGCACACCCGCGACAAACCCGAACGTGACCGGCACCCAATCTGCGACAGTTCCCGACATGACCGTAAGCGCGCTG
This sequence comes from uncultured Nitrospira sp., assembly GCA_902500825.1. Classification (GTDB taxonomy): domain Bacteria; phylum Nitrospirota; class Nitrospiria; order Nitrospirales; family Nitrospiraceae; genus Nitrospira_D. The sequence continues at coordinate 27,759 of CABVRX010000004.1, forward strand.
GAGAGGATGCTCGTTGCGGCGGCAAAGCCCAGTGCAAGGCGACGCCCCGTTCCGTCGAACCATGTCTTCGAGTGAATTGGCCTTGAAATTCACGACCAGTTTCTGACCAGGCCGAGCGCCGATCAGGTGTTCGACTGCTTCAGCCACTCGTTCGGCTCGCACTTTCAACTTCTGCAACTGATAGGCGATCGCTTTGGGATCGAGCGAGGCCCCCATGCGCTTGATCATCACACGCATCAAAAACTTTCCCGCGACGTCATACGGATCGAGTGTTGGGTCGAGATTCGCCGTCGCCAGTTGGACCTGTGCCAGCGCCTTGGCTGCAAGCGTGAGCGAGGCCGGCAACGGCACGCCGTGTCGAAACGCGCTCGCGCTCATGTCCTGTAGCAACGGTCCGATCTGCATCTCGGCGAGAGCGGCCTTGCGGTACTTCGCCATTATTTCACCGATTTCACTTTGAAAACGTGGGACATCCAGATCGCTGCGGTCGATCGCCCCCGTCATCATCAGCGTGACATCGGTGAGAAAAGCCGTATCTTCCTTCCACAACGCCATGAGCATGAGCAGCAGATGCTCCTGCAACCCGGCATCGATGGCGCCGACCATTCCAAAATCGAGAATACCGATATGGTCCTTCCACCACATCAGATTGCCCGGATGAGGATCGGCATGGAAAAATCCATCGACGACGATCTGTTTGTAGAAACTTTCCAGCAGTTGACGCGCCGCTTCGATCCGTTCCGGGCCTTCCGGCGCCTGTCCGATCGGGACGCCCTGAATCTCCTCCATCACCAATAAGCGCGCGGTCGACAGCTCCCGGTATACCGAGGGAACCGCCAATCGATCATAGTCTGCGAGAACGGTCTGCATCCGCTGGATACTGTCGATCTCTTGACGAAAGTCGAGTTCGCGCTGGAGCGAGGTGGAGAGGTGTGTGAACACCGCTTCCATATTCACCACCTGCTTGAGAGCCTGACGTTGCCCAACTTTCTGCGCAAAGATTTCAAGCAGAGCAAGATCCTGTTCGATGTCCGCTCGGGCGGTGGGTCGTTGAACTTTGACGACGACTCGGTCGCCCGTTTCGAGCGTGGCCTTATGGACCTGGGCGATCGTGCCAGCCGCAAGCGGCTTAGGATCGATCGACTCAAACACGTCTTCCCACGGCACGTTCAATTCTTGCTCGGCAACCCGAACGACCTCGCTCTCGGGCATGGGGGGCACGTGACTTTGCAACATCGCGAGTTCTTCGATGTATTCCGCAGGAAGGAGATCCGGGCGTGTTGAGAGCACTTGCCCGAGCTTCGAGAACGTCGGACCCAGTTCCTCCAGCGCCGCCCGTAGGCGCTTGGCTTGCTGACGACGAGCCGAACCGTCCGATTGATCGGGCTGGCTGAAGAGCTCCTTGAGGCCATGCTTCGCCATCACCGTCGCGATAGACACGGCTCGTCTCCCCAGGTGTGGCTCAGGAGTTTGAGGTTCACCCTGGGATTGAACCAGTCGTCCCGATTCAGGAATCGGCTCACCCGCAGACGGGAGGGTATTCACAATAATGACGGTGCAATGAGAATTGTGACTGATGCGGTTCGGAACGTTGCCGAGCAAGAACTCCTTTCGCCCCGTCATGCCCGCATTACCGACCACCAGGACATCGATGGCTTCGCGCTCGGCGGCCTGGACGATTGCCGATGCCGGATCGGAATCTATGGCGACAACGGCATGCCCTCGCTCTCCGGCCATCCGCCTGACGACATGCGCAAGCTCATCCTTGGCGGCAGCGGCCCTGGTCTGCTCAGCGGCGCCTGATTCTGTGATGGTCGGGTGTTGCGGCAGGATGACCTGCACCACAAACAGCTCTGCGCCATAGCGGTCGGCGAACTCAGCCGCCCACCGGACAGCGTGGTCTGCCGTTTTAGAACGGTCCGTGCCCACCATCACGCGTCGTATAGCGCTGTTTTGAGGGTGATTCTCCATAGTCCTTGCCAATCTGCTCGACGACGATCGCAAAAGAGTATGACCATTGCCGCAATTGCATGTCAATTATATGGGGACGGGAGAGAGATCTCGAACGTGGAGCAGCACCGATTCGTTGACGGCTTATCAATCACGCCCGTATGATTCTCCTCCCATGACGGAGATACAACGTCACGAAGAGGGGCAGATCAATCCCGCTCTGCTCGTCGTTCTGATCGGCCTCATCGTGGCCGGAGTGTGGATTTGGAAACGATTATCGGCCGACACACAAGACTACATTATCGATCAGGCATTGCCGATGGCCGCAGTCGGCCTGGTGATTGCCGCCCTGCTGTTCATCCCGGTTAGAGCTGTACTTCGCCACCGTGCAAAGTCTCAAGAACGAGCCAGGCTCCTAACATTGTTCGAGCGAGAAACCGTTCAAGACAAGAAGCTGGAAACGGCGTTCGCTTTGCTTGAGATGAACGGGTATCGGGTGGAGGGCTTGGAGCCGACAGTTTCTGCTTTGAAAGAGCTGTTCGCCATAACCCTGCAACGGGCCCTGGGAGATAAGCAGCATCGCATCAGAGGGATGGCCGCCAGTCATCTGGGCGCGTTGCAAGATCTGTCGGTGGTGCCCCTGTTGGTCAAGGCCTTGGAGGATGACCATGCCTATGTGCGCTCCTGCGCAGCCTTAGGCTTGGGACGACTGCGAGCAACGGAGACGCGCGAACGACTGAAGACCGTTATGGAACAGGATTGGGATCAAACCGTCAGAAGCCGAGCCCGGGAAGCATTGGAACGGATGCGAGAGTGACGATCATGCGGCTTGGGGCTCGGCCTATTCTTGGATCCACTCAATCACGGCAATCTCCGGCCGGCAGTTCAAACGAAATGGGAGGAAGGACCAGCCCAAGCCGCGATTGACGTACAGCCTGTGCCGGTCGGTTTCGTGCCAGCCCGCCACGCGACCATTGCATCCAGGAGGAAGCCAGAAGGTGGGTATGCCCGGCACTCTCCACTGCCCGCCATGGCTGTGTCCGCAAAGGATCAAGTCAATGGCATGCTGTGACTCGACATAGTCGAGGATGTTGGGAGCATGGGCCAGCAGCAACGTAAAGCGAGAGTCGGCGCGAGGCGGAACACATCGAAGATCCGCACGATGAAGCGATGGATCATCGACGCCGACGATCGCGAGTTCTCCATTTCCCGTTGAAACGATGACACGTTGGTTCACCAGCAGCGTGATCTTGTGCCGATCGGCAAGTTCAGAAAACTGTGACACAGGCACTCCGCTATAATGGTCGTGATTGCCCAATGTCATATACAGGGGTGCGATGCCGCGTAGCTGTTCGAGAAATCGAAAAAGATGGGGCAGACCTTCCGGTACGTTGAGCAGGTCCCCGGTGATGAAAATCCAATCAGGGTGAAGTTCCCTCACGGATTCGACGATACGATCATGCCTCGGATGATATCGGTCCAGGTGCAGGTCCGTGAGATGGACTGCACGACGACCGACAAGGAACGTATGTGGGTGAGTGAGGGTGGAAACGTCATGATCGGACAAACCCCATTCCCAATGGGGAACCTGGCTGAAGGCCCGATAGAGTGGCTCGCTTAAGCAATACCCGATAAACGATCGCACGTGATCAGGCCATGATACCGTCCGTCGTCTGCTCATTCCGCAACCTGTCGTTTGCCTGATCGTTTCCGCATGGACGAAAAAAGTATACCATGGGTCTGTTTCCTGCTTGATTTGACAACACATTTCTGAGGGCAGCCGTCATTCCGATGAAGGACAACATATGACGCAACCAATCGATCCCTTCCTCACCGGCGACCTGCCTGGAATCGGTGGAGAAATCCGCACTGTGCCCGAAGACTTTCAAGTTGAAGAACGGCCGCTCTATCTCCCTTGCGGGGAAGGCGAACATTTGTACGTGACCATCACCAAACGTGGTCTTTCCACTCCGGACCTGGTCCGTCGCCTCTCATCCATGTTGGGTGTGAAAGCACAGGCCATCGGCGTGGCAGGATTAAAAGATTCACGAGCCGTCACGACTCAGATGGTGTCTTTGCAAGGAGTCCGTCCGGAACAAATCTCTCGCCTCACAATCGATGACACGATCCTCAACGTGCAGATCCTCGGGCGCCATCGCAATCGGCTACGAACCGGCCATCATTCCGGCAATCGCTTCCGTTTAGTCATCCGCCATGTCGCCGATCACGCGGTCGAAACCGTACCGGCCGTCCTTCAACAACTGTGCGCACGCGGCGTGCCCAACTACTTCGGCCCTCAGCGGCAAGGGAAAGCCGGCGATAATTATCAAATCGGAGCCGCGCTCCTACAGGATGCTCGTCGGCGTGAGAAGATGAATCGCGCCACACGCATCTGGTATCTCAACTCCTACCAATCATTCTTGTTCAATCGGATACTTGCGCGAAGGATCGAGCATCTCGATCGGGTCTTCGTCGGTGATTGGGCCATGAAATCAGACAACGGCGCCTGTTTCCTGGTCGAGGATGCTGAGAAGGAACAATCGCGAGCTGATTGTTTTTCGATTAGTCCGACAGGAATTCTCTTCGGCTCGCGCGTGTCCTGGGCAAGCGGCGATCCCGGTAGAATCGAAGAAGCCGTCATCGCCGAAGCAGGTGCGACGAGGGAAACCCTCGTCGCCGCCGCCAAGGCTTGCGGATTCCGTGGCGAGCGCCGTGCGCTTCGCATCCCCCTCGCTGAACTGGAATGGTCTCTTGGCGCCGGTGCCCTCACGCTCTCTTTCAGTTTACCTCCCGGCGCCTACGCCACAAGCGTGCTCAGGGAATTGATGAAAGTATCTCTCACGAACTCTTAGTTCCTCTCATTTTCTTTCTCCCACCGCCGCAGGTGGTAAAATATAGTCACATTCCGGGAGTACCGCGATGAACCACTACCAAGAAAGCGTGTACCTTCAAGGACACATCATCGACTCTCTCGTGCTCGCCAAGGTGCTCGATCTCATCCTGATGATGGGTGGGACCTTCGACCTAGAGGACGTACACATCGGCAAGACCAGGGAAGAACCGTCTCATGCGCGTATTCGGATCCGAACCACATCGAGAGCACTCTTAGACGACATTCTGAGAAAGATTCAACCACACGGCGCCTCAATCGAACGCGAGGCAGATTGCCGAACCGATAGGGCGCCCGCCGACGGAGTGTTACCAGATAATTTCTACGCGACGACTCATTTGCCCACCCAGATCCGGCTTAACGGTCAATGGCTGGACGTGGATCAAATCGAGATGGACCTCGCTATTGCGGTCAGCGAGACGCGCTCCGTCGCCCAGGCCGTGCCGATGGGCGAAGTACGGCAGGGGGACCAGATCGTCGTCGGTCGAGAGGGAGTGCGTGTCATACCACTGCGGCGTCCGCAAGAGCGAGATGTCTTTGGGTTCATGGAATCTCAAGTATCGGCAGAGCGACCCCATGGGCACATCATTACTGACATCGCAACTCGGATGAGTCAGTTGCGAGAACGGCACAGCCAGGGACAGGCGGACTCAAGAGTGTTATTGGCGGGTGGGCCGGCGATCATTCATGCCGGTGGGCGAGAGGCCCTGACCTGGTTGATCGAACAGGGATTTGTGCACACATTGTTCTGCGGCAATGCCCTCGCCGCCCACGACATGGAGGCGGATCTGTATGGAACGTCACTGGGCTATGGGCTCACAGCCGGGCGAGCAGTTCCGCATGGCCATGAGCACCATTTGAGGACTATTAATCGGATTCGCACGATCGGCAGCATTAAAGCGGCCGTAACCTCAGGGATAATCAAACAAGGAATCATGGCGGCTTGTGTCAGGCACGGTGTGCCGGTAATCATGTCCGGAACGATTCGCGATGACGGCCCCTTGCCCGGAGTGATTACGGATTCCGTTCAGGCACAACGCGCGATGCGTGCTTTGATCCCCGGCGTTGGGCTGGCTCTCCTTGTCGCCTCGACCCTTCACTCCGTCGCAACAGGCAATCTTCTGCCGGCGACCGTCCCCACAGTCTGTGTAGACGTGAACCCGTCGGTCCCGACCAAGCTGGCCGACCGTGGGAGCTTTCAGGCGGTCGGCCTCGTCATGGATGCGGCGTCGTTTCTCTCTGAACTTGCCAGGTGTCTGGGGAGGCCCACATGAGCCGTCTCCTCGTCTGTCCCCCCGATTATTTCGGAATCGAGTACGAAATCAATCCCTGGATGCGCCTGACCAATCGCGTGGATCACGGACGGGCGATACGACAGTGGCATGAATTGATGCACGTGTTTGAGCATGACCTTGGCGTCGTGCTCGAACGGATGACTCCCATTCCGGGTTTACCTGATCTCGTATTTACGGCCAATGCCGGGATCGTGGTTGGACGAACCGCCGTTGTGAGTCGCTTCCGGTATCCTGAACGGCAACGAGAAGAAGCTTACTTTGAGAGTTGGTTTCGCGGACATGGCTATGAGGTGATGACGGTAGAAGCAGGCCTTCATTTTGAAGGCGCTGGGGATCTCCTCGGTTTTCCGGAATACTGCTTCGGTGGATATCGACAGCGATCTGATATTCGCATCTTCCCGGTCCTCAGTGAGCGTTTTCACCAAGAAATTATTCCGCTTGAGCTCGTCGACAGCCGTTTCTACCATCTTGACACCTGTCTCTGTCCCTTAAGCGGCGGCGAGCTCCTTTATTTCTCCGCAGCATTTGATAGCTATGGCCGGACCGCGATCGCCGAACGTGTTCCGGACAAGCTGCGGCTCGCCGTTCCGGAAGATGAAGCCTTGAAGTTTGCCTGCAATGCGGTCTGCGTCGGGAAACACGTCGTTCTCCCTACCGGATGCCCCACCACGCAGGCTTGGCTCCGCATAAGAGGGTATGAAACCCACGCGGTCCAGCTCGATGAATTCATGAAATCCGGTGGATCCGCCAAGTGCCTCGCTCTGGCGCTGGACTAGCTCTCGCCGCTCGCCCCTATCTCGAATGAATCGGTGGAATATGGCGTCTCGTGACGTATGGCGTAGGGCGGTTGACGTTCTATTTCTTCCGAAAGAGAAACGCGCCATACATGCCGGCAATCGCAATCGTGACAAGTTCAATTGTCAGGAGCATGCGGCTCACGACGGCTTCTGGGGCGGGAGGAGAGAGGATGAAATACATGCCGAGGAACTCAGGTGCTTGAGTCGGCGGAGTTTCCCATGGAGGAAAGAGCACGGCCAGAATCAAAACAACGACCATTCCGTAGAGCACCGTGATGTTGAGCTGCTCCTGTGCTTGGCCGTTGGTGTTGGAGTCTGATGGGTTATTCGTGCGGCCACCCATCCGCCGGCCGCACTGGATGCAGAAACGGTTGATCTCCGGTTGTGACCGGCTACAGGCAGGACAGACTTGCATCCTTGCACATTCCCCGTATGCCATCTACATACATGGAAATAGCCTGACGATGCTAGAGGGAACACTAAAAGTGGTAATTGACTCCGAACGAAAAAATGACGGGATTATAGATGGCTTTAAATCCAAAGGCGCCGGCGTCGTTCGCATCGAAATTGAGAGTTGTGTAGTTATATCTGATTTCTCCAAATCCGGAGATGTGTCGTGTGAAAAAGTATTCACCACCGAACTTGACGTTCAGTCCTACCCTGGTTGAGTTTTGCGTCCCTTCAAATCCGGATAACGTTGTTTGGACACGGGCCAAAAATATTGCAGGACCGATTCCTACATAGGGTTGGAACCTTGTCTTGTGATAACGCAACATGAGATTGAACGGAGCGACAGTAATAACTCGAAAATGATCACCCGAGAAACCACTTACTGTCTCTCCACCGGCCACAGGACCAACCCCGTTCAAGATCGATCCCGGAATAATACTGACTCTTGTGGATTGTTGCTCAATGTGAGGAGTGCTATAGAAAGTTTCCAGCTCCAGACCGAACCACGGCACTTGCGGAAAGTAGTAGCCGATTTTTCCGCCCAGCACGAGAGAACTGGCTAAGTCACGACCCGACATGGAACCCGGAGGAGTGAGCGTGGATCCGGGAGGACCACCGAGATCGGTAAGATCGACTCTAGTGAGTTTGTTGTTGTCGCCAAAGAAGGTGGTGCCGATTTGGCCTCCAATGTACATTTCCGAGTACGCATTCGACCCGTTCAGAACCGGCATCAGTGCCACCTGCGACAACGTCGCGATGACGATCGTTGCGTAAGCCCATACGTGGCGGCATTGTTTCATCTGCAAATCTCTGAACTGCATATTTTCTTTATCCCGTCATCCATCTTATGACTCGAAGCTGCGATCACGAAATTATTTGTGGAATCTTGACAAAAGCTGAACAAGCCGGGCGCGCTCAGATGTGGCGCTCTTTGCCGTGAGTGGGTGACAGTAATAAGAGGAACGGCGGGTTCCCCATTGATTGACAGGTACTCGATAGCTTCCTATATAATCCGCCGGCCTGAATGGATGGGTGATACTTTCGCCATGAGGGTGAATCGCTATGCCGACCACTATCAACAAGATCGGCGTGATCGGGGCCGGAGCCTGGGGCACAGCATTGGCAAAACATCTGGCCGAGAAGGGGCTGGAGGTTCGTCTCTGGGCCTATGAGCACCACATCGTCGACGCCATCAATACTTCTCACGAAAATCCGGTCTTTCTCAAAGACGTTCAGCTTCCTTCAGGTTTGACGGCCACCCCCTCACTTGTTGAGGTGGTAAAGAGCCGCGATGCGGTTCTATTTGCCGTTCCTTCGCACCTCACCCGATCCGTCTTACATCAGTTGGCACCCTGCATCTCTGGTCCCTTGCCGTTCGTATGTGCAACCAAAGGCATAGAGGAAAATACGGCCCAGCTGATGACCCAGGTCATGGAGAACGAATTGCCGCAGTCCATGCACCGGTCCCTCATGGTGCTCTCTGGACCAAGTTTCGCGTCAGAATTGAGTGCCGGTAAACCCACGGCCGTATGTCTGGCCGGTAGTGATGAGCAACTGGTGCGACGGTTTCAACGTGCATTGATGACACCTGCGTTTCGGGTCTATGCGGATACGGACATCATCGGCGTTCAACTCGGCGGTGCCTTAAAGAACGTCATGGCGTTGGCCACCGGTGTGATCGACGGTCTGGATCTCGGGCTCAATGCCCGTGCGGCACTCATTACACGAGGTCTGGCTGAAATCATTCGGCTGGGGGCGGCAATGGGAGCCGATCCTCGCACGTTCTATGGGCTTTCCGGGGTCGGCGACCTGGTATTAACCTGTACAGGCTCGCTGAGCCGAAACCATTCGGTCGGAGTTCGGCTCGGGAAGGGAGAAAAGTTGGAAACGATATTGGCCGGGATGCAGGCTGTTGCAGAAGGCATTCGGACAAGTCGTGCGGCACTCACCTTAGCCCGCCGCTATCAGGTCGATATGCCGATCATTCAAGAGATCAACGCCGTGTTGTACGACAATAAGTCCTGCCGAAAAGCCGTCCGTGATCTGATGGAGCGGGATGCAAAACCGGAGAAAGGATGGGCATGAATCCGGAAGGACTCGAACGACTGTTACAGCAGGTCCGTCACGGACACGTGACGGTCGAACAAGCACTGCAACGTCTGCGGTCGCTGCCGTTTGAGGATCTGGGCTTTGCTTCGCTCGATCATCATCGATCGTTACGACAGGGCTTCCCCGAGGTGATTTTATGCGAAGGGAAAACCACGACGCAGATCGTCGCCATCGCTCGGGCACTCATGAAGAAACACGGGCCGTTTCTCGCAACTCGCGCCGACCCATCGGTCGCGCGCGCCATTCGCCGTCTGGACCGGCGAGCACAGTACTATCCTGATGCACGCATTGTGGCGATTCGCAGCCCCAGGCAGAAGCAACATGGACATCTACTCGTAGTGACCGCAGGAACGGCAGACATACCCGTAGCGGAGGAAGCCCGTGTGACCGCCGAAGTGATGGGAAGCCACGTCGAGCGGCTATACGATGTCGGTGTCGCGGGTATCCATCGGCTGCTTGGGAAAAAAGATCGACTGTTTGATGCGCAGGTGGTGATCGTCGTCGCCGGTATGGACGGCGTTCTGCCGAGCGTGGTAGGAGGCTTGGTCCATTGCCCGGTCATTGCCGTGCCGACCAGCCGAGGCTATGGCGCAAGTTTCGGGGGAGTCGCCGCGCTGCTGACGATGCTCAATTCCTGCGCGGCGGGTGTGGGGGTGATGAACATCGACAATGGATTCGGCGCGGCCTGCCTCGCCCATCGAATCAATATGTTGGGAGTAAAGAGTTAGTCGTGGACGCAACAATACGGTACTATTTCACTTCCAGTATGCCCCGCTTCGGCCAAGCGACCATGACAGTGCGTAGCCCCTTTTCCCCATGTGCCAATAACTTTGTCCGCACTTCATATGAATAGGTACCCGCCCCTGCGGGTTGCTTGCGGTGATCCTGACCATCCCAGGCAAGTTCGACGGACACCTTCGATCGTTCCGACTCCCCATGTCCCGCTGAAGGGATGAGAACAGGCTGTCGGTGCGTGAGGAATCGGAGCGAGGTCTTCGAAGGGGAACTAATGAGCGATGTCACCTCCAAAATCGTGGATCCGTCCACTTCTCTGGGAAGCTGCACCGTGACGGAAAACTGAAGAGGCCCGTTGTCCAGAGTATATGGTGTCGGAGCAATGTTGAGGCCGACAATTTTGAGCTCGGGCTCGGGCCTAGGAACGCGTGGGGACTTCACCTTTGAAAGACCGTCTGCCGGAAGGAACGCAGTCAGACAGCCGCAAAGGGTGAGAAAGACGAGCAGGAGTTTCGGACGATGGAAGTTGTTTGTAATTTTCACCGAAAACACCGAGCCTGCTTTCATGGGTGACGGTGGGCGCATTCGCCGTGATGGACTGTCGGCGCGACACAACACATTGTTAGGGGGATAACATAGCATCCCCGGGCTGTCAACGAAGCGGTGATAATGAACCAATGATTGCCGTTTTCCGATACCTTTCGGTAATATGTGCGGTCTTTTTGATTGAGGGGCCGGGTGGGACGGCATCTGCATTTCGATTGTTTTTCTGGAATTAGTGGGGACATGGTTCTCGGCGCACTGGTGAGCGCCGGACTATCGTGGACCGATTTGGTCGGCGGCCTCAAGCGCCTACGACTCAATGGCTACCGACTACGGAAACGCGAGGTGCACCGTGGCGCGCTTGCGGCGATAAAGGTTGACGTGATCGTTCAACAAGGGTTTCAGCGGCCGCTGACTCTCGCTGGTATCCGAAAGATCCTTGTCGGCAGCACACTGCCCGGTCCGGTCAAGGAGCGAAGTCGGTCGGTTTTCGATCGACTGGCTGAAGCGGAAGGAGCGGTGCATGGTGTCGATCCAAAAAATATTCACTTCCACGAAGTAGGAGTTGTGGATTCGTTTATCGATGTCGTCGGGGGCGTGCTGGGTTGCTATCTCTTGAACGCAACCCGCATCACATCGTCTCCTATCAATGTCGGAGCCGGTTCCGTTCAGACCTCCCACGGGCTCTTGCCGGTTCCGGGACCCGCGGTGGCGGAGTTGGCAAAGGAGATCCCGATCTACGCCGACGGCCCACGCTGCGAACTCGCAACGCCCACCGGTGTTGCGCTGCTTCGGACGTTGGCGTCGGAATTCGGCCCTATGCCGGCCATGAAAAGTACGGCAGTAGGCTATGGTGCCGGCGATCGCAATCCAGACGGATGGCCCAATGCTTTACGCGTGTTTCTGGAGGAAGAGTCCATGTCGGAGACGCGCCAGACCGAACGGATGGTACAGCTTGAAGCGAATCTCGACGACCTCAGCCCACAGGCCTACGAATACGTTATGGAACAACTCTTTCAGGTCGGCGCCGCTGATGTCTCGCTGACTCCCGTCGTCATGAAGAAAAGCCGCCCAGGAGTCGTGCTGAGCTGCCTGGCCACTGAAGACCGGACGGATGCCGTCCTCGAAGTTCTCTTCCAAGAAACGACAACACTTGGAATACGGTTTCACGAAGTATGCAGACGGGTCCTTCCCAGGCGATTTGTTCCCGTCACGACCCGAAGCGGAGTCGTTCGCATGAAGGTTGCCGAGGTCGGCGCCGGATGGGAAAAAGCAGCCCCCGAATACGAGGACTGTAAGGCCCTTGCAAAACGAACCGGTCACCCTCTTAAGACGATCATGGAGGAAGCGTTGCTGGCTTATCGGCGAGGACTCCGGAAGAACAGAATGCTCAACGAGCGAGGCCGGGCATGACCGTTCTGTACTACGTTCTTCTCTTTGTCGTTTCCGTGGCGGTCACGCTAGGGGGTTGCGCACTCTTTACCAACGCCATTGAATGGCTGGGTAAGCGGCGGGGCATCTCCGAGGGCGCCGTAGGCAGCGTCTTTGCTGCAATCGGCACGACCTTGCCTGAAACCTCAATCCCAATCATTGCGATTTTCTTCGGCGACAGCCGGGAAGAGGTTGAAGTGGGCTTGGGCGCCATCTTGGGCGCGCCGTTCATGCTCAGCACCCTGGTATTGCCTATCTTGGCCGTTCTTCTGCTGCTCTATGCACGGGCCGGTAAGCGGACTGCCCGCTTTCATCTCAATTATCGCGAAGTCCTGACCGACCTCACATTTTTTATGATCGGATATTTTGTCGCCCTGGGTTGCGTCTTCGTGCCCTCCAGGCTGATTCACCTCGTTGCGGCCGTTCTATTGATCTGTTTGTACATTTACTACATGAAACTTAAGTTCGCACCGACGGATGGTGAAGAAGGGAGTGAGTTGGAGCCGCTGATTTTCGATAAGGCCGCAGCCATCCCGTCGTATGTCATGATCGGATTTCAAGCCCTTTTGGGGTTAGGTGGGTTGATAGTGGGCGCCCATTTGTTTGTCACGGCTGCAGAATCGATGGCCGGCTTGTTCGCGATGTCGCCGTTGATTTTAGCGCTGCTCATCGCACCGCTCGCCACCGAGCTGCCGGAGATGTCCAACAGCTTTCTCTGGCTCTATCGCAAGAAAGACCGGCTCGCCGTGGCCAATGTCACTGGAGCTATGGTGTTTCAAGGCACCTTCCCGGTCGCTCTGGGGCTGATCGGCACCGAATGGTCGATTGCACCATCAGCCTTGACCACCATGATCTTGGCCGTGCAGGCGGTGGGACTCTGCCTCCTCCAGATTCTGATCGGAGGTCAGTGGCGGCCGTGGCTACTCGCCGCAGGGGCCGTCTTCTATATCGGCTATACCGTACATCTCTATGTCAACTGAGTCTCGATCACCTCACAAACGTTCCTTACCCCCCCAACTCCCCTTACTGGGGATCACGATGGGAGACCCGGCCGGCATCGGCCCGGAAGTGATTGCCAAGGCTCTGTCTGGAGCTCACTTGCACAACGTTTGTCGATCGATCGTCATCGGATCGTTCCCTGTCATGGATCGAACGATCAAGGCACTGAAGCTCAGGTTGAACGTAATCCGAGTTCACGGTCATGAAACGACGGCGCCGCGCAGAGGAACGGTGGCCGTACTGGATCCACTGGATACACCGCTGCGAACGTTCAAGCCTGGTATTGCAGCAGCAGAGACCGGTGCGGCTTCAGTCGCCTTTATCAAGAAAGCTGTCGAACTGGCTCAGCTCGGCTGTATCCAGGGAATGGTGACGGCGCCGATCAACAAAGAAGCCATCAATATGGCCGGTTGTCAGTACCCGGGCCATACCGAATTGTTGGCTGATCTCACCCACGCGAACGAGTCGGGCATGATGATCGTGGGTGGGCCGTTACGCATCATGTTCGTCACGACACATGTTGCGATCAAAGATCTCTCGTTGCTGCTGACCCAAGCAAAGATCGAAAAAGCGATCCGCTTGGCTCAGTTGGCGCTGACGACGCTGTTCAGCATCAAACGTCCCAGGATAGGAGTGGCTGCCCTCAATCCCCATGCCGGTGAGCATGGACTGTTCGGCGATGAGGAGGCCCGCGTGATTCTTCCAGCTGCTCGTGCGACCCAGCAAGAAGGCATTCTGACAAGTGATCCTCTTCCGGCTGACACCCTATTTGGGAAAGCCGCGAAAGGATCATTTGACGGCGTCGTCGCCCTCTACCACGATCAGGGCCTCATTCCCCTGAAGCTTGTCGCCTTCGGCACGTGCGTCAATCTCACCGTGGGTTTGCCTATTATCCGCACATCCGTGGATCATGGAACAGCTTTTGATATCGTCGGAAAGGGCGTCGCCGATCCCGGAAGTCTGATTGAAGCCGTCAAACTGGCTGCCAAGATCGCTCAGAATAGAATGGCCGCAACTCCATCCAAGAAGGGACGAACCAGACGTGTCGCCTGATATATCGAAGGGGCTTACCGTAGTTCGACAGCAGATTGAAGAACTGGATGCACTTGCTAAACAGACCCTTCAAGATCTGAACACCGTTGCAGGAACGGAGCGAGTAGCTAAATGGCACGTGCGCACGGTGGCGCTTATCACCGATGCGGTCGGCCCTCTGGAAGGGCAGGCGTTCGCTCGTATCCAACCGGGACCGTCGTTCACCAACGACCTGGTCGATGAGTTTACGGATCTCGTGGAATATTATCGCTCGCCACTGATGATACTAGCTAAGCGATTGGCCCAGATTTCTCCAGCCAAGAGTTGACAGGTGGACTCCCATCTTCTCCCCGCAGCGATCAAACGTCTTGGACAGAATTTTCTCATCGACCCCAACATTGTCCGTAAAATCGTCGCACTGGCTGAACTAACCCCGACTGATACCGTTCTCGAAATCGGGCCTGGGCGCGGTATCCTCACAGAAGCGCTTTGTCGTGCTACCGGCCACGTGACGGCGATCGAGATCGATCCGCGGCTCCATGTCTACCTGACTGAACGACAGCCCCGGTTTTTGAATCTTACGCTTGTTCTCGACGATGCGATGACTTATCCGATCGAACGCCTTCCGATCGGCACCATCGTCGTCGCCAATCTTCCATATTATTTGTCCACACCCCTCCTCTTCCGGCTTCTCGATCTGCGCAACCGTTTCCCTCGTATAGTGCTGATGCTGCAAAATGAAGTTGTCGATCGGTTGGTCTCAAAACCCGGCAGCTCCGACTACGGAGTGCTTTCTGTCATGGCCCAGTATGCGGCCGAGATTACGAAAGCGTTCCGGGTCTCTGCGCAGTGCTTCCGACCAAGACCGGAAATCGGCTCTGCTGTGGCTTTGCTAAGAACCAAGCATCGGAGAGCACTGAACGAGGAGGAAGAGCCAAAATTTGCCGCACTCGTGAAAGCCGCCTTCGCGCACCGCCGTAAAACGCTGGTCAATTCGCTGAAGGATCAGGGGTATGAACAGAAGCTAGTCGCAGCAACATTGAGTTCTCTCAATCTTTCTCCCACCACCCGTGCGGAAACTCTTTCCATTGAACAGTTTATGGAACTGACTCGCCGCATATACGGGTCAAACTTCTCGAACCTCCACCGATAACAACTGCAGCATAAGGCAAGTCGCCGGCAGAGGGGATCGGAATCGATCGGAGATCGTGCTACGTGAGCCAGTGATGATTGGAAAACCGACGAGGTGCGTGCTCGGTTCACTATGCGGGTTTTATGTGGATTTTGAACATGACGCGGCGGCTTTTGTCACGGTCGAGGTGTCCGTCATCATGGCGTAGGAGGTTCTGCCTTCCACGCCCGTTCGCCGTGGCCTTTTGCAAAAAACACTCATAGGCCCAAGGAAGTTTCTCGCGAATCACTTCCAAGCTTTTCGCCAATACCGCAAAAGAGCGTTCCTGACTGAGCCTCAAATTGCGTATATCATCACCCAGATCGTCGGTGTACCCTTCAATGACAAACGCCTCCACTTCTTGCTCTCCAGATCCACAAGTGATTGCGGCGTAGTGTGGCATGGTCTCAGACAAGAAGGTTTCTGTAGTGGGCAACAATGTGCTCTTGCCGAACTCAAAGTTGATTGCCGCATCCGGCAACGTGATCGTGTGGACGTCCGGCCTTTTGGCGGCCGATGGAATGCGTGGGTCAACGCTCGGCACCCTGTTCGTTGGTGTAACACGACCCCTGTCTGGATTGGCATCTCCAACCTGGACTCGGGTCATATAGGCGACAAGCAAAAGAATGAAGATAACGGCGAGCGAGGTCATAAGATCTGCAACCCCACTCATCACCACAGCTGAGCCGTCACGAGCGTCCTGTGCGAAGACTGACTTCATTCTCTTCCATCCTTCCGCAGCATGTCATGTCAAACGAGATGGCTTTCCTGAATCATCGGTCATTCTTCGCCTGGCGTACAGGTTCTGATGCCGCAGTTGCACCGTTTCTGAGTTCCTGAAACATGGTTTCGATCTCCGATTGGGACAGCTGCACCGGGGAGGATTGCTCCTTAATGGAGCGGTTGAGATCTCGAATGGCTTCCAGCAACGGATTCATCAACGGTCGTAACGCCCGCTGAACCTCGTGACCGATCTCCCCCGGCAGATCATCATGTTTCATCAGTGAATGTTTGGAATTCAAATCCGTAAGCGCCTGTGAAGCGGAGTTCAGCGCTGCGACGGTTGATCCAAGGCGTTGCTGCACGACTTCTACGAGCTGATGTGTCGTGTCGTTTCGTTCTGAGGCGACAATGGTAGTTGGATGTCCGTTCGGCATTGAGGACATTTGTGCGGGTCGATCGGCGGCTTTCTGAGGAAACATTTCGTCCAGAAGGGAGATGCATTCCCGATACCGGTTGTCCAGTCGATGCCAGAGAGAATGTTCGAGTAAAGTGAACGCATTGGCGCATGCCAAGCCAACGATGGACGTGACAAATTTTCCTGAGAGCCCGTTGATAAGTCCTTGGATTCCATCGATTTCCGATCCATTTGCATGGAGCTTGCTGAGCCCGATCAAAATAGCAAGGAAGGTGAACATCAAACCCAGCCCAGTCAGGAAGGCGGGAAGCTGCCGGTAAAAGCGGACATTGAGATGGGCGGCACAGAGCGATTCGAACGTGAAAAAATCACTGGCGGAGCGCTGACTGTGGACTGTCGGCTCAAGAAACCAGGCGGATTGCTCTACCGTGAGCGTCTTGCGGTATGAAAGCCAGTCCCTGGCAAACGCCTGTTCCGACCGCACCGCGCGATCCAGCGCTTGCAAGTCGTCAAGGTCACGTCGCGTTTCCCGTTGCTCATCAAGGCGCGCCCGTTTTTTTGCCAAAGCCGGGATGACAAGCCAGTCCTTGGAAACGTGTCGCCGCGCCAGGGCCAAAGGCTCGACGGACGACCGGAACCGCGAAAGCGTACGTTGAATGTGTACAAGGCCTCGGATGAGCACCGTGCTATGCCAAAGACAAAGGGTGAGGATGCCCGCAGCGCCGATCCAGCTGAGCAGAGGACTCTGAAGCCCGCCGACCACCGTCACGTCGCGAGTGAGCAAATCCCAAAGAACGGCGAATGAATCCAATTCCTCCATCAGGCGAACCTCTCTGTGGGTCAAGCATCGGTCTCAGCAAAGACAAGCTCGCTCGTCTCCCTCAATTTTTGTGCCAAAGGGAGGGTGCGAGAAATTGCAGCGTACCGACGTATGGTCGAGATAGCGTCATGCCAGAGCGGAAATTCTTGCCGAGTGCGCGGCAAGTTCTGTAGGAGTCTCTGAGGCACGGTCTCTGCCGCCTACCAGGCTGTTAGGCCACGTGTCGTCCAGTCGATTGATAGCGGCTGTTCGTGGTATGGTTTAGTGAGCGCTGGGCGCGAAGCGATTCCTGATGAATGGAGGGCGGCTTCAATGAGTCTCAGGAGATTTCTCGGCGAGCTTGGGCGCATTCTGTGTGTAGTGCTGTCGATCACGGGATGTGCGAGCGAATTCTCCGTTCTGGGCGCATCCGGTGAGCCTCTTCTGATTTCACGCCGTGGCTATTCCCCGGACGAATGTACGGTGAAGGTCAAGGACGAGGCCGTTCGCATGGGCGTCACATTGCGGTATGTTCACATCCGCGGGAATACCGTTGGCCGCTCGCTGCTCTGGCCCTTTGAACCGGGGTACGCCTGTGAAGCGGCGATCGGCCCGGTGCAGGGTCCAGCCGGTAGTTACCCCGGTAGCTCCCATGTCTTTTAGCGCGGCTCATGACCCAGCGTTTCACCAGCTTCCCTTCCCCATTTAATCGATACAACGCCGATGTCATAATCTCCGATCCTCACCAAGTTGCGAGACAACCGGCTGACCGGCTTGCCCGCATCTGAAACTGTCTCGTCGGGAAATCAGTACGTATTCCTGCCATGGAGCCTCGATGAAGCTGGAGCCCGAAGGCGCTACTTCGGCGATTCGCTTGTTGATTCACTGTCTTTCGCTATACTTATCATGTGTGAAACGTGGTCAGCAGGGGTTAGGGAGAAGGCTCTGGCCCGGAGCGCAATGATCAAGATCTTATTGGTCGAAGACAATGATGTCGATGCACGCCTGACTCAAGACATTCTGGCGGAATGGAGCATGGAAGAATTCGATGTCATCCATGTGACCCGCCTGAGCGATGCCGTGACCCGTCTGGCTCGCGCACGTTTTGACGCCGTCCTCCTCGATCTCTCACTCCCGGACGGTTATGGACTTTCAACCGTGCGGCAAATGCAAGCCGCAAATCCGACCGTTGCCATTATCGTGCTGAGCGGACTCAATGACCAAACACTCGCGTTACAGGCTGTCCAGAACGGCGCACAAGATTACCTCGTCAAGGGACAGGGGCAGTCGGAACTCTTGGCCCGCTCCATCCGCTATGCCATTGAGCGAAAACGGGCCGAAGAGCGACTGACCTACCTTGCCCAATATGATCAGCTGACGGGCCTTGTGAACCGCACCCTGTTTCGCGATCGCCTGATCCAAGCCATGGCGCGCAGCAAACGGCTCCAACAACCTCTCGGCCTCATGCTCCTCGACCTCGATCAATTCAAACCTGTGAACGATACCATGGGTCACAATGTCGGTGATCAGCTTTTAAAGGCCGTCGCAGAACGACTTCAAGAGTGTGTGCGCGAAGTGGATACCGTCGCCCGCATGGGAGGAGATGAGTTCACGATTATTCTTGAGGGCCTGACGTGCGAAGAAGATATCACGCTTGTCGCGCAGCGAATCACGAAGTCATTGGCGGAACCATTTCACCTTGGGGAGCACCGGGCGTTGATTGGAGTCAGTATCGGCATTACTGTCTACCCGACCGATGATCAGGAAGTCGATGAGCTCTTGAAACATGCCGATGCCGCCATGTACCGGGCCAAACAACAAGGGGGAAGCGCGTTTCAGTTTCACATTCCCGATGATTCGCCTTCTTCCACCCCGTTGAGTTAACGGGCATCGACCCTTCGGCGACTTCCGGCGGTTATCAGCGCCCGATCTGAGCAAGCGGTTTATCTGTGATTGAATACGCACCCATAAGATTCGGCTCGAGTCGATTCATCGTAGGGAGCGACGATGGCGCCGGGTTGGGGTGTGAATCCGGCGTCATGAGGATACCCCAGTGCTGATTGTTACGGCAGACATTGTCGACAATCAGCCCTTCGGCATGCTGGAACAAGAGCATGCCGCTCAGCATGTTGTCTTCACAGAGATTTCGCACCAGTTCAGGACGACTACCCGGATCACGGACCGCGATGCCGAAATGGTGGTTCTCAACACAGCGATTATCGGCCACTCGCGGTTGAGCGCCCGCAAATACGAAAATCCCCGACTCTCGATTGCGGCACACTTCGTTGTCGGTGAAGGCGACTCGACATTCGGGTCCATACAACACCACTCCCGACAAGATTCCTTCCATCGCTCGGCACTGCGTGATGATGCATGTGGAGTTGAGGATGTTGAGAGCCGAATGTTGATCGCTGCCGACATAGCGGAACGTGATGCCGGTAATCCACCCTTCCGGCACTTCTTGTAGATACAGCGGCCCACTACGCCGGCAGAAGATTTGGACCCTATCCCGACCGGCACCGATAAGCCGCATCGGTCGTTGCGTGACGACGAGCTTATCCTCATAGATCCCAGGACGGACATAGACCTGGTCTGTTTCACCGGCATCCTTCAACGCTGCACTTGGAGTCGGATAACAACGCTGATCATCACGATCGACAACCAATGTTCGTCCGCCCAAGGGGTTGGCCGGAATGGTCTCTTCAGCCACGATGCTCTCCTCAACAAACGTTTATTGTTTTCCTCACGACCTTGGCGCGGAACGACGTCATTGATGACGGAATTTGCAGATTAAAGGATTCGAACCACTTTGTACAAACCTGTGTCTTCATCTACACGCCCCTTGAAAATATCGAGACCGACAACTTCCGTGATTGAGCAATATCCTGTTTTTTCAGAGTTTCTCGTTCAGGAATGGTCGTGGCTCTGGCATACCGATTGCGTAAGTTAGCCTTTCGACCGCCCTATGAGCAGCTGGAGGCCTGTTATGATCCGCAAATGTATCGGAATTCTCATGCTCCTATTTCTTTTCTTCTCGGTCGGCGAGTCCTTAGCCGCCCCGACACAGCGGCAGGATACGACTCGCCGATTATACGATCGCGTCATGGAAGAATTTAAGCACCGCGACTACAAAGCAGCTATGGCAGGTTTCCAACTCTTCATCGAGCTGCACAGCGAATCCGCCTTAGCAGCCAATGCGCAATATTGGATCGGAGAATGTCAGTATCGTACGAGGCGATATCGAGATGCCCTCAAGTCGTTCTATGATGTCGTATCCAATTATCCGCTCAGCCCTAAATTGGCGGCTTCCACGCTGAAGCTCGGCCAGACGTACACGAAACTGGGCGATCACGAGAAGGCGCGACTGATGTTCGATCGAGTCGTGGATCAATACCCGGATAGCTCGGAAGCAGAAGTCGCTCACAAAGCCATCGAGGCTATGGCAAGCACCGAAGACCAAACCCATTCAATCGCCGTAGAACCAGGCGCACTCGATGGAAACGGCTCACCTCCCGTCACTCCTCCGCAGTGATTCCCAGTCGAGCGGCAAGATCGGGCAGCGAATGGTTTTGCTTGGGCTGTAACTTCACCAACTTGATCCCCGCGGCCTCAAGCACCGATTCGATAACATGCTGCCGTTCAGTCTGCTGAGGGTCGGAAGATTCGTGCTCGATCTGCACGACCTGTTCGACGCGGCAGGACCCTGGATGGACCAAGGCGAAATCGACTCGTTTGAGTGCGATCCCCCGCAAAACATCGGAACGCACCTTTGCCCCCGCTTCGACTTCTATGAAAGACCATAGAGGCACCTGACTGAAGACGAGGTAGCGCTCTTGGACAGCCATTTGCAGAAGGCTATACAGCGCCACCTCTTCTTGCTCCAGTAATCGGGTAGAACCGATGGTGACGCCGGAAGGAATGGCAAACGGCGTTGTTCTCATGTTTCTCCGTCGTGTCTTTCTCAGATAGCGCCAAAGCATAATACCCACCGCGATGACCGCACCGACCAAAAGAATTTTCATCTCTTCTTACTTCCGCCTTTGCGCGATCGTAACCGTTCATACCACTGTGGGCCGCTTGGGACGATGCACCCCAACAACCGTGGAGACGTCGCCCCCGTCACCGATGGCACGTTCCCGCACTGTTCCATGACGGTCTGATACGCCAGGACGGCAAACGCCACCGATTCCAGCGCCTTACTGTCCCATCCGTGCGATTCAAATGGCATGACCGGCACTGGAGCAAAGATGTCCCTCAAATGTCCCATGATCACACGGTTCCGGACACCGCCCCCACCCACAATCACGTCATCAATCGGGCCTTTGATCCACCGCCTTGCCGTTCCCACCGCTTCAGCAGTCCATCGGCTGCATGTGGCCAGAAGATCTTCAATGGATAGCTGCCGGGCCTGTTGCAACCTCAACAACTCATCCAACATCTTTGCGCCGAACGCCTCACGGCCCGTCGATTTGGGGGGCGCCTGAGAAAGATACGGATGTGCGAGAAGTTTGGCGAGCAATCTTGAATCGATCTGGCCTTTGGCCGCCGAACGCCCCTCACGGTCCATTGAGACTCGCCCATTCGTGGTGCGAGACATGAGCCCATCGAGAACCATATTTGCCGGCCCTGTGTCGAACGCGGCGAGTTCCGCAGTGCCTGATCCGCGGGGGAGATAGGTGACATTGCTGATACCGCCAAGATTTACGATCAGCCGCGCTCGGCGCGGATGTCGAAACAACAGTGCGTGAACCCCCGGCGTAAGCGGTGCCCCTTGCCCTCCTGCTGCGATGTCGCGTGGGCGGAAATTGGCCACTGTCGTAATCCCCGTGCGCTCGGCAATGACTGCGGGCTCGGCGATTTGCAATGTAGATCGTATTGCGCCGACACCCGTATCTTTGATGCCATGCGGCAGGTGATGCACCGTTTGGCCATGAGACCCGATCAGGTCCACATTCTCCGGGGATAATTGAGCCGACCGAATGACTCCTAAGGCGGCGTCGGCGAACCACTCGCCTAAGAGCGCATTCAGGTGGCAAATGTCCGTCACCGTCCCGGAAACCGATGCCGAGAGAATGCGTTGCTGTAGCGAACGAGGATAGGGAAGCGAATGAAACGCCATCATCTTGATATGGAGGCCGGCTTTCTGACGGGCGATGGTGACCAGCGCGGCATCCACCCCGTCCGCCGAAGTTCCTGACATCAATCCGACAATGTTCATTTCCGGCATCCTTTCACCATCCGCACGAATGCTGAGAGACTCACGGGTGTGCTACGCTAATCGAACTTTTGTATATGGTCAAGGAGCGAATGGACAGGGCCCATTGCGTGATATCGCTCTCATGATCTCGTTGACACCGTAATATGCGAATGATACCGTCCCCGCCGATGTTTTCGGTCAACCACGTGCGGAAGTTATCTGTCCTCCCTCTCCTCACCGTGCTCGTCGGCTTCCTTTCCCCCTTTGGCGCCATTACCGAAGCTCGCGATCCCATTCCCGTGGTCGTCACGATTCCCGTCTTGAAGGATTTGGCCGAGCAGGTCGGTGGCTCGCATGTACGAGTCACGTCTTTGCTGAGCGGCTATGAAAATGAGCATACCTATTCACCCAAGCCCACCGATTTAGTCGCCGTCCGGAAGGCGAGGCTCTTGTTGGAGATCGGTATGGGGCTGGAGGTCTGGGTTTCATCTCTGGTGAAAAACGCCGGAGGACGATCATTACGTGTAATCACGACCTCCCAAGGAGTCGAGCTGATTCGAGACGATGCCGACGCTCATGAAGAGACACATCACGATGCGGAGCCAGGGAATCCGCATATTTGGTTGGACCCTGAGAATGTCGCCATCATGTTGCGCCACATCACCGACGCCCTCATCGAAGTGGACCCACGTCATACGGCTGAATACCAGACCAATCAAGCCGGCTATCTTCAACGGCTGAGTCAGTTGCAAAAAGAACTGTCTGCGCGTACTCAACGGTTATCCGATCGGCGTTTCATCGCCCATCATCCGGCTTGGCCTTATTTGGCAAAGCGATTTAGCCTGGACATTGTCGGCACGATTCATAGGCAGTCCGGCACAGAACCATCCGCCTTGCATCTACAACATCTCATTGAGAAGATTAGACGAGAGAATATCAGGGTTGTCGTATCCGAGGTTCAACTCAGCCAGCGACTCCCGGATCTGCTGGCGAGGGAAACGAAGGCCCACGTCGTCGTCTTGACGACGATGCCGGGCGGTTTGCCGGGAACTGAGACCTACCTCGACATGCTTCGCCATAATGTGCTCCAATTGGCCGGTGCGTTGGAAAGGACCTCGTAACCTTTCTCATCTTACTGCCGGAAGGAGCTTCGGATTCCGTGTCTGATCCCCGCGAGCCGATCATCCGTTTTGACCATGCCTCCTTCGGGTTTCCCGAGCTCATCGCGCTCAAAGATATTTCGTTGGATATCTACGAGGGCGAGTTCGTGGGAGTCATCGGCCCAAACGGATCAGGCAAGACGACGCTGTGCCGTGCTGTCCTGGGCCTTCTCGCTCCAGTGGAGGGCCATCTTCATATCTTCGACTGCGCCTGTGACGAGCTCCGCTGCCACCATCGCGCCAAAATCGGTTACCTCCCGCAGAAAGGAGTCGTCGATCGGAATTTTCCGGTGACGGTCCTTGAAACAGTGATGATGGGCCGATATGGAGCACTGGGCCTGTTCAAACGGCCAGGGAGGAAAGACCAGAATATCGCGTTGGAAGCCCTGACTCAGGTCGGGATGGAATCTCACAAGGATAATGCCCTTGGCCAGCTGTCCGGCGGCCAGCAACAGCGCGTCTTCATCGCCAGGGCCCTGGCCC
The DNA here is from genome assembly GCA_902500825.1 of uncultured Nitrospira sp. Taxonomy (GTDB): domain Bacteria; phylum Nitrospirota; class Nitrospiria; order Nitrospirales; family Nitrospiraceae; genus Nitrospira_D. The sequence continues at coordinate 51,938 of CABVRX010000004.1, forward strand.
AGGAACCCAAGGTCCTGATATTGGATGAACCGACAACGGGTCTGGATATCACTGCTCAACACAATGTCATTGAGTTGGTACAGCACCTTCATGACGAGCTCAAACTCACGGTCCTCCTTATTACGCACGACATTAATATGATCCGTTCACAAGTGGATCGATTGGTTCTCCTCAAAACCAGACTCTTCGCCGCCGGTCCCCCGGGTGAAGTCCTCAAGCCGGAAATTCTTCATCAGGTGTACGGCAAAGACCTCGTGATTACGGAGAAAGATCTCGTCATCGTCGAAGATTACCACCATCATCACTAGAAATTGACTTGAGACTATGCTCGATCTTCTCGCCTATGATTTCATGCAACGCTCCCTCCTCGCCGCTGCGATGGTCGGTGGACTCTGCTCGGTCATTGGCGTGTTCGTTGTGTTGCGGGGGCTGGCGTTCGTGGGAGCCGGGACGTCGCATGCCGCATTCGCGGGCGTGACGCTGGGCTACTTGATGGGGTGGCCGCCCTTGTTACTGGCCATCGTGTTCGGCCTTGCGACAGTTTGGATTACAGGCTGGGTCGAAGAACGTGGCCGAATGAAGCTGGATGTCTCGATCGGCATTCTCTATACCACGACGATGGCTCTGGGCATTCTCTTTATCGGACTGATGAAAACGTACAATGCCGAGGTGTACGGATACTTATTCGGCAGTGTTCTCTCGGTCACTCCCGATGAACTTCAGACCATCGCGGCGCTGAGTATTCTCGTGTTGGGTCTCCTTCTGCTGTTTGCCAAGGAACTCTATTTCATCGCGTTTGATCAAGAGATGGCTGAAGCATCCGGCGTGCCCGCACGACAGATATTTTTTCTCCTCCTGACGTTGGTCGCGTTGACGGTGGTGGTTTCACTGAAAACCGTCGGAGCAATCCTGGTATTTGCCATGATCTTGATTCCGGCCTCGACCGCGTACCAACTCACGCATAGTCTCGCAGCACTGACTCTGTATTCCGCAACAATCGGGATTCTGACCGCGGTAACCGGTGTCCTGATCTCTGCCCTGTGGGATGTGCCTTCAGGACCAGCCATTGTCTTACTGGCTACCACGGTGTTTTTTATCTCGGTTTTCTTCTCTCCGAAACGTGTACGGCGCCCACGGCTTGCGCATTCCCATTAGATACTTTGGCACTGGTAAAGTTTCAATGTTTTGTGAATCAACGTTCGTGACAAGCAAGACAAATTTTCCCAGTGCCGATACTTTAGATACCTTGCTCCGTTCTGGCGATAATGCTATCTGTAAGGCATACCCACCTCGATCATGAGGCGCTCATTATTTCTAGTACAAGAAGAGTGCGACAAAGAGCGATGAGGTGATTGATCGCTCAATCGAGAAGGACAAGCACGAGAGGAGGGATTTCATGCATAGGCACGCATTTCGAGCAGGTGCCATTGGGTTGGTATTCACCGTCGGCGTCGCTCTATTCCCCTTTTCAAATGGTGCGTTTGCGGAAGAGTTCGGTGGGATAGAACCAGGCAAATGGGTACTGGGCTTTCGAGTGGGATTTACACCACTGACCCAACAGCTCTCCGAAAACACCTCAACCTCGGTCGGACCGCTCGTCAATTTTCAAGGTTTGTACAGTGTGAACACTTGGCTCTTGGTCGGAATGATGCTTGACTGGGAACGCCACGGCGTCAGCCTGGAGCGACCTGACATAGATCTCGGACATCAAGATACGGTATCGGTGCTACCAACCGTGGAACTGCGCCCAGTGAAATTAGGTCGGATCATCCCATATGTGAACATGAGCTTCGGCGTGAACGTCAACAGCTTCGGCGAGGATACCGCCGTTCGCATCAGTCCCAGCAACACCTTTGCTTGGCGGTTAGGGTGGGGAGCCGACTACAAGCTCAATGATCGGTTCGCACTCAACACGGAGTGGGCCTACAAGCGGAACGACGGCCATACCACCGGTACCGGCGGTCGGAACGATGACTGGAACGCATCCTCATTCGGATTTCTCTTCGGCGGAAAGATGTTCTTCTAACCGGTCTTTCCTCGGCAGCACGATTGCGACCGGTCGCTCACGAGACGTGGCTCACTGTTTCATTCAAGCCGACTATTTTTGCTTCGACTCCAAACCATGCCGGTTTGCTCCTTTGAGCTGAAACCCAGCTTTTCATAAAAACCAGGCCGCCTGGTACAGAGCCAAAAGAGTTCGACCCGCTTGAGGCGTGGGTGATGGAGTATGCGTTGGACAATTTCAGTCCCCACGCCTTGCCCCTGATAGGCCCGGTCGACGATTACATCCCAAATTGTTGCACGATAGATGAAGTCGGTGAGGACCCGACCAAATCCGACGAGACGATCCCTATCCCACGCACAAAGGGATACGTCGGTATGGCGTAGCATTTCCTTCGCGTCGTCGAGAGATCGGGCTTTGGCCCATGGGGCTTGATGGAACAGCCCGAGGAGCTGAGAGACGTCAGGGGGTTCGTGATGAGAGTAGGTGACAACGGACTTGAGGGTTGGAGGCATCTTATACTAGAGTATCCTCCCGAATAGTCTTAAAGTGTACGGGGAAACCGATGTCAACGCAAGTCCGAACCTGTCCAAAGTGCTCCCAACTCATGTGGCTGAAGCCGGATGAGTATGAGATGCTCGACGATGAAACCGTTCGAGCGAAGTGCCCCCACTGCGGTAGCGCTGCTCGCTTCAAACTGGTCTCCGTTGGCGCAAATGCGTTGGGCCCCAAGATGGGCCATTAGTTGGTTTGCTGATTTTTCAGCACGTAGAACTCGACGCTGCGCATCACATGCCGCCACCCGCGCCGTCCAACTCAGGCTTATTGCCGGGAAGGACTTTGTGTAGGGCGGCGCGGTACTCCTTGATCCGGTTTTCGTCCGTTCGTCCCATCTCAATTTCTTTATCCCGGTGCATTCGTTCTAAATGATCCAATACCGAGAGAAGCGGTTGAACAGCCCCGAGGAGGTTCCCGATTTCAAACGCCTCCAACGAGGACACCAACGATTCATTCAGCGCCTTATACGGGGTGCCGGCGCTCTGGCTTCGAACGCGTGAGACGATGGTTTCATAGCTATCGACTGTCTCGAAAGAAGGTTTCAGACCCGAAGACAGAACGCTCAAGTGGACAACGGGTGGAAGTTTGGCAGCGTAGGACTTGAGATAAGCTGTCAACCCTCCCACAGCATCGAGTACTTCGGTGGTCAGCATGCATCCTCGGCAACGTGCATGTCGGTGACTGGTCCACGCGGCTTCTTCTCTCCACTGATGATGAGCTGTTCAAGCTCATACATGACCCGCTCCATATCGCCGGGCATCGGCCTCGTAAAGTCTTCCACAGTGCCCGTTGCCGGATGAGTGAAGCCGAGAGTTCTGGCATGGAGCATCACACGAGGAATCTCTACGTCACCGACCGTACACACCTTTCGTCCGCCGTACGTGTGGTCCCCCAGAATGGGATGGCCCAATGACGTGAGGTGAACCCGAAGCTGGTGCGTTCGGCCCGTTCTCGGGTAGAGCAGCACATGCGCGGCCATTTTCCCATACCGCCGCTCCACCGCGTACTCCGTTGCAGATTCCTTGGGGCTGGTCGTTCGTGGAGAAAATTTTTTTCGGTCTTTGATGTCCCGACCAATAGCCAGTTCGATCAGTCCTCGGCCTTTCTTGGGAACCCCCCAAATCAATGCCTCGTAGACCCTGGTAATGGTATGAAGCTTGAACTGCGCTGCAAGGGCACGGTGCGCCGCATCAGTCTTGGTAATGACCATGACGCCGGACGTTTCCTTGTCCAGTCGATGAACGAGGCCGGGTCGCTCTTTTCCCCCAATGGTCGAAATGGTTCCACCCGACGTTTGAAAATGATGCAGTAGCGCGTTGACAAGCGTTCCAGTCCAGTTCCCTGGGGCCGGATGCACGACAATGCCGGGTGGTTTATTCAACATCAGAAGGGAATCATCTTCGAACATGACTTCCAGTGGGATGGCTTCTCCCTTGATCGAGAGGGGCTCAGGCTTCGGCACATCCATAGTAATCCTGTCGCCGGGTTTGATCTTGTGGCTCGCCTTTACCATCTGATCATTGACGCGGATGCGCCCCAGCTCGATCAGACGTTGCAACGCGGAGCGCGAGATGTCTCGTTCTCGATTGACGAGAAAGAGATCCAGCCGCTTGGGCTGTTCTCCCGATGTGATGAGAAATTCAGTAATCATGGGCACAACACGCTACTAAAGAGCCTTGGTCAAATGCAATGGACTACGCCAGGCTGTTTGTATCTTTTGTCCTAGAGGATCATCATATCGAATAGGCCGGTTCGAATAGCCCAACGAATGATTTCGAGAGCCCAGTGTCTTGATCCCGCTGATTCCGTTGGGAACAGGCTCTCTCAGGGGAGAGGTTGAAGCCGGCGAGGTGTTTTGTTAGGGTGCGCCCCTTGGAGCAACTCACATGGGCATACGATTTTCTCATTACGACCCAGAGGGGTTCTATGACGAGCTGTATGAAGGGAGGGGCCAACCACGACCCGGAAGCACCCTTTTGCTCAGAAAGTTTGCATCACTGCCTGAAGGAGAACTGCAAAAGCGCCAGGAAGCGGCGGAACGCGTGATTCTCAACATGGGAATGACGTTCGGCGTCTATGGAAGCGAAGACGGACATGAGCAAATCTTCCCTTTCGACATCGTGCCACGGATTATTTCGGCGTCGGACTGGGAACACATTGAATCGGGGCTTCGTCAACGCATGCGGGCGTTGAACTTGTTTATCGACGATGTGTACCACGATCAAAAGATCCTCAAGAACGGAGTGATTCCCAACGAGCTGATTCATTCCAGCAAGGGTTTTTTGCAACCCTGCATGGGTCTCAACCCACCGCGAGGCATCTGGTGCCACATTGCCGGAATCGACCTGGTTCGAATCAGCGATGGACGGTACTATGTCCTCGAAGACAACACCCGTTGCCCGTCCGGGGTGGCCTATGTGTTGGAGGCCAGACAGGTCATGAAGCGGACATTTCCCGAGCTGTTCGAGGCCTATCGCGTGCGGCCGGTTGATGGATATCCTAACCAACTCTTGGAAACCCTTCGGTCCCTTTCTGAGCTTCCGGATCCGACCGTCGTGATTCTCACGCCGGGCACTTTCAATTCTGCCTATTATGAACATTCCCTGCTCGCCCAAAAGATGGGGGTGGAATTGGTCGAAGCCAACGATCTGGTGGTCGTAGATGGCTATGTTCACATGCGCACCACGAAGGGGTCTCAGCGCATTGACGTCATCTATCGACGGATCAATGACGACTACCTCGACCCGCTGGCGTTTCGTCATGATTCCGTGCTGGGAGTCCCCGGCCTCATGGAATCTTACAAGCGAGGCAGAGTGGCGCTTGCCAATGCTCCCGGCACCGGCGTGTCGGACGATAAAGCCATCTACGCCTACATCCCAAAGATCATCAATTACTATTTGGCGGAAGAACCGATCCTCCCGAACGTGTCGACCTATGTGTGTTCCGATAGACGGGATCGGACCTATGTTCTGGAGCATTTGGATCAACTGGTCGTGAAAGCAACCAACGAAGCCGGTGGCTACGGGATGATGATCGGCCCCCATGCCTCGAAACAGGAGCGTGAGGACTATGCGCGTCGAATTGAGGCGGACCCGCGCAACTATATCGCCCAGCCAACCTTGGCACTCTCACGGGTACCCACCTTGGTGGAGGATCATCTCGAAGGGCGCCATGTCGATCTACGTCCGTACGTCTTGTATGGACGTGATCTGCACGTCTTGCCGGGTGGTATGACGCGTGTGGCGTTACGGAAAGGCTCTCTCGTGGTGAATTCGTCTCAAGGTGGTGGCAATAAGGATACCTGGGTCCTTTCATGAACGACGATAGTGCCGCTGCGCCGCGGAGGGCAGGCTGTTCAAAAAGGCCGTCCAGCAAGGCCGCAGCGAGATCCGCGACGCGAAGAATAATGAGCGTCACGTTTGCGGACGGACGCGAGTTGGTGAGCGCCCAGTGTCTTAAGGGCGAGGCGTAGGCTGATTTGTACCCGCCCACCCATCGCCTGTCAGAACAGGCGTTTGCCCAGGCCGTACGTTGAGCCTCTGAGGGACGTGAGAACGAAGCTGGCGGAACTTTTTCAACAGCCTGCTGGTCAACGATGCTGAGCCGAGTCGCCAGTTCCATCTATTGGCTGAACCGCTACATTGAACGGGCGGAGAATTATGCTCGATTCATCGAGGTGAACCTGAATCTCTCTCTCGATCTTCCCAGAGGCACCACGGAGCAGTGGGAGCCGTTGGTGGCCACCACGGGTGATCATGAGAGCTTTGCGGACCGTTGTGGGAAGGCAACGAAGGAGGCCGTCATCCAATTTCTCTCAGTTGATGCCGCGAATCCCAACTCGATTCTGTCCTGCCTTACCGCCGCTCGGGAAAATGCTCGATCAGTGCGAGAGGTCATCTCCACCGACATGTGGGAGCAAGTCAACCGCTTTTATCTCATGGTGAGGGCCGCCGCCTCGAACGGCCTGTCCAGCCACAATCTTCATACGTTCTTGGCGGACGTGAAAGCAAACAGCCATCTTTTTCTGGGCATCACCCATGCCACCATGTCGCACGGGGAAGGCTGGCATTTTGCCAGACTCGGTCGTCTGCTGGAACGGGCGGACAAGACCTCCCGCATTCTGGATGTGAAATACTTCATGTTGCTCCCAACCGTCGCAGAAGTCGGTACGCCGTTCGATATCATCCAGTGGTCCGCCTTGTTGAAATCCGCAAGCGCCTTGGAGATGTATTACAAGCGCTTCGGCCGCATTTCCCCGGACGACGTCACGGCATTCCTGATTCTCGAGTCCACCTTTCCGCGAGCCATTCGCTACTGCCTCATCAAGAGTGAAGATTCGCTGCACGCCATCTCCGGATCGGAACATGGATCCTATCAGAACCAAGCTGAGAAACGGCTGGGACGGCTGCGCGCCGAGTTGGATTTTGGCGATCTCGATGATTGCGTAGCCGGCGGCCTGCACGAATTCTTGGATCAGTTTCAAGCGCAGCTCAATCGCGTAGGGGACGCCATTTGTGAGACCTTCTTTGCCCCTCGCCCCATCCACAGTACAATCATCGGAGCGGAGGCACAATGACCTTTTGTCTAGGGATGAAAGTAGACGATGGGCTCGTCGGCATCGCCGACACACGGGTCACAACGGGCGCGGAGTGCATTACTGCGCGAAAGGTCTCCATCCATCAGCATGGGAGACATTCGATGTTTCTCATGACTTCCGGCCTGCGGTCCGTGCGCGACAAAGCGGTCACCTATTTCGACGAGGCTATCGGGGAGAGCGACCAGACGTTCGATAAGCTGTTCAAAGCCGTCAATGTGTTTGCGGCGCAGATTCGCCGCGTAGCCGATGAGGATAAGGCCGCGCTCGATAAAGCAGGACTGATCTTCGACCTTCACGCGCTGGTTGGGGGGCAGTTGGAAAGCGACCATGAGCATAAGCTCTATCTCATTTACCCCCAGGGAAACTGGGTGGAAGTGAGCGAGGGCACTCCTTATTGCATCATCGGCGAGACCGGCTATGGGAAACCGCTCCTCGATCGCGTGCTGCGGTACCATTCCAGCATGGACCTTGCTTTGAAAGTTGGATTTCTGGCGTTCGATGCCACTCGCACCAGTTCGACCAGCGTCGAATACCCTCTCGATGTCGTGCTCTATCGGCACGATACATTCGATATCGTCGAACATCGGTTTCAGAAAGAAGACCTCGCCGAGATCTCGTCTTGGTGGCAGACCCGCATTTATGAATCGGTGGAAAAGTTGCCGTCGAAGTGGATTGATCTCCTGCTAGACTCGCTTCCTCGTGACACCAGATCGTCGTTGAAAAACGGCTCTGAAACATCTTCTTCGTGAGTCGGTGCAAGAGTAATCCACCGGCGTTGCCTTCTCTCTAGACCAAAGAACGAAACAGATTGAGCGCATCCTGATAGAAGCCATGGTTGTAGCCAACCGCGCCTGAAATCATACCGAGCAAGAGAAGCCGGGCTTTTCCCGCGGCTTCTCCTTATCAACCCTAGGATTATCGATGATTGAACAATGGATGTAGCGGAGAGTATGCTTCTGTGTCGTATGACCGTGTGGGTGCGTCAGGTCAAGAGGATAAGGGAATGGGGCCATGTCTTTGGAACCTTCCCACGATTGCTTACTGCTGAAAGAAAGCTTCAGTAACGCCTGCCTACTGTCTATTTCTCAAACTGATCCGGTGTTGGCCTTCGTCGGTCGGCTGACACAACGGCTGCACATCGGTAACTACCACGCAATTCATCTGCTCGCGAGGTGTGACCGGTCAGACGATCCATCCGCGCGCACAACCAGGAGGTATCTATGTCATCCTCCAACAAATGGCTGTGGGGAGCTGCTCTGCTGGGATTTGTAATTGGAGGGGCGACGGTTTTGTGGCCGGGTCGGACCTTACCTGAAACCACATCACTCAGCCTCCCGATGGATACGGTAGCCGACTATCTCCACGCCGTCATCGAGGCTGACCGAGATGTGTATACCAGGCATGTCGTGGAGCGCATGCAAACGAAAGGCATCGTGGTCGCCTCGGAAAACTGGGAGGGTCAGAGTACATTGCCGCTTCCTGCCCAATTCCTGATTGAATCCGGACGAAATGTCGGTAAGAAAGGCTTAGGCGTGCAATACCGACTGATCAGCTTGTGGCCCATCAATAAACGCAATGTCGCGGCGACCCCTCTCCAAAGTATCGGGCTCGGCACCATTCTGACTCAACCCAACCGTCCTTACACCGGAGTCACGAGGGTGGCTGAGAAGCGGTATTATGAGGCAGTGTATGCCGATTTGGCCGTTACACAGGCCTGCATCGGCTGTCATAATGCTCATCCTGACAGCCCGAAGCGAGACTTCAAGCTGAATGATGTCATGGGGGCGATCGTGATCAGTATTCAATTGGGTCAGTAATTGACGCTCGTTTCTTCGAGCAGACGGCGGTAACTTGACCCGCGTATCCATGAGTAGATGACATTCATCTCTCACTTTATCTGCGACCGGCGGGGCCGTATCGATCTCCGTCGGTCAGCGGGTGGAGTACGCGCCGGACCGACTCTTTCGCTATTGGTTGAATCCTTGAAGTTCTGAAATGACGGAGTGAGAGAATCGATCGGCTAGGCGTGACCTGTCTTTCTGGTTCGCTCGGCGATCTTCTTACGGAGTCGAGCTTTTTCAAGGCTGATTTGACCTTCTTTGACTTCGGACGGCAAGCCGCCCGCTTGAAGACGTCGTTCCGCCTCAGCGACTTTGGCCGCAGCCCGTTCCACGTCAATGTCTTCCGCTTTCTCCGCGATTTCCGCCATGATAGTCACTTTGGTCGGGGTGACTTCGGCAAATCCCCAGAGAACGGCCATGGAATGGGTCTGTCCATCAACGCGATAACGAAGTTCGCCGATGCGAAGAGTGGAGAGGAAATGGCAGTGCCCAGGAAGCACGCCGAATTCTCCTTCAGACCCAGGGGCAATGACTTCATCCACCTGCTGGCTCAACAGCTGCCTCTCGGGCGTCACGACTTCTAACAGAATCTTCCCCGCCATCTTCTCTCTCCTCTTCCCACCACCCAAAGCGCAGTCGGCAGGGTTGATCTCAATTGCGCGCATTGACCGAGCACAGCCTTATCGTGCGCGGGCAGCGAGCAGGAGATCAACCCTGCCGAATTGCGCCTATACCTTCACTCCCATTTTCTCGGCTTTGGCCAGGGCCTCTTCGATCGGGCCGACCATATAGAACGCCTGTTCCGGCAAGTGATCGTACTTGCCGTCGAGGATCTCTTTGAAGCTGCGGACCGTATCTTTGAGTTTGACGTACTTGCCGGGAGCGCCGGTAAACGCTTCGGCGACGTGGAAGGGCTGCGAAAGGAAGCGTTGGATCTTCCGGGCCCGAGCCACGACCATTTTGTCATCTTCCGACAATTCGTCCATGCCGAGAATCGCGATAATGTCTTGGAGGTCTTTGTAACGCTGGAGAACGGATTGCACGCCGCGCGCAATTTTGTAATGCTCCTCACCGATGATCTGTGGATCGAGAATGCGCGAAGTCGAGTCCAAAGGATCGACAGCCGGATAAATGCCCAACTCGGCGAGTGATCGGGACAACACGGTAGTTGCATCCAAGTGTGCAAACGCCGTCGCCGGGGCCGGGTCGGTCAAGTCGTCGGCCGGTACATAAATAGCCTGCACGGAGGTGATCGAACCTCGCTTGGTCGATGTAATGCGTTCCTGCAAGGCACCCATTTCAGTGGAGAGGTTTGGCTGGTAGCCGACGGCGGAGGGCATGCGACCCAGCAACGCGGACACCTCCGAACCGGCCTGAGTGAACCGAAAAATGTTATCCACAAAGAGTAAGACGTCCTGATTCTCTTCGTCGCGGAAATATTCCGCAACCGTGAGGCCGGTCAGCCCCACGCGAAGTCGAGCACCGGGCGGCTCATTCATCTGGCCATAGACCAATGCAGCTTTGGACTTCGTAAAGTCGTCCGGATCGATGACCTTCGATTCCTGCATTTCATGCCAGAGATCGTTACCTTCACGAGTCCGCTCACCCACGCCGGCGAACACGGAGAATCCTCCATGGTGCAAGGCGATATTATTGATCAGTTCCATGATGATGACGGTCTTGCCGACGCCGGCGCCGCCGAATAGTCCGACCTTACCGCCCTTACTGTAGGGTTCGAGCAAGTCTACGACCTTAATGCCGGTTTCCAGCACCTCGGTCTTCGTTTCTTGATCTTCCAGCTTTGGAGCAGCCCGGTGGATCGGATAGGTCTTCTTGGTCTTGAGCGGCCCCTTTTCATCGACCGGTTCGCCGAGCACGTTGATGAGGCGGCCGAGGGTCTCGCGTCCGACCGGCACCGAGATCGGAGCCCCGGTATCCTGTACATCCATCCCACGCGTTAACCCATCGGTGGTCGACATGGCAACCCCGCGCACGCGGTTTTCGCCGAGATGCTGGGCGACTTCGAGCGTGATATTCACAGCAGGCTTGCCCGCAGCCTTATTCTCTTCCTGCGTCACCTTGATCGCATTGTAGATGTTGGGTAGTTGGCCGGGAGGAAACTCCACGTCCACGACCGGGCCGATAACCTGTATAACTTTTCCTGTACTCACCGTATGACTCCTTCCTTTTCCATCCCCCACTTCATGCTAGCGGGGTCCCCACACCGGGCGGGGTGCGAGGATGAACGGGTACGGGTCGGCGACAGGACCCGCTCGCATCTATTTCAACGCTTCGGCCCCGCCGACGATGTCCATCAGTTCTTTCGTAATCGCAGCCTGTCTGGTCTTGTTGTAGTACAGCGTCACTTTCTTGATGAGCTGACCGGCGTTGCGCGTCGCCCCATCCATGGCGGCCATACGGGCACCGTGTTCGGCGGCCGCTGACTCCAATAAAATCCGGTAGGCCTGAACTTGGAAATGCTTCGGCACCAGAGCGTTCAACAGTTCCGACTCCTCCGGCTCGTACAGATAACTGCCGCTGGTCGCCCCTTCCATGTGCGCCGAGCCGAACTCGGTCTGAGCGTCGACCGGAAAGAGTTTTTCGACGATCACGCGCTGCTGAATGGCGGATTTGAACTCGTTATACACGACGTACAGCTCATCGAACGTGCCCTTGACGAAGGTATCCGTGAGGTCGCCGCCAATGTCGATCGCGTGTTCGAAACTGAGTTTATCGAAGATACCGGTCCACTCCTGACGGATGGGCCAGTTGCGCCGCCTAAAATAGTCGCGCCCTTTTCGGCCGATGATGCTGAGATTCACTTGCAAGCCACGAGATTCGCACTGCCGGACGAATTCTGAACTCTTGCGAACGATATTGCCGTTGAAGCCGCCGCACAACCCGCGATCGCTCGTGACGACAAGCACCTCGACTTTCTTCCCTTCGCGTTTCTGCAGAAGCGGATGAGAAGAGCGGTTCACACGCCGGCTCAGATTGCTCAGGACCCCGCGCATCTTATGAGCATACGGACGCGCGGAAAGAATGCGGTCCTGCGAGCGTTTGAGCTTCGCCGCCGCCACCATCTTCATGGCCTTGGTGATTTTCTGGGTATTCTTGAAAGCCGCGATCTTGCGGCGCAACGATTGAAGGCTAGGCATGGTATTCCATCAAGGCTGTGGACTGAGTGCTGAGGACTGAGATTGCAAACCCGGCTCACTGCCGCCGTCTCAGTCCTGAGTCCTCGATGCTCAGTCCTGTGCTTATGCTTTCGCTCCGTATCCCATCTTTTGCTTGAAGGTTGTGATGATCTCTTTCAAACGACCGCCGACCTTATCGTCGATCTTGCCGATCGTGGTGACTTCCTTCTTCAGCTCCGGATGGTTCTGCTGGATGTAGTGGAGCAGATCGGCCTCAAACTGCTGCACCTTGTCGACCGGCACATCGTCGAGGAATCCGTTGACGCCCGCATAGATCGAGAGAACCTGATCGGCTACCGGCATTGGCTTATACTGGCCTTGTTTGAGCAATTCCACCATGCGCACACCGCGCGCCAGCTGCATCTGGGTGGCCTTATCGAGCTCGCTTCCGAATTGAGAGAATGCCGCCATTTCGCGATACTGCGCGAGGTCCAATCGGAGCGTACCGGCCACCTGCTTCATGGTCTTGATCTGCGCGGATCCTCCGACCCGGGAGACCGACAGACCGACGTTAATCGCCGGGCGGATACCGGAGTAGAAGAGATCGCTGCCCAGATAAATCTGACCGTCCGTGATCGAAATGACGTTCGTCGGAATGTAGGCCGACACGTCGCCGGCCTGCGTTTCGATGATGGGAAGCGCCGTGAGACTGCCTCCACCCAGTTTGTCGCTCAGCTTGGCCGCGCGTTCGAGCAACCGGGAGTGCAGATAGAACACATCGCCCGGATAGGCTTCGCGTCCCGGCGGCCGACGGAGCAACAACGAAAGCTGGCGGTAAGCGACCGCGTGTTTCGACAAATCGTCATACACGATCAACGCGTGCTTGCCGTTGTCGCGGAAATATTCACCGATCGCGGCACCAGCGAAGGGCGCCAGGAATTGCATCGGAGCCGGGTCGCTGGCGCTGGCGGAGACCACCATGCTGTACTCCATGGCATGGTTTTCTTCGAGCGTCTTCACGACTCGCGCGACGGTCGAGCGCTTTTGGCCGACGGCGACGTAAATACAGAAGACATTCAGGCCTTTTTGATTGATGATCGTATCGACCGCAATCGCCGTTTTGCCGGTCTGGCGGTCGCCGATGATCAATTCGCGCTGGCCACGACCGATGGGGATCATGGCGTCGATGGCCTTAATGCCGGTCTGCAGCGGTTCGCGAACGGATTGGCGTGTATTCACGCCGGGCGCCACGACTTCGATGCGGGAGGAGTGCTGCGACTTGATCGGACCCTTGCCGTCGATCGGCTGACCGATGGCGTTCACAACACGGCCGACAAGCGCTTCGCCGACCGGAATTTCCGCGATGCGGCCGGTACGTTTGACCGGATCGCCTTCTTTGATACCGACATCGTCGCCCATCAACACGGCACCGACATTGTCTTCTTCGAGATTCAGCGCAATGCCGTAGAGACCGCCGGGGAATTCCAGCATCTCACCGGCCATGGCTCCATCGAGGCCGTACACCTTGGCGATGCCGTCGCCGACTTGAATGACGGACCCCGTCTCTTTGACATCGACCTGTTTGTCGAAGCCTTTGATTTTCTCTTTGATGATCGCACTGATTTCTTCTGCCCTGATCTGCATGGCTACTCCTTATTCTCGCGTCAACAGGACTTGCAAATCGCGCAAGCGACCTCGGACGGTGCTGTCGACCACTGTGCTGCCGATATGAATCTCCAAGCCGGCGAGATGACTGGCGTCGGTCTGAAATGTCACATCCACGTCGCGCTTCAGCGCTTCGCGCAGGCGCGTTCTGATTCGATCTTGTTCCGCCGGTGGAAGTGTCGCCGCAGAAGACACCGTGACCGGCTGCGTTTGCTTTGATTGATCGACCAACTTACTGAATGCCTCGGCGATTTCCGGCAGAAAGCCTACTCGGGTTTTCCTGACCAACTGTCCCAAGAACGCTTTTCCGACCGGAGGACATCCAAGCTTGTCGCCGAGTGCGGTCAACACCGCGATTTTATCTTCCGTTCCGAAAGCCGGCGAGGCCACCACGTGGCGGAGTTGATCGGATTCCTCGAGGGCCTGACTCAGGCCTACGAGCACTCCTCGCATGACTTCAATGGTTGATTGGTCGAGCAGCTCGAAGAGGGCTTGAGCGTAACGTCGCGCAACTGTTGTCTTAATCACCGTTCCAGATCCACTTACATTATTTAGACAAACCTAAAGGGTTCGTGCGAGGCACGAAGCAGAGCGGGGAAACTAGCATTGGCGGCTATAAGCTGTCAATACGATTGCTCGTGGTCGGGCCATGTGCTCGTATGCGGTGACCAAGTTACAGGAAGCGCTCTGACGATGCGAGTTCCGCTCCTCCTAGCGACGGAATCAGATCAAGCGCGATGCTGGGCGAGGCAACCATCACGGGCGTGCCGGATTTGGGATTGTCAAAGATCAGCAACTGCGCCGGCCGCATGCGGAGGCCGACCTTGGCGGCGTCGCCGCTAAAGTCGATGTGCGCAAACACGGTGAGCCCTTTCGACTTCGCAAGACCGTCCAGTCGCAGAATGGTTCAGGCACCGAGTATTTGCTCGGCACATGAATGATGCCCTTTTCCGAATGCGCTTGGCATGCCATCGTGCCCCTCCCGTGCACAGCATGTATCGGCTACCGCACATCGGGTCGTGGGTCCGGAATAAAGCCGTTCCGATTCGGCATTTGGACCTTCGGCAGTGTCTGCGCATCGATCACCGCATCTTCTGCGATGACCTGATTCTGGAACAGAAGCCAGGCAATGACGGAGTAGGTCTCGTCCGAGGTGAGCGACTGCGGCGCATTAAACGGCATCGCTCGGTGGATATAGTCATACAACGTCGTCGCATAGGGCCAGTAACTGCCGATCGTCCTGGCCGGCTTCGCGGTCGTCAGCGTGTTCTGCCCGCCGACCAACCGATCCTTCGGACCTTCCGTACCGGTCGCACCATGGCAAGCGGCGCATTTGGTAGCAAACACCTGAGCGCCCTGCTTCACGGTCCCTTTGCCTGGAGGCAATCCTTCCCCGTTCGGAACGACATCGATATTCCAAGCACGGATCTCCTCATCGGTCGCCGGCCGGCCCAGCCCGTACTCAGTTCCATCTTCAGCCGATCTCCCGAACGAGACGACCCCGAGGGCCATGAGCAGCACTACTATTCCCGCTACCATAGGCTTATGCATATAGGTTGCGTACCCGTCCATCGCGTTCCACCTTCCAGCTTTGAATGGCATTGTAGTGATAGATTGAATTGGTTCCGCGCACCTTCACAAGGTCCTGGCGTGTCGGTTGGACATAGCCGGTTTCATCGATACAGCGGCTTTGCAGGACGGCTTCTTGACCATTCCATCGCCACGGCAGCCGGAATCGAGTGTGACACTTTGGAATTATTGGTTCTTGGAGTTGCGCGGCCTTCCACATTCGGCCTCCATCCATACTGACGTCGACTCTCGTCACTCGTCCTCGGCCGCTCCACGCCAATCCGCTGATCTCATGAAAGCCCGGTTGTATCTGTTGCTGACCCGAAGGGTAGGTGATCACCGACTTGGCTTCCATCACGAGACTGAATTGATAGGCCTTCCCATCCGGCATCAGATCGGTGTACTTGGCCGTTTCCCAACGGGTCATAAACGGAGCCGATCCAAGCTTGAGTCGCCGCAGCCATTTTACGTTGATATTGCCTTCGAAGCCCGGCAAGAACAGCCGCAGCGGATAGCCCTGCTCAGGGCGTAATGCCTCACCATTCTGACCGTAACAAATCATCGCCTCATTCAAGATATCGTCCGTAAGCGGCACACTGCGATCCAATCCGGCCGCATCGCCGCCCTCCGCCAGCATCCACGTCGCCTCACGTCGAACACCGACTGCTTCCAGGAGCGTTGCGAGCTTGACTCCGGTCCACTCACTCGTGCTCATCAGTCCATACAGATCTTGGACCGTGACATCTTGCGCGTCACGCCAACCATCCCAAGTGTTGCCCGAACATTCCAGAAACGCGATCCGCGAGGCAGCAGGCAAGCGCTGCAATTCCTTCACAGTAAAGATCAAGGACCGCTCGACGAGTCCATGAATCAGGAGGCGATGGCGGTCCGGATCGATAGCGGGCACACCGTTATGGTGCCGTTCGAAGTGTAGGGCAGACGGCGTGATGATCCCGTGTAAGTCCTGAATCGGAGTACCTGAGTTGAAGTTATTCGGGGCATTGGTGCCCCAGCCATGCGGCGCCCCCGGCCCGGCTCCGCCCAAACGTTGTTGTTTCTCAAAGGGCGACCGTTCGCCATATGGGCGTGGTAATGCCCCGGGGACACGCATAGGGTCATCCACAGGTTTGGGCTCTTCAGCTTTCGCAGCCTGCAGAACCAGAGCGGCTGTGCCAAACGCGATGGCAGAGGCGCTGCGCCTTAGAAATCGTCTTCGGCCTATTTCTTTTGGGGCATCTTGCATGGAAGCCTCCTTGCGAGAGATCCTTCTTGAAGTCGACTGGTTTTCTGGATCAACCGGTCACAATCGCCGTCAGTATGCCTCGGCTCTTTCAGAGTTCAATGCTGAACCTAGTGCCTTGTGGCTCGAACCTTGGGCGTGTGGATCCGGATTGCCTCGGACAACCCGCGCCGCACCCCCTCCGCGTCGAGGTCGGTACAGTACACCGGCATGTCGTGCTGCTGCCACCAGCTCTCGTCCAGACTCCCCCGCGCTCGATCAGGCGGCGCGCCAGGGTGCCGCCGATCTGTCCCGCACCTTTGATACCGATTTTCACGATGTCTCCTCTATATGGGAATAGGGTACTATTCATATGGTGCATCCCGGTTCTTTGTATAGCTCCTCCCAGTTAACGCCTTCTTGTATGCTAGGGTCCCGCACATACCACTAGGCGAGTCCCTAACCGGAGGCCGATCCCACGCGATCCTTCCCACCGTGGTCGTCGCGGCGTCGTGAGCGTGAATCCCAACCACTGTATGCTATCGACAAAAAACTCCAAACCATCCACGACCTCAATAATGTGAGCCTCAAGAAATGCAAGGAAGCGGTCTTCTGGTAGATCAAGCAATACGACACGTGGGATTCAGCACAGTTGGACTTGTTTTACGGGTAGCGATCTTCTGTTTTGCAACTTCTCTGCTTGTGGCCGTTCAGGGGCTTGCCTTCCGCCGACTTCGCCGGTAGTGCGCCGCCACTTTCATCCGATTGCCGCACATCTGCATGCTGCACCAGTTTCGCGTGTGATTCTTGGTCGTATCTAAAAAATAAAGGATGCAAGCGGCATTGGCGCATTTCTTGATCAAACACACACGTCCGGAGCTGAGCAGGTCGCTCGCGGATTCCAAAAGGGGCGCCAAGAGTTCCACCTGTCGCGTCGCCAGAGAATGGAACCGCCGCGTGAAACCTTCCTTGCTCCGAACAAGCTCGGTGTAGCCGGTGCGTTGAGCCAGGAACTGATTGGTGGTATCAACGGCTGAATCAGGCACAGGTTTACCGGCTGCGACCCGTTCGGCGATGACTCGGAGCGTGCTCCGGAAGGTCTTCGCCCGCTCAAGCAAGGACACGGCTTCTTCGTCGTTCAGGTGAACCTGAGCAATATTGGCCTGGGACGCCGTAAGAAGCTTTGCCTGCCTCAACCACGAAGAGAGGTCATCAAAGCTCTCAAGAAGATCTCTCGGCTCGCCCTTCACCATCAGCTGGGTATTGATCAAATCCAGACAAGGGTGATTGCCCACAAACAGAAACAGTTTTGCCTCCTTGCTCATCGGTCCTCTTCCCTCTGTTTATAGATAACCTACAAAGAGCCTGTTGACAAGTTAGCCTCCTATTGATATAACCTGCTAAACATTATTTAGACGGTTACTATATTCGATCATGCATTGCTCGTAAAACGGCAACCAATCTCAAAGGAGGATTCATGAAAACCGCCATTGTAATTATGTCCGATCCAAAGAACGCTTCAGAAGAAGCGCTTGGGAGAGTCTTCAACGCGCTCGCGTTTGCATCCGAGTGCAAGCAAAAGGGTGATGAAGTCGCCGTGGTGTTCAACGGGACGGGAACCCGTTGGCCGGCCGAACTCACAAAACTCTCGCACCCGGCCAACGCCCTCTACGATTCGATTCGCGATGTGGTGCAAGGCATCTCATGTGGTTGTGCTGAGGTGTTCGGAGCAAAGGAATCAGTCCAATCCTGTGGTGTGCCCCTCAAGAAAGATCATGCGCTAGCCGGAACAGCCGGACTGTTGAGCCTACGCCGGTACGTCGCGGATGGATGGAACATGGTGGTGTTTTGATATGGAGATCGTGGAACATCGCCGTGGAACCCAAAGAGTGCCACGGCGATGTGATGGAGGATGAGACGATGGCGATGAAATATTTAGATCTGGCGATGACGGAGTCGGTACGATGCGCACAGAAACAGTACTATGGTCATGCGGTAAGAATTGCCGACGCGCCGGAACGCGATCCACTCGGCGAGGCGGAGGTCGAGTTCATCGCGGCACGAGAGAGTTTCTACTTGGGGACGGTGAACGAAACCGGATGGCCCTACATTCAACATCGAGGTGGTTCTCGAGGATTCCTGCGCGTGGTTAACGAGACGACGCTGGCCTTCGCCGATTACAAGGGCAATCGCCAGCTGCTCACGACCGGCAATATTTCCGCGAACGACCGTGTGGCTCTATTCCTGATGGACTATAAGAATCGGGAGCGCCTCAAAATTTTCGGCCATGCCCGCGTCGAGGATGCACGTGCCCATCCGGAACTCGTTGCACAGCTCGCTGACCCAACGATGCAGTCAGCGGTGGAGCGGCTGGTCTTCATCGATGTCGTGTCGTTTGATTGGAACTGTCCAAAGTACATTACTCCACGATATTCGCTGAAAGAAGTAGAGAAACTGGCGGGGCCATTGCGAACACGCATTGCCGAACTAGAGTCAGAGTTACATGCAGCAAGAGCCGGATCCTGGAGTTCATCTGCCTGACACGAAGACACCGTTTTCGACTGTCGACTGCCCTGCATAGGCATGGAGGATCTAATGTCGTCAGATCCGAACAAACGAGCACCTTTCCCACCCTTTACTCAGGAGACTGCCATCCAGAAAGTGCGCATGGCCGAGGACGCATGGAATACTCGTGATCCTCATAAAGTTTCACTCGCATACACACCTGACAGCCTGTGGCGAAACCGTTCGGAATTCCTGACTGGCCGAGAGGCAATCGTTCGGTTCTTGACTCGCAAGTGGAATAAGGAGCTGAATTATCGCCTCATTAAAGAACTTTGGGCCTGGCAAGGTAACCGAATCGCAGTGCGTTTCGCATACGAGTGGCACGATGACTCGGGAAACTGGTTTCGGTCATACGGGAACGAGAATTGGGAATTCGACGACAAAGGCCTCATGCGTCGACGCATCGCCAGCATCAATGACCTGGCAATCTCCGAGAAGGATCGCAAGTATCTTTGGCCGATCGGTCGCCGGCCAGACGATCACCCTGTGCTGTCTGAGCTTGGTCTCTAGGAGTCAACCTGGCTGCATCAGCCCGAGCAATGCTGGATCCAGGCACCCCCCACAGGATCGACTCCATTGGGGCTCAGTGTGAGTCAATTGCTAGGAAACCCGGAGGTAGGAAGTTATCGCTATGTCGATGAGCACAAAAGTGAGCGCGTCTGTAACGCGCCCCACTAGGTAAGCAGGAGCTCCTCCACGCGCTACTTGCTCGTAACCGCATCCTTGAGCTTTTTCCCTTCGTCCTTCATTTCTCCCACGTTCTTCATGGCATCCTTCGCTTTCATCTCCTTGGCGCTTTGTGTGGTCTCACCGCCCTCCTTTTTCACATTTTCGGCTTGACCTTTCACGGTTTCGACCTTCTGTTTCATGGCACCCATATCGACGGACCATGCCGATGTGCTGAAACTGATAATGAAAGCTGTCAAAGACGCGCTCACTAGGGCCGTTTTCGTTTTCATCACGAATCTCCTTGTAGTCGAGTCACACATGAGCTTAGGAGGAGGCGGCGACGATGTCGCCGCCTCCTCCATACATCGAGCTATTACTTCACGACCACTTCAACCCGTCGATTCTTCGCGCGACCCGCGGCCGTGTTATTGCCGGCGATCGGATCACTCTCACCATGACCGGCGGCCGTGAGGTTGGCCACACCGCCATCCCGCAGGGCCTGGGCTGCGCCATTCGCACGCGCATCGGAAAGTTCCTTATTCGATGGATACTTCTTCTGCAAGGCTCCCTTGACCGGCACGCTATCGGTATACCCTCCTACGTGCACTTGCTTTTCCGGAAAGTCTTTGAGAACGCCGCCCACCCGTTGCAAGGCATCGACTCCGGCAGGCTTGAGTTGATCTTCGCCTGAGCCAAAGAGATAGCCGGAAGCCAAGTTGATGAGAAGACGCTCGCTGTTTAAATCGACCGTGATATCACCCTTGGCGATCTCAGGACGAAGGGCGCGGATCAACCCGCGCTGCGCCTCTTGCAGCTTGGCTGTCTCCGCGGACAAGTCTCCCCGAAGGCCGGCGAGTTGCGCCTCAAGATCCGCGTTGCGTTGCTTCGCCGCCGCTAATTGTGCCTCCAACTCTGCCGCCAACCGGTCATGATCCTCGATGTGTTGCTTCGCAGCAGTCAATTCGGAAGACAGGTTATCCGCTGCACCAGCCCCACTCTGCATGGCGGCTAGTTGTGATGCCAACTGGTCTCGATCAGCCTTGTTCTCCGATAGCTGCCGCTCTAGATCGCTCACGCGGCTGCTGAGGGCTCCATTCTGCCTCCGTGCCGCGTCCAATTCGTCGGCCAGCTCTTGCCGGTCCCGCTCCAGAGCCGCAAGTCGAGCCGCCATTTCTTTCGATGCATCGGGTACCACTGCTTTGACCGTGGATGGACACCCGCTCCCCAAGTGGTAGCCGTACCATTTTTTATCAATACAAACCGTCGGCTGCTTGATATACGTATCAGGATGCTGCTTAAGCCATGATGAACAACCTGTCAGGGCGACCAGGCTTGTCATAACTATCGCGGTCGTGAACGTTCGCATGGTGTCCTCCTCCTTAGAATGCGTGGCATCTATCCCAGCATCCTGCTCTGATTATCGCTGTCACGTTACTGACGGCCCTTGAGCAGATCCCGAATGTCCATCAACAATTTTTCCTCATTCGTCGGCCCCGGTGGAGCGGACGGCGGTGGCGGCGGTGTTTCTTTCTTAAACCGGTTCACCTGTTTGACCAACATGAAGATGACGAACGCGATGATGAGAAAGTCGAACACGCTTTGCAGAAAAACCCCGTAATTAAGCGTCGGAGCCCCTGCGGCTTTCGCCGCGGCTAATGATGGAGGTGCTGTTCGAGACAGATCGATGAAGAGACTGGAAAAATCCACTTTGCCCATCAGCAACCCAAGGGGAGGCATCAGGACGTCGCTGACGAGTGACGACACGATTTTTCCGAACGCTCCACCAATGATGACGCCGATCGCCATATCCAGGACATTGCCCTTCATGGCGAACTCTTTGAACTCTTTCAGCATGGTATTCCTCCTTTGAGAAAGCGGCTCAGCGCGATATCGCAAGCCATTATCGCTTGCGGGTGGTGTCGAAGCTATAGCCCAGTGTAAGTAAATACAGATTATCGGTATCACCCGTGCCGGCAGGCGGCCGATTGTTATAACGGGTGGTTACCTGGAACCCACTCGCCAGACCGGCCAAAATCTTGAAGCGAACCCCGTTATCCATCGTGAAGAAGAAATCCGACGCGTTCTGGACCGAGGGGAATATCTCGTTGTAATGGTACAGCGTGACACGGCCATCGAACAGCGGCCAATCCCATTTCATCGCGACGCGTGCGCGAAAGCTCGCTCGATCACCGGTGAGACTATTATCGCGGTAGTCCTCATTGAAATACGTCGGACCGGCTTCGGCGTAAAAGGTCATATCTTTAAAAATACCGGTGAGGTCTCCGCGCTCAAGGAATTGGTACCCCGGTCCGCTGGCAATTGCCGTTCTCAGCTTGAGGTTTTGGAAAAAATCGTTTTCGACATAGGCCGACGCGA
The DNA here is from genome assembly GCA_902500825.1 of uncultured Nitrospira sp. GTDB lineage: Bacteria > Nitrospirota > Nitrospiria > Nitrospirales > Nitrospiraceae > Nitrospira_D. Next base: position 74,136 of record CABVRX010000004.1, read on the forward strand.
ACCAGAATAGCCGTTTGGTGATAAAGAAGTCTAACTTGATGGTTCCTCGAGCATTCCGAACATTCAGGCTGCCGTTGTTGTCTCCATTGACATAGCGGCCCAGGAGGGTCAGCCGGAGCTGCTCACTGCGAGCCACAAAATCCCCGAGTATGCTGACGTTCCGCAGATGGCTGTTTCCCGCGGACTGTGAATAGCCGGCATTGAGACTCCCCGTGTAAATAACCGGCGACTGAATGATAGGGTTCACTTGGGTCACGGCGTTCATTGGGACCATCATCTCGCTGCCGGTTGGCCCCGCCTTCAGTTTTATCGTTCCGGGGTCTCCCTCTTCGGCGGTCCCAACCAGAACCGTTCCTTCTTTTAAATGAAATGGGATGGGATGGGAGACCGCCAATTTGCTCACCTCAGCCCATTTGACTTTAATGAGGTCACTGGCCATTGAATTCTTGATCAGCAACAACCCACCGGACATCTCAATCACTTCGCCATAAATCACACTGCCGTCTTTCAAGGTCACGACATCCAAGGCCGGTGTCGGCGTTGTCATGGGCGGTCCATCGTCGGCAAAGGCCGAATTCCCCACAATGCCCAAGGCGAAAACTGCGACCAGCAGCATGAACCGCTTCATTTATCCTCCTTCGTAAAGCTAATGATTTCCCTACAGTTATTCCTAGGTATGTACTGTATTTGGGCAGGGCAGTGCAACACACTCATGTCATTCACTCCCTCGTTGGGTGTTTAGAGACAACAGCATCGGTGAATTCGATGACTAGTGATCGTTCACCATACGGACGGTAAGGCTTGCAGAGGGCAGCGCGATCCCGCGTTCTTGGAATCGTTGGAGAATGAATTTGTTCAACTCTCCCTGAGTCGAGTTGTAATCTGCTGCTGCCGTCCAAGGCTCTACGGCAATAACCACTGTCAGGGACGAGTCCCCGAGAGATGCCACTCCCACTGAAGGAACCGGGTCTTTCATGACCGATGGATGCCGATCGAGAACATCCCGAACTTGAACCAGTGCCTCATCGAGATTCGCATTCGGTGAGACGGGAATGGTCAAATGCATCTGGCGGATGGTTCCAAAGTTGTGCAAGATTTCTCCGACAATTTTTCGATTGGGAATGATGACGCGAGACCGATCTGCGTGCATCAGCGTCGTCGTGAAGATGTCGATGACCACCACATCACCGTGAACCCCAAGCAGGGAAATATGTTCGCCGACCTTATAGGGCTTGCTGAAGATAATCGAGAGCCCGGCCATCACGTTGCTCAACACGCCCTGCAACGCCAAACCAATCCCCACGCCGGCAACTCCGACGCCGGCGATCAGCGGAGCGATGGGCACGCCGAGCGTCTGCAACGCGATCATCACAGTAAAGAGCATCACCACGATTTTCACGACGCGAACCAAGAGCAGGCACACCGGCGGCTCAAGGGTCTGCCGTTCGAGCGCCTGCTGCGCGAAATTCCCGGCCCCGCGAGACGCCATGACACCGGCGATGAAGATCCCAAGCGCAACTGCGGCCTGCAGCCCATACTGGACCGCATATTGAGTGAGCGTATCGACGACATTCATAGAGCCTGTCTCCTTAGCGAGAACGTAATCGAGGGGCTTCTCAACTTACCGTCTGCTATCGACCGAATAATCCTTTGAGCAGCTCTTTCCCCTCCTTCTGGAGGTCTTCCGGCTTTGTCGTACCTTTGAGTAGCCCGCCGACAGCTTCTTCCACCTTCTTCTTCACCTGCTCCTGTACTTTTCCGGTTACGCCTTTGAGGTCAACTCCATACGATGGTGCCTGCGCAGTGCCGGTAATGGTGAGTGGAAGACTCAACCGGCCGTCTTTCATCGCGATTTTGACGACCGGTGACGCAGCCGCAAGCTTGTGACTTACGTCTTGAGACAGATTGAGATTCACAGCAAGATTCAGCCGTTGATCGAATCCGATCGTGCCACCGCCGGTGGCCTGGAAATCATGGCTATCCATTAACAGGCGCTGCACGTTGATGATGCCTTGCTTGATGGCGAGATCCGTTTCGATCGTCGAAAATGCGGTCGCTTTGGTATTGTCAATGGAAATGCCGGCTATCTTGAGGGCAGAAATCACTTCCTGGAGCAGATTCACCCCTTCGATCTTTCCATCCTTCACCGCGATGTGCCCCGTTCCTTCCAATGCTTTTGTCAGGTCCGGCATGGAGAATCCCTTGCCTAGCAGTGAAAGATCGGAGCCGGCTGTGCCGCTGACGGAGATCGGCGTCTCGGCGACGGCATTAAGCGCCGGACCCAGCTGCACTCCCTGAACCGTGACGCCACCCTTGAAAGGCGGCGCATCGGACCCAGAGACCAGTTTGCCCTGCCCCTTCACCTGGCCGTCGAACAGTTGGAACGATAAGGTATTCAACTTGGCTTCTTGTCCTCTCACTTCCGCCGCGATCTGGAAATTCTTGATGTCGACCGGCTTTTTCAGTGGAAGCGCGACCGGAAGGTTCGCCGTATTGATCACCGGCGATGTGATGTTGATGTTGGCGTCATTCCCAGCGGCGTTACCTGTAATGGTAAAATCTGTCTTCCCCACACCTAAATCGAAATTGATTGCGTCGATGTCCATCGTTTCTCTCAGCGGGCCGAACGTGCCGTCGAGCTTCACCGGCATGTTGAAGGGCTGCACGAGCGAGAGGAAATGCACGTTCGGAGTTTGCCCGAGCCGAACGTCGCGAAGGAGCAACTCCATATCTTGCAACACATACTCCGTCGGCTTGGCGGCCGACAAATCGCGATACGTCAATTTTCCGCCGTCGATCGACACTCGGTCCACGGCCAGCAACGCCAGAATTTTGAGCGGTCCCTCTGTCGAAGGAATCGGGGCGCGCGACGGCTTCTCCGGCACCGCTACGCCTTTACGACCGATGGTGGAGGCGTTCAGGACTCCGTTTTTGTTTTTAATAACCGTAATGACTGGCTGGCTAAGCGTGATTTCTTCCACCTCGACCTTGCCGCTCAGCAACGGCATGAGCTTCACACCGACATCGAGCGAGGCAAGCGACGCAAACGGACCGGACCCAAAGGCCGGGTCGTCCAGCACCGTAAATCCCGCCACACGCGCGCCGATCCTGGGCCAGACCGTTAAGCCAATGTCCTGCAACTGAACCTTGCGATTGAGAGCATCTTCGATGAGCGGTTTGTACTGGTCTTGATACTTATTGAGATCGACGAGGAAGGGAAGCGCGAGCACCACTCCGACGAGCAGGACGACAACAACGAGCAGCCCTATCAGAATTTTCATCGTGATCGCCTCCAGTGAGTGGGTAAGTATATAAATGGAGTCCCGGTGAGTCAAACGAGCGAGGGTACGAACAGGTATTTGGCCGAGCTATCGAATTACTGGATTTAGCGATCGTGGGTAAACGGGGAAAGGCCGGCGGAAAGAATTGACCCGCACGCGAACTGCCCTGAGATGCCAGCTCGGCGGGAACACCTATCGGCAGCGATTGAGCCTCGCTTGACCGCTACTTTTCCAATTTCGCCGTGGCCGTTAAAGCTGGCCAGTGAGCGGCACATGTTGTGGCCCGGCGAATGTAAGACCAGGCCCGACTAGCAATGCAACCTGGGCTCATACGCCGGACTTGAGTGCGTTTCCAATATGCTCCACGTAGTGTCGCATCGAATGATCTTTCAGCCCATCGGAGCCCGGCTTGAGGAAATCCTCCATGCGTCCTTTAACGCGATCGAGAAATCGATTCCAGAAACCGATGTCTGTCCGGATCTGGCCGTCGGCGTCAATGTACCGGACTTCTCCTGTGTGGGCATAGCCTAGCGTGCATGGTGCGACACGGGTGACCGTATCGTTGTTATTGACGAAACGGAAGTATTGTCCGGCTAGACGACGAGCACATTCGGTCGTGAAGGTTTCGTCGCCGACACGGGGCTGACCAAACGTATACAAACCGTTCACCGTGTGCCCATCCACCAGCAACTGAGCCGCCGCCACAACCGCTGACGCCCCACCAAGACTGTGGCCGGTACACCAGAGCGACTGCGGGTGGCTCTGTCGCGCAGTCGCTGGATTGTGCTGAACAGGTCGTCCTTCACCAGTTTAAACACGCCTAGAAAGCTTCGATGCACTTCGCCCAGCGGGCCTTGCACTTTGTGGAACTGAGCGTCCGCCAGCAAGTCCCGGAGATGCGTCGGCTCAGTGCCTCGGAATGCCACAATGATGATGCGCTCATTCGCAGCGATATAGCCTTCCGCATCCCTTCGGCTCAGAAACTCGAAATTCTTCAAGCCAAGTGCAGCAACCGCTGGGTTGAATGGTGTGCTTATTCTGATAAGCGATCTGTGCAGCCTGCGCTAGCCAGTAGGCGTTGTTGAGACTGGAGGCCGTGGCGTGTGGTGGTCATAACTGAGACTCCCATGAGAGGCCATAGGTGATGGGCTTTCCTGTGCTTGATCGCGACAGGGGTTTGATGCATGGCTCAGCAGATATTGTGCCGCTGATCAAGCTATGCGAAAGCTCTGATAGGGGATGGTTTTCTCTGAGCGGTCACTAGTGATCAAGACGAGTAAGAGTCGAAATAGGTACATAGGATGAATCGAAATAGATACATAGGACGAATCGAAATAGGGCATTCCGCCCCTGCTTTCTACTTGGATTTGTCGCATTCCGCAATAGACCTACCCTCTCAGCATCTCAAATCTGATGCACCGGACGAGGCCCGGTAACCTTCATCCTTAGAACATACTTTACGTCCATGCTCGATCTACGCGGCGATCAGTTGTCAGAGCATAAGTAACGCCCTCTAGCGAACGGTTCTCTTTAACGGTAGCGAATCACTGGAACACGGTTTGCTTAAGTTAATTGAAGCGGATCACGACGTCAGGAAGCTCTCGATGAACATCCGCGGCACCAAGCAAGTGCTCACGCAGCACAATAGAGGTCACGCCCCATAAGGACTATGCGAGTCGCACCATTTCCGCAAAGGTCGATTTGGACATGCCAACAGGTTCTCGACCAAAGGGAGGTGCTTCAATGCCATTAGGACGACGCACATTTTTAAAAGTCCTCGGTTTTACTATTCCCGCACTCACACTTTTGAGATGCGGCTCTAATCCCTCCGACCCTTCCGACCTTACCAGCCTTTCCGACCCTGCCGACCCTGTCAACCCTCCCGACCCTGTTACCCATTCCGACCCTTTCAACCCTCCCGACCCTTTCAACCCTCCCGACCCTTCTAACCCTCCCGACCCTTCCGATACTACTAGTTTTCTTAGTTTGAGTAGCAATCCCATCATTGAAGAGAATAAGAAGCCCGGCACAGCTGGGTGGCGGATTGCCCAAGCCTCGAGGAATCGAGAAATCGAAGGCTATGCGGGACAGAGTAGTATCAATCGGGGAGGGTCGATCAAGATTTTCGTGAACACAGCTGAGTCTTCCTACAAATTGGAAGTGTTTCGTCTTGGTTGGTATGGAGGTGCCGGTGGGAGGCGTGTCTTTGGCCCCATCACCCTCAGTGGAATGCAGCAAGCAATGCCAGTACCAGACGAGGAGACAGGACTCATCGAGTGCGATTGGAAAAATCCGTTTATACTCCAGACGAGTGAGAACTGGACAACGGGCGTTTACCTAGTCCTCCTGACCGCCAACGGAAGCGGCAAGCAGCGGTATATCCCGTTCACGCTGCGTGATGATACTGGCGTCTCGCAACTCATGTTTCAGACGAGCGTGACCACCTATCAAGCCTATAACAGTTGGGGTGGCAAATCGTTATATAGCGCTATCAGTACCAACAAAATCGCCGCGGTTAAAGTGTCTTTAAATCGACCGTACGTGAATGATCATGGGGCAGGACAACTGCTCCGGTGGGAGCTGAACATGGTCCGTTTTCTCGAGCGCGAGGGATACGACGTGGCTTATTGCTGCAACATCGCGACGCACAACAACCCTAACCTGTTGCAGCATCGGAAAGCATTTCTGTCCGTCGGGCACGACGAGTACTGGTCTTTGGAAATGCGCAGAAATATTACCGATGCACGTGACCGAGGCGTCCATCTCGGGGTCTTTTCAGCCAACACATGTTATTGGCAGATTCGTCTAGCCCCGAGCACTGTGACTGCCGCGCCGAACCGCACGATCATCTGTTACAAGAACCGCGACAAAGATCCACTGTTCGAACGCGACAACTCCCGAGTCACCGTGCGGTGGCGCGACAATCCTGTGAATCAACCGGAAGAACGACTGATCGGCACGCAATACACTGCGCAAGGCAGTGGGGATATCGTGGTGTCTAATGCCGCACACTGGATTTTCAATGGCACTGGGCTTGGCAATGGCGATCGGCTCACAGGCCTGGCCGGCTACGAGATCGATCGCACCTTTGGCAATGGTCCGGCTAACCTTATTCGGCTCTGTTCTTCGCCCATCACCACAAGCAACAATACGGTGAAAATTGCTGAGATGACCATCTATACAGCCGCCAGCGGCGCACTCGTGTTTGCCACTGGCAGCATACAATTCAGCTGGGGGTTGGACGGGTGGGGCGGCAATGCGTCGCACCCACAAGTCGTGAATACGGACGCGCAGCGTATGGTGGTGAATCTACTCAGTCGGTTTAGCTAGGGAAGGTCTGACCAACTCTAACTTTTAATCAGCCAGCTCTCTAAGCACCGGAGGTCTGAATGGTCTATGCTCAGAACTGTGAATTAATCAGACTTTTCTTAGGCTTACGGTGCTTCCGATTCACGAGTTATCGGTAGATATAGTGGCCGTATTTGAAAGGACTGGAAGGGAGGTGCAAGGCCATCCGAATGGTACCTGCTTCGTAGCCTATCTCTTCCGAAGGCTCAACGAGCAATCAAGCTGACAGAAATTGGAAACTTTCGAACGTTTCGCCTAGGGCTTGTCGTCATGTGAGCCATTTCATTGAGGCGGCCATATAGGCAGCGGAGAGAAATGTAGAAACGCGCTTATCGTATCTAGTGGCGATGGTGCGGTATTGTTTGAGTTTGGCGAAGAAGTTTTCGATCAAGTGGCGGTCTTTATATAATACCTCATCATAATCGCGTTTGATTGTCCTGTTTAATTTTGGCGGGGTAACAACGGCTTTCTTTGCTTTCCTGAGTGGTTCGATCACCCGTTCATCCGCATCTCCGGCAGAAACACATCGGCCCCCTGTCGATCGTGCGCCTGTCCTGGCGTGAGATGAAAGCCCGTGGGATTGCCCAGAGCATCACAGACCGCGTGGATTTTGGTGGTTAGCCCACCTTTGCTGCGCTGATCGCTTCATCTGAATCCTTTTTTTGTCCCGCCTCGCTCCGGCGGAATGTTGATGGGCCCTGACGATTGTGGAATTGATCATCGCGTATTCGCTATCGGCATCCTTCCCCAAACGGTTGAAAACCATCTCCCAGACACCGCTTTCGGCCCAGCGCCGGTGGCGGCGGTCAATGTTCTTCCAGTCGCCAAACCGCTCCGGCAAATCCCGCCATGGAACACTCATCCGATACCGGTAAAGAAGCGCTTCGACAAACAGTCGGTTATCCTGGGCGGTTGTGCCCACCGTGTCTTTTCGGCCCGGCAATAAATTTGGGGCTGACGTAGTTAAGGCCTAGTGTTTGGATGATTATACCAATATTTCAGCTGCCTGAGCAGCCTTTGGACGGGTACCGTCATTGGAGCGCCACTCGCACTCCTTCAAATACCAATAGAAACTTTCTTTGCGAATCCCGTTGAATCTGCGCAGGTGCCGCTTGGCTTGGTTCCAAAAGTTTTCGATGCCGTTGATGTGATGGCCACGTGCGGAGACAAACGTTTTACTGTGGTTCACGCGTCGGTGACGGAACTCGGAGACATCCAGCGTGTCATACTCACGGAAGCTGTCAGTATACACGATGCTATCGGGCCGAACCCGCTCACGGATAATGGGCATCAACGTCTTGGATTTGGCATTGGGGATGACGGCGGCCACCACATGACCGCCCCGTTTTAGCAGGCCAAACACCGGGACCTTCCCGGCCGCCGCACGGCCTCGTCTGCCTTTACGTACACCGCCGAAATAACACGCATCGGCTTCCACTTCCCCCGACAACTCATAATTCGGCAACTTGCTGGCGATCAACTGGCGTACTCGCTGGTAAAAATAAATCGCCGTGTTGGCTTGGACGCCAACCAACAGTGCCGCTGCCCGGGCCGTCGTCCCGGCCACAAACTGCTCCAGCAGTTTCCCTTGCTGGCGTCCGGTCATCCGACTGCGGCGCTGATACATCTCGCTCAGCTACCCTCTTTGGGTCTGCTTAGCTACGTCAGCCCCTTCTGTTAAGCAGGTTTCCGGATCGTACCTGGCAGGCCAGGACGTCGCAGATGACGCGTGTGGCCATGAGGCTCGTAATCTCCGCTGCGTCGTAGGGCGGTGAGCATTCCACGATCTCCATCCCAGCCAGCGGCTTTGTATCCGCGATGATCTGGAGAAACTTCAGGACTTCACGCGGCAGGAATCCACCCGGTTCCGGCCAGCCGGTGCCCGGCACGAAGGCGGCGTCCAAGCAATCGACGTCGAAGCTCAACCACACGGCATCCACCCCATCAAACGCCACTTCGAGTGCCTGCTTCGCGGCATTCTCGATGCCCATTTCCACGCAATCGGTCACGGTCATGATCGTGGTTTGGCGTTCACGGCCGACCTTCACGCCGGGTCTGGGCGCTTGCCAACCGCCGATGCCGATCTGGACAAGATTCTTAGCCGGCACGTTGGGGATATTCGTCGCGTGAAACCAGGGCGTGGTATGCATGCGTTCATCGAGATCGGTCTCCTGCGTGTCCACGTGCCGGTCGAAATGCAGGATGCCGAGTTTCTTGCCGTTCATATTCTGCGCGACACCCCGCACGGTGGCAAAGCCCAGGGAATGGTCTCCGCCGAGTACCACGGGAAACGCGCCGCTGGCATAGACATGCCCCACGCCTTTACTGACTTGATCGAAGGTCTTTTCGATGTTGCCGGGAATCGTAAACACATCGCCGACATCGCAGATCGAAATGGATTCCCGCAAATCCACGCCGAGCTCAAAGCTGTAGGTGCCGTACAGGGCAGAGATCTTGCGGATGCCTTGGGGGCCGAAGCGGGTACCGGCTCGATACGTCGTCCCGCCATCGAATGGCGCGCCGAGAATAGCGACATCATATTGGCCGCATTTACGGACATCTTCGACATACGGCGCCTTGATAAAGGTGTTGATGCCGGCAAAGTGCGGCAGTTCCCCACGGCTGAACGTGGGAATCCGACGATCGACGATCGAATCGGCCCCAGGAAGGCCCACTTCAAGACCGTGGGCGATTTCTTCTTCAAACTTCGTGGTCGGCAGCAACGCCTCCGCTTCGACCGCGAACTTCGCTTCCGGCCCGTATTTGTCATGCAGGGGGACCTTGCCTTGGTACTTCCCTTTTTTCGCCATGATGACTCCTTGGTTGAGAGATGGATGAATTAATGACTGCTCGAACTCTGTTGCAACACGAAACTCGGCGAACTAATCTCCTTTTCATTCTTGAGTCGGTGTGGACTCCCTCGGACGCATCAATACGTCGTCTCTTCTTGGTTTAACGGCGAGAAGATACAGCGTGGTCAGCCCTAAGATGCTTCCGAGAACCAACGGGACGGCCCAGAGTTGCCACCAGGGGGCGTCAGGCGAAATGGCGTAGGGGCGCGGCCACGCAATATTGACGAATTCAAACACCGACCACAGAAACGCCGCGGTATTGATCAGCAAGCCCCAAACGCCCAGCTTCAGGTGACCCAACGAAGGATCCCATCGACCTGTGAGACGGGTAAAGAGTCCAACACCAGTGGTCATCGCAAACATGGCGTACAGACCGCCCGTGCCGAACGCCAGCACCGTCGCGACTGCTTCATCATTGAGTCCGAAGAGCAGTCCGAGTGTTGCCAATAGGACCGTGAAGAGCACGCCATTGTGCGGAGCACCGGCAGAAGTGACCCGACTGAGCACGGCCGGCATACTGCCTTCGCGCGCCATGGAAAACACAATGCGGGATGTGTACTGCACCATGGAGGACCCGCAGGCCAGGAACGCGATCATGACAATCGCCAGAAACGGGGTTTCCGCCCAGGCGCCAAAGTTGTCGACGATCACAGGCGTAACGGGATCGGACGCGGCGCTCGTATGGACCAGGGTGTCGCGGTTAAAGCTCAGGGTGAGGGCGGCGGAGTTGAAGAGCACCACGCTGCCCACCATGCAGAGCGACAGGAAGATTGCGCGAGGCACCATCCGTTTGGGCTCTTGAGTTTCCTCGGCGATGGTGGAGCACGCATCGAAGCCGATAAACGCCCACCCGGAAATGGCGAGCGCCGCCAGAAACGCAGCGGTCTGGCTGGGGGCGGTTCCCGTCCCGAGATGTGCAAACAGTTCGGAGAATTCGTGTTGCCGAAAAAACAAGAACAGCAGCAACGCGACCCCGAACGAGCCGACGATTTCCGCGTAGACTCCCAGGGAGATAAGGAACTTAAAGACGGCGACGTGGACCAGGTTGAGGACGGTGCAGATCAGCATAAACACCGCGCCCCAGAGCACGAGGGTGACGCCTGTGCCGCTGCCTGATCCGAAAAAAATCGCCAGCCAGACCCCGCCGGTGTAGGCCGTCGTGGTGAGCATGGCGATCGTGGAACTGACGTAGATGGCCCCGGCATAGGTGCCGGCAGTAGCGCCTCCGAGCTGTCTCGCCCATTTATACGCGCCTCCCGCAATCGGAATCTGCGAGGACAGTTCCGCATAGACAGTCGCCACCAATAGCTGCATCACCAGACAGAGCGCCAGTGCGGAGAACCACCCGCCGCCGGCAACCACCGTCTGCACGCCGATAATGGCGTAGAGTCCCGCCACAGGCGAAACGGTGGCGAATCCGATGGTGAGGCTGTTCCAAAGACTGAGGCTACGGTTGAGTGTCTCGGGAGGACTTGTCGCGGAAGCAGGAAAAATCGTATCCGGACTTTCTTTCATTAGCATGACAGACCTCTCTGACGTGGCAGCAGGTCTGACTGATCCGGTACGGAGAGAACTATAGGGTGGAAATGCATAACGAAGCCTCCTGTTGGAAAGGCTAAATTCCCAAAAGGCCATGTACCTCAGTACATGATCTCCCGGGCTTTTATCCCTCCGTGGAGCCTCGTTATGCGAGGCCGGAAACTCTTGGACCAGACACTGCCCACTAAGGGCAACCGGAACCCTAGTTTCCCTTTTGGAACGATTTACTGAGAGCCTATTACTTCGCCAGACCAAAGTCAAGTCATGAGAGGGTGGCGAGGTCTCTCACTAGAGTATAACGGCTGCACGACCAGCAATCCTCTCCCAGTTGGAACCTCCCTGATGATGCGAAATGTATTGCCAGTAATTTTTCATGCGACCATACTGTTTCTTAGTGCGGATCTCCGAGCCACACCCACACCCCGAGCACAGTTTTCGGAACCACCTTTCTTGCCTCGTCCCCTTAGAGTATTTGTGCTAGGATGCGCGACTGTGCGCTTGCCTAATCATATTCCTATTGCCTTAGCCTGATCGCCATGGCGTCCTCGGCTGCCTCACCACCTTCTGACTATCGCTTTTTGCTCCTCATTATCCCCTCGTTGTCCATCCTGCTTCTCGCGGTCGGCCTGTTTGAATTCGGCTCCAACATTACGGTGGAGAATTTTCATACTCTCACGCACCGGCTGATGCACCCTGCCTCCGAAGCCTCAACCAAGCCGTTGGACCCTTCGCAGTTTCTGGTTGAGGTCAAGTCCCGGTATATTTGGCTGACGACCGTCGTGGTTGCGCTGGTGGCCGGGCTCTATGCTCTGATCTCCTGCGGAGCGATCATCTACCAGGCTCATCCACGACCGCGCCTGATAATAGTTATCGCCCTTGGAATATTCCTCGCCTCGATTGGAATCGCATTCATTTGGGCACTCGATGAGACACATGCACTCTACCGAGCGGTCTTTAGCTTTAGCTACGACAACCTTCGTCAGGCCGGACGCCAACGCATCAGCGAGGATCTCTTACGCTATGCCATGGTAGTGGTGTCTATCGTCAATGTGGAATTCCTTGTGGTGCCAGTAGTGGCTCTGCTCGCTGCGTGCAGCACACTTGCCTCACCGATCACCGGCACTCAGCCCAATCCCGAGTTTTGGGCATTGCAGATGGGACGGTTGAAAGAAGTCTTGAGCGCAGCGTCGGCGATTCTCGTCAGCGGGGTCTTGCATATGGGAGCCTGGCTGCGCTGGCCGGCTGCGCTGGTTGCCGACACCAAGGCGCACGAAGCGTTACTGGGCGCCGCCTTAGCCATCACGCTTTTTTGGGGTGTCACATTTACCTTGATGTTGGTGTCCACATATTTGCCCGCCGCCCTACTTCTTGCCAGACGCGCGCAAGCACTGTTATTGGAAAGTCCCCCTCAACCATCCGCGCCTGACCCGCAGCAATGGCTCAAGGACCATGGTTTGTTCCTCTCGTTGCAAGATCATTTGCCCCAGTTCGGGCTCATGCTCGCGCCTCTGCTCGCCAGCCCTCTGAGCTCTCTGCTGCTCGCTCCGCTCACGCCGACGGGCTAAGAGCAATCTCATCTAAGCAGCCCGTTCCGTTATTCAGGTGTCCAAGGGAAAGAATGATCCGTGTACTGGATACAATGACGTTACCGGCAGGCAAAGTGGCAGTATTCGACGGGGCTGGGAGGGGCGCTGAGTGCCATACTAATGGCATCATTCTCGTAGCCGATCTCTTCCAAGTCTTTTTGCGCCCGGGCAAGTTCTTCTTCGGTCAGGTAGGCCACGGTGTCCGGAATACCATTGTCTTTCAGCACACACAAAATGGCACCCAAGGTCTCACGCTCTTCCGCCGGCATATTGGCGCTTAACGGAAATTCGAGCCGACGCCGATAGGGACTTTCAAAGGTTTCGTTCAACGCTCTGATGGTCTTCAGGACAAGTCTGTCCTGCTTCCAAGTCTGGAGCGTTGGCCCTGCGGTCGGGTGGGTCGCCAACAGATCCATAAGCGTGATGACATTCGTATTCAACGACCGTCCGACGAATTCCCGCTGAGATTCGAGTGTCGTCTGCTTGATTCCCAAATGCTTGGCGACCGCCTCGACCAGTGCAAAATTGACCATGAAGCTGTATTGCCCGCCGAACTGGCCGTAACAGGGCTTTTCCGGATCGTTCAACACTTTCATGTCCCCGGTCCCCGCATCGAACACACTGAAGCCGATCGCATCCGGCGCCAGAAGCCGTTTGGCCTCTTTCAAGGTCGCGAAAGCTCCGGCGTTGACCGGCACCAAGACTTCTTGATCGATGGACTGCAGAAACTCAGCGATCGTTTTCCGGTAAGGTACGTCTTTCCATTCAACTTTGCGGTATTCTTTTTCCCAGACCAGCTCATCAAAGAAGGGAGGGAACGTCTTCAGCCCATCGAGATCATTGTTCTGAAAAGCCCGCACGAACGCCGACCAATCCTGAATCTTGCCATGGAGAGACTCGCTGAGGTTGGGACGGAGATATTCTTCCTCGACTTCGCCGTCATGTTTCGCCAACAATTTCGTCGGCAGATCGTTCCATAGCTCATTACAGATGATCCGATCGACGCCGGCGTCGGCGATACCGGCCAAATGCTCGACAGATCCCCGATGGGTTTCGATGTGCGCTCGATGCAGTGCCAGATCAGGATGCGCCAGAGCCCCATCCAGCACCGTTTGCTGCCAATCGGCCATAACATACCGGACACGTGGATAAACCGTATTTTCTTTGTCGAGGGTCTTGAGATGACTAAGGAAGCAGGCCGCAAGATTGCCGTTGCCGGGCCCCAACTCTAGAACCGTAAGAGGTGCGGGGTGAGACGTCACGCGGGAGGAATCGGCAGATTGGCGATTGATGGATGACGATTGACGGTTTCTGATCTTCTCACGTTCGATGACCCGTTCGTAATAATCGGCCGCCAGCGCGTGGGCGAGACGGAAGTCCGCTGAGGCGTAGGTCTGGTAATACGATCGGAGTTGGTCACCCCGCAGCCCATAGAAGAGCTGGTTAACATGAGTCTGCCATTGATCGAGGGGTTTATATTCCCCGATCAGCTGTGGAAGGGCGTCAGCATCTTGCAACATATCGCATGGTCCTGAATTAATTTGTTGAATAGGCCGTACGGAGGCCGAAATCCTAACAGATGCCCGGAAAACGCCGCAATGGGGAACTTGCTGTCGGTTTATTGACAGCGCCGGCTCAAGAGGTGTAGCAGACAGTCATGATGAACAAGGCCCTCCGTCTGGGAATTGTGATAGCCTGGTCCCTCCTGTGGTCCCAAGCGGCTCCAGCCGAAGACCTGCCTCTCACCGAAAACGTACCGATCTCAAAGTTTCAGAATCGCACAGAGGACGCGAGGCCCTACGATTTCGATGCGCCACCGCAGGGTATGTTTCGTTCCATTGCTTTGGCAGAAGATTTTGAGGAACGTCTGGGATTTCAGCGCACTCACGAAATCGTGCCGGTCAAACCCACCGACCGGTTCGCTCCCGACGTCCCGGCTATTTTTATCGTGTTCTCGCTCCATCAACACTATCAGGGGTTCAAGGTCTTCGGCCGCTGCACGCCCGAACAGGTGGCCGGTGCCATATCAGGGACGATCGTCAGCGAAGACGCCATGCACATCGCCTTGGAGGATGACAGCGGCTATCTTAAACTGTCTCCCCCGAAAAGCGGTTGGAAGCCCGGTCAATATAAGATCGAAATCCATGTGGGCGAGCAGATCAATGAGACGAGCTTAATGGGTACGATGCGTTTCACCATCGTGGCATTCGACAAGTAGCTTGTCGCCTATCAGAGATCCGGCCCATTTCCGTCGCGCGTTTGACCCTCACTTCACCTTCCGTTAGAATGCGCACCTTAAATAATTGATTCTCCGGCCGTTGCTGGAGTTTTTGTGAATGATGACGCCGCCATCCCGCCCTTGGGCTTCAGTAATCATCCCGATCAAGGATGAACGAGAGAATCTCTCTCCTCTCGTCACTGGTCTCTTAAAAGTCA
Organism: uncultured Nitrospira sp.; assembly: GCA_902500825.1. GTDB lineage: Bacteria > Nitrospirota > Nitrospiria > Nitrospirales > Nitrospiraceae > Nitrospira_D. The sequence goes on from CABVRX010000004.1 coordinate 89,178, forward strand.
TGGATTCACATGAACTGTCGCGCTCCCGACCGTACGAGATTCTCTTCGTTGACGATGGGAGCAGCGACGGCAGCAGTGACGAGCTGGACCGATTGGCACGCGAACATTCCAACGTGCGGGTGTTTCACTTCGACCGAAATTACGGAAAGACCTGCGCGCTTGAAGCCGGCTTTCATCAATCTTCCGGTGAGATCATTATCCAGATCGACGGCGATCTCCAGCAAGACAGCGAGGACATTTTGAAGTTGCTTCCTTATACCACCTCCCACGACCTAGTCTGCGGATGGAGGCAACAGCGACAAGACGGCTTCGTGAAGATGATCTCCTCCAGAATTGCGAACCGTGTACGAAACTTTTTCACTCATGATGGTGTCCATGATACGGGATGCCCGCTCAAGGTCTTTCGACGCCCCGTACTGGAACGTATCCGGCTCTTTGAAGGGATGCACCGATTTTTCCCGGCACTCGCGCTCATGCACGGATTTTCCGTCACGGAAGTGCCCGTTCGCCATTATCCCCGCATCCACGGCATCTCGAAATACGGCATGGGGAACCGCCTGTTTAAGTCGCTCTACGATCTGATTGGGGTGCGGTGGATGCAGGATCGTGTGTTGCTCTACAAATTCCGTGACAAGTGACCTAATCACCGCGACCAAGACAGGAGCCTTCACGATTTGGAACAACCAATTTTTATAGCCTGCCTCTGAGTATCTCATGACTGAGACAATCTGGATCGGTATCGGTTTTCTCGGCCAAGGGCTTTTCTTCGGCCGTTGGTTGGTTCAATGGATTACCTCTGAGCGGAATGCGGAAAGCCGTGTGCCCATTTCCTTCTGGTACATGAGTCTGATCGGTGGGTTGATTACACTCACCTACGCCATCTACCGGATGGACCCTGTTTTTATTTCTGGACAAGGGCTGGGAACGGTCGTGTATGTGCGCAATCTGATCCTCATTTACCGAGCGGATCAAACGAAGAGCCAGTCTGGGCCTCAGGCATGAGAGGTTGAGCAACCACCCGCGCGTCAGCGCCTTTCGTCGCCCACGAATAATGACCACCTCCTCAATGGATCGCACCCCATCTCAACCCATTCAGCTGCTGCTTCTCCTGTTCCTGTCGGGTCTGCTCTTTTTCCTGAGTCTCGGCAGCATGGGCCTCACCGATCAAGACGAAGGTCGGAACGCAGAGGCGGGCCGAGAGATGTTCGCCTCAAGGGACCTGGTTACTCCGACCTTCAACGGCGAACTGCGCGTCGCCAAGCCGGTCTTCGTGTATTGGTTGATGACGCTGTCCTACCATCTCTTCGGCGTGAATGAATTTGCAGCACGGGCGCCATCCGCCTTGTTCGGAGTCGGGTTGATTCTCATGCAGTACCTGTTTCTCTGCCGGTTGCGGGGCCCGACCGTTGGCCTGTTTGGCGCATTGATGTTGTTGTTGAACGTCGAGATGCTGGCGCTTGGGCGCATGGCCATCACCGATAGCGTCTTGATCTTTTTCACCACTTTCTCCCTGTACAGCTTTTGGCTGGGCCTCCACGAGCCCGACGCGGGACGTCGCTGGATCTGGGGGTTTTATGCCGGGATGGCCTTGGCGACCTTGACGAAAGGGCCTGTGGGCTTTGCGGTCCCCCTGATCACAGCCATTCTCTATCTGGCCGTCACGCGGCAATGGCTGGTCTTTTGGCAGAGAGGCGCTCCCATCGCCGGCACCCTACTATTCACCATCCTGGCAGGTCCTTGGTATGCAGCCATGTTCCTCCTCCATGGAGATGCGTACTCGTCTCAAGCGAAAGTCCACACGGTGGGGCGATTCCTCGCTCCAATGGAGGGACATGGAGTGGGGTGGTGGTTCTATTTCCCCGTCCTGCTACTGGGCTTTTATCCCTGGAGCGCATTCCTACCGGCAGGGTTTTATCGAGCCTATCAAAGCTGGCGTGAATCCCGCACGATGGGGAACCACAAACAGGAATCGTCTGAAGCCAGCGAACTATTAGGTTCCGGTGCTGAGTTGGAATGGTTCGCAGGGCTGTGGATCGTCGGAGTCTTCATATTCTTCAGTCTGTCATCCACCCGCCTCCCTCACTATATTGGTCCTCTGTTTCCCGCCTGCTCCCTCCTCGCCGCTTCCTACTGGGCCCAAGGCCTGAAGAACCCTTTGACAAAAGGACTGCGCGGGTCGATCCACTTCATGATGGGAATCGGTTATCTCGTCGCGATCGGATTAGCAGGCTTGCCATCCCTGTTTCACAAATTCTCAGGGAAGATGCTCAAAGAATTTCCCCTCGCTGCTCAATTCGACCCGGGCATCGGTCCTTATGTCGGTGCAACCATCGTCATGGTGGCCATGGGGCTCATCGGGTATTACGGGTTAAACGACAACAGGCGCAATATTGCGTTTGGAGTAGCCGGGGGAGCGCTGGCCAGCGTCTTTCTTCTCGCGATTCTGGCGGTCGTTCCAGGACTCAATCGGTACGCCATTGCGCCGCCGCAAGAATTGGCCTATGCGGCCGGGTTGAACCTGAATCAGACCGACCAACTCATCGCATTCGGTTCAACGAGAGCCTCCTTCACCTTCTACGCAAGGCGAACGGTGACATTTATCCCAACCGATGAAATCGATCGGCTACGTACGGCTCTGACCAAGGAAGGCCGGACCATGATCCTCCTACCGGAATACGCGCAGGATGCCTTGCCGAAGGAAGCGGCTGATTTTCATCCGATTCTCAAGCGCTACGGCTACGTCTTATTGGGCAATCAACAGATGGTCACCCTGCCTCAGAGTTCAGACGTTGGAGCCCCACCATTGCCGAAAACTCTTGGGCACTGACTTCCTCCCGACTCCGTTTTTTGGAGTCCTCTTTCTGAATGGAATATCGAACGTAGCTCTTTTGCAATAATTAGCTACTGAAAGGGCAGAACCCCTCGAGCATCAACGAGAATCAGCACGACAATGGCTAAGCCTCCAATCAAGGCACTTTCCCGCATGACGGACCAGCCGGACGATTCCTCGGCGCGGTTGTTCCGACCTAGTGCGTTGAGCCAGGACGCCATGCAAAGGAATCCGACCGACGAAAGGACAAGGGGCGAGGTCGTCATGGCAGCCAGGCCGTACGCGATCAATATCATTGAGAGATCCGATTGCCGGCTCCCTCCTGTTCTCGCCCCGCGAGCCCAACGAGTTCGTCGAATCCATACACCGCCCGCTATCGCAGCAACTCCTAGCGCTGAGAACAGGTTACCCACCATACCATCTTCCCTCTGATGGGAGAGAACCCAGAGCAAGGCAAACAGTGCCGCCGTTCCCATCGCCGCATATCGTAGCCCATCCTGTATTGAAGTGCGCCACTGCCTTAATGGGGCCGTCGCAATGAAGCCGCTGAGGATGCCGATCACCGCTCCTCCAAGAACATCCGTCGGGAAATGTGATCCTCGCAGGACACGACTGACTGCGACGAAAAGAGCGACCGTGATACAGAGCGGTCCGAAGAGGGGAAACTGTTTAGCCAGCACCGTTGCGACGGCAAAACTCGCCGTGCTATGTCCCGATGGAAAAGAGTCCAGACCCGATACCCAGGAAAGGGTCATCTGCCAGTCTCCCGAGTGGGTGAACTTCGGGCGGGGCCTGCCGATGAGGTGTTTCAGTCCGTTGGCGAGTACGGCGGCAATTCCGTGGGCAACCAACGACTGGATGGCAACTATCTTAACGGTCGGTTTTTCAAAAGCCCATGCGACGACGAGCAGGAGAAGGCTTAAGGCTGCCAGGCGCCATCCTTGGCCGATCCAATCTCCCGTATTACTGGTAAACGCCATCCATGGAACGGTGAGTTGGTCCCAGGGTAGATGAATCGTCACCGACCGCACATACTTGGTAATCGGCAGATCAAACTGAGCCACGCCGAAAAAGCTGACGGTCAACGCGGCGCAGGAACTACCGACTGCGGCAATCGACGAAATCTTGTGCCTGGATAACTGGGACAGGGCGTTCATCAAGCCACGACCTGTAACGAGGCTCGCTGGATTTCCTGAACTGATTACCAATCGCTCATCGTCGATTCCCGTGCCTTACGGCACCCAGTCGGCCAGGAACACGTTGAATTCTCCGGGTTCCTTGGCATTTCGATCCGAGACCCACACCAGATGTTTCCCGTCCGGGGAAAACATGGGAAAACTATTGAAGTGTCCTTCCATGGTGAGACGTTCTAATCCGGTTCCGTCGTCCCGCACCAGATAGAGATGAAAACTGGGGCGCCCCCCTTCTCCTCTGGTTTCTATGTTGGAGGAAAAGATGATACGTGTGCCGTCAGGATGAAAATACGGAGAAAAATTTGACGCCCCGGTCGTGGTGACCTGTTTCTTATTCGACCCATCGGCATGCATGACAAAAATTTCAAGCTGGCCCGGCTCGATCAATCGTTGCGCCAACAGCTCCTTGTATTTGGCCACTTCAGATGGATCGGTTGGATGGGCCGCTCGATAGACGATTTTCTTGCTGTCCGATGAAAAGAAGGCTCCGCCGTCGTATCCGACATCGTCCGTCAGGCGACGAACGTTCGACCCGTCAAGATTCATCGTATACAAGTCAAGATCGCCATCCTTGACCGATGTCCACACAATAGTCTTTCCGTCAGGTGAGATCGTGGCCTCCGCATCATATCCTGGTGACGTTGTCAGTCTACGCATATCCTGTCCGTCGAGATTCGTAGAGTAGACATCGTAATCGTCGAGCGCCCATCGATAGGCGCCATCCCGTTTTGGTTTTGGCGGACAATCCGGCCCGGCGGCGTGTGTGGAGGAGTACAGCAATCGGTTGTCACCGGGGAAAAAATAGCCGCACGTTGTTGCGCCCTTCCCGGTACTCACCAAGCGGACGGTCCCGCGTTCCACTTCCATCACATACATTTGATAGCACTCAAGTCCCGACTCAGCTGGTTTTTGAGAAGAGGCGGACGAATCCTTCATCCAGTTGTTCGTTGATTGAAAAATCAGCTTGGTCCCGCTGAACGAAAAATAGGCCTCCGCGTTCTGACGGCCAGAAGTCAACTGGCGAATATTGGCCAGATGCCGTTCCGCAGTACGCGCCGACACCGCCATTGGCTCTTTCGGCTGATCAGCGGCCAAGACAAACGGGGGAGCACTCATCAACGCACAGACCCCCCATAGCACAATTCTCCCCGTCTTAGGACGATGCATCAATCCTTACCTCCTTCACATCAGGCGAATCTTGCCATATTGCGCGCTTCGTCACGGCTCCGTCTTGAAAAATGACGTAACTATGCCACCCATAATAAAACAGGAAGCGCGACATTTTCTCGACTGCACCGGAGGTCACACCGTACAGAACTGTGATGACGCTATCCGGCACATTTGCTCGATGGCAGGAGAAGAGCACTGCCAGCTTCAGCCCATCATAGGCTTGACCATCGATCCGAACCCCCTTCTCCCCGAGAGCAATTCGATCACCGCAAGATTCCTGCACCGCTGATTGAACGGCCTGTCGCTCGTCTGGCCCTGCCAGTACCAGGATCGATCCATCGGGGGGGAAGGAATGCTCTTTGAGAGAGACCACCGTGGTCCTATGCGATGCCGCTTGTTCGTGATCGGCGATGCGAGACACAATCTGCTGCAACGGCGAAGCTGGGTCGGAAAACGCCCGCACCACCGTCTTTTGTTGATCCGTCACATAGCCGTTCAGCATGGGCGGCAGTTGACGTCTCGTCAGCCGACGAAACGCCATGAGGTTGGGATCAAGCTCCACCCGCAGCGGCTGACTGGGGAGGACAAATTCGGTAACGCTTGTTTGCGATTGGCTAAGCGCGATCGGTTTGATTTCCGTCGATTCCTTCATCTCGATGCGGATGGGGATCGTCATCCGAAACGGCTTTCCGGCCTGGTCAATCTGAACTGTCAGCCGCCAAGTTTCTCTGCCGCCATCTTCCTTCTTCATGCGACGAGCATGAACATCGCGTAAGGACACTCGTGGGGCACCGGGCTGTTCGACCCATTGCTCGAAAAACCACCGTAAGTCCTGGCCGCTTTCTCGAGAAAAGACTTCCTCGATCGATCTCCAGTCTGCCGGACGACTGCGATAGCTGCTGACAAAGATCTTCAAGCCGCGCCAGAATGGCTCGTCTCCGATTTCATGTCGAAGGAGATGAAACACAAAAGCCGATTTGTGGTAGCCGATGGCATTATCTTTCTCATCATGTTTCCGAATAAACTGTGAAACCGCATAGTCTGTTTCAGGCCTCACATAGAGATTGTATCCGCCCAGCATCATTCGCCTTTGTTCGAAGGCTTGCGGAATATCCTGAACCAACTCGTGCCAGTAGTAATTCGCCAAGTACGTTGTCATTCCTTCAACCCAATTGCCATGATCGTCGCGGTTGAACACCGAATTTCCGATCCATGAATGGACGATTTCATGGCCCAAGGCATAGGGTTGGACATAGTGTCGCTTGATGCTGCCGCTGCCGAGTAGGGTGAACGACGGCAGGCCGAGACCACTCGCAAAAAAATTCTCGACCACGGCAAATTTGTCGAACGGATAGTTCCCTAGGATTCGGACATACGCGTCGAGATACCTTGAGGTCGCATCAAGATACTCATCCGCCAAGCCGGCGTTGTCTGGCATGAAATGGGTCTGGAGTTCGACTCGCTGTCCTGTCGGACTTTTCCAGTCCCGCGATGCCGTCACAAACTTGTTGGCAACGAGTGTGAACGCCTCAGACTGGTCCTGAGCGATCCAGATTGAGGAGGTCTTTCCTGCGTTCGTCGACTCGCCTTCCTTGCGCCCGGATGCCACGACTGTCCAGCCCTGCGGAATCTGAACAGTCACTCGATAGGTACTGAAGGAGCCGATGACATCGGGATACCATTGGCTTTCCCCGCTCAAGTACACACCTTCCGAACCGATATGTCCCGCTGTCTCACTGGGAGTCACGAATCTCAAGTGGCGCGGTTCCCTGGGAGGGTTGTTGATCCGGCCCTGATAACTCATGACCAAGGTCACCCTCCGGTCACGGTCCTTTGGAAGGGAGACCACAATACGCTGAACCGTTGTTTCAGAAGAATGCTCGCTCGTGAACGGGACGAATTCATCCGTGATGCTTTGCCCACCGGGAGTCGAGTGCGTTCGCAACCTGATGAACTCGACTTGCAGGGTAGGTGCAAGCGTGAATGTCAGCGACGTGACCTGTGGCTCAGCCTCCAACTCGATCTGATCGCTCGCCGCTAGCTCGTGTGTCGCGGGAGTCAACTCTGCAGAGAGGGTGTGATGAATGTTGGTGACATGCCCTTGTGCACGCAAGGCGGAGACGCCCCACACGTGTACGAGAGAGGTCGAAAGCAGACCGATGAAGCATGAGCGAAGAAAACATTTCCTGATAGGCATCAGAAAGCGTTTTAGCACTCGCGGCAGACGAGTACAAGCTGGATCGAGGTCAAGAGGAGTTCAAGATCGACCGGTTTTATGAGGATCTCCTGAGGGCCCAGGCTCCAAGCTTCTCGAAGCAACTCCTCATTGTGACTTCCTGTCATGATGATGATTCCACCTGGATAGCCTTTATCACGAAGGGTGCGAAGAACTTCGATCCCCGGCATTCCGGGCATGATCAGGTCGAGTACGATCGCATCGGGCGGCATGTCTTCGACCATTTGCAGAGCCTCGTGGCCATCTTTGACGCCAAACGCCCGATACCCGCGCAAACTGAGAAACCTGACCAAGAGGTCGCACAGGAGAGGCTCATCATCGACCACCAAGACCGATTCATCAATCCGCTCAATGACATTCTCGTTGCCAAGCGGGATCTGGGTGGTCGTCGCCGACACAGGTAGTTTTGAAAGTCGATTGACGGCTTCGACAAGAACATCCAGTGACAATCCTTTTCTGATAAAATCCGTGGCTCGTAAGGCTCGTGCTTGATTCTCCTGAATTTCGGTTGCTCCCCCACCCAAGATAATCACCGGCGCATGAGGATCGATAGCCCGGATTTCCTTTAAGACAGTCAACCCGTCCATCTCCGGCATACGAAGATCCAACAGGGTAATTCGTGGGTTGTGTGCACGAAATAGATCAAGCCCTTCTCGTCCACTGGTTGTCGAAATGACGTGACACCCTTGCCTGCTAAACACACCCTGCAACAGATCGCAATTCATCTGATCGTCGTCCACGATCAAGACTTTGATCATCGCTTCCGGCCCTCCTCAATCTGGAAATCTGTCCCTGTGAAAAGAGAATAGCACGAGGCCGTGAACAACGAAAAGGCAATCCGTGGTTTATGAGGGAGAAGTCGGCTGTCCGAACAGAGCCGCGACAAACGCCTCGGCATTGAAGTCCTGCAGATCATCGGTCCCTTCACCCACACCGATGAGGCGCAGGGGAATCTTCAGTTCTTCAGCAATCGCGACGACGATACCTCCTCGTGCAGTCCCATCAAGCTTCGTCAGAGCAAGACCAGTGACCCCAACCGCCTCGTAAAATTGACGGGCCTGGGCCAACGCGTTCTGTCCGACCGTGGCATCCAGGACCAACAACACTTCATGTGGGGCACCGGGTAACTCCTGAGCGATTACGCGTTTTATTTTCCGCAGCTCGTCCATCAGATTGGATTTTGTGTGCAAGCGTCCTGCCGTATCAACGAGAACCATGTCCACCAGCCTGGACTTGGCTGCAACGATGCCGTCGAAGGCCACGGCAGCCGGATCTGCACCGTGTCGTTGGTGAATCACTTCCACCCCGACCCGATCTCCCCAAACTTGAAGTTGATCAATGGCGGCTGCACGAAAGGTGTCTCCTGCGACAAGGAGCGGTCTCCGTCCTGCCTGTGTCATCCGCTGTGCTATTTTGGCGATGGTGGTTGTTTTTCCTACGCCGTTGACACCGACGACAAGGATGACAAACGGTTTTGCACTTTTACTCACCAACTCATCGATTGTAGGAGCCGATACGGTTTTTAGAATGCTATAGAGTGACCGACTTAAGACATTCTGAAGCCCTTCAGAAGTTTTTGCGTCCACTCCTCGCGTCTCTTCCCTGACATGCCGCATCAAACGATCGACGACAGATGCGCCAAGGTCGGCAGCGAGCAACGCCGCCTCCAGATCTTCGAGAAGTTCTTCGTCCGGTGCATGTCCGAGGAATCGATCCAGGGACTGTTGCATGACATTGCGTGTTCTGCCCAACCCTTCGCTCAGACGTTGAAACCATCCCATCGTCAACGACCTCTTGTTTGCCGTTCAGTATGAAACATTACTATGTGAGGCACGGGAGAGAGCAGGTGCAGCAGTGCCCGTTCACGACGTGACATTCGCGCCGCTTCTCGTTGATTACGTTCATGATCGTATCCGCAGAGATGGAGTACCCCATGCACCAACAGCATGGCCAGCTCATCGTCGATCGACCGTCCTGCTTCCTTTGCCTGGCGAACAGCAGTCGGGAACGAAATCACGACATCACCAAGCATCTCGGTTGCTGGACGCATGCCTCGAGGCATAACCGCCTCACGGATGGAAAAAGCCAGCACATCAGTAGATCGATCTTTTTTGCGGTACTCACGGTTGAGCCGTCGCATACGTGTGTCTCCAATCAATTCTAGGCTCAGCTCCGATCGAGACTCTCCAACTGCCGATAAGACACGTTCGACCACATGAAGCAGTGTGGCGCGTCGGATGACAAGCCGCGTAAGACGCACGCGAAGATAGACGGCCATCTAATGAGAACTACTGGATAGATCGCGCGGCGACGAGCCGGCCATGGGAGACTTGCGAGGATTGGATGATGGACGCTGGCGAGATTCAACCTTCCGTCGAGTATGCCGAGACTCACTGCTGTTTACCGGCTGATGACGATCATAGGCCTTGATAATGTCTTGAACCAATCGATGTCGGACCACATCCTTTTCATCGAAGTAAACAAACCCAATTCCCTCTACGTCCCGAAGAATTTCTTTCACCTGAATGAGACCGGACACTCGATCGCTCGGTAAATCGACTTGCGTGATGTCGCCTGTCACGACAACTTTTGAATGGAACCCCAGCCGTGTAAGAAACATTTTCATCTGCTCTGCCGTAGCGTTTTGCGCTTCATCTAAAATGACAAAGGAGTCGTTGAGTGTTCTCCCGCGCATGAATGCCAGGGGGGCAATTTCAATATCTCCTCGCTCGATCAAGCGATTCGCTCGTTCCATATCCATCATATCAAACAGTGCGTCGTACAGCGGTCGCAGATAGGGATTCACTTTTTCGTAAATATCTCCTGGTAAAAATCCAAGTTTTTCCCCCGCCTCGACTGCGGGGCGTGCAAGAATAATCCGGCTTACTTCCTTATTCAGCAAAGCGCTCACCGCCATGGCCATAGCTAAATAGGTTTTCCCCGTTCCAGCCGGTCCGATGGCGATTACAATGTCGTGCTGCTCGATCGCTTCGATATAAGTCTTCTGCGTGGGCGACTTGGGGCCGACGAACCGTTTTTTTGTGACGATCATTGCCGACTCGCCGAGCACGTCCTTGAGCGAAGCCTCGGGAGTTCTGCGCAATGCGCTGAGTGCATGTATTACATCCTCAGCTTGGAGTGATATCCCTTCGTTAGTCAGAGAGGCAAGTTCGACGAGGATGCGTTCCGCTTGGCGAACGGCCTCGGGAAGGCCGTCCAGAGTGAGTTCTTCTCCGCGCGCCGAAAGCCGTACACCCAGCTCGTCTTCGATCAACTTGAGATGCTGGTCATGATGACCGAACAGGACTGCGGTGTTAGTGCCTTCTCGTAATTTAAGTTTACGCACGAGTTAGGGGTATGCTCCCTCCTAGAATGTGAGGGTATTGTACCAGACTAGAAAAAGTGGAGACAAGGTGCTTAAACGATCAAGTGCGGGGCTTCGCGATCGGAGTCTCATGAGACAGCGTAAGATCCCACTCCTGATACGCGATTGACCCCGGCCCATCTTTCGCAAGAACTTTGACACGGAAGGCACCGACATGGCCAGCAGGGATCGTCCAATGGATATGGCCTGTGGCCTCGCCTATAGTCATTCCAGGCGGACCGTGCTCCAACCAGAAAGTGATCGGATCCCCATCTTCATCGACGGCCTTGACGACATAGTCATAGACATCGCCCCCTGAGGAAACCGGCGGTAAGGAGGTAATGCGCGGGGCACGATTATCCAGTCCGAAGGGTGCGGAGCGCAGCGGCTTCCCTATGGACTCACTGTCATGGACCGACACTTCCACCGCAATCGGCAGACGAGTGTCCAATCCTGTGGCAACCAAAGAAGAGTCCTCGCCTTCCTGAATGACTTTCTCACCCTGTAACCACCGATACATCACATCGATACGATCATGATCCGGATCGTTCGCCTCAACGATCGCCTCCACGCGAGAATGGTCATCGGCTGACCGGAGTTCCACTTTCGATATGGACGGTGGCGTGTTCCCAACGACAACCGCCTCTGTTCTGTGCGGGTTCCCCTTCTGTACTGAGTCGGATGGAATAACCACCACACTAACCCGTTGACCTCGCCGAAAGTACTCCGGCAGGAGTGTCGGATTCGTCTGACCCTGCAGGGGAGCATCGTTCACATGCCACTGGTACTGATAGGTGACCGGCTCCCGCTCCGGATCTTCCGACTGAATCTGCACTGCAGCGGGAGCTGCTTGGGAAAGGGGGGTATTCAGTATGACTGCTGAGAGTACGACCGGCGGCCGGTTACCTGTAAATTGAGTGGCCGGATTTGCTGTTTCGGTTACCCCACCGCCGGTACAGGCCGTGACAAGCACGGTAACGCCTGACAGAAACAGACCCTCTAGTCCATTGTGACTAAAATCGAATACACTCCATCGACTCACAGGAAGCCCTCCTGTGGATCTGGCCATACCTAATCTCCTAGTCCCGCTGATGCACCCAGTTGACGTAGCGGCTATAATTGCCTTCGAGACTTGCATCCCCTTGTGTGAACGCACCGGTAGACATTTGGATGTTATAGCTGCAACCTTGCCCACAATGGACCGTTCCGCTTGACGCAAGACCAACACCTAAGGACGTCTTGGCATTCACATTGGTATTGCTGCCGGAGGTCGCCGTACCAATAACAGGGGCTGTCGACGCAGTTCCGGTCCTGTAGAACAGTGCGTACAGATAACTCGATCCATCCGATGCACAAAAGTCGTTCGCCGGGGCAAAGGTTGGGAAGAAAATCGTTCCCGCCACCAAGGTTGGATTGACCACGGAACGTTCGGCTGAATAGTTCGTTGTCACGAAGGTCGTTGGATTTACGATGCTGATCGGCCCAGGCAAAGTAACACGCCAGCCATCTTTCGAGGCAACCAAGCCGATCATCGATGTCGTTCCGGTTCCGTTAAAGCTGGTGACCCCGGGATTCGTTGGATCTGTCACCTCATTAGTGCTACCGCTACAGACAATGCAAATCACGGCATTAGTGACATCCACAAGATCGTTATCGTGACAACTTGTTGTAGACGTCTCGGAACACGTTGCACTCAACACGGAATCCTTGATCCCGAACAGGCGCTGAATGGTGTTATCCACCTTGTCCGCGTTGCTGAAGTACCGACCCGTTCCAAAAAATACCCACATCTTATCGGTATCGTCCAGAGTCACGGCCGGAGCCGATGCAGATGGTCCAACTTCCACATTCGTTCCAAGTGTCGCGTCATAGAATGTGTCGATCACTTCCGTCGTCGTTCGGTTGGCTCCGCTAGCGATGCCCCATGTCATGGGATCACACGGATTCGAAGGGCACCCCATCGTGAGGCGATTGAACTTGCCTCGCCATGGGAGAGCGCCATCGTGGACGGTCCGCATCATATACGCCACATCTGTTCTCCAATCGGAATCTTTATCTACTGCGACTATATGACCCATGAACGATTGCCAGCTACCTATCGGCATGGTCGTCAAGCTGCCGCCAGCCGCTACCTTCGGTCCATTTTTTAAATCTACGGTGTACAGCTTGGCAGTCTGCGACGAAGCGGCGGTGAGATCCGCCTGATACCCGTTCGGCCCCGATCCAAAGAGGACATACCACTTCTCATTGGTCGGATCGATGGGACTATCGGTCTTTGGGTTCATGCGAGCGACAGCTGGATAACTCGTGGTCAGCCCAAGTCCACTGTCGGTAAATACCCAGAGTACCTTCGGGTCGACTTCGGGATTTGTCACATCCAAAGCGAAGTACGCACTGTAGAATGTGCGCGGTACTCCTCCGATCGTGACCGTCATCGGCGGCGCTCCAGAGCCTGCCGCACAGTTCCCACAACTGCCACCCATCCGGAATCCTCCGATCAACACGGTTCCCCAACCACCCGGGTGATCAGCATCCGGCGTAAAGACCCTCGCTTCAGTGATCGTCGGTTTGAGATCGACGTAGTACACATGCGTGTAATCCGCCCGAGCTAGCCATTGGAGTTGAGGCAATAATTCTTGAGGAATGTAGGCCCAGAGCTCTGATCCAAGACTAAGGCCGCTGGAATTATCCGTTGGATTCTTGGTGTACCAGCCATGTTCCGTAACGGCCGCTGTCGTGGGATCATCGCCCTTATGATAGTAGCCTCCGTTGAATGCGTGGAGCATCCCGTCATTCGCGCCAACATAGACGACCTGACGTCTGGTTCGATATTTGGCGTAAAAGGCTGTGTAAGTGGGATCCCCAAAGGCCAAATCGTAGCGTGCCTTGGGAGCACTCACGACCGTCGGAGTCGAGTGAATCGGATCACCAAGCTTCCAAACCTTAAAGTTCCCACTTCCGACCGGCACCTCCAGCATTCTGGTGCGAAGCCCCGCAATTTCATCACCGCGAATAAAATTGATCAAATTCGTCGCGTTGGTGCTGCCAACGCAGGTGTCTAATGCATACCGCAAATAGTCCCGAAGTAGGAGACAATTAGCCGTACTGAATTTGATCTGTTCCGTGGGATCAACAATCCCGTCGTTATCGACATCGATCCAGGTAAGCACCTTACGCGAGGCTGAAGTCGCGTTCGCGAGCTCCTTACCTGCTTCCCAGATGGGTGTGATCGACTTGAGATCACCGCTGACCGTGGGTGTCGCACTGTCGGCCACTCCGTCAACCGGACTAGTGTCGGCGAACTTGTCGACGAGAACTTTCTGGTACGTCGGACTTGCGGGATTATTGTCGTAGCGCGTCGTCACAATCAGATCAGTATCGTAAGTCAACACCCCGTCTTGATTCGTATCCTCTCGGAAATTGCCGAAACCGTCCACAAAGAGCGCGTGTGCATACCCGGTCCACTTGACGTTCGCACCTCCCTGACCGACGTCGCTCGTATAAAAATAGGCTTGGTAGATCGATCCTTCACCGGTGGCAGAGGTCGCAAGCACCGAAATGGATGTACCTGACGCACTTTTCCTCAAAATTGCGGTAATGGTCGCCATCAGTCGGTCCTGCAAATCATCGACATTGGATGACTCAAAATAGTTGTCCGGAATGCCATCTGTTCCAGGCGCGCCGGTTGCATTAATGACCTTATCCCATTCAGAAACTTGGTCAGGGAGGTTATTGCCGTTGGTGTCCTCGAAACCCCCGAGTTTTGCCGTGTGCATGAGAATTTCTCGACCTGAAATGTTGCCGAAGGCAAAAAATGTATAGACCGTGATATTCTGCAAACCTGGCAGACAGTGGCCGGTCACGTTCAAGACGGAAATGAGGCCATCGGCTGACCCATTGCAAGGCCGAAGGTCGTTCGTATGGGCCCAGAACGCCACATCATCTAAGTAATGGTTTCCATTGTCAGCATAGTCTGTTTTATGCTCGCCAAGAAGGGTTGCAGGTGGAGTCGAATTGTTGGTATTGCAAGTCCCGTTCGGCGCATGAATCGTCGCATTCCCTCCTATACAATGGAGACCGTGTTGTCCGTGAGCATAGTCCCGCAATCCAGCTGGGACATTAGTATCCTGCGTTGGCGCTCCATCCGTGACCAGGATAACGAAAGTTTTACAACATGCGACTTGTGTCGAAGTTGTCGCCCAGGCTGGCGTGTGGTTGCTGCCGAAAAAATACGGGTCCCGGCCGCACCCATTCGTAATGTAGCCGGCGGGGCATGCTTCTGTGCCAGTCAGAACCGAGATTTCTGAACCCCCAATGGAACCCACTCCTGTCCCCTGGAACGCCACGCCGTTCGAATTGCCTCCCGCATAGGCAATGGGATATACGTATGATGTGGTGAGATATGTCGAATTGATTTGAGCAATGTAGCGAGTCGTTTCATAGAGCGATTCTGACAAAGGTGTCCAGGTCGAGGGGAACGATTCCTGAACCGCGTCAATCATGGCAGCTGTATTCGTATTAAAAGTCTCCACGCTTGATCCCGAAAAGTCGATCGATTGGCGGGACCCGACACCGACCAACATGCGGGCACCGTCCCCAGTCGGTTTGAACTCAAACAGGCCGAATCGTGCCGAGGCTCCGATCTGTTGAATAACGCCGGTGGGCTCGGTGCTGTAGCCGATTTTCAGCCAATATTTTCTTTGACTGTAACCATCCCCGCAGTTGGAATCGAACGTGCTGTCATTATCAACACAAAAATAGGCGTCATCTGTACCTATATAGAGAGTTCCTGGTGTACCACTCGTATCCGCTGTCGGAATTCTTCCTACATAGGTATTGGCCCCCGCACCACCGCCATAGTTCACTGCGGCCAGCTCTGTGTTCACACCAGAAGCCTGGGCTCTAACCGTCTTCAGCGCGGGAGTGCCGCTCGTGGGACAGGTTCCATCGGCAAGACGAGCTACGAAACAATCTCCTCCGATCATCGCTTTCTTCAGCGCATCGAATCGGCGAAACGTTGCCCAATTCAAGAAGTTTCCGTCCCATGCAGTACCGCTACATGCTGTAGCCAATGTCGCCTTGACAGTTGCTGGTTCAAAGCGTGCATCAGCACCGGAGTCGTAGGTATAGCATCGAAGGCTATCGAAGTACCCAGACCAGCTTGTTGTATTCGTGAATGCAAGATCGGCGGCATCTCGGCAATCTCCATCATCGTTACGATCACACCCGAGACCACTCATACTGCCGGAGTTGTCCAGCACCAAAATGATGTTGGGCGCGACTTGGTCACTCACAAAAGGAGGAACGGCGTAGTACTGGTCCATCGTTTGAGCCTGAGCCACGCCAGCCCCAGTAAGACAAAACACCAACGCGAACATGATGGTTCCACGAAGTGCAACATCCCCGCGTTTCATGGCACCCTCCATTTGTCTCCTGTTTTGTGGCACGCTGTCTCAGATTGGTTGCTGTTCACCACGGCAAAAACAGCATTATCCAGTCGATCTTGTCGGTGGTCCCTTTTTGAATACGGTATGTCACATCGATATCCACTCGAATGGTGGTTGGCACCAATGGATCACCATGACGGTCGACGAGCACAGCTTCCGGTGCGAGACTGAATGTTCGCCCGTCAATTTGAAACGTCGTCTCATGAACAGAGGTGATTGTTCCTTTGGGATAACTGGCCATAGCGGCAGGAAGCGGCTCATCGGCACGACTTTCTTGAGGTGCTCCCGTGCCGGCGAAAACAATGAGCGAGCAAAAGATTATCAGCTTCAGCAAAAAGCGCGCTGACTGACTACTCTGACCTTTGGATTTCATAGTGTTGCACACCCTCCTACCCATCTTTTCTTAACCGTTGTTCGCTCGTTTCACACACCCTTCTCCTGTGGTGTTGAGACAATCAAAGGTCACAATTACTCGGCTGGTAGCACCCGTCGCTGCATTCGCCGCCACACAGTCCACTCGATAGAACTGATCGAAGGTTGGTTTGTCTGGATCAGCAAAATCACTGCCGGTTCGTCGCTTGGAATAGAGAAAGTCAATGTCCCCATCAACCGTATACCCATTGACGTTCATGGTTAGATTGGGTGCTTTTCCCGTTCCAACGGCAATGTCGGAGTAGTTCCGCAGCGTACCGTTGATCTCCTGGGTAAACACCCCCTGATTCCCAGCCGGAACCGGCCCCTGAGGTGCAATTAGAGCAGCCGCCGGGCCGGTCATCTGAGGATCGTCAATCGTCAAGCGAATGGCGCGGACCGCCGTTCCCACACATGCCTCTGCCGCATCCGTCCCTTCCTCAACCATACGGACTGCTCCCGCCATTGAGTTTTCCATACCAGTCATGGTGAGTGCAGCGACCCCGAGGGCGCCGATGATTAACATCAGCAGCATCACCGTCATAAATGACGTGCCCCGTTCATTGTCGAGCAACCAGACGTTCGTTGGAACTGCACGGGAGATCCTCATAGTTAGAGCCTTTGGTTACGGAGTTCGATCGTCCGAGTCAAAATCCGTCGACGAAACTGAAAATAGGCGGCTTGCTGTGCTGCAGATGAGTTGTCTCCCAGTGCAAACAGCCCATTCGCATGGTTATGATCACTGATAACCGGGAAGGTTGTGCTATGCATGGGGGTTGATTGCCCTTCCCCCATACCCTGATCGGCTCTGGTCTGACGGGCGACGATAGTGACCTGTACGAGCCGAACTGTTCTGGGTGTCATAAAGGTGCCGTATGGCCCGGCGGTGCCGAACCAATTTCGATTCGTGATAAAATCGGCCTGGTCGAACTGATTTGACTGATTGAGATCGTCCGGCTGCAGATCGGGCCTACCGCTATTGACACGGGGGTCACAACCATCACAAGCATAGGCCAGTTGGAGATCTTCGACTCCGTCCATGATAGGGATACAGCCTGAATTAACCTGATTGCAGTTAGGAGGCCCACCCGGTCCGACCAGTAGGGCCGGAACAGCGCCACGAACCAAACAGGGCGCGGTTCCTTGACAGAGGTTGAGATTGTCTGGAGGGGGAATCACCTGGTAGGTGATGCATTGTAGCAAGTACACTTGCGTTCCTGTTCCAAAGGCCGCGGGGTCAGGAATCGCGGGATTCAGGGTCAAACCTCCCGCATTGACGGCCTGAATCGTCGAACCGGCCACTCCACCGATCGAAACAGACATACCCACCAATGCCGCCCCACCACCCCCACCACCCGGAATAGCATTGCCCATCGCGGTGGTCGCATTGGCCGGCATAGGAATACTGGCGATCGGTGTTTTGAGCCCTCCAATAGTACCAGGGGCCACAGGGACGAAGACCTGCCATAACGGTCCGACTAGGGCGACGGAATTTGTCATGGGAACCACCATCGAGATGGTATCCGGTCCGATATCGGCTCCAAGCGGATTGTTGTCGCCTGGAACCAAAGCTGAAGGCGTCCCGTTGATGTGACACCCTCCCACCGACGTGGCGAGGCCACGCATCCCGAATCCGGCCAACTTGAGATCAGCCGTGATCATATCTAGAGCATTCCGCGCCGTAGCCTGTGTACTTCCGACCTGTCCGGTTATACGCGTTGTCTTCTGACTGACGACCAGAGCTCCAAACCCTGCCGCAATAATAGCTGTCGTCATCATCGTCGCGACCATGATTTCCGTCAGTGTAAAGCCTTTCTGGTTGTGGTCCCACGAATCCAACGATTGTCTCATTGGGCCTCTCCTACGTATCCCTTTACTGTATCCATCGATCCCTATTCCGGCTCAATTAGTGTTTGGAAGGCCACCGCTCTTGTCCGTTGTGACACGGCACGCTCATTCCACTGAAGCCGTACTGTGACCTGCACGGCGCTTGAATCATCTCGTAGTGGGATCACAGGAGCGACTTGAACCGTACCTTGTGCATTTAATAAGTTTGTGGCCAAGACCAAGGTTCGCCACTGTGTACAATCGCCTTGGATTGCTCTCGTCGCTGCTGTTGACGGTGCGACCCAGAAAAATGGCATGGACGGCGGTGGAGCGGGAATCCCGCCTGCCAAACAGTTCCCCGGCCCAGTGGTGTCCAAGTTGTTGTAGGCCCAAGCGAAGCGCCGATTGCTTTGGATTCTCTCCATCATGTCGGCTGCAACATTTGTGACGATGGATAAGTCGTTGGCATCGACGTTCTTCGTGAAGGACACACCTTGCATGGCGGCCATGCCCATTACGCCAACCCCAAGTATGGCAGCAGAGATCATCACTTCTGCCAACGTGAACCCTTTTTCATTGCGCACCTTCATAGGTCGCCTGCCCTTCCTATTCATGACCTCTCATTGATAACGCATGGATTGATGGCTTGACGGCACCACGTCACTTTTCCAGAAGGCATCAATGAAATCGTATAGGTCAGATTTGGGTCTCGAGTGCTCTGTAGCTGAACCGTTTGTGTGGCGAGCGGTGTCGTACTTAAACCTCGAGGGGTAAAGCCGAGCGGATTCACGGGAAGAGGCGTTATGAATCGTACGTTTTGAGGGAGGGTTTCGGTGCCCAGAGGAGCGGTAAATGCCACCGTGTCATGTCCCATTGGGACACTGGTTGGTGTAGCCGCGATCATGGCATTGCGACTGATCGCTGACGAACGAGCAAGGATCAAGCGGTTATAGAGACTAGTTGTTGCTTGATACAGCTCATGCTTTGCGTACATCTGAAGAAAATTTGGGACAGACAGTGCAGCCGCGATGCTCAGAATGGCTCCTACAATGGCTATTTCTACGAGTGTGAAACCTTTTTCGTTTGAGCAGGACTTGCTTATGATGTTTGCTGTTTCCTTCATGGCATCTCCTGTTCGAGCAAGGGGCATGCCGTTCTAGGCAAAGCGTTCCTATCAGCTAACTTCTTGATTTGATGACATTTGTGCTTTGTCGAGATCAATCGAATTCGGCCATTTTTCGCCCGAATGCACGACAATTTTCGGCGGGTAGACGGTACGGTTTCGTGCAGCAGAGTGGTTATCTTTTATTGACAGAATGCGCAATCGTCACTAGGGTACCACCAGTGCTCACACTGCAAGTGGGACGTATGAAGACGCCTGCAGATTTCAACCGGCCAAGGTTCAGAGAGGTCTGATGACCAGAGAATCTCGCAAGTCACTGCGGTTTGCCGTCCAACTTCCCTGCCAATTTGTGAGCAATACAAGGAAGTCGGACGGGACCGTCTTAAACCTGTCGGTACAGGGGTGTGCCATGACAGCTGAGCAGCCTCCACCGATCTCGACCTACGTTTCGGTGGATATCGATTTTTTAAATGGCGAGGCGCCGGCTAACATTGAATTAGCTGGAGTACGTTGGGTGTCTGAGCACCGATGTGGGCTGGAATTCATCCGCGTTCGGCCCGATATGTTACTGCGGCTGAGAGCTTTTACTTTGTTGTTGCAACAAAACCCCTAAGCATATTCAACGAGTTGCTTACCTTCCCACGATGTTACTTCACCGCAACTGCTCGGACTTGCCGATAGGTCGTCAGGCCTTTCAGGACTTTCTGGATACCGTTCTGCAGTAAGGTGACCATTCCGTCCCGCATCGCTACGCTGAGGATTTCGGCTGTCCGCGCTCTGGCTTGGATCAGATTCTTAATCTCTTCTGATCCAACCAGGAGCTCGTGCAGTGCCACCCGTCCTTTAAACCCACTGTGATTGCAAATCTCACAACCATGTCCACGATAGAGGGTCAAGTCTTCCGTATAGGTCACTCCTAGCTTTTCCCAGTATCGCGCTCCATAGCCTTGCACGAGTTCGTCATACTCTTGCTGAGTCGGGTGGTACGCTTCTTTGCAGTGAGAGCAGATGAGCTTGCAGAGACGCATTGCCAGTACACCCAACATTGCATCGGCAAAGTTGAAGGAGTCGCAACCCATGTCAAGCAATCGAGTGACTGTTTCTACTGCGCTATTGGTATGGAGCGTACTCATCACCAGATGGCCGGTGAGCGAAGCTTCTATGGCGATATCGGCCGTTTCTTTGTCTCGCATCTCCCCGATCATAATCACATCAGGGTCGGCCCGAAGAAACGCGCGCATCGCCGCAGCAAAGGTAAACCCGATTTTGGGATGCACCTGAACCTGCCTCAAACCCTCCTGCGTGATTTCGATGGGGTCCTCCGCAGTCCAAATCTTTCGTTCATCGGTATTGATGTGTTTCATGATGGCGTGCAACGTCGTGGTTTTCCCTGATCCAGTCGGCCCCACACAAAGGAGAATTCCATGTGGGCGCTCGGATAATTCTTTCACGGTCTGGATAACGCCTTGGGAAAAGTCCATGGCCTCTAAGGGCATGGTACCCTTTGCCGTTAGAAGGCGCAGCACCACATCCTCATTGTTTCCGGCGGTAGGCAATGTCGCGACACGCAATTCGATTTCACGGTCCTTCGTCAATTTGTAACGGATTTTCCCATCCTGTGGTTTCCGTCGCTCGGCTATGTCGAGGTTAGCCATGATCTTCAGCCTAGAAACAATGGCGCGTCGATAGACGGCAGGAATGCGCATATAGGTAAAACAGGTCCCGTCGACCCGGAACCGCACGGCGGTCTCCTTGCGATCCGAATAGGGTTCAATATGGACGTCTGAGGCCCCTAATCGATAGGCCTCAGCGATCACCTGATTCGCGAGCCGCACGATGGCCGAATCGTTTTCATCGATCTCTCCGGGCTCACCCTCGCCGTTTCGTTCAATGCCCGCTTCATCGACCAGTTCACCGAGAATTTCGGTTATTGATCCCCCGTTGGCCTGCCCTGTTGCGACAAGGAGATATTGTTCGATATCCCGTCGAAGGCCGACGGAGAACCGTATCGTCGTACCAGGAAACGCGCGTCGTATATCGAGACCTTTCTCTAGATCATGCGGATCATTGATGACAATGTCGAGGACATTCCCTTGTCGTTTCAACGGAATCCAGGCGCTCCTTCTGAGATAATCGAAACTGAGATTCTTCAATAGCTCCGGGTCAATGACGGTTCGTTCATCATAGGACACGTAGGAGCATTGGTAAAATTCGCTGAGCGCCGAGCCGAGTGCAGACTTCGGGACGCGATACTTGTCGAGCAAGATGGTTTCTAGGTCAGTTTCCCTCGATAAAGATTCTTCTATTGCAGCATCAAGATCCGTCTGTTTGATAAGCCCACGATAGACAATGCAGTCTAAGAGACTGCGTCCCATCGTCATCTTGCGAGGTTGTTTGGCCATCGTTGACTTTTTCAGGCTGGCAACCGAAAGGATCTGCCGTTTGTGATGCGTTTCAACGCCTTGCGTGATCATTCTATCTCATCCTTTCTCATCGGCAATAAGAAGTTATTTTTAGGTGACAATCCGTTTCGCGCTGATATCGTTCGATCTCCGTCTATGGCTCAATATCGAGCCATCCAGGTCCCGGGGGCACGATAGACCACGGGCAATCCACGATAGAGCCCTCGACTGAGATCGTGGTCATACCACACCTCCAAGCTGCTTTCCGAACCAGCCGAGGTGATTGTCCCACCTGCTGCTACTGCTCCGTAGAGTCTGACTCTTCCGGCAATCGTGATATCTCCACTTACGTGGAGTACTCCATTGAAATGCATATTGGCGAGTTGAACAGGTATCCGAACACTCTCCTTACTCTGATCGATTTGTGGTGGACTTAGTACCCGGATAGGCTGTCCTGATCCACCGGGAGCAAATACAACGTGGCCTTGCACTACCGCCAAGCCTTCAAAGTATGGAGCCTGTAATCTAACAACCCCGAGATTGTCCGAACGGGGAGGCGTTTGATCGAGCGTGTCGATGAATATCAGACCACGCTGATCGCCGCTTCCCTGTGACCGGAATATCTCGTCCGGAGAAATGCCGCGTCCCGGCTCTACAATGCCTTGCGGGTAGAGAAGACCTTCTCGATCAATCGCGAAGTAACGTCCGAATCTTTTTGCCACTCGCTTGATGTGTTCGTAGGGCCACTGATCGAATGGGACTCCAGGAATCGGGTTCTGACCCATGTGAAGGTTGCTGGGGAAACCGGGAATCTGTTCGGATGATACGTGTGTCACCTGAACCGTCCCACCTATCCATCCTTCCATCCATTGATCTTCTCGTTGCGTCATTTCGTCATATGCCTGCCCTGTTATTGGAGTAAGTGCACTCTTCAGTGGAATCTCATCAGCTTGTGTGAGAACAAGATCACCTCCGACCTTTAAATCACCCCAATGCACAGAGACCGGCGATTCAGTTCCTGGCTGGAACCGGCCGAGATGCTGACCCACTTGTACGGCGGCTTGTAAGGGCGGTAAGTCCAACGCGCCTAACTGCATCAGTATTGATTGCCTAACCGGTGGATTGGTATTGGTTACAACCGTGGTGTCGACAGTGCACAGGAGACCCGGCTTGGAGGGCGCGTAGACTGTGATGTCTTCTACCTGCCCTAGGTGTGTCATTGCGCGAAACATCCCTGTCTCAATGTCATTCAATAGTCGGTGATCTGAGAGATTGCCAGTCTGCAACCTCATATCCGGGTGATCCGCTGTACCGACGAATTGCGAGCGGCCGGATGCATCAAAAAAAGATGGCGCTCCCTTTGTATCGCGATTTCTTTTCTCTAGAAGAGATGTGAGTTGGGGCACACCAGCAATTTTCTGAGGACTGTGAAACCACGCCACCACCACTTCACCGGCTGCATCGGCCAGTTGCTGCGCAACCACGGCCTGGCTTGCCAGCCCAGCGCTGACGGTTTCTTGTCCTGCGAGATTAAGAAGCGTCGCACCCAACAGCGATAGAATGAGTGCGACAACCATAGCTCCCAGAAGTGCAATTCCCTGCTGACGGTCTCTGACATTTACATACGACATGGTTTCACTCCTATGATCGAAGCGTCACTTCCCGCATCACTCTATGCAGCGAGTGATGTGACTCGATTTCGAGCACGACTCGCTTCACAAGCGAGGGCTGCTGCGCAACATGGCCATGCTCGTCCCAATATGAAAAATGTAGATCTTCCAGGTCACCGATGAGAATATTTGCTCCTCCGTCGACCATCCGCATCAGCTTCACCGTTCCGTTTTCATGTCGCTTGGTGTAATAGACTACCCGATTGCTCACTTCCACAGAGGCACCCGATGGAAACGACAAGGTTACCGGGTCGGTCAAGGTCAACTGATATTGCTGCCCTGAACGGGAGAGTCGATGCGCTTCGCAGGTCTGATGGCCACAAATGATGACGGTCTTCCCCTCGCTCCATCCACTGCCATCCAGCACCGCAATAACTGATTGACCGGGTACGACCGCACTAGTCGTCACCGTTCGATGGGCGCTGATATTGGCATGAAACCTAAATTCATCCGGAGTCGCTGAGGCAATCGAATCGGCTACCGCCAATCGGGCCTCCTGTTCGAATACTTCCAGCCCCAGTCGGAGATCTTGCTGATGTCTCAGGTCATTGTGCTGTTTGCCCGCATGGGCCTGGGCGAAATGCAACGCATTCAACGCTGCAGCTAACACGATCACTCCGACCGTCAAACTGACCATCAATTCGGTCAGACAGATGCCGCGGGTATCGCGGACAATGCTGTTGAAGCGCCTGCGCTGCTGATCAGATCTGATGTCGCCCTCTTGGTTCATCGTTGCCCCACAAAGTTTGGATTGGCTCGAATCGTTGCCACCCGCACTTCTCTCTTGTGTCCGTTGAGCCCAGGATAGGATGCGACCGCTTGGATTATCACCATGGCGGCCGAAGCTAACGGCCCTGGCCGCTCTGCTTCAATCATCCACACGACCGTGACTCCGTCGCGCTCATACATGGCGGTGTAGCTCCCATCACTGGCAGTGATGTCCGGACCTTGGCCGTCATCAGTCATGAATGTTTCTGGGACACCATCTCGATCGAGATCATCTTCCAGAAGGGACTGCCAACGAATGGACCGCTTCGCTTCCAACCTTGCCTGGACCATCTCGATCGCCTTACTGTTCAGACCGCCCTGATTTACGTGTCTGGAAGAAATCTCGACTGCGCCCAGGGTACCCATCAGGGCAATGCCTGAAATCACCATTGCCACCATCACTTCGATCAGACTGAAACCATCATTCTTCATTGTTCGACTCATAAGATCGATATTCGACCCGTGATGCTCACGGTCAGCCGCTCGGTCTGTCCTTCTCTGCTATGAAGTTGAATCGTCGTCGCACTGGCGGAGCGTCCGCTTGGATGGAAGAGGATCTCCGGCCCTGCGCTGGGTTCTCCGATGACAATACCTTTTGCCCCATAGTGATACGCGTGATGGGTGGTCGCGGTATTGATAAACTGAGTGGTAAGGGTCTGTTGGTCGAGATCGACGACGATTCGAACGCGATCCTGATAGGTCATCGCGAGCTGTCGTGCGAGGCGCAGCTCTGATGCGATTTCCTCGGTCGCACAACGAATTTGATTGCGCGAGATGAAGACGAAGTAATTGGGAACTGCCATCGCGACAACCATCCCTATGATTGCGATGACGACTGTAAGTTCCGCCAATGTTTTACCTTCCTGCTTCATATTCCTCCTCGCTATCTGTCCGCTCACCAGATAGTCCGACGCTATGTCAAGACTTGTGCCACATATAGACGAGCTCCTCATGGATTATCTGCTTACCGAACAAAGGCAAGCTGATAATCCCTAAGCCATTGAATCGATGGAACCAACATACGAACGATCTAGACGAGCCAGGAAGGTGTGACGTCTATAGGGTAGGAAAGGAACGTAGATAGCAGTCGTACCTCAAGAGATACAGTTTCAGACAGAAGAGATACAGTACGAAAGGGTGTGAATCGGCCAGGGGAGCTGTTATCCGGCCAAGAGCCCTTGATACCAGGCAAGTATAGATTGCCCAAAGAATAGTGTCGCCAGCGCACCACAAACCAGAAACGGCCCGAAGGGAATGTACTCCTCTCGTTTAATAACCTGTGCGGCAATAAGGGTAATCCCCACAAATGATCCCAAAAGCGACCCTATCATGATCGTCATCAGCGCGGACTTCCATCCCAGAAAGGCCCCTATCATCGCCATCAGCTTGATATCCCCTCCCCCCATCCCCTCCTTCCCAAAAAGATAGGGACTGGCCCACGCCAGAAGCCACAGAATTCCTCCACCGACAAGAACTCCCAGCACACTATCCACGACTCCGAGGGGTAAGACGGTGACGGCACAGATAAGGCCTACAATGATCCCGGGAAACGTCACGGCATTGGGGATGATCTTATGAGAAAGATCCGTCCCAGCTACCACCAGGAGGGCGGAATAGAGCACTCCATATGCTCCAGCAGCCCAGCTAGGACCGAAAAACCAGAGTAATCCCACATAACCTGCGGCATTCAGGATTTCCACCAGGGGATAGCGGAAGGGGATATGCACCGCGCAATGGCGGCAGCGTCCGGCCAGAACTATATAACTAAGAATGGGAATGTTATCGTACCAGGCAATGGGGGAAGAGCATGTTGGACAATGCGACCCAGGCCACGCAATGGATTCCTGCCGCGGCAAGCGATAGATACAGACGTTGAGGAAGCTACCGATGAGTGCGCCAAAAAGACCGGCAATCAGTAGCGGCAACAGTGCCCCAGCATGCATAATTGCTCAGAGTTCTTTCCCTACCTAGTACCCCTACTAGGGCCGAAGTACCTTTATTTACATTCTTGAATAATCATCCCATAATACCTACATGTCATCATACTCGTTTGAGTATCTAAGTATACCTGATGTACTGACCTGCTAATATGGAGAACTACCTGCTATGGCGAAGATAACTGGAAAGTCACGGCCTCGAAAATCGCTTGCCGATCTTGAACCTCCTCCTCGCGCAAAACGGCCTGAGTCGCTGACGTCACGCGAGCAGGAAATTTTGGAATTGATCTGGGCGGGATTTAAGAACAAGGAAATCGGTCAACGGTTGAAAATCAGCGTCAAAACCGTCGAAGCCCATCGCGCGAACATGATGAAGAAAATGCGGGTGTCGAATACCGCACAACTGCTGAAAAACGCCATCCAGGGCGGCGTACTCAGGATCCGATAAAGAGAGTCAGCCCTGGGTCGGCCGTCGCTGGCGAACGGCCTCAAACAGGACTATGGCGGCGGCGGCAGACACATTCAGCGATTGGACTTGGCCTCTCAGAGGAATGCGGACAGAGTCATCACAATGTTGCAGGACACCGGGTCTGATTCCTGTTCCCTCCCCTCCGAGAACTAGCCCAACAGGTTCACGTAGGTTAATGTCGGTAAAGACTTTGTTCGCCGCCGGCGTCACGCCGTAGATCCAAACTCCGGCTGCTTTCAACGACTCGATCGACCTACTCATGTTCGTCACGCGTGCAACGGGAATGTGATCGATCGCTCCGGCCGAGGCTTTGGCCACGACCGACGTCAGGCCGGCGGCCCGTCGTTCTGGGATCAATACTCCGTGAGCGCCAGCGCCTTCCGCCGTCCGAAGCACGGCACCGAGGTTGTGTGGATCTTCGACTCCGTCCAGAATAACGACCAGCGGTGGCTCCTGCCGTTGGGTTGCGCGAGCCAGAATTGATTCCTCCGTCTGATAGGCCTTTGCTGCTGTAAAAGCCACAACGCCTTGGTGTTTTCCATTGGGAACCAGACGGTCGAAAGAGGTCAGAGGCTGAACATGGACTGGAACACGGTGTGATCGAGCCAGTTGCACCAGATCGGTAAACTGTTTGTCCGTCCGAATAACGAGCACACGTTGCAATGGTCGGCTTCCGGCTTTCAGCGCTTCGCGGACGGCATGGAGACCATAGAGAATCTCCTGTGCGTCAGCGCTTCCAGCGGGTCGTACCATCGGGCTTGTCCTCAATGAGGATTCCTTGATTTGCGAGCAATGTTCGAATTTCATCTGCCCGCTTGAAATCTTTTCTACGGCGGGATTGATTGCGTTCCCGTAACAGCTCTTCGATCTCTGCATCCGCCAGTCCTGATCGCGTCACACCAATTGGAAGGGCCGCGCCGGTTTCTCCGACTTGTCCAATAGGTACAACGACTGGTCGAAACTGCCATGTATCCAACTGAAATAGGCCAAGGGTTTCTCCAAGACTTCTGAACTCTTTTCTGACTGTTTTGCGCGCAGATGTGGATACACCTTGACCAAGCAGCTTATTAACGTCGTTCTTCATTCCTTGAAATGCAGCGAGGGCCTCGGGTGTATTGAGGTCATCATCCATGCGCGAGTGAAACGTCCCCCTGCACCGTTCGATCACTCCACTGAGCTCCTTATCAACTGTGGCTCCTGCTTCCGACTCGTCCAATCGTTGAAAGAGATCATAAAAGCCGTTTAGCGCATTCTTGGCTTCTCGCAAACCCTGATCAGAAAAATCGAGAGGGCCATGGTAATGCGTCGAAAGGAGAAAGTATCGAAGGATTTCACCTGTAACCTCTTCCGACCATTCCGACTTCTCAAAGATCTCACGGATCGTGAAGAAATTCCCCAGTGACTTGGACATCTTTTCTTTGTTGATCTGAACAAAGCCGTTGTGGACCCAATAGCGCGCGAATTCTTTTCCCGTTGCGCCGCAGGACTGCGCGATCTCGTTCTCATGGTGCGGGAAGATCAGATCCATTCCGCCGCCATGGATATCGAAGGTTTCCCCGAGGTGCCGGATCGACATGGCGGAACACTCGATATGCCAGCCTGGTCGCCCTAACCCCCAGGGGCTCTCCCACGCCGGCTCGCCCGGCTTACTGTTCTTCCACAGGGCAAAATCCATCGGACGATGTTTTCGTTCATTGACATCCACACGCGCACCGACTTGCAGGTCCTCAAGTCGTCGCTTTGACAGCCTTCCGTATTCCGGATATTTCGCGACCTCAAAATACACATCTCCATCCACCACGTACGCCAACCCTTTGTTGATCAATCGTTCCGTCAACTGAACGATGACGGCTATATGCTCTGTGGCCTTGGGCTCTTCCGTGGCGGCACGGATTCCCAGCTTGGTCATATCCTCATGATAGGCCTGGATGAACTTCTTGGTGATGACATCGCAATTCACACCCTGCTCATTGGCCCGTTTGATGATCTTGTCGTCCACATCCGTGAAGTTCTTGATGAAGGTTACGGCATAGCCGCTGTGTTCCAGATAACGCCGGAGCACGTCAAAGACCAGGGCGCTGCGCGCATGACCGATGTGGCAATAGTCATAGACCGTCACCCCGCAGACGTACATGCGTACATGCTTCGGTTCAATCGGCTCGAACACTTCTTGCCGACCGGTCAGTGTATTGAACAATGTGAGCCTGCTCATGAAGCCCCTGGGCTCGTTCGTCGTTTTGGCCAGTGAGACCAGAGGAAGTAGCCGATGGCTGCAGCCAGGAGAAGTCCGATGACGATGTCAAATTGATGAAAGTAATCCCGAAGATGTTCCCACTGTTCGCCCATACGAAGGCCGATATAGGCCAGCAGATAGCACCAGGGCAACGCTCCGACAAAGGTGAAGACGACAAATCGCGGGAAATTCATCTTCGCAATGCCGGCCGGGAGCGAAATGAACGTGCGCACCACCGGGAGCATTCTGCTGAAAAAGACGGCCGCCTCCCCATATTTTGCGAACCAACGATCGGCGATATCCAGATCACGGTGCGAAACCAAAAAATACGGTCCATACCGTTCCGCAAATGGTCGTCCACCCCAGACGCCCGCGTAATACGCCACGATCGAACCGAGCACATTGCCGACCGCGCCGGCCAGCGTGACCCCAAGCATCGTAAACTGTCCGGTCATGACCAGATAACCGGAAAACGGCATGATAATTTCACTCGGAAGCGGAATACAGGCGCTTTCGACGGCCATCGTGAAAAGGATGCCTCCGTAGCCGAACCTTGAAATACACGCAATGACGAATCGGCTCAACTCGCTGATGACGGCTTCGATCAGTCCTCCTATCACGCTCTTACCTCCCTGTACGGCCGATCGATGGCCGAGCGGTTGAGGACTTCTTGATGCGCCGGTTCATGATCGGCTCCCACGACCGGAATTGGTCCAGCACTCCATAATGCGTCGTATCCAGATGGATCGGCGTGATGGAGACGAACCCTTCTTCAATCGCCTCGTGATCGGCGTCCTTACTGCGACTCCACGAGACCCGCTCGCCGGCAATCCAATAATATTTTCGCCCATGCGGATCGAGCTTTTCGACGATGGGATTATGAAACCGCCTCCGGCTGAGACAGGTGACACGCACGCCCCTGATGTCACGGCGCGGCCGATTCGGGATATTCACGTTCACGAGCGTTTCCTCGGGCAGACCACGAGCAAGGACAAGCCGGACCACGCGTGCCGCATAACTTGCACCAACGTCAAAGCGAAAGGCGTCCCGTCCTTCTTGGGAGACCGCCACGGACGGCACGCCAAGAATGGTCCCTTCCATCGCCGCTGATACAGTGCCTGAGTACATCACATCATCGCCGAGATTGACCCCTTTGTTGATACCGGACACGACGATGGCCGGTGGTTTCGGCATGACTTTGAGCAGCGCAAGATTCACGCAGTCCACCGGCGTGCCGTTCACGGCATACGTGCGTGGCCGCAGTTGCTGAAGCCGCAACGGCTTGTGCAATGTCACAGCGTGAGCAACGGCCGTGCGCTCCCGATCTGGGGCGACAACCCAGACTTCCCCGATTGCCGTAAGCGCCTTCGCCAAAGCTTCGATTCCCGGGGAGTGGACACCATCGTCGTTGGTCACGAGAATACGCATGGTCCGCCTTCAACAAAAAGAGCTGCGCGAGGCAGCTCCCTGGATCAAGACTGAGCCGGTGGATACAGCCGCTCAGTCCTCAGCCCTCATCATTCGGCACTCTGAAGAATTGGTCGGGGCGGCGGGATTTGAACCCACGACCACTCGCACCCCAAGCGAGTGCGCTACCGGGCTGCGCTACGCCCCGACATGTACAGAACTTTCTCGAGATCCTTCGTTGTTCATACACCATTGGCTGTCTTTGATGAAACAGCCTTCATCCTGAGTGCGAGTCGATAATCTTCAAAATGATGCGAAGATCCCCCTTCAACTTCCTCACGATGTCCTTCGGACGAACCTTTCGCGACCCTGCCCTCCCACGGCGGGCCCAATATCGTTTCACGCCTTCGATTGTATGCCCTTCTTCATACAACATGCGCTTAATTTCTAACACGGTTTCCACGTCCCGTTGAACATAGAGACGTTGATTTCCTCGACTTTTTTTAGGCTTTAAAAAGGTGAATTGCGATTCCCAAAAGCGGAGTACATACGCGGGAAGCTTCGTCAGTTGACTCACTTCTCCGATTTTATAGAAGACCTTGCTCCCCAGCCTGGGTTCAGTTCCCATGACCGGCCTCACGTTGCGGTCGATGATGTGGGTGAAGCAGATTTACGAGTTGACGTACTTCTTGAACACCTGACTCGGCCGAAACGTAACGACTCGACGGGGAGTAATCCCAATTTCTTCTCCAGTTCGAGGATTTCGCCCCTTACGGGCTCCCTTGCTGCGGACAACAAAATTTCCAAACCCCGCGATCTTGACCGATTCTCCCTTCTGTAACACCGACTTGAGTAGATTCAACACAAATTCAACGATATCCGCCGCTTCATTTTTCGAGATGCCGACCTGCTTGAAAATTTCGTCAGCGATATCCGCCTTTCTCATGCCACCCCCCTACGTGACCACTGCAACTCGCCGCGCGTCAGTCCTGTCGACTATTTCCGCAATGCGATGAGTTTTGCTTAAGTTACGTGAGGTTATGAAACCTGTCAAGAATTAATTTGGTGACTGCTTACGAAAATACGCTAATCCTTGGCGAGCAATTTGTACTCGATACTATCAACCAGCGCCTGCCAGGTCGCCTCGATGATGTTTTCCGAGACTCCCACCGTTCCCCATTTATCCTTATGGTCTCCGGATTCGATCAACACGCGCACTTTCGACTCAGTCCCCCGATTGGCCGCCAGCACGCGCACCTTGTAGTCGAGCAGTTTCACCTCTTGAAGCTGGGGATAGAATTTTTCCAAAGCCTTTCGTAGGGCATGGTCAAGGGCATTGACCGGCCCAGCACCGATGGCCGCCGTATGTTCGACCGCGTCACCGACCTTGACCATCACGGTCGCTTCAGACACGAGCGTGCCATCTTCCTGCTTCTTCTCGACAATGACGCGAAACCCGAGCAATTGAAACGAGGGTCGGTGGCCCCCCATCGCCTTCCGCATCAGCAGTTCAAACGATCCTTCGGCGCCTTCAAATTGATAGCCCTGGTTCTCACGGTCTTTCAGCGTATGGATCAGCTCGTCGACCTTGGAATGGTTCTTGGGAAGCTTGATGCCGTAGGCTCCTAGCTTGTCGAGAAGCCCGCTCCGCCCTCCATAATCGGAGATCAGCATCCGCTGTTGATTACCGACTTTGGTCGGATCGACATGTTCGTAGGTAGACGAATTCTTCAGCACGGCATGAATATGCACTCCCCCCTTGTGCGCAAACGCGGCATCGCCGACATAGGGTTGGTGTTTGTTCGGCATCAGATTCGCGATTTCGGTGACAAAACCTGACACATCCTTCAGGTGGCTCAACCGATCGGTCAAAGCCGGACGCTTCATCTTCAACTCTAAATTGGGAATAATCGAACAAAGATTCGCGTTTCCACATCGCTCGCCAATTCCGTTGATTGTCCCTTGCACCTGAACGATGCCGGTCTCGATCGCCACCAATGAATTGGCCACTGCCATTTCGCAGTCATTATGCGCATGAATACCGAGCAGAACTCGACACTCGCGTTGAACCACCTGGCAGATCTCACGGATTTCCCACGGCATGGTCCCACCGTTGGTATCACACAGAATCACCCGCTCAGCACCGGCCTCCACGGCTTTTCTGATCGTAGTCAGCGCATACTCTGGGTTGGTCTTGTATCCATCGAAGAAGTGTTCCGCATCATAGAACACTCGGCGCCCCTTCGCCCGCAAGTACGCGATCGAATCTGCGATCAACTCTAAGTTCTTGGCCAGCGAGATCCCAAGGGCATCGGTCACATGCAGCGACCAGGTTTTCCCGAAGAGCGTGATCGTCTTCGTTTCTGCAGCGAGCAAGGCCTGGAGATTGGGGTCCTTGCGAACCGTATTGCTGGCTTTCCTGGTAGCACCGAACGCAATAACGTCGGCATGCTCCAGCGGAATGGTTTTGATCATCCGGAAAAATTCGATATCTTTCGGGTTCGCCCCAGGCCAGCCGCCTTCAATAAAATGGACGCCCAGGCTATCCAACTTTTGCGCAATGAGGACCTTGTCCTCGGCTGAAAAACTGACGTCCTCCGCCTGAGCGCCGTCGCGCAAGGTGGTGTCATAGATTTCTAATGATGCTGTTTGATCAGCAGACAGCTTTCGTTCAAGAATCGGCTGTGGCTCACGAACAGCGCGAGAAGAAATGGATTGCGAGGGTTTTCGGGCCATGGGAAGAGAGGGTATCAGGAGCAGGGCTCCCCTGTCGAGACGTCCAGGGACCGACACCGTTCGTCGACGTCAGGCGGTGTGTCCCTCATGGCCGACTTCCGATAGGGTGAGCCATGGCTTAATCGATCGGCCCACTGATCCAGATACGAGAGATCAAGCTCCCGCACCGAGCTGAACCGGATTAATTGGTGATGAAGTGAAAAATGTTTGCGAGCTGTGGGCCTTGTCCTGACTCTTTCAGGACTGCGCCTGATCGAGATCAAACGCCGAATGGAGAGAGCGCATGGCGAGTTCGAGATATTTCTCGTCGATGACGCAGGAGATTTTGATCTCTGAGGTGCTGATCATCATGATATTGATCCCCTCGCGGGACAACACCTGAAACATCTTCGCCGCCACGCCTGAGTGCGACCGCATGCCCACGCCGATCAGCGAGACTTTGGCAATGGCCTCCGTCACCGAGACGGATTTGGCTTCGATGTCCTTCGCCACGGCTTGAATGATCGAGACCGCCTGCTTGAGGTCGGCGCGGGGCACGGTAAAGGAGAGATCCGTCAGGGTGGCCTGGCTCATGTTCTGAATAATCATGTCCACGTTGATATGGGCTTCCGCAACAGATCCAAAAATCCTGGCAGCGATTCCCGGCTTGTCCGGTACCCCGATGACTGTAATCTTGGCTTGATTACGATCTCCGGTCACCCCGGCGATGGCCGCCGCTTCCATACCTGCATCTTCCTTTGTCACGAGCGTGCCCTTTCCTTCTTTGAAGCTCGAATTGACCTCGACCGGAACGTTGAACTTGGCCGCGAACTCCACCGATCTCGTCTGAAGGACTTTCGCCCCAAGACTGGCCATCTCAAGCATCTCTTCATACGCAATCTTGTCGATCCGCCTCGCCGCCGGCACGATATTGGGGTCTGCCGTATAGACCCCATCGACGTCGGTGAAGATAACGCACCGGTCCGCCTTCAAGGCCGCCGCCAGGGCAACGGCTGAAAGATCGGACCCTCCACGGCCAAGGGTGGTCACGTCCGATTGTTCATTGATCCCCTGGAACCCGGCCACCACCGGGATGATGCCCTGCTTCAAGGCCTCCTTGATACGATCCGCCGTGACTCGCGCGATCCGCGCTTTGGTGTGCGCACTATCGGTGATGATGCCGACCTGGCGTCCCGTAAAGGACCGGGCGTTGATCCCTCGTCCCCGCAATTCCATCGACAGCAGCGCGATGGTAATCCGCTCTCCCGTCGAGAGCAGCATGTCCAATTCGCGTTCGTCCGGAACAGTGGTCACTTCATGTGCGAGCTTGAGCAGCCGATCGGTCTCGCCACTCATCGCCGAGAGGACGACGACGACTTGATTCCCCTCCTGCTGCGTCTGAGCCACCCGGTCGGCAACACGATGGATGCGCTCAATCGTTCCAACGGAAGTCCCGCCGTATTTTTGAACGATCAGCGCCATGGGGCTTAGCTCTTGGAGAAGAACTTGATCACGAATTTGGTCGCATCACGGGCCGGCATGTTCACGGCAAGCGCATCGGCTTCGGTGAATCGGCGACCGCCCGTCTCAGAGCTTTGTCTTCCTCCCTCACCAAACGCATAGATGGCCTGACCTTGTTCATCTGCAGCATGATCACAGACCACGAGGAACCGATAGGGACCTTGCTTGGCCAGGCCTTCAACGAGCGGCCCAACCAAGTCCCGATCGAACTCCTCAATACCGCGAACCTTAGCCTTGATATCGGTCCCGTGGATCACCTCGTCCGTCAATTCGGCATGCACATACACAAAATCCTTCTTGGCCAATTCTTCCAGCGCCACCGCCGCCTTGGTGCGAAGATCGCCGTCGGCCAGCCTCTCGGGATCCGCCGCTTCGAGCCCCGCACTGAGCCCGACGCCACGATAGACGTCGCTGGTCGCCACAACCGCCCCTCCGATGTCATATTTTTCCACCAAGCTGGGCCACATGACTGCTCGTCCTTCACCCCACAACCAGATACAGTTTGCCGGCTTCTTTCCCTCTGCGACCCGGTCGTCGTTCACAGGATGGTCGCGCAGGGTCAGGTGTGCGGCATCCATCAACTTCCGGAGGATATCCGCCCCGTCTCCCGTGGGGAGGGCATCGGCAATGGATTGGCCCAGGATCGTTTGTGGGTCGGTGCACCGGGCTCGTGGTTTTCCGTTCACCCAGACCATCAGGTGGCGATGACCGGCTCCCGGATAAAACTGGATGGTCTCCGAGCCGAGCTGTTCATTGATCGCTTCTATCAATTCGCGCGCGTCTTCGGTTTCGATCAACCCGGCCGTCGCATCCTCCAGGATCACATGCGGCCCTAATTTCTTGATTTCGTTCCCTTTGCCGCCTTCCGCCCCCAAGGTCACCATCGTACAGCGATACACCACGTCGTGTTCCGTCACCGAGACACCCAAACTCGCCGCTTCCAGCGGACCTGGGCCTTGATAGAATTTTTTGGGGTCGTAGCCAAGAATCGCGGCCCCGATCAATCCGCTCCCGTGGCGAACTCCGTCCACGGGCATCACCAACTGACCGAGTTCTCCGATCTGCGCGAGTCGATCGAGATGGGGAATCGATGCCGCTTGCAGCGCGGTGCGTCCCTCCAGTTCCGGCCTCGGACGGTCCGCCATCCCGCCGGCATGCACCATCACATATTTCATGAGGTCCACACGTCTGTCACACGTTCAAGAGACGAGCCACGTCTTCGCGCGTTGCCTTGACGGTGACCGGTTGCTTGGACACACTGATCGCCGTATCGGCGTCCTTCAAACCATGCCCTGTAAGCGTGCATACAACTGTCTCTCCCTCCCGTAGAATCTTGGTTCGATGCAGCTTGGCGACGCCGGCAACGGACGCAGCGGAAGCCGGCTCACAAAAGACGCCTTCCGTCGCGGCGACCGTCGCATAAGCCTGGAGAATTTCTTCATCCGTCACCATATCGATCGCACCCGCGGATTCCTCCACGGCCTTCAAGGCCGCGGACCAGCTGGCGGGATTGCCGATTCGAATGGCCGTCGCAATCGTCTGCGGTTGATCGACAACCCTCCCCAACACGATCGGAGCGGCGCCGGCGGCTTGAAAACCCATCATGCGAGGCACTCTTGTGGTCTGATTCGCCGCGCGATATTCTTTATACCCTTTCCAATAGGCCGTGATATTCCCCGCATTACCGACCGGCAGGACGTGAAGCGCCGGGGCCTCACCGAGTTGATCACAGACCTCAAAGGCGGCGGTTTTTTGCCCCTCGATCCTGAACGGATTCACCGAATTCACCAACTCGATGGGCAGCGTGGCCGAAAATTCCTTGACGAGCGCGAGAGCCTGATCAAAGTTGCCTTCGAGTTGAATGACGGTTGCCTGGTGCATCATGGCTTGGGACAACTTCCCCATGGCGATCTTGCCCGCCGGGATCAATACAAAAACCGATAGTCCGGCACGGGCTCCGTAGGCGGCAGCCGATGCAGAAGTATTGCCGGTCGATGCGCACATCACAGCGCGTGCTCCACTCTCCACGGCTTTTGAGATGGCCAACGTCATTCCGCGGTCTTTGAACGAACCGGTCGGGTTGACTCCCTCGAACTTCAGGTAGAGTTCGACTCCCGGCGCGATCGCTTTCGCCAACCTTGTGGCTTTGACCAGAGGGGTATTTCCCTCTCCCAAACTGATCACCGGCGTCTTCTCGGTGACCGGGAGGAATTTTTGGTATTCCTCAATCACTCCGCGCCAACGAGTCATCGATCACTCATCCTTGCCTTCGACGCGAATGAGCGTGGTCGGTTCAGAGACGAACGCCTTCCGGTTGATTTCACGAAGCGCCGTTTGCACATCACGCTCTTTCGCAGTATGTGTTTTGATGACGACCGGCACCGTCTGGCCTTCACGGCGTCCTTGTTGTACCATAGAGGAAATGCTGATCCCGCAGCGGCCTAACTCACCGGCGATCTGTGCCAACACACCGGGTCGGTCCACAACGGTGAACCGCAAATAATAGAGCGAGCCGATCTCTTCCATCGGTTTCAGCCGAAGCGGTCTGCGCTGACCCTGTTGAAACGATGCCACCGGGACTCGACCGATGGCGCCCTTGAGCAGATTCCGCCCGATTGCAATCACGTCACTGACGACGGCACTCCCGGTCGGCATGGATCCGGCTCCACGACCATACAACACGACGTCACCGACGGCATCCCCGACCAGTTGGATGGCATTGTACACACCTTCCACTTGGGCGATAGGCGAGGTGGAGGGAAGCATGGTGGGATGGACCCGCGCCTCAATTTCCCCATCCACAAGCTTTGCGATCCCCAGTAACTTGATTGTACAGCCGAACTGTTTGGCGTAGGCGATATCGGTCGGCGTGATACTCGTAATCCCTTCCGTGTAGATGTCCTTGAAGTTGACCGGGGTTCCGTACGCGAGACTGACCAGGATGGCAAGTTTATGCGCCGAGTCGGTCCCTGCAATATCAAACGTCGGATCGGCTTCTGCATACCCGGCCTGCTGGGCATCTTTCAGCACCTCTTCAAAACTGTGCCCCTCATGGGTCATTCTCGACAAAATATAGTTGGACGTCCCATTGATGATGCCATAGATAGACTCGATCGTATTACCGGCGAGCCCCTCGGTCAACGCCCGAATAACAGGGATACCGCCGCCGACACTCGCTTCAAATCCCACATCGACGCCTTTACGCGTGGCAGCGTCAAAAATTTCCTCTCCATGGAGAGCCAACAGCGCTTTGTTCGCCGTGACCACATGTTTCCCGGCAGCGATCGCCTCCAGGATGACTCGCTTCGCCGTCTCGTATCCACCGATCAGTTCGATCACGATATCGATGTCTGGATCGGTCAGAACTTGTTTCATGTCGATGGTCAACAGACCTGGTTTCAGCAGCACTCCTCGATCTCGCACAATGTCCAGATCCGCCACGCGAACAAGCTCGATCGGCACGCCGGCACGGCGGGTGATGAGGGCGGCATTCTCGAGGAGAATCTTGGCCACACCGGTGCCGACCGTGCCGAACCCTACGATCCCGACTCCGACGCGCGACTTCATTCTTCTTCCCCATCGAGCTTGAGGGCTTTGCGGATGCCTCTGACGGCCTGTCTGGTACGATGCTCATTTTCCACCAGCCCGAATCGTACATACTCATCGCCGCCTTCGCCGAACCCAATCCCCGGCGAAACCGCGACCTTCGCCTCTTTGAGCAGGAGTTTTGAAAACTCCAACGAGCCCATATGGCGATAGGGAAGAGGGATACGTGCCCAGACAAACATCGTGGCCAACGGCTTCGCGACTTGCCAACCGATTCGATTCAGCCCACCCACCAGCGTATCTCTCCGTTTCTGATACCGCAGAACCGTCTCCTTGACACAGTCTTGAGGGCCGTTCAATGCGATCACACTGGCGATCTGAAGGGGCTGAAAAATACCGTAGTCGAGGTAGCTTTTGATCTTCGCCAATGCTCCCACGACCTCTCGATTGCCCACGCAAAAGCCGACTCGCCAACCCGGCATGTTGTAGGCCTTGGACAAGGTGTAGAACTCCACGCCGCAGTCTTTGGCTCCCGGAATCTGAAGAAAGCTCGGTGCTTTATAGCCGTCGAATACGAGGTCGGCATAGGCGAGGTCGTGGATGACGATGACGTTGTGTTCCTTGGCAAACGCCACGATCTTCTTGAAAAACTCCAAATTCACCACTGCCGTGGTGGGATTGTGGGGAAAATTGATCACGAGAATTTTCGGTCTCGGAAATGTCTGCCGATAGACGCGCGTCAGATCTTCGAAAAAATCGCTGTCCTGGCGGAGTTCGATGCCACGGACCTCCCCACCGGCAATGATGAAGCTGTACATGTGGATAGGATAGGTCGGCGTCGGGGTCAGGACGACATCGCCAGGACCGATCATGGCCAAGGCCAGGTGAGCGAGACCTTCTTTCGATCCGATCGTGACAATGGCTTCGGTCTCCGGATCCAGGTCAACAGCGTAGTTTCGCTTGTACCACCCACAAATCGCATGCCGCAGTTTTGTGATGCCGCGCGAGGCGGAGTAACGATGGTTCTTCGCCTTGCGGGCCGCCTCGATCATCTTCTCGACGATATGAGGGGGTGTTGCTTGATCGGGATTGCCCATCCCAAAATCAATGATGTCTTCCCCCTGTTGCCGTGCCTCAAGTTTGAGGGATTGAACCTGCGCGAAGACATACGGGGGGAGTCGCTTGATTCGATAAAAACCTTCGCCCAACCCCATGAACTTCCTTTGACTGTGTTTAGATATTCCCCAGGCTAATGCATCATGATACATGAGCGAAGAGACATAGAAAGCGCGTATTTTAATGGAGGCCTTTGAGCGAGTCAATTTGCTCATTTCTATGGGATTCCGTGGTTGCCATGGGCCAAGGCTAGTCATCCAGTCCTTCGGCTATCAGCCAACCCGTTCTTGCCCCCTCTCATTCCTTTCTGCTACTAATGTTGGTTGGGATAGAGTCAGCCTGTCTCACACGTTCATGATCAGGCTGATCGGATAAGGAGGCTGGATGGCTCGGCTTGGTGTGAATATCGACCATGTGGCGACGTTGCGGCAGGCACGCGGAGGGTCCGATCCGGATCCTTTGGCGGCGGCTGTACTGGTCGAACTGGCGGGGGCGGATGGTTTGGTCGTTCATCTACGGGAAGACCGACGTCATATCCAGGACCGAGACCTTCATCTCCTGCGCGAAATCGTCCGGACAAAGCTCGATCTGGAAATGGCAGCCGACGGGGAAATGGCAAAGATCGCCCTGAACATCAAGCCCGACCTTGTGACGCTGGTCCCGGAAAAACGACAGGAACTCACTACTGAAGGCGGCCTGGATATTGTCGGACAACGTGACCGAATTCAAGGCATTGTGACTCTGTTACATAACGGGGGAATTCCCGTGAGCGTCTTCGTTGAGCCGGATCTGAATCAGATCAAGGCCGCGCACAAAATTGCCGCTGATTTCGTGGAACTGCATACCGGTCGTTACGCGAATGCCACACGCTCCAAGGAAGCCGACGCGGAGTTCGAAGCAATTACCCACGCCGCCAAGCTGGCCTACAAGCTCGGGATCGGGGTCAATGCCGGGCATGGACTGAATTACCGCAACATCAAACGCCTGACGAATATTCCCGAGATCGTGGAGTACAACATCGGGCACAGTATCGTCGCACGCGCGGTCCTCGTCGGACTGGTGCAGGCCGTGAAAGAGATGAAGGCCTTGCTCGGTTGATCTGATGGGTGGACCCATTGGGTCCGCCCGCTCGCCACGTTCGGTTCACTATGACCAAGATCGTCACCGCTGCACAGATGCAGGAACTCGACCGCCGAACGATCGCAGAGGCTCATATTCCAGCGACCCTATTGATGGAGCGTGCCGGGTCCGGCATCGTTTCTTGCCTTGAGCAACGATTGGGACCTGTGCGTGGCAAGACGGTTACCGTTGTGTGCGGCAAAGGCAACAATGGGGGAGATGGGTTCGTTGCTGCTCGCTTACTCCGTCGCCGGCATGCGAAGGTACGCGTGCTCGCTATGGCATCCATCTCCGAACTCAGCCGCGATGCAGCGACGATGTATAGGCAATTCGTACGCGGTGCTGGAAAATCTTCCATTTACTTCTACACCTCAAAGACTCAGACACAAACACTATTGCAGGACAGTGATATTCTCGTGGACGCCCTCCTCGGAACAGGACTTTCCTCTGCTGTAACCGGGCGCTATGCCGAGACCATCGACAGCATCAACGAAACCGGTCGTCCCGTGGTGGCTGTTGATCTTCCATCGGGCCTCCATGCAGATACAGGGACGATCCTTGGCCGAGCCGTTCGCGCCTCCTGTACCGTGACATTCGGACTCCCAAAGTTGGGCCTCTATCAGAGGGATGGAATCAACCTGGCTGGAGACGTGGCCATTGTGGACATCGGAATTCCGCCGGCTTACATCGATGCGGTCGAAAGCCGAACGACCTTGATGACGGAGCACGACGTGCGGATGTGCCTTCCGAGACGGCAGCCGTCAAGTCACAAGGGTACATTTGGTCATGCCGGCATTATTGCCGGGTCCGTTGGAAAAACCGGCGCCGCCGCCATGGCTGCACGAGCGGCCCTGCGTGTCGGCGCGGGCCTTGTGACCGTCGCAGTCCCTACCAGCGTCAATGATGTGTTGGAAGCAAAGCTGCTGGAGGCGATGACGGCCCCTATGCCTGAAACGAAAGCGCGCACCTTTGCACGGACTGCATTGGATCGGCTCGCCACCTTCATGGCAGCGAAAACCGCAGTTGCCATCGGCCCAGGATTATCCACCCATCCTGAAACGGTTGAACTCGTCCAAGCCCTGACGAAACAGCTTGACCGACCGGCTGTTCTGGATGCAGACGCGCTGAACGCATTGACTGGACGAACGGCTCTCCTGGCATCTTGCAAAACACCCCCCATTATCACGCCCCATCCCGGAGAGATGGCGCGACTGGAGGCCGACGCAACGGCTCAGAGCATCAACAGCGATCGAGTTGGGAGTGCCTCCCGCTTCGCGCGCGCGCGCGGCCTGTTCGTCGTGTTGAAAGGAGCCCGGACGGTCGTGGCACGCCCGGATGGAGCTGTGGCTATCTGCCCTACGGGCAATCCAGGTATGGCGACGGCAGGAACAGGGGACGTGTTGACCGGCATGATGGTGGGATTCTTAGCCCAAGGCGTACCCTCCTGGGAGGCTGCCTGTGCTGCGACATACCTGCATGGTGCCGCCGGAGATTTGGCTGCGACGAGAAAGGGACAAGCCGCGATGATCTCGGGAGACGTCATCGAGGAGATTCCCTACGCCATGAAGCTCATCCTTGAAGGTCAACCACCGCCTGCAGCCGATCTGAAATGATCCGGCTTACGATGGCCAAGAGAGTCTCATCCAACCGCGCCATGGATCTTGCTCTTCGATCTCGCCATGAGACAGAATCGTTTGGACGCGCAGTCGGTCGCATGCTTCGTGGGGGGGAAGTGCTGGCGCTGATCGGCGAACTGGGCGCGGGGAAAACAGCTCTAGTCCGTGGAATTGCAGCCGGCCTCGGGGCTCCAGAGACGGCGGTCAGTAGCCCGACCTTCATACTCATTCAACAATATCGAGGTCGGCTCCCTCTGATTCATATCGATCTCTACCGGTTACGTACAGCGGTCGAAGCCGAGTCGATCGGACTAGCCGATTGCTTCAGCGACGAGACGATCACCGTCATTGAATGGGCCGACAGGTTTCCGTCCTTACTCCCCACAGACCGACTGGAACTGCGATTGACCCATCGCACCCCGACCACGAGAAGCATGCAACTGGCGGCAGACGGGCCACAGTCCCGTTCGCTTCTGGGGCGAATCGAGGCAGCATGGTCTTCACCCAAGCGGCGGGGCCTATCACGACAGTCCAAAACCAGCGCGAGAAGAAAGGCTCTGTAGCGATGACTCGACTGATTCTGATTGGCATTCTTTCGCTCCTTTCGCTGGCCTTCTTTCTCCAAAATCAAGAACAGGAAGTCACGCTGCGCTATTTTTTTGGACTGCTCGAGGCCTCCACTCCCATTTACAAACCCATCATGGCCGGATTTGTCGTCGGCCTTTTGGTCGCGGCGATCCTGCTTTTTCCTCCCTGGGTACGTGGGCGTATCGATCTTCGACGAAAGACGAAGGCATTGCAAGAAGCCGAAGTGAACTTAGAGCGACTTCGGCAATCTCTTGAGAAGCTATCCGGACAGACCCAGGCTTCCACACCGATGGAGTCTTCGAGAGACCTCACTGATGAGTGACCCGACCTTGAGCCCGCTCATGCGGCAGTATCGGGACATCAAACAGGGTTACCCTGAGGCCATCGTGTTTTTTCGGGTCGGGGATTTTTATGAGATGTTCTACGAGGACGCACAAGACGCTTCTCGCGTCTTATCGATCGCCCTCACGTCTCGTGACAAGAACAGCGCTCATCCTGTTCCACTGTGTGGCGTTCCCTATCACGCCGCAACAAACTATATCGCCAAGCTATTGAAGGCCGGCCGTCTTGTCGCGCTGTGTGAGCAAGTTGAGGATCCAAAGATTGCAAAAGGCTTGGTCCGTCGGGAAGTCGTCAGGCTGTATACTCCCGGCACACTCGTAGACACGGAATTCCTGGCCCCTTCCGAGCTCAACTATCTCGTCGCCCTCGCTGTTCAATCAGGCACTGATCATCGAATACCGATAGGCCTAGCGGTCCTGGAGGTTTCAACGGGCGAATTTTGGGGGATGGAGTTTCATGGTCCCCACGCGTTCACTCAACTATTGAACGAAGTCGCTCGGCTGGATCCCCGGGAAGTTCTCTTCCCCGCAGAAAACCAATGTTCATCTTGGATCCGACAAATCACAGGAGCGCGCCTGTGCGAACGACCACCGGCATCATTCAGCCAACAAGCGACAACGCGCATCTTGACTGAACACTTCCGTGTGCAAACCTTGGAAGCCCTAGGCTGTGCCGATTTCCCAGCGGCCGGTGTCGCGGCTGGAGCTGTCTTGTCGTACTGCCGCGAGACCCAACCGACGGTTCCTCTTGATCACGTCCGCCGCTTTACTGTCCGGCATAATGGCGAATACATGCACCTGGATGGAGCAACCATCCGCAATCTGGAACTTCTCAAACCATTTGCGTCGAACGAGACTGCGTCGGGTTCGAAACCTACCACGCTTCTGAGTGTGCTGGATCGGACCACCACGGCCATGGGAAGTCGTCTTCTTCGTCAGTGGTTGGTGAGGCCGTTACTTCGCCACGACGAGATTCAGCTTCGGCTGGACGCGGTGGAAGAACTGAAGGACCACATGCAGGTGAGGACTGCCTTACGGACAGCCTTGCGGGAGATCCAGGATATCGCACGACTCGGCAGTCGCATCGTACTCGGCTTGGCCGCTCCACGAGAACTTCTCGCCCTCAAACAGTCTCTCTCGGTTTTACCTGAGATTGTTGTCCAGCTGACACCGATCCAAAACCGGCTGCTCAGCGATGCACTGGCATCATGGGATAACGGCCAGGATCTGTACGGCCTGATCGAGCGGGCAATCCGACCTGATGCTCCGCTCTCCATTCGGGATGGGAATATCATCAACGAGGGCTATGACTCGGTAATTGACCAGCTGCGCAAAACCAG
This sequence comes from uncultured Nitrospira sp., assembly GCA_902500825.1. GTDB lineage: Bacteria > Nitrospirota > Nitrospiria > Nitrospirales > Nitrospiraceae > Nitrospira_D. The sequence continues at coordinate 133,567 of CABVRX010000004.1, forward strand.
CAAGGAGGGAAAAAGTTGGATCGCCGCAATCGAGACTCAGGAACGTGACAGAACGGGTATTGAATCATTGAAGGTCCGCTACAATCAGGTGTTCGGCTATTATATCGAGATCACCAAAGCCAATCTTGCTCGTGTCCCCGCCGACTACATTCGTAAGCAAACCCTGGTCAATGCCGAACGATTCATGACTGCGGAATTGAAGGAACTGGAAGAACGTGTCATCGGAGCCGATGCCAAGTTGCTTGCTCGTGAGCAGGAGATCTTTATTCAGCTTCGTTCACGGTTGGCTACCGAAGCTCATCGACTGGACGCCATGGCGACCGTCCTTTCTCTCATTGATGTCGTGGCGGGATTGGCCGATGCCGCCGCCCTGCACCGATATACGAAACCAACGGTCACAGAAGGAGGCGCCATCACCATACTTGAGGGTCGTCACCCGGTGGTTGAACGACTCTGTACTGAGTCAGTATTCGTGCCGAATGACACCGCGTTGGACCTAGACATGAGCCGACTGCTGATCATCACGGGGCCAAACATGGCCGGGAAAAGCACCTATCTTCGGCAGGTCGCGCTGATTGTGTTGATGGCTCAAATCGGCAGTTTCGTGCCCGCTGCAGAAGCGCATATCGGATTGACCGATCGCATTTTCACAAGAGTGGGGGCATCGGATAATCTAGCCGGAGGTCAGAGTACCTTCATGGTTGAAATGGTCGAGACGGCAAATATTCTCCAAAACGCCACTCAACGCAGTCTGATTCTGTTGGATGAAATCGGTCGCGGCACGAGCACCTACGATGGCCTGAGCATCGCCTGGGCGATAGCAGAGCACATCCATGACCGCGTACGATTGGGCGCACGCACGTTGTTCGCCACCCATTACCATGAGATGACACAGCTGGAGCAACAACGGACCGGAATCAAGAATTATCGTGTGACCGTTCAGGAACGCGGCGGGGACGTCGTGTTTCTCAGAAAAATCGTCGCAGGCAAGGCCGACCGGAGTTATGGTATCCACGTCGCAAAGCTTGCGGGACTCCCCGCCGACATCATTAGCCGGGCACAAGCCGTCTTATCCCAACTTGAACAACCAGAGTCGGTTCGTTCCGAGTTGATCCAGGAAGAACTCCTACTGACAACTGAGCCCCTTCCTCAGCCTCATCCACTCATTGAGGAGGTCAAGCAGATCGACTTATTCTCAATGACTCCGCTTGATGCACTGAATCGCCTTGCCGAGTTGCAGCGTATGGTGAGATCGGATGGTGTATAATGAAACGGGCGGCGTCCCTTTCGGGAGGCCGCCCGTTTCATCTGAATAGCCTTCAGTGCGCTCGATTATACTGTGCGGACCAGGGAATAAGACCACCGAGGGTTTTTCCACCAGGAAGCATGACATCGTATTGCATGCCCACATTGTGTCCGTCAGGAGTGACCGGCGAAGTGTTGAGATCTTGCTTGCCTGCTGCGCAGGCCTTGTCGATTTCACTTTTCCCGGCACAATCTTTGAGGCGAAGCGCGGACATGCTCAGAGGCTTCCCCATGGCACCGGCCACTTCAGGAATCTTCTTCACCGATGAAATGACCCGGTGGTTCTGCTCGGTTTCTGTAACGACGAATTCAATCAAGTCCGTCGTGCTGCCCGGAGGAACTTCTTTTGCCGCCGCCGGTCCGGCATGAGTCCGTCCCATCTTCTTCAGTTCTTGCCAGGCGGACTTATCGGCATAGAACTTCACATTTTTACCTGGATGAATTTTTTGCCAGTACAAGCCGCTTTCGGCATTACCGCCGAAGACGGCGATGTTAATCCACACCGCTTCATCGTAGGGGTCAAGGACGATCACCCGACCCTGAAGGGTAGTCGGTTTGCTCATATCACCCCACTCGAATCGCTCTTGGAATGACTCAATGGCTGAGGCAGTCGAACCCATACCGACTACCAGCGCAACGGCTGCTAGAACGGCTGCACCTCGCTTCTGCAACATCATAATCGCGTCCTCCTTCAACATCTTCGACATTGAGAGTGGCTAGTCCTTAATTACCTTGAAGCCGGTGATGGTTCTGCCGTCCAGTGTGACCTCCATGGCGACCAATTCTTGAGAGGCCTTGATGATTTGATCCATCAGCGCTTTATCTTTGACGGCCAGACGAACCGTTGTGGCGGCATGGTACCAGCCTGAATAGGTTGAATTTTTCTCACTGCCGCCGGTGAAGCCCCAAGCACAACAACTGAACAAGGGATCAGGCGGCTTCACGTCAAACGTCGTAGAGGATCGACCACCTGGAGTACCGGATCCAGGCTCTCCCGAATTCCAGTATTGGATGCCGAACAAGAGTTCTCCATCCGGATTATCCGCCCACTGCGACCAAACACGGCCTTGCAACGTCTTGGCCGCGGCTTCGGATTTCAGTGGTTTTCCACCGACCACTGCATCGGCAAGACCCAACGCTTCGAGTCCGGCAGCTAATGTAAACTCGGCCGTTAGCAAGCCGAATCCAGAAAACACTGCCACGGCGGCTAGAACGACAGCCTTTTTCATACGCATCCCTCCTTCGGCAAATTGAGCCCAACAGTCCTAATGAGACGTTATTCGTCGCCAATGCTGGGTATTGCTAAATAAAACCTGTGGAAAATTTTCGTTCTTCAATGGTCTATGCACAAAAAAGCACTGGGAAACTGTTCCGCCTGGTACCGGAACGGTACTGAAACTGCGATGTCCCGTCAAGAGCATGTGTGATGGATTCGACTCTAGAGAAATGTGTGCCCAAATGTCAATACATAACAGTCTGTTGTGAGATTTCAATAAGTGAGTTTTCATGTGCAGCAACAGCAGTTAGGAAAATTTTGCGCTCAACCCCTCCACTTGACGTGAAGAAAGAGGACCCAAGCCGGTCAACGCGATTTTGTCGCCGATGAACAGATTTTGTGCGGTCTGAAATACTTGCTGCTCAGTGATGGCATCAATCTCCGTAATCAAATCCTCCAGGGTCGTATGGGTCCCAGCAATCAACTCGTCCTTGGCAAGCTTGTTCATCCGACTATGGGAACTCTCCAAACTCAGCATGAGACTGCCCTTCATTTGATCTTTTGTGCGTTTCAGCTCGTGACCATCGATACCATGTCTGGCCAGTTTTCGAATTTCGCGGTGGACCAAGTCTAGAACCCGCTCAACCTCTCGTGATCGAGTTCCGGCGTACACCGTAATCGTGCCACCATCGGAATAGCCGGATAAAAACGAGTAGACCGAATAGGATAAACCACGTTTTTCTCTGATTTCCTGGAACAGCCTCGAGCTGACACTGCCACCCAGCACCGCGTTCAGCGCATAGACCGCATAACGGTCCTTATGCCCTGCTGCAACACCCTCAAACCCGACACAGAGGTGAACCTGTTCCAACGGTTTCTGTTTCACCATCAGGCCTCCCCGCAATTCAGGAGGCCATCGTTTGCGGGGACTGCCGTTCGAGGATTTGCGATACCGGCCGAAGATACGAGCCATTGTTCTTTCAAGTTGACGATGATCGAAATTCCCTGCCACCGCCACGACGATCTCTTCCGGGCGGTAATGAACGTCGATATACTCAAGGAGATTCTGCCGGTTGAGCCGAACGATGGTTGATTCTCGCCCCAAGATGGGCCGACTTAGAGGATGGCGCCCCATGACCACCTTTGTATGAAGTTCCTGGACCAGATCTTCGGGATCATCTTGAACCATACGAATTTCTTCCAGCACCACCTGTTTCTCTTTCTCGATTTCTTTCCGGCCCAGACGAGATCGAAGAAACAGATCTGAAAGCAGGTCCAACGCCTTGGGCAAGTGCTGATCCAAGACCTTGACATAGAACGTCGTCGTTTCTCGTGTCGTAAAGGCGTTCATCTCGCCTCCCAACACATCAATTTCACGGGAAATATCCGTCGCCGAACGGGTACCCGTCCCCTTGAAGAACATATGTTCAATGAAGTGTGAATACCCGGCCTGTGCGGGGCTCTCATCACGAGAGCCCGCATTGACCCAGATACCGACCGTGACAGATTTAAGGGTCGGAATCCGCTCGGAGACCAAGCGAATTCCGTTATCAAGAATGAGCTTACGGTACAAGCTTAGCTGCTCGCTGAATCTTTTGCGCCGTTTCCTGCCGGCGCGGGGATCGTTTCTTTCCGGCTGAGCCGGATCTTACCTTGCTTATCGATCTCCAGAACTTTCACGAGAATCTGGTCGCCTTCGGCGACTTCGTCGGACACGGCTTTCACACGGTGATGGGCAAGTTGTGAGATGTGGACCAACCCATCCGTGCCCGGCAATACCTCTACGAACGCGCCAAAGTCCATGATCTTTCTCACCGTACCCATGTAGACCTTCCCGACTTCGACTTCCTCAGTCAAGCGATTGATGATCTCCTTGGCTTTTTGTAACGACGCGCCGTCCGCAGAAGCGATGGTCACAATACCGGTATCTTCAACACTGATTTTGACTCCACAGTCGGATTGAATCCCGCGGATAGTCTTGCCTCCCTGACCAATAATATCTCGAATCTTATCTTGTTTGACTTTCATCGTGTGGATGCGAGGTGCAAAGGGCGACAAGTCGGTACGGGGGGCGGCAAGCCCCTTGGACATGCGGTCGAGAATATGAAGGCGTCCCAACCGAGCTTGCTCCAAAGCTTGCTGCATCAGTGCCGTGGTAATGCCGCCGATCTTGATGTCCATTTGAAGCGCCGTAATGCCGTTCTTGGTGCCGCAGACCTTGAAGTCCATATCGCCCAGATGATCTTCAAGGCCGAGGATGTCCGACAGGATAATGACGCCGTCCCCTTCTTTGATCAATCCCATTGCGATGCCGGCGACCGGCTCCTTGATTGGGACGCCGGCATCCATCATGGCCAGCGTTCCACCACACACGGTTGCCATTGAGGAAGATCCGTTTGATTCCAGAATTTCAGACACAATCCGCAATGTGTATGGGAAGACATCCTTGTTCGGGATCACGGGCTTCAACGCCCGTTCAGCCAGGGCTCCGTGCCCAACCTCGCGCCGTCCAGGCGAGCGGAGCGGCCGCGCCTCACCGACGCTGAAGGGCGGGAAGTTATAATGCAACATAAACGTCCGGGTGTACTCGCCTTCCAAAGCGTCAATGCGCTGCTCATCGTCGGTCGTCCCTAGCGTCACCACCGCCAAGCTCTGTGTTTCGCCTCGGGTAAAGATCGCCGAGCCATGTGCGCGAGGCAAGGCACCGACCTCGCAGGTGATCGGCCGAATATCAGCCGGACCGCGGCCGTCGGCACGCGACCTGTTCTCTAAAATCATCTTCCGCACTTCCGTGTATTCCAATTGATGGAACACGATCTTGATATGCCGTTCGCTTGATGGATTATCAGGTTTTTTCAGCTTTTCAATCGCGTCGGTCAGAACTTGGTCCAACCGTTCCTGTCGGGCGGTCTTGTTGGCGATCATGATGGCGTCACGAATCGGTTGCGCAACCAGCGTCTTGATCTCGGCTTGCAATGCGGAGTCGATCGACTCGGCAATAACCGTCCGCTTCACTCGACCGACCTTCTTGGCTAATTCGTCGATCTTCTGAACGATTTTCTTGATCTCCGCGTGCGCCAATTCCAACGCCTCGAGCATCGTCTGCTCCGATAATTCACCGGCGCCTGCTTCTACCATCATCACTGCGTCCGCCGTGCCTGCGACGACCAGATGCAGCTCACTCTGTTCCATCGTTTCGAGGTCAGGATTGACAACGAGCCGGCCGTTAACCCGTCCGATCTTCACTCCGGCAACCGGACCGTTGAAAGGGATGTTCGACACGGCGAGAGCGGCTGATGCCGCCGTGATTCCGATGACGTCGGAAGAGCCGGTCTTATCTGCCGACAGGACCGAAGCAATGACCTGCGTTTCGTAATAGTAGCCTTCGGGAAACAACGGGCGGATCGGACGGTCGATCAAGCGGCTTGTCAGGACTTCCTTTTCAGCCGGTCGCCCCTCCCGCTTGAAGTACCCTCCTGGTATTTTTCCGGCCGCGTAGGCCTTTTCCTGGTAGTCGACGGTCAACGGAAGAAAATCGATACCCGGCTTGGCCGTTTGCGCGGCCACGGCCGTCGCAAGGACAACTGTGTCGCCGTACGAGGCCCAAATCGATCCATCAGCTTGCTTTGCGACCCGGCCGGTTTCGAGGCGGAGGGTTCGACCTGCAATATCGACTTCGACTACGTGTACCATCTATGGTCTCCTCTGGTTAGATCCACAGATGCCCACTGAGATACGCTCAAGGACAAGTGTTAAAGTTGAACGTCCGAGACTTCTCAGCAATTGATCACTTTCCCGCTATGCACATCCTGGAAGCGCATGTCGGTGTTCATCTGTGGGACATTCGAACAATGCTATGGCGTCGGTAAACGCCGCTATCAGTAGACCCGGTTACTTGCGAATGCCGAGTCGATCGATCACGGCTCGGTAACGCGCGTCATCCACACCACGGAGATAGTCCAGCAAACGCCGCCTGCGGCCGACCAGCTGCAACAATCCACGCCGCGAGTGGTGATCCTTTTTATGGCTCTTGAAATGTTCAGTAAGATACGTAATCCGGGTAGTCAACACCGCAATCTGAACTTCCGGCGATCCGGAGTCCTTGTCGTGCTGCTGATATTGCTTGATGAGTTCGCCCTTCGCTTCTTTCAATAACGCCATACCTACTCCTTCCAGATTTTAATGACTCAAGAGACTCAACACCTTACGAACTCGTATCGAGCCGGCGCGGCCGGTTTCGTGAGTGCCAATGGCCAACAACTGACCTGCTTCATTCTTCAGGCGTACAGTGGAAGTGGAGAATAGTTGCTCTACGCCCACCGAAAAAATGGGTGCGCCATGCAAGACACGTTGCGCCTGCTCATCGTTCACGACCACCGCCGGGAGTTGGAAGAGGAGTTGGTCCAACGAAATGAATTGTCCAGGGAGCGTTCCCATCGTGAGATGGCCGGCAACTTGATCAATCGTGACTGCCTGTTCGATCGATAGTGGACCGACACGGCGACGTTCGAGGGTATGGAGATGTCCGCCCACGCCTAACGCCTGACCGATGTCTGCGCACAGCGTGCGTATATACGTACCTTTTGAGCACACAATGCGCAGGGCCACGTCACGACCGTCAAAAGCCCCGATCTCCAACTGATGAATCGCGATCGACCGCTCTTCCCGCTCGACCGTTCTGCCTGCTCTGGCTGCTTTGTACAGCGGCTGCCCACCCACTTTCACGGCAGAATACATCGGCGGCAGTTGCTGTTGGACTCCTCGGAATCGAGCGATCACCGCCTGAAGCGCATCCTCCGTCACCTCACCTGGATCGACCCTGGTCAAAACCTGCCCGGTTGCATCCTGAGTATCGGTCGTTTCCCCCAGGCGTAAGACGGCATGGTATTCTTTATCCCAATTAATCAGATATTCCGCGATTTTCGTGGCCCGCCCGACAAGGATGGGTAAGACCCCCGTGGCACTCGGATCCAACGTGCCGGCATGACCGACTTTGCTGCCGCGCAATAAGCTCCGAACCTTGGCCACAACATCGTGTGAAGTCCAACCGGCTTCCTTGCGGAGGATGAGGACTCCTTCCAGAACGCCCCCCGGGTCGGTTGTGATACTTGTCCGATTCATACGCCTAGGAATCAGTGCTCCTCTGCTCACTATCTGGAGAGTTCTGGGTCTGTTGTTCCGACTCCCCGTGCAATTCTTCCAAGAGCCGCATAATACGGTCACCGCGAACCCCACTGACATCCTTCTTGAAGATCACATCCGGAAGGTAGCGAAGCGAGAGCCGCCGTCCCAATTCCGACCGCACAAACCCACTGGCTTTTGAGAGACCCGTGAAGATGTCCCGTTCAGCATCGCCCGCTTCCATGGTCGTGACAAAAACATGAGCGATGCGCAAATCCCCTGTCAGTTCGACATCGGTGACCGTGACGTCACGAACTCGGGGATCCTTGATTTTTCGCATGAGGATATCCGCCACTTCCATCCGGATCTGATCGGCCACTCGATCCGCTCTTTTATAGGTCGCCTTCGACATCTTGCTATCCTGACCTTGGCAATCACAACTATTGTGTGCCCCTTAGAGTAAGACCGTAGAGGATGCTGAAAAAGCACTTCCAGCAGGGCCGCAGCGAGCGAACGGTCGAGGCGTACGCAGTTGGTACGTTGAGACCTTGAGCGATGCGAGAACGACGCTGGATGGCTTTTGCAACATCCTTAGAGCAATTCCAATCTGGTTCGGACAACTTCGACTGCCGGCATGCTCTTAATTACGTTCAACGCTTGTTCAAGCACCTGGTTCACGTGGCTGCTCTCATTCGAAACACAAGCCATTCCAAGAATGGCTTTCTGCCAGAGGTCCTGCCCGTCCACTTCGGCAACCGAGAGATTAAACTTGCCCCGAAGCCTGTCCTTGAGCCCGTGAATGACCTGTCGCTTATCTTTAAGCGATTGGCTCCCTGGGATGAATAATTCTACCGTGCATAGCCCCACAACCATGGACAGGGTTCAGCTAAACTTGGTGCTCGGGGAGACTCTACAATTTCGTTTAATAAACATGTCGAGACTTTGGACAGGGGCTCCCCAAAACTTTTGCGGGCTCGATTAAAGTTTCGCGGCAATCTTATCGATTGCATAGGCCTCGATGATATCGCCAGCTTTGACATCGTTGAAATTCTCGACACTCAAGCCACATTCATACCCCTGCTGCACTTCGCGCACATCGTCCTTAAAACGTCGCAACGAGGCGAGTTTGCCCTGATAGACCACCACATTGTCCCGAATCACTCGCACCCCAGCGCTGGAACGAGCGATTGTCCCATCAATGACATAGGACCCTGCCACAGCTCCGATCTTCGGAATCGTGAACACCTGCCGGACCTCGGCGCGTCCCAATGCACGCTCCTTCAGGGTAGGCTCAAGCAAACCTTCCATCGCAGCTTTGATGTCGGCAATGGCGTCATAAATGATCGTGTAGAGCCTGATATCGACACCCTGCTGTTCGGCCAATGCGGTCGCCTTCGGCTCCGGCCTGATATTGAACCCGATAATGATGGCTCGTGATGCAGAGGCAAGCAGGACGTCGGATTCCATGACTCCACCGACTCCGTTATGAATCACACGGAGCTTGACGGCATCCGTCGACAGCTTTTCGACTGCGCCCGCCAATGCTTCGGACGATCCTTGCACGTCCGCCTTGATGACAATGGCCAATTCTTTCACAGATCCTTCTTGAATCTTCGCGAAGAGATCATCCAAGGTTACTTTCGCAGGACCGGCAAGTTCTGCTGCCCGCCGCTTTTGAGATCGCTCTTCTGCTATCTCTCGGGCGACTCTCTCATTGGAGACGACATGAAAGACGTCTCCCGCCGACGGAACGCCCGGCAATCCGATTACTTCCACCGGAATGGACGGTCCGGCCTGCTGCGCTTTTTCGCCACGATCATTGATGAGCGCCCGAACACGCCCGCTGAATGTTCCGACGACATACGCGTCCCCTGCCCGTAGAGTCCCGCTTTGGACCAATACAGTCGCAACGGGGCCTCGCCCCCGTTCGATCTTGGCTTCGATGACGGTGCCTTTGGCCTGCCTGTGCGGATCCGCTTTGAGTTCAAGCACCTCCGCCTGAAGCAAAATCATTTCGAGGAGAGTATCCAGTCCCGTTTTTTGTTTGGCGGATACCTCGACCATGATGGTATCCCCGCCCCATGCTTCTGAGATGAGCCCGTGTTCAGAGAGGGCATTTTTGACCCGATCAGGATTGGCGGTCGGTTTATCGATCTTATTCATCGCCACGATCAGGGGCACCCCCGCTGCCTTGGCATGGTGGATCGCTTCGATGGTTTGCGGCATGACGCCGTCGTCTGCTGCGACGACCAAAATGACGATATCCGTGACTTTGGCTCCGCGAGATCGCATGGCCGTAAAGGCTTCATGGCCCGGAGTGTCAAGAAACGTTACTTGCTTACCGCGCACCGAGACGGTATAGGCGCCGATATGTTGGGTAATGCCGCCGGCTTCCCCTTCCGCCACGTTTGTTTGGCGAATCGCATCAAGAAGAGAGGTCTTCCCGTGATCGACATGGCCCATAATGGTCACCACCGGCGGCCGATGTTCGGGCCGTTCGTCACCACCCGTCTCCACTACATCCTGAAGCAATTCGTCCCCGACTTTCTCGACTGATATTTCAACTTTCACTCCGCTTTCTTCCGCAAAGATCGAGGCGGCATCCAGGCTCATCGGTTGGTGAAACGTCAGCATTTGGCCCATGTCCATCAGCTTCCTAACGATGTCCGCCGGCCGCTGACCGATCAACTCGGCGAATTCTTTGACCGTCGTCCGTGGGGTGACTTTCACGCTCTTCCGGCGTGGTTTCGTGATTTCTGCGGGGGTGCTATGGTGTACATGCTTGGACCGGTCATCCCGCCGCTGCACCGGAATCGCACGAAGGTCCTGCCAACGGGCGGCATCCTCACGGAATTTCACATCTTGTTGTTGCTGCTGATCGTCCCTGGGGCGACCTGGCTTTCGTACCTTCTTGTTCTTGTCCTTTTGTGCCTCTGCCTCGATAGCCTCGAAAGCCATGCTTTTCTTTTTGCCCGCCACAGACTCCGGAGTGGGCGTCCCGATCGTCGGCGGAGCGAGGGTCGGCTTTGCGGGCACCTCTACCTGCTTCGCAACGAGAGGCACCGGTACGGGCGGGGCAACCTCCACCGGGCTGTCTTCCCCTGGAAGGCCGTGATCGGCTAGACCACTACCGGGCTGCTCGGGGGATGAGGGCGGTATCAGTTCGGTGATTGAGGGCGCCGGCTGCGCAGACAGCTCACCTTCAGCGATTGAAGTTGAAGAAATGGCTTCGATCGGTTCATCTTCTTTCTTTCGCTTGATGAGAATACGGCGCTTGTCGGGCTTGGGTGGTTCTTCAACGACGAGGCCCTTTGCCGCCACGGCTTTACCGTGACTGCCATGCTCCGCCGACTTTGCACGAAGCTCTCCTTCAATGTCCGCCCCCTGGCCTTTCGACTTTGAGCCCAGCTTGTCCAACGCTTTCTGAACGATCTCATCGTCGAGCGTACTGCTATGGGAGGAAACCGATGCTCCCATCTTCTTGAGCTCAGGGATGAGCACTCGATTTTCCATTCCTAACTTCTTCGCGAGTTCGTATACACGCATAGACATGAGACGGTTCCGTTTTCTATCCGCTCGTTGCTTCCTCGGCTCTGGCAGCCTGCCGCGCTTCTTCTTGCAACCGTTGAGCCTCGGCTTCCTCTGCAAGCGCGGCTTTGATTTCCTTATCGCGTTCGACTTTTTCTTTCTCGTATTCCGTGGCGCTGATAATATCGATCTTCCAGCCCGTTAAGCGGGCCGCAAGCCGAACATTCTGACCATTTTTGCCGATCGCCAAAGACAATTGCGAGTCGGCTGCGACCACGAGCGCCGACTTCTTCTCTTCGTCGATCCCTACCTTTTCGATCGTCGCAGGGTTCAACGCTTCGGCAATAAAGACTCTCGGGTCTTGAGTCCAGGTAATGATATCGATCTTCTCCCCACGCAATTCGCGAACGACGGCCTGCACGCGGGAGCCTTTTATCCCGACGCAGGCCCCCACCGGATCCACGGCCTTTTCACGCGACGTGACTGCGATCTTTGTCCGGTCTCCCGGCTCTCGAACAACCGATCTGATTTCGATGATCTTTTCCATGACTTCCGGCACTTCGAGTTCAAAGAGCTTCGCCACGAACTGCGGATGGCTACGGGACAGAATGACTTGTACATCCTTCGGCGTACGACGCACCTCCAGCAACATCGCCTTCACGCGATCGCCGCGCCGATACGTTTCACGCGGGATCTGCTCTTGGATCGGCAGGACAGCCTCTGTCTTTCCGAGATCCACAAGGTAATTCCGCCGCTCCATGCCCAGGATGATTCCCGTCATGAGATCCCCTTGACGCGTCGAATATTCTTTTTGAACCGCTTCCCATTCCGCCTCGCGCACCTTCTGGAAGATGACTTGTTTCGCCGTCTGTGCGGCAATTCTCCCCAATTCGTTCATTTCAATCAGCGATCCGATTTCATCGCCGACCTCCGCTTCACTATCATATTGACGAGCCTCTTGAAGGGAAATCTCCGCTTTGGGATTGCTGACCGTTTCGACGATGATCTTCTTGGAAACAACGGAAATTTCGCCCGTCTTTGGGTCGATCTCCACTTGGATGTTTTCGGCCTGGCCGAACCGTTTTTTCGCGGCTGTCTGCAGGGCGGATTCAATGGCCCCGATGACTCGGGCTTTGTCGATTCCTTTCTGACGCCCGATCTCGTCGATCACTGAAATCAGTTCTCGGTTCATACGTCACGCTCCTGCATCCGGTTACCGCTTACAATCTCCAAACTCTCCATCCCCTAAATTTTCACGACCAGCTTCGCCTCAGCAATCATCGCTCGATCCAGCCTCACCGTCTGGGGTGCCCGCGATACGGCCACGGTCAGGATCACCGCCTGCTCATCCACATGCACCAGTCGCCCAGTGACCCTCCATTGACCTTCGAGCGGTTGCCGAAGTTTGAGGCTCACCTGTTTTCCAACTGCCCGTTGATAGTCTTGAGATCTCTTGAAGGGCCGATCGAGACCCGGAGAAGAGACTTCAAGCGTATAGGCATGGGGGAACGGATCGACTACGTCGAGCGCCGGTCCTAGGGCCTTATGTGCCTGCTCACAATCTGCGATGCCGACTCCACCCGATTTATCGATCAGAACACGAACGACCGAGCGAGGGCCTTGCCCCACACACACCACATCAACCAACTCAAGTCCGAGCGTCCAGAGGATCGGCGAAATGACTTCGCGCAACCGGTCGGCAACCGGCTTCTGACCATTGACCGGGTTGCTCACCTCATTTTCTTTTGACATGTGTCCAAACAAAAAAGTGGGCGTGAGCCCACTTACAGAGGGAGCACCATACCATGCACCCCAATGCAAAGCAAGGGTGCTAGCCGGTCAACAGGGCCCAGCGAGCCGCCAGCGCCTTTGTGAGAAGACCCGGTTGGCCCGAGCCGATGGGTTTCCCATCGATCTGCACAACCCCGAGTACTTCGAGCGTGGTTCCGGTCAGAAATACCTCATCCGCACGATACAGGAGATCGATTGGTATGAATCGTTCTTCAATCGCTACGCCTTCCTTTTTCGCCAACTCTAACACCACGGTTCGTGTGACGCCGGATAGAATGCGCGAACCTTCGGGAGCCGTGATGACATGCCCATCTTGAATCACCATGACATTGCTCACCGCACCTTCCATGACAAAGCCATCTCTGACCAAGATTGTTTCGAAGACACCGGCCTTCCTCGCTTCTTCACGGGCAAGGACGTTGGCCAGGAGATTGACGCTTTTGATATCGCAGCGCCCCCAGCGAAAATCCTCCCTGGTACATGCGCTGACGCCGGCCCGACGGATTTCTGGTGCCAAGGGATGAAACTCTCTAATGGTCATGACGACCGTCGGGAGAATATCAGAGGGGAAACTATGCTCACGGGGAGCCACCCCTCTGGTAAGCTGAATGTAGATCTTGGCATCTTGATATCCGGCCAGACTGAGTCCTTGTTGAATCCACCGCGTCCATTGAACAGTGCTATATGGTTGACGAAGCGAGAGTTCTCTTGCACTCCGATCCAACCGAGCAAGATGTGCGGTCAGCTCGAACGGGCTTCCTCGATAGGTTCGAATGACTTCGTAGACGGCGTCTCCGAATTGGAATCCCCGATCGTCGATGGAAATATTCGCTTCTTCCCAAGGAAGAAAGCGGCCGTTGATGAATGCAATGTCGGGCATTGGCTCAATCCCTTGATGGTGGCTCTGCTTCTATTCTGAACAAACGCCGGTCTTCCGCGGTAAACTTCCATCCCATGCGCTTTTCAAAAATCAGCTCATAAGTCCCTGACTGCACGGCTTTAAATTCGAAAATACGTTGCCCGTTTTCCACAGCGTTATTGCTCGCGATGCGAAGAAACTCATCACTGAGAAGCGCAAGCCTTTGAGTATCGTAAGACGGCACCCACTGTTCGCCTCTGGTGCGATCTTCCCATAGATGGATGAAGAATGACTGGTCGACCGTGACCTTGCGGTGGTCGCTGCCGTCCAACGCGGCGTGGTGATCGGTACTGGGAATACTCACATCGATAGCCTGATCCGGGTTATTGAAGACCGTTCAGCCGGATTTCCCTTTTACATTTTCCGCCGAGGGCCGATCAGAATATCGTCTCCGTCCACCCGGACTTCGTAGCTTCCGACACAGTAGCCGCCGCCGTCGATGCCTTGCCCATTTCTGATATCGAACGCCAGGTCATGCCAGGGGCACGCGATGACATATCCTTTCAGTCTCCCCTCAATGAGCGGTCCACCCTCATGGGGGCAGCTATTATGGATGGCGTACAACTTTCCCTCGACGTTAAACAACGCGATCGGGCGGTCATTGATCTTGACGATCTTTGATTTGCCCGGAGGCAATTCATCTATCTGCGCAACCTTTTGAAAGACATCCATCGTGCGAACTTCCTCTTGCTTGCCTCCTAGACTTTACATGCGAAGGGCATACTTGAGCTCGTCGTTTTTTGCAACTCCGGCTTTCTTAATGAAACCCGATTCTGCCTGTATCACATACCGAACAGATTCGGGCGGCGGACCGAAAAAGGGACAAGGATCTTTAGCGCATGGCTCCGCATGTTCCAGTATATGCACCACATGATGACTCTCGTCCACCCACAGAATATCGACGGGGAATCGATACTCCTTGGTCGTCACACGATGCATCCCGTTTTGCTCAAAGATATAAAGCATGCCGCCGTTTGGAGGCAATACGTCGCGAAAGGCAAGCCCAAAGAGCAACTTCTCCGGCGTGTCCGCCACTTCGGCCTCCAGCTCGACACCGTTCGGGAAGGTAACGACGATGACGCTTGACTCCTTGCGTTCGACGAGGAAAACCGACGCGCTCATCAGGAGAAGGGCGAGCAGGATCATCATGATGATCCGCTTCTTCCGCTGTTCTCGATTGCTCGCCGGGGCTTGATCAGGTGCCATTGTTATGGTGACCGACGCTCTCTTTCGCTGTTGGGCCCAATGGCCCATGCGCAATAATGACCTAGGTCTTCTGACCGGATTCCGTTCAGTTGACTTAGAAAAGAATCACGGAATAAAATGTCGCTTCGCGTATCTGCTCGCCATATAGTCGAGGGAAGCACTATGGTGCGAGCCGCGCGAACTTGTCAATGTTCTTTGGAGTGAGAAGGAGGCTTGGGTCATGGCATTATTGATTACCGACGAATGCATCTCTTGTGGAGCATGTCTGCCGGAATGTCCAAATGAAGCGATCTTCGAAACCAGGAGCGACGCGGAGACCAAAGGCAATCACGTTGGCGATGGGCAAGGTGTCGGCGATAATATTTATGTGATCGCACATGACCGCTGCACTGAGTGTGTCGGGCACTTTGATGAACCTCAGTGTGCTGCGGTTTGCCCCGTTGATAATTGTTGTATTTCAGACCCTCTCTATCCTGAAACGACGGATGTCCTTCTGGACAGGGCGAAGACGTTGAATCCCGATAAAGCGATAGATCCTGCCAAAGTATGGAGCGGTGTTAGAAACTGACCTTCTGGAAGTGAATTATCGTAGGGCCCTGGTTCCGGTGGAACCAGGGCCTTTTGTTTTTCTGGAAGGTTGCGGCAGAAAAATAAGAAGGCCTCGGTGTGTTACACCGAGGCCTTCTCACTACTCGATAGGGAAATACATTACTTCAGCATAAGCAACTTGCCACCGACATGGGCCGGATGCAAGTGGCAACGATATTCAAGGACATTCCCCGCTGCATAAAACAAATCGCTGGTTGGAACGCCGATGTATCGCGTTTCTCCTGGCTTGAGCACCAACTTGGTATCCAAGACAAATGGTCCCGATTGATTGACCGCGGCACTCAGATGAAAGCCATGTTCGGCAGCGGAATTATTCGTTACTTTTAACAGAACCGGAGCGCCTGGACGCGTCTTAAAATCGATGACTGTCGTGGGAGGATACCACGCCTTCATGTTGCCGATTTCGACAGTGAAGAACGACGCATCCACGGTCAGCTCTTTAAACGGCTGCCCGACGACGGTACCGGTTTCCAGGTCACCGGTCTCAACACCACCCGCTTGAAGCGCATACGAACCAGATGCCCCAGCCAATACCACTCCAAGGCCGAGGAAGACCGCCAACAATGTCTTGCTCATGACTACCCCCCTTGCGAGAAAAGAAGAGATAAATTGAGGCTTGTGAAATCTATGATGTCAAAATTGGAGGACGTGCAGGATTTTGGTACTGTGCACCTTTCATCTATTTTCTATGCACCGATGTATCAACACTGACCACATCACACGATGCTCCTTATAGCATAGGGTTCAAAACGGAAGCAACTGATCCGATCTCAACTTAACACTGCAAAGAGGCAGGAGTTACCGGCAAAAACGACGCTGCATGGATTTTGCCTGTCCTCGGCTTAAGTATTTTCCGAAGATTCCGATACGGCAGTTGAGGAGCTACAGAATGCCCATCATTCTGGCGGTCAATGGAATCGTTGAGACGTATCCGGTCAAACCGGTTGGCCCACGAAATGGCCGCGCCGAATCTGCCGGAGAACGCGAGCATCATGGCCGACAATCTTCTTCCTTGGATCACTCAGCCTTGGCAGCACAAACAGCTTATCAACAGCAGAGTATGGAACGGCCACACGTGAAGCCTGCAATCCTGGCTCGCGATCTGATGAGTGCTCCGGTTCTCTCTCTTGCATCCGACAGCACCTTGCTGGACGCCTGGACAAGCATGTCGCAGAGAGGATTTCACCATGTCCCCATCACATCAATGCACGACACCCTCGTCGGGATGGTGTCGTATAGCGACCTCCTCCACCATGTCCCGGAACTTATCACGGCGACCGATACGCGACAGGCCGCCAGGCGGCGATTGGCTGAAATCATGACGCTTCGAGTGATTTCTGCCACACCCGTGACAGAGGTCCGTGAAATTGCCCGCGTCATGCTGGATGAACGGATTCATGCGGTTCCGATCTTGGATCACAATCGCTGTCTCGTGGGTATCCTGACAATCCGAGATCTGCTGCAGGGAATCGCGAACCACGGCCCTCTCGAACTCTGGACCTAACTGACCCTTCTCCGACACATCCTCAGTACCAATTAACGCCGGGTCTTCCGCGCCGATCCTCTTTGTCACAGGCTTCCTCGATCAAGACAGATTGGTCCATTGTGAGAACGTCGCTGCTTGACCGAGAGGGCTTCCGACAGAATCGATCACGTTCCAGATCAAGGCTTGCTCGACGCGAAAACGCCTCCCGGTTGAAGAGATTCGTACTCCTCGATATCCGTCGAAATAGCCATCGGTTCTTGCTTGTGTCAACATCCGGTCTCGTTCGGCCCGGTCATCCGGCTCTGCCGTGAGTCGCGACGGCGTCCTGATGAATTGATCCCAGGACAATTCCCACAAGTCCAAGGCGGTTTGATTGCCATAGTTCAAGATCGGGTCTACCCCCACCCCGTGCGACACGACGACAATGGATGCTTCGAACAACAAGCGGGCCTGCTGATGTGCATCGAGTGTCCGCTCGACCAGATCTTTTCCTATCCAATGACGATAGCTGTCCAGCAACGCCTGACTCCATTCCACAATGCGTGGCTCGTTCCACGGTGCGGTATTCACAAGCGTGGTGGTAACACGACTGACGTGACAGGGCAAGCCTCACAGACACCTTGTCAAGACCATGGGATTCCTCTGTATAATAGGACGTTGGCTTAACAAAGTAGGAGTACAGATGGCGGGCAAAACGTTGTTCGACAAGATTTGGGATTCGCATATCGTCCGATCAGAACCGGACGGAACGACACTGCTGTATATCGATCGACAATTGGTTCATGAAGTAACGTCCCCTCAGGCCTTCGAGGGGTTACGGCTCGCGGGACGCCGCCCGAGACGACCGTCCGCAACTCTTGCCGTGCCGGATCATAATGTCCCCACCACAGACCGAAGGTTGGGGATCGCCGATCAAGTGAGTGCGCTTCAGATTCAAACGCTCGAGGACAACTGCAAGGGTTTCGGCATCACCCTTTTCAACATGAGCGATATCCGTCAGGGTATCGTTCATGTCATCGGTCCGGAACAGGGATTCACGCTCCCGGGCACCACGATCGTCTGCGGCGACTCCCATACCTCCACCCATGGGGCGTTTGGGGCTCTGGCGTTCGGCATCGGAACCAGTGAAGTGGAGCATGTGTTGGCCACGCAATGTTTGGTGCAAAAACGACCCAAGACCATGGAGATACGTGTCGATGGAACACTCGCCGACCGCTGCTCGGCCAAGGATATTATTCTTGCGATTATTGGGAAGATCGGCACCGCCGGAGGGACGGGGTATGTCATCGAGTATACCGGCTCGGCAATTGAGGCGCTCAGCATGGAGGGTCGCATGACTCTCTGTAACATGTCGATCGAAGGTGGTGCTCGTGCGGGCATGATCGCGCCCGATGAGAAGACGATTGCCTATATTGAGGGGCGCCCGCTCGCTCCCAAGGGAGATCTTTTAGAACAGGCGGTCCGGGCATGGCGACATCTCAAGACTGATGCGGATGCCAAGTACGATATGACCGTGACATTGGAAGCTGAACGGATCGCTCCGCAAGTCAGCTGGGGCACCAGTCCAGGCATGGTACTGGGTGTGGACCAGAATATTCCGGATCCTCGAACGATGTCCGACGAGAACACGAAGAGCGCCACCGAGCGGGCATTGGTCTATATGGGACTTTCACCCAATATGCCGATTACCGACATCAAAATCGACAAAGTGTTCATCGGCTCCTGCACCAACTCCCGGATCGAAGATCTTCGGCTCGCAGCCAGCTTCGCCAAAGGCAAGAAGGTCGCGAAGACCGTGCATGCGATGGTGGTTCCTGGATCGGGGCTCGTCAAGGAACAGGCCGAAGCCGAAGGACTGGACCGGGTGTTCCGCGACGCAGGGTTCGAGTGGCGGGAGGCCGGGTGCAGCATGTGTCTCGCGATGAATGCCGATGTCCTGAAGCCCGGCGAGCGCTGCGCCTCTACAAGTAATCGGAATTTTGAGGGACGCCAGGGAGCCGGAGGTCGCACCCATCTGGTGTCGCCGGCCATGGCGGTCGCCGCAGCCATCGAAGGACACTTTGTTGATATCCGACACTGGAGCTGATCACGCAATGGAACCTTTCACAACATTAACCGGTCTCGTGGCCCCCTTGGATCGTGTGAACGTCGACACCGATCAGGTGATTCCGAAGCAGTTTCTGAAGACGATCAAACGCACCGGGTTGCGCGAAGGTCTGTTCTTCGATTGGCGGAAACGAAAAGACGGTTCGCCTGATCCAGCCTTCTTTTTGAACCAGCCACGGTATCAGGGCGCGACGATCCTTGTAACCAGGGATAATTTCGGCTGTGGTTCCTCGCGTGAACATGCACCCTGGGCATTATTGGATCAAGGGTTCCGGTGCATCCTCGCCACGAGTTTTGCCGATATCTTCTATAACAACTGCTTTCAGAACGGAATTCTGCCGGTGGTTTTGAAATCGGACGACGTGCTGTCCATTATGAGCGACGTGCTCGGCACTGAGGGTTATCAGCTGACAGTTGATCTGGGTCGCCAAACCGTGACCACCCCGAACGGAACGACGTACCGGTTCGAGATCGACACCTTCCGCAAGGATTGCCTCTATCGAGGTCTTGATGCGATCGGTCTCACGCTCCAGCATGAGCATGCGATCACGGCCTATGAAACCCGTCGAAAGACTGAGGCCCCTTGGCTGTTCAGTGACGTTCGTTCATAACTCAGGAGAAATGGATGAAACTGTTTGTGACGTTTCTGTTCTTTGTCGGTGCGGCCTACCTCATCGTCGTGTTCAATTGGGCCTATTCCGATGGAAACCGCGCCGGGTACATGCAAAAATTGTCCACGAAGGGCTGGTTGTGTAAGTCGCATGAAGGAGAGATGGCGATGACGACCGTGCCGGGGACCGCGCCGGTGCTCTGGGAATTTACGATCTGGGACGATAAAATCGCCGCACAATTATCAGAGGTGATGGGGAAACGCGTGATCTTGCATTACAAGGAGTATCGCCACATTCCAACCACCTGCTTCGGTGAGACCACCTATTTCGTGGATAAGGTGGAAGTTCAAGAAGAGTAGGCTTGCCTCGTCACCTACAGCCATTTCTTTCGTCGAAATCCGATCAGCATCACAGCCGCCACGACACCCATCAGGCCCACCGCCAGGGGATAACCCCAGGGCCATTTCAACTCGGGCATATACTCGAAATTCATCCCATAGATGCCGGCGATGAAGGTGAGCGGCATGAAAATCGTCGTGATGACCGTCAGCACTCGCATGACGGTGTTGAGCCGATAGCTGACGCTTGAAAGATAGATGTCGAGACTGGCCGAGACCATTTCGCGCAATGTCTCGATGGTATCGACGATCTGCACCACATGGTCGTAGACGTCTCGAAAAAATACCTGGGTGGGTTCACGTAAAAATGGACATTCCGAACGGGACAGATTGTTGATCGCCTCCCGCAGCGGCCAGACGGCGCGCCGTACGAACAACAACTGCCGTTTGAGCGCGTGAATGTCTTTGAGCGTTTCCGGTTTCGGATCGGCGATCACCCGTTCTTGCAGCGATTCGATCCGTTCTCCGAGCATTTCGAGCACAGCGAAATATTGGTCGACCGCGGCATCAATGAGCGCATACAACAGATAGTCCGACCCATGTTGCCGAAGACGCCCTTTGCCCCCTCTCAGACGATCCCGCACCGAGTGAAAGACATCCGCCCCGTTTTCTTGGAACGAAAGGACATAATTGCGCCCAAGGACGAAACTCACCTGTTCGACCACGATGTCCCCTCGTTCAGAGAGCATGAGCATCTTCATGACGAGAAAGAAATAGGACTCATAGTCATCGAGCTTCGGGCGCTGGTCCGTATTGGCAATGTCTTCGAGAAGAAGAGGATGCAGGCCGAAATGTTTTCCGAAGGCCTCCAAAACATCGACCTTATGTACCCCACCGACATTCACCCACGTGACGGTTTCGTCCGCAGGCAGCCGAAGCTCGTTCGGGTCTGTGACGACATGCTCTTCGCATCGAGGACCGGCATAATTGAACAGCGTGATCGTCACGGCCTCGGTTCGCTGTTCGCCGATGTGAATGAGCGTCCCAGGCGAGAGCCCCGTCTTCTTCGACCGTTTCTGTACCAGTTTCATCGTACCGTGCTTGTACGCAGATTCAGAGTCCAGGTCAAGCCGGTAGAAGCTGATCGCTTTTCATCTATGTCCAGGCCTGCTACTCTTCCGACATGGCATGGAACCACGAACTTGAGATTCTCATCGATGTAATCCGTAGGGCCGGCAGAGAAGCTCTGCGGTTCGTCGTCGATGGATTTGAAACGATTCAGAAGCCGGACCAGTCGCCGGTGACCTCCGCGGACCTGGCCGTGAATCGGGTTCTCCAATCTCGCCTGGAGTCGGCATTTCCTCAAGATGGATGGCTCTCAGAGGAATCGCCTGATAGTCTGGAGCGACTTCAGAAGAGACGCGTCTGGATCGTTGATCCGATAGATGGCACGAAGGCGTTCATCAATGGTGAATCGGAATTTTGCATTTCTGTCGCCCTCATTGAACAGAATCATCCGGTCGTCGCATGTATTTTCAACCCTTCCACCGACGAACTCTTCACCGCGACGCGAGGGGGAGGCGTTCGTCTCAATGATAAGTCGGTTGCACCACCGACAGCGTGGGAAGGGCGGCATCCGGTCATCGCTCTGAATCCGTGGGAGCGACGGATCGGCCGCTTCACGTCCCTCGAGCCGTCGGCCAACAGCCGCCCTATCCGCTCAATTGCTTGGGTACTTGCACTCGCCGCAACCGGCCGCATCGAAGCGGTGGTCACGTTGGAGCCTGAAAATGAATGGGATGTTGCGGCAGGGACTCTCCTCATCACGGAAGCAGGTGGAACCATCTCCGACGGACACGGACATGACCTGGCCTTTAATCGACGTGAGCCTCGCTATCGGGGAATCATCGCCACCAGCCCGTCTTGTCCCGATGCTCTCACGCGACAGCTCAAGCTCCTAACTCGTTCGGTCGTTGGAGGCAAAGGATAGTTGTTTTAGAAATCGGTTTGGGTCAGCCGACGACAGGCCTCATCGAGATCAGAGTCCGTCTTGGCATAGCTGAAGCGAACGAAGTTGGCTCCTGCCGCACCGGAGAAAAACGCCTCTCCCGGTACACCAGCCACGCCGGTTTTCTCTAATAGATACATGGCGCGAGCTTTCCCGGTGTCGCCTGGAAGCCGAGATACATCCGCCAACACGTAATAGGCCCCTTCTGGGATTGATGGTACGAGACCCGCCTTGGCCAGAGCGCTGCAAAATCTGTCGCGCTTCTGCTGATAATCCCGAGCCAGGATTCCATAGAAATCGTCCGGCAACTCTCTGATGCCACGAGCCACGCCTATTTGGAGCGGCGCCGGAGCACAGACGTAGAGGAGATCGTTCATCGCGCCGATGGCTCTTGTCCATGGTGGCGCAGCCATACTGTACCCGATCCGCCACCCCGTCACGCTGAACGTTTTGGAGTACCCTCCGATGGTCACCGTCCGTTCCGCCATATTCGGCAAGGAGGCCATGCTCACATGCCGCCGCCCGTCATAGAGAAAGTATTCGTAGATTTCATCCGTCAGGACGAACAGATCATGCCGGCATGCAAAATCCGCCAGGGCCTCAAGTTCCGTTCGGCTGAATATCTTACCCGATGGGTTGCCGGGCGAATTGACGACGATGGCCTTAGTCTTGGGTGTCACCGTCTCTTCGAGCTGAGCCTGGTCGAACGTCCATTTCGGGGTCCTCATCTTCACAACCACCGCCACGGCCTCGACTGCGCGCAAGGCACTGATGTGGTACTGGTAGTATGGTTCGAAGAGAATGACTTCGTCACCGAGATCCAGTAAGGCCTCACAGGCGCAGTGAAAGGCGCCGGTTGCCCCGGCGCTGACGGTGATCTGCGTTTCTGGATCGGCTTCAATACCGTTATAGTGCGCCAACTTGTCGGCGATGGCTTGGCGCAATTCAGGCACGCCGTCGAAGCGGGTGTAGACATTGTGCCCATCCCTGATGGCCTTCTCTGCCCCTTCGAGAACGATTGGTGGCACCGCCGTGTCACAGACACCCTGTGCCATATTGAGGCCCTTCATGCTCGCGCAAGCCTGTGTCATCGCCCGAATTTCCGATTGGGCGAGATCCACCATCCGTCGACTGACCGTTCGCATCACAATACTCCCTCTTTGGCAGGTCTTCTTTGTCGCAGAGGACTGCGTCTGCGTCAAGATGGCTTCGCGTTCATTCGGGGTGGAAGATCTATCAATCGAGATGGCTTTTAGGACATCCCTGCTCATTTTAAGTGGCCTCTTCGATCGATCAGGTCGTTGTCTGCTGGATCGATGGCAACCAGTTCGGCTTGGAGTTCACCAGCATTTGCCTAGCTCAGGGAAAACGACCGAGAAACCTGATCATGAAAGTCAGATCTTGAGATCAGTGACAGGTCACGTCTTTCGCCAGTTCAACAAATCATAGGTGTAGATCATCATAGGCTTTCCGGTCAGTGGCCACCTCCATGATTACCTTGAACTCGAAGACGAAGCCTGTCAGTCCATTGTGGTATCGATGATTCCTCGCTCGATAGCAGAGCTATCGGCTATTTACTCGACACACTTCGGTTGCTTCGAAAACAATAAGTCAATAGTCATGCAGACCTCATTGATCATTACTGACCTTTTTCATTTTTTGAGCCCGCTGGAGTGCACCCACCGGATCGATGGGTCTTAACCGGTGTCCACGAAACTCGGGCGAGCTCATCCCGATCCCTTTAAAGGTTACACGGCTTCCATTCACTTCAGCACTGTGAAGTACCACTTCCGTGTATGCGTCTAAAGCATAATTGTTAGACCACGCATTTCATCGTAAAAGGAGTTCACCGACCGGGCTATCGTTTTCACATGGAGGTAATATGAATATCCTGTTTGGCGTTCTGGCTTTAATCGCAAGTCTGTCGACGGGATGTGCCACAATTGTTAGCAACAGCACGGTCGATGTTTCCCTAGCCACCACTCCTCCCGGTGCCAAAGCCCAAGTGAATGGTCAGACGTACGCAACCACAAATCCTGTAACAATCCCGATTCGACGTGGAAAGAACCCTACTATTCATGTTGAAAAGGATGGATACGAGCCTCAAGATATAAGACTCGAAAGAAAATTCGGCGGTTGGGTATGGGGCAACATCCTATTCGGAGGCTTAATCGGACTCGGCATTGATTTAATTACCGAACATGCCTATGGGGTAGAACCAGATGATATATACATCACGCTACAACCAGTTAGCGCAGCATCAAAACAAAACGCCCCAAACTTGATCGCTGCTCCTGTCAGCTCTCCACCGCCGCTTTCTGCAAGTGACGTTGATTCTCCGCCCGTTTCATCAACAAGAAGAAAGAACGCCCATGCCATCGTCATCGGACTTGAGATATATCGGAACCAACTACCGAAGGCTGATTATGCGGAAACAGATGCAAAGGTCGTGGCTCAGTATTTGTCAAAAAGTATGGGTTTTGAAGAAGAAAATATT
Source organism: uncultured Nitrospira sp. (assembly GCA_902500825.1). Classification (GTDB taxonomy): domain Bacteria; phylum Nitrospirota; class Nitrospiria; order Nitrospirales; family Nitrospiraceae; genus Nitrospira_D. The sequence continues at coordinate 158,308 of CABVRX010000004.1, forward strand.
GCATTGTTAGTGAATGAGCGGGCCTCGAAGAGCGATCTTGAGAAGTACTTTGAAACCTGGCTGCCTAACCGAGTCGAAAAAGATGACACGGTCTTTGTTTACTATTCCGGCCACGGCGCTCCCAATACAAAAACAAATGAAGCTTTTCTGATGCCTTACGATGGTGATCCAGTATTCTTAAACAATACCGGCTATTCCCTAAACCGACTTTACCAGAATCTAGCCAATCTCCCTGCGAAAGAAATTATCGTTGTCCTCGACTCCTGCTTTTCCGGTTCCGGTGGCCGTTCTGTTATAGCCAAAGGCATGCGACCCATCATCACGGAAGTTAGGAATCCCATTTTAGGAAAAGGAAAAACGGTTGTCATAGCAGCGAGCACGGCAGAGCAGGTTTCGGCTACTTACGATCAACAAAGGCATGGGCTTTTCACATATTTCTTCTTAAAGGGACTACAAGGCGAAGGGGATACAAACAAGAATGGGAAAATCGAGGTTGCTGAACTGTTTGAGTACCTTCGACCTCAAGTAGAACGGGTTGCACGGCGACAATTCAATACCGAACAGACTCCACAATTGATCGGTAGCACAGAGTTGATCACAAACGGCATCAATCTGCTGGAGTAGATTGCTCTCATGTCAGACCCACTACACCGGGTTTTTGGATTGTTAATGGCATTGCAAATCTCACTACAATCCTGCGCAGCTATGCAGCACGGACTACAAACGGACATGAGACAACCCACAGAAGGACGCCAGACTGTTGAGACAGCCGGTAGCCTTGATGCGAAGGTTTTAGATATGGATCCAGATCACTGTACGTGGGTGGAATCCACTGCCACTGTTGTGTTCGGAGACCAAGATACCAAGCACCAGGCTTTTGCCCAAGCGGTGATGGAAGCCAGAATTAAGGCCATGAATCGCCTACTAGGCGTGCATTTAGAGCATCAGTTCATAGACTTTCAGCACGAGAACAGTCTTAGAGGAGAAGCATCGTTGACCGAGCATCTCCTCCGCGTCACACAGTATGGTCGGGCTATACACGAGAGGGTTGTGCATGCGGGGCTCATCAATGAAGGGGGATGTGTTGGTTGCCGATTTCAAGCGACAATTCAAACCTGTATCGTTCCCGAACCGGGTCGAAAAGACAAGGATTTCAAAGTCACCCTACGGCTGAACAGGTCAAGTTATTTAGATGGAGATGAAGCGCTCATTTCTGTGACCTCTTCTCGCGACGCCTATCTCTATCTGTATGGCGTTGACATGAATTTGAATGGTTCCTTAATCTTTCCTAACGATTACGCCAGAGACAATCACATTCGAGCAGGAGAGACCTGGACCTATCCGAACCAAGACGCACGGGAGAAAGGCATCCGTGCGATAGCCAAGCTTCTACCTGGCGCTTCAGTGTCTGCTGAGATAATACGAGTCATTGCCTCAAAAACTCCGCTACAGGTGTCAGTTATGTCACTAGCTGAGACGAACTACAGAGGGGGAACTGTTCAGACTGCCGGGGAAGTAACCCCCGGTAGAGGGTCATTCTTGGACCTAATGCGAAAACTGAATGCCACGGATGTGGAGTGGGTTGAAGATGTGCAAGCATTTACTATCCGTAACGAATGAGCGTTCTGGTTGCGTGCGCCATACAGTTCTGCACGGCTGCCAATGCTGGTCGTTGCCATCATAAGGTTAACCCAAGATTGAGGTCACATCTTGATTTGTGCATCATCACATTTCCTAGAATTCACAATGCGACTGATCGTCGAATAGTGCAACACCTGCCGGGTGAGCGCTTGGGTTGATCCCCACCCTGGATTGGGCGCAGAGTTATTACGCTTATGGTTTCCCCCATAAGGCCTCCAACCGCTGGGCTCGGCCGCAGCTGTACTTGTAATACTTATATCGGAGCGGGTTCTTCTTGTAGTAATCCTGGTGATAGTCCTCGGCTGGATAGAAGGTCGACGCTTGAACTAGCTGCGTCACGATCGGGGCAGAAAGCCGCTTGGACTGTTCGATCTTGCTTTTCGATTCTTCTGACAACCGCTTCTCTTCATCGGTGGTATAGAAGACGACCGCCCGGTATTGATTGCCATGATCGCAAAATTGCGCATTCGGCATGACTGGGTCGATGTTGCGCCAAAAGGAATCTAATAATTTCTGATACGTGACCTTGGTTGGATCATACATGACTTCGATGGACTCGGCGTGGCCCGTGCGTCCATCTGAGACCTGTTCATAGGTGGGATTGGCGACCGTGCCTCCCATATAGCCGGATACGACCGTGATGACGCCATCGACTTTTTCGAAGGCCTCTTCCATGCACCAGAAGCAGCCACCGGCAAAGTAAGCCTTGGCGGTGGTCGATGCGCTCTGAACTCCGCTTGAGAGCCAGGCTGTGAGAGTCGCGCAGGTCACGAGACCGACCGTCATGAATATCCAACGTCGGAGTGTTGCCATTTTCCTATCCTCCCCTCTCCTAGTCCTCCTCGCGGCCGGATTCTTACATCTTACTACAATGCTCCCTGAGAGGTGGATGTAGGTGCAACTTGTGGGGACACGAGGCGGGCCGGCCCGGCGTAAGTCTCTCGCCCTTCAGACTGGAACGTACCTGTCTAGATCTTGTGCAGCACGACGCGCCCGTCGTTGCGGCCCATCCATGAGTTTCATGATCCGCTCAATTGCCTCCTCCGGTGACGAAGCAGCGTGGACCAGTCGCTTATCGAGTTTGTGGAAGAACGCCACGTCAGCAGGAGTGGCTTCAACAAGAATAACCGGCTTACCCGCCTTCACCGCCAAGGCAACCTCCGAGACCGTACCCGATCCGCTCAATCCACAGACCACGACGACATGGCTGGTCAGGACATTGATGTTGTTACGGCCACTGCCCATTTCGGTGATGATCGGCACGTCCACATGACGAGACACCTTATCCTTGGCCGTCGGCAAGATCCCGATAGTCAAACTTCCGCCCACCCGCTTGGCCCCTTCGCAAGCCGCATCCATGACGCCCACGTCACGACCGCCGGTCAACACAACCCAGCCTCGCCGAGCAATGAATTCCCCCAGAATCCTGGCATTGTCGAGGTCCTTCTTCGGAGCTTTAGCCGGCCCCATCACGCCAACCACAAATCGCATTGCTTCTCCTACCGTCCGTTTGTGCTCCCTCAAAATCGAGAGGCTGTAAGGGTTACATCCGCATGTTCCCAGGCTTGCTGCCATTGCTGTTCCACGGCGTCCGCTTCACGGCCTTTCCGCTGAGCGCGGAGGCTCTGCAGGAGTCCAAACTGGGCCCAGCCGTTCTGCGGACTCTTCGCCAGGTCCGCTCGGTAAACGGCTTCCGCCTTGCCGGGTTGACCGGCTCTCAGCAAAGCGGCGCCGAGATAGTGGCGGATCGGAATCGGCCAGTACGGAGGTTCGGTGTACGGAAGCCCCTCCTCCAGCTTGACGGCATCCATGAACGAAGCGACACCCTCGTCGTATTTATGGCGATGCATGGCAAGCTCACCGGCCAATAGTCGTTCCGCAATCTTGAGCAGCGTCCGTTCGGTTTTCTCCTCTGACGTTCGATCACGGCCGAGGCGTTTGGCCAATCCGGCCAGCACGACGTGCTCGCCCTCGGCTCCTGGCAAGCGGCCTGACGCCGAGAGCGCCATTCCCCTTCCCAATCGCCATATCCCCTGGTGCAGACGCAGCGACTTAGAAGGAGGCGGCTCGCGCAGCAGTTCGTCCCACTGCCCGAATCTGATCATCGACCACAAGGGAGTGGGAAGGTACAATTCCTTCCATTTTTCCCTCCGGGCTTCCTCTTCAGTGATCGTTCCCGTCAGTTGACGAGCCACCTTCAAGGCCTCGGTTCTTCGCCCCTCCATCGCCAAGGAAGCCCAAAGAAAATGCAGGTTGTGGGTGTAGTAGCCGTCGGCATAATTACCGCTTAATTTTCGGCCGGACAGATAGTTGCGATCGACCTCCGCGGCATGCGCATTCCGTTCAGTCGCTTCATGGTATCGACCGAGCCGCATATAGATGTGGGCCGGCATGTGAACCAAGTGGCCGGAGCCCGGCATCAGGCCGGACAATCGCTCTGCACAAGCCACGGCTCGATCCGGAGTCGAGGAAGCTTCCACACTATGGATATAGTAGTGGCAAGCTCCCGGATTATCCGGGAAACGCGCCACAAGCGACTCCAAGGTGGATACGATCTCCTCGGTGCCGGGCTTTGGCCGACCACCCGCCGCCCATAAATCCCACGATCGCAAGTCCATCAAGGCTTCAGCAAACAATACGCCGGCATCCGGATCGTTCGGAAGGTGCCGCCAGACTACACGCATGGCGTCCGCATAAGCCTTATCGAGAGCCGATCTCGTATGCGCGTGGAGATCGTATCGCTTGCCGATTGCGTCGATATAAGCCTGCTCGGCTGGACTCGCGTGAGCACGATGCGCGCGGGCTTTTAGTACGGCATCCCACGCCCGTCGTTCTGCCGCCTTATCCATCGCTGCGTTGATGTTCGGACCGGATGCAAGCGCCACACCCCAATAGGCCATTGCCGCAGAGGGATCAAGACGCGCGGCTTCTTCAAAGGCCAGGACCGCCTCTTCATGGTTGAAGGCGTACACCAACCGCAACCCTTGATCAAAATATTGCTGCGCCTCGTTGGAGTTCGTTGTGATGGGATGGTGAAGGGTGCCGAGATTGTCAAGGAGGGGCACCCGCGGGACATGGCGTTCTGCTGCCACAGCTGGATCAATCCCCAACAGACCTAACCATGGCACCACCCACAGGAAGAGGAGAAGGGTACTCATTGATGAGGGTTTGTAGCAGACGTGACAGATGCCTGGCTAGTGGGAACCAGGTGTGCACCGATAAGGTGCACTCTTGCGGGTCGGTAAGATTCGGCTCTGTTGTCTGCGAAGCGCTCAAAAAAATCGTTTAGAGCCTGCCGTCAATACCGGACGGACCTGGCCCAAGATTGAGCGGTGGGCCTTCACTTTTCTGAGAGGAAAACTGATGCCCGTTTTCCTGAGGAGAATCCGGCGTCTCATTCTCGGTGGATTTCTTCCGACTGATACGGCTTCGCTTGACAGAGGAGGCCGCCGTACCGGTCGTTGTTGAAAATGCACCGGCTTCCAGCTCTTTACCAAGATGAACGAGGACCTGTTGCTGAGAGCTGACCAAGGAGGTGAGTTCTTGAATGTGAGACGTAAGCCGGGCAATCTCATCCTGCTGTCCGACTAGATAGGCGCGGAGTTCAGCGACTTCTTCAGACTGAACAAGAGTCGGCGTCTGGGTCGGCTTTTGTAGAATCGTGACGTTTGCAGCCGGCGGATTCTCTGTTTCCTGGACTTGTTTCCCGTTCGGCTGAACGGTATCTTGATGGATCGCGGCGCGCTCCATCGTTCGATCAGGCAGGGCAAGAGGCTTATGGACCCGTGGATGGGTCTCGCCCTCATACCGTGTCACATACGTGAAGAGATCAACCATCTTTCGCCAGCAAACAGCTCCGGCATTGAGCAAGAGCTGACCGTATGGTGCTGGCACCGGACGAGCTTCATCGATCTGCTTCTGCGACGGAATTCGATGAATCAGGTTAATCGGTTCTTTATTGAATCGGGGGGCCATCTGTCCCCTTCATTTGGACCTATTGTTCCACCTATGATGTACCTACTCCTCGAGAGTCGAAGAGTCAACCCTTTTATTCTGAGGGGGCTGAAATATATTCGGAGTCCTTACGATAGTTCTAGAATCGTGTCACGCTCGAGAAATGAAACTGCGGGAGGGCCATAGCTGGAACCAACATCTTCGCCGTCTCCGAATTGACCGCTTCCATTGGCGTGGTCCATGCGCTGAGACGTTGAAATGCCAGGAGCGGGCTCTCATGAAAGCGGAAATTCTTGACTGCGGAGACAATTTCTCCTTTCTCGACCAAAAACGTGCCGTCCCGCGTCATGCCGGTCAACATGAGATCACGGGAATTCACGGGACGGATATACCAAAAATTCGTCACAAGAATCCCGCGTTCCGTGCTTTTGATCAGATCCTGAATCGAATGGGCTGAAGCCCCCTCGATCGACAACACAGGAGCTTCCAACGTAGGAATGGTGTTGACTCCACCGGCCTTGGCCGTAAATCGGTCGTAGGCCAGCTGCTTGAGGATCCCCTGGTCGATCCACACCGAATCTGTGCTCGGCAACCCCTCATGAGTAAATGCCTCTCCGAGCAGATCGGCATGATCCGGAGCGTTCCGAAGGGTCAGCCGTTTATCCACAATCGCTTGTCCCAGCTTGTCGGCGAACGGGCTCGTCTTTTTCATGTACGACTTGGCATCCAGCGACCGAATCAACCACGCCCAGAGGCCGGCCACGGCAGCCGGTTCAAGAATGACGGAATACCGTCCGGCCGGCAGCTCATATGCATCCCGCCCCCGCTTGGATTTGGCGATGGCCACCAAGGTCCGTTCTTGGACTTTCAAGTGATCGATGGACCGATGGGCAGCCGCGCTCCAACCGGTTGCATCACCCGCTTGGACTGTCAGGCTGAACCGCGCATCCGTCCGGCGTTCGTAGCCGAACAGTCCGGTGTCGGCGGCAATTCCGACTGCCGTCGCCGACGACGAGACGACGCCGGCCGCCATGATGTTCTCCATCCGGCAGTGTCCGATCGCTTCATTGGCATACTCCAGACGTTTCGCCGGACCTGCCGCCATGGTTTCCGGGCTGGCCGTCTCTCGAACAGGGAACGTGCAGGGATCGGGAGGCGGAAGGTATTCGGGATCGACCGGTGAAATTCGAGCAATCTGTTCGGCACGCGCCAATGTGTCCTGGATCGCGCCGGCGGTAAAATCCGTCGTGCTGGCGGTCCCATGCCGACCCCCGAAGGCCACCGTCACGGCCAGTGAGCCCCGTCTTACATCGACGTTTTGAATGACTTGATTATTGGCGAACCTCGTCGTCCCGGCATGGTGATCGCGCAGGCTGATGATCGTATGATCAGCGGACGAGCGGGTCAGGACCAGCTCGCTCAGAAAGCGAAACTCGTCTGAGCCGGTCATCTTCGGCCACGTGCCGCTCAGTACCGTCATGAGTCTCCTTCTCCTCGAATCACCTGGATCCGGCGAAATCTCGCCGGAGCGGCGGCATGGGTCATCCAGCCGGACTGGCCGGGCTGCCCCTTCCCACAGGTAATGAATCCGTACCGCCGGCGAAACGATCGGTCTGCCACTCCGTCGCAACTGCTCCAAAATTCCGGCGTGATCCCATGATAGATCACATCCCGCAGCATATGGGTTCGCCTGCCGTTTTCTATCAGCCAGAAGGCGTCGCCGCCGAACTGGAAATTGTAGCGGCGTTGATCAATGCTGTAAGATCCATGACCTTCGATATAAATGCCGCGTTTCACGTCGGCAATGAGCTGATCGCGCGTAGCCTCGCCCGGCTCCAGTCCGATATTGGCGATGCGCACGATCGGAATGTTCCCCCATCCGTCAGCCCGATTGGAGCCGCATGAGCGAGATTCGCCGATCTTTGGCGCCGTTTCACGGCTCGTACAGTATCCGACGAAGATTCCATGGCGGACGATATCCCATCGCTGACACGCCACCCCATCATCGTCGTAACCGGTTGCAGCCAGTGTTTCCGCTTCGGTGTTATCGGCTATCAAGTTCACCTGCCGCGAGCCATAACGAAAGTTGCCGCGCGTCTCCGTCGTCAAGAAACTGGTACCGGCATAATTGGCTTCGTAGCCGAGCGCGCGATCCAGTTCGCTCGGATGGCCGCAAGATTCATGGATGGTCAATGACAGGTGTTCAGGATCGAGCACCAGATCATACTGGCCGGCATCGACCGCCGGAGCCTTCACCTTTTCGAGCGCTTGGTCGGCGACTCGGGACGCCTCACGAGAGAAGTCCGCTTCTTCGATCAGTTCATAGCCTTTCCTGAGATACGGCGTACTGAAACTGCGCGACGCAAATCGGCCTTCATACAACGCAGTCGCCGTACACTCGCCCTGCCCTGCCAGGAGATCGAACTCCAGACGAGACCCCTCCGACGACACAAACAACGTTTTGTCCCGACGCGCCCAGAGACTCGCACTGCTCCTCGCGACGCCGGATTGCCGTTGCAACACGTCCATGGTGTTGAGCACCAAGTCGGTTTTTTTCTCCAACGGCACGCTGAAGGGGTCGATACGACACGGCGTGACGACGCGATCGCGATGAACCGGCTCAGACGCCAATCGCACTTTTTCAAGAGCCACCGATGCAGACCCTTTGGCGATCTCAACAGCCAGGTCCGCTACTCGCGGCACCTCTTCCAACGACAAGATCGAACTCGCCGCGAACCCCCACGCTCCGTGATAGAGCACCCGCACGCCGAAGCCGATGTCCTTGACATCTCGAACAGACGCGATCCGACGATCTTCGCCTTCAATCTGCTCCGTACTGCTGTCCTGAATGCGGATGTCGCCGTACTCGGCACCCGACTTTGCAATGCGCTTCAACGCAAGCTCGGCGAATTCGTCCCAAGCTGGAGTGCTCATGCAGCTGGCTCTCGGATTGAATGAAGGGTTGAGTCAGTATAACAGGTGGTGAGCAAAACGGTGAGCGTATCGGGATCGATGAGCGAAACTAGAATGACTACCGATAGGCCATCGCAATGACTGTAGCCTCTCGACGGCTCACCGACACTCTCCAACTGTATCCTTCATAGCCGACTCTTCAGCCGCTCGTAACCCTTCTTCAATTCGTCGAGGGCTAGCCCCAGCGCAGTGCTGACGGATTCTGCGGTCTTGCCGGCCTCCTCCTTCGCCGCCTCCAATTTGGGTTTTATTTCTTCCCATTGATTCTCCAGACGGGTCCATTCGTCCTTCGCATCCGCCTTCGCCAGGTGAAGCTGGACTTGAAGTTCATCGCGCTGCTGCTTCAGGTACTCCACCGCTTTCGTCATCTGTTCTTTTGCGTCTGACATAGGAGTTGCTCCTTTTCTTCGTGTGGAAGTCCGCCGTTGTTGCTTCTGTTTGATCGTGACCTTGTGAACCCGGCCGGTTGAGTCTCCCCGGACACGTAATCAGGCGTGCGGTGCTGGTCACACCGTAACAGTTACCCCATTGCGCTTGAGCACATCAAGTAGCTTTGGAACATCAGGCGGTCCTGGGGAAATCTCCTTGTCGATGGCCGTGAACATCTGAGCCGCGAGCGCGCCCACCCCCGTAATCTCGAGCATCTGACCACCGCCACTTCCGTAGCGAAAGCCATGCACGGTCCCTCCAGGAACGTGCACGAAAGTCCCAACCGTGCAGGCATAGTTTTTCCCGTCGCATAGGAAGTGAATCTCGCCTTTCAGGACGTAGAATGCTTCGTCCCAATCATGGCTATGCGGTGGAGGGCCTGTTCCTTCCGCGCCCTGCTGCAAGGTGATCCCATAGCTTTGCGTCGCCGCGTTGGACGCCAACACCGTCACCTGCGTTCCGATCACATTCAAGGCTGGCTCATGCTGATCCGGTCTCAAAACAATGGGTTGAACGCTCATGACCTCGCTACCTCCTACAAAGATGGTGATCATGTACCTTGCAGCTTAACGGCCCCGCAGTTTCACCGGCAGTCATGGAGTAACCGGTGACTGCGCAGCAGCTGTCTGGTGTTGGAACGTTTGCTACCCATATGCGGCACTACCCGAACAGGTCGCCCTCAATGAGCTTAAGGTATTTGTTGACGTAGAAGACATCAGGTTCATGCCGCGACGCACGAACCCGAATAGAGAAGCCAGGCTCCTTGGGGTTGGAAGCGTCAAACAGGATGAACCCGATACCGAATATGCGGGCGAGAGCGTCTAGCCGTGAAATGTCTTCCTCGGACGAGTTCTGTGGAACGACGATGTATGCACGATGAGAGAACAGTTTGTAAGAGCAGCATTGACCAAAAGCCGTAATAAGGCCATTGAGGTCAATCTTGATCTCCGCAGTCACGATCTCGGTGGGAGGCTTGATAATGTCACTTCTTTTTGCGTCTCGAATTCCGATGACGTCGGGTGTACCCCATTTGTCGCGGAACACGTTTCCGCCAACAGCAATAGCGCTTGTGCATTCCTCTAATTCGTTTATGAGCCACTCGGCGAAAGGCTCATAGAAAGCTTCTTCCTTGATCTTAGGCGTGGCAGGTTTTAGCGGTAACGGCACTTCGGTTGCTGTGACTTCCTCGCGGAAAGAGATATGACGATAGAGGCCTTTTGCAGGCTGATAAATTTCTGACGGAAGTTCTGTTCTGAACTTGTGCAATGCCCCGTGAATAGTGTTGGGCGGGATGTCTGGGAACGCGGCCGCTATCTGCTGATGCAATTGAGCATAGCGAATGCCTTTTGACGCGCTTGCCAGTAGCTCGCTCGCCTTTGCAATTACCTTCCCGGTGCTTGTGCTCATCGCGACTGTTCCTCATATGGCTATGGCCACGCATGAATTGCGCCGGACACGGACAAAACAGCACAGCGCCACAACGCATATCATAATGTCAGTTCGATACGTTGATTAGCTCGGATTCTGCAGTTGCCCACTGCCCCTCTCGTCATTCCCGCGTCTTTAAGCGGACATTCAGGGGAGGTCCGGAACGCCTGGATGCCCGCTTCCTCAGGCATGACCCTCTTTCCCAAGACCACATCATCTTCTCATCTGGCAATTGCGTTCTCATCGCTCGATCGTGCTCGGAACCGTTCAACTGCGGAATCCGGGCGTAGGTGAAAGCCGAGGCCTTTCACCGCGTCCGTCAGCCGGTTAGGCCGCTGTGAGCCGGACTTTTCCGACCTTGCCGAGTTTCACATGCTGCTTGGCTTGCCAGAGATCGTGGTTGTACTGCATGGCAAGCCAACTCTCCGGCGAACGGCCAATCGCCTTGGAAAGGCGTAGCGCCATTTCAGGGCTTATTCGGCTCGTACCCGTAAGAATGCGATTCAACGTTGAAGCAGCCACACCGAGCTTTGAGGCTAGTTCACGGCCACTCAGATTGTTGGGCTCCAGATAGACCTGGATAATGAACTCGCCGGGATGGGGAGGATTGTGCATAGCCATGTTAGTGGTAGTCCTCATAATCCATGACGTAGGCGTGTCCGTCTTTGAACGTAAAAGTTAGGCGCCAGTTTCCAGTTATCCACACCGACCATCGACCGCGCTCCGATCCCTTTAGGGAATGGAGCCTGAACCCAGGAACACTCAAGTCCTCAATGGACAAAGCCGTGTCCAAGGCTGCTAACAGCATACGCAGGCGTTTGGAGTGGTGCGGTTGGATACCCGCCACACTCCCCGACTCAAAGAACTTCCTGAGTCCCTTGTGTCGGAATGATTGGATCACAAGCCAGGTATATCATGTTGCGCATTACGCAACAAGATGTGAGTCAGGACTCGAAAGCGCTGCGAGGGATACCGCTCTGTCGGATGATGGCCTACAGCGTGCTGATTCTGATTTCGGCATGATCAGGAATTGGGACTGTTGCGGTTCCACCATCGATACGCCGTTGCATGACCATATGACTGCCTCGTTGCCGAACGATCTGGAAGCCATGTTGTTCAAGGATGCGGCACACATCCAGGCCGGAAAGGATACGGAGCTTACCCATGCGCCGCTTCAAAACGGGTAACAAAGATCTGTGTGTGAAGTCGGCGTTCTACTTCGGCAGGATCGGCACATTCTAAAAACAGCTCGACCGCTTCCTTCAAATTCGCGGTGGCGGATTCAACGGTGTCTCCTTGGCTGGCTACGTCGAGTTCAGGGCAGAGCGCGACATATCCCGCCCCTTCCTTCTCTACGATTGCCGTGTAGCTTCTGGATGCCATGTTTCACCCTACTTCTTTAATCCTATCTATCGATAGTCTCATTATAGTCAATCCTTTGCCCAGTGCCTAGCGAAGGTCTCAAAAACATAATGAGGAGATTTATCCCCGACACTTCAGCTTCAAGTTCAGGTTCGAACAAATGGGTTTAGAACAGCCCCGCAATCCCGGTGGAAATTTTCTCTTGGACGATCGGGGTGGCTTCGGGAATGTCTAAACTTTTTTGCCGCACGTGGCCGACCATTCTCATCTGTTGAACCTTCGAGCCGGCTGACTGATGTCCGATCGCTTTGCCGATCTTCCGGTCGGTAATTTGGACGTCGGTGACGCACAAATAGGTCACGCCATCTTCCTTTGGCGGCGGTTGCGCACCGGGGAACCCGGACATGCCGCCAAATCCCGCTCGTCCACCGCTCATGGCCATGACCTGTTTCATCATGGCGTTCATATCCGGCATACCGGCCATGCCCATTGCAGGCCCGTCACCCATAGAACTGGCAGAAACCATAGCCGCGCCTCCGCTGCTGATACCGGCACCTGGACCAGCTTTCGCCACCGCTTCCGGCGTCACACTATCGGCTGCTTTGTGGCAGTAGATGACCTTGGCCTGTATCCAGTAGTTCGCCTGCTGCGGGTCCTGAACCAGTTGATATCCCTTTACCGTGAGTTTTGCGTTCACCTCGCTCAACGTCGCCTGTTGATTTTCGGAGACGTTTCTGAGTTGTGTATAAATGGTTCGGTTGGTGTTGGGATCGAGAAAGATCGTGTTGCTGTTCATGAGGCCGGATCGGATAACGTTTGAACAGCCGGTGACCAGCGTCATTAGGATTACAAGCGAAAGGGGGAGAAAGTGAGAGAGAGTACGTCTGAACATGATAGGCATTAAAAGTTTCCTGCCACCGCAGCGCTCAGTTTCTGTTGAAGCAACGGCGTCGCTTCGGCTTCATCGAGCTTTTTTTGGTGCACATCGGCAGCCAGTCTGGTCTGGTACACACCAGACTCCTCCCCTGTGCCTGCCTTCATTCCTCCGGGAAGGGGCACGGCGCCTTGTTCCGTGATCTGGACGTCGGCCACGCAGGCATAGTTGACGTCATCCGGCATCTTGGGAGTTGATGGGGAAGAACTGATCAATTCACTGATTCCTTGGATCGCGCTCAAACCTATCGACGCCGCCGTGCCGGCCGCCGCGCCATACGGTCCGGCCATGCTTGCCATGCTGGTGAGGCCTTGCATGGCCCCCATCGTCGAGTTGAACGCAGATCCATAGCCGCTTGCCACCATGGCCTCGACCGGCATCTCTGGCTTCGTGATGTTGCAGTAGACGATGTTCGCCAACACGATGTACTGCGCACTGTCCGGATCGTTCACGACCTGATATCCCTTCTCGGCTATGCGTGGTCCGAGATCATGAAACGAGACGCCCTGATTATCGGACGAATTGCGGACCTGGATGAACACCGTTTTGTGCGTGCTGGGCGTCAGGAAGAAGGTGTTGCTGGAGATAAGATCCGTGTCTTTGATGTTGCCGGCGTGTGAATTGAGGGGGAGCGCAAGGAGCAGAACGAAAAGTGCCTGGTACCGCATTGACGCCTCAGCTCAAAGCCGAGCGGATTCTACGCAAGAGCCAGGCGGAATAGCAACGGTCACATGAAGCTGAAATGGAAGATTTTCACGACTGATAGGCTTGAAGAATCACCTCACGTGATCCATCTATCCTGCCGACTCACCATGAGCCGTTCACCTGTGCAGCGCTCAGACCGCCGTTCCCATACGGGATTCATCGACGAATGTCTCGGTGGAATCGTCGATGGCCCGACCCTGGCGGCCTTTCGCCGGTAGGATGTAGAGCTGCTTCGCGTCGATCTTGTCTTTCTTCTCCGGCGGTGGAGTCATTTCGTAGACGACCGGCCGGCGGTGATCCGCCATTTGCAGCTCGGGATTGTAGACGCTGTTGAACTTCCACAACATCTTGATGAAGTTGGTCTGCCCCCGCATCAGATGCCCCGCTGCGATCTTGGCCGTGCCTTTGAGCGCAGCCCAGCCCAGATGTTTCTTGTTCAAGATCTGTTGCGTCTTCACCAGTTCCGCGTAGAACTCCGGAAGCGGCATCTTAGTCGGCATCACGGCGTGTTGAATATCAAACAGACGGTAATCCCGCGTGTGGAGTTTGCGGGATTCCGTGACCCAGCTCTCGGTGCCGGGGTACGGAGTGTTGACGCTGATATTCACGATTTCCGGAATGTCCAAACACCACTGCCGAACGGTCTCGAACCGCTCCCGATCCCAATCCGGATCGGCGATGAGATTGATGGCGACTGTGATCCCAAGAGACCGTGCAAATTCGAGCGCCTCGAAGTTTCTGCCCAGCGAGATGCGCTTCCGATGCATCTTGAGGCCTTCCGCGTCGATCGCCTCCACGCCCAAGAACATGTACTGAAGCCCGAGCGTCTTCCAAAATTGGAAGACTTCTTTGTTTCGCAGCAAGACATCGCCCCGTGTCTCCATATAGTACTGTTTCTTGATCCCTCGCCGCGCCACGGCTTCACCGATCTCCATGCCCTGCTTGGCTTGGATGAAGGCGACGTCGTCGACCAGAAAAATACCCGGCTCTTGAACTTGCTCCAACTCCTCCACGGCTTTCTCGGTGCTGACCGTGCGATAGCTGCGGCCATAAAAGGTCCAGGCGCTGCAGAAGGAACAATCCCAGGGACAACCCCTCGCAAACTCGACGGACGCGCAAGGGTCGAGCACACCGATGAAGTATTTGTGCCGATTGCGGAGCAGATCGCGCGCCGGACGGACATCGTCCAGATTTTCGATGAATTGTGCCGGAGGTCCTTCGCCGTCAAGCGTGACAACTCCTGGAACTTTCGCGATCGCCTTGCGATCCTGTTCGACCGCCATCAACAGTTTGGGAGCTGCGACCTCCCCTTCGCCTTTCAGCACGCAATCGATGGCCCCGTTGCCATGCTCCAAAAAATCCTTGGCGACAAACGAGGCGCTATGCCCACCCACGAAGACAAAGGAGTTCGGCAATTCCTGTTTGGTCAGCTTCGCCAAATCCACGATCTCTGGAACATTCGCCAGGTAATTACAGCCGAACGCAACGGCGTCAGGCTTCCAGGTCCGGATAAGCGCCTCGTAGTCTTTCCACGTATCCGCCTGCAAGTCGATCAACCGGACATCGTGTCCCGCTTGGCGGCACGCCTGCGCCACCATCTCGAGGCCAAGGGGTTCCAGACGCAGATAAATCTTGGTGTACATGAGCGGACCGGGATGGACTACGAGGAACTTCATTGTCCCAAACCTCCTGATCTATGGCACGCTAGACCGGAAGAAAACTGTTTCGTGATACGAAGGACTGGTCCGGCCCGCTTGGTTACTGGTTAGTCGTGATGTGACAATTGATGCAGGGACGGATTTTGCCAGATTGGAGGCGTTGGTGCAACCGTTAAGTGCTCAAGACTTAAGATGATTCGTGGAAACCTCACTCAGATCATCTGGCTTTTCTTTGATCTCGTCCTTACCATACGGGCATGCTGTCTCCCGAACGCACGCTCCGCCAGCGCATTATTGAGCTTCTGACCGACCGCCGGATGACGACCGATCAACTGGCTCGGCTGCTCGGTATTCCGGAACGGGAGGTGGAGGAACACTTGGCTCATGTGGTAAAAACGGTGGCTCGGGACCGTTCACAACGGTTTATTCTTGAACCGTCCATGTGCTTGGATTGTGAGTTTATGTTTCGCGACCGAACAAGATTGACACGACCAAGCCGCTGCCCACACTGTCGAAGTGAAGGGATTTCTGCTCCACGCTACGGAATCGATTCGCTTGGATCAGGATCTACTCACGCGAACACGAAGGCGTCACAGCAGAAAGATGCCAGGAAAGGATCACTATGATAACCGCCCGACTCGTACTCTGTGCCCTCTGTTTGATGCTGCTCGGCTGCTCCGATCAGAAAGCGAAGGAGCTGTTTGAAACGGCCGCCTTCGAAGAAAACCAAGGGAATGTCCCTCATGCCAAGCAGCTCTACCAAGAACTGGTGAATCTCTACCCATCCACCAAAGTGGCCGAGATCGGTCGGGCACGGCTTGCCGATCTGGACAGCAGGAAATAGACGCGCGCGACGACATGCCGACAGTCCTGGAAGACGTTCATGATTGCGAGCGTGCTCCGGCCAATCCTTTGGGTTATGAAGGAGTAGCCATATCCGGTCGTCGCCGAGGAAACCACGGGAAAAAGGCATTGGTCGTCGCCTGATAGGCTTTATACTCCTCTCCCCGGCTTGAAAGCGCTTGTGCTTCTGTCCGTGGGATACCCGTCAGCTTGAGCAGGGCGAGCCCCATCCCGATCGGCCCGATCCAGGTGAAGATCCAACCGGGTGCCCCCAACGTCATCACAACGTACGAGCACCAGTGCAGCCATTCGAAAAAATAGTTGGGATGGCGTGAGTATTTCCAGAGACCTTCTCGGCAGACGCGGCCCTGATGTCTTGGGTCGGCCCGGAAGTGGGCAAGTTGTCTGTCGGCTCTAGCCTCACCGGCGACTGCGACGCCCCAGATCATCAAACCAATGAGCTCAACCAATGCGGAGGGTGGACGTGGATTCCACATCAGCACCAGAAACGGGAGCGAAAAGGCCGCCACGGCCAGCGCTTGCAGCAGAAAGTACGCGAGCATTTTGGCGGACCCCGCCTCACCCCACTCCTCCCGAAGCCGACGATACCGGGCATCCTCTTCTTTGCCGATCACGCGATTGAACAGAATGTGGAGACCCAGTCGTCCCGCATAGAGTGTCACGAGCATCACGGGTAGAAAGACTCGCGAGAAACCGCCGCTTGCTTGTGTGGCATACCACAGCACGGCAAGAATAAGTCCAAAGCACCATCCGACATCTCCAATCGCGGCATTCCTGGTCTTCCGCTGCACGGCCCACAACACGCCCATAACCACTGTCATGAAGAGATACGCCGTCAGGACAAGCGGCAGCGGATCCGATGCAAATATCCCGTTCTCTGGTTCCATGATCTTTTATGCCTCACAGTAAACTGGGTTCATAGTCCCACAAGTCGATACCTCGATGCACCCGACCTTTCAACCAACTCCGAAAGCCTGGTATGGGAAACGACAGGAGCGCCTGAATTTTTTCACAGTTCAGTGAGAGATCGGTGGGGCGCGGCGCGCCGATATGATTACGGGCATAGCCTTTCCCGAGACGGCCCTGCAGTTCCGGATACCAGGGCAGCAGTGCCTGGCCTATCTCCCATCGCGACAGACGTTCACGTCCCCCAAGGTGAAAGAGCCCGGACTCGCCCTTGCCGACTAACTCCCAGATCGCGCGCGCTATGGCTCCCGCCGGCAATGGACAACGATACTCATCAGCATAAAGAGTCACACTCTTGCCGCTCTTCACCGCCCGCCACATATCTTCGACAAAACTTCGATCGCCGTTCTGCGACGTACCGGCCGTCAAAACGATGCGAACCACGGTGTGACGAGGATTTTCCAATACCAGCTGTTCAGCCTCAAGCTTTGTCTTGCCGTAGAAGTTGATCGGATTGGGTGTATCGGCCTCACGATACCAACCAGCCCGGCCGTCGAAAACTTCGCCGCTCGACAAGAAGATAAAAGGAATGTCGTTGCAGAGACGGACGAGATGAGCTGTAGCCTCTACGTTGACGCGACGGGCCAGTTGGGGATCTTGCTCACAATCCTTTGTTCGGCTCAGGGCCGCGCAGTGGATGACGGCGCTGGGTTTGAGATCCCGCCAAGCCTGCTCGGCAGCGGCGAGATCCGTGAGGTCAAAGTCGGTTCGGCTAAGGCCCCGCACTTCCCAGTCCGGCGCCCAACGGGAGGCGGACGTCACACAGTACTGCCCAATTAGTCCCGCCGCCCCGGTGACGATGATTCGTGGCTTCATGGAGATTCCATATTGAAACGACCTTTTCTCAGAAACTCTCTCAAACTATCCTCTTCGATGAGTGAGTCGTTGCGTATCGGTTCCTGATGACACGTCATCAAGGCGCACAGGATTTATGGGAGCGGGGATTCTACGACTTCAAGCTGCTCGTTGGAAGAGACTAGGAAGGGAGGTGAATATCGGCAGATGTGGAATCTAGAATATACCAGCCGTTGCTGCGTTGATCCGCTTGTGAACCAATATGATCGTGGGAATGTACGCGAAGGCTCTATGTCCTACTGACCTCTTCTATGCCGCCTTTGGAGCGGCCGTTTCGTGGGGTAGCCAGCGATTCAGGACGGCAGCCAGAGATTTGCTGACGATGGGCTTGCTGAGGAAGTCATCCATTCCTGCCTCCAAGCACCGATCACGATCCTCCTGCATTGCGTTGGCAGTCATGGCGATGATGGGTAAATGGGACAGCTTGCCGGCAGCCTGTCGAAGACTCGCTTCCTGTTTCCTGATGAGCCTTGTCGCTTCAAAACCATCCATTTCCGGCATCTGACAGTCCATAAATATCAAGGCATAGGGAATTCGTGCCAGCGATTCCACGGCTTCTCGCCCATTTGCGGCAACGTTGACCAGATAGCCGAGCTTCTCAATCATTTTCGCCGCTATCTTTTGATTGACCGGGTTGTCCTCCACCACCAGAATAAGCGGCCGCGATCGCTTCTGCGTCTCCATGAGACTATGCCGGGTAATGATCGGAGGAGGTTGAGCGATAGAAGCAGCAGACTCTGATGTGCTTCCTAGAACCACGTTGAGACACTCGAACAGCAGCGACTGCCGGATCGGTTTCGTCAGATAGGCGGCAATACCGGCGCTTTGAGCGGCTTTGGCGTCACCACGCCGGCCGACCGATGTCAGTAGTACCAGACATGTCGTACTGATCGCCTGTTCAGCTTTGATCCGCCTGGCTAATTCTAAGCCATCCATTCCCGGCATTTGCATGTCCAAAATGGCGAGCGCGAATGGAGCCTGCCGACCGGCCGCGTTGCGCAGGCACTCCAGCGCTTGGTACCCGTCCTCCGCGCTTTCATACATCACCCCTTGTCCTCGGAGACTCTGCTCAAGCACTCGCCGGTTCGTGGCATGATCGTCCACGATCAAAATTCTACGGCCCCGTAGCTCAGCCGGAATCGTCGCGTCCGGTTGAAGCCCTTCGGATTGGAGCGGAAACCGTACTGTGAACCAAAAGATGCTGCCTTTTCCGACCTTGCTGCCCAGACTGATTCTCCCTCCCATCATCTCCACGAGCTGTTTGCAGAGGGCAAGCCCAAGGCCGGTGCCTCCATACTTCCTCGTGGTGGAGCCGTCGGCTTGCGTGAATGGCTGAAACAATTTCGCTTGCTGCTCCGGCGTGATGCCGACTCCGGTGTCCGACACTTCAAATCGTAGCGTCCGGTGCGATGAACTCGTGCCTGCAGCCGTCATTCCACTGGGCTCGTCCTCCATGCTCACAGTGACCACAACCTCGCCCTGCTCCGTGAATTTGACGGCATTGCCGATCAAATGCACCAAGATTTGCCGCAGACGGCCGGGGTCCCCTCGCAGAGCCGTCGGCACGCCCGCCTGCACGAGACAGGTCAGCTCAAGACCTTTGGCGTAAGCCTGTTCGCCGGGCAGACCGATGGCCTCCTCCATGGTCGCATGGAGGTCGAAATTGAGTACTTCCAGATCGAGTTTGCCGGTTTCGATTTTAGAGAAATCCAGGATCTCATTGATGATATCCAACAGATGTTCACCGGAAAGCCGAACGGTCTCCGCGTATTCGCGTTGCTCCGGGGTCAGTGACGTATCAAGCAGCAGCCCCGTCATACCGATGACGCCGTTCATCGGTGTCCGAATTTCATGGCTCATTGTGGCCAGAAACTCCGCTTTAATCTTCGCTGCTTCAAGGGCCTTATCCCGAGCCTCAGCAAGGTCTCTATTCTTGCGTTCCAAATCCTGTGCGGCTTGAGCCAACGCGCCCTCCGACTGCTTGCGCTCGGTGACATCCTCCATGATGCCGCGCAGCTTGGTCACCCGTCCCTTCTCAACAAGCACGGAGACGAGGTGCCGAATCCAGACGGTGCGGCCGTCGGCGGCCAGCATGCGGTATTCGAAGGTGTGTGCGCGATGTTTGCGAACCTCCTCATGACAGTACCGCGGCGCCCAGTTCCGGTCCTCGGGATGGATGTGGTCCACCCAGAAGGTCGGCGAGGAGAGCCATTGTTCGACCGGATAGCCGAGGATGGCCTCGGCTTGCCGGCTCATGAAGGTAAACTGCGTCGTCGTGGCGTCGGCTTCCCACACCATGCCGTTGATCGAATCGATCAGATCTTTGTAACGATGCATGATTCGTTCGAGAGCTCCCTCTGCCCGCTTGCGTTCGGTGATGTCGCGGACGAAGGCACAATGGAATTCCCGTCCCTCATAGGCGAGGAAACTGACTCGAATGTCGATCGGGATGAGCCGCCCATCCTTGGCGCGATGGTTGGTTTCGAGCGACATCGTCTTGTTTCGCCGCGTCTCCTCCCAGAAGCCCGGCCACATGGAAGCAGGAAAGTCCGGATTGAGGTCGTGAACCGTCATGTTGAGGAGTTCTTCTGTTGAGTAGCCCGCCATGAGGCTCGCGGCTTCATTTGCGTAGAGAATCTTGGCTTGAGGATCGACCCAGTAGACTGCATCCACCGCCTGGTCCATGGCGAAGTAGGTTTGACGCAACCGCTCCTCCGTCCACTCGCGGGCACAGAACTGGCTGAGCTGGTCGGCCACGGCTTGGAAGGTGGTCAAAAGCGAGGAATCCGCCGGTCGAATCTCATGGTGGAAAAACTCCAGCACCGCATAGACACGATCGGCCAGTCTGACGGGAAAGGTGGCAGCCGTATGAAAACCCGCCTGTTCGGCCAACGCCGCTCGTGGGAAATTCTCCTCGCGGGTGACGTCTGAAATCCACACCGGCTTTGCGTCCGCCCAAACCCGACCGGGTAACCCGACGCCGCGAAGAAAGGTCAACTCTCGGCTCGCAGCGCCGAAATGTTCCGATGCTGTGCCCGATACCGTCCACATCGAATGGCATCGGAGTCTCTTGGCCGACTCATCCACCACCCACAGTAACCCCTCATCCCATCCGAGTGTTTCACAGACCGGTTGGAGGATCGCCGAAATCGCGGCATCCAACCCGGTTGCCTTCGCCAGCACGTCGGCGACCTCATGCTGGATGGTCAATCGCCGTTCCAGGTGCTTACGCTCGGTAATGTCCGTATCGGTGCCGAGGACGCGGAGAGGGTTGCCGTCCTTCGTCTGCGAAACGATCTTCCCTCGTTCGAGCACCCATTTGTACAACCCGTCCTTGCATCGTATCCGGTGCTCATTTGTAAATTCCGAAATCTCGCCCTGACCGCATCGCTGAAAGTCGGCCAGAGCCGTTGAACGATCGTCAGGATGGATGAGAGAGGACCATGCGTTGAAATTGTCGCCGACCTCGTCCTGTGCATAGCCGAACAGGTCTTTCCATCCGTTTGCGACACCAACCTTGTTTGTGGCGACATTCCAGTCCCACAGGCCAATGCCGCTGCCTTCGAAGGCGAATGCCCAGCCGTCGCTGTCGATTGGTAACACCCCGGTAGCAGTCTTATCAGAACGCTTCTTGATCATGAGAGTACCGCGCACGGCGGGATGAAATCCTCGTAGCTCAAGGCACTGACGCCATCGGCCGTCATGAATGGCTCGACAATATGCTCCTCCGCCTCCTGATTTATATCGGGTCCTACACGACTTATCTTGAGGAGGGTTGAGGGTGGGGTACGCCCACTTGCCGTTGTCGGAAAAGGCGGATGAATTGGGGGTTAACCGGTGTCCTGCGGTGAACGGACTAAGGAGCGGCATGGAGCCGTCGGTGCAGGCGCCCTGAGCACCATCAGGGCGTCGCTGCCGCCCTGAATGAGAGAGCGGGAAATAACTTTCTACCGTGTCAGCTTCCGATACCTAATCCGATGGGGCTGATCGGCCTCTTTACCCAAACGCTTCTTTCGATCCGCTTCGTACTCACTGTAGTTTCCCTCGAACCAAACCACCTTGCTGTCACCTTCAAAGGCAAGGATGTGGGTCGCAATCCGGTCGAGAAACCAGCGGTCATGGCTGCTGATCACTGCGCAGCCGGCGAAATTTTCCAAGCCTTCTTCCAGTGATCGCAAGGTATTCACGTCGAGATCGTTCGTCGGCTCGTCTAGAATGATGAGATTCGCGCCTTCTTTCAGCATGCGGGCAAGGTGCACGCGATTACGCTCACCGCCCGAGAGATCTTTGACCTTTTTCTGCTGATCGGTCCCGGCAAAGTTGAAGCGAGCACAGTAGCCGCGCGCATTCACTTCGGTTTTGCCGAGCCTGACGGTATCTTGCCCTTCAGAAATGATCTCGTACACGCTCTTGTTGCCGTTGAGGCTCCGATCCTGATCCACATAGCCGAGCTTGACGGTCTCGCCCACCTTGATCGACCCGGCGTCCGGTTTCTCCTTGCCGATGATCATCTTGAACATGGTCGTCTTACCGGCGCCGTTGGGTCCGATTACGCCGACGATACCGCCTTTCGGCAGGCTGAAGCTCACGTTCTCATAGAGCATATTGTCACCGAAGGCCTTGCTGATGCCGTTTGCTTCAACCACGACATCGCCTAATCGCGGCCCCGGTGGAATGTAGATTTCCAGATCGTCCGCCACCTGATCCTGTTTTTGATTGACCAGTTCTTCATAGCGATTCAAGCGCGCCTTGCCCTTGGACTGCCGCGCTTTCGGTGACATGCGGATCCATTCCAACTCATGTTCCAATGTCTTTTTTCGCTTCGACTCCGCCTTCTCCTCTTTTTCCAAGCGGTCTTTTTTCTGCTCCAACCAGGAACTGTAATTGCCTTGGAACGGAATCCCGTGACCTCGGTCCAACTCCAAAATCCACCCTGCGACATTGTCGAGAAAATATCGGTCGTGGGTCACCGCAATGACCGTGCCTTTATATTGTTGGAGATGCTGTTCAAGCCATTGGACTGATTCAGCATCGAGATGGTTCGTCGGCTCGTCCAGTAGGAGAATATCCGGTTCTTGAATCATCAGACGGCAGAGTGCCACCCGCCGTTTCTCACCACCTGACAGGGTCCCGATCTTCTGATCGGCAGGCGGACAGCGCAGCGCATCCATGGCGATGTCGAGATGGTTTTCAAGCTCCCATCCGTTGGCGACTTCGATCTTCTCTTGCAGTTGCGCCTGCTTGTCGAGCAACCTTTCCATCTCCTCGGGTCCGACTTCACCGATCTTGTTGCTGACCGCCTCGTATTCATGGAGCAGCGCCACCAACTCGGCCTTCCCCTCTTCAACCACTTCTTTCACTGTCTTGTTTTGATCGAGCTGCGGTTCCTGTTCGAGCAGACCCACGCTGTAGCCTTTAGATCGTGTGATCTCGCCGGTATAGTTCGGATCCACGCCCGCGATAATATTGAGCAGCGAGCTTTTGCCCGAACCGTTCAAGCCCAGCACCCCGATCTTTGCGCCGTAGTAGAAACCGAGATAGATCTCCCGCAGCACCTGTCTCTTCGGTGGATAGACTTTGCCGACATTAACGAGTGAAAAAATAACTTGTTTGTCGTTCGTGGCCATGGATTCCCCTTCAGAAGTTCAATGCGATCAAAAGAACGCACACGATAACAAAGCTGGTTCCGATTCACAACCTGAGGACTTGGGCTTAGACCTGAGCATGTACGGACTCCGGTCAGCTAAACCAGCGGCGAGGTTTCGCGCAGGTCAGATGGTCGGTCGAGGATAGAAAAAGGTATCGATCATCTGTCTTGGAATCTGTTAAATCCCCAGCTCCTCCGACAGCCGCACTTCGGATTCGTCGAGAATTTCTTCCAGACAGGTGAAACAGGGAAAGGGGAAGTGATCGACTGGAATCGCGCAAACTTCGCCGATTGGTGATTCTTCCAACGCCGGACCGCCGCATTCTTTATGGATTAATACCAGCATCAGGCTTTCCTCATCACCAGTCGACAGAATAGGTCAAGGTGTTCTGGGCCACTGAGTCGATGGTCGCCCGGAATCAGCCGCAGATCAAGTGGAAAGTTTGGATCGCAACGAAGCAGTTCATCGGCAAAAGACTTACTGCCTTCCGGCAAGATCACCGTATCTTGAAGCCCGTGCAGAATCGTCGTCTTCACTGGGCAAGGATAGTTGAACGTCTTGGCCCAATAGGCTTCGCTCTCCTCCACCCACTTCCAGGACAATGGCCAATCCTTGTGTAACGGATCGTCGTCCCAGGGCATCCATCCGGCGGTATGCCAATCATGGAGACGGTCTTGGGAGATGGTCTTGGCTCGCTGGCCCATCATGTTGAACGCCGGCGCGACCAAGATGAGTTCTTCAACGATGGGAAACCCTTGCGCGACCAGCCAGGCAATCCAACTACCGAGAGAGTTTCCAACGATAGTAATGGGCGGTCCAGATTTAACGGATTCCAGGACAGTCTGCGCATCGGCGATCCAATCCGATAGCGTGTAATCCGTGAACTGTCCTTCGGAGTCACCGAACCCGCGCACGTCGTAACAACAAAACCCCCACCCCTTCTCCTGACACCATTGCGCAAGCGCCTTGCTCTTGTTCCCCCAGCGCTTGGACAGAAAACCAGTGATGAACAGGATCTGCCGATCAATCCCATCGGCATGATCACCTCTGATACGTTTGCCATCCGCGCCGAGCAGCTCGAAGGACTGCATGCGTTATCCTTTGAGTGTGTTGAGGATGAATATACTCAGTCGACGCAGCACAGCTTGTGGAATCTCATGCCCCCCTCGAAAGCTGTGCCACTCCACGACGAGATCCGATTGAATCAGTGCGTCTTTCAGACGTTCCGCACCGATATGGGGAAGAATATCGTCCAACGTGCCGTGGCTTTGAAAGACCGGGAGACCTTTGCGTTTTGGCATGAGAGGACCCCATGCCGCCTCAGCCAGGAGGTTCCCAGAGAGCTGCACGAGACCGGCAAATGGATAATCGGTATGGAGCACGGCATCGCAGGTAAGCATGGCGCCTTGTGAAAATCCGCCGATGATTGTCTTTTTGTAATCAATCGCGATTTGTCTCGGTAGTTCCTTAAGAAAGGCTAGAAACCGCTCACGAGCCAGGGCTAGACCCTGGGGAACTTCCACAGACAGGTCACGAATGCGACCGGCGGCGCGATCTTCCTGGATACGCGCAAAGTCGATGATCCACCAGGCCCGCGAATCGCCGAAACCCATATTGAGAGAAAGCGGCGCTTCCGGAAAGAGCCAACGGGTTGTTGCCGGAGCATCGATCACGTCGGCCAGCGGCACCAGATCGTCCCCCGGCGCTCCAAAACCATGGAGCAGCATGACGACCGGACCGTTGCCGCTACCATGACCATCTGAGCCGCCGGTGACTCGAACCTTTATTCCACCAAGAACAGCTGTTCGCATTCACACTCCTTCACTTCGATAGAGATACTGCAGCAGCGCCACCAAACCGTACAGTGGCGATTCGACAACCGGATGCTGATAGAGCGGGACGACGGCGCCTGATTCGTTGTCTTTCACTTGGTTGATGACCTGTTGGATTTGTTTCTCTCGGACATCATGGTTTGTCCCGATACCCAAAGTCTGGACGATTTGCCGATTGAGCCCGGCGAGCATCGCCGCTTTTGCCTGACTGGCGGATTGATAGAGAAGGAAGGCCCCGAGGAGAGCTACCAGCACGTTCACCGGCCAAGTGAACAAAAACAGGAGTGGGTAATTCCAGATGTCGAAATACTCGTTGCGCGCCGCGATCATAATCAAGAGCGCGATGAATGGGTACCAGATCAGTCGATTGGCCACTTCCGTCCGCTGCGCTAATGTGGTTCACCACCGCCAGGTACTTTAGCTTGTCGAATTTGGCTTTCGGCGTGCCCGCCACCGCCAATTTTGAATCGCCAACCTTCGCCATGTACGTCCCTATTCTTTGCGATCAACCGACTGGATCGGCCATCGCCACTCTACAACAGACGGCGAGGGGGACTGCAAGCATGCTTGCAGTCCCCCGGCAGTGGCTTGGACGTAGAAGTTAATGTGGGACGACGCGATAGATCCCGTTGCTGCTGGACACGTAGACATATCCATCTGCGCCGAGCATGAGGCTAAGTAGGAGGCCCTCGCCACCGTTGTAGGCGATGCTGGAGGTCCCGAGCTGGGTGAGATTTGGACCACTCAACACGACACGACGGATCATGCCGTCGTTAAAATCGACGAAGAGCAGATTGTTGCGATAGGCAGCCGGGTAGACAGTCGAGTCCTCCGGAATCGCGACGATTCCGGTCGGTGCAATAGTCGGCGTGTAGGATAGGATCGGGTCGATGAAGTTCGGATTGCCCGCGATACCCCGAACGGTCGGCCAACCGTAGTTGCCGCCCGCCACGATCCGGTTGATTTCGTCGCTGTCGCCGGGTCCATTCTCAGTTTGCCAGAGTTGGCCCGTATGGCCGTGGAAGGTAAAGCCATAGCTGTTCCTAATGCCGAGCGCGTACACTTTTTTGGCATTGGCATTGGCGTCGGCGGCGAACGGATTGTCCGATGGAGGAGTCCCGTCCGGATTCAGGCGCAAAATCTTCCCTGCCAGCGAGGTGAGCGACTGGGAATTGGCGGTGTTGTCCGTGTCTCCGGTAATGATGTAGAGCTTGCCGTCCGGACCGAATTGGATAATACCGGCATTGTGGATGCTGCTCGAAGGAATGTCGTCGAGAATGACCGTCTCGCTACCCTGTACACACTGCCCGCTTGATTCCGTGTAACGGACGACGCGATTTTTCGGACCGCTGGCCGTGTAATAAACATAGACGAAGTGGTTGCTCGCAAAGTTCGGATCGAGTGTGAGCCCGAGCAATCCCTGTTCGTTGCCTGCGAGCACCGTGAGCTGGCAGAAGGGAGTGCTCACCAATTGCCATTGTTGGTTGATGATTCGAATGGCGCCGGTGAGGCGCTCGTTGAAGAAGATACGGCCATCGGGCGCCAGCGACATCCCCACGGGGAAGTTGAGCCCGGGCAGCGCCGATTGCAGCTGTAGATCGCCGCTCGGCGGCTGGCTGACCGTGATGTTCAACGTCTTCGTCGCCTCAGCATTTGTGAGCTCGGTGTGGTTTGCATCCGCCAAGATCACTCGAACGTCATGAGCGGTGGACGAAAGGCCGAAAATCTCGAACGATCTGCCCGTCTTCCAATGGGCGAAGTGAGTGTGGGCGTTGTTGTATTGGACTCCGTTGTCTTCATTGATCCCTGCCCCGTCGTAGAACATGTAGGGTACGGGATCGTTATCGAGATAGAAGTGCAAGTGCGTTTGTCCCGATGTGCCCATCGCAAAGAATTGGGTCGTGAACGAGACGGTGACCGGCCCGACCGGGACTGTTGCATTCGGTGCCGGACTGACAATCGTGACCGTCGGCTGGTTGCTCGAAGGCACCGCCACGGAGAACATCACGGTCTTCGTCGCGTCAGCATTCATCAGTTCCGTGTCGGACGGATCGGCCAAGACCAACCGAACTTGGTGCGTGCCGACTGCCAGCGCAGGAAAGCTGATCTGCGTATCGCTCTGCCACTGGGCATTGTCCGCCGCTGACAATCGGTAGAGCACCTGGCCTGGAGATCCGGCATAGAAGTGATAGGGAATAGGGTCGCTGTCCAGATAGGCGTGGACGTGCGCCTGGTTGATAGGGCCGACCGTGAAATTCTGCGTGTCAAACGTGATCGTGACCGGTCCGTTCGGCAACATGACATTGTTCACCGGGCTGCTGATCGTCACGCCGGGGGTCACAACCGGAGGGGATGCATTGTTGGCCGGACCAGGTGTCACGCCCATCGGCGGGGTTTCCGGTGTCGCCTGAGTGCCCGCTGTCGTCACGTGACCAAGCTCGATCGCGGTCGGTGTGTTGATGGAGAAGACATTGCTGATTGGATTCCCGAAGTACATTGGATACACATTGCCGCCCGTGAGGAAGAAGATTCTGAGGTTCGTGTCGGTCGGGAGGTTTCGAAGCTGCCAGCTGATCTGCCCCTGTGCATTCGGCATGCGTCCAGTCGTGTCCTCTTCCGCAACGATCTGATCGCTGCTGTTGACTGCAACGATGCGGGTGCCGGAGACCGTCCCGCTCATCGACGCGGTGGGCTGCGCCGTCGGCGCGGTCCCTTCGCTGTCGCCGCTCTGCGAACAGGCCGCAAGCAAGACGCCAAGTGCGAGGAAGCCGAATGTGCAGACAACCGACCGTAAAGATCGTCCCATCATGGTCACGGAATAATCCTCCTGAACAGGGTTCGCTAAGATGAGCAACTGACAGCTATATGCTTGCCCCAGTTCGGCGGCGGCAGAGCATAGGTGTTCATACCCGGCTGCTCCGCGAAAGGGTCTTGCAGCAACGTGAAGAGCCGGTTGATTTCGGAGAAGTCCTTGTCCTGTGCCTTCTCAATAGCCGTCTGAGCAAAATAGTTTCGCAGTACATACCTGGGATTCACACGACTCATACGGTCACGCCGCTCATCGTCACGACTGTGCTCACTCCGCAGTCGATCCCGATAACGCACCGCCCAGTCGTTGAAACGGTCACGATTGAGGAAGTGTTCACGCAGCTTTTCGTTGAGTGCGCTGTCGGCCGTGGAGAACGCGCTCAACTCCCTCAACACAATCGTATAATCCGCATGGCTTCCCTGGAGAAGGCCCAGGAAGTCGCGAACGAGGCCGTCGTCTTCCGCTCGCTCCTCCGCCAATCCGAACTTCGCCCGCATACGCCTTAAATACTCCCGCTCAAACAATGGTTGATAGGTATCCAGACCCGCCTTTAGCGCCTCCTTTTCCGCCAACGGCAACAGAGCTTGTGCCAAGCAGCTCAGATTCCAGAGACCGATGTAGGGCTGTTGGTTGAAGGCATAGCGGCCATTGTGATCCGAGTGATTGCAGATGAACCCCGCGTCGTAGTCGTCCATGAAACCATACGGTCCATAGTCCAGCGTCAGGCCCAGAATCGACATGTTATCGGTGTTCATCACCCCGTGCGCCCAGCCGACGGCCTGCCACTGAGCGATCAGCGTCACGGTGCGCTCGACCACTTCGGTAAAGAACCGGACGTACCTTTCTTCGACATCGCGAAGATGCGGGAAATGCTGCTCGATCACATAGTCTGCCAGCGTTTTCAGATGCTCATGTTGCTTCCGATAATAGAACACTTCGAACGTGCCGAAGCGGACATGGGAGGGCGCCATACGGACCAGCATCGCGCCGGTTTCGATCTGCTCGCGGTACACCTTGTCGTCGCTGCCCACCAAACAAAGCGCCTGCGTGGTTGGAATCCCAAGACCCCGCATCGCGGCGCAACAGAGATATTCGCGGATCGTCGAGCGCAGCACCGCCCGACCGTCCCCATCGCGTGAAAACGGGGTCATGCCTGCGCCTTTGAGATGCAAGTCCCATCGCTCTCCCCGCTCGTTCTTCACCTCGCCGAGGAGAATGGCCCGTCCATCGCCAAGTTGCGGCACGTAGACGCCGAACTGATGACCGGAATACAGCATGGCAAGGGGCTCCATCCCTGTCGCCAACGCACTCCCGCCGAAGAGAGCCGCGAATTCGGATCGTCCAAATTGATCCGGATCGAGATCGATCAGCTGGGCTGCTGCCGGATTGGCGTGAATCAAGTAGGGCGGGGTACTAAACGGAGTCGGGTTCAACCGCGCGTAAAAGGCTTGAGGAAGACGAGCATAGGTATTGTCGAAGCAGAGCGTTTCCAAGGTGTGTCGAGTCATAGTTCTCTGTAACATGACGTTCTAGATGTTTTCTATCCGCAAAGCAACTTGAGCAAATCGTCGATTTGCCCATCCATCCCTCAACGCATAGGGTCTGCCGTACGGTCATCCGACATGCAGCCTCTTCCTCATTACCTCTCACTCGACGATCTTGGTTCGAGCTCGGTATACTCGTCACCCAACGTGAGTCCTTGCCTCCGGGAGGCTGCTCGTAAAAACAGGACTATGCCGCGCGGGTAACATGAAGGAACCTAACCAAACAAAACCAATCGTTGCCGCCGCCGAGATCCTAGCCTGGGTGAGCGACTGTCTGGAAGGTGGGCTCTGTTTTGTTGCCAAGGGCATTCTTGTTTTTGAGAACGCACAGTTCAGCAAACTGGTCGAAGCACCCGCTGCGTTGCCGGACCTATTGAGTCCTGCATCCCCGACATTGAGATCTCAACTTTTTACCGACGCGATGGTCTGGAATCAGAAACCCCTTGGCACCAGAGGCAGCACGAGCTATCGTCTCGCCGATCCGCAAGGCCGCACGCTGGTCTATGAATGCCGGTTTAACGTTGTTCCCTATCACGGCGGGACGGGCGTGCTTCTGGTTCTCCGAGACATCACCGAACACACGGAGTTGGCGTACGAAGCGTCGCAGATCGCACGTTTTCAATCGGTGCTGGCCCGCATCGGAACGTTGGCCGTCAGCGATGCACCAGCGCAAGAACTGATGGACCAAGCGGTGACACATACTGCTGAGGCGCTCGACGTGGAGCTCTGTAAGATTCTCGTTCCACGGGAGTTCGAGGATCATTTGGCCGTGGTGGCTGGAATCGGACTCGACCCGGCGTTGACCGGGAAGTTGACGATCGAGGGTGGCACACATTCACAAGCTGGGTATGCAATTCGCGAACGGCTGCCGGTGGTCGTACGGGATTTGCGAAAGGAAACACGGTTCACTCCCTCGAAACTGTTGACCGAGCATGGCGGCATCGCGGGCATGTGCGTGCCTATGTTGGTTGAAGACCGGGTGTACGGAGCTATGACGGCCCACTCCAAGTCCGTTCGTGACTTCACGGTCAAAGAACTTGAGTTTCTCTGCACGGTCGCTAATACCGTGGCGACCGTCCTAGAGCGGCGACGGCGTGCCGATACTCAGCGGGATCTCTACCATCGATTGTTCATGTCCGCGCAAGATGGAATCATGCTGACCGACACCGAGGGTTGCATCCTCGAATGGAATCCCGCATTGGAACGTATGACGGGTTGGAGACGGGACGAAGCACTCGGCCGTCAACCGTCGATCTTGAAATCCGGCAAACATCCTCCTGAGTTCTACGAACGCCTCTGGCAGGCCATCGAATCAGGACACGCCTTTGTGGATCGTATCGTCAATCGCCGAAAGGACGAGTCGGAGTTTCTGGTCTGGGAAAGTGTGAGCCCCGTCAAAGATCGTGACGGGACCACGCAGTTTTATCTGGCAATTTTGACGGACCTGAGCGGGCGCGAACAGATGCTGGAAGCCTTGCGGCACGCGGAGCAGGTCAAATTAGTCGGACAACTGGCCGGCGGTATTTTGCATGAGGTCCGCAATCCGCTCATCGGCCTCGGAAGTCTGGCGACTCACCTTGCGGGCCAAGAGGAATTGCCGCGCGCCGCCAGAGACCGTTGCGCGCTGATCGCCCGTGAAGCCTCCCGTATCGACGAACTGTTGGAATCTCATTTAGGTCAGCTGAGGCCCCGTTCGTTCGATCTCCAGCCCTGCTACCTCCCAACCTTAATCGACGATATGTTGACGCTGCTAAAACCAAACTTGAGTAAACAAAAGATTGCCGTACAAAAAATCGTTCCTGAGGTTTCGGTGGTAGAAGCGTCCCGTGCTCATTTGCAGCAAGTGTTTCTCAATATCTCGATGAATGCGATCGAGGCGATGCCGAACGGGGGAGAGTTGACGATCGCCGCTGCCTTAGTGACCAAGCAAACACCTGGTATCTCTGTGACATTTTTGGACACGGGCAAAGGAATTGCCCCCGAAGACTTGCAGCGAATTTTTGAACCGTTTTTTACAAATGGGAAGGCCAAGGGAATCGGCCTCGGTTTGACGATCACTCATGATATTGTCGAACGCCATGGGGGGCAGTTGGCGATCAGCAGCCCTCCCGGTCATGGAGCGATCGTCGAGGTGTGGCTGCCCCTGAAACGAGAGACACCAATATGACCTGGCAACTGCTGCTGGTGGAAGACGAAGAATCTGTCCGTGAAGCATTCGCGCTGCGTCTCGCCGATCAAGGATACGCCGTGCAGACGGCCGGGTCTGGAGAAGAGTGCTTATCGCTTCTGAGATCGTTTGAACCGGATATTCTGGTGCTGGATCTTGTGATGCCGAATCTTTCCGGTTTGGACGTGCTCGCCCGTGTCAAGCAAACATCTCCGAACCTGCTGGTCATTCTGTTGACCGCCCGAGGCACCGTGAGAGACGCCGTCGACGCGACGAAGCTGGGTGCATTCGACTTCGTGGCCAAGTCGATCGATATGGAGGATCTGCAACATGCTTTGACCAGGGCCACCCAACTCCTCACATTACAACGCCAGCTCTATTTGCAAAGCGGTCACGATGCCGCCCGCTACGCATTCGACCGTGTCATTGCCAAGAGTTCCGCTACGAAAGTCTTTATGAATCAGATTCGAGAGCTCGCCAAGAACGACCGCGTTACGGTACTGCTCCAAGGTGAGACCGGCACCGGCAAACAATACATGGGACGTGTGATTCACTATAATGGCGCCAGAGCTCGTCAACCCTGTATCGAAGTAGACTGTCCGGCTATTCCACGAGACCTCTTTGAAAGTGAATTGTTCGGCCACGAGAAGGGTTCCTTCACCGGAGCGTCGGGCCGTAAGGCCGGATTGATGGAACTGGCGGAGGGAGGGACCGTTCTATTCGACGAGATCG
Source organism: uncultured Nitrospira sp. (assembly GCA_902500825.1). Taxonomy (GTDB): domain Bacteria; phylum Nitrospirota; class Nitrospiria; order Nitrospirales; family Nitrospiraceae; genus Nitrospira_D. The sequence goes on from CABVRX010000004.1 coordinate 190,809, forward strand.
GCGATCTTCCCTTCCCATTGCAAGCGAAGCTGCTACGTGTCATCGAGGAACGAGCGTTTCGACGAGTAGGCGGGGCGACAACGATTCCATTGGACGTTCGTTTTATGGCGGCGACCAACCGCAATCTAAAAGATGCCGTAGCCAAAGGCGAGTTTCGGGAGGATCTCTACTTCAGGTTGAACGTCGTGACCCTCATGATACCGCCCCTGCGGGAGCGGCACGACGACATCATGCCCTTAGCAGAGCAATTCTTGGCTCGGTCGGCTCTTTCCCTGAGAAAGCCTGTCCGTCATTTGGGAGCCAGCGCCCGTGCCGTTCTGTCGCGGTACCATTTCCCAGGCAACGTGCGGGAGCTCAGCAATCTCATGGAAAGAGCGGTTCTTTTTTGTCCTGACGATACGCTCGAATCGATACATTTTCCCTCCGACATGCGAGAGGATGTTCTCCCATTGGTCGGCGATTCGCCCCCTTCTACTTTACCTTCTCCGGAGAGAACAGAATCCGCTGACATTCATATCGCGTTTCATCTTGGCGAGTCCTTATCTGAACTTGAAGACCGCATTATCAACGAAGTCTTAATTCGGTCCGGGGGGAACAAATCCCTTGCCGCGAAGCATCTCGGCATTACTCGATGGAAACTCGATCGAAAGCGGAAGCCGGACTCTTGAGATTTTTACTTCAGACTTCTAAGGGTACTCCCCTTGCCGACTATCATCTACTTTTGTTCGATGAGCATGGACGCACGATATACGGTGCGCCTATACACATGCACACAGTTTCAGTAGCTCATCCCGCTTTCAACAATATTCCTTTTCGCCTGTTTCACTAGCGTTACCTAGATTGGACCGCTGATTGCATAGGAAGCGTGGTCTAGTTCATGCGGAGGCGGCTCATGAATAGCTCTTGTTGCAAAACCCAGTGTACGCAGAATAGTAGACGGAACGTCCATGAAGCATTTGCGAGCGCTTGAAGATCAAAGCGTCTATATCCTGCGCGAAGCCTACAAGCACTTCGACGGGCTGGCGATGCTCTGGTCGATGGGCAAAGACTCTACAGTATTGTTATGGCTGGCCAGAAAAGCCTTCTTCGGACATGTGCCGTTTCCGTTAGTTCATATCGATACCGGCTATGAAATGCCCCAACTGATCGACTATCGCGATCGCCTCTGTCGGGAATGGCGACTGGATCTGGTCGTGGGACAAAATACCGACGCCCTTGCGGCGGGCATGGGTCCCCAGCAGGGACGTGTCACCTGCTGTACGGCCATGAAGATCGAAGCGTTAAAACAAGCCATTGCGAAACACAAATGGACTGCGATTATCCTAGGAATTCGCGCTGATGAGGAAGGCACCCGCGCGAAAGAGCGGTACTTTTCCCTGCGTGATAAGCATGGCGAATGGGATTTCCGAGACCAGCCTCCTGAGTTATGGGATCAATTCAACACGACATTTCCGGCAGGATCTCATATCCGCGTCCATCCCCTGTTGGACTGGACGGAGCTGAATATCTGGGAGTACCTCGACCTCGAACAGATCCCACTCCCGAAACTTTACTTCGATCAAGGCACCGGCATACGATATCGCAGCCTAGGCTGTGTGCCCTGCACCGGTACCGTATCCTCGTGTGCGTCCACGATTCCCCAAATTATTTCTGAACTTCGCGTTACCACGATCGCAGAGCGGAGCGGTCGAGCGCAAGATGAGGGACGCGGGATGGAGACGCTTCGCAAGCTTGGGCATATGTAGATCAGCCGTTCGAACGACAGTTCAATGATTACATGTTTTTGGGCCGGCCGTGCCTGCGGTATCAGAATCCCTTCTGTGTCATCCTCTTTCCAATCCGTGCACAGATGCACCAAGCATGTGCGCCCGCACTCGATCTCTTAAAGACTTGACCGTCTTGAAGCGAGGCTATCCTTAAGCCCTCTCGCCATTTTCCTTTAACCATGCCGTTTTGATTAATAGAACGACGAGCAGGATGCGCGGCCCTCTTCTTGCTGCTGCTTTGTAACATTCAAGTGAATGTGTTGAGTAAGGCGAGTGTGTTACCTGGTTAACGATCCAGTTCAATTGGTTCGAATAATGTTGGGACATCACTTATGACAACGTATGAAGCTGAAAAAAATATAGAGTCACCCGAAGATGAATTTTGTCATATCGGGAACGATCAACCTGTCATGACCGAACCGGCTACCGAACCCGGATCAGCCGCTTTCCAGGCGAAATGTGTGGGACGCGATTTCGCCGCCGGAATTATCACCGGGGCGATGGCTATTCCATTGTCGGTGGGTATCGCCATGATGTCTGAGTATCCCATCAAGGTAGGGCTCGCTACTGTGGCGTTCGCCTGCTTGATCGGCTGGATCAATGCCTGGTTCAGGCCCGGCAATTACATCGGCTGCCCGGGAATTGCGGCGGGGCTGGCACCGGTGTTGGCTGTCGGCGTTGCGACCTTCGGCCTAGAAAATATGCCCTTTGCAATTTTCCTAACGGCGCTTTTTCAAGCCATCATATGGAAATTCAACTGGCAGAGATATCTTTTGCTTGCTGTGCCCGTATACCTGGTTGAAGGGCTGTTGGCAGGCGTCGGCCTGAAGATCGCGCTCAAATTTCTCGCCTTCACCTATGAGCTCACTCCAGGGATGGAATCCGCCGTCTCATTCTTGAACGGCGCGCGTATTCAGATGATCTTCATCTCCATGGTGGGGTATGGCCTTTTCGTCTATCTTTTTTTGAAGTTCAAGCACACGCAACCTGCGATTCCCTATTTTGTCATCATCGCAGCGGGCACCATCCTTGCCCAGTTCGTATCGGTGCCCATGCTGTCCATGGAGGATACGGATCTCCAATTCGCGCTGCCGCTCCCGCACTTCGACAGTCCCTGGACCGCGCTCTCTTTGCTGGGATTTGCGGTGATGCTGGCGCTGATCGACGTTATCGAACAGGTTATGAGCAATGCTGCGATCGAAAAGATCGATCCGCTCAAGAGGAAATGCAACAGTAATAACAGTCTGCTGGCCATCTGGATCGCCAATATGGGGTCGAGCTTCTTCGGCGGCATGACCAATCTTGACGGTTTGGCAAAAAGCACCACCAATCGGTTGGCGGGAGCGTATACCAAGTTCTCGGTCCTGATTATCGGTTGTGTGGTGACCTTCTTCACATTTAATACGTACTCCCTGGCATATTTGCCGAAATTTGCGCTGGCAGTCATCATGATCTTCTCCGGCTGGAAGATGATCGAGGGACTCGTGCATGTGACCCACCATGGCCCCTATGCCATGATCCTCGCTATCCTCTGCGGCCTGTTGGTTTTCAGAGTGGGAATTTTTGAAGGCCTGCTGGCTGCTATGGCCGTGCACGGCATTGTTCATTATATGGTGTATGCCAATCTTGACAAAATGCCGGGAAGGACCATCGTCAAACGGTATATTGATGACCTCAAAAAGAACGTGAGCGACGTCAGTTAGCAAACCGCTCCCATTCGGCACAGGATATGCCCGCCGTGAGATGGGAGAGGTGAATGTTCGTTCTTCACTCAGCCATCATGGACTAAAAAGACGCATCCTGATGTTCAAGAGAATTATGGCAGCGATCGACGGCAGCGAAACTTCCAGGGAGACATTGATGGAAGCGAAGCGCATGGCTGTTTCCCGCCATGCTACGCGACGCATCGTCTATGCTGTCTCGGATTCAGAGGATGTCGATCAGAAAGCCGGTTTCAAGCTGTTGGCGCAGGCCAAGTCTGCCGTTGGCAGCGAAGTGGCCGCAGAGACTCATGTCTTATACGCCGATGCCATTTATGGCCTGACTGGAATCGTCGAAGCCGTCGCAGACGCAGCCAACGGTGGTGGGAAGCTCCCATTGTCGAGGGCTGGAACGATGATAATCGGTTCGGTCGCTGAACAGCTAATCACCATGGTTGATGCATCGGTTCTCTTGGTTCGTCCGCATTAGACGGCATCGGCCAACCCTATTTCTAATCAACACTCCTGAACCGCTCTCCCGGCAGACGATCTCGTCGCGAACATGGCAGCCGAGCATCGACGCACAGGTCACGATGCGGCCGTGCACTGATGCACGAGTATTCGCCACAATCTGAAACATACTTCTTCGCTTGAATTCAAGATTCGCTATTTTCCAGGCATTTATTTACACCTTTTCTTTGTCTACTTGTCCTATTTGCATCAAACATCTGGACTCTGATTTGCATTTACCAACAATTAAGGGAGCGGATGGTCCGATTACCCTTGCTGCTTAAGGGGGATTCTTCAATGGGTACACAGCATGTCATAACGATGTTACCGGGAGAAGGCACAGGCCCGGAAATTTGCGAGGCGGTGCGATTAATCATCGATGCCAGTGGCGTCAATATTAAGTGGGAATATGAGGACATTGGGCTCGACTGTCTTGAAAAGCACGGCACCCTTCTGCCGGACAAGACGATTCAGAATATCGCGAAGAACAAAGTAGCGATCAAAGGCCCGACAACGACTCCGGTCGGCACCGGACATAAGAGCGCCAATGTGACCCTCCGTAAAGTCTTTGATCTTTACGCGAATGTGCGCCCGGCGAAACTCATCCCCGTGCTCAAACGGCCCTGGGACAAGATCGACATCATCAATTTCCGTGAAAATACCGAAGACTCCTATGCAGCCATCGAACACATGGTGTCTGATGAAGTCGCGCAATGTCTCAAAGTGATTACCTGGCCAGGCTCCTACCGGATCGCCGATTTCGCCTTCAAATGGGCCAAAGCCAACGGGCGCAAGAAGATCTACTGCGTCCATAAGGCCAACATCATGAAGATGACCGATGGTCTCTTTCTCGATGCCTTCCGAGAGGTCGCTCAAAAGTATCCTGACATCGAGTCCGGCGACATTATCGTGGATAACTGCTGCATGCAACTGGTGCGAAACCCAGCCCAGTTCGACTGCCTGGTGCTACCGAATCTCTACGGCGACATCTTGACGGATCTCTGCGCCGGACTGGTGGGAGGCTTAGGATTTGCGCCTGGCGCCAATGTCGGTGACGGCTGTGCGATCTTCGAAGCTGTCCACGGCTCTGCGCCGAAGTATGCCGGCATGAAAAAGGTCAATCCTTCGGCCGTGCTGATCTCCGGTATCATGATGCTCCGGTGGCTCAAGGAAGAAGCGGCCGCGGATCGGATCGAGAAGGCCATGTTCGCCGTCCTTGACGAGCGGAAACATGTGACATATGACGTCGGCGGGACGGCGACAACAGATGAGTATGCGCAAGCGATCGTGGACAAAATGCATGCAAAGGCCTGAACCTGTGCGCAGAGACTGAACAAGGAGATATCCCAATGCCAACATTTACAGAAATTGCTAAGGCGACAAAAAAGAAGAAAGAAATCAAGTTAGTCGGAATCGACATGTACATCATCACGGATACGGGCATCCCGAAGTTCGACGATATCGGGCCGTTCAAGTGCGAGTTTATTTCCAATCGTGGCACCAAGGTCTGGCCGGGCTTCGTGAGCCCCGATCTCTTACAGGTCAATTGGTATCGATGCCGGTTCACGGCTACCAAGGATGTGCAGGACGCAGACGTCAATACGTTCCTGGACGCCCTGACCAAGAAAGGTTGGTGGTGGTCGGCGGCTCAGAAGTTGTGGACCTATGACGGTGAACCCGGCTACAGCAAAGCCTACTGAGAGGCTTTCCTAGTCGGTGGGCGTAAGGACACGCCCACCGACTACCTAAGATTCACCTTGAACCCCTGCTCTCATACTGAGTGCGCCGTGTAAGTTTCAAGGGGGAGGGTGCAGCGCCCATCTACTTCTTCGGTTACACCTTTGCGTGATTGAAACTAACGCCGCAGCAGAAGGCGTTCGTTCTCGATCGACTCGGAGAAAGGCAAATCTTGTACTCGGCGTTTATTGACACGCGCTGATTTTGGACTTCTTGGTTAGTCAGCTTATGAGAGCTGGCTGTCCACTCTCAATTTCGTGTTTTGCAACTCCCGATCCATCGTAAAGACAAAGACTCGCTCTCCGAGCTGCACATCGATATCCGTGAAGAGACCCAAGATTTTGGCACCGGTGATCTCGCTGACTTGTTCACAGAGTTTGTCGCGGCCTTGGGCGATCAAATTTTGCCGGAGACGCTTCACCATCTCGACCCCTTCCGCAGTCTTGGCCAGCTGCCGTTCGGCCGGCGTGAGAACGCCTTTGAGCCGGACGACTACCAGGTCCCGTGCCACCAATGCACGGACTTCATCAGGACCTCGTCCCATGAATTCTTGCTCGAACTTGATGATCGCGTTGCGTATCGAATTTTCCATAGCCGAGCTTCACATATCATTCTCTAGGATTGCATGACAAGAAGGATGCGTATCGCTCTGGGGCTTTTGTCTCAATCAATCACTGATCATGGGCCTTTCGGGCTAAGAATCTCCGGTTGAGAGACCCGGTGTTTCGATTCGTTCTTGACGCTGCTTGTTCATCCATATTATGCATTGACCGTTTTGAACACACGGCGATGCTGCCGGTCCTGATAGTGTAACACGGTCACGGATCGGTGGGATCCCGGAGTCCCGCGTGATGGTCGTAGGGTGGCCGGCAGTTCCTGTGAGAGAGGCCGGTCGCAGTACAAGCCAACCGAGCTGCGTCGACAAGCGGTCGCGCATAGCGGTTGGCTTTTGTGTTTGTAAGGTTTCTCGAGGTGACGATGTCCGCTGTCTTGCTCGTGCCGCTGCTTCCATTGATCGCTGCTCTTCTTGTGGGCATCGGGAGTGAGGCCACGCGTCACGTCCGTGCGAAGATCGCCGCCTGGCCGATCGGTGCGGCCTTCTGTGGCGCCATCGCCACACTCTACGTCGTGGCCACGGAAGGCCCGATGACACTTCGACTGTACGATCCGGTCGCGTCCACGGTGTTGGCCGTTCCGATCGGCCTGTACATCGATCGGCTCAGCGCGGTCATGATGGTGTTGATCTCCGGCATCGGTACGATCATTTACACCTATTCCGTCGAATATATGTACCAAGACTTACATGAGCGCCGGTATCTCGCCTTGATCGGGTTCACCGTGTTCGTCCTCCTTTGCATGGTCTCCAGCGCGAATCTATTGATGCTGTTCATCCTCTGGCAGCTGCTGAGTTACCTCCTGTATCTCCTCGTCCACAACCATAGCCACCAAGAGACGCTGAAGAGCGCGTTTCGCACCTTCACGCTGTTGCGGGTCGGCGATGTCGCCTTTTTGGGCGGGACCGTGCTGGCCTACTCGCTGTACGGCACTCTGGAATTTCCGGACCTCTTTGCCGCCGCGAAGCAATCGACGGCCACCGTGTCCCTGTTCCCTGGTGTTGAATTCAACGGCGCGACGGCGGTCACCTTGCTGCTCCTGGTCGGCGGAATGAGCAAGTCGGCCCAGTTTCCATTTTACGGTTGGCTTCCCCGGTATCTTTATGCTCCCACCTCAGTGACCGCCTTACTGCACGCGGGCATCATCAATGCCGCAGGCTTTCTCATCAACCGCCTGGCCCCGCTCTTCGGGATGAGCTCGACCACGCTGCACGTTGCCCTCGTGATCGGAACGCTGACGGCGATCCTCGGCGCAACCATGATGCTGGTGCAAAACGACATCAAGAACATGCTCGGCTTTTCGACGATCGGCCAAATGGGCTACATGGTCATGGAATGCGGATTGGGCGCCTTTTCGCTCGCGGTCTTTCACTTGATCGCGCACGGCCTGTTCAAAGCGACGGTGTTTTTGTACAGCGGGAATGTCATTCACAAGGCGCGACAAGAACCCGTCCTCCCTCATGCAGGATACGAAACGGAAGAAGACACCTACTCACCCTTGACTTGGACGACGGGGGTTCTCACGACCCTGCTGATCCCCTTAGTCATCCTGCTGGCAACTCACGGCGTGTTACGAATTCCGCTGTTGGAATCCCAGGGGACCGTCATCTTTCTCTTTTTTATCTGGATCACGTCTTCACAAGCGATCCTGACGCTGACCCGATTGCGGGCCGTCGCCTCCTGGCAGGTATCCGCGGCGATGTTGGTGACGCTCTTATTCATCGTGTTTGTCTATCTGTTTGCCGTCGAATCGTTCACGGCATTCCTGTACCCAAACCCGGAGGAAGTGGCCTCGTACTTCAAGGCCGGTGATCTCGCAGACTGGCTCTTTGACCTCCTCCTCGTGGTGTCGACTCTAGTAACCATTATAGGCTGGATTTATTTGTACATGCGGGCCCATGGACGAACCGTATGGACGCCGTCATGGATCGACAGTATCCGGATCCGCCTCTATGTGCTGTTCCTGAATCGGCTCTATGTGGACCCGGTTTTATATCGAGTGGGGCACACCCTGACATCTACCATTCAACGCTTGGATAAGCGTGCCCAAGAGCGTTCGCTTTAACCGACACCGGCTTGACGACACAGAGTTGTTGGACGTAGGCTCCTCATCCGCAACGGCGCATAAGCAGGAATCGGCGGTCAGCCCCTGCTTGACGGATATGGAGAACCCGTATTAATGGTTATCCTCCCTTCGCCGCGGGAAGTGTGCTCATCGCCTGACTGGGAATAGGAATGCTGTTCAACCATGTTGCTGATACTGACCGTCCCACTTCTCCTCTTGGCCGCTGCGGGTATCGTAACGAGCGGTGGTGAGACGCCGCGATTCACTCGTGCAAAGGCGGCTGCCTATCCCATCGGCCTGGCATTTCTAGGCTCCATCGGCACGCTGGTCCTGGTCACATCGCAGGGTCCCGTCACCGTTCGGCTCTACGATCCTGCCTCCGTCGCATCCTTCATTATTCCCATCGGTTTCTATGTCGACCGGCTGAGCGCAGTCATGATGACCTTGATCACGGGCGTCAGCACCATCATTTACTGCTATTCAACGAGCTACATGTATCAGGATGGTCATGCGCGCCGATATCTGGCGTTGATTTGTCTGACCGATTTCGTGTTGATCTGCATGGTTTCGAGCGGGAACCTCATGATGCTGTTTCTCTTTTGGCAGCTCCTCAGCTACCTGCTCTACGTGCTCGCACACAACCATGGCCACCCGGCAACACTGGCGGGCGCGTTCAAGACGTTTACGCTGTTGCGTGTTGCCGACACCGCGTTTCTTGCCGGCATTGTTCTCGCCTATCAACTCTACGGCACCCTCGAATTCCACGAGCTGTTTGCGAGAGCGGCTGCCACGCCCATGACTCTTTCGATCCTGCCTGGGATGGACATCAGCGGCACAACGGCTGTGACCTTCCTCCTTTTTATCGGCGCGATGGGCAAATCAGCCCAGTTTCCTCTGCATCTGTGGCTGCCGGGATCGCTCTTCGCTCCCACGCCGGTCCACGCATTACTGCATGCCGGTATCATCAACGCCGGAGGCTTTCTCATCAACCGCCTCGCTCCGCTCTTCGGGATGAGCTCGACCACCCTGCACGCCGCCTTTGTCATCGGGACACTGACGGCCGCCCTTGGCGCAACGATGATGCTGGCGCAAAACGACATCAAAAAGACGCTCGGCTTCTCCACGATCGGGCAGATGGGCTACATGATCATGGAATGCGGCTTGGGAGCCTTTTCGCTCGCCGTGTTCCATCTGATCGCTCACGGTCTCTTCAAGGCCACGGTCTTCCTCAATTGCGGAAATGTCATTCATAAGGCGCGGCAGGAACCGCATTTCCCCCGCGTGGACCATGAGGATGTCGAGGCAGGATTCTCTCGCCTGACCTGGTCGACCGGATTCATCACCACGCTCTTCATTCCTTTCCTCATTCTGCTCGCCACACATGGGATCCTACGCATCCCCCTGCTCGAATCCCAGGGGACCGTCATTATCCTCTTTTTCATCTGGATCACATCGTCTCAAGCGATCTTGACGCTCACACGACTTCGCGCTGTGGCGTCATGGAAGGTCTCCTCTGCCATGTTGCTGACGCTCCTGTTCACCGTGTTCGTCTACCTGTTTGCCGTGGAGTCGTTCACAGCATTCCTCTACCCCAACCCGGACGAGGTGGCGTCGTATTTCAAAACCGCTGATCTCCCGGACTGGCTCTTCGACCTCATTGTCGTGATGGCCGCGCTCATGACGATCCTCGGCTGGACGTACCTGTATATGTATGCCCATGGCCGGACGGTCCGAGTTCCGACCTGGATCCACGGTCTCAGAGTTCGCCTCTATACCGTGTTCTTGAATCGGATCTATGCCGATGAGCTCTATCAATTGATCGGCTCGATGACCGCGAAAGTGGTTCACCGGATCGACAAGCTGGAACGCGGGTGGTCTCGATGACGGACCTGTTCATCCCGTGCCTGTTCGTCGTGATTCCGTTCGTAGGGTCGCTCGTCTGCCTGGCCTGTTGGTCCGATCCCTCTCGGGTAAGGACGGTGGCGATCGTCTGCTCGGTCATCAGCCTTGCGGCGATCGTCGGAGTCGCCAACCGGCTTCCGACTCCGCCTGATGGTTTTTTACCGCTCTATTTACTGCCGCTCGCAGCCGTGGTGTCCGCATTAGGCCAACCGGTTCATGAAAACCACCGGCTCTCCTGGACCATGACGTTGGTCTTTCTCGGATTGGGAATGGGCGCGCTCACTGGCGGGAATCCGTTCGGCCTGCTGTGCCTGGTCTTGCTGATGCTGATCATCATGTTCCTCTTGTACCGTCACCACACCACACTCTGGCCGATTTCTTGGTGGGGCATCGGATCTTTCGGAGTCGGTGTCGTCGGCGCGGGCTTCTCTCTCGCAGCTGGACCGCCCATCTCATCGGTCGCCTCCTTAGCGACCTATGCCGTCTTGTTGCCGCTCATGCCCTTTCATGACGGGTACCTCACGGCGCTGACGAGACTGCCTGGTAGTTTGCCGCCGTTCATTGTATTGCTGCTGCCCGTGCTCGGTCTTCACGGACTGGCGACGGCCATGCCGACGATGCCGAATGAATTCGTGGCGGTCGTGAGTCTGTTGGCCCTGGTGAGCTCGCTGTACGGCGCGATCAAGGCATTGGCCCAGTCACGTGTCCGTCTCTTGGTCGGCTACGGCAGCGTTTCGTTCTTTTCGATCCTTTGGTGGTTTGTGGCGGGAGCTCACACGGCGACACCGCGCGCAGCCGTGCTGGCCGGAGCAGTCGGTCTTGCGACCGGGGGTCTGTTGATTGCCTGGCAGGTGATCCGCACGAGATATGGTGACGACGTGGATCCGCAGGCCATCAGCGGCCTGGCCGCGGCGATGCCGAAATATGCGGTCCTGTTTTCTCTGTTGGGTCTTGCTGCGATGGGGATCCCACCATTCGGGGTGTTCGCGGGGTTTATGGGGTTGCTGCTGACCACCCCACCGTCTTCAACAATCGGCCTGTTCATCGCGCTGACGGCCTGGCTTGCCGCCTCGTGGTACATCATGCAGATGGTGCAACAGTTACTCTTCGGCGTTCGCCGAGCGGATTTACGCTATGCCGATCTCCGGTATCCGGAATTTACGTCGCTGTTGATCGTAGTGTTGGCCCTGTTGGCTCTTGGCTTGGCTCCGACCAGTTTGTATGCGACGAGTCAGGCTCCGAATAAGATCACCGCCATGGAGCGACCTCTCGCATGGAACCGCTAGAACACCTGACCGACATTGAATCCAAGCGAATGGAATTGCGCGGGGTCGTCCGCCTTGCGGGGGAAGTCATTGCGCAGTACTGGCCGATGCGGACCTTCGTCCACCACAATCCACTGCACAGCATCGAATATCTACCCTTCGAAGAAGCCGTCAAGCGCGGGAAGCAGTTTCTGGGCGGTAACGGCTATCTTCCCAACCATTTATATCGTGAGTATCTGAAGGCCGGCAGGATACAGCCGCATGATCTTGACAACGCTCTGAAACCGTTTGTCATCGATAAGCATGCGGCCATCGGATCGCACACGGTCACGCACGGCTCGGTGTTGCGCGCCTGTCTGGCTGAGGGACTGTGTGCTCCGGCCATGGAACCGCTTGACGACCAACTGGAAGATCCCGATAGGCTGTTGATCGATGCGCTGGCCCGTAAGCTGGAATCCATACTTGTCCCTTTTTCACTGGACGATCGAATCCGAAAAGTCGTGGATGAGAATCAAGCCGGACTCTGTCGATGGCTCACGCTCTCGCACTGGTGCGACGACACGCTCGGCACACAAATCGTCCAGCAGATCAACGAGCAAATGATCAAGTGGTGCGGAGCCTTCCTGGACGAAGGTCATGCCACATGGACGATGCCGGGTCGTGAAAAGGGTCTCTATGATGCCTGGAAGGCCATGGCCTCCCACGAATGGTCGCCCTGTGGAATAAAAGACAGTTGTAGGAAGGTCGCCCGGTTGCCGGACTATCCCGAAGATGCGCTTCTCGAAAGCCTGACTGCACTGGGGATTCCCTCTGAACTCCTACAAGATTACTTATCGTTACAATTGACCGCGCTGCCCGGCTGGGCCGGCTTCATCAAGTGGCGTGGAGAAGAACGTGATTATCCCTGGCAGCAAGCGTACCCGGTCGGCCTGGTGAAGTTTCTGGCGATTCGTCTCTGGTACGCGCGTGAACTGGTTCAACAGGCCTGCAAGGAGCATCTCGACATCGACGGTCGATATGAGGCCGTGATGGCCTACATGCGCGATTATCCCGAAGAATATTATCTTCGACGCCAACGGGTGGCCGGACGGTTACCCGCCCTCTACGCCGAAGAAGTCGACCGGCTCTCGCATCGGAAAGGGCAAAGCTGGAACAGTATCCTGACACGGTACCGTGCCGAAGTCATTCCCCGGCTGCAAGCGGCCGTTCGTCGAGGAGCCTCGCGACGGCTCCTTACCCTGGCCCATTCGTTGAACATTGATGCCACCGCACTCGTTGAGAGCGCTCCCGCGGACCTCAAGCAAGTCGTCGACTGGATGGAGGCTTTCCCAGAATCGAGTCATGGACCGGTGTGGCTCAAGGCCCTAGAAGCCGGCTATCAGGAACAGTTGTTACGACGCTTGCGCGTGCGTACCGAGCACGCCGCTCTCCCTGAAACGGCGCGCCCGTCCTCACAGTCGGTCTACTGCATCGACGTGCGCTCTGAACCGTTCCGTCGCCATCTTGAATCGGTCGGCCTCCATGAGACCTATGGCTTCGCCGGCTTCTTTGTCGCATTTATCCGCTATCGAGCCTGGGGAAAGGAACATGATACGGAACAGTTCCCGGTGATCATGCGGGCGAAGAACGAGGTGCGAGAAATTCCGCGCAGCTATCTCGATCAGGCGGTCTCGCTGCACGCAGCGCGGGCCAAATGGATGCATGCGGGTCATACGCTCTTGCACGATCTAAAAGAAAACGTCGTGACTCCCTATGTCATGGTGGAATCGCTTGGCTGGTTTTACGGCCTGCCGATTTTCGGCAAGACATTAATCCCAGCGCTCTATCATCGATGGACCGCCTGGTGGCGTCGCCTTTTTGTTCCGTCTCTAGCCACCACGCTGACGATAGGCAAGCTAGCGCCGCGTGAAACCGCCGAGATGCTCGAAGCGGAACAACAAGCCGCGATCAGGGCAGCCTTGCACGAGCATCTCGGGCTCCGCAGTTCCCGTATCACGCCAGCACTCGTCGAAGGTTTGCGCCAGCGCGCTCTGACATTGGAAGGAGACCCGGAGCCGCCGATCGCCCCCGAAGAAATCGAACGGGCCGGACTCAAGTCGGAAACGATCAACGCGTTTGTCGACACCCTGCGACGGCAATATGATCTCACACCGCGATCCGCATCACGGCACAGAGAACGGCTCACCAGGACCGGCTTCACCTTGGAAGAACAAGTCCTGACCGTCGACACCGCGCTCCGGATGATGGGACTCACCAAGAACTTCGCGAGACTCATTCTCTTCTGCGCCCACGGGAGCACGTCGGACAACAATCCGTATGAATCCGCGCTGGATTGCGGGGCCTGCGGCGGCAATGAAGGCAAGCCCAACGCCCGCGTCCTGGCGATGATGGCGAACAATCCCAAGGTCCGCGAGCGCATCGCCAAACTGGGGATCGCCATCCCATCCGACACGCATTTTCTCGCCGGTCAAATGGACACGACGACCGATGCCATACAGCTGTTTGATCTCGTAGACGTCCCACCGACTCACCACGGGGATTTGGCCCGCCTCCAAAAAGATCTCAAGAGAGCCTCCGCGCTTACCAGTCAAGAACGCTGTGCGCGCTTCCCCGAGATTCCGCAAGTTCTCAAGGAGGCACAAGCCGAGGCGCATGTCCGCAGGAGGAGCGTGGACTGGAGCCAAGTCAGACCGGAGTGGGGCCTGTCGAACAATACGACGTTCCTGATCGCACGGCGGGAACTGACGAAAGGACTGGACTTGGGTGGGCGCGTCTTCCTGCATTCGTACGATTATCGCGAGGACCCGAGCAACCGACTACTCGAAGTGCTGCTCACGGCGCCACAGGTCGTGGCGCAGTGGATCAACATGGAACATTATTTTTCCGCTGTCGATAATGAGGTGTACGGCAGCGGGAGCAAGATTTACCATAATGTGGTCGGTCGGTTGGGGATCATGTCCGGTCCCTGGAGCGATCTCCGTCTTGGATTGGCGCGACAAACAGTCATGAGCGGCGAAGGAGCCTACCACGAGCCGATGCGGCTGCTGACAATCATTGAAGCCCCACGGAGCAGAATCGAGAAATTGATTGCGCGGCATGAGGTGCTTCAGCACTATTACCATAACGAATGGGTGCATCTGATCGTATTCGACCCTGAAGAACGGGTTTGGTATCGCTATCGTCCCGATGAGACGTGGGACGGGATCATGATACCTTAGAAACGGCGTCCAAGCCGGGGCGCATCGAAAACAGGCCGAGATAAGGAGACACCCGATGAGTTTGATCTTGCATCCGATGAAGGAAATTCGCGTGATCGTCGCGGGGGAGCACCGCTCGTTCGTCACCGATCTGTTGGATCGAGTGAAAGCGACCGGCTACACGATAATCGGCAATATCTCAGGGAAAGGGCATCATGGCGTGCGAGAGGCACACTTCATGTTCAGCGAACAGGAAAGCCTTGAAATCATCATGACGATCGTGCCGGAAGAAAAAGTCGAGCCCATTCTCGCCGGCCTCCGGCCGCTCTTCGAGCGGCATTCAGGCTTCATGCTCGTCGCCGATGTCGCGGTCAGCCGACAGGAATACTTCGGAAAGAAAGGCACTAAACCCTAACTGCGAGTCCTTCGACCAGGCTCGCCTTCAAACACCGCCGGATCGTCTCACGAAGCCGGACCAGTTGCTGCTCTGAATACACAGAGCAGCGTGGAACCTCTTACACATGTTCTTCGCAGGGGAAGGAAAAGACCTTGAGCGGAATCGGGGTGTCCTGTGAAACCGCTTTCCGTGCGGTATGCAGAGCTTGCAGGGCACTGACCGCTTTGGCGGCCTGTTCTGGTGAAAGGACCGCAAAAATGATCGCATTCGTGTCAGGGTTGAGAAAGGTCCCAAATACTCTCCCGCTGACGCCCTTCCCCATCACGTTGCTCATGATGGTGTAGGCCTTGACATCATTACGTTGTAGGAGCTCCTCCAAGTCATTAAGCATCGAGTCCCGTGCCACAATGATGAGCGTTCTCATGTGCGCACCATCCCTCTCTTCTCAACGCGGTCCAGGCCCCACGTTTGACAAACAGAACGTATGTTGAAACAGCCAGTCTGTCGGCAATAGGCAATGCCCGGCACTTTCATTTCCTGGAGCGGTTTCAAGAATCTGTATTCCCTATGCCGGCAAACCACGATCTAGACCAGGATGGTCAAGATCGTCTCGTTAGTATTATTATATAAATGGCTATTTTTCGCGTGGATATCAATCCCTAGTCACTATAGGGTCTTATCAAAGTCTGTTTCGATGGCTTTGATTCACACCATGTCGGCAACCGTTTCAACCTCTACCCAGGGGAACTGTCTTTATAGCGTACATCGTTCAACGTGATAGTCACGAAAATCTGCGTTGATCGTTAATGAATAATCACTGCTTGCCCAGCGGGAATTCAATGACCAAGCCACCCATAATGTCACCTACCTGAAAATCTTTTTTAGGACTGTTGGGATGGCTGTTATGGCAAGCCACGCAGGCCTGCCTGACGGCCTTGTCGGCATAAATTGCGCGAAAATGTGTTTGATCATCGATCTTGACCATACGAGTAACAGGCTGTTCCGGTCTTACGGCCACGGCTTCCAGGCCGTTCTTATCCAGTTGATCGCGAGGGCCATTGTTTTTATTTATGGGCCACAGACTGATCAATCGGTAACGGATCCCCGTGGCTTTTGCGGAGAACATCTGGCTTGTTTCATTAATAACCTGAACCGGTAACGGTATGGTTTTCTTCTGGCTGCGCCATTCTCCGTCCGCTTTGGTTTCTCCCTGCTCCTCTAAGCGTTCGACGACATGAGTCGCATAGAAGTCACGGTGGGTTTCAATAACGGCGTGTATATAACCTGCAACGGTTTCCGGGGGAACGCCAGGTACGTCTGCTGCGTCGCCTCTCGGCGTGAACCAAGTTAGAACAATCATTGGGATTACTGTTAACGGAGCGATCCATTTCATGGTTTCCTCTTCAGGCTTAGCATATCCGGCGGACTGGCCAGAAAGTAGGCACTAAGGGTCATCCTTACTCTACATACAGTCCCTGAAGCCAAAATACGGCTAGGCACCCCCCATGGTATGAATGAAAATGCGCTCACAGCTTGCTGATGATTATCAGGGGCCATGAGGTTTCGTCAGGTCATTGTAGGGTTTCGACGATTCACCGGTATTGACGTCGATTCCTCCCACCGGTTTCGGCTTGTCGAGATCGGAATATTGGAAAATATCGAAAGGCTGTATCTGATCATCGGATGGGAGTTGGCCACGGTCCCATCCCCCGCCAAACGCGCGAACGAGTTCGACGGTAGACTTCAGCAATTCCGTCTTGATTTCCACCGAGCTGATGCGAGCTTCAAGGGTGGCGAGCTGGGCATAAATCACTTCAAGACTGTTGGCTAGGCCGCCCCGATAGAGTTGCATCGTGAGATTTTGCGTTTTGAAATTTGCTCCGACCGCAGCATCCTGTCTTTCTCCGGCAACCGTCAGACGGTTCGTGAGAGTCAAATTGTTCGTCACTTCACGAAAGGCTTTGAGTACGGTGGACCGGTAGAGGTCTTCCGTCTCACGATAGGCTGACCAGGCCTGTTGCAATTGAGCGCGCCGGTACCCTGCCTGGAACAGCGGCACTGAAAAGGTCGCGCCGTAGGACCAGAAACTGTTGGCGATCTTGAGCAGATCCAGGCCTTTCTCTTCAAGTCCTCCATCCAGTCGGAACGAGACGTTGGGGAAAAAGGCGGCCCGAGCAATTCCAATGACGCGGTTTGCCTCGGCCATCCGCCGCTCCATCATGGCGATGTCGGGGCGACGCTCGAGCAGAGTGGACGGAATAGTTCCAGGAATTGCAAATTTCGCCACCCGGAGCTCATCCACCGACTCAATCGTGAAACTGTCCGGCGTTAAATTGAGCAGGACGGCAATCGCCTGTTCAGCCACCTGACGTTGACCTTCAATTCTCGCCAATCGTGTCTCTGTGCCGTAGAGCAATGATTCGACACGAGCCACGTCGAGTGCCGAGGCGATCTTACCGGCGAACTGAGTTTGGACGACATTGAGCGTATTTTTATAGAGATCGATTGATTGCTTATAGATCGCCGTCTGGGCGTCGAAACCACGCACGATGAAATAGTTCGCCGCGATCTCGGCTTGCAGGCTCAACCTCGCGAGCCCATATTCGGCGGCACGTTCCTCGGCGCGATAGACCTCCGCCTGTGCGGCATTGCGGAGGGCCGACCAAAAGTCAGGCTCCCAGGATGCAATGCCTCCTGGATCCACGGTGCTTGACTGAAGCGGACTGTTTTCAGGACGAAAGATCCGATCGAATGATTGTCTCCTGTGAGACGCGCCCATCTCTAAGCCGATGTGGGGGAAGTACTGAGATCGGGCCGCCATCATGATATCGCGGGCTTGGACAAACCGTTCAGCGGCCGCTTGCAGATCCGGATTCGCCGCCATGGCTTGTTCGATGAGCTTGTCCAGCACTGGATCGTTATACAGTTTCCACCAATCCGGACGGAGCGTTCCATCGGCTGGTTTCGCCTCCACAAAGGGACTCGACCCATGCCACGAGTCAGGAACGACGTATTGCGGAGGCTCATACTTAGGTGCCAGATTAACCGCTGGGAACCAACCGCAAGCCGACAGATTCAAGATCGCCAACAAGAGGCCGCTTCGCCATAACCAGGCAGGCCGGATAGATGGCATTGTCCGTCTGTTTGCAAACCGGTATCGATCGGGGTTACCCGTCATAATAATCCTGTCCGTTTATTAGTAATGTTAGAAAAGGGACTTCGACGACTATTTCTTCAAGGCAGCCGTCTCCGGTGCTTTCTCTTTTGGATTCATGATGTCATATCCGGCTGCGGGTGTGACGATTCGCACCTTGTCCCCTTCGAGCAACGCCGCACTTGGATTGTTTATGATTTTGTCGTCGTTGGAGATGCCCGACGTGACTTCAATGACGTTGTCGAGGATTTTGCTGACCTCTATCGGTTTAAAGTGAACCCGTTCGTCCTCTGTCACAACGGCCACCTGCGTACCGTGTTCCTGAAATACCAACGCACTCGTCGGAATCGTCGTCACGCCTGATTCTACCGAAGCAGTCAGACGAACAGTGGCATAAGAGCCTGGCCAGAGTGCTCGGTCCTTGTTGTCTACAGTAAAGACTGTGACCGCCGTGCGTGTATTCACATCAAATCCCTTCGCCACGGTCAGAAAATTGAACGTGAAATGACGGTTGGGAATCTGCGGTACGGTGACATCAGCCGTCATTCCTGGATTGAGAAAGGGGCCGAAACGTGTCGGCACGTTCACAAAGAGTCGCAATTTATCCACCACGGCAACGGTAAACAAATTGTTTTTTGCATTGGTGGTGTTGATGCTGCCCTCTTTCGACACCAAATCACCGACATTGATGTTCCGCTGAATCACGACTCCATCGAAGGGGGCCGTGATATTTTTAAACCCAATGAAGGCCTCAATGTTCTTGACCTTTTGTTCAGCTGCCGAGACCTTCGCTGCCTGGGCCTGCGCCTCTGCGAGCTGCACTGAGATGGCTTGCTCGGAGAGCGCTTGATGTTCCCGCATAGCCACGTAGCGCGTGGCGGTCAGTTGAGCCAGCTGGTTCCTAGCACGTTCGGATTGCAGATCCGCAATCGCCTGCTTGTAATCTGCATCGAGGTCCGGGGTGTTGAGTTCGGCGAGGACGTCACCTTTCTTCACATTATCCCCGTAGTCCTTATGCCACGCTTTCACATAGCCTTCGACACGCGCATAGATGGGTGCCTCATACCAACCCTCAACAGTACCGGGCAGCGTAATGGTATCGGTCGGCTCTGACCGCCTTGCTGACGTGAGGGCCACAGGGGTTATGGCGCTTTGCAGGGTGTCTGTCTGCAACGCGACGGCTTCTTGCTGGTTCTCGCTCAACCGGTAACCGAGAGTCGCGAGTCCCACAACGACGACTAGAATCAGAAGACCTTTTTTGCTCAAGTTGTTCATGTTAAACAAGCTCCTTTTGATGAACAGCTCGACGGCTGTAGATGATGGCGTAGACGCAGGGAACAAAGAACAGTGTAAAGAGGGTCGCAACTGTCAATCCTCCCATGACGGCTCGACCCAGCGGCGCATTCTGGGAATTTGCCATTGCCATCGGAAGCATGCCGATGATCATCGCGGCAGCGGTCATGAGGACCGGACGAATACGCCCCTTGCCCGCCTCCACCGCTGCTCGCAGCGCGTCACCATGGACGGCAAGCCGTTCGCGGGCGTATGCGACAAGCAAGATTGAATTAGCGGTGGCTGTACCCATCGTCATGATGGCCCCTGTCATCGCCGGCACGGAAATATACGTTTTGGTCACGAAGAGTGACCATGCAATACCTGCAAACGCGCCCACCAACGCTGTAATGATGATGAAGGGATCGAGCCAGGACTGAAAATTGACGACGATCAATAGATAAACCAGCAAGATGGCGATAAGAAGACCGCCACCGAGTTCGACAAATGCATCGTGCATGACTTCGGATTGGCCGTGGATCTCAACTTCCGCCCCGCGCGGCAGCTCATCTTTCATGCTCTCCGCTACATTCCGGACATCCGCCAGCACACCACCAAGATCCCGTCCCTCCGCTGACACCAATACATCGATCATCGGCAAGAGATTCCGGTGTGTCACCACCCCCGGTGTTCCGATCAAGGAGAGGTTGGTCATATTGCCGAGCAATTGCACGCCGGTTCCCGCACCTTCCCCACGATCACGGTCTTCCGGAGCGACTGGGATGGTCTGAAGATCTTTGATGCTTGTCAGCTGTGGCTGAGGCGTATAGACATTAAGCCGGTAAGACTGTTGTGTCGAACGGTCGAGCCAATATTTCTGATCGATCTGCTGGCTGCCGGCGGTTGCCAGGAGCATATTGAAACCGAAATCCCTCTGGTTCAGATTCAACCCGAGCGCGAATCTTCGATCACCTTCGACCAGGATGGTCGGCTGAAACATCGTTTGATAGATATACACGTCGGCAGAGCCGGGGATCTGGCGAAACTTGCCCGCCAATTTTTGCGCGTACGCATAATTGGCATACAGATCCGGCCCGTTGATTTGCAGGTCGATTGGTGCGAGCGAACCGAAATTGAGAATCTTGTCGGTCAGATCCGCCGGCTGAAATGTAAATTCAGTTCCTGGATAGCGCTCCGTCAAACGTTGACGAAGAATCTTCCGATACTCCCACACCGGTGACCTGAGATCCTTCAACGTGATGGTCAGATCGCAATCCTGAGTGCCGATCGTCGGCGATGGAATGAAGGCGAGGTTATGCGCTCCGACCGGCAGACCGCAATTGCTGACGATCGTTTCGACGTTACCGGGCAACATCCCCCTGATGTCGTCTGAGACGCGGGAAGCAACACGCCCTGCCGCCTCGATCCGCAACCCGAGCGGCGCCCGCATGTGCATCTGCAACAATCCCCCCTTGATCTGAGGAAAAAACTCCTGCCCGTTGAAGTAAAGCAGCACGAGCGATGCCAACGCGAACACCGTAGAGATAGCGACGAAGCCCACGCGATGGGCAACCACTTGTTCGAGCTGTTTGGCGTAGCCATCACGGAAGCGGTCGAAGGCAGCCTGGAACCCTTGTTGGAAACGAGCAAAGACACCACCCTCCGACCCGGTCGCGTGATGAGCTTTCAGAATGTACTTCGCCATCGTCGGCACGAGGGTGTAGGTCAAGATAAAGGAGGCCAGCATCGCAAAGACAACCGCCTCGGCCATCGCTGGGAACACCCATCCGGCAATCCCGCTCAAATGGAACAGTGGAACCCATACAATCGTGATGGCAAGTGTGGCAACGAACGTGGGAAGAATGATCTGATTGGCGGCATCGATGATTGCCTCCTCCAGCGGTTTACCCATGGCGAGGTGGGTGTCGATATTCTCGATCATGACTGCGGCGTTATCGACGAGAATGCCGACAGCCAATGCCAATCCACCTAGAGTCATAATATTGATCGATTCCTCCAATAGATGGAGGCCGATGAGAGAGCAGAGGATTGAGAGCGGGATCGAGGTGAGAACGATGACTGTCGGCCGCCAGGAGCCGAGCATCAGCAGCACGATGAAGCCGACCAGCGCAGCTGCAATGATCATTTCGTGCAGCACATCAGCAATGGCATCTCTGACGAATTCCGAGGAATCGCTGATGAGACTTACTTTCACATCGGCAGGCACGACCTCCTGGATGCGTGGAATCATTTTTTTGATTCCGTCCACGATATCAATGGTCGAAGCCTCACTGCTCTTCATGACGACCACAATGACGGCCTGCTTGCCGTCGACCAACACAGAGTTCGTCTGCACTCGACCGGCAAGTCGAACCGTGGCGACATCGCGGAGATGGATGAAAGAGTTGCCGTCTCGCTTGATTGGAATGTCGTCGAACTCTTCAATCTTCAACGGAGAGGCGTTCGTCAGGACAAGCCAGTCGGTCTCCTTGATCTTCATGTCTCCGCCGGGTAACACGAGATTCTGCTTCTCGATAGCTTGATGCACATCCTCCGTGGTGAGGTTACGTGCCAGCAGCTTATCCTGATCAACATTGATCATGACCTGCATGTCCTGACCACCGTAGGGATGCGGCAGGATCGCACCGGGTATCGTGACGAGCATGGGGCGGATTCGCATGACGCAGAGATTGTAAAGCTCCGCCGGTGTCTGCACATCGGATTCAACTTGTAAGACTGCTACGGGCACTTGGGAGGGGAACAACCGCATGACCATGGGCGCAGCAACATCCGGCGGGAGCGCTTTGACGGAGGTCTGCGAGATCCCGACGATATCGGCTTCGCTGCCGGCCAGATCAACTCCGTCCTGAAGAAATATATTGATGATGGAGTGGCCGAAGTACGAAGTGCTCACGATGGTCTTGATGCCTTCGACCGTCTGAGTCAACATCTGTTCAAAGACACGTGTGACTCGCCCTTCGGTCTCTTGCGGCATCAATCCATCGTAGAGCCAGACGACAGAGCTGACAGGCATCTGGATATTTGGAAAGACATCGGTCGGCGCTTCGAATACGGCCATCGTCCCGAACACTAGGATGAGGATGGCCAACACCACGAAAGTATAGGGTTTTGCTAAGGCAATCTGGACGAGCTTATTCATACGAGAAAACTCCTAATCGCTCTCTAAAAGAGTGCTCCTAAATCGACGATGCGATGGATCCGGAAATCTTAAGCCATGGTTCATGGGTAAGATGCTTAGCAAGGTGTTTGCCTGGCATGCCAGACAGTCAACATGTGACTCTTTATTACACAAGGTAGGAAGTCAAAATTGAGAATGAAGTATGGCAAAATGACACAGTGTGCCAAAGGTAGCCGAATGACAAGAAGGGCTACTTCATGAATTACGGCTTTATCCAATATCTTTGTGATTGTGCTGGGGTTTTTCCCGCATCCTTGCTTCCCCATGCCCTTGAGATATCGGTCAACAACATGAATTACAGCCGACCCTATGCACTACCTGGTTTTATATGCCGCTAGTGGTGCGCAAAGAAGCACCGATCTCTGAGAACAGTCTGCGATCGCTCTAGACGGTTTGACTCCCCTGGTCACAATGTGAGCGCATAAAAAAGGTGCGAAGTGTGCGATTGCGCTCTTTTACAAGGGAATCGGCGGAGCGAGTGGCTCAGTGACGAAGTAGGTTATTGTCGAATCAATCGGCGACACCCCATGATCGGTCATGAGTCACGATTGCAAGGTGTATCTTTGTGTCATTGATCGAAAGTGCCTGATATTGAAGTAAGAGGTACGGTTTCGCGACTGAACAGCAAGACCGCTTCTTTCAACCAACCGAACGATATTCACCGACTTCTATTTCGGAAACACTCGAAGCTATATCGGATGCCATTGAGCCTCGTTATATGGGCATTGGTATGGCTTTGGCATGATCATACTCGGGAAGGAAAAGTCGACGAGGTGAAATGTCCAAACCATGGTTCAAGTTCGATGGAATCATGGCTTGGGTCACGCTCACCGGGGCAATGCTTGTTGGATTGTCGATCGTCGTTTTTGCACGCCTTGAAAGCGAGATTGTCGATCAGGCCGGAGCGCAGAATCGACAAGTCGCGTTTGTCCACATCGCCGAGTTTATGGGCGCCATGATCGGCAAGGCAGGGGGAATCAGAGACCTTGCGAAGCTCCAGGAAGTGATCCACGACGTTCGTGATGTCCGAAGCGGCATCAAGCGGCTTTCGGTGTTTGAACTCACGCCCGAATCCAGCTCTCTCCTTTTATCCACCGACCCGAAGACGGTACCCCGAATGTTGGGTCTTCGGGAAAGGACCGAGGTGGAAGCCGGACGCTCCGTCATGCAGCTCGATGAATCATCGACAGAACGCGGTTGGCGCATTACAGCCCCGATTACGATCGACGGCAAGGTCGTCGGCGCGTTGCGCGGATTTTTTTCGGTTAAGGAGTATGACGATCTCATCAAGCAGGAGATAGAGTTGGGCAAGATAGTCGGTATCGGTGTTGTCCTTGTCACATCGTTGATGTTTGTGCTGCTGGTCCGGATCAAGATCCATCGCCCTGTTCAACGGCTTTTAATGGCCATGCGGACTGTGGAGGCCGGAGATCTATCCGGAGATGTGTCGATCACGAGCCCCGTCGAAATCCAAGAGGTGACGGCTCAGTTCAATCGCATGCTCGCCTGCATACGTATAGCCAGCTTAGAAAAAGATCGCCTTCTTGTGGAAATCCGACATTTCAACGAGACGCTTCAAAAGCGGGTGACGGACGCTACCGAAGAGTTGGAGCGTGCGAACCTCGAACTGGTCGAAGCAAGACTTGTGGTTGAACGAAATCAACGCTTGGCGGCTCTCGGAGAGCTATCTGCGACGGTCGCGCATGAATTAGGCAATCCCTTAAATGCGCTCTCCGGTCATCTGCAAATGCTTGCGCATGCCGACCACTTATCAAGTTCACAGCGGCACCTTACCGTCATTCGATCCGAGGTCGACCGCATGGTAGGGATCATAAGACAGATATTGGATCAAACGTGTGTGCCGCTTCGGTCGGCTCCCGTCAATCTCAATCACGCCATTCACGAGGTGCTGTCCCTGCTTTCATCAGGTCTGCCTCGACAACGCATTACCCTAACGCCCGATTTACAAACCGATCTTCCGTCGGTCGCCGGCGACCAGCGTGCCTTGCATGGGCTGTTGTTCAATCTCGCCACCAACGCCGTTCAGGCAATGCCACGCGGTGGGGAATTGACTATCCGGACGCGTTCTATCAGTAGTACGGAACTGCCCGGAACGGTCATCGTGAGCAAAGGGGCGCTCGTCAATGGCACGGTGGTTCGCTTGACCATCGCCGACACGGGCAAAGGGATCCCAGCGGAGCAGTTATTACGAATCTTTGATCCGTTTTTCACGACGCGACACGATGAAGGAGGAACAGGACTTGGGTTGGCAATCTGTCACCGCGTGGTGACAGACAGCGGTGGACGGCTCGCCGTGAAGAGCGCCGAGGGACAGGGCACGGAGTTCACGGTGGATCTGCCC